>CAWFNI010000015.1:0-537460 GCA_963817085.1 Candidatus Acidiferrales bacterium
AGCCGGGCCGTGATCGAAAAGGCGCGGGAACGCTTCGACGTCGTGATTCTCGACACGCCGCCGCTGCTCTTGGCCAACGCCGCGTTCGACCTCATGGACTACGCCGACGCCGTCCTGCTCCTGGCCAAGGACGCGGACACTGAAGCGTTCCGCTGCTGAGCGGGCGAGCCAGCTGCTTCGCCGGTTGGATGCGCCGGTCGTGGGTCTGACCATCGTCGGTGCCGTCAGCAGCCGTCGTGGCTACGGCTACGGCTACGGCTACGGGTACGGTTACGGTTACGGGTACGGCTACAACACGCCGGTCAAGGCTCGTGAGCTCGTCGACCTCACCCGTGCCGAATCGTCCGAGATGAGCGCCGATGACGGGTCGAGTCCTCGCCAAGACACCTGAGTCGACGCCCGCATGCGCATCTTCTCCTACCGCTACGACCTGGCGGCGCGTCGCCGGCTCGCTCGTGCGCCGGACCCCGACGAGTCTCGTGGTCTCGGTTCCCGCTGTCCGGCGCCGCTGCGGATCGAGGGTGCAGCCGTGTCCGTGTGGGAGTCGCTCGATACACCGCGTCGGATCGACGGTGTTGTCGCGGTGCTTGCTCGTCACGGCGCTGACGGTGAGGTACTCGCCGGCGACGTCGCGTGGACGTTGCACGCCCTCGCGGCCGCCGGTCTCGTGGAATCGGCGTGACCGTGTCGGCGATCGATCCGTTCGTGGTCGAACCGTTCCTCGCCGGCATCGCCGGCTTCGGCTTGGCCGGCTCGAACGATCTCGGCGCGGTCCGGACTCGCAGTGGCCCGCGGTCGTCGCGGGCATTGTGTCACAACGGTTGGGTGGGCACGCGGTGCACGCCGAGTCACGTGGCGCGTTGCGTCTGACGACTGCTCAATCGGACGAACTGTTGCAGCGCCACGAGGAGCAACTCGCTCTCACCTGCGCATCGAGCGCATGCTCGTGCAATGTGACGAGATCCTGGACGCGTGGGCATCGAGACCCGCGCCTGCTCAAGGGGCCGGCTCTTGCACACCGCTACTACGACGATCCTTCGCTGCGGTCCTTCGGCGACGGCGACATGCTCGTGCGCGGCGCCGACATCGACGCGACCCGTCGAGATCCTGCAGCGCGAGGGATTGCAGCGCCGCTTCGGTGCGCCGCGTTCGTCGTTCGACCGTCGCTTCGTCAAGGCGATCGCGCTCGTCGCCGACGACGGTCTCGAGCTGCATCTTCACCGTGTTGAACACGGGGCCTGTTCGGCGTGTCTGGCTCGGCGTCGAGGTAGATCTTCGTCGCCGCGCTCGACCACATCGATCTCGCGCGGCCACCGGATGAGCTGCCTCGCGCCGCAGCTCGCGCTCGCGGACGTGTGCGTGCACGCAGTCCTCGGCGACGACGTTCCGCGGCTCGTTGCCGTCCGCGACGTCGTGCAACTGCTCGCCGCCGGCCTCGATGTTCCCGCGACCATCGTGCTGGTGCGATCGCTTCCGCGCGCGTTGTCGCGAACGCGCGGGTTGGCCTCGTCGAGACGGTCCTCGGGTCGGCGCCGGCGGGTCCGCGGCGGGCGTGGGCGCGTCCGTGTCGTACCTTCTCGTGCCGATCGTTGGCGCATGCGTTCGTACGTGGGCGGCGAGAACCGTTACCCGACGCAAGCCGCCGCGACCTTCTGGGTGCTGCCCCGGTCCGCGATCGCCTCGCGTAAACGCGTCGGTGCTCGCGTTCCCCGACCGCAGGTACCTCCGGAGCGGGACACCTCGTACCTGCGCCGCCTGACGTGGAGCACGTCGTTGGTCGTGCGGGAGAGGCCGCGGTGAGCCGCTTTCGCCCCGCTGGCTTGACGACGAGGATCGCCCGGAGCCGCCCGCGGTCCCGGAGAGCAAGTTCCGGTTCGCACCGCAGCCCGAGTCGTCACGGCGGATCCCGCTCGGGGAGCCGTTCCGGGCGTGGCGCTGGTCGCTGGCTGACCGACGACCAACCGCCGCCGCCGCCACCCGCGGACGGAGTAACCGAGTTCGACGATCCCGACGATCAGCCGGCGGCAGGTGGCTACCAGACGCCGAAGTGGACCGGGACCGCCACTGCGGCCGTGGGCGCGACCGTCGGCGTGCTCGTGCTCATCGCGGTGACGGGCAACACGAACGTCGCGAAGGCGCTGATCGTCGCCTGCCGGTGCTGGTGTTCATCGCGGAGTCGCTCGCGGTGGCCTGCGCCTCGCCGACGCGTTCCACGAGCCCGCGATCGTGCCGATCCTCATGGGTGGCTTGGCGGTCAAGTTCATGGGCGTCATCGTGCGTTACTGGATCGGCCTCCAGGTCTACGGCCGATCCGATGCCACCGAGTATGCGCAGTGGGGCCGCGATATTGCGCCGAGCCTGCGCCACTTCCACATGGTCAACATCGGTCGGCTCGAGGGCACGGCCTTCATTCGGTTCGTGACCGGTGTCGTGTTCGTGATCATGCCCTGGTGGTCGTACATGGGCGGTTTCTTCGTCTTCGGGTTCATGGGGTACCTCGGCGTGATCTTCTTCTGGCTCGTGTTCAAGCGCGAATGCCCAACCTGCCCGATCTGAAGTACCTCCAGCTGCTGATGCTGTTGCCGTCGATGGCGTTCTGGCCGTCGGCGATCGGCAAGGACTCGTGGATGGTTCTCGGTGTCGGCATGGCGTCGTTCGGCGTCGCCGACATCGTGACCAACCGCTCCATCCTTGGTTGGTCGATGTACATCCTCGGGGTCTATGCCGTGTTGATGGTCAGGCCGCCCGTCGGGATCACGTTGATCGTCGGTCTCCTGCTGGCCGAGCTTTTACGCCTGTGCGGGCTCACAGGGTGCCGGGCGGGCATTGTTGAGCGTGTTCCTCATCGTGGTGATGGGCGGCGTCGTGGCCACGGCGGCCAAGGGGTTCCTCGGTATCAGCAACTTCAGCAAGGCGAGCATCGACCAGGAGCTCGGGAGCGTCGCCGACCGTACGGGTGAAGGGCGCTCGGAGTTCCATCCCGTGCAGGTGAACTCGCCGGTGCAGTTCCCGCTGGGCGTCTTCACGGTCATGTTCCGGCCGATGCCCTACGAGGCCCATTCGCCCCAGGAACTGCGCAGCTTGTTCGAGAACCTCGCGGTGCTGCTGGGCGTCTTCGTCTTCTCCGCGGGCGGCTCTGGAACTCCTACTTGTCGCGCCCGGCGCCGACCATATTTGCTGTATTGCATCGGGGTGATATCGACGTTCGTCGTCGAGTATTCGACGTTCTCGAACTTCGCCATCATCGCTCGCGAGCGAACTCAGGTCACCTCGCTCCTGCTCGTCTTCCTGATGATGCCGCGCGAAGGATCCCGTCGACGTCGACGCCGCCCACGGTCCGACCGCAGGGCGTCGTCCCGTCGTCCCCGAACCCTGCGTGACCCCGCCCGCTGGCCGAACCGGGCGCACCCGTCACCGTCGGCCCGTACGGTGGCGCTGTCGCTGCGCTACCGGGTCACGACCCGGTGCGCCGATCTCGCGACCCAGTTCTACCTCGTCTCTACCGGTCGTGCACCGCCGGGGGAGACGCTCGCGCTACCGGCCCGACCACGGACATCGAGTTGCGAGACGACGCGGCGAGGCCATCGGTGCGCTGTCGGCGACGAAGCCGTGCTCACCGTTCGCCACCGTGCCGATCTGCTCCCGGTCGCGATGACCGAGATCGACCGCGCGAGTGTCGCGACGAGCGCGGACGAGGTCGTGCTGTTGCATGCTTCGGCCGTGCTCGGTGCGGAGGGGCCGGTACTGCTGGTCGGTCCGTCAGGAGCGGGCAAGTCGACGCTCTCGGCCGTGGTCACGAGGCGGGGCTGGACGTATGTGGGCGACGAGGTCATCGGCCTCGACGAGCATGCGACCGAGGCCTTCGCTGATCCGAAACCCTGGAAGCTCGATCGCGGTGCGCGCGCGGCGGTCGTGGCGCTGGGGAACGGTGCGGGCCTCGATGACGATGCGTCGGAACGCTAGATCCTCGTCGCGCGCACGAACTGGGCGCGGTGCACGCGCCCGGACCGGCCGGACCGCCGACCGCGATCGTCCGGGTGGCGTTTCGCGTGGGAGCCGCCTCGGATGTGTCCCCGCTGTCCGTGGGCCGACGGGGCGGAGCTTCTCGCCGACCAGTGCTTCAACTTCGCGGTGTGGGGAGCGTGCGGTGCTCGACGCGGTTGCCACGCTGGGCGCTCTCGGTACCCGCATCGCACCTCGAGTTCGGCGATCTGGGTGCCGCGGTCGCCGCCCTGGAATCGGCGCTGCGATGACGGGCGCCGCGGCTCCCGACACGCGTGATCGCGTGGATCCGGCGGTGCACGCGGTCGACGTCGACGACGAGGTGTTGATCTGGGACGCGTGGTGCCGAGCAGCTACACCGGCTCAATCGGTCCGCGGCCGACATCTACGGTGCCGTCGTCGTGGCGAACCGCCGCCGAGGTCACTGCCGTGGTTCCGCCGGCACCCATGCCGATCCGGCGCGGCGCCACGACGTGGCGCAATGCGTCACCGGGCTCGTGCAGAACGGGTTGGTCGAGGAACAGCGCGCCCGTGGGGCGGACGCCGACGCCTAGAAGACTGGTCGCTCGCGGTTCGCCTCCCGTCCCGATGGGTCGCTCTGGCTGCGCCTCCCGTCCCGATGGGTCGCTCGCGCTGCGCCTCCCGTCCCTATGGGTCGCTTGTGCTGCGCCTCCCGTCCCGATGGGTCGCTCGCGCTGCGCCTCCCGTCCCGATGGGTCGCTCTCTGCTGCGCCTCCCGTCCCGATGGGTCGCTCGCGCTGCGCCTCCCGTCCGGGTCGCTCCGCTGTCGCTCCGTTCCTCTGGGTCGCTCGCGCTGCGCCTCCCGTCTTGGGTCGCGCGCGCTGCGCCTCCCGTCCCGATGGGTCGGCTCCGCGGCGCCTCCCGTCCATGGGTCGGCTCGCGCTGCGCCTCCCGTCCATGGGTCGCTCCGCTGCGCCTCCCGTCCGGTCGCTCCGCCGCCGCTCCCGTCCCGACGGGTCGCTCGCGTCTGCGCCTCCCTCCGGTCGGCTCCGCTGCCGTTCCTCGGTCGGCTCCGCTGTCGCTCCTCCGACGGGCGGTGCCGTGTCGTCGAGGTCGAGATCGGTGTCCTCTTCGCGCGGGTGAACGCGTACAGCATGCGCCCCGTGACCACCGCGTCGTGCCGAAGACCGCGAGGTCGACGGTGTCGGCGCCGGTGAAGGAGAGTGCTCCGAGGTGGCCGGCGGCGGCTGCAAGCCGCCGGTGCCGGTCTTTTCGCCGGCCGTGGTGGTCGGGGTCGGCACACTCGAGGTCGTGGTCGGCGAGGACGTGGTGGTGCTGCTGGCGGTGCTGCCGAGACCGGTGACGGGCGGTCCGGTGCTCGTCGTCGGCGCGGTGGTGCTGCCGGGCGGGCCCTGCGTCGTGCTCGTGCTCTCGGTACTCCCTGGTTGGGCCCAGCGTGGTCGACGTCGTCGACGTGCTCGTCGTGGTCGACGTCGTGCCCGTAGTGGTGGTCGTCGACGTCGACGTTTCCGTCGGCTGCGTGGTGGTCGTGGTGCTGGTGACGTGCGACCCGACGATCTTTGTGCGAATCGCACGGTTGTGATCTTGGGTGCGGTCCACGCGAGCCCGCCGGCGACTGCACCGAGCCGGTGAAGTCGCTGGCGGGTCAGTTCCCGTCGCTCCTTCTCCTGGTCTCCGGTCGCCCCCGTGGGTTCTCCGTCCATGCGGGGCCTCCCTCCCAAAAACCTGGAAAGCATCGTAGACGACCCATTCGAGGGCTGTCTGTGGCCGGGAGCGTGTAACTCCGGCGTTCACGCTGGTCAAACGGTTGCCCATTCGGGGAGGAGCTCGCCGAGCACATCGAGCGCGTCGTTCGTGGCGCGCCGTTCTGCTCTCGGTCGGGGAGGCATCGGTTGTGATGGAACGTGTGACGGTTGTGGCACCAACCGCGAAGCGCAGCGCCGCCGTCACTTGTCGAGATCTGCACGGCTTGTCCGATCTGGACTCCGCGGTTCTGCACCAGTGCGTTGACGTCGACGAGCGTGACCTTGGGCAGCGGCGCTCCCGTCGCGTCGAGGAGCATGAACGAGACGATCGTCGGCGATGCGCCCGGCGTGGAACGACCTCGACGCGCGGCAGGCGGTCGAGCCCCTCGGAGAGGCGCGCCACCAGCTCGGCGACGAACAGCTCGCGGTGGACGGCCGGCACCGGCCGACGAAGCGCTCGGCCTCGTCGAGCGCGACCGTCCAGCGGGCGAGGAGCCCGAGGTTGGCGGTGTGCACCGGGAACGAGCGATCGCAGCGACTCCGGCAGGTCGGCACCGGACAAGAAGTCACGGAAACCCGCGGGAAGCGCCTCTCCCCGCGCCCCGGTGTCGAGCGCGGCGCCCGTGCGGAGCGCATCGTCGAGGACCAGAGCGCCGCAGAACGGCGGTCCGCAGAGGGCCTTGGAGCCCGTGATCGCGACGCTCGCCCCCGTGTCGAGATACTCGCGGATCAATGCGGGCGAACAGCGGCCCTGGGCCGTGTCCACCACGACCCGGAGCTGATCCGGGTACCGCTGTCGCCACGTGCGGACCCATGCCGTGCCGAGTCGGCGCACGCCCGTCTTCGACGCGGCCATCGTGTGCACCAGCACCTGTTCGTTGCACTCGATCGCATGCTCGACGTGCGCTTCGACTTCGGCCTCGACGTCGAACGCGGCGCGGATCGCTGGTGGCGTTGCAGCTCTACTTCGACGATCGTGCCCGATGCCCGTCGAACCCTGCGATGAGCTCGCCCTGCAACCGCGACCCAGCGCCACGCGGGTCGAGAACTGGCGCCCCCCGGCCGAGAGCACGGTGCCGGAGCCCGCTTCGGCCGCCCCGACGAGAATGTTGCGCAGCGGGCGTTCGTGCGCGCCCAGGACGAGCGTGGAGACGAGGGCCTCCGTGTCGGTTCCCGACGGGGTCAGCACGATGCGCGTCGGCGTCGGCGTCGCAACCGAGCCGGGCGGCGAGGGCTTCGGTCACCGGCGCGCGCAGTGCTGCGATCGACGGGAGCGCGCCGCTCGCGAGCAACGTGTCGCGGAGGGACGCGTGCCACTGATCGGCGACGGTGAGCGCGATGCGGTTGGGTGGGAGTCGCGGTGCACGACGAGCCGCGGACGACGGGATCGAGATCGCACAACGGGAAGCCGTAGGAGTTTCGAACGTTGCCCGGGACCTGGCGGTCGTCTCCGCCGATGGCGAGCAGGACTTCGGGCGGGTGGGCGAGGATCTTCTCGGCGCGGGCGAGTCAGCCGCCGATCCCGGCTCGCCGAGCGAGCCCGACCACTGGTCGTCCTCCGTCACTACGCCCCCGGACCGTCGAACCGCGCATCGAGGTCGGCGAAGAGTGCTTCCTCCGAGAGCACGGCGCCGCCTCGCATCATCACACCGTACGAGGAGGGTAGGGCAGTTTCCGTAGGTGCACCGAGGTCTGTGACGTGTTCCGCTGCGGCGCGCACGTTGTCGATGAAGGCGTCGACGACCTGGGCGTGTCGCGGAAACGGCTAAATGGATCGAGGGGAGAAGTCTGCGCGTCGATCCACCAACCCTTCGCCTGGAGGGCGCCCGCGAGCGCGCCCATCGGCAACGTCTTCGCGGTCGCGGCGAACACGCTCATCGGCGGACGGCCGACCGGCGTGAGGCCGGCGGCGTCGGCGAGGCCGTGCTGCAGCCGCCGGGTCGTTTCCATCACCGTGCTCGTGAGGGCCTCGTAACCGCTCCGACCGAGCGCGGCCATTGCCGTGAACGCGGCCGCCGCGGCCCGCGACCGAGCGTGTGCCGAACACCTCCGAGGCCGCGTACGTGCGCCCGGCCAACCGATGAACGTGTGGTACGCCGGGTGCTGCGCAACTCCGGGTCGGCGAACAACAGCACGGAAGCGCCCTTGGCCGAGTAGCCGTACTTGTGCAGGTCGACCGCGACGCTCGTGACGCCGGGTACGTCGATGCCGAAGCGGGGCGGCTGCGCGCCCGGTGCCGGAGGAACGGGAGGAACAGCCCGCCCATCGCGGCATCGACGTGCACGCCGACGCCCCGTGCCGCGGCTCCGGCCGCGATCTCCACGATCGTATCGACCACGCCGTACGGGTAGCACGGCGGTGGGAGAGCCCCACGGCCACGGTGTTCGCATCGAGCGCGCCGAGCACCGTGTCGACGTCGGGGCAGCCGTCGTCGCCGACCTCGACCGTGACGACACCGAGCCCGAGATACGCCGCGGCCTTGCGGAATGCCGGATGCGCGGTCGCCGGGATGACGATCGCGGGCGCCGCGACGCGGGCGTATTCGCGGTAGGCCTTGACCGCGTAGATCATCGTCGCCTCGGTGCTGCCGACGTACACCTGGTACGCGCGGGTGCGCCGGGCGAGATGACGGACGCCACCATCGCGATGACGCTCCACTCGAAGCGAGCCGCGGAAATGCTGCGTGCGAGAGCGCGGTCCGCGGGCGGAACCGCGCGACCGTCGAGTACACGAGCTCCTGGTGCCACGCGGGGAGTCGTAGACGAGGCTCCACCCGCGACCCGTGGCGCCAATCGACGTCTCCATCGCTCCCGGCCGCGAGGAACTGCTTCGAGCGCCGCTCGAGACCGTCGTCGGGAAGCCCGCGGAGCAAGGAGTCGTCGGTCATCGGTAGCTCCGTGGCACGGTCCACCAGTCGCCGACCTGCCGATCGAATTCGGGTGGCCGGAACCGGTACTGACCGCCGAGCACGTAGCTCGTCAGCTCTCCGAACACCGCGCGCCCGTCGATGTCGTAGAGGTCGACGCGGACCAGGTCGGTCTCGCGGGCGAGCAGCTCTGCGATCTCGATCATGCGCGAGTGAGTGCGGTCGCTCCGGCACGACGTCGGCCGGCGGAGCCGCTAGCTCGACCGCGAGCGGTGTCCAGTCGGGCGTGAAGAAGTTCTGCCGGTGCCTGCTGAGTGGCTGCTGTCGACCTGCGCGAGCCGGCAGGTCCCGTTGAAGACGAAGAACTTGTAGTCGACCGGCACGCCGCCGCCGGCGTCGCGCAGCAGCTCCTCGACGAGGATGCGCCGCGGGATGTCGACGTAGGCCCATTCCCGGTACGGCCCGCCGCCGTAGAGGCGTGCCAGCCACGCCTCGCAGACGCGCACGAGCTCGTCCCAGTCGAGGTTCTCGGGCCGGACCGACACTCGGGGCCAGTACGTGTCGGGGTCGGGGAGCAGGGCATCGGGGTCGGCGGTGTCCGAGACGAGGACGACACCCCCCGACGCATGCGATGCCTTCAGCGCGAAGTGCTCGGGCAGGCCGAGCCGCGGCAGCTCCGCCGGTGTCGCCGTGACTGCGAGGAGCTTCGGCAACACGTCGTCACCCAAGCGGTCGGCGACGTGACCGCGCGCCGCGACCTTGTCGGCGAACGTGGTGAGCAGCGGCCGGTGGTCGCGGAGCATCTTGTAGAGGATCTTGTCGTTGAACGTCACCGGTTTGCGGGTTGCGAACAACCGGCGCTGATAGTCGGCGCGCGCCGTACGCCCGCCGCAACCGGCGGGGGAGTGCTCGTCTGCAGCTGTCGTTTCACCACGCCTGCCCCGACGTCGCAACCAACTCGGCGGGCCGGCGTGGAGGTTCGATGTCGAGCTCGTTTGCGGCAAGCACGCATTTTGCCACGCCCTCTGCCGCCACTAGGCTGGAGCGGAAATGCGGGTCCTGTTCGTGTCGGGTAGTCCGGGTGCGGGCTCGCTGCAGAGCACCAACGAGCTCGCGCAGCGGCTGGGTGGAAGAGGCCACGAAGACCGCGTTGCTCCAGAGTGCGCACGGTGGTCGCCGGCGCGTCTATCTCCACAAGCGCGTCGTCAATCTCCGGGTGAAGCTCTCCGGCCGGCCCGGCGCACGCGTCGTGGAGGCCGTCGGTCGTCGGATCGGCCGCCGGCCGAGGCAACTCGCACGATCTCCGTTGCGGCGCTGGGAGGCCCTCTGTCCGAACACGGCGCCGCGCAGTCATCGAGATGTTCCGTCCCGACATCGTGGTCGTGAGCAGCATCGATCGCATGGCGTGGCGCCAGATCCGCGGCGATCTCGCGTCGGCCGGCATCCCGAGCGCCCTGTATCTGCGCGAAGAGAGCGCGCTGGGTCACTTCACCGTGTCCGCGGCTGAGGCCGACCTCCATCTCGCCAATGCCGACGCGCATACCGAGCCGGTGCGCCCGCTGGGATACGACTGTGTCACCGTCCCGTCGGTGATCGAGGTGGATCGTTGTCTCGTCGATTCGACGCGTGGCGAGCGCGTGCTCTACGTCAATCCCATCGATCTCTACGGTCTCGACGTCCGCTCGCGTTGGCCGCGGCGCGTCCGGAAGTACCGTTCGTCTTTGCCGAATCGTGGCGGTTGAGCGAGTCGCAGCGTGCAACTCGGTTCACCGCGTGGACAGCTGCCCCCGCCGCCCCTTCGCGTAGTCCATCAAGGCCACGTTGGCACTTCCAATTGTCTTCAACGCTTCCGCCACGGCTGGCAGATCCGTGCCTCGCAGCACCACGTACATTTCGTCTTCCCCAAGCCCGGTGTAGACCCGGTTTCCGATGCATCCCAGACTGGTAATCGCGCCGTGCTGCAAAGAAGCCGGCAACGCCATGCACGTCGGCCTGCCGAGCGCCGGTGCGCCACTACCCACGCCCGCGCGGTTGGCCGCCTCTTGCAGCAGCATCGCTCCCGCGGGCTTCACCGCGAACAGCACCACATCCGGCTGCCCTGCCGCGTCTCCGAGCGGCGCATAAAGAATCGCTTTCGGCGCTTTCGCCAGCCGCGGAATCTGCGGCACCTCTTCCGGCTTCACATACCCCAGATCAAACATCATCTTCAGCGTTTGCTCCGTTTCTTTTCCCCGTTCCGGAGACAGTGCGATATTGTGCGTGTAGGCACCCACCGCGCAATTGAAGTGGTTCTCCGGCACGGTGTAAAAGGTGCGCCCTTCCGCGGCCAGCCGCCAGAAGCTGCAGCCGGAAGGTTCCCTGCCCTCAAACCGTTTTGCGTCATTTGGCGCTTCATCGAGGAATGTGACCGCGACCGGCCGGCGTGTGGCCTTCGTCACATTGGCAATCTGCCGCTCAATTTCCTGCCAGTTCGCTTGCGCGCTCATCAGCCCTTCTCCTTGATTCATTGGGAATTACAAAGGATAGCACAGCCTTTATTGAGCTTCGCCGAGCTTCCGGCATGCGCCAACCCGCATGAAACCTGCACGTTTTGCACATCCCGCAAACAAAATCGCGTTTTTCCCTTCATTTTTGCTGTTTCGCACTTGCGTTCTCTATCCGCGTTCGCTATAGTCGCACACGGCCCGAGTTTTACAATGATAAATAGGGGTTTTTCGCTCGTGGCTGGCCTCGATTCCGTCGGGGTGGATAGACAATCCAGGAGGATAAGCAGACTAAATGGCAGCTAAGCCGCTGAGCAAGACCAAAGTCGTTTCTCATATCGCCGAGAAGGTGGGCACGTCCAAGAAGACGGTTGCGACTTTCTTTGAAGAACTTCACAAGCTTGCCGTCAAGGAAGCCAAGGGCGCTGCGGGCAAGTTCGTAATTCCCGGCATCGGCCGCGTTGTGAAGGCTCACCGCAAGGCGCGCATCGGCCGCAATCCCCAGACCGGCGAGCAGATTAAGATCAAGGCGAAGACCGTTGTCCGCCTCCGTCCCGCCAAGGTCCTGAAGGACGCCGTTCTGAAGTAGCCACTTTCTCCCGCCCGGGAGAAAACAAAATTGAATACCCCCGGCCGCCTGACTCGCTCAGGCCTCCGGGGGTTTCTCTTTTTTCTGTGCTTTTGTGGGCGCCAGTCTTTCGACCGGCCGGCCTCTTCGCGGTGGTGTCCTAGAGCGTCTTCACGTACGCGACTACATCCTTAATCTGCGAAGGCTCCAGCACTTCTTTAAACGGCGGCATCAACTGGTCGCCATTCTCGATCCAGGTCTTCAAACTTTCGTCGGTAATCTTGTTTCCGTTCACGCTGAAGGTACCGCGCTTCGAGATGCCCTTCAATCCCGGTCCAATTTTCTTTTGGTTGCTGGTGTCATAGTGACACAGCGCGCACTTCTCCTGAAACAGCGACTTCCCTCGGCTCACCGCCGCGGTATTCGCCGTCCCTGCTTTCTTGCCGGTCGGTTGCGCCAGAATCGCTCCCGCGCCCGCCAGCCCTCCACAAATCACCGCCACGCACAATCCCTTTACAATACGATTCACGTTTCCCCCATTCTCTCCGTTCTGGTTTCCCATTTCTATTTTCTCTATTCTCTGCCCGAATTTCCACTCCGCCCCGTCAATAGGGACAGGTTGCGCTTTTGCACAGCTAGAACTTTCGTACCTTTGACCTCTTACACTTTTCCCCTCCACAATGGCTCCATGAATCAGGAGACCCTGACTCGCGCGTGGGAAGTGTTGCAGGATGCCTATCAAGCGCAGATGGAGGGCGATTACGATCGCGCGGCCGAGCTTTACCAGACCTCTTTGGAGCTTCATCCCACTGCCGAAGCGCACACTTTTCTCGGCTGGACCTACCATTTTCAGGGCAAACTTATCGACGCTATCGCCGAGTGCAAGCGCGCCATCGAGCTAGACCCCGATTTCGGCAACCCTTATAACGACATTGGGGCGTACATGATCGAGCTTGGCCAGTTCGATGAGGCCATTCCCTGGCTCCAGCAGGCCGTCGAAGCCCGCCGCTACGAACCGCGCCATTTCCCGCATTACAACCTGGGGCGTGCCTATCTCGGCAAGGAAATGTACGGCCAGGCGATGCGCTGTTTCCAGGAAGCCCTGACGGTTGAACCGCGCTACTCGCTCGCCCGGCAGGCGCTCGAATCCCTCCGCCGCATGGTCAACTAGCGCTCGCCGCCGTCTCTCGTCCCGGCTTCACCACGCGGTCATAAATCCACAGCAGCAGCGTCGTCGCCAAGCCAATCGCCGTCAACGACCACAAAAACATTTTCGGCCGGTGCTGTACTTCGCCGAAATGGTGCAGCAGAGCCCCGCCAATGGGCCCGCCGATAAACGAGCCGATTCCCAACGGCAGAAACGCAAACCCCATGTACGTCCCCTGCTGACCGGCCGGAGCCAGCCGCGAAATATAGTCGTAATAGCGCGGCGACTGAATCAATTCGCCCACCGCAATCACCACCAGCGTGGCGTACACCGCGTAAATCGTGGAGTGCACCGCCAAAATGGCGAACGCCATCATGGCAATCAGCGTTCCCAGCACCACCGCGCGAAACGCCGTCATCTTCTGGGTCAGCACGCTGAACAATACCGTAAACGCAATCACGATCAGCGGTCCTGTCGAAAGCATTCCCTCCGTGTCCGCCTTCGCGTCCACGTAGTTGTGCACATATAGCGGCAAGGTGATGAATTCCTGCCAGTACACAATCCAGTAGCCGGTAAAGATCAGCAGGAAGGTCATGAATTTTGGGTTGGTCAGCACCTTCCAGAAATTACGCATGGTTACGGCCAAGCTTTCCGTGCGCACTTCGCCCGATTTGCTCGGCTCGCGGAAGAAGAGCAAGACCGCGAAGAACATCAGCAGCACGCTTACTGCTGAGGCCCGGAACACGTTTTCCGCGCTCAAATGCTGCTTCACCCGCGAGGCCATCAGCGGTCCGAAGAACCCGCCAACGTTCACCAGCGTGTAGTAGATCGAGTAGCCCAGCGAGCGCACATTTTCATGCGCCGCCCGCGCCGTGGTTCCCACCACGCACGGCTTCACCATCGACACGCCCAGCGCCGGCAGCATCAGCACAAACGCCACCAGTGCGAACAGCGGCACCATGTTCCGCACGGGGCCCATCCAGCTTGCTCCCAGCGAGCCCATAAGGAAATACGCCACCGCCAGGATCAGGTACGCGAGCGAAAGCGCCCGCCGGAATCCCAGGCGGTCCGCAATCGCTCCGCCGAAAATCGCCAGAAACCATACCAGCCCGCCAAATAATCCGGAAAGACTCGTGGCGCGTTCCGTCGGGAAATTCAGCGATTCGTGCAGGTACCGCACCAGCACGGCAAACGCCGCGTAATACGACAGCCGCTCAAACAGCTCGCTGACGTTCGCCACCCAGAACGACCGCTCAAACCCGCCTCGTACGTCCGCGATCCGCTGTGCAAATCCCATCCGCCCCCCAGCTCCCCAAATCCGCGCACATCATATCACTCCGCCCACGACCGGCTCTGCTTCTCCGCCTTTATCGTGGCCAGCCTTCAGGCTGGAGAAAACGAGTCGACGCTTGAGTTCGTCGGAGGCGGGGCCCCTCACTTCGTCCGGGGTAAAGGATTCGGTCATGAGGATGTTGATCGAGCTGCATCGTTGATCAGGTCGATGAGGGTGTCAAGGGACGGGGAAGCTTAGCCACGCAGCCACAGAGGGCACGGAGGAAAAGACAGATGGAAAAAGCGGGATGCAAACGCCGCGCCGGCTGGCCGGTCCCTTGCCGCTCACACGGCCATTGCGGAGAGGCTGGCAAGCGGCGTAACGTCTGGCCTAGGCGGGGGCGGCCCGGGTTCAACCTTCTCCGCGGCAGGGGACGGAGGCGCAGGATGGGTTACCTATTGGTACGACACAAGGTCAGGGAGTTCCGCGAGTGGAAGCGCGTGTTCGATGCGCACAAGGACGCGCAGCGGCACGCCGGCCTGCGCATCGAGAGGGTGATGCGCAATCTGTACGAGCCCAACGAAGTGTTCCTGTTCTTCGAGGTGCTGGACCTGGCGAAGGCGCGCGGCTTTGTGCTTTCTTCGGAAGTGCCCAAAACACAGGAGGAAGCCGGGGTAGTCGACAAGCCGGATATTTATTTTCTGGCGTGATCCGGCAGTGTGCGGTCGCGCCCGGCGGGCTCCCACAATTCAATGGGATTGCCTTCCGGGTCGTGCAGCCGGGCGAAGCGCCCATTCGGGTAGGACTCGGGATCAATCTCGACAGGAATGTCGGCAGCGCGGAGCTGGGCAACCATGGCGTCCCGATTTGCCACGCGAAAATTGATCATCCAGTGCTTGGCGGGGTCGCCAAAATAGCTCGTATCATCCGGGAACGGGGCAAACGCCGTGGGACCCGCCTGTTGCTGCCAGGGAGGGTCGTCGTAATTTTCGGGCACCACATCCACTCCCAGGTGAGTGCGGTACCACTCCGCGAGAGCTTTCGGCTCCCGCGCACGGAAGAAGACGCCGCCGATTCCCATTACTTTTTCCATGGCTGCTCCGAAAACGCGCGGTCCGGCGCCGACCGATTGCCTGCCCGAACCGCAGGATCGCTCCCGCAAATTACGGCTTGGGCTTTTCGGCTTCCTGGCGCTGGCGTTCCGCGGTCCAAGGAGGAACGATGCCGACCTGGCGGGCGTAGGCAATGGACTGGCCCAGATGTTCACCAAAGTGGCCGGACATCAGGAAAAATGAGCCGCGAATGGTGGTTTCTCCGCGCGGCGACTTAATCTCCTTGCCGAGTTCGGAATCCTTGATCGCCAGGATGGCACCGCGGAAATGAGCGAAGGAATCTTTCAGGTCCTGGATGACTTTAGCCTTATCCCCCGAGGAAGCCATCATAGCCTTCATATCGATGCCGGCGGGAATCGGCGTGCCCAGCATTTTTGCGAAACCGTAGTTGGCGCTGACCACGTGCATGTACACTTCGCCGACTGTGCGCACGCCTTCGACGGGGCGCCAATTGTACTTTTCCGCGGGAACTGCTTCGGCGAGGCGCTCGAAGCGTTGCTCGTAGTAAGAGACCTCGTCCAGAAATTCGTACCGCGCGCCTGCCGTCGGGTCCGCGGCTTTAGCAGCCGGTTTTTCGGCGGGCTTTTCCTGCGCACGTGTGAGCGCGCCAACAGAAAATACCAGGGCAAGAATCAGGCAAGCGAAACCACGCATGAAAGACCTCCATTGGTCGAGCACAAGAAGCGACAGGCATTTTACACCCGAAACAGGATCAGGGCGTCAATTGGAAAGGGCGCGGGAAGCGAAGACGAGCGAGGCCGGGAGATGCTCGCCGAAGTAAGCCGGGTCATGACGCCCGGGGTAAAGATGGAATTCATGCACGATATGGCGCGAGGCGAGCAGCTTGTCCAGCGACACGGCTCCGGAATCGAAGCCGTAGTCGTCCTGATCCCCGCAGTCGAAATAGATTTTCAAGCCGGCCAGATTTGCCGTGCGGGCGATGCGGTTGGGGCTCTGGCGATCCCAGAATGCAGGATCGGGCGGGCTTCCAAATACGCCGCCAAGCACGCGCGAGCGGGGAGAATCGGGCTCCGGCCCGAGAAACACAGGAAGCTTTTCAATGAGCGCGGCGCTGTGGGCGCTGACCGAAATAAACAGCTGGGGATGGCGGAAAGCCAAATGCAACGCTCCGTAGCCGCCCATGGAGATGCCAGCAATGGCGCGATGCTTGCGGCCCGGCGCCACGCGGTAGCGCTTCTCGATGAAGGGGACAAATTCCTGCAGCAGGAAATCCTCGTAGCGCTCCTGCCCATCTTTTGAGTTGATATAGAAGCTTGCGCCGCCATCCGGTGTGGCGATCAGGAAATCCTTCAGCTGGCCCTTTTCGCGCATGTCTTCGACAAGATTCCACGCGCCGGAATGCACGAAGGTCTGCTCGTTGTCGCCAAGTCCGTGGAGGAAATAGAGAATGGGAAAACGGCGAGCTTTGTCCGCGTCAAACGACGGCGGAAGAACGACGCAATAG
Source organism: Candidatus Acidiferrales bacterium (assembly GCA_963817085.1). Lineage (GTDB taxonomy): Bacteria > Acidobacteriota > Terriglobia > Acidiferrales > UBA7541 > Acidiferrum. Next base: position 16,644 of record CAWFNI010000015.1, read on the forward strand.
GCAATCGAGCGGGACAGAATCCTGCTTGTCAGCGAATTGCACTCGACGCGGCCGGTTGCGGCGAAGGAAGTGGGAAGGAGGCAAAGGAAGGAAAGGAGGCAAAGGAGGCATAGGAGAACTGCGCCGCGGGAGAACTGGCGAACGGAGAGATTACTCATAGCGCAGGGCGTCAACGGGATTGAGCTTGGCGGCACGCGAAGCAGGATAAAGGCCCGCGGCCAGGCTGACAAGAACGGCGAAGGCCAGCGCGGCAATCACCAACCACCAGGGCACGGAAGAAAGCTCGATGGGATTCAGATTCTGACGCTTCAGATAGACGTTGGTGCCGAAAGTGATCGCGCGACCGAGGAGCCAACCGAATCCAACGCCCAGGATACCGCCCAGGAATCCCATTACGCCAGCTTCGACGAAAAATAGCCTTTGAACGTCCGAATCGGCGGCACCGAGTGCTTTGAGGACACCGATCTCGCGACGCCGTTCAAGTATCGCCATGACAAGTGTATTGACGATGCCAAGGGTAGCCACGGCGAGCGCAAGGCTGCCGAAAATACCCAGCAAGAGATCAAAGACGGAGAAGAATGTGCGCAGGGATTTGGAAGCGTCCAGAAGGGAAAAGGCGCGGAAGCCGAGATTCTTGATGGAGGATTCGAGGGCTTCGACTTGAGAGGGAGATTTGGCGCGCACGGAGAGAGACGAATAAGTGATTTTATCCGTTGCGCTGCCGCGGACGATGTCGCGCAAATCGTTGACCTGCGCGGCGCGCAGAGTAGAGGCGGTTTCGAGCGGCATGAGGAGGCGCGCGTTGCCGTAACCGCCGTAGCCCGCCGCGGGCTCCGTTTCGACGACGCCGACGATCTTCAGGCGCAACTCTTTCGGTACCACGGAGAATCCACCAGCCGACTCCGCAGCACCCGAGGATGCGTTACTGTCCGGTGCCGGGATCGCCTGGCGTTCCGCGTAACGCAAGGTGAGTTCCTGGCCGACCAGGGAGGAAGGCTTGTCAGAGAGGTCTTTCGCGAATTCGATTTGCAGAATTGCCTCGTTCGCCGTGGGCGAGGAAAAGAAACTGCCCTGCATGCCATCGAACGCACCGGAATTGCGAGAGGATTCGGGCATGCCACCAACTACCGTGGCAAACGGTTTGTTATGGAAGCGCACTTCGGTGAAGAAGCGCACCTGGGGATAGACTTCGATCACATTCGGGAGTTTCTCCAGTTCGCGGCGCGCGTCTTCATCGAGTGGCCGTGGAGGCTTGTCTGACTCCGTTTCCCGCTGGGTACGTCCCAAGCCGCGAAAACTGCTTTTGGGGGTAACGAAGATGGTGTCAAACAGTCCGCTCTGCGCCAGGCGCTTGGACGCCAGTTGCTGCAGTCCAACCCCCAAAGACAACATGGCCACAAGGGAGGCCACGCCGACCGCGACACCGAGGGTGGTGAGCGCGTTGCGGAGAATAGCCTCGCGGAGGTTGCGCAGCGCCAGGTCGGTCAGGTCTTGCGGCTTCATCGGGCGCCGCCCTTATCGGTCGGCGATGTACCCAGGAGTTTGCCGTCGCCCATGGTGGCCAGGCGGTCCGCGAAGCGTTCGGCGAGTGGACGCTCATGGGTCACCATGACGATGGTCATGCCCAGCTGGGTTTGCAGATCGCGGAGCAGCGCGAGGATGGCTTCCCCGGTGGTGGAATCGAGATTGCCGGTGGGCTCATCCGCGAGAAGAATTTTCGGGCGGTTGACCAAGGCGCGCGCGATGGCCACGCGCTGCTGCTCGCCTCCGGAAAGTTCCGCGGGCCGGTGTGCGACGCGGTGAGTCAGCCGTACGCGCTCGAGAGCCTCGCGCACGCGACCGGCCCGATCGGAACGATGGACCTCGGCAAGACGCAGGGGAAGCTCGACATTCTCTTCGAGTGTCATGCGGGGAAGGAGATGGAACGACTGGAAAATCATGCCGACGGTATGGCGCCGGTAGCGCGCAAGGTCCAATGGCGAGAGTGCGGCTAGCTTCTGCCCATTCGCCCGAATCTCTCCGGAAGTGGGCCGGTCCAGACCGGCCATGAGATTGAGCAGGGTGGATTTGCCGGAGCCGGAGGAACCGAGAAGAGCAAGATATTCGCCGGGGGCGACGGAAAGGGAGACATCATCGACGGCGCGCACGCCGGCTTCGCCCATGCTGTAGTGGCGCGAGACATGATCCAACTGGACGGCAGGTTGTGTATCAGGCATAAGCTTCGTCAATGATACGTCTGGAGGCACGGAAAGATTGCATGCGCGTTGGATGCGCGCAAGGCCAGGAAGGTGAAGCCGGAAAGGATTGGCATAGAATACGGGCGACAGAAGCCGATCGAAGGAGAGGCAGTGAAAAAGACCGGGAACGGGCGCAAATGGATCGATGCGTACGTGAAAGGAAAAGATCGAGAGCTTGGCGAAGTAGCGCGGGGGCTGCGAAAACTGATGAAAAAGACGGTAGCGGGCGCGAAAGAATCCGTTAATCCATGGAGAATTCCCACGTTCGCGTCAAATGGCCCGATGTGCTTTTTCATGGTTGGGAAAAGTCATGTGACCTTTGGATTCATGCGAGGCACCGCTTTGCCGGATCCTGCGAAGTTGCTCGAAGGGACGGGAAAGAACCTGCGGCACGTAAAGTTGCGCTCGGTCGACGATCTACGGAAGCCCGCGCTGAAAAAACTGATACAAGCGGCCGCGCGGTTGAATAAGAAAGAGCCTATGGAAGGCACGAAGCCGAAAGAGAAGAGCAAGTGATTGTCTCAGGTTTGGGAGCGAATCCATGAAGAAGATGACTGCAATACTCGCGGGACTGGCGCTGGGCGGGGCGGCGAGCGCCCAAAAGCCGCCGCTTCTAGAGGAAAAAGAGGTGGCCGCGCTTACCGAAGAGCTCAGCGGCGAAACAGCGAAGCGCAATCTGGAGGCGATCGCACAATTTCACCGGCAACGGGGGTCGAGGGGATTTCACGAAGCGGCAAAGCACTGGAAGAAATCAACGTTGTGGAAGAAGTGAAGTAAACAAAGTCGAGCTCCAAGAATTCAAAGAGGGAAGTCATGCACACTTGCGGTCGGCCCTCGCCGGGAGCGCTTCGAAATCTGCGACTTCGTGACCACGACCGCGGTGACGGCGTACACTGAAGCGGGTTTACGACTGTGCTAGCATCTATTCCTGCGCAACGGGAACCTGCCTGAGCGAGGAGCCTACCGGAATGCCTGCGATTATGAAAGCGTTGCGGAAGACGCAAGCGGGAAAAGGATTGCAGATTGAGAAGGTGCCGGTGCCCTCGATCGGGCCGACCGACGTGCTGGTGCGGGTGAAAGCGACGTCGATTTGCGGGACAGACCTGCACATTTATGGATGGGATCGTTGGTCGCAAGGACGCATCAAGCCGCCGGTAACGCTGGGGCACGAATTCTGCGGCATCGTGGAGCGCGTGGGTGAAGAAGTAACCGCGGTGAAGGCCGGGGATTTTGTCAGCGCAGAGATGCACCTTAATTGCGGGCATTGCCAGCAATGCCGGCTGAGCCAGGCACACATCTGCCAGAACCTGAAAATCATCGGAATTGATATTGATGGGGCGTTTGCGGAATTCGTGAAGATTCCAGCCACGAATATCTGGAAACTGGATCCCGCGATTCCGGAGCACTATGGCGCCATCCTCGATCCGCTGGGGAATGCGGTACACACGGTTCTGGCGGGGGCCATCGCCGGGCAAACCGCGCTGGTGACCGGTTGCGGGCCCATCGGACTGATGTCCATTGCGGTGGCCAAAGCTTGCGGCAGTTCCACCGTCTTTGCCACGGAGACCAACGAGCACCGGCGAAAAATGGCCAAGGAAATGGGGGCGAATTTCGTACTGAATCCGCTGACGGAAGACCCCGTGAAAAAGATTCTGGAAGCCACCGGCGGAACCGGGGTGGACGTCCTGCTGGAGATGAGCGGGCATCCCGCCGCAATTCAACAGGGGTTCAAAGCCTTGCGCGCCGGAGGCCGAGCATCGCTCCTCGGGATCCCCACGGAAAATGTGCCGCTGGACCTGGTGCAAGACGTGATCTTCAAGGGCGCGACGGTGCAGGGCATCTACGGCCGCCGAATGTATGAAACCTGGGTGCAAATGACAGCGCTGTTGAAGGCGGGACGCGTGCACCTGGAGCCGCTGTTCGGAGAGCGGATGGAACTGGAAAACTTCGAAGCCGCTTTTGCCAAACTGCAAAGCGGACTGGCGGGGAAAATACTGATGTACCCGAATGGGATGCAGAAATAAGAGGAAGAATTCACCAAAGAGACAACACAAGGGCCGCAGAATGAACAGAGAACAGGGAGCAAAGGCATGATGGAAACAGGAACGCAGGTAATAAAACAGAATCCGCTGCAGTACGTCAGTGACACGCTGCAAGATTTGCGGGCAAAAGGCGTCGCTCCGAAATTGCGGGTGTTAGAGGGAGAACAGAAGCCTGTCTGCGTATTCGATGGGCGCGAAGTGATCAACCTGGCCTCCAACAATTATCTGGGACTGACATCCCATAAAGCGCTACGCAGAGCTTCACTCGAGGCAGTGAGAAAACTGGGAGTGGGTGCTGGCGCGGTACGCACGATCGCCGGAACGATGAAGCTGCACATGGACCTGGAAGAGCAGATCGCGAGGTTCAAACAAGTGCAGGCTTGCGTCGTCTTTCAATCGGGGTTCACGGCGAATGCAGGGACCGTTTCCGCGGTTTTGGGCAAAGATGATCTGATCATTTCGGATGAATTGAATCACGCTTCGATCATCGACGGAGCGCGGCTATCCAAGGCCACCATCAAGGTGTTCAAGCACAAAGACGTGCAGGACTGCGAGCGCATTCTGGAGGAGAACGCCTCCTTCCCCGGCAAGAAGCTGATCATCACGGACGGCGTGTTTTCGATGGATGGAGACATCGCGCCGCTGCCGCAACTGTGCGACCTGGCGGAAAAGTATGGATGCATCATGATGGTGGATGACGCGCACGCGAGTGGAGTTCTGGGGCGGAGCGGACGCGGCACGATCGATCATTTCCAGTGCCACGGCCGCGTGCACATCCAGGTGGGGACCCTCAGCAAGGCCATCGGTTCGATGGGCGGCTACGTGTGCGGCTCGCGCGATCTGATCGATTTCCTCTATTTGCGCGCGCGACCTTTCCTGTTCTCGACGTCCCATCCACCGGCCACCGCGGCGGCGTGCCAGGCGGCCTTTGCGCTGCTGGATTCGGTGGAAGGCGAGAAGCTGGTAAGGAAGCTGTGGGCCAACACGAAATTCTTCAAGCGTGAATTGAAGAAGCGCGGCTTCCAGTTCAAGGCCAGCGAAACGCCGATCATTCCCATTCATGTGGGTGATGCCGCGAAAGCATTTGAATTTTCCCGTAAATTATTCGATGCCGGAGTTTTTGCGCCCGCCGTTGGCTATCCGACGGTAGCGGAGGGAAAGGCGCGGCTGCGCGCGATCGTCAGCGCGGCGCACAAGCGCGAGCAATTGTTGAAAGCGGCTGAGATTCTTGCGGAAGTCGCCAAAGCACTCGGCATCGTGAGCTAATCAGCCCGGGCGCAGGGGGACGGCGAGTCCTGCTATACTCGCGCGATGGCGCCGAAAGAAGAAGCAACGAAAAAACTCTTCCTGGTGGATGCCATGGCGCATATCTACCGGGCATTTTTCGCGCCAATGGTGCGCATGAACGCGCCCAGCGGCATTCCCACGAAAGTCCCTTTCCTGTTCGCGAACATCGTGCGGCGACTGATCAAGGATTACCAGCCGGATTACGTTGGGATTGTCTTTGACACCAGCAAGCCCACCTTCCGCGACAAACTGTTCGAGTCTTACAAGGCGCAACGGCCGCCGATGCCCGACGAAATGAGGGTTCAGTTGCCCTATGTGCGGCGGCTCTGCGAAGCCATGCGCCTGCCAATTTTGGAACTGGACGGATACGAAGCGGACGACGTGATCGGCACGCTGGCCCAGCAGGGGGTGAAAGAGAAGCTGGATGTGCTGGTCATTTCCAATGATAAGGACATGATGCAGTTGGTGAATCCGGGAGTGCGAATTCTGCGCACCGGTTCCGGCGGCGCAAAGGCGGACATGATTGTCGACGCAAAGAAAGTGGAGGAAATTCTCGGCGTGCCACCCGGCAAAGTGATCGACCTGATGGCCCTGTTGGGCGACACGGTGGACAACATCCCAGGCGCGAAAGGAATCGGCGAAAAAGGCGCAACGGAACTGATCCAGAAATACCACAGCGTGGAAAATGCGCTGGCTCATGCCGACGAAGTGGCCAACAAGCGGTACCGCGAAGCGCTGCAGCAGCAAAAAGAGCAAGTGATGATGAGCAAGCGGCTCGCGGCCATCGAGACGGAAGTGCCATTACAGCTGGACCTGGACAAACTGAAGGTGCGCGCGCCGGACCCCGCCGCGCTCATGGAGCTCTACCGCGAACTGGGCTTCCATTCGCTGTTGAAAGAATTGCTTGCGAGCGGGGCGATGGAGAAAAGCGCGCCTGCCTCGGGTGAAGGCGAGACAAATAGTTCGGGCCAAGCGCGCGGAGAAAAGAAAGATTATGTCCAGCTCGCGAATGCCGAGGGGTTGCGCGATTATTTAAAGAAAATACCCGCCAAAACATCGCTGGCCTTGTGGTTAAACCTCGATCCGGGCGAGCGCGAATCTGAAGGGTTCGGCACGCACCTGGCGGGCATCGAGCTTTCTTTGAAGGCAGGCGAAGGCCGCGCCGTCTGGGCGGATGAGAAGGGTGAGGCGCTGAGGGTCCTGGAACCGGTGCTTTGCGATGAAAAACGCCGAAAAATCGTACACGACCCGAAACTCTTTCAACTGCTGGCGGGAAAGACTAAAAAAATCGAGCACGCCACGCAGCTCTACGCTTACCTGCTGCGCCCGACAACCGCCAAGCACGATTTCGCCGATGTGGTGTTCCGCAATTTCAACGCACCGATCGGCGGAGGGGCCGGAGAACACGCGGATTACCTGCAACGGCTCGCGCCGGTTCTGCGCAAGCAGGTGGAAGAACAAGGGCTGGCGGAGGTTTACGAAAGGGTTGATCTGCCGCTGGCCGCCGTCTTAGCAGAGATGGAGCGCACCGGAATTCGAGTGGATTCCAAGGCACTCGAGAAGATGTCCGAATCGATGGAAAAGGAAGTACGCCGGCTGGAGAAGGAGATCTGGAAGCTGGCCGGCGCGGAATTCAACGTAAATTCCCCCGCGCAACTGGCGGAGATTCTCTTCGACAAGCTGAACCTCCAACCGCCCGCCCGGCGCGGCAAGGGGAAAGTGCGCTCGACCGCCGCGGACATATTGGAAGAGATGGCCGACCAGCATCCGTTGCCGGCGAAAGTGATCGAATACCGCGAAATCGCGAAGTTGAAATCCACCTATGTGGATGCGCTGCCGAAATTGATTCACCGGGAAACGGGGCGGCTGCACACCAGCTTCTCGCAGACGGGAACGGCCACGGGCCGGCTGAGCTCGAGCGACCCGAATCTGCAGAACATTCCGGTGCGCAGCGAACTGGGGCGGGAAATCCGCGCGGCGTTTGTCGCGGAAAAGGGAAAGATCCTGCTTTCGGCCGACTATTCGCAGATCGAACTGCGCATCATGGCGCATTTTTCGCGAGACCCTGTGCTGGTGGAAGCATTTCGCAACGGCGAAGACATTCACGCGCGCACCGCCCAGGAGGTATTTGGAGTCGGACCGCTGGCGCAGACCGCGGAGCACCGGCGCGCGGCAAAGGCCATCAATTTCGGGATCATTTACGGCCTGTCCGCGTTCGGACTGGCGAAGCAGCTGGGAATTGAGCAGAAGGAAGCCGCACAATTCATCAACGCGTACTTCACCCGATACCGGGGGGTGAAAGAATATCTCGACAATGTCCTTGTAGAGACACGTAGGACCGGGGTTGCCAAAACACTGTTTGGCAGAATCCGCCCAATTCCGGAAATCAATGCTCCGCAGATGCAACTGAGGAATTTCGCGGAACGAACGGCGCTGAATTCTCCGTTGCAGGGAACGGCGGCGGACCTCATCAAGCTGGCGATGATCTCCATCGACGAAAGGATTCGAGAGAAGAAACTCGCGGCGCGAATGATTCTGCAGGTGCACGATGAACTGCTCTTCGAGGCGCCCGTCAAGGAAAAAGCAGTGCTCGAAAAACTGGTGCAAGAGGAAATGGAAGGGGTCCACGAGCTTATCGTTCCGCTGGTCGTAGAGATGGGCACCGGAGCGAACTGGCGCGACCTGGATTAGCAGAGCGTCTTAGCGGATAGAAAAGACCGGGCATCTTGTTCGCACTAGCGAACATCTATAAAAACAGCCCTCGAACGCCTGACCCGGTGTACAGTCAACGAATTGGTCACGGAAAGAAGCCCGCTTCCGATCCCGCCCGGAAGTGCATGCTAGGCTCAATTTGGTGCGAAGTGGATGAGGTGGGCGATGCGTCGAGTAAATGGCCTTTTTCCCCTCTGGATTACGGCAGCTTTCCTTGCGGGATGCAGTTCCGTCAACAGTACCAGTCAGAACTCAGGAAGCGGAGGCAACTCCGGCGGCGTGGCGGTAACGCTGACGCCCACTTCGGCGACCGTTGTGGTCGGACAGAGTGCGGCATTTCGGGCCACGGTGACGGGGTCGACGAATACCGCCGTGACCTGGGAGGTAAACGGAGTCACGGGCGGGAATTCGACGGTCGGCACGATCGCGAATGGCGTATACACCGCGCCTGCCCAAGTGCCGAGTCCGGCAAGCGTTACGGCTACGGCAGTGGCACAAGCGGATACGACAAAGTTTAAGTCCGCCACGGTGCTGGTGGTGGCCTCCAACAACAATCAGGCGGCGCAAAATATCCCGATCAAACTAGGCACTTCGGGCGGAAATGCAAGAGATTCCAGCGTAAAGGGCAACTTGATCTACTGCTGCGGAGGGACGCTTGGCTCGCTGCTAGAGCGCGACGGTAGCTACTACATCCTCAGCAACAATCACGTCCTTGCGCGCAGCGACCTTGCAAGCGTGGGAGATGCAGTTATCCAGCCGGGCTTGATTGACGCGAATTGCTCGAGCACGGGCACGACTACGGTCGGGAACTTGAGCCAGTTCGTGAACCTGGAGGCGTCCGGAACGAACGTGGATGCCGCGATTGCGCAAATCGTCTCGGGAACCGTGGACCTATCGGGCAGCATTCTGTCACTGGGAGCCACAGCCACGGGCGGGGCACCCGATCCTGGACCGCCACACGCGGGGAATGGGATGGCGGCGAACGTAGGAGAGGCGGTGGCGAAAAGCGGACGCAGTTCGAGTCTGACTTGTTCGACGATAGGCGCGATACGCATCCATACCTCGGTGAGCTATCAGAAGGGCTGCAGCACGGGCACGACGTTCAGCGTGACTTATACCGGGCAAATCTCAGTGACTGGCGGGACCTTCAGCGCGGCCGGCGATTCCGGATCGCTGATCGTGGACGAAAACACGGCAGATCCCGTGGCGCTGCTCTACGGAGGCTCGGACACAGACACAGTGGGCAATCCGGTGGCCGATGTGTTGAGCGCATTGCAGGACGGGCAGGGCAACCGGCCGACGTTTGTCGGCAGTGCTTCGACGCACAAAGTGATTGGGTGCACGCTTGCGGCGGGCGCGGTAACCACAGCACAGGCCCAGTCAAGAGCGGTAGCAACAATCGGCGCCGCACAATTGGCGCAGGCACAACGCGCACGCGACATTCATGCGCCGGAACTGTTGGCCAATCCTCATATCCAGGCGGTCGGCGTGGGCGCCAGCATCGATCATCCGGGCGAACCGGCGGTCGTGATTGTCGTCCATCCCGGTCAAGTTCCCACGGCACTGCCGGATGAATTGGAAGGCGTGGCAACGCGCATCGTGCAGGGCATGTCGGCGGGACCGCACGGTGTTTTTGACATGGAGATGGGGGCACGCGTTGCGCCGGTTATGGATACGTTCGCCGTCAACTCCGTTTCGCAAGCGGAACTCGCGCGCGCTGAGGCGGTGCACGCCGCTCATGTAGATGAACTGATGAAGGAACCCGGCGTCCAGGGAGTGGGCATCACCTCTAGCGCCGACGCGCCAGGGGAAGCCGCGCTCATGATCTTCCTGGTGCGCGGCGTTCGACGGAACCCTGTGCCGGTGGTGATCGATAGCCTGCGAACGCGCGTGCGGGAATCGAGCCGGTTCACTGCCGGGCGTTGGGGAAAGGAACGCACCAGCAGTTGCCCGCTACCACCGGCGAAGGACGCCAGAAAAGCCCACCAACCGTAGGGCGTTCAAAACAGGTCAAAGGGGACTTGCGAGGCTTTCTTTGCGCAAACCGCGGGGGTAGAATGGGCACAGAAGCAAGTTAGAGAGATTCAGTCTCGCTCCTCGGAAAGTTCCAACCAATCAGGGGGTATGTATGCGACGCACCAGTCTGCTGTTCAGCTTGGTTCTGCTCGTTGCTGCAGGGTTCGTCTTCGCTCAACAAAAAGACACGCAAGAGAAGCCCAAGGAAGGGCAAACGGCCACACCGGCCCCTGCGCCGATCTCACCGGAAGCCGCAGCCAAGAAAAATCCTGTGAAACCCACGGCGGAAGGTCTGACGGAAGCGCGAAAGTTGTACGGCTATCACTGCGCCATGTGCCACGGAGATAACGGGGATGGCAAAGGCGATCTTGCCGAACAAATGAAGCTGGGATTGAAGGACTGGCGTGATGCCAGTTCCATCGCCAACTACACCGATGGGGAATTGTTCTACATCATCACCAACGGGCGCGGGAAAATGGAAGGCGGGGAAGGCGACCGCACGAAAGAAGAAATGCGCTGGAAACTAGTGAACCTGGTGCGTTCCTTCGGCAAGAAGGGGGAAGAGCCGGCAAAGCCGTAACCTCCAGCAGCCAACCATATTGGTGTCACCGGCGCCCCGTATTCTTCGGGGCGTCTTTTTTTCGCACAATGCGCTATGCTACGTTTCCGGCTTCCCAAGGCGGCCAAGGAGGACCAGATGAAACACGCTCCGAAGTTTCTGGCGCTCGTCAATGATGCGAAGAGGTGCGTCAAAGAAACCAACGTTGCCGCTGTCAAGCGGCGAATGGAAGCCGGCGAAAAGTTCGTTTTGGTGGACGTCCGCGAAGAAAGCGAATGGGCGCGGGGCCATTTGCCGGGCGCCATCCACCTCGGTAAAGGGATACTGGAGCGGGACATCGAAGAGCGTGTTCCAGAAACCAGCACGAAACTGATTCTCTATTGCGGCGGGGGATTCCGTTCCGCGCTTTCCGCCGAGAACCTGCAGAAAATGGGATACACGAACGTAGAGTCCATGGACGGCGGCTGGAGGGGTTGGCTGGAGGCCGGCTATGACACGCAAAAGGAGTAAGAAATTGGCTGGGGCGGAAGGATTCGAACCTTCACCGTCCTCATTAACAGTGAGGTGTCCTACCAGTTGGACCACGCCCCAGCGGAGTTGTGAAACTGCTCACGGCCGAACCGAAGCAGATGAACTTCGCCGCGGAGAGCACGGCGGAAGACATATCCAACAATAACACGCAGCCGGCCATCACCAAAAGTGGAATGGAATTGGGCGATGCATAAGGAATGCTTATCGAAGAATTCCCCCGCGGCCGCCGGAGCGAGCCATTCCTCCGCGGCGCAGCCCCCCCATCGGAAGCGCAAACCCCGCGAGTAAGCGTTTTCAGTGCGTTCGGAATTTACAAAGCTGCAATCTTTTTTGAAACTCCAGACTGCAAAAGCGGTCCGGAAAATCTTGCTTGGAGGTTGCAATCCGGAAGAATTTGGTGGAAACTATTCGGTCGCAAGTTGACCCGGACGCGCGCTGTCTGGCTTAAGAGCGGTTGGCTTTCCTGAGATTGACGGCCCTGGGAGAGCAAGTACCCTCAAGCGCAAAATTTGACATGGCGCAAATTTTCCACCGCAGTGCCAATTTAATCGCGCGGTTCTCTGTTCTCGCATTGGTCGTTCTTGCGAACGTGGCTCTCGGCGGAGTCCTGCTGGTCGTCAGGTCTCCGTATATTACGAACGAGCGAGTCAGCCGCGATCAACCCGTGCAATTCAGCCACAAGCATCATGTGGGCGATGACGGAATCGACTGCCGGTACTGTCATACCGGCGTGGAAACTTCGGCGTACGCGGGGATTCCGCCGACGAAGACGTGCATGAATTGTCATGCGGTGCTGTTCAACAATGTGGGCTACCTCGAGCCGGTGCGCGAGAGTTACCGAACGGATCGCTCGATTGAGTGGGCGCGCGTGCACCGCCTGGCCGACTACGTTTATTTCAACCACAGCATTCACATCAACAAGGGCGTGGGTTGTTCCACGTGCCATGGTTCGGTTGACGAGATGCCGCTGATCTTCCAGGCTTCTCCGTTGACCATGCAGTGGTGCCTGGATTGCCATCGCCATCCCGAACAGAATGTTCGCCCGAGGGACCAGGTTTTCAACATGAAGTGGAAGGCGCCCGAAAATCAGGAAGAGATGGGCAGGAAACTTGTGGCGGAATACAAAATTCGGACAGTGCCCGAGCTGACGAGCTGCTCGACCTGTCATCGCTAGCAAACGATATGAACGAACAGGCAAACGAAAATAAATTAAGAATCCTGCGAGGGTCCCAGGCGCATGACGCCCCGCATGATCACCATGACGATCATGAAGAGCACCCCGGGGACGATACGGAGCAGGAGCATCGGCTGGATCTGGCTGCGGTGCGTGAGAAACTCCGGGATAAAACCGGCAAGCAGTACTGGCGCACCTTAGAAGAACTGGCCGGCGATCCACATTTTGAAGACTTGATGCATCGAGAATTTCCGCGGCACGCGTCGGAATGGGACGACGCGGTGGATCGGCGCAATTTCCTGAAGTTGATGGGAGCGTCCCTTGCGCTCGCCGGGCTTGCGGGTTGCGGCCGTCCGGACATCGACCGCATCGTGCCTTACGTGAAACAGCCTGACGGCGTGGTGCTCGGCAAACCGAATTTCTATGCCACGGTCATGCCTTTCGGCGCGGACGCGGTCGGCGTTCTGGTGGAAAGCCACGAAGGGCGCCCCACGAAAATCGAAGGCAATCCGGATCATCCCTCGAGCCTGGGCGCCAGCAGCGCGATGGTGCAGGCGTCCATACTGAACCTTTATGATCCGGACCGCTCGCAGACAGTGCAGCAGGCCGGCGAAATTCGCACGTGGTCCGCGTTCCTGGATGCCGCGCAGGCGCTGGTCACCGAGACAAAAGCCACCAATGGCGCGGGTCTCCGCATTCTCACGGGCACAGTCACATCGCCAACATTGAGCGCGCAAATCCGCAAACTTCTGGCGCTCTATCCGGAAGCAAAATGGTACCAGTGGGAGCCGGCCAGAGGGGATGGGGCGCGGGAAGGCGCGAGGCTGGCCTTCGGGAGACACGTCAACACCGTTTATGCGATCAGTAAGGCCAACGTAATTGTTTCACTGGACGCCGATTTTCTAGCCAGCGGACCGGGGCACATTGCCTACTCGAAGCAATTTGCAAAGCGCCGGAAGCTGGACGGCCCCAACAACACCATGAACCGCTTGTACGTCGTTGAGCCCACGCCGTCAGTGACAGGCTCGTCGGCGGATCATCGCTTGCCGCTGCGCTCGAGCGATGTTGAGCTGTTTGCGCGCGCGCTCGCGGGCCGGCTGGGGATTGGCTCCGGAGCGGCGGTTACCGGGGCAGCCGCAAAGTGGGTGGAAGTTGTCGCGCAGGAATTGGAGAAAGAGCGCGGCGCCTCGCTGGTGATTGCAGGCGAGTACCAATCCGCGGCGGTGCATGCCCTGGCCCACGCGATCAACGCGGCGCTCGGAAATGCAGGTTCGACGCTCTACTACACCGAACCGGTCGATGGAGAGGCGGGCAACCTCGAATCGATCCGCGAGCTCTGCGCGGAAATGGACCGCGGAAAAGTGGATTTGCTGCTAATGCTTGGAGGCAATCCGGTCTATGATGCGCCCCACGATTTCGATTTCGTGAACAAATTGAAACGGGTGAACACGGCGGTTCATCTGAGCCCGTACTTCGATGAAACTTCCGCTTACTGCCAGTGGCATGTCGCGGAATCGCACTACCTGGAGAGCTGGAGCGACGCGCGCGCGCACGATGGCACGGCCAGCGTCGTGCAGCCGCTGATTGCGCCGCTCTATTACACGCACACGGCGCACGACATGCTCGCGGCGTTCAGCGACAAACCCGGCTTGCCCGCCTATGACGCCGTGCGCGCGTATTGGACCGAAGCTTCCGTGCGTTTGCCTTCGTCCATTGACACGGGTTGGCGCAAATGGCTGAACGACGGCGTGATCGAAGGAACGAAATTTGCTCCCATTACGCCAGAACTGAAATTCAACGCCGCCAACCTTGCGGCGTTCCGGCCCGCGCCAGCCGATCAAATTGAATTTATATTCCGGCCCGATCCGGCGGTATACGACGGGCGTTTCGCGAATAACGGGTGGCTGCAGGAGCTGCCGAAGCCGGTCACGAAACTGACCTGGGATAATGCGGCTCTGGTCAGTCCAAAGCTGGCGCAAAAAGCGGATTTTGTGCATAAAGTGCAATCGCGCGGCGGCGAGCATGGCCAGGTTCGCTCCCCGCTCGTTGACATCGAGCTGAACGGAAGCAAGGTGACCGCGGCGGTGTGGACCTTGCCGGGTCAGGCGGAGAATACTGTCGTGCTTCCACTTGGCTACGGCCGTTCCCGCTCCGGATACACCGGCACCAACAAGGGATTCAATGCTTACGTAGTGCGCAGTTCGAATGCGCTGTGGACAGCGACGGATGGGAAGATGACGGCCACCGGGGACAGCTACCCATTGGCCTGCACGCAGTACCACTTCAATATGGAAGGCCGTCAGATTCTAAGCACGGCCACGCTCGCGGAATATAAAGAGAACCCGAATTTTGCGCACGAGCACGCGGAACTTCCCGCCAAGGACGATTCGCTGTACAAGGAGTTCGCCTATCCCGGTTATGCGTGGGGCATGGCCATCGACTTGACCAAATGCAACGGCTGCAATGCGTGCGTAGTTGCGTGCCAATCGGAAAACAATATTCCGGTGGTGGGGAAAGATCAGGTGATGCGCGGGCGCGAGATGCACTGGATCCGCATCGACCGCTATTATGCGAACAGTGAGTCGGCTAGCAGCGGCCAGGCCACTGGCGATCCTTCCGAATACAATCCCACGCTGGATAATCCGGAAACATTCTTCCAGCCCGTGCCATGCCAGCAGTGTGAAAATGCGCCGTGCGAACAGGTTTGTCCGGTCGGGGCCACCGTGCACAGCGCGGAAGGCCTGAATGACATGGTCTACAACCGCTGCGTCGGCACGCGCTATTGCTCCAATAACTGCCCTTACAAAGTTCGGCGCTTCAATTTCCTGCGCTTCCAGGATTGGGACACGCCGCAATTCAAGCTGATGCGCAATCCTGAAGTTACCGTGCGCAGCCGAGGGGTGATGGAGAAGTGCACCTACTGCGTGCAGCGCATTAATAATGTGCGCATCGATACTGAAAAACAGAACCGCCCCATCCGCGACGGAGAAATCGTGACCGCCTGCGAATCGGCCTGCCCGGCAGAAGCAATCGTCTTCGGTAACGCCAACGATCCGAACAGCCGCGTCGGCAAGCTGAAGGCACAGCAGCGCAATTATTCGCTCCTGGGTGAATTGAATGCCCGTCCGCGCACCACGTATCTTGCAGCCGTGCGCAATCCGAATCCGGACCTGGAGAAGGCATGAGCGTCACGCCGCCACCCTGGAATTCGCCTCAAATTCACCGGGTCGAGCCATTGCTCGAACCCGGGCACACCTACGCCTCGGTCACGGACAAGATCGCCGCCGTCGTTCTCACGAGGCCTCTGGGCATCGGCTGGCTCGGGGGTTTCACGATTGCCTTCAGCGCGGTGATGCTGCTATTCGTTGCAGTGTCCTGGCTGATCATCAAAGGCGTGGGAATCTGGGGTATCAACATTCCCATCGGCTGGGGCTTTGCGATCGTCAATTTCGTCTGGTGGATCGGTATCGGCCACGCCGGAACACTGATTTCCGCGATTCTGTTTCTGCTGAACCAGAAATGGCGCACCTCGATCAACCGCTTTGCCGAGGCCATGACGCTGTTTGCGGTGGCGTGCGCCGGATTGTTCCCGTTGATTCACACCGGGCGTCCCTGGATGGCGTACTACATGTTCCCGTATCCCAGCACGATGGGGATCTGGCCGCAATTCCGCAGCCCGCTGATGTGGGACGTCTTTGCGGTTTCCACGTACGGCACCGTTTCGCTGATCTTCTGGTTTATTGGTCTGCTTCCGGACCTGGCAACGTTGCGAGATCGCGCAAAGAAGCGCTATCAGCAGGTGATTTTTGGGATTCTGGCCATGGGTTGGCGCAATTCGGCGCGGCACTGGCATCGTTACCAGTCGACGTACCTGCTGCTGGCCGGCCTGGCCACGCCCCTGGTTCTCTCCGTGCACACGGTGGTGAGCTTCGATTTCGCGGTAGCGATTGTGCCCGGGTGGCACACCACCATCTTCCCGCCCTACTTCGTTGCGGGCGCCATTTACTCTGGCTTTGCCATGGTGCTCACGCTTGCCATTCCGCTTCGCAAAGCGTACGGCCTGGAAGATTTCATTACCATGCGCCACCTCGAAAACTGCGCCAAGGTCATGCTGGCGACGGGTCTTGTCGTTGCCTACGGCTATTTTGTCGAATTTTTCATGGCTTTCTACAGTGGCAACAAGTTTGATGTATTCCTTGCCGAACAGCGCCTGCACGGGCCGTACTCCCACTTTTACTATGCCCTGCTTCTGTGCAATATCCTGACGCCGCAATTGCTGTGGATCAGAAAGGTGCGGCGCAATGTGGTGGCCCTGTTCCTGATGTCGCTGGTCATTAACACGGGCATGTGGCTGGAGCGCTTTGTCATCATCGTCATCTCGTTGACCCGGGACTTTGTGCCTTCCGCCTGGGGCCGTTACTCCGCCACCTTCTGGGATTACGCCACTCTCGCCGGAACCCTCGGACTCTTTTTCATGCTCTTCTTTCTGTTCGTGCGCGGATTGCCCGCCATCGCCATTTCGGAGATGCGCGAACTCGTGCACGAAACGGAATCAGAGGATCACCAATGATGGAAGATCGCTCTCAACTCTATGGTGTCATGGGCGAGTTCGAGACGCCGGAAGAATTGCTGGCCGCCGCGAAAAAGTCGCAGGAAGCAGGATACGTGCACGTGGATGCGTATACGCCATTTCCGATCGAGGGACTCGCGCACGCCATCGGTTTCCGATGGACGGCGGTGCCGCTCATTACCCTGATTGGCGGAATCCTTGGCGGGCTCAGCGGGTTTGGTTTGCAGTACTGGTGCGCGGCGATCAGCTACCCGATTAACGTTGCCGGCCGGCCGTTGAACAGTTGGCCGGCTTTCATACCGATCACGTTTGAATTGACGGTTCTCGGCGCTTCTATCTTCTCGGTTGTCGGGATGTTTGCGCTCAACAAACTGCCGCAGCCGTACCATCCGGTTTTCAACGTGGAGCGCTTTGCACAGGGCTCGACGGACCGCTTCTTCCTTGTTATCGAAGCCCGGGATCCCAAGTTTAATCTGGCGGAGAGCTCGCGATTTCTGCAGGAAGCGGCTGCACGGCATGTGACCGAGGTGAAGGATGAACGGTAAGTCCTCACTTTTTGCGGGGGCGTGCCTGTGTGCGCTGCTTTTCGCAGGCTGCGGCAATACCTTGCGCCAGGACATGGCCAATCAGCCGCGGCAGAATCCGCTTTCGCCGGAGGCATTTTTTCCTGACGATCGTTCGGCGCGGCCCATTATTGAGAATACCGTCGCGCGCGGCTCGATTGCAGACGATGCACTTTTCGTTCCAAAGGAATCCAATGCGTTCCCCCTGCCACTCACGAAAGAGTTGCTCGAACGCGGCCAGGATCGCTTCGCCATATTTTGCTCGCCTTGCCACGGGCTGCAGGGTGATGGCCAGGGCATGGTCACGTTGCGCGGGATGAAGCATCCGCCCACGTATCACCAGGACCGCCTGCGAAACGTGCCCAACGGGTATTTGTATGACGTGGTGACGAACGGTTTCGGCGCCATGAACGGTTATTCCGCGCAACTCGATCCGCACGACCGCTGGGCCATCATTGCTTACGTTCGCGCGCTGCAACTCAGCCGCAATGCGCACGTGGCGGATTTGCCGCCGAATCTGAGGGAGAAGCTCATGGCGAGAGGTGCCGCGCAATGAACGCGCAAGAATTCAAGACGCCGGAAAGCGTCAACCGCGTTCAGAGGCTCGGTTGGGCGGTTGGCGGTGTAGCGCTGGTCCTTTCCCTCATCGGGGCGATCAGCTCTCCCGCAAAATTTTATCAAGCGTACCTTTTCAGCTACTTGTTCGTACTCGGCTTGACGCTCGGTTCCCTCGGGCTGCTGATGCTGCAGCACCTCACGAGCGGTTACTGGGGCACCGTGATTCGCCGGCCGCTGGAGGCTGCCAGCCGGAATGTCTGGCTGATCCTGATCATGTTCGTTCCTGTCGTTCTGGGCATGAAGTATCTCTATTCCGGAAACGGAGACGAATTGGGGTGGCTGAACTCGCCGAAGACGGGTGAACATGCGCTGACGGCCTGGCAGCAGGGCTACCTGACGACGCATGGATTTCTGAGCCGCGCGGTACTGTATTTTGCGATCTGGATTCTGCTGGTCTACCTGTTCAATTCCTGGTCCAAGCAACAAGACGCTCGCCCGCAGGATGGCGCCGTGCTTCGCCGCTTCAAGATGTTCGCCGGCCCCGGCATCATTCTGTATGTGCTGAGCCTGACTTTTGCGGTCATCGATTGGGCCATGTCGCTTTCGCCGCACTGGGCCTCAACGATCTACGGATTCATCTTCGTGGGTGGAGAAGCGGTCACCTCCATGTGCCTGATGATCATCACCGTGGTGATGCTCTCCCGTTTCGAGCCCTACTCCGGCCTTATCCGGGAGCGGCATCTCCACGACCTCGGCAAGCTACTCTTTGCATTCAACATGCTCTGGGGATACTTCGCGTTTTCGCAACTGCTGATTATCTGGTCCGGAAACTTGCCGGAGGAGATCAGTTTTTACCGCACCCGGCTCTACGGCAGCTGGGGTGTGGTGGCCGTTCTGGTGCTCCTGCTGACTTTCTCTCTGCCATTTCTGGTGTTGTTGTCCCGCGACGTCAAGCGCAGCCCCAAGCTCATCGCCACGATAGCGGTGTGGATGCTGGTATTCCGCATTCTGGATCTCTACTGGATGGTGCTGCCGGAATTTACCTCTTCTGCGCTGCCCAATTGGCTGGACATCGTTCTTCCTGTGGCCCTGACCGGTTTGTGGACTGGATTCTATGCTTTTAATCTCAAGCAGCGCCCGATTTTGCCCTTGGGAGATCCGAAACTTGCGGAGGTTTTAGCGCACCATGAGCACTGAGCAACACAGCCACGGGCCCGCTCAGAATGGGCGACCGGTTCACGCGGATGTTTCCTTTGAGCCGCGGGATGTGCGCACTTCTCCGATCCTGAAGTTCCTGATCTATCTCGGAATCACGATTGTCTGCTCGTACGGAATTGCCTATGGCGTTTACCGCGGGCTGAAGAGCTATTGGGCGAGCACCTATGAACAGCCGATGCCTTCGCGCGTGGGAGCCGGCCCGACGATGCCGCCGGAGCCGCGTCTGCAGGGCATGCCCGGCCACTTAACCGATCCGCAGCAGGATTTGCGGGACAAACTGAAGGCCGATACCGAGGCCAACAACACCTGGGGATGGATCGACCAAAAAGACGGTATCGCGCAGATTCCGGTGAAGGACGCGATGCAATTGATCGTCGAAAAAGGTTTGCCGGCAGTGACACCGCCGCCGGCGGAAAAGAAGTAAGAACGATGAAAGCAAAAAGTTGTTTTCTAACGCTGGCGATTCTGCTGTTTTGGGGAACCATCGGCCACGCGCAGGCGATTCCGGACAACGTCGGCAAATCTTCGAACGGCCTGCCTCCGGCGCTCGTGAATGTCGGCTTTGATCCACAGCTTGACGCGCAGATCCCGCTGGATACGCCGTTCCTCGACGAGAACGGACAGCCGGCAACGCTGCGCGAATATGCTGGCAAAAGACCGGTGGTACTCACGTTTGTGTATTTCCGGTGCCCGATGCTGTGCGACCAGGTGCAGCAAGCGCTGGTCGGCACGCTGAAGATGATATCGTTCACCCCTGGAAAGGACTACGACGTTGTCTTCATCAGCTTTGACCCCAGTGATAAGCCGGACGTGGCGCTCGAGAAGAAACACCTTGCGATGTCCCGGTTTGCCAGGCCCGCTACCGTAGCCGGCTGGCATTTTCTGACGGGTTCCCAGGAATCCATTGATGCGGTCACGAAGGCCGCGGCTTTCCGCTATACGTATGATGCGAAAAGCAAACTCTTTGGCCATGCCAGCGGCATCCTTCTGCTTACGCCCGACGGGCGAATCTCGCGTTACTTTTTCGGGGTGGAATACCCGCCGAGTAACGTGCGGCTGGGGCTGGTGGATGCGTCCTCGGGGAAGATCGGGACGCCGGTCGACCATCTGCTGTTGTTCTGTTACCAGTACGATCCGACAACGGCGCACTACAGCGCCACGATCCTCACGGTCATCCGCATGGGCGGAGTGGTGACGCTGCTGTGCATGGCCATCGGTTTTGTGATTTTCCGCCGACGGGAGCATCACGGTGGGAGCAGCGGAAATACCGGGCCGGGTTCGCCGACGCAAGGAGCACACTAGAGCCGTGCAGTCACCGCTTCCATTTTTTCCAGAGCAGGCCTCCAATTTCGCGGGAAATGTGGACGCCCTCTTTTCGTTCATATTGCTCACCTGCCTGTTTTTTGCCGTTCTGGTGACGCTGCTGGGGACCTATGCGGCGTTCAAGTACCGGCGGAAAACGCCGGGTGAAATCGGCGCTGATATTGAGGGCAACAACCTGCTGGAAATCGGCTGGACGGTCATTCCGTTGATTCTGGCGATGGGAATGTTCACCTGGGGCGCGGTTATCTACGTGAACTACCGGACCGCCCCGAAAGACACGCTGGATATCTACGTAGTTGGCAAGCAGTGGATGTGGAGGCTGCAGCAGCCGAACGGCAAGAGGGAAATCAACGAATTGCACGTGCCGGTGAACCGGGATATCAAGCTGATCCTGGGCAGCGAGGATGTGATTCACAATTTTTACGTGCCGGCATTTCGAGTGAAGATGGACGTGGTGCCCGGGCGCTACAACACGATGTGGTTCCGTCCGACCAAAATTGGCAAGTACCACTTCTTCTGTTCTCAGTATTGCGGGACGAACCACGCGGTGATGGGCGGCTGGGTCACGGTGATGGACCCCGCGGAGTATGCGGCCTGGCTATCGGACGAAGCGGGGAACGTCAATCCAGTCTCCGCCGGGGAAAAGCTGTTCACGCAACTGGCCTGCAACACCTGCCATATTGCTAACGGCACCGGCCGTGCTCCTTCGCTCAACGGGGTGTACAGCGGCAAGGTGCTACTGGCGGATGGCTCGGTCGTGACCGCGGACGAGGGCTACATCCGTGAATCCATATTGCAGCCTAAAGCAAAGATCGTGGCAGGGTATCAACCGGTGATGCCCACGTTCCAGGGCCTGGTGACGGAGGAGCAGATTCTGAATCTGACCGCCTACATCAAGTCCCTGCAATCGCAACCCGTGCCCGCCAAGGGCGCAGGCATTGCGCCAGCAACGACAGGGAAGAAATAGTCATGAGCACGACGACTACGACGGCCAATGGACCGGCCTTAAAGCTGCCGGAGAAGCATTATCTGAACGCCAGTTATGGCCTGCGTTCCTGGCTGCTGACGACCGATCACAAACGCATCGCGCTGCTGTATCTGGCCTCGGTCACCTTCTTCTTCTTCATTGGTGGATTTTTCGCCATGATGATACGCCTGCACCTGCTGACACCGAGCGGCTATCTCCTTAGCGCCGACACCTACAATCGAATGTTCACCATGCACGGCGTGGCGATGATCTTCTTCTTCCTGATTCCTTCCATTCCCGCGGTACTGGGTAATTTCCTGATTCCCCTGATGATTGGGGCGAAGGACCTGGCGTTTCCGAAGATCAATCTTCTCAGTTGGTATATTTACGTGGTCGGCGGCGCCTTCACGCTGTACTCCATGGTCACCGGGGGATTGGATACCGGGTGGACGTTCTACACGCCGCTGAGCACGGTGTATTCGAATTCGGCCGTGGCGCCGGCGGTGGTGGGGATCTTTATCACCGGGTTCTCCTCGATTCTGACGGGCTTGAATTTCCTGGTGACCGTGCACACGATGCGCGCGCCCGGCATGACGTGGTTCCGGCTGCCGCTTTTCGTCTGGGCCCATTACGCAACGTCGGTAGTGATGATTCTCGGAACGCCGGTTGTGGCCATCACCCTGGGCCTGGCGGCCATGGAGCGCGTCTTCGGCTTGGGATTCTTCAATCCAGCCATGGGTGGGGACCCGATTCTCTTCCAACATCTATTCTGGTTTTATTCGCACCCCGCCGTGTACATCATGATTCTGCCCGCCATGGGCGTGGTCAGTGAATTGATCCCCACGTTCGCGCGCAAAAAGCTGTTCGGCTATCACTTCGTGGCGGCCGCCAGCCTGGCGATCGCGGTGATCGGATTCCTGGTATGGACGCACCACATGTTTCTGACCGGACAGTCGACCTATGCGGCACTGGCGTTCTCATTTCTCACTTTCCTGGTGGCCATTCCCTCGGCGGTAAAAGTTTTTAACTGGACGGCGACGCTCTTTGGCGGGTCCATCTCGTTTGATACGCCCATGCTCTACGCATTTGGTTTCCTGGGATTATTCCTGGTCGGAGGACTGACGGGATTGTTCCTTGGGTGCCTGGGCGTGGACATGCACGTGCACGACACCTATTTCGTGGTCGCCCATTTCCACTACATCATGGTGGGCGGCGCGGTGATGGGGTATCTCGGAGGATTGCACTTCTGGTGGCCGAAGATCACCGGCCGCATGTACCCGGAGTGGCTGGCGCGCCTGGCTGCGATCATTCTGTTCGTTGGCTTCAACCTCACATTTTTCCCGCAATTCGTGCTCGGGTATCTGGGGATGCCGCGGCGGTATCACGTTTACCCGCCGGAATTTCAGGTGTACAACGTGATGTCCACGGCTGGGGCGTCGATCCTTGCCGTCGGTTACCTACTGCCCATGATTTACCTCACCTGGGCGGCATTCTATGGCAAGGTGGCCGGCGACAATCCGTGGCCAGCCACGGGGCTGGAATGGAAGACACCTTCGCCGCCGCCAACGGAGAATTTTGAGGTGACGCCCGTAGTGACTTGGGAAGCCTACGACTTTCGCAATCGGCCCGACCTCGGACTGGACGTGCCTGGCCAACCCACGGTTGCGCCGGCACACAGTGACGACTGAAGCAATGCCGGGTTTCGGCCCGGCCCCAGGCGGTTGGATGACGCCTGAAACTGACGGATAGGGGAGTGCGGAGTGCATCGCACCGGAGCGCTGTACGGACAATTCAAGACCCTCGAGCAGCAGAAGGATACTGCTTCGCTGGGAATGTGGATCTTCCTGGTCACCGAAGTCATGTTCTTTGGCGGGATCATGCTGGCTTACACCATCAACCGCCATGCGTATTTCCATGCGTTCGCCATGGGCAGCAATACGCTCAGCCTGAAGCTGGGGGGAACGAATACCGCGGTGTTGATCGCCAGCAGCTTCACCATGGCCATGGCCGTGTGGTCTGCGCAGAGTGGCAAGAAGAAGCTGATACCGCTGTTTCTGTCGTTGACGATTTTGCTGGGCTTCGTTTTCTTCGGCATCAAGTATGTGGAATATGCCCAGAAGTTTCACCACCACCTGGTTCCGGGCAGGAATTTTGACATCAACTATTGCGTGAATCATCCGAGCAAGTGTCCAGATATCAGCGCCGCGGATCTGGACATCGAGCGCGAGGAAATTGCCAAAGCATTCGCGGCGGACCCAAACCTGAACGCGCATGCGCAGCTTTACTATTCCGCGTATTTCGGAATGACGGGCCTGCACGCGCTGCACATGGTGATCGGGGCCGGGCTGCTGATCTGGTTGCTGAGCGGTTCGTTGGCGGGGCGTTTCACGCCGGAATGGAATACCCCCGTGGACATTGTGGGCTTGTACTGGCACTTCGTCGATATTGTCTGGATTTATCTGTTCCCGTTACTGTATCTGATTGACCGGCATAAGTAGGGAGAGACGCGCGTGTCTGAGCACGAACACACCGAACACATCGTTCCGCCGAGCACGTACATTATCATTATCCTGTCACTGCTCTTTTTGACCGGGCTGACCGTTACCGCCGCCTACATCAACCTGGGCAGGTTCAATATTGTCGTCGCCTTGGCCATCGCCACTCTTAAAGCGACACTCGTTGTGCTGTTCTTTATGCATGCGAAGTACAGCCCGAAGCGCACAAAACTCGTGATCATGGCCGGTATCTTCTGGCTGATCATTCTGCTGTTCATGACCCTCAGCGACTACATTTCCAGAGTGGATTACCGCGGCGTGCGTTTCCCGATGTCGAAAATCAATTCGCTGACCCTGCCGCGCGGATAAGATCAGACTGGGCGGCACTTCCCTCCCTACCGTACCTCTCAAGGTAAGTAGCGAACCGGGACGACTTCTGACACTCCGATGAAGCAACGGGGAAGCGCCGTTGTTTCCATTTCCGCGCTACCTTCCATGTTCAAATATGGACAAGAAATTCCAGGGATTGCGATGCGGAAAATATTTTCCTGAAGAAATTTCAGAGGGCAAAAATAAGGTGAGGGGAAGAACGAACCGGCCCAGCCCTCAATCCCCTAAAGGGATCCTCGGCTCGTCTCCCCCACGCGATTGGGGAGTGCAAATGGTTGGCCAATGTAACGGCTGTATTTTCAACGCGTTAAAGTCTAGACCCTGGTAAAAATGCACTACCCCCGGGGAAAAAATTACTCTGGCTCTGGCGATGAGAACATTTCTTCCGGAGTCGCTCGGGCGATTCCCCATGTCGCCATCCACCGCCTTGACCATTCCGCGCGCGTGTTGCTATGTTGAAAGACTATGCTGGGCTCAGTCTACTCACTGGGTGCCAGGGCTCCTGTGGAGGGAGCAGAGTCGCTTATGGCATTGAGCAAACTGGTTGTGCGAGGGGCGCGACAGCACAACCTGAAAAATATCAGCCTGGAGATCCCTCGCAACACCCTGACGGTCATTACCGGTCTGTCCGGCTCCGGCAAGTCATCTCTTGCATTCGACACCATTTACGCGGAAGGGCAGCGAAGATACGTCGAATCTCTTTCTGCTTACGCGCGGCAGTTTCTGGACCAGATGGAACGTCCCGAGGTCGACGTGATCGAGGGGCTTTCACCCTCCATCGCCATCGAGCAAAAAACCACCAGCCGGTCTCCGCGGTCCACGGTCGGCACGATCACGGAGATCTACGACTACTTGCGGGTCGTTTACAGCTCGGTCGGCGTGCCGCACTGCCCCAATTGCGGCAAACCCATCACTCGCCAATCGAGTGAACAGATCGTTCAGGCGATCCTGCAAGGCGAGCTCTGCAAGCCGGAAGACCGCATCATGATTCTGGCGCCCATCGTGCGCGGACGAAAAGGAGCCTACCGCAAAGAGCTCGAGAAGCTTGCGCAGGACGGATTTGTGCGGGTGCGCATCAATGGAGAGCTCCTGCCGCTGGATGAACCGCCGGTGCTCGACAAGCGCAAGAATCACACGATTGAAGTAGTCGTGGACCGTTTGCTGGTGAAGCAGGGAATCGCCTCGAGGCTGGAGCAGTCCATCGCTACTGCTCTGAAGTTGGCGCAGGGCCTGGTGACGGTAGCGGTGGTCGGAGGAAAAGAACACACGTTCTCAGAAAAGCTGGCATGTCCCGATTGCGGGCTGTCCGTGCCACAGCTTGAGCCGCGATCGTTCAGCTTCAATTCTCCTTACGGTGCGTGCCCGGAATGCCACGGCCTGGGCTCGAAATACGATTTTGATCCCGCGAAAGTGATTGTGGATTGGACCCGCCCGCTGTTCGATGGCGGTCTGGGGCCTGGTTCCGGCTCCGCAATTTTGAAGCGCACGCTCGAACTCGGAGCCTATGCCCACGGCTTCCACCTGGATACCCCGTTTGAAAAATATCCTGCGCGCGTGCAGAATCTTCTGCTCTATGGCTATCCACCCGCTGGGGCAAAGAAAGCCGGGGGCGAGGGAAGCGGCAAGCCATCCAGCGGTGACAAGGGGTTTCGCTTTCAAGGCATCCTGAAATTTCTGGAGCGCAATTTTGAAGAATCGAATTCGGATTCCTATCGCGAATGGATGACGCAGTACATGTCGGCTACTTTGTGCAGCGCGTGTCTGGGGCGGCGTTTGCGTCCCGAATCGCTTGCCGTCAAGCTGGGCGGCTGGTCCATCTCGGATTTTACGGCGCTTGCGATCAGCGAAGCGCGTCCCGCCGTCGACAAGATAGTTTCGCAACTTTCGCCCCGGCAGAAGGAAGTCGCTGCCAGGCCGCTCGGGGAAATCGGTGAGCGCCTGGACTTCCTCCTGGCAGTGGGCCTCGGCTATCTGAGCCTGGAACGTTCGGCGGCCACGCTCTCCGGTGGCGAAGCGCAGCGCATCCGCCTGGCCACGCAGATCGGCTCGCGGCTTCGTGGCGTTTTGTACGTGCTGGATGAGCCCTCCATCGGGTTGCATGCGCGGGATAACGACCGCCTGCTGCATTCCCTCGAGCAGTTGCGCAATCTCGGCAACACGGTTTTGGTCGTCGAGCACGATGAGGACACCATTCGCAGGGCGGATTATGTCGTGGACCTTGGCCCGGGGGCTGGAAATGCCGGCGGTTATCTGGTCGCCACGGGCAAGCCGGAAGAAATTGCGGCTGCTCCCGATTCGTTGACGGGGCGATATCTTTGCGGCGCCGCGGAAATCCCGGTGCCGGGAAAGCGGCGCAGTGCAAATGGAAAAGCCATCCAGATTCTGGGCGCGCACGCCAACAACTTGAAGGACGTGGACATCGCGCTTCCGTTGGGGTTGTTGACGGTGGTGACGGGCGTATCCGGATCGGGGAAATCCACGCTGGTGAATGACATTCTGTACCGCGCGCTGGCGCAAAAGCTGTACCGCTCGATGGAGCCACCCGGGCCGCACAAAATGATTCTGGGCATCGAGCACATCGATAAAGTGATCGAAATCGACCAGGCGCCCATCGGGCGCACCCCGCGTTCAAATCCCGCCACTTATACTGGCGTGTTCGCGCCGATCCGCGAACTCTTTGCCATGCTGCCGGAATCGCGCGAGCGTGGTTACAGGCCCGGGCGCTTCAGCTTCAACGTGAAGGGCGGGCGCTGCGAAGCCTGCCAGGGCGAAGGCCTGCGCCGCATCGAGATGAATTTTCTGCCGGATGTGTACGTCACCTGCGAAGTTTGCCGCGGACGCCGCTACAACGCGGAGACCCTGGCGGTGCGCTACAAGGGACACAGCATCAACGACGTTCTGAATTTGCCGGCCAGCGACGCCCTGAAACTGCTGGAAAACATCCCACACGTGCAACAGAAACTTGCCACCATGGTGGAAGTCGGGCTAGGTTACGTGCAACTGGGTCAGTCTGCCACCACACTCTCGGGCGGCGAAGCGCAGCGCATCAAACTTGCGCGCGAACTCTCCAAGCGCCAAACCGGCCGCACAGTGTATATCCTGGACGAACCGACAACCGGCCTGCACTTTGATGATGTGCGGAAACTGGTGGATGTTCTGCAGCGCCTGGTCGATCTTGGCAACACCGTTCTGATCATCGAGCACAACCTGGACGTGATCAAACAGGCCGATTGGGTGATTGATCTCGGTCCCGAGGGAGGGCAGGGCGGAGGACGGATTGTGGCGCAAGGGACTCCCGAGCACGTGGCGCGCACAAAGAAGTCCTATACAGGGCAGGCGCTGGCGCGGGTTTTGCACATGAACGGCGCATCCAATGGACACGGCAATGGCGATCACAAGAGTGCTTGAACTCCTGTCCACAGGGAGTGCTTACCCTTGCGTGGCCGTGGGCTTCCCCGTAAAGTAATGAGACCTGAATGAGCATCTATCCTATTCAGCCAGTAACGCTAGGCGGCGTTCGGACGTACCCGTTGTCCGCGCGCAAGAGTAAAGTTACCGTGCGCGAACTGGCCCGGCCCGCGCATCGCGGGGCGTCCGTGGCGAAATTTCTGGATTCGCTGCCAAGAATTCTGGCGGCGCAGGATCTGCGCGATCTTGCTTCTGCCATTCATGCAGCCCGCAGACAAAAGAAAGCCATACTGTGGGGAATAGGGGGCCATGTCATCAAGGTGGGACTCGCGCCTGTGCTCATTGACCTGATGGACAAGGGCTACGTCTCCGGCATCGCCATGAATGGCGCGGCGCTCGTCCACGATTTTGAAATGACCATGGCCGGAAGCACTTCGGAAGACGTGGAAACCGCAATCGGCAAAGGCCAGTTTGGCATGGCTCAGGAGACCGGTTGGGGCGTCAATGAAGTCGCCAAGCTGGCCCATCGAATTCGAATCGGCTATGGAGAAGCTGCCGGACAATATCTGACCAGCGGAATTGTGCAGCCCAAGTATCCTGAGTTGAGCCTGCTGGCAGCCGCCTACAAACGGCGAATTCCGGTGACCATCCATCTGGCCATCGGAACGGATATTCCGCACATGCATCCTTCGGCAGAAGGCGCGGCATTGGGTGCAGCCTCGCATTACGATTTCCGCCTGTTTTGCGCGTTGGTCCAGGCAATGGACGCTGGCGGTGTCTATCTCAACTGGGGTTCCGCCGTGCTGCTGCCGGAAGTTTTTCTGAAGGCGGTATCCGTGGTGCGCAATCTTGGCGTGCCGCTGGGCTCGATCACCACCGCCAACTTCGATTTTATCCAGCATTACCGGCCGGTCATGAATGTGGTGAGACGCCCCACGGCCGCCTCCGGCGGGAAGAAGGGTGGAAACTCCCGAGGTTTTGCGATTACAGGCCACCACGAGCTCTTGCTTCCGCTGCTTGCCGCCGCGCTGGTGGCGGGATGGCCCGCCGAGGGAAGGCGCGCGAAACGATGAAACCGTTTGACGAGACTCCCGCGCCGCCACAAGCGGGGGAACAGAACTCCGAAGAGCAGACGCAACGACCCGAGTCACCTCCCGAACCGCTGGCGACGCTGGAAGGCGCGGCGGGCGCGAGCACTGAGCAGGTGCCTTCCCCTTTGCCTGCCGCGCCCGCGTATCCGGAAGATCTGAGGATCAGCTGGTCGTGGCCGCATTTCATTCTGTTTATTTTCTTCGGATTCATCAGTCTGGTTACCGTTCAGGGGCTGATGGCCTTGCACTATGCGCCACACCAGCGGCTGAGTTCCGCGGAGTTGGAAAAATACCTGATTTCCAATCCGAAGTTTGCCATCGGAAGCATGGTCATCTGGTACGCGGCGCTCTTCTTCTTTCTCTACATCACGCTCTCGGTATTGCGCGGCCATCCTTTCTGGGAGTGCCTCGGCTGGCGCAAGATCAAGACCCGAGTCGGGGAAGCGCGAAGGAACCCACTCACGTATTTCTTGTGGGGATGCGGACTGTCATTTTTTGTCGCCATTGTGTCTTCGCAGATGAAGACACCGGACAATATCCCGATGGAAGAGTTATTCAAGTACCGGCAGACGGCGCTGCTGTTCATGGCCATGGCGGTGGTTGTGGCGCCGCTCGTCGAAGAAACCCTGTTCCGAGGTTACCTGTACCCGCTGTTTGCCCGCTCGTTTGGGATTGCGCCGGGCATCGTTATTACGGGGGTGCTTTTCGGGTTGATGCACGGCGCACAGTTGGGATGGACGTGGAGCCTTGTCAGCACGCTCGTTCTCGTGGGCATCATCTTCACTGCCGTTCGCGCGCGCACAGGAAGCGTGTTTGCCAGCTACCTGATGCACCTGGGCTACAACTCCCTGATCTCCTTGTTTGCCATTCTCGGCACCCACGGTTTTACCAAGCTTCCCGTGCACCACTGACAATTCGTCTCTGGAAAGTTCCTTCGCTAGAATAGACAGAAGAGGACACCGCGAATGTACGTTGCGCAACCCATCGAATGGACGGAAAAGGGCGTGGTCATGCTGGACCAGCGGCGGTTGCCCGGCGAGGAAATCAGTTACACCTACACCGACTATCGCGAGGTTGCCAAGGCCATCCGGGAGATGGTGATCCGCGGGGCGCCGGCGATCGGCGTCGCGGCCGCCATGGGCGTCGCGCTCGGCGTGCAGAAATCTTCGGCCGCCTCGGCCGAGGCCTTGAAGATCGAATTCGCAGAAATTTGCGACACGCTCGCCAAAACTCGCCCCACGGCTGTGGACCTCTTCTGGGCTCTGGAGCGGATGAAACGCCGCTTCCACGACTTGCTGCAATCCCACGCGGACCTGGACTCCATCCGCAAGGCCATCATCACGGAAGCCAGGGAAGTGCATCTGGAGAAACTGGCCACGGATGAGGCCATTGGCAAGTTTGGCGCGGAATACATGCCGAAAGAGGGTCAGGTGATGACCCAGTGCAACGCCGGCGCGCTCGCCACTGCCGGCATTGGCACGGCTCTTGGCGTGATTCGCGTTGCCTTCGAGCAAGGCCACAAATTGCACGTGCTGGTGCCTGAGACGCGGCCTTATCTCCAGGGTGCGCGGCTGACGGCCTGGGAACTTCATCGTGGCGGTATTCCCCTTACGTTGATCACAGACAACATGGTTGGCCATTTTCTGAAGACCGGAAAAGTGGGAGCCATTGTCACTGGCGCGGACCGCATCGCCGCGAATGGGGACACTGCGAACAAGATCGGCACCTACCAGATTGCCGTGCTGGCCAAGGAAAACAACGTTCCTTTTTACATTGCGGCGCCGATTTCCACTTTTGATTTGTCCCTGCCGGATGGCGAGCACATCCCCATCGAGGAGCGCTCCGCCGAAGAGGTCACGCACATTCAGGGCGTGCGGATTGCGCCGGACGTCCACGCCGCCCATCCGGCGTTCGACGTAACGCCGAACCGCTACATCCGCGCGATCTTCACGGAGCGGGGGGTCGCTAAGGCACCCTACACTGAGTCCCTGAGGAAATTGGCTGCAGCTCCGGCCGTCAGCGCGGCACGTTGAGTTGATTATTCGTAGCGCAGGGCTTCCACCGGATCGAGCCGGGCTGCTTTCCACGCCGGGTACACGCCGAAAACAATTCCGATCAAGGCGCACATCACGAGCGCGGTCAGGACCCAGAACAAGCTCAGGCTCGCGGGAAAATGTACGCCATAGCGCAGCAGCAGCGAAATCCCGGCGCCCAACAGGACGCCAACGACGCCACCCACCGCGCTCAGCGTTACCGCCTCAATCAGGAATTGCAGCAGGATGTTCCCACGCTTCGCCCCGATCGCTTTGCGCACACCAATCTCCCGCGTTCGTTCCGTGACCGAGACGAGCATGATATTCATCACCCCGATGCCACCCACCAATAGCCCGACCGAGGCCACCGCGAACATCAGCACGAAAATCAGATAGCTGATCTTGTTCCACAAATCCAGGAAGTAATCGGAGGTGAACAAGGCAAAATCGTCCGGCTTGTCGTTGCTCAGGCGCCGTTTCCGCCGCAGCAGGTCGCGAATCTCCTCGACCGCCTCGGCCACCACTTTCGGGTCCCTGGCCTTCGCGAATATTACATAGTCTTTCTTGTTGGGATAGAGCTTCCGCAGAGTCGTGACCGGCATGATGGCGATGTTGTCTTCCGGATTTGAACTGCCAGAGAGCCCTTGCCGGCGCTTCTGCATGGTGCCAATGACGGTGAAGAGCTGGCCGTCGATGGTGACTTCTTTTCCGACGGCCTCCGCCGAGCCCTCGGGGAAGAGAGTCTTCGCAGTGTCGTAGCCCAGGAGAACCACCGGGGCGCGATGCTCGGTATCGGTGTCGTTGAACTCCCGGCCATGGTCAATCTTGATGTCAAAAATCCGGGAAATCGAAGGCGAGTTGCCCTGGAGAATTACGTTTTTTGCGCGATAGGTTTCGCGCCGCACATCCGAAGTTCCAGACCCGAACTGCGGTTGAAAGATTCGCAGCGATGGAGAAGCCGCCAGCACATGCGGCAACCGCGCCATGTCGTCTGCCCATTCCGGCTCCAGTTCCTTGCGCGTGAACCATTCGCTTGGCGGGCGCGACAACGACGCCCAGGGAAAGCGGTAGCAAATGATGGTGTCCGATCCGAGGTCCCGGATTCCTCCGAGCACATTCTCATTCAGGCCGTTGATCACCGAACTGACGGTAATCACGGTCATGATGCCGATCACAATTCCAAGAATGGTGAGCGCGGACCGCAACGGATTCTGTCGCAGGGTATCGAGCGCCAGCAGGACCTGCTCGCGGAAATCCATGGTCCTGCCACGCGCCACCAGTCCGTGAACTGGCAGTACCTCCGGTTGGGGCAATGCTTTGCTGAGCGCTCCCATTGCTATGCCATCACTCCGATCGCAACGCTTCCACCGGATCCAGTTTCGCTGCCTTCGATGCCGGGTAGGTTCCAAAAAACAGGCCGACGCTCAACGCTACCGCCAAGCCTCCCACGACGCTCCACGGCTGCACCGCGCTCGGGAGCGGGGAGACCAGGGAGACGACCTTTGCCACAAGCACTCCGAGAACTACACCGAGGGCACCTCCGATGACCGCTACGGTCGACGACTCAATCAAGAATTGCAGCAGGATATCGCTGCGTCGCGCTCCCGAGGCTTTGCGGATGCCGATCTCGCGCGTTCGTTCGGTCACGCTGACCAGCATGATGTTCATGATCACGATGCCGCCGACGACGAGCGAGATGGAAGCGATGGCCACGGTCACCAGGAAAAAAGATTGGCTGATGTCTTTCCAGAGGGAGAGGAAAGAATCGCTGGTTTCGAGCGCGAAATCGTCCTTAGCGCCGTAGGCCAGGTGGTGCCGCCCGCGCATGATCTGGCGCACTTCGTCGACGCTGTCCTCAATCTTTGCGGCCGATACAGCCCGCGAGGTTACGCGCAGTGAATCCTGCTGCGTGCCGTATTCTTTCATGTAGGTTGTCAGGGGAAGGATGATCCAGTTGTCTAGCGAGGTTCCGAGCGACGAGCCTTCCTTTTTGCCCACGCCGATGACCTGGCAGGCTACGTTGTTCCAGCGAATTTCTTTGCCGATGGGGTCGACACCGGGCAGCAGGTTGTCCACGATATCCATTCCGATCACGCAGACGGGCGCCGCGGTGCGCAAATCCATGTCCGTCATGTGGCGGCCCTCGACGAGGTCCACGTCGTAGAGTCGCGCCATTTGGGGCGTCCAGGCGCGCAGGTTCGTGTCTTTCAACGAGTTCAGGCCGCTGCGGATTTCCACGCGGCCGCCAAGCGAAGCGCCAACCTGCGTGCAGGACCTGCAAAGTGTCTGGACGGCATCGAAATCTTCGTAGGTAATGCGCTTGCGTTTTTGATACTCGAGCCAATCGTCAACGTTGGTCACGATGGATGGCTGCTTGGCCAGGCCGAACACGTCCGCGCCCAGGTTGAACACTTTGGTCGCCACATATTGATTGGCGCCGTTGATCAGGCTGACCACGGCGATGACCGCAGCCACGCCGATCACCACGCCGACCAGCGTAAGCACGCTGCGCAACTTGTGCGCCCACAAGCTAGCTGCCGCAATCGAGACGGCTTCCGACAGCTGTAACCTGGACGCGCGGGGCATAGTGGGCCTCACCCTATCATACGCGGCGGACGCACACGGGGTATCAGTCGGAGGGATTGAAGTGGGAGGAATTACACCAGACCGTGCATCAAACACTACTTCGCCAGGGCTTTTGCGAGCTTTTCCACCTGTGCGCGCACTTGCGTGGCCATCGGGCCGCCCGGTTCGAGGCGCAGGTATTCCTGATATTCGCGCAGGGCGCCGGGGCCATCGCGCTGCCTGAGCAATATGTTTGCATAGAGCACGTGGGCTCCGGCAAGCGCCGGCGTCTGTTTGACCACGGCTTGTGCGTACGGAGCGGCTTCCTGCCAGCGATTGGTGGCCCAGTAGGTCTTCGCCAGTTCATATTTTGCGGCGGTGGCATCCGGGCTCAGCTCCAAACCCTTTTTTAGAGCTGCTTCCGCCTGCGGATAGTCCTTCTGCTGATTGTAGACCGCGCCCAGGCTGACGTACGCGGCGGTGAGTCTTGGCTCGAGCGAGATGCTTTTCTTCAGCGCGGCTTCGGATTTTGGCCAGTCCTGTTGCTCGAGGTAGGTTTCGCCAAGCATCAAATACGCCTGTGGATAGTTATCGTAAAGCTTTAACGCTTGTTGGAAATGCTTTGCGGCCTTGGCGGGATCTTTGGAGCGCAGCGCTTGCTCGCCAGACAGATACTCCTTTTGGGCTTTCTCGGGAATGTTCAGTTCGGCTGCGGAGATTGTCCCGGAAGGAGGGCTCTCTTCTGTTGCGTCGTCATTCTGGGTCTGCAAAGGCCGTAAGGTCAGGGTCACGAATCCCCTTGAGGTCCCGATCAATTCGACGCGTTCCGAGACGTCCCGGTAGCCCTGTCCGTTCAAGCGCACAACGAATACCCCGCTGGCAGAGACTCGAAACTGGCACTTCCCTCCGGGAATGGTTTGGGTGTCCGCGACAGGCCCGCCCTCGGCGGCTTCCAATCGAATATGGATGCCTTCGGGGCCGGGAGTGCCGTTCACATTGCGGACCTGTACGTCAATCACACCGCCGTAATGGCTAACCCTCTGCGCATTAGCGAAACACGGAACAAAGAAACAAAGAATGCACCACAAGGAAATGGCTCGAGGAGTCCGTACCATGAGTCGACCTCGCAAACTCCAAAGCAGGACGCGATGCCGCTAGGACGGTTATCCGTCCTGGCGGCAGGGAGAAACTAGCAGAGAGAGATTGCAGCTCCCACAAAAAGGAAAAAGGGGGCGCTTCAGAGCGCCCCCTTTTGAAACGGTTGAGAGTTAGAACTCGAGCTTGATGGAGAGGCGTGAACTGAACGGATCCACGAAGCCCTGGCTTACGAAACTCGCGGGGGTTACGAGTCCGCTGTTCGTTACAGCGTGTCCGAAATCGGTATTCTTTAGACCGAAACCAAGGTCGTAGAACTGTTGGACTGTAGTCTGTCGGGTGGAATCGACAATGTTGAAGAGGTCGAATCCGACCTTGAGCTGAAACCGCTCGCTTAGCCTGAAGGGATACTCGAGGTGCGCGTCCACGGAGCCGGTGACGGGTGAACGGCCCAGATCGCCGCGGCCAAGGATGGGCACTTCGCCGGGATTCTGATAGGCCTGCTGCGCCACAAGAGTGGTGAGCGGATTCCCGGAAAGCACGCTCACGCCCGCGCCGATTACAAAGCCCTTGAGCTTGCCGCTGGGCAGCACATAGGTGGAGTGGGCGTTCAGAACGTGCTTGCGGTCGGTGCTCAGGAAGCCGATGCTCTGCTGGTTGGCCAGGAGGCCCAGGTTGCCCTCGGTAAAGTCGAAGAGGGAGCTGATGCCCGGGTCGGCCTGTCCGTTGTCATTGCGGAATGCGCCTTCATAATTACCTCGCAACTGCGCGAGGCGGTAATTGACGCTGAGGGCCCAATTGTGGCTGAAGGACTTGGTCACTTCAAACTCCACCGCTTCGTATTCGCGCTTGGGGTCCTTGTAGGTGTCGGGCTTGCCATCGGGATAGAATTCACCGCCGAAAGCCGCGCAGCCACTCTGACCTTTGCTGGCGCAGTCCGGTAGGGGAATGTAGTTGGGTTGGTCTTGCTGCCCTGCCTTCGGATTGGCCATCATCCAGCCAGTCGTGTTCACTCCCGGAAAACATGCACTGCCAGCAGGTGCGCCGCCGTTCGCCGCAGCTAAACCGGTAGACTGGTTGACCGCGAGATACGGTGTCGGGATCGGAGTGCTGGTGCCAGCGATAGTGCCAACGCACGAGGAGGGAAGACCGAGGGCTTCAACGGCCTGTGCATTCGCAGCAGAGGGGAAGTTGATGGCCTGGTACTGTGCACAATCAAACCTCCCAGCGATAACAGTCCCTCCAATTTCATTGCAGGATACTGGCGATTCGTCGACTGCGCCGAACACTTGCTCGTTCGGATTGACGAAGATGTCTTGGGCCGCGTTGGGATTGCCGATGAAGTAGTTCAAACCGCCGCCATTTGCGGCGAGGGCGTTGAACTGTTCGACCGAGATGCCGCCCTGGTCTTCGATAACGCGCTTCAGGCGGCGGTCAATGTAACGCACGCTGGCGACGATGCCGCCCTTGAACTGACGGTCATAGCCGACCAGGAACTCATCCGTATATTCCATGCGGGTGCCGGGTGCGAAAGGTTCGCCACCGGTAATCAAGGCACCAGAGGCGATGGGGATTCCGCCATTTGCCTGGTTCAGCAGGTGCGCCGAATCCCCAACGAAGTCCGTGCTGCCAAGGGAATTCAAGGCAACGCAGGAAGCACCTGCCGGGGTGCCCGCCGGGCAACCCGAGGTTGTGTTTGCGGGAGCCCAGTAGGAGTTCTGGAAGTCTTCCTCGTTGCTGAGTGCGCGTATGGCGCCATCCAGCGGGAGGACGTAGGCGTAACGACCGAAGTTCGCGTAGAACTTGGACTTACGATTGCCTTGTGGGTCCACGATAATGCCGGCCCGCGGAGACCACATGTTGACGAAGGGTTTATTCACGTTGTTGCCAATCAAACGCTGCTGTTCCCAGCGCACGCCAACGTTGAGGGTAACGTACTTGCTCATCTGCCAGGCATCGTTAATGTAACCGGCATGGTACTTTCCGCTGCTGTTGGTTATGCCGCCGTCAAAGCGGCCGCGCGTCTGCTGGAGCACGACCGGTACCGGAGTGCTATAGCCGGGAATGCTCATGTACGGGCACAAGGTGCAAGTCGTATCGGTCGGATTGCTGACAGGGTCGAAATTGCCATCCGCACCGGGCGCAAAGAGTCCAGCCAGAGAGAGCGAGAAGGCAGAGTCAGTCTGGTTACCCGCCACGTTGGAACCGTAGCCTGGGCTACCGCCAGTGGCATTCACTGCGGGAATGGTATATTTCGGCCCGGGCCAGAACTGGTGCTCAGCGTAGACCGGGAATTGCCAGGTGTAGCCCACATTGATGCTGTGGGTGCCGGCAAAGTGGAACGATTTGGTGATATCTCCGCTCAGACCCCTAGTGTTGGAATCATAGGGTTCAAGTACGCCGATTCCTTGGGCCGCGAATGCCCCGCGCTGGCCGGTCAGTCCGTAAATCTGGGTATTGTCCGTAATGCCGTATACGTTGGTGGCGGGAGTTTCCTTGAAGTTGTTCCAGCTCCAGGTAAAGGCAGCGTCTACAAGCAGCGAACTGCCGAAGACACCGTCATAGCGAACAGACCAATTCCGGGTGCCATAGTCCCACTTCGAGTTCGCCGAAGTGTTGTCGACGTTCAGCGTGCTGAAGGCCGTTGGGTTGGTATGCGACGGGTCGGCGGAGATTGTGGATTCGATCGTCTGGGTATTGGTGAGCTTGAGGGTAAGTTTGCCGGCGTAGTCGTACCGCGTAGTGGATCGATCAATCAGTGGATTGGACGCAGCGAGGCCGGAGCCGACTGCGGGGGCGAAGTAAGCGTGATTCCAAGAAGGGTTGAAGGTGCCAAAGAAGAACAGCCGGTCCTTCAGGCCCTTTACCGGGATGTAGCCGCCCAGCTCGAAGTCCCCTTCATAATTTGCATTGTCCAAACGGCTTCCGACCAAGTTCGAGTTGTTGTACTGGGGGGCATCGGCGTTCTGGTAGCCGGTCTGCATCCAGCGAGAATTAATGTAGCCGCCAACTGTGCCGAAGAACTTCGTGCCGCCGGATTTGGTGACCAATTGGACGATACCGCCACTGACATGACCGTATTGAGGTTCAAAGCCCCCGGTCTTGATCTGAACTTCCTTCACGAAGGAAAGGTTGATGCCCGTGCCCAGGGGGCCATACACGCGGGACCAAACGCCGATGCCGCCGAAGGCCGGGTCGTTGATCGAAACGCCGTCTGCCACGTAGAGGTTCTCAAGGCCAGAGGACCCGGAAATGGAAGGATTCTGGGTTCCCGTTCCAACGCCCGAGGTCACGCCCGGTGCCAAATAAAACAGGCTACTCACGCCACGGCCGAGAGGGATCTTCTCGTAGAAATTATCCGAAAAATCAGCGTTGACCGAGGATGCCGAGGGGTCCACGGTGACCGTCGCCGCGTTGACCTCGACGACTTGGGTCACTTGACCGGTCTCCAGGACAACTTCGATGCTGGTTGTCTTGTTGATCAAAACTTCCGCAGACCCAATGCTGGCGATCTTGAAGCCCGCCTTTTCCACCTTTATCGAGTAGAAACCCGGGATGAGGGTTGAAAACAGGAAGGTGCCCTGATCGTTTGTTGTTTGCGTCAGCTTTCCGATGGGGCCAGTGATTGTGACCGTTGCCCCCGGAACAGTTGCCTTCGTTGCGTCTAAGACGACGCCGCTCAAGTTACCGCGCGCCGAACTTTGGTCCTGCGCCCGAGTCCCCAGACCCGTACCAAGGGTCAAAACACAGGCGACCAGCAAATGGAACCACTTCGATCTATTCAAAATAAGACTCCTTTCAATTCCCCCCAAGAAGGTTGGAAGAAGCATTCAAATTGGATTGCGATCCGCCCCAAGCCGTGAGGACAGGGGATAGAGCAACAAGGATGCCAAACCAGGCAGAAGTCATAGTTAAATAACGTTTTTATTTTCAATAAAATAGAAGGTGAAGCGGAGAATTTGGACAGTCCGAATTGAAGGCCATACGTCGAACTATAGAGCCAATACAAAAAACGGGATACAGGTCATCTCATCCGTCAAGGACCTGCGTCACGGCTGTCGGTGCCCCGCCGGGCTACTTGGAGAGGCCCAGTTCCTTGCTCCTCTGCAGTGCAGCAGACGCCTTGGTCATATTACCCATTTGTGTGTAAAAATCAGCCAGCGCGACATACATGGCGGGGTCTGCCGAATGCATGTCGGCGCCATGCTGCAGCAAATTAAGTCCTTCCGTTTCCTTCCCTAACTTACGCAAACTCGAAGCGATACGCAGAAGCGTATTGGCGTCAGCGCGGTCCGTAACCCCGGTTTCCCTATAGAGTGCCGACACCGCAGCATAGTCCTGGCGAGAAAAGTATGCCTCTACCAATCGAGTTCGGGCCACCTCATCATCATGATCGGCAGCGAGTGCACGGCGCAGCCAAGCTCGGCCTTCATCCTCGTTTCCGCGTGTCAGATAGACAAGTCCCCGCTCCTGGTCAAATACACCTTTTTCCATGTCTTCTCGAATCGTCGGCTCAACAACCACCCATGGAGAAGGAGGCAGGGCAGAAGGATCGAGCACCTTCAGATTGAGGTGGGCAAAAGCTTGAGTGCCGGGCGCCGAGCTATCTGTTGAAACAGTTAGGATGTAATTTCCAAGTTCACCGAGATCCAACTTCTTGCCGTTGACGAGCGACCCGGCTTGATCAAACTGGCGCACGTCCACTTCCTCTTTGGTGTTCTTGGCACTCCCCGGACGAGACGGTTGGCCGATACCGTATTCGATTTGCAGTGGCTTTCCCGCCGACAGGGCGGAATTCTGGGGAGAGGTCCAGATCTGATAGGCAACCTGCAACCTCTGTTCTGGGCTAAGTATCAAGTTGCTGGTGGAGAGGGGCGTGAATTTGACTCCCGCCAGGGTGAACGGCAAAACATCTGCGGCAACCGAGTCGACCTGTTCGGCCGACGAGAAGGGCAAAATCGCGGGTATGACGAATTGTTTCGCATCAATTTCGGGAATCGTGACTTCCCGCTCGGTGCGATACGAGGCATTCTTGTTCCAGTCCGTGAATTGGAAGGCCAGGCGATATTGCCCCGAGGGCAAAGGCAACATTCCCTCGTAGGAAAACACCTTGTCCTTGAAGTCGTGGTAGCGATTCTTATCGAAGGTGTCCCGCAAATCCTTTTGACTGGTGAAGATGAGTTTGTTCGTGGTGTGATCGAAAACCTGAACCCGAACTTGCACGGAATAGGAGATATGATTGTCGGAAGTATCGAGAAGACTCAGGTCGCTGGGATTCTTGAGGCGAATCGAGTAATCAAGGCGCGTCAAGCCACGGGCGTCCCTGGCAGGCAAGAGTATAACGTCAAGGTTATAACCCTGGTGAATCATGCTCGAACTCACCTGTTCCCGATTCATCCGCTTGCGCCTGATTTCGTCGCGGTAACTCGGTTGGTCGGCCAGGCTCTTCAGAATGCTCAACATCACGTCGGACTGCAGGCTGGGACGTGGGTCAGACAGGTCTACGGGCTCACCGACGATGAGGCTTAAGGATTCGCGGGCTAATTCCCCGCCGACGGAATCGAGGATCATGCTTATACCGGCCTGTGGCGAATTGATGGCTTCGACCCCGGTCGTCAGTTTGTCAGGACCATCCAAATAGGGGCTGTAGAAGCGGTAGTCACCGGTATTATCACGATCGAAAAAAATCACATAAAACGCTTGGGGCAAAGCCGGGCTCACATTGGCATAAAACCAGACTTCGATGGGCCGCAGATTGGCGGCGTTGCGGTAAAGTTGCTTTTGCTGGGGCGCCCCCAGAGTGATGTACGTGCGGCCGCGATCCGTGCGCCAACCGTCGCTACCCGAGCCAACGCCATAACGCGCGTTCGCAAAAGCAATGCGCTGATAGATTTCTTCCTTGTAGGTGTTGGTTTCGGAGCCTGGATTCGGGTTCCGAATTTCCCAAAAATCCTTAATGAATTGATCCCTTGCATCATCCGTAGTCAATTTCAGGAATGCTTCCCGTTCGTCTTTGGTGATGATGTAGACGACATCCTGTTCGAGCCATTGGCGATAGGACTTGGCAAGTTTTTCTTTCTTCTGTGCGTGGCCGGGTAACGGAAAGAGCGCAACAATACACAGGGCGAGCAGAATGAGCCTGAATCGACCGGAAGCTCGAAGAGGGCTACGAATATCTCGGTGCATAACGGATTCTCCCCATTGGACGATATTCCAGTTGAATTGGTTTCCTAGGACGGATGGCGGACGCGCTCTGCCAGGACGCGGGCGCGCTGGCGAGCAATGTCGACGAACCGGGAGTCGGCGGAAATCTGGTCGAGCAGGGGCAGGACGGCTTGCGGTTCGGGAAGCACGCCCCTGGAAAGATCCGTTTCCAACTCGAGAAGCGCGTCGTTCACGCCCAGTCGGTCATACTTCATCCGTCTCTGCAGCAATTCGATAAGTTCCTGCTGGCGGGCCAGCCCTTCGCAAATCTGGAGAAGTTGCGAGGCCTCCGAGTTCACCGTGTAGTTGAACTTCACCTCGTAGATCTCCGAGCCGCGTTCCCAACGGAACGTTTTTTCTCCCAGATTGGCGATCTTTCGATGCACATCCAGATCCAGGCCCTTAAAATAGTGGAGTTGGCCGATCAATTCAAAGATTTTGGCACGCAAGGCATGGTTGATTTCGAACGGCGTGACACTGGGCTCCTCCTCCAGTTGCCGAATATCGTAGGAGGCCGTGTCCGAATCTTCCTTGATTTTGAGTTCGATGAACTCTGGAGTGCTGGACTTGAAAACCCGGCGATAGGTGAAAACTGCGGAGCCCGATGGGGCGGCAAAGGCAACGGCTGCCGTTGCAAAGCAGGAAAACAGCAGCAAAGATGCAATACGACGGGCCAGGGCGTTCATCGGTCTGGTTGGATGCGCATGCTGCGTCCGATTGTTGTGCTTACGGCGCGTGTTGACGGTTTTTCCGTGCTCGAGCGCCCATGCCCCGTCAGATCCGCCTTGCGTACACCAAAACGCCGCTCGAGCAGGTCCGTTTGCAAATGACAGAGCGCCACCGCCAGTGCGTCCGCGGCGTCGGACGGCTCCGGCGTCTCTTTCATCCGCAGTTGCGCGCGCACCATCAGTTGCATCTGTTTTTTGTCCGCATGCCCATAACCGGCGACGCAGGCTTTTACTTCGCGCGGCGAGTAGCTGCGTACTTCCACTCCGAGTTGTTCGCCCGCGAGAAGCACGACACCACGCACCTCTGCAAGCCGCAAGGCGGTTCTCATGTTCAACGCCGTAAAAACCGATTCTACCGCCATGACCTGCGGCTTGAATTTCCTGATCAGCTCGCAAAGCAGGGTGTGCACATCCTGCAACGCAGCTCCGGCGGAGGATTTCTGCCGCTTCGCGGCCACCTTGAACGCACCGTAGTGCAACACCCGGCATTCCCGGCCTTCCCGTTCGATGATCGCGTAGCCGGTCGGCCCCGCTGCGGCGGGATCCACGCCCAGGACGCGCAAAGGACCGGACAGGCCTTTGCCCGAAGGATGTTCAACCATGCCTGTTAGTCTAAGGCGAAGTGGCCGCGCGTTCCAATCCCTTGTCCCGAGCGCAAAGGCAAAAGAGAAACGGCCATCCGCTTCTCTGCAAGGACGGCCGCTTCGAAAATCTTCCGGTTCAGTTGGCGCTGACAGCCGCTTGAATTTCGGACTCGTCAATGTCAAAGTTCGCGTAGACGTGCTGCACGTCGTCGTGCTCTTCCAGAGCTTCCACCAGGCGTAGCATCTGCGTGGCCTGCTGCCCGGTCAGTTTGATGTAGTTTTGCGGCACCATGGCAAGTTCGGCGGACACGGGCGTGATCCCGGCCTTGGTGAGTGCTTCCTTCACTGCCTCGAGCGATTCGGGCGGCGTGACGATGTACCAGGCGGATCCATCGTCCTTCATATCTTCGGCGCCGGCTTCCAAGACGAGGTCCAGCAGCTTTTCCTCAGAAGCCGCTTCCTTCGGGACATTGATCTCACCCTTGCGGTGGAACATCCATCCGACTGCCCCGGCTTCCGCCATGTTCCCGCCGTTTTTGCTTATCAAGTGACGGAACTCGCCCACAACACGGTTGCGGTTGGTGGTGACCACCTGAATCAGCATGCCCACGCCGCCCGGACCATAGCCTTCAAACATGGCTTCTTCGTACTGTTCGCCTTCGAGCTGGCCGGTTCCACGAAGGACGGCGCGCTCGATATTTTCGTTCGGCATGTTCTCGTTCTTCGCCGCAAGAATGGCGGTTCGAAGACGAGGATTTGAATTCGGATCGCCGCCACCGATGCGAGCGGCGATGGAGATTTCCCGGATGATACGCGTGAAGACGCGGCCGCGCTTTGCATCTGTCGCGGCCTTCTTGTGCTTGATGGTGGCCCATTTTGAATGCCCAGACATGAGGATTCCTCTTTTGTAGCTCGTGGCCGCAAAGGCCATCAGAATTTTGGTTAAATGGCACCCCGCCACTGCCAAGGAATGGACTGGTGGCTCATTCTACCCGCATTGCAGGGTTACCTGTGCGAAGACCTACGGTGAACCATGAAAAGACGCAGCGCGAACAAACGCCAAGTCTTCACTGGAACCTAAGGATTCTAGCACACTTAGCCTCCGCCGGAAACCGTGTGTATACTTTTGCGGGAGTGCTCCCCTGGTCGCGCTTGTGCTGCCGATTCCTTCCGCAAACGAGTTCCGGTTGAGGTGCCATTTGTCTGAGTCCGGCTATCGCGTCCTGGCCATTGGCAGCCACCCGGCGCAGTACATCTCCC
This sequence comes from Candidatus Acidiferrales bacterium, assembly GCA_963817085.1. Classification (GTDB taxonomy): domain Bacteria; phylum Acidobacteriota; class Terriglobia; order Acidiferrales; family UBA7541; genus Acidiferrum. The sequence goes on from CAWFNI010000015.1 coordinate 60,254, forward strand.
CGCTACTCTGTTGCATGTCGCAGCACCCGCAATTGGACCTCTCGGTCGCCTACGGCACCCTTCCTGGGGCCCAAGCTGCTCATGACCCTGAATTTAACACCACCGTGAAATGGGAAATCCCGCTACTCGACGGTTACCATTGTCAGGAGGTGCCCAACCACGGTTCGCGTGCGGAATCTTTCTGGGGGCTGCGCAACCGAGGGCTCTCGAAACTCATCCGGGCGGGCAAGCTTGACGCCTTTTTCAACGCAGATTTCTTAGTGGCTTGAAGAGTGAACTCGAGCGTCTCGCGCGGAATCTTGGTGATAAACGGCCCGATGAGCCAGGCGAGCCCCGTGGGAATATCCCGCGTCAGTGTGACCACCTGACTTTGCACGTACACGCCGCCGTCGCGCTCCTCCATGCGCCACCAGGTTTCCATCCGCCACAGATAGCCATCGCCTTCCCCGGGCGCATCTTCTTTTTCGCGAGGTCCGCCGGGATCTTCCACCTGGGCGATTCGAACGGCGGAGCTACGACTGTGCGCGCGGAGCGGGGAATCACGGTAGTAGGAGACGTCATGCTCGGTATCGAGGACAACGGTGATGATCATCTGGCGGCGAAAGCGCAGAAACACGCGGAACTGGTCCCCATTCTGTGATTCGGTGCGGGCTTTCTCCACATCCGGCGCATAATACGTTGCGTGATGGTCGTAGTCCTGCAAGACTTTCAGCACATCATCGAGCTTCACTCCGGGAATAAAGATGATTCCCTGCCAATCGTGGATCAATCCACCGGGAACGTCGATGTTTCCTCCGGCTTCGTCCACGCTGAGGCGCCGGAGCTCCACTCCTCCCCCCTTCAGAGTGGCCATGGCCGCCAAACGTTCCTTATCCGCCAAGCCATCCACCCATAGAAACGGACCCTGGCGCAGGCTCACAGCATTCTGCGCTTCTGTTCTGAGGACGTAGCTCGCGAATGCGCGGATGGTAGTTTGGCGAAGCGAGAACCAACCGAGGCGTGGCACTTCCGCCGCCATGCCGAGCGTGACAAGTACGGTGAGCGCGGCCGCCCAGGTTAGGCCAGATTTGCAGGAGAAACCCTTCACCCGTCACCTACCTCTTTCATGAGGGAACATTCTCCTCTCCCTAACTGCTGAGAGACCAACGATCTTCGATTTCATCAATAAGGTGGATGCAGGTCTGCTTCCGAATGGTGCACGCCGGGATGCGGACCAACTGGCAAAGATGGGCAGGAGGACGGGAAGGGAATTCTGGCGGGTTGGGTGGCTCGCACACGGCCCCTTGCGGAACCGTTGTCCCCGCGCGGCCCCCAACCCGTCGAAGTCCAGCATAGGAGGCGCACGCGAAATGCCTCAATGGGCCGATGGCCCCAAGGGAGGAGGTACGGGGGTCGTGGTACCGATGCGCTAGAGAGGCAGAGAACTTGTGTCGTATGTATCACTATCAGAATCAATTGGTTAGAGCCGATGTGGCGAATTCGGCCGAGCCTTGCGCGAATATGGAATCGACGCCTGAGGTGTCACCGGTGCGCGTGACCCGTGCTGTTGCAATGGCTCCCGCAGCGGAGTATACAAAGGTGGAAGTCCAAGTAGTGGCAAGAGCACCGGGCGCGCTCCAACCCGGAGCAGCAGGGATGTTCCATGACTCCCAAGGCTCCCAGTCGCGATAGCCCCCGCCTTCTCTCTCCAACGCAGATCAGTTTATTGATACAGGCCTTGATCCGCCGAGGCTACGAAGTTGTCGGTCCAACCATCCGGGATGGAGCCATTTTGTATGACCGAGTGTCATCTGTCGAAGACCTGCCCAAAGGATGGACGGACGAACAACAAGGAGGGAAATACAAGTTAAAGCGGCGCGGGGACGAAGCTTTGTTTGGTTACACAGTCGGGCCGCATGCCTGGAAGAAGTTTCTGTTTCCTGCTTATGCTCGTCTGTGGAAAGCGCAACGCACCAACGGCCATTTTGAAATGCTTCCCGAGGAGCAGAACTCCCCGAAATTCGCCTTCTTTGGAGTGCGCGCTTGCGAACTGCATGCCATCGGCATCCAAGATAAGGTCTTCCTTCAGGGCCCCTTTGCCGATCCCGCTTACCGGTTGCGTCGCACGGACAATTTCATTCTGGCGGTGAATTGCACTCAGGCCGGCGGAACCTGCTTTTGCGATTCGATGGGAACCGGCCCAAGAGTCGCCATCGGCTACGACCTGTCCCTGACGGAGGTCATCGGGGAGAGCCAACACTTCCTAGTTGCGCAATGTGGAACAGAAGCTGGAGCGGATATCCTCTCGGAAATTCCAACGCCGGAGGCCAGCAAAACGGAGATTGCCGCGGCCGATGGGCTAGTGGAGGAGGCTGCGCGGCACATGGGGCGCAGTCTGGAGACCGCCGGCCTCAAGGAACTGCTTTACCGGAACGCCGAGCATCCGCGTTGGGACGCCATCGCGGCCCGCTGTCTGAGTTGCGCCAACTGCACGACGGTTTGTCCCACATGCTTCTGCTCGACGATTGAAGACTTGACTGATCTGAGCGGCCAGCAGGCGGAACGCGTCCGCAAATGGGACTCCTGCTTCACCACGGACTTTTCCTACCTTCATGGCGGAAGCGTGCGAGCCACGCCGCGGGCGAAATTCCGTCAGTGGATGATGCACAAACTGGCTTATTGGATCGACCAATTTGAAACTTCCGGCTGTGTCGGTTGTGGCCGCTGCATCACCTGGTGCCCCGTGGGAATTGATCTCACGGAGGAGGCCAGAGCTATTCGGGAATCGGAGAACTCCGGCAGCAATTTGGTGTGAAGGGGGAATGAACATGATTCAGACACTGGAGCCGATCATCAGGGAACATCCTTTCTTCGCGGACTTACCGGAAAAACATCTGGAGTTTATTACCGGTTGCGCCAAGAACGTGCAGTTTCCGGAGCGGTACACCATCTTTCACGAGGGCGACTCAGCCAACGAATTCTATTTCATCCGCGAGGGTCTGGTGTGCGTGGAACTTTTAGTGCCAAATCGCGGCGCGACCACCGTCCAGACTGTCGGGGAGGGTGAAATTCTGGGATGGTCCTGGGTTTCTCCACCCTATCGCTGGCACTTCAGCGCGCGGACGGTGCAGCGTACGCGAGCACTGGTCTTCGACGCCAAATGCCTGCGCGCCAAGTGTGAAGAGGACCATGATTTGGGATACGAAATACTCAGTCGTTTCGTGAACGTTATTTCCGTGCGGCTGGACGCGACCCGGCTGCAATTACTGGATATTTATGGGCGTCATGATTGAAACGGAAATCGCAAGAGCAACGGCAACCGACCCGATGGTTCCAGAGCCGTTCCGGATCGAACGGTTGAAACGTGAGACCGAAGACACGTTCACGCTGGAGCTTGCCCCCGTGGAAGCCGCCAGAAAAATCACATTTCTTCCCGGACAGTTCAACATGCTCTACGTCTTCGGAGTGGGCGAAGTACCGATTTCCATCAGCAGCGACCCCGCCGAATCGTCCCGATTGGAGCATACGACCCGCAGGGTAGGGGTGGTGACCAAGGCCATGGGATTGCTGAAACCGGGCGCCACGATTGGCGTTCGTGGACCCTTCGGGAGCCACTGGCCCCTGGACGTAGAAGAAGGACGGGATTTCGTCGTCGTCGCCGGAGGCATCGGGCTGGCCCCGCTGCGTCCGGTGCTGTACCACCTGATGGCGGAGAGACAAAGGTACAGGAACATCGTATTGCTTTACGGCGCGCGAACGCCGGAAGAAATCCTGTATAAGCGGGAACTGGAAAGGTGGCGGGGGAAATTCGATCTGGAAGTGCAGGTGACGGTGGACCGCGGGGCAAGCGGATGGCGTGGAAATGTGGGCGTGGTTACGCCCATGATTGCGCGAGCTCCCTTCCATCCTTCCAACACCGTGGCCCTGGTGTGCGGGCCAGAAATCATGATGCGCTTTGCCGTCATGGAGCTGCAAAAGCGCGGAGTGCAGGCGGAGCGGACCTACCTCTCGATGGAGAGAAATATGAAATGCGCCCTGGGCTACTGCGGTCATTGCCAGTACGGGTCAACATTTGCCTGCAAGGACGGTCCGGTGTTCCGCCTGGACCGCATCGCATCGATCTTTGGAAAAGGTGAGATCTGAAATGGCTCTCAAGCGCAAACCGAAAATTGCCGTATGGAAATTCGCCTCTTGCGACGGATGCCAATTGAGCCTGCTGGATTGCGAAGATGAACTACTGGCCGTGGCGGGGGCGGTGGACATCGCTAACTTTCCCGAGGCTTCGCGAGCGGTCGCAAGCGGGCCTTATGACATTTCCCTGGTGGAAGGCTCCATCACCACGCCGCATGACGAAGAGCGGATCCACGCCATCCGGCGGGCATCAAAGACGCTGATTACGATTGGAGCATGCGCGATGTCCGGAGGTATTCAGGCGCTGCGCAATTTCAAGAACGTGGAGGAGTTCATTTCGCAGGTCTACGCGCGCCCAGAATATATCGAGACTTTGAACAAATCGACGCCGATCACGGACCACGTGTTTGTGGACTTTCAATTGCGCGGCTGCCCGATCAACAAGTATCAGCTTGTGGAAGTGCTGAGCGCCTATCTGAACGGAAGGAAACCAGTGACTCCGGCGCACGGCGTGTGTCTGGAGTGCAAGCGGCTGGGAATCGTTTGCGTGATGGTGGCGAAGGGTGTTCCGTGCATGGGTCCGGTCACACAAGCTGGTTGTGGGGCACTTTGCCCCGCCTACGGGCGCGGGTGTTACGGCTGTTTTGGACCAAAAGAGACGCCCAACACCGCTGCGCTGAGCGAGTGGTGGAACCGCCTCGGGGTTCATGATCCCGACATCGTCCGCGCCTTCCGTTCCTTCAACGCGTGGGCCGAACCGTTCCGGAAAGAGAGTGAAGCCCGTGAACGCTAAGAGCTTCAAAGTCGACATGCTGGCGCGCGTGGAAGGCGAAGGCGGATTCGGCGTCAAAATCAAAGACCGCCGCGTGAAAGAGGTGAAGCTGAATATTTTCGAGCCGCCGCGCTTCTTCGAAGCGTTCTTGCGCGGGCGAAAGTTCACCGAGCTTCCTGACATTACCGCTCGGATTTGCGGGATCTGCCCTATCGCCTACCAGATGTGCGCGTGCCACGCCGCGGAGGATGCTTTTGACGCGCATCCGGGGGGAGCGATTCGCGAGCTGAGGAGGCTGATCTACTGCGGAGAGTGGATCGAAAGCCACGCACTGCACATTTATATGCTGCATGCGCCCGATTTTCTTGGATACGAAGACGTGATCCAGATGGCCAAGGACCATTCGGAAGCCGTGCAGCGCGGGTTGCGGCTGAAGAAGATCGGCAACGCCATCATGACGCTCGTGGGCGGCCGGGAAATCCATCCGATCAATGTGCGGGTGGGCGGTTTTTATAAGGCGCCCTCCCGGAAGCAGCTCCAGTCGCTGGTGGAAGAGCTGAAATGGGCGCGCGACGCGGCGGTGGAGACGAGCCGATGGGTGGCGACCTTCCCGTTCCCGGATTTTCAGCGGGATTATGAATTCGTCGCTCTCCGGCACCCCGGCGAATATCCATTGAACGAAGGTCGGCTGGTGTCGAACAGGGGGTTGGACATTGCCATCAGCGAATACGAGCAACACTTCGCGGAGGAGCATGTGCAGCACTCAAGCGCGCTACATTCGTCGATTCAGGAGCGTGGCGCGTATTTCGTGGGACCGCTGGCCCGCTATAACCTGAATTTCGAGAAGTTATCTCCCCTGGCGCAGGAAGCGGCCCGCGAGGCGGGAATTGGCCGCGAGTGCCGGAATCCGTTCCAGGGAATAGTGGTCCGCGCAGTGGAAACGGTGTACGCCTGTGACGAAGCGCTGCGGATCATTGGCGATTACGAAATGCCTGAGCAGCCCTTCATCGAGGTCACGCCCCGCGTAGACACGGGATACGCTTGTACGGAAGCGCCGCGAGGGATTCTGTACCACAAATACCGCTTCGATGAGCGCGGCCTGATTTTGCATGCAAAGATCGTTCCGCCAACGGCGCAGAACCTGAAAACCATCGAGGATGATCTCGCGGAGTTTGTGTCCACCAGGATGCACTTGCCAAACGACCGCCTGGAATGGCAATGCGAACAGGCGGTAAGAAATTATGATCCTTGTATTTCCTGTTCGACGCATTTTCTGAAAGTTCGGATTGAACGCGAATGACAGCGCAAACTTACAAAACGGTTTTCATCGGCGTGGGCAATCCCTTTCGGGGAGATGACGGCGCCGGCATCGCGGTGGTGCGTCGCTTGCGCGCGCAGGTACCACCCGGCGTCGAGGTCCTGGAAGAAACCGGAGACGGTGCGGAGTTGCTGGAAGCGTGGAAAGGCGCAGACTGCGTGATCCTCGTCGATGCGGTCCAGTCTGGCGCACCTCCGGCCACCATTCACCGGCTGGATGCCCGGACAGAGAAACTCCCGGTCTGGTTCTCGCATTCCTCGACGCACCTGTTTGGAGTAGCGGAAGCGATTGAACTGGGGCGCGTGATGGGGGACCTGCCCGCCCAGTTGGTTGTTTACGGGATTGAAGGGCTGGATTTCTCCGCGGGCACGGCGTTGTCACCGGAAGTGGCGGATGTAGTGCCAGCGGCCGCAAACCTGATATTGCAGGAAATCCAACACTTGGCTGCAGCTCGATCTGCCTAACTGTTGTGCAAGCCGCGGAATGGAGACTCCCCAGAGGATCCTTGCGGCTGTTGCGAGAATCGCATGCCCATCAGAATATCGATGGAACGCGGGGGCCCGAGAATCAGGCTGGCCAGCAAAAGCGAATCATTCCGCAAGAGGAGAGGTCAGGCAGTCGAGGGAAAGCGAATCGCGCATCTTGATTATTTTTTCTTCTTGGCAGGCAACGTACCGCTCAGTGCCGTGTTTCCATTCAGCAGCCGCAGAGTGATCTCCTTGGTCTCCCCCTTGCGCAGCGGGATGTTCTTTTCCCAGTCGGAATAAGCCCCGTTCGCAGAAGCGCGAAGGTCGTAGGAATCCTGTCGCAAGCCAGTGATGAGATAGTGGCCCTTTTTGTCGGTGTGCACGACGCGTGGGCGAATTCCTGCGGAAGATTGACAAGCGACCGCGGCAGCGGGGACAGGTTTTCCGTCCGCACCCAGAACGATTCCCCGGATGGTGACGTTGCCTTTATCGAGCTTATGTGCCTGGAGCCCTGCAGCAAAAAGCAATGTGAGGGCGAGCAAGAGTGGGGTCGCGAGTTTGTGATTCATCTGCACGAAGCTCCCTTGGCAACAATCCCAGTCTAAACCGGGCGGGTAAGAGAGAGTCTCGGCAAGAGCAAGGTGTGTCTGAGAATCAACCTGTCTGCGAGTACAGGCCAGGGACCGAAAGCAGGGTGACGGTCAGGGTAGCTTCAGGTCCACGGCATAGACGTCGACATCGCCGTGGTCGACGGTCACATACACGGAACCATCGGGGCTCAATCCGGTGAACAGGCAGCGAGCGGCGCCCGCGCTGAGGAGGTCACCGAGCTTCATCACGCGTTCAGTTTCTCGCGTGGCCATGGGCACCCGAAAGATGGATTCCTCGACTTCGTCGACGTCCTGGTAGTAGAGAGCATCGCCGCTCGGCGACCATCGCAAGGCGGCAGGGAAATTCGCCTCCGAGAGCACCGACCACTTTTCCAGCCGGCAATCGTAAATCAGCACCTGTTTCTTCTTGGGATTCAGAGCGGCGATGTATCTTCCATCGGCAGACCAGCGCGGTTCGAGGAGTCCATCGGAATTCAGCAATTTAGTAAGCTTGCCGCTCTCGAGATCCAGGATACGGATGTCCGGGTCCCTGCCGGATTCCATCTCCTGGACGTCCAGGACAATCTGGCGTCCGTCCGTCCTCCAATCGCCGGAGACAGAAGCCCATTTGTTGTTGGAGGGCAGAACGCTACGAGGCGAGCCGCCATCGGCGGAAACGACGTACAGGCGTGGCTGGCTGTCCAGCAAAAATCCCGTGAAAAGGATCTGCTTCTGATCAGGCGACCAATGGGGAGCGAACGCGCCGGTTGCGCCGGCCGTCAACTGCACCTTGCTACTCCCGTCGATGCGGCTCTTCCATAGAGTTCCATTTTCGCGCGCTGCGTAGACCACCCATTGCCCATCCAGCGAGAAATCCATGTCCGTGGCGCCGGACTCCGCGAGCATGGCGGTCTTCGCCGAAGTTTTTGGATCGATGCGCAGCAACTGGTACTCATTGTGAGAGCCGATCGCGAAAATCCGGTTGCCGCCGGGAATGGCGTCGGGGTGATCAAATGCAATCGGGCCCTTGGTGAGTTGAATGGGATCACTGGTGCGCCGGCGAAACAGGCCACGGTTCTCTTCCATGACCCACAGACTCGCCTGCGTATCGACGGCCAGGCTGGCGCGCAAGTCGACACCGGAGGAAAACGCAAAATATCTCCCGCCGGCCAGCCACGTGCCGCTGCCTTCATGCGGTCCATGCTGGCCCTCCGGAAGCACGCGGCGAGGAGAGCTGTTGTCGAGGTCCATCTCCCACATGGAATCGGTACTCTCGAGGAGGTTGGTCTGCGTGAACCGAAGGCGCTTGCCGTCGGGAGACCAGACCAGGGAGTGAGGAGCAGGGTGAAATCTTGCGAGTTCGCGAATATGGCTGCCTTGCGGATCCGTCAACTGAATGCTTTCTCCCTGAACGTAGGCAATCAGGTCACCGGCGGGAGACCATACCGCTTCTTGGGCGGTCACATCTCCGAGGCGCCGCGGCGCGCCGCCCTGAACGGGCCAAAGCCACAGTGCCGTCTCCTCTCCGCGGTGTGTCAACTGGCCAATCAGAAATTGCGAATGATCCGGAGACAAGTCGAAGATGCGCGTGTTATCGAACGGCGTCGGAGTCCGCTGAATAGCCCCGCCTTCGACGGAGGTCTGCATCAAATTCCAGCCGGTGACATCGCGCACGACGAAGTAGATGCGGCTGCCGTCGGTGACCAGTTTTCCCCAGGGGTCCACCTGCCCCGAGTGCGTGAGTTGCTGCACGCGAACAACGCGTGGCTCGGGTTGCGGCCACAGTCCGTAAGTGAGCAGGGCCGTGACGCCGGCCAGAATCAGCAGAGCTTCCCACCAATGAGGGCCCAGGTGCCTGTCGGGCTGATCCTTGCGCCCCGTATCCCGAAGGGGAACAGAGGTGTCGACGCGCAGCGGAACTTCAAGGTCCTCGAGCGCTTGCTCTCCTGTTTCAATGCGAATGGCCGTGGTGATGGCGGACGATTCCGTTCGGCAAAGTTCAACAGGGGCAATAAACCGATAGCCCTTTCGAGGTACAGTTTCGATGAAAAGGGGATTGTCCGCACTATCATTCAGCGCTGCGCGGAGCTTCATCAGCGCGGTGTTCATACTGCCATCAAATTCAACGTAAGTCCCGTCAGGCCAAATGCTCTTGCGCAGTTCTTCGCGGGTCAGGATTTCACCCGAGGATTCCAAAAGCAAAGCGAGGATGCGGAAGGGTTGTTCCTGCAGCTTTACCGGCAAACCTTGGCGGGTGAGCGTGCCGAGGTCGAGATCGGCTTCAAATAACCCGAATTTGTAAAGCCGCCGAATTGGGGTCGATCGAGTGTCCATGTGCCATGGTCCAGAAGCGAGGTGTAATGGTACACCAAAAGCCCGGTTGATAAAAGACCATAAGTTGAACGAAGAAAATGGCTTAATTGTTGACAAATGGACAAGACGTAGTTCGTTTGACGCTAAAGCCTGCTTATCGGATGCTGAGTCAGTTACCTTCTCGTCTTGGGCGGGTACCCCAAATTCCGGTCCAAGGCGACCCCAAAGAGGAGACTAGCTTCAAGCAGATGGAAGCAGGTCTCCACTCTGAACCAACGGGATTGACCGCGTCCGATGTCCTCCGTCAGAAGCACTGGACACGGACGCGGCGACTCCCCTAGCGAAGCGCTCCACCCCATTTTGCCTTAGATCCTCAACGTGGATGTGGGCCGCGCCACGGGCCAAACGCGCTCATCCGTTCAAGCGCGGGCTCACAGAAGGCTGCGTTTGGATTGAATTTGCGCAGGCAAGCCAGGAACGGAGAGAGCGACAAGGAGCGGACCCGGAAGGGTAGTATTTTCACGGTTCAGTACCCGCTAGCGAGGTTCTCTGTCCCGACCTACCCGTCTCATCCCATTCAAATTTCAGGGGGTTGTGAACCCCCAGCGGGGTTTGTGCGCATCTGGCCGTACGCGTGCGGATACGCTCCTACCCAGTCGAAATCGCGGAAATGGAGGAATCTGCCCTCATGCGATTGCGAACTGCTCTTTCTATGGTAACTTTTTTCCTGAGCTGCTTTACTATTGCTGTTTGCTCCAGCCCCCTCAACGCACAAGCTCAAGTGAAGGCGAACTCCGCGGCCGAACTGCAGACTGTTTCAGGCAAGATAGCTTCCGTCGGTGACGCAGAGTTTGCCCTGGCAATCAAGCAAGACCAACGAGAGAGCAAACTCGAGTTTTTGGTCGACGGCAATACGAAGGTCGAGGGGAAGCTATCGGTGGGAGCACAGGCAACCGTGGAATACCGCTCCGAAGCCGGCAGCAACATTGCGACGCATGTTTCCGTGATGCCGGCATCCGGAGCGAACTCCCATCAACGACAAGGAAGACCTGTCTCCAGAACGGGTGCCTTTTCGTCAAGTACAATGGAATTATGACCGCAGCGCCCAGCACCGCTTCGGTTCTTCGATGCTGGCCAAAGGCAGCAGTTGAGGTCCGTTCCGCAGCGAAACAAGTTGCGGACTGATTCGCGAAGCATTACGGCAAACAGGTTTCTCCTCAACCCCGAGGAACTCCTATGCGCACGACGCACAAAATCGTCGTTCCGTTAGCGGTGAGCGTCCTCAGTGTGTCCCTTTTTTACGGGTCATACCAGGTACAAAAAGAGCGGCGCAACCTGCGCAACGATCTCTCCCACCGTTCCGCCGTGCTTGCGGAAAATCTTCAGGAAAGTCTGGAAACATCGCCTGGCCGCGCCACCGATCGAAGCCTGACGCGGCTCGTCGAGCGGTATGGCCAACGGGAACACTTGCTGGGAGCGGCGGTCTACGACAAAAACGGGGATGTGATCGCCGTTACACCCGGCCTTTCCCCAACCTTTGCCCTGCAGCCACGAGTCGCGGCGCGAGCAGCCGAGGAGAGCAAAGGCGCAGGCGAGTTCCTGAAAGTGAATGAAGCGCCGTTCCACCTCTATGCCGTGCCGCTGCGCCGGGAGGCAGAAGTTACCGGCAGCCTGTTGGTGATTTACGATTCCAATTACATTCAGGACCGCGTGATGCTGGCGTGGCGCGACTCGTTACTGAACTCGCTGATTCAAACACTTTTGATCACGGCACTGGCCCTCTTCCTGGTGCGCTGGACGTTTACTTCGCCCCTGGCGAAGACCGCGAAATGGCTACGAAGCCTGCGGGCTGCTTCTTCGGACATTCCCGCGGCGCTCCCGCAGGGAGAATTCTTCGACCAAATACATACGGAGGCCTGGCACCTGGCGCGCGATCTGAATTCGGCGCGCGCGGCGGCGCAGGAGGAGGCCCAATTACGCGAGTCGCAATCGTCGATCTGGACAGCGGAGCGGCTGCGAGTGAGCCTGCAAACGAAACTGCAGGGAGACGCTTTGTTCGTGGTCTCAAATCGCGAACCGTACATGCACGAGTACGACGAAAAAGAGCACAAGATCCGGATGCTGGTGCCCGCGAGTGGACTGGTGACGGCGCTTGAGCCGGTGTTGCAGGCGTGCGAGGGAACCTGGATAGCGAACGGCTCGGGCGCGGCGGACCGCGAAGTGGTGGACGAACACGATCGCATGCGCGTGCCACCGCATCACCCGACGTACACGCTGCGACGGGTGTGGCTGTCGCGGGAGGAGGATCTCGGTTACTACGAGGGATTTTCGAATGAAGGACTTTGGCCGTTATGCCACATCGCGCACACTCGGCCGCTGTTCCGTCCCGGCGATTGGATGTACTACCAACGAATCAACCGGCGGTTCGCCGATGCGGTCTTGACCGAGATGGAGGGGACGCAATCTCCGGTCCTCCTGGTGCAGGACTATCACTTTGCGCTGCTGGCGCGAATGGTGAAGGAAGCGCGTCCGGACGTGCGCGTGGCGGTATTCTGGCATATTCCGTGGCCGAATCCGGAGGCCTTTCGAATTTGCCCATGGCAGAGGGAGTTGGTGGACGGGTTGCTGGGCGCGGACCTGATCGGGTTCCACATTCAAACCCACTGCAATAATTTTCTGCAGACAGTGGACCGGGCAGTGGAGGCTCTGACGGATTGGGACCGCTTTGAAGTGAGCCGCAAGGGGCATGTTACTCGTGTGAGGCCGTACCCCATCAGCGTGGCATTTCCGTCTGAGCCGCAAGGGGGACAAGTGATCCGGATCACCGGGGAAGGGCGAGGAGCCCTTTTCGCCGAACTGGGTATCGAAGCGTCACTGCTCGGTCTAGGTGTGGACCGGCTCGACTACACAAAGGGCATCATTGAGCGCCTTCGAGGGGTGGAACGATTCCTGGAGTTATATCCCACGTATCAACGGCGATTCAGTTTTGTGCAGATCGGGGCGCCGAGCCGCACGGACATCCCTCGCTACCAGCAATTCCTCGAGGAAGTCACTGCGGAGGCCGAGCGCATCAATCTGCGATTTCAGTCCGGTCGATGGAAACCCGTTGTGCTGCTGAAGAGGCACCATTCCCACGAAGAGATCGAGCGGTATTTCCGGGCCGCGTCGGTGTGCCTGGTGACGTCGCTGCACGACGGAATGAACCTGGTGGCCAAGGAATTCGTGGCTTCACGTGACGACAATCACGGTGCCTTGGTACTAAGCACCTTCACCGGGGCGGCCCGGGAACTGACCGACGCGGTGCTGGTGAACCCTTACGACGTGGACCAGGTGGCGAACGCGATCCATGAGGCGCTGGAATTCGATGAAGCGCAGCAGTCGGAGCGCATGAGCCGGATGAGGAAGATCGTTTATGAGCGCAACATCTACCGCTGGGCGGCCGGCCTGATTTCGGACCTGACCGAAATTCGCGTGGAGAGTGATGAAAAGGGCGGCGTCGCACGAGCCTCATGAGTACCGCGAGCGAGATTCCTTCTGGACCGGGAGTGACGGAACAACCAAAAGGAGGTGTGGCATTGGACCATGCGGAGACCCCATTTGAATTCTTTACCGTCTCGCACCTGACACGCATCGGCAATGTCTCGGCCGGTACTTTGGCCGAACTATTGGCGGGGCTGGAGCAATGCAGCGATGCCTCCATCTTTCACCATACGTTCCAGACGCTGGGCAGCCACCACTTCCTGACGGAAGGATTTTCCAACGACTTTGCCCAGTGGGTGCTGGCGGACGCCAATCGGGATGCGCTTGCCGAACAATTGGCGGCTCTGGACATCCGCGACTACAACTCGATTGCCGCCTTGCGCGCGGACCTGTGCCGCTCGGTACGGGAATACATTGAGCAGCATCCTGAATTCGCGAATCAACAGGCGCTCGAGCGGTTCTACTTTTGCGAGAGCCTGGAGGTCACCGTCCCCTACGGTATGACAGCTCGCAACCTGGAAGAATTCCACGCCGTCGTGAAGCAATTGAGCCACGCCGCATTCTATTTTCATTTCATATCGTCAAGGCTGCGCCCGCCCCTCGGCAGGAATGATTTCTCAAACTGGCTGGCCAACGGACTGGGGCTGAAGACCCTGGCGGAGAGCATCAATCGCATCGACATCTATACCAACACGCTAGACAGTGCGCGGGCCAAGGTACTGCGACTGGTGGAACGCGAGAGGAGAAAGCATGAGTCCGGTACAGCTGGCGAGCCGCATCCCGCTGTCTGATTACGCGGGAGTGATCGGCGAGGCGGAAATCTCGGAGTTGCGCACATTGGCGAAGCCGCTGGCCGGACGCAGCGTGGAAATGGTCAATTCCACGGCCGTTGGCGGGGGGGTCGCGGAAATCCTCAATCGCCTGGTGCCCCTGGCGGAGGAGCTGGAGCTGAAAATTCGTTGGGAGGTAATGACCGGGGGGGAAGATTTTTTCGAAGTGACGAAGGCATTCCATAACGCGCTGCACGGGGAGCCGTACCACGCGGACGCGAAGCACTTTGAAGTATTTCGGTCTTACACCGAACAGAACATGAAACGAATCCCATTGGACGCGGAGTTTGTCGTGATTCACGACCCGCAACCCGCTGGCATGATACAGGCTCGCAAGGATGGCAGGAACCACTGGGTCTGGCGATGCCACATTGACCTGTCCCATCCGAACCGCATGGTGTGGGACTTTCTGGAGGAGTACGTTTCGAAATACGATGGAGCGATCTTCTCTTCGCCGGAATTTGCCCGGCAACTGCAGATTCCCCAGTTTCTGTTTCATCCGGCGATCGATCCGCTTTCCGAGAAAAACCGGCCCTTGGAACCGGAATTCATCGCGGAGGTTTTAGCAAGGTATTCGATCGATCCCCTGAGGCCCATTCTGACCCAGATTTCGCGATTTGACCGGTTGAAGGATCCCGTGGGTGTCATTCGCGCGTACCGGATCGTGCGGCGTTATTTCGATTGCCAGCTGGTGCTCGCAGGGGGATCGGCGTCCGATGATCCCGAGGGCGCGGCCGTGCTGAAAGAAGTGAGGAACGCGGCGCAGGAAGATCCCGATATCAAGGTGCTGGAACTGCCGGCGTGGGCGCCGCTGGAGGTGAATGCTCTGCAGCGGGCCTCAACGATCGTCATTCAGAAGAGTTTGCGCGAAGGGTTTGGCCTGACCGTTTCCGAGGCGCTGTGGAAGAAAAAGCCGGTGGTAGCCTCTGCCGTGGGCGGGATTCCCACGCAGGTGATTCATAAACATACCGGTCTGCTGGCGCACTCGGTCGAAGGTACGGCTTATCAGATCCGGTTTCTGTTGTCCCATCCGGAGATTGCAGCGCGGTTGGGCGAGCATGGACACGAGCATGTAAAGGAAAATTTTCTTATCACGAACAATTTGAAGCGCTATCTGACGTTGTTTTTGATGCTGGACAAAACGAAGAAGGATTAAGACGAATTATCCGGCCCATTACGCCGAGAGTTTGGCCAAAGCCTGCTCGAGATCGCGAATGAGGTCGTCTGTGGTTTCCAGGCCAATGCTCAGCCGCACGATGCGATGATCGTAGGGCGGGCGGCCCGGAATGCGCCCGATGTTGTATGCAACCGCGAGGCTGGCAACCCCTCCCCAGCTATAACCCACCTGATAAAGTTTGAGCGCATCCACGAAGGCGTGCACCTGCTGCTGCGCCGGACCCTGCTTGAAGACAAGCGAGAAAACGCCCGAAGAACCCAGGAAATCGCGCTTCCAGAATTCGTGGCCTGGGCAGGAGGGAAGCGCTGGGTGAAGCACGAGTTCGACTTCTGGCCGGGAAGCGAGCCACCGCGCGATGGCGAGCGCGGAAGATTCAATCGCGGAGAGCCGAACGGCGAGAGTCTGCAAGCCGCGCAGGGCCAGGCTGCAATCGTCCGGTGAGACGGCGCAACCAATAACCTGCTGGGCGGCGCCGAGACGCTGGTAGAGCGAGTCATCACGGACGGTGATCGAGCCAAGCAGCAAATCACTGTGACCCCCGATGTATTTGGTGATCGCTTGCATGGTGATGTCTACGCCGTGGGCGAAGGCATCGAGGAGAACCCCGGCGGACCAGGTGTTATCGAGTACCACGCGAACGTTTCGCGCGTGCGCCGCCGCAACTATGGCGGGGAGGTCTTGGATTTCCATGGTGATGGAGCCGGGACTCTCGCACCAGATCAAGCGGGTATTCTGCTGAAGGAGTGAGGAAATATCCGCTCCGACCGCGGGATCGTAGAAATCGGTGGCGACGCCGAAGCGCGAGAGAAGCCGCGTGGCGAGCTTACGGTTCGGATAGTAGACGCTGGCGGGAACGAGAATGTGGTCGCCGGATTGGAGCAGAGCGAAGTTAATCAGCGAAATGGCGGCCTGGCCGCCGGGGGTAAGGATGGTGTGCGTACCGGATTCGAGTTCGCAGACGCGAGCGGCGAGCTCGAGGGCCGTGGGGGTGCCATAGAGGCCGTAGGTGTAACCGGCATGCCATTGGTCCCAGGTATCCGTGACGGCGGCAGAGTCGGGGAAGACGGTGGTGGAGCCGCGGAACGTGGGGGTGGCGAGAGAGCGGTACCCTTGGGGGATTTTCGCGTCGCTGTGGATCAACCTGGTTTTCCAACTTTTTGTCATTGCGGGCCTCTTAGGGGCAGCGGCAGAGTCAGACGCCGGACCATGGAGAAACCTGAATTATAGCGAGTTTTGCGGGCAATTCGTCGGCAAGGAACTTGTCCTTCTGGGAAGGACAGGAAGCGGCCAGAAGCGATCGCGCATGGGCGGAGATATCAAAATGGAGGCCGAAGGAGCAGAATTGGAGGGGTGTCCCCGCGCGGGCTTCGTTGACGGGAAGTTGCGACGAATGTTATAAATAGGGATTCTGTGAGGCAGCGCTGAGCCCGCCGTACGCTCCTACTGGGTCGGGGAAGCGGTGTGGCTGCCCACCTGAAACTATAGGCGACACAACCTGATGACTGCTTTAGTTCACCAAATTGGCGAACTGTTCCTCCGCGCTGTGCCCGTGGCACTGATCGTTCTGATTTTCTACTTTGTGCTGCGGTCTCTGTTCTTCGAACCCATTCTGGCGGTGATGGCGGAACGTGAAGCGCGCACGCTTGGCTCGCAGAAATCCGCGGAAGCTGCGCAGGCAGCAGCAGCCGAAAAGGTGAAAGAGTACGCGCAGGCATTGAGGCAAGCGAAGGCCAAGGTATACAGCGAGCAGGAGGCCGAACGCAAGAAACTGCTGGACGAGCGGGTGGCGATTCTGAAAGATGCGCGAAGCAAGGCCGCGGTGGAAGTGGGTAAAGCGAAAGAACGCGTGGCGGGAGAGCTGGAAGCGGCGAAAAAGGAAATCGAAGTGAGCGCATCGCAGTTGGCGGGGGAGATTGCGGTGCGGGTGTTGCAAGTGCCGCGGGGACCGGGAAGCCCGACGAGAGAGGCACGATGAAGCAGAGCCTGAGAATCCTGCGTGGAATGTTCGCCCTGGTGTTGGTGTTTACATTCGCTGTAGCAGCCCGAGGCGCGGCAGAAAGCGGGAGCGCGGTGGAACAGACTGCCGGCGACGTCTTCAAGTGGATGCACTTCGTCATTCTGGCAGGCGCGGCGTACTGGTTGCTTAAGAAAGTGCTGCCGCCGGTTTTCCGTCGCAATGCGGACAAGATCAGCGAGTCGATTGCCAAGGCGACGGCGGCGAAGGCCGAGGCCGAGCGAATGTTGGAGGAAGCAGCGGCAAAGTTGGCGACCCTGGAGCAGGAAGTGGCGCATTTCCGCGCGCAGGCGCAGAACGAAGCGGCCGCGGAGCAGGAACGGCTGCGAGGCATGACGAAGATGGACATCGAGAAGGTTGGCCTTGCCGCGCAAGCTGAAATCGCGGCGGCCGAACGCGCGGCGCGTGTGGAACTGAAGGCGCTGGCGGCGAAGCTGGCGGTGGACCGCGCAGAATCGTTGCTGGCCAGTCAGATGACGCCGGCGGTCCAGGAAGCGATGATCAACAGTTTCGTGCAGAGCCTGCAGGGGAGGCCGAATTGAAATCGGCGAGTCTCCAATACGCTACGGCGCTGGCGGATATAGTTCTGGAGCAGGGTGCGGCCGAACCCGCCAGGAAACAGTTGGAAGATTTTCGGGCCGCATATGCGGAGTCGGCGGAATTGCGGAATTTTCTGGCCAGCCCGGCGGTCACGCGTGAAGCCAAGCACGGGGTGATCGAGAAGCTGGCGGCGCGTCTGGGCGCAAGCAAGATCATCCGGAATTTTCTCTTTGTGATTGTGGATAATCAGCGCATTCAGCTTTTGCCGGATATCGTGGAGTCCTTTGGGCGGGTCCTGCAGCAACGACAGGGTGTGGCGGAG
Source organism: Candidatus Acidiferrales bacterium (assembly GCA_963817085.1). Lineage (GTDB taxonomy): Bacteria > Acidobacteriota > Terriglobia > Acidiferrales > UBA7541 > Acidiferrum. The sequence continues at coordinate 78,187 of CAWFNI010000015.1, forward strand.
GCGGAAATCGCGTCGGCGGCGGAGCTGAACGATGGGCAGAAGTCGACTCTGGTGCGGACACTGGAACGCCTCTCGGGGAAAAAGATTCTGGCAAAGTACTCCCTGGAGCCGGGCCTGTTGGGCGGCGCGGTGGTGCGAATCGGGGATACGATCTATGACGGGTCGCTGCGAAGCCAGTTGAACCAATTGCGGGTGCGGTTGGCAGCGGAATAGGCATTCGGGATCGGAGCAGGTATGGCACATATCAAGTCAGACGAAATCAGCAAGATTCTGCGAGAGCAGATCGCCAATTACGAACAGACCGTGTCCGTAGACGAGGTCGGCTCGGTGATCAGCGTAGGCGACGGAATCGCGCGCGTGCATGGCCTGGAAAAAGCGATGTACGGGGAGATGCTGGCGTTTCCCCACAATGTGTTTGGAATTGCCCTGAACCTGGAAGAAGAGGAAGTGGGCGTGGTGCTGCTGGGGGAATCGTCGGAATTGGCGGAAGGCGACACCGTCCGGCGCACCAATACGATCATGTCCGTTCCCGTCGGGGAAGAGATGGTTGGACGCGTGGTGAATCCGCTGGGCGAGCCGGAAGACGACAAGGGTCCGATCGCCGCCAAACAGCGAATTCCTCTAGAGCGGATTGCCCCTGGCGTATTGGACCGGCAGCCTGTGCGCGAGCCCTTACAAACAGGTATCAAGGCGATCGACTCCATGATTCCGATTGGGCGAGGCCAGCGCGAACTCATCATTGGCGACCGCCAAACGGGGAAAACGGCTGTCATTCTGGACTGCATCATCAACCAGAAGGGCAACGACATGATCTGCATTTACTGCGCCATCGGGCAGAAACGCTCGACCATCGCACAGGTCATCAAGACGCTGACGGATGCCGGCGCGATGGATTACACGATCGTCGTGGCATCTTCCGCGGCCGAACCCGCTTCGCTGCAGTACATCGCGCCGTATGCCGCTTGCGCGATGGGGGAATATTTCCGCGACAGAAAACGTCACGCCGTCGTATTTTACGATGACCTTTCAAAACACGCGCAGGCTTACCGCGAAATCTCGCTCCTCTTGCGCCGGCCGCCGGGTCGCGAAGCGTTTCCGGGTGATGTGTTCTATCTGCACTCACGGTTGCTGGAGCGCGCCGCAAAACTGAACGACAAGCTGGGGGGCGGTTCGTTGACGGCCTTGCCGGTCATCGAGACGCAGGCGGGCGACGTTTCGGCGTACATTCCGACCAACGTCATTTCCATCACGGACGGTCAGATTTATCTGGAGGCGGACCTGTTCAACGCGGGCATCCGCCCCGGCATCAACGTAGGAATCTCCGTCAGCCGCGTGGGCGGCAACGCGCAGATTAAGGCCATGCGGCAGGTAGCGGGCACTTTGCGACTGGACATGGCACAGTATCGTGAACTGGCGGCATTCGCGCAATTTGGCTCGGACCAATTAGACAAAGTGACACAGGCACAATTGGCGCGCGGGCAGCGTTTGACGGAAGTTTTGAAGCAGGACCAGTACGTGCCGCTATCGGTCGAAAAGCAGGTTCTGGCTCTCTATGTCGCCACCAGTGGCGCGCTGGACGCGGTTCCCGTGAGCGAAGTGCGGCGTTTCGAAAAGGAATTTCTGCAGTTCGCAGAAGCCAGCTACGCCGGGGTTCTGAAAGAGATTGCGACTAAAAAGGCGCTGGACGATGGCATCAAGGCCCATATCAAGATGGCGCTCGATGCGTTCAAGGACCGGTTCGCGGCGACGATTGCGGCAGGAGCGCGCTAAGAGCAGCGGAGAGCGGAACTTCATGGCCACCTTACTCGATTTTCGGCGCCGCATCCGTTCGGTAAAGAACACGCAGCAGATTACGCGCGCGATGAAATTCGTTTCCGCAGCGCGGTTGCGGCGGGCGCAAGAGGCGGCGCTGGCCGCCCGGCCCTATGCCAAAGAACTGCTGCGCGTGTTGCGATCGACGATGGCCCGGCTGGAATCGCCACAGCACCCGCTGCTCTCGAAGCGGCCGGAAGAGCGCATCCTGGTACTGGTGCTCGCGGGTGAGCGTGGTCTGGCCGGAGCATTCAACACCAACATCCTGAAAGAGGCGGTGAAATTGTTCCGCAGCAAGCAGGGGAAAAAGATCGTGGTGATCCCGGTGGGGAAAAAATCGCGCGATGCACTGCGCAAGGCGGGTGTGGAGTTCGCGGGCGAATACGTGAATGTGCTTGCGCGGGTGGACTTTGGAGTAGCGCGGGAAATCGCGACCCTGATTACTTCGTTGTACGCGGAGGAAAAGATCGACGCGGTGTATGCCGTATTCAGCGAGTTCAAGAATGTGATCGCGCCGATTCTGGTAACCGAAAAACTCCTTCCGGTCGAGAAAATCGAAGCAAGTGAAGAAACAGAAGTCGAAGCAGCGGCTGCGCAAATCGACTATATCTACGAACAGCCGGAAGAGCAGATTCTGGACCGCCTGCTGCCGCGTTATGTCGAAACACAGGTTCTTCGCACCCTGCTCGAATCTTCCGCGGCGGAGCACGCGGCGCGCATGACGGCCATGGAAGCGGCGACGAATAACGCCGGCGACGTCATTGAGGCGTTGACGCTGCACATGAACAAGGTGCGGCAAGCAGCCATTACGAAAGAGATTATCGAAATTGTCAGCGGGGCATCGTACACCGCTTAGGAGAAGGCATGGCAGAGAAACAGGGAGCAATCGGACATGTGGTGCAGGTCATTGGGCCTGTGCTGGACATCCAGTTTGAAGCCGGGCATCTGCCGGCCATTTACAACGCCGTCCGCATCACCAGCGAGGGCTTTAGTTTGCCGGAACCACTGGACGTGACCGCGGAAGTGCAGCAGCACCTGGGTGAGGGTCGTGTGCGGGCAGTGGCCATGGAGCCAACCGAGGGCATGGTGCGCGGTATGAAGGCTCTCGATACCGGCAACCCGATCGAAGTGCCCGTGGGGCGCGCAACTCTGGGACGCGTGCTGAATGTTCTGGGCAAGCCGGTCGACGGGCTGGGGCCGGTCAACTCCGATACGCATTATCCGATTCATCGGCCATCTCCTGCCTTGGATGAGCAGTCAACGACGTTGGAAATGTTTGAGACGGGAATCAAGGTCATCGACCTGATCCAGCCGTTCCTGAAGGGTGGAAAGATCGGGTTGTTCGGCGGCGCGGGTGTTGGCAAGACCGTGCTGATTCAGGAATTGATCCACAACGTGGCGATGAAGCACGGGGGCGTATCGGTGTTTGCTGGCGTGGGGGAACGGACTCGTGAAGGCAACGACCTGTATCTGGAGTTTCAGGAGTCCGGAGTCATTGTGCCCGGTCAGCCGGACAAGTCGCGCGCGGCGCTGATCTACGGGCAGATGACCGAACCGCCCGGTGCCCGCTTGCGCGTCGGCTTGACGGGATTGACGGTGGCGGAATATTTCCGCGATCAGGAGCATCTGGACGTGCTGCTCTTCATCGACAACATATTCCGATTTGTGCAGGCGGGATCGGAGGTATCCGCGCTTCTGGGACGCATGCCTTCAGCCGTGGGTTACCAGCCGAACCTGAACACGGAAATTGGCGAGTTGCAGGAGCGCATCACTTCGACGAAGACCGGATCCATCACGTCGGTGCAGGCGATTTATGTTCCCGCGGACGACTACACCGATCCGGCGCCGGCCGCGACGTTTACGCACCTGGACGCCACGACCAACCTCAGCCGGCAGATCGTGGAGCGCGGCATTTACCCGGCGGTGGATCCGCTGGCCAGCAGTTCGCGGATTCTGGATCCTCGCGTGGTCGGGCAAGAGCACTACGCGGTGGCACGAGGCGTCAAGTCCGTGTTGCAACGCTACAAGGACTTGCAAGACATCATCGCGATCCTGGGTATCGAGGAACTTTCGGATGAAGACAAGCGGACCGTGGCGCGCGCGCGGCGCATTGAGAAATTCTTGTCGCAGCCGATGTTCGTGGCCGCGCAGTTTACGGGCCTCGAAGGCAAGTACGTGAAGATTGAAGACACGGTCCGCAGCTTCCAGGAGATCGTGGAAGGCAAATACGACGAAATTCCGGAGCAGGCGTTTTACATGGTCGGCACAATCGAGGAAGTGCTGGAGAAGGCCGAGAAGATGAAGGCGGTCGTTTAACGAAAAATGCTTCCCGAAGCCATCGAACTCATCGTGGTTACGCCGGAGCGGCAACTGCTGCGGGAAACTGTGGTGGAAGTGACCGTGCCCGGCCCGGAGGGGGCCTTGGGGATATTGCCGGGACACGCACCACTGATGACGGAGTTGGGCATCGGCGAATTGAGCTATCGCACAGCCACTTCCCCCCAGCCCATTTCACTGTCGATCGTGCGAGGCTTCGCGGAGGTGTTGCCGGATCGCGTCACCATGCTGGCCGAAACCGCCGAGCGCGCAGAAGAGATAGATTTGAATCGTGCAGAAGCGGCCAAGGCGCGGGCGGAAAAGCGATTGGCCTCGACTGACGCCAATATCGACTGGGACCGGGCGACGGTTGCGTTGCAGCGAGCTATCATCCGCATTCATGTGGCCCGGAAACACCGCGGGGTCACCGTCGAATCCCGTTGAAGCATTTGTCGCGGTGAATCTCTTCTGAGGCGAAGAAGAAATCTTTTCCAATATCCAAGATTGCTGAGTGCAGCGTGGAACCGATCACGATTTACAGCACGTGGTGGTGCCCGGATTGCCGCCGGGTCAAGACTTTCCTGAACGAGCGTGGCCTGGAGTTCGTAGAAGTGAACATCGAAGAAGACCTTGAAGGCGAAGAAATCGTCCTCCGTGAAAATAATGGCAGACGGAAAGTGCCCACCTTGAAGGCAGGTGACCGCTATTTTGCCTGCAGTCCCTTCGACGCGCAGCAGCTTGCCGCCGAACTGAAGATTCCTCTGAACCAGTAACCAACAACATCGTCGCGGTTAGACTGGCAATCCACGCGTGTAGACCCGGGTAACTTCCAGGGCCTCATTGAGCAGCACCAGGTCGGCATCGGCGTTGGGGCGAAGTGTGCCTTTCTTATGCTCAATGCCCAGCAGGGTGGCGGGATTGAGGGTCAGCATGCGCAGTGCGTCTCCGAGAGAGGTACCAAGATTTACGATGTTGCGGAGAGCGCGATCGAGAGTGAGGGTGCTGCCGGCCAATCGGCCTTCCGAATTGCGGCATACCCCGCCGCTGACAGTCACCTCGAACCCTCCAAGGATATATTTTCCATCGGTCATGCCTGTCGCGGAAATGGCATCGGTGATCAGGATGACTCCACTCGCGCCTTTGGCCTGGAGCAGGACGCGCATGGCGGTTTCCTCGACGTGGACGCCGTCGGCGATCAGTTCCGCAGTGATCTCCTGGGACGTAAGAACCGCGCCGATCACCCCGGCGTCGCGGTGTGAAAAGGGGCGCATCGCATTGTAAGTGTGAATGGCATGATGTGCGCCGCGGGACAGACCCGCGCGCGCCTGCTCGTAGGTCGCGTCGGTATGACCCATGCCCACTACCATGCCGGACTTCCGGGCCGCATCGATACACGGCATGGCGCCAGGCAGTTCGGGGGCGATCGTGAGAATCAAGGCGTTGCCTTGGGCCGCGGCGATGAATCTCTCGAGCAAGTCGGTGGAAGGCAGCTTGATCCATTGGGGTGGATGTACGCCGCGACGCGCGGGACTGATGAACGGGCCCTCGAAATGAATACCGAGCACTTCGGCAGCGGGCCAGGATTTCACGTGCTGCTGGGCGATGTAGCGTGCAATCCCCTCGCTGCTCTTGCAGATGGCCTCGGGATCTGCGGTGACCGTGGTGGCCACGAAAGAAGTCGTGCCGTGCGACCCGATCAGGGAGGAAACCGCACGGAGAGCCTCTTCCGTGCCCTCCATCACATCGTGCCCACCCGCGCCATGAATGTGCACGTCAATGAAGCCGGGCGCGGCAATCTTGTCCGGGGCAACGATTTCCTGTGCGCCAGCGGGCAGGGTGAGCGAACTGCGAGGGGCGACGGCTTCAATCACCCCGTCACGCAAAAGAATCCCGGCGTCCGGGAGCTCGGTTGTGGGGGTAAAGGCACGGCCAACGTGCAGCAGAGTGGTAGACATGGGTGAAGGTTCATCGTAGCGGAAATTGCGGCCGGATCAAAAAGAAAATGGGCAGGACGCGACCCCTGCCCACAGGAAAAAATGCTTTCTCGGCCGGTCTTACTTGGCCATGTCGATGCTGTCGAGTTTCAGGTTATCGCCCTCAACCGTGCCCTTCACAGTGACGTGATGGCCGGCGTGAGTGGCAACCTTGTCCTGAGCGTCAATGGCATAGACCTTGTGGTCTGCGTCGTTCACGAACACATACTTCGCACCGTGTTCCTTCACGCACTTCGTAGCACACTCGGCGTGCCCTTCCTTCGCGCCCTTCGCCCCACAGTGACTGTCAGAGATATACCCCGTCAGTGTGCTGTCTGCGGCGAAAGCGAACGCTGCGGAACACAGCAAAAACGCCATACTTGTCAACAATTTGCCTTTCATAATCCTCCCCCTCTTGATAGATCAGCTTCAAAAAACTAGCCCGTCAATTGGCTTTCAGAGTGGCACACACGAGCGATGGAGTCCAGCGCCCACTGAGTCTTCTACGGCCCGTCCATCGGATCGCCAGGCAAAGCAAGAAAAGGGAGGCATCTTGCGATCCTCCCTTTTCCCGGTGTTCTCTCAAGAAACTTCATGGCCGTAGCGGCCATGCAAGCAAAGCTTACTGAGCTGGCCCGTTGCTTGCCGCTGTCGCCGCGCCTGCCGACTTCGGCGTGGACAGGTAACCAGTGATCTGGTTCTTGCCCACATCGAATACCACGACCTCGTAAGGAGAATAGCGGGCCGTGCCCTTCACGTAGAACTGCACCGGTTCTCCCGCGGTCTTATCCTTCTTTTCGATGGCTTTGTCGTCCGCGAGCACAGTCATCGTGTACTTGGACCGTTTCTGGTCCGCCTTGTTGAGTGCGATCTGTACCGGCCCCACATGTTGCGGAGTCTTGGATCTCTGAATGGTGAATTCGTAATAATTGCGATCGCCCTTGCGTCTCAGCTCGTCCAAGTCGTCGTGATTCCGCGCGATCAGGCCGCTCATCACGCCCATATCGCCCGTGGCCCGCTCCAACTTGCCCTTGGTATCTTCCAAATCGCTCTTCACGCCAGAAACGTCGCCGCCTAGCTTGTTGACGTCTTCCGCGCTGGCCTTGGTGGCCAGTTGCGTGTTGACGTTGGTTTCCAGCCCGCTGAGCTTCTTGTTGTAGGCAGCCACCGAAGCCTTGGTCTGTTGACGCGCTTTCTGTAAATCTTCCTGGGTGACGTTCAGCTTGTCGGTGACGACCCGGAGGTCGCTCTGCAGCTGCTGGTTCAGTTCATCGGATTTGGCCAGACGCTGAGTTAGCGCCTCATTCTGCTGCTTCTGGGATTGCTCGACGGATTTGGACTGATTCAACGCGCTCCAGCCCACACCCAGCCCTAGCAACGAAATTCCTCCGAGAGCGGCGACGGCGAGGCCTACCCAACGGGGTGCGGCGGCACTGCTCTCAATTTGGGGTTCTTGAAACTCACTCATGGACATCATCTCCTTTTGGCGGTTAAGCCCTGTGCCCATCAAAAGGGGCATCTTGGGAGCCAAAGTCCGCAGCAGGCCCGCGTGCCTAGCAATTCGAAGAAAGGAAAAGGCTTGAGGATGTTTGGAGGGCCGAGGCGAGGAGAGTTTAAAGGTACTAGTACTAGTAAAGATTACTTTGTACGCCGTTTCAAAGTAAATTTTGCAGGATTTTCACTTGATTTCAGACTTCAGGAATCGCGGAAAGGCAAAAGAAATCGAGCGGGATGCCAAACCAGTCCAATGGCTATAAGACATTCAAAGTAAATATGTTAGTGGAGATACCTCAGGCCGCCTGAGAGTCTGAAGTGGACTTGGGACTGCTGAAATAGCGATCAAGAGTGCTGGTGGCGGCTTCGAGAACCAGGCGACAATCTGCGCAGGTGGTCAAATGCTGCTCGATCTCCACCTGCACCGGGGCGGAAAGCTTCCCTTCTAAGTACATACAAATCAAATGAATAGTGTCTCGACAGCTCATACTACCTCTTCCCCAGCCCCTGCCTGCAGAAGACCAGATTCGCAATGGAGTATTGCACTTGGCACGCCAAAGCCGGCGGGGCAGAGGATGGATGCTAACTAAATGAATTAATGAGGATTAGCATCTGGCGCCCAGGCTGCGCCTGCCAAAGCAATGCCTTTGGTCCGGAAAAGTTTACCGCGATATGAACGTTTGCTTCATTTAGGGCAAGGCCCTTGCGGGCCGCGGAATTCGGGGGCGTCTCGCGGTAAGTCCTATCGCAGCGGGGTAACGGACATCTGCTTCAGGGCCGCGATGCGATCTTCAAGCGGGGGGTGCGTGCTGAACAGAGAGCTCAGCGTTCCGCCGCCAAATAGCGGCTTGACGATGCAAAGGGAGGAAGTGCTCGGCGAGATGGCGGAAGTAGGAATGCGACGGTTGTAGGCGCCGAGTTTTTCCAATGCACTGATCAACCCCTGCTGATGGCCCACCATGCGCACTCCGGTTTCGTCCGCGGCGTATTCGCGCGTGCGGGAAAGAAACAACTGCAGCAGAAGCGCGGCAAAGGGAGCGAGGAAGATCATCAACAGAGCGGAAAGTCCGCCACCACCACGGTCGTCATCGCGATTGCCGCCAAAGCCGCCGAACAGCATGGCCCACTTGCCCATTTGCGCCATGTAGGTGACCGCGCCGGCGATGGTGGCAGCGATGGAGCTGGTGAGAATGTCGTAATTGCGGACGTGGGACAGTTCGTGAGCAATGACTCCCTCAAGTTCTTCGTCGGTCATGATCTGCAAAAGACCCTGCGTGACGGCGACCGACGCGTGATTCGGGCTGCGGCCTGTGGCAAAGGCATTCGGCGCGGCATCAGGCACGACATACAGTTTCGGAACCGGAATGTTGGCTTTGGCGGCCAGGCCTTCCATCACCTGATAAAGACGCGGAAGCTGTTCGCGTGTCACTGGCTGGGCGCCACTGGTTGCCAGCGCGATCTTGTCGGAAAAGAAATAAGAGACGAAGTTCATGACCACGGCAATGACGAGGGCAATCTGCATCCCGCCCCGTCCGCCCAAGGCGCCGCCGGCAATCACTAGCAAGACGCTGAGGAGAATCAGGATGGCGCCGGTGCGAAGAGCTTTCATCCAATCAACCTTTCTCACCTCTCACGCAAAAATTAGTCTAGAAGGCACGCAGCAGAGCGTCAAGTGGCCCTCTCGCCGCCCTCGCAATCAGCTTACTGCGTCGCGGCGGCCGCGGGCTTTTTGGCCGGAACGCGCTCAAAGCGCATGGCGTCCTTTTTGCCATCGCGATCCACGCGGACTTTGTCGCCCGGCAGCACCATGCCTTCGAGGATGTGCATGGCGAGGGGGTCCTGAATCAGCCGTTGGATCGTGCGGCGGAGCGGGCGCGCGCCGTAAGCCGGGTCGTAGCCTTCCCGAAGGAGCAGTTCATTCGCAGCGGGCGTGAGCTCGAGACTGATCTGCCGCTCCACCAGCAGCTTCTCGACGCTCTTTAGCATGAGAACGACGATGCGTTCGAGCTGCTCCTTGCCCAGTGGATTAAAGATCACGATCTCGTCGATACGATTGATAAACTCCGGCCGGAACGATTGGCGCAGGGCATCCATGGCTTCTTTGCGCGCGCGTTCCGGATCCTTGCCGGCGAGTTCATAAATTGCGGCAGAGCCTAGGTTACTGGTCATCACAAGAACTGTGTTGCGAAAGTCGACGGTACGGCCCTTGCCGTCGGTAAGCCGGCCATCTTCCAAAATCTGCAGAAGGACGTTGAACACATCCGGGTGCGCCTTTTCAATTTCGTCGAAGAGAATGACGGAATAGGGATGGCGGCGCACCTGTTCGGTAAGCTGGCCGCCTTCTTCGTAACCGACGTAGCCCGGCGGCGCGCCAAGGAGCCGAGAAACGGAGTGCTTCTCCATGTATTCGGACATGTCGATACGGATCATCAGCTTTTCGTCGTCGAATAAAAATTCAGCGAGCGCGCGAGCAAGCTCGGTCTTGCCGACACCCGTGGGTCCCAGGAAGATAAACGAACCGATGGGACGCTTGGCATCGGAGAGCCCGGCTCGGCTGCGACGCACCGCATTCGCCACGCGAGTAAGCGCATGGTCCTGACCAACCACCCGTTGACGCAGGCGCTCTTCCATGTGCACGAGTTTCTGGGCTTCGCCTTCGAGCAAGCGCCCCACGGGGATGCCGGTCCATTTGCTGACGAGCTTGGCGATATCCTCTTCGTCCACTTCTTCCTTGAGCATGCGCGTGTTCTTCTGCATGGACGCGAAACGTTCCTGAGCCTGCTGCGCTTCACGCTCGGCCTGGGCAATTTTCCCGTAGCGGATCTCGGCTACCTTGGCCAGTTCGCCGGCCCGCTCATAGCGGTCCGCTTCCGCTTTCAGTTGCTCGATCTGTTCCTTGAGCTTGCGGATTTTGGAAATAGCCTCTTTTTCGGCCTGCCAGCGGACCTTGCGCGCGCTGGAGTCCTCGCGGAGCTTGGCGAGTTCTTTTTCAATCTGCGACCTGCGTTCGATGGAGTGGGCGTCGGTTTCCTTCAGCAATGCCTGGCGCTCGATTTCCATCTGCAGAATGCGGCGCTCGATTTCATCGATTTCCGTGGGCAGAGAGTCGATCTGCATGCGCAAGCTGGCGGCCGCCTCGTCGATGAGGTCAATGGCTTTGTCGGGCAGGAAGCGATCGGAGATATAGCGGTGCGAAAGCGTGGCGGCGGAGAGGATGGCAGAGTCCTTGATGCGCACGCCGTGGTGCACTTCGTAACGGTCTTTCAAGCCGCGAAGTATGGCGATGGTGTCTTCGACCGTCGGCTCGCTGACCAGCACTGGCTGGAACCGCCGTTCGAGCGCCGGATCTTTTTCGATGTACTTTTTGTATTCATTCAGCGTGGTGGCGCCGATGGCGCGCAATTCCCCACGCGCGAGCGCGGGCTTGAGCATGTTCGAGGCATCCATCGAGCCTTCCGCAGCGCCTGCTCCGACCAGAGTGTGCAACTCATCGATAAACAGAATGATCTGGCCTTCGGCTTCTGAAATTTCCTTCAGGACCGCTTTTAGGCGGTCTTCAAACTCGCCGCGATACTTCGCGCCGGCCACAAGAGCGGCCAGGTCCAGGGCCACTAACTTTTTGGTCTTCAGGACGTCCGGAACGTCGCCGGAGACGATCCGCCGGGCAAGGCCTTCGACAATCGCGGTCTTTCCTACGCCCGGTTCACCGATGAGCACGGGATTGTTCTTGGTACGACGCGCCAGGATTTGCATGACGCGGCGAATTTCCTCATCCCGCCCGATCACTGGATCGAGCTTCGAGCGCCGAGCAAGATCGGTCAAATCGCGAGCATATTTCTCCAAGGCAGCGTATGTGGTTTCCGGATTCTGCGATGTGACGCGCTGGCTACCCCGCACACCGGCGAGGGCCTGCAGGATGGCTTCGTGAGACGCGCCGTGTTTTTTCAGAAGTTTACCGGCCGGATCGCGGTCTGCTCCCGCAATGGCGAGAAAAAGATGTTCCGTGGAGACGTACTCGTCCTTGAATTTTGTGGCTTCGTCAAACGAGCTTTCCAGAATGTCGTTCAGGGCACGGCCCAGATTCTGTTGCGCAAAGCCCTGCACCTTGGGCAAGCGGCCGATCTCGCGCTCTATGTCCTGGGAGAGCAGCTCAGGACGTATGCCCAGGCGAGCGAGCAGAGGAGGCACCACGCCGTCTTGCTGCTGAACCAGGGCGGCGAGCAAATGAACGGGTTCGACCGACTGGTTTTCGTGACGCGCAGCAATTTCCTGCGCTTCCTGAAGCGCCTCCTGCGCCTTTACCGTCATCTTGTCGAATCGCAACATCGCTCCCTCTTTAGATGAAATCGCCAGAGAAAAGGGGCTGGCACCGGCCAACCCCTTCATGCTATCCCACGGCGGTTACTGCCGCATGGCCCTTTCGCGGATTACTTTGTTGCCGCAGCAGCCATGGCCGGGCCTTCGACGCGGACCTTGATCTGCTTGGGCTTGGCTTCTTCACGCTTCGGAATGCCAAGCGTCAGGACGCCATTCTTGTAGTCGGCCTTGATCGCTTCCGTGTTCACGCTGTTGGCCAGCGAGAAGCTGCGGCTGAACGAGCCATACGAGCGCTCCACGCGCAGGTAGTTGTCCTCGTTCACCTGCTTCTCGAACTTCCGCTCACCCCGAAGGGTGAGGATGTTGTTCTCGACACGAATGTCGAGCTCTTCCGGCTTGATGTCCGGAAGATCCGCCTTGACCACCAGCTCGTGCTCGGTTTCATAAATGTCGACAGCTGGCGCCCAAGGCGTCAGATTGGCCTCCTCGGAGGACCGGTCAAAGGCCTCGGTGAAGAGGCGATTGATCTGATCCTGAAGCGAAAAGACGCCGCGGAAAGGTTCAAATCGAGTAATCGAAGCTCTCATGGAATAACCTCCAAAAGTGATATCAATAGCACTATAAAATATGAGTGATATGTTGTCAAGTAATATTTTCTGACCGCACCAATACACATTAACATCTGTAATATCAGTATATTACACGATTGAATCCGCGCTGGCCACTCACCCTGATTTCCAGCCAGGATCCCACTCGCACCGCAGTCGGACATCGTTCCTGTGTTTTGTTATAGTTGGCGTTCATGAAAGTGGATGAACTCAATTACGATTTGCCCCCGGAGTTGATCGCCCAGCGCCCATTGGCCGAGCGCAATGCATCACGCCTGCTGTGCCTCGAGCGAGGGAACGGACACTGGGAAGATCGCCATTTCGCGGAATTGCCAGGACTGCTTCGCGGTGATGAGCTGATTGTCGTCAACAACGCACGCGTACTTCCTGCAAGGCTATTTGGCCGTCGCTCCGGTGTGCACTCGCAGCGCCCCTCTCGAAAGACAAAGCGGGAACATTTGACCGGAACTGTTGAAGTATTTCTGACCCGCGCACTGGGAGAGAACTGTTGGGAAGCGCTGGTCCGGCCGGGGCGGAAGATGCCTGTGGGAGAACGTGTCATTTTTGGAGCGGGCGAACTGGAGGCAGAAATCTTGTCGCGCGGGGAGTTGGGGCTTCGCACGTTCCACTTTCAGAGTAACAACCAGCTGAGTGTTCCGGGCAATATTGAGAAACTCGGACATGTCCCGTTGCCTCCCTATATCGATCGCCCGGACGAAGATTCAGACCGTGAGCGGTATCAGACGATCTTTGCGCGGCGACCGGGGGCCGTCGCGGCGCCGACGGCGGGACTGCACTTCACGAAGGAAATTTTGAACGCACTTCGGGAGCGCGGATGCGAAACCTGCGAAATCACGCTGGATGTCGGCCTGGGAACATTTCAGCCAATTCATACGGAGATTCTGGAGCAGCACAGGATGCATTCCGAAGCGTATGAGGTCAGTGAAGAAACAGCGGAAAAAATTCGCGCAGCGAAAAGAGATAAACGCCCGTTGCTTGCTGTCGGCACAACGGTGGTGCGGACGCTGGAAGATGCGGCCTTGCGCGCCGCGAACGCGGGGAACGAAGGGATGCTGTGTTCTGGCCGCGCGGATGCGCAGGTATTCATTGTTCCGGGACACCGGTTCCGCCTGGTGGACATGCTTTTGACGAATTTTCACCTGCCGAAATCATCGCTGTTGGCGCTGGCGGCATCGTTCGCAGGTAAGGAGAAGATCCTGGCCGCTTACCGTCATGCGGTGGAAGCGCGCTACCGGTTTTACAGTTATGGCGATTGTATGTTGATCCGCTAGCGGCGAAAGAGCTGTGCGGCAGAGGGCAAGAAGATGGAACGAAGAGCGGTGGCGACATGCGAGAGCGCGCCTGCCGCGGCCAGAGCGGGGAATTGCCACTTCAGGAACTCGCTCGAAACGAAAAAAAGGAGGGAGGCAGGGGCGGTGAACAGCCTCCCTCGGAAGGGATCGTTAACGTGCACGGAGGCTCCTCTTACTGAGGCAATACGAAGACGCTTTTCTTTCCTTCAAAACGGACTTCGATGACCTTGTTCTCGGCGTTGGAAACGATGCTGGTGTATTGCGACTTGGAATCGCGATCTTCCCAGCGGCCATCGGCTTCGGCAACCTGCTCTTTGCCGTTCAGGACGGTCAAGTGATTGCCATCGATCAAGAAACGGTAATCGCCGGCTTTCACTTCCGTCTGGCCCACTTTTACGTTATGCGAGAGGGGAAGATTGGTGGATACGGGTTTAGCGAGAACAGGTATGGCTAGGGCAAGAGCCCCCAAGAGAACGAGATTCGCAAGGAGCGATTTGCTTTTCATGTCAGTCATATTCCTTTCTACTTTCGAGTCAACCGGAAGCATGTTGCCTGGAAGGACGAGTTGACACACAGAAGGGAGAGGAGTAGCCTCGCGAACGAGACACCTCTTCGTCCTGGTTCAAGAGCCGGAACAACTGCGTGTCATTGACCCCGCGGCTGCCACCGCGGGGTTTTTTCTTGCTAAACCCCTATCCATCCCGCTACAGCCTGAATACCGGCCGCACTGGTATAGACGAAGAGGACGGAGCAGATGTTTCGCGGGCAGGCTCATTTTTTTTGCCATTTTTGCTTTGCGAGGATGCGAAAACAGTGCCTGTAAAATGTTCACTTTGCGTTGTGCATCGCCGTCACTGTTCATCTATACTCTTCTACGCGGTCCGGACGCAGGATGCGAACCCTAGTTCTTAGCGATCTCCACGCCAATTTGACGGCCCTGCAAGCCTCTCTCAAAGCAGCGGAGGGAAGGTGGCAATGCGTGGTGTGTTTGGGGGACGTGGTCGGCTATGGTCCCGACCCCAACGAGGTGGCCTCGCAGGTTCGCGAAATGGGGGCAGTGACCATTCGGGGCAATCATGACAAGGCGGTTGCCGAATTGATGGCCACGGATGACTTCAACCCGGTAGCCAAACTCGCGGTCACCTGGACACGAGCGCAGCTCTCCAATGAGAATCTGGACTGGCTGGCGGCTTTGCCGCAAGGACCCTTGGAAACCGAGGGACTGATGCTGGTGCATGGCGCAGTTCAGGATGAAGATGAATACGTGTTTACACCGTCGCAAGCTCTCGAGGGGCTGCTGGATTCAAAGGCTCAAGTTACCTTTTACGGACACACCCACCATCAGGGCGGTTTTGCTTACCAGGATTCGCAGTTGGAGGTCCTGCAACTCCGCCCGCGGAACTATGAATTGCATTGCGCGCTGCAGATCGAGCAGGATAAGCGCTATCTGCTGAATCCCGGGTCGGTGGGACAGCCGCGAGACGGTGATCCGCGCGCAAGCTTTGCCATTGCGGATTTGGACCACAATGCGATTGAATTCTGGCGTGTGCCGTATGATATCGGACAGGTGCAGGAACGCATGCGAACGGCGCGATTGCCAGAACCACTGGCCCACCGGTTGACCTTGGGACGCTAGGCAACCCTGGCAGCGGACGAAGCGGGGCGGTATATGCAGGAATCATTCCAGGATCTACAACCTCAGGAAAACAAGCCGAAACTATCTCCTGTAACTATAGGGATTGCCGTCGTGGTGGCGGCAACGATTCTGCTCAGCTTGTGGTATTTGTTCGAGCCGCTGAAGAGCCGGAAGAGTACGGCTCTGACGGAAACCATCGATTTGAGCATGAGTCCCGAGGAGCAGGAATATTCGAAAAAAATCGAAATCGGGAACATCGCTCTAAGACCGCGCGGAGAACTTTTTACATCAGGAGGTAACCACCTTGAGCGGCGAAGTGTACAACGGCGGAACGGAACCGGTGATGGGGTTGCGACTCACGGCGGAATTTTCCGACGAGATGAACCAGATTGTGTTGCGGGAAACCCGCAGAGTTTTGGGAACGCCGGAATTGGCCTTGGCGCCGGGAGAGCGCCGCGCGTTTGAGATTTCGTTCGAGCACCTCCCCGATGCGTGGAACATGCAGGCCCCCTCCATGCGTGTCTCCTATTTGCAGTTACCCGCGCGAAAACAGTGACCTGTTTATCAATAAGTTATATTATAAAGTATCTCCTGAGCTTGGCGGAGGAGTTGCGTTCCATCCTGCAGGAGTTGTTTGCCGCTGGCTCCATCGACATCCGGGAGGGCGGTGTGCGAAGCACACCCGCGGCACCGCTATCCCGGGAGGTGCGCGGGACCGCGGAGAAACCGCTGCTGCATTTTTGGGCTGAGAACTGCAACGGGACCCGGCGCGTGGTGACGATTTCGGATCAAGCGGAGGAACGGCTTTTGCTGGCGGTAGAACGCTGCGGGTGGTCATGCGGCAGTGAGGGAGCTGCGGATTTGCCTTGCCGCCCCCGGCAGAAGAGGCTTGCCTTCGACGGGATTCACGGTAGAATTCAGTGGAACCTGTAGTTGGGCGGCCCGAGTGAACTTTTCTGTAAACGTGCGCCAAGCGGATGGAGTCTCTCTCGTCGAAGTAAGCGGACGACTGACGTCGTTTGAATCGAAGGCGTTCCGGGAGATGATTCAAGGGCTGTTGAAACAGGGACAGACCAACATGGTTTTGAACCTGACCGGACTGGAATACCTGGACAGTTCCGGCGTCGGCGAGTTGGTTCGGAACTATATGAGCGTGGTGAAAAAAGGCGGCGCAATGAAGGTTGTGGGACTGGCGCCAAAGGTTGAAGAGATTCTGAAGGTGACGCAACTTTACCAGGTCTTTCCCGAGTTTCCCGACGAGGCTTCCGCCCTGGAAAGCTTTTCGGGGCCCACAAATCCTTCGCTCTGAGTTTTCTGTTCCCTCCGATGCAAATCTGAAAGTTCATTTTACTGACCCGGGAAAAGTCATGTAAATGAAGTGCAGGGTGGTCTGCCTGCGAACGCTCCGGAGGGCACCCGAACCTGGGCGCCACCCGGTGTACAATGCAAAGCGCAGACAGATTCTGAAGGCGAACTCCATTTCCAGATTTTCGAAATCAGGGTCCGCGTATTTTCCGGAGGCCCACATGCGCCTGTTCTTGAGTGTTTTTCTCTGTCTTTTCTTCTTTTCCGCACCAGCTATTTCCAGGGAGACCACCATGTTGTCCACCGCAACCGACGATCAACGCGTGCCTTGGATGAAAGACACCATCAATAAACTGGAGAATGAGTTGATCGCCAAATATGGCGAAGTCCAGCGCGCGCGGGCGCAACGCGGATTGCGCCAGGTGGCGGAGTTTTGGCGCGCCGGAGATGGCAACGCAGAAGTTTTCGAAGATTTCGTGCGCGGCAATTTTGCCGGGGACCAGGCCACGCTGGATACCATGTTTCAGCGCTACCAGCGGCTACTCGAACAGCTGAACGGCCACATGCACGAAATAAACCGTGAGTTCCGCCAGCAGGCGGATCTCGATGCGGGGCCGATCCTGCCTTTCGATGAGATGTTTGCGGGGTACGATCCTTCGGCGCATGTGGTGGACGATTTCTTCAACAACAAACTGGCGTTCGTAGTGCTCTTGAATTTCCCGCTCACGACGCTGGAGGAACGGCTCGCGCAAGGACCGGGCTGGAGCCGGCGCCAGTGGGCTGAAGTGCGGCTGGCTCAGGTATTTTCCAAGCGGATACCGGCTTCGGTGAACCTGGAAGTGGCGCGCGCGGCTGCAGAGGCGGATTCCTACATCTCGCAATACAACATCTGGATGTTCCACCTGGTCGATCCGAACGGGCAGCGCCTGTTTCCGCCGAAGCTGAGGTTGCTGAGCCACTGGAACCTGCGCGACGAGATCAAGGCTGACTATTCGGACGCGCAGCACGGACTGGCCAAGCAACGCGCCATCGAGCAGGTGATGCAGCGGATCATTACGCAGACGATTCCCGAGGTGGTGATCAACAATCCCAATGTCGATTGGAATCCGTGGACGAACGAGGTGCAGCCAGCAGCGGAAAAAGATAGTGACGTCGCGCCGCCGGATTTGAAAATTAGCAATGCGCCGGAACCAGCCACGCGCTATGCCACGCTACTGAAAACTTATCTGGCCGCGAAAAAGGTGGATCCTTATTCACCAACGGCGCCGACGCTCATGGCGCGCCGCTTCGACGAGGATCGCGAGATTCCGGAGCAACGCCTCCGGACAATGCTGGAGCAGGTGGTGACCTCGCCGCTCGTTGCAAAGGTGGCGAAACTGATCGAAGCGCGCCTGGGGCGGCCGCTCGAGCCGTTTGATATCTGGTATGACGGATTCCGCGCGCGTGGGGCGTACACGGAACAGCAACTGGACGCCATCGTCTCGAAGAGGTTTCCGACCGCCGAAGCTTACAAGAAAGACATTCCGAACATTCTGATCAAATTGGGCTTTACGCCGAAACAAGCGGAGTATCTGGCGGAGAACATCATTGTGGATCCCGCTCGCGGATCCGGTCACGCGATGGGCGCGGAAATGCGCGGTGAAAAAGCGCACCTGCGCACGCGCGTGGAAAGCACGGGCATGAACTACAAAGGCTTCAACATTGCCGTCCATGAGATGGGACACAACGTGGAACAAACTATTTCGCTGAACGAAGTCGATTACACGTTGTTGGAAGGCGTGCCTAACACCGCGTTTACCGAAGCTTTGGCGATGGTGCTGCAAGGGCATGACCTGGAAGTGCTGGGGCTGGCCGCGCCGGACGCGCAGAGCGAGGCCCTGAAAACGCTGAACGACTTCTGGAACACTTACGAAATCAGCGGGGTGGCGCTCGTCGATATGAGCGTCTGGCACTGGATGTACGACCACCCGCATGCCACTCCGGAACAGTTGCGGGACGCCACTGTGGGGATCGCCAAGGACATCTGGAACAAATATTACGCGCCAGTGTTCGGCAAAAAAGATGTTGTCCTCCTGGCCGTGTATTCGCACATGATCGATTCGTTTTTATATTTGCCGGATTACCCGATTGGGCATCTGATCGCCTTTCAGGTGGAAGAGCAGATGAAAAAAGCGGGCGCGATTGGACCGGAATTTGAACGCATGGCGAAGCTGGGACGCGTGACGCCGGACATGTGGATGATCCACGCGACTGGAAAGCCGGTGGGAACCGAAGCGCTGCTGAGAGCAACAGAGTCGGCATTGTCGCAGGTCGGGAAGTAGGGGCGCTGCAGCTAGCCGGAATCAAGTCCAAAAAAACTGCCTTAAAAGGAGAGAAGCAGCTAGGGTGTGGACCCTAGCTGCCTCCCGGGGTGTGTCCTCGAAGTGGTTGTTATAAATTTAGATGCACGACCCCGAAAAAGGTTTCCCGGAATTTCAGTAAATCGATTAACTGCTGATTTGAACAGGCCGGAAGCGCTCTAAGTTTCAATAAAACAAGTATTTACGCCAACGTTCGTCGCGATGCCCGATAAGCCGCATCAGCTGCCTCGAAGTGTGCAATGTGAAGGGGCGCGGACGGCGGGCAAGCTTCAATCCAGCCTCTTCAGGGGTTCGGTCGCCCTTATTGTTGTTGCAACGGTAGCAGCACGCCACAAGGTTTTCCCAGGAAGAGCGGCCACCCCGCGAGCGCGGGATCACGTGATCCAAGGTCAGCTCGGAACTCGGAAAAATCTTGCCGCAGAACTGGCAGGTGTTGCGATCGCGCAGGAGAATGTTCTTGCGCGATAGCGCGCGACTCTGCTGCGGGATGTGGCGGTACGCCAACAAACGAATGACCGATGGAACCTTGTGCGAGTGCGCCGAAGAGTGCACTTCCGCGTTATGAAGTTCTTCCGCTTGAGCGACACCCTTCAAGAGCAACACCATCGCTCGGCGCACGGCCGTAACGTTGATCGGTTCGTACGTGGCGTTCAGGACCAGGACTGGTTCCTGCATCAGGGAAGTGCGTTGTGGAATCAGCGGCGAGAGGTGGCGGCTACCGAAGTTCCCCGAAGCGTTGGACGCAAGCGTTCCGACCGCTTCGGGGGAGTGTCGCCCCCGGGGGTCAATCGCCTCTGGTCGTCTTGCGCTCATCGCGCGTCCTTCAACCTACGGGTGTTCGGCGAAGGAGCTTAACGGACGGCCGGCCCGGGCTATGGTAAGACCCAGTACGGATTTGGCGCCCGCTTCGCGTAGCGCGCGCGAACACGCATCTAGCGTCGCTCCCGTCGTCATTACATCATCTAGCAGCAAGATTCGTAAATTGTCAACCTGACCGCCCTCGCGAATGGCAAAAGCGCCACGTACGGCCTCCCAACGCTCGTCGCTGCGAAGCAAATGTTCTTCGGGTCGCGGCCGGGACCGCATCAGCAGAACCGGGCGATAAGGGAGGCCGAGACCCTTGGCAAGGGGCTGGCCAAAAAGATCCACCTGGCGGAAGCCCCGTTCTCTCTCTGCCGGTGAAGGGCCACGGGGACGAGAATGTCGGCGGCCAGCCGCTCGGATTCTTGGTGAACAAGTTCGGCGACAGGATCGGCGAACCAGCTGCCAAGCGGCCGATGTGCTCATGTTTCAGGAGAAGGATGGCGCGGGCGAGAGTCCCCTCGTAGGAACCATAACTGCGCGCAATCTGAAAGGCGAACCGGCGCCGCTGACAATCCGGGCAGAAGGAGAGAGCTACGGGAAACCCCGAATCGAAGGTTCCCGGCTGCCCAGAAAGATCACAGCTTCCCGGCGGTATTTTCGGGAAGGAAGGCAGTTGTCGCAGAGGGGAAGGCTGCGGACATCCGCGAGAAGCTGAGCGCATAGCCGGCAGCCACCCGGGAAACACATACGGGCAAGAGCGCCCGAGAAACTCTTGAGCCAGCGAATCGCAGAGAGGCGGGATGAGGGTGCGGCATGGTCCAAGCCCCGGCGTGGGCCATCCCGATTCTAGTTCCGTTAGTTATCGGCTAGGAAAATATCCTCGGACGGGGTGTTACAGGAGACCTTGCTCCATCTTCTCCTGGCAGGCGATGCAGTGTTTGGCCCAGGGCACGGCTTCCAGTCGTTTCTGCTGCATCTCTTCGTGGCAGATGGCGCAGTTCCCGTATTCGTTACTGCGAATGCGCTTAAGAGCTTCGTCGATCATGTTCAGGATGCTGCGATCGGTGCTGGTCTGTCCGAAAAGGAATTCCTTGGTGTAGGAATTGGCGGCTTTGTCGGCGAGGTCGACGGTGGGATCGTCGTCAGCCTGACGGCCTTCTTCTTCGGTCCGGGTAATAGTCTTCACCAATTCATCCCGGCGGGCGAGCAGCTTCTTCTTGTAGTACTCCATGCGTTTCTTGTCCATGTGTATCCTCCCCCAGATGGCTCCAGGGGCCACCTAAAAACTCCGTAGTGTAGACCGGCTCCGGAAAAGTGTCAAGGAACCCCTCCATCGGAACCCCTATCGGAACCCCTATCGACTTGCGCCGAACCCGGTGATTCCGCTGCGTCTGATGCGTAAGATTTTTGTCTGCTTTGCATCGGGCTAGGGGTAAACTTAGCGGGAATCGACGCCGCAGAGATCGCAGCGGCCGGAGAGCCGCAAAGGCGCTGGCTGGAGAGGTAGAGGGAGAGTATGACGAAGGCACTGATGGGAGTGATGCTGCTGCTGGGGATGGCCTGTGGGGTGAGTGCGCAGGAAGAAGGGGTAGGGCCGGGACGGGGGAATGCGGGAGCGAGTTTTAGTGATAGCTCGGCGGCGCAGGTGACCTTGTTTCCGGCGAGCGGTACGGAGAGTTTTACGCTGGCGAGTCCGGGGGGAGAAGCGAGTGCGGTACCGGTGCCGGCACCCCTGCCAGCGGCGCCGGCGGCAAAGCCGAAGTATGTATTTTTTGGAGAGCGGGACGATTACCGGTGGCAGTTGGGATTAGGCGTGGAATTTTTCCGGTTTCGGTCGAATGTGATCAATGCAAGTTTGGTGGGATTGAATACCACGGTGACGTACTACACGAACAGCTGGTTTGCGTTGGAAGGGAATATTGTGACGGGATTTGCGCCGCAGATTTACGATCGGGAGCACGTGAAGCTATTTGGAGGAGCGGGGGGAGTGCGGATCGGTGGGCGGAAAGCGCAGTGGGAGCCGTGGGCGCACGCGCTGGTGGGAGGGAGCCACTTGCAGCCGCAGACGGCGGGAGCGAGCCGGAATTCGCTGATGGCGCAGGCGGGGGTTGGAGTGGACTACCGGGTGCACGCGCGGTTGTCGTTTCGCGTGGAAGGGGATTGGGTGTACACGCAGTATTTCAGCGAAACCCAGAATAACTTCCAGGGCGTCGCCGGCGTGGTGCTGCACTTCTAGGCGGGTAATACCAGCACACGGGGAAAGCGAGTTCGCGCGGGCTCGCGTTGGTGAGAAGGCCACATGTGACGGGCGTCACACGGTTCAACTTCCGGTCATGAGATATTTCCTGTAGCTCAAGACGGATAGAGGATTCAGAACGCTCACCGCGAATCTATCCCATCAGATAAGGAGGAATTCATGTTGAATAAGAGCATGATCCTGCTGGGGACGCTAGTGGTGGCCACGGGCCTGTGCCTCGCGCAGGAGAAGACGCAGCAGAAACCCGAGGTAAAGCAAACCCCAATCAAGCAGACGAGCGCGGCATCCGGAAAAGAGATGTTCACCCAGTATTGCGCTCCGTGCCACGGTACGGACGGCAAGGGGAATGGACCGGCAGCGAGCGCGATGAAGGCGCCACCGACTGATCTGACGCAACTGGCCAAAACACATGGCGGCAAATATCCAGCCAGCAACGTTGCCAGCGTGCTGAAATTCGGGGGCGGGCCCGGCGTGCACGGCTCGGCAGATATGCCCGTGTGGGGTCCCTTGTTCAAGTCGCTCGACAAGTTCCATGACACCGTGGTGCAACAACGCATCAGTAACCTGGTGACCTACATCGAGACACTTCAGGCGAAATAGCTTTTCTCCGCAATGGAAATCATTACTGAGGCAGGAAGCACCCGCTTCCTGCCTTTTTTGATTTGTGGTTGAACCGCGGGCGGATCTCCCTTCCTGCGCTACCGGCGTGTAACCGGCAATCGAAGCAGTAGAAGAACCCACTCAGACGCTGGTAAGGTACTGTGGTGGATGGCATCCAGGTGGAAAGTATGGGCAAAAGCATTCTTCATTTCGGGATTCCGCTGATAGCAGCGGGCACTCTGTGGGCGTTGTTCCCATCGCCGGAGCGGTCAAGCACGCGAGAGAAGCGCGAAGTCCTGCGAACGGTAGCGGATGTGCCGTTGCCGGGACCAGCTGCGCGGTTCGACTACCAGAGCCTGGACGCTTCGGCTGGACGCCTCTACATCGCGCATATGAATGCGGACCAGTTGGTGGTATTCGATACGAAGAAGCGGGAAGTCGTGGCGAATCTGGACGGCTTCCATCGCGTGCATGGCGTTCTGGCCGTGCCCGAGTTGGGCCGGATCTTTGCTTCAGTGACCGGTGACCATCAGGTGGCGGTTATCGACCGGGCAAGTCTGAAGACCTTGGCACAAGTGGGAGAGATCCAGTATCCGGACGGATTGGCTTATGCCTCGTCGGTGCAACGCCTGTTCGTTTCCGACGAACACGGGAACGCAGACGCGGTAATCGATGTGACGAACAACACGCTGGTGACTTCCATTCCATTGGGGGGCGGGGCGGGGAACACCGTGTACGACCGCGGAACCGACAGAATTTACGTTGCCGTGCACGGCAAGAATGAGCTGGTGACGATTGATCCGTTGCGCGCAAGGATTACGGCACGCACCTCGTTGCCCTGGCTGGATGATCCGCACGGCGTCGCGCTCGATACAGAAAATCACGTTGCGTTCGTCGCAGGAGAAGGGAATAACAAACTCGTTGTGGTGGACTTGAATAACATGCAGGTGGGCCCGCCACTCTCAGTGGGCAGAGCTCCGGATGTTCTGGCGTTCGACAACGGAACGAAGCGCCTGTACGTGGCTGCGGAGTCTGGGCAAGTAAGAGTGTTTCACGAGGCGAACCGCACGTTGGAACCGGAAGGGGAACTGCAACTACCTCACGGGCACACGGTGGCGGTGGATCCGAAGACGCATCTGGTGTACTTTCCGCTGGAAGATCTGAACGGCAAACCGGTATTGCGCATCATGGAATGGGTGGGAAGCGGGAGCGCGGAGAAGTAAGGAATAAAGTCCTGTCTCTCGAGGGGTGCCCCTACGGAGTGGCGTGCAGGGACTGCCGAGCGCGTTTCGTTGGCGAGGAAGTTATCTCCCTCCTTCCCCTATTCTTGCCAGTGTTGCATGGAAAAGCGATAAGCCGCCCGCAGGTCTTTTGTTTTGTATCAGATTAGAAATGGTGATTCTAAAGGAGTGGGAGATCCGGTATGGCGGTCAAGTTTTCAAAGAGCCGGCGTGCCGGGAACCACGGCGTGCCCGGACGGATGAACCCAGCCGTACTCTAGAAAGTAACTGTACCATAGGATATACATTGTCTCAATGGCAATCTGGGGCAAAAGGCAAAAAAAAACGGAAAGGCAGGCGAAGGGCAGCCCCACCCTTGCATGAAGCAAACCCGCAAGGATGGGGCACCCTCCTTAGTTTTTTGTGATTTGCGACGGGAGCGCTCAGACAGTCTCTAACGGTCTGGTCCACAAGGATGGGGAGATTCCTACAGGCCACCCGCCACGTGCACGTGCTCATGAGCGAGGCGCAGGAAAACAAGCCCTTTCAGATACTGCAGGTGCTGAAGCTCCGGCCCGCTAAAACCCATCGATGAGATGACTTGGCTCAGTGGACATGCTGTGGGTGAACAGTGCAAGAAAGGAAAGCAGATCCCTTACCCCGTCCCGCTCAGCCCGGGGCAGACAAACGGCGCGGGGTTTCGGGATGACGTGTGTTGCCGGGGAGGCAAGAAGGGAGTGTGCCGACCGAGGCAGACGGCTCCTAGTGTGCTGTCCCGGAGATTGTTGAACAAACTCCTGGCCCTTCAGGGGGCTAAGGCCGGACTCATTCGCGGCGGCCCTGCGAGGCTCAGGGTAAACTGAGGCCGCCACAAGCTAAAGAGAAATGCCAGGAAATTCCAGGACGCGACAGCAAGAATCGGTGTGATTTTCACGGCTTCCACAGGGGTGTGGAAAGTTAGGAAAAAAGTTTTGGGCAGGGCTTGACATAATGGGCGGGTGTAGTAAGATTACAAATGGTTCGGCACTCCCTAAAAGTGTCGGATTGTGCAGGGGATTCACAGTCGGGTCTGAAGTAATCCAAGGAACAGACTCCTATAGTGAGGCGCCTTATTAGCACGGGATAGTCTGAGTTGAGCTTCGCGCGAAGCCGCTAGAACAGATGGCGGCTATGCCCGGCGCTCGACGCCGGGTTTTGTATTTTATGGACGCTTTTTGGTGGTAGTAAGCTGAAAAGAGTCCAGGTCCTCCGAAAGGAGGACGCTCCAGCGGAAGCTGGGGCCCCTGATGGGATCAGGGACAACGATCTTTGACAACAGTAAGGCTGGCAATTTCACGCCGATAACCCTGGGCCGATTACGGTCTGCCTGGGGGAGTGATGGCGTGATTTATTACAAGTTCTGCTCGAGTATGTTGAGCAGTACTGTGGATTTACAAGGCGAACTCAGTCAAGCACCTGGCAATTACAGAGTCGACAGTCCCGGCGCCGAGCAATCGGACCACGGAATAATGGATCTGCGAGAGACAGGGCGAACGAACTGGTGGAAAGCCGCAGTTTAGCCACTGCGGCGAGTTCCGAAGAGCGCAAGCGATTCGGAGCACCCTCGGAAACGACGTATTGAGTGAGTTTTATGATTAAGCTACTAAGAGCGTACGGTGGATGCCTTGGCGCTAGAAGGCGATGAAGGACGTGGCAAGCTGCGAAAAGCCTCGGGGAGCCGCAAGCAGGCTTTGATCCGGGGATGTCCGAATGGGGAAACCCAGCGGGATGAACTCCCGTTACAGCCGGCTGAATACATAGGCTGGTATGAGCTAACTCAGGGAAGTGAACCATCTCAGTACCTGAAGGAAAATAAATCACAGAGATTCCGAAAGTAGCGGCGAGCGAAATCGGAAAAGCCCAAACCCATGTGTTTACACATGGGGGTTGTAGGACCGCACAAGTAGAGTTACCAATCCGGACACTACGCGAACCCGATGGAAAGCGGGACCAAAGAGTGTGACAGTCACGTAGCGGAAAGTGGACCGGACTCGAAGCGGCATCCTGAGTACCACGAGACACGAGAAATCTCGTGGGAAACTGGGGAGACCACTCTCCAAGGCTAAATACTCTCTAGCGACCGATAGTGAACCAGTACCGTGAGGGAAAGGCGAAAAGCACCCCTGCGAGGGGAGTGAAATAGAACCTGAAACCGTATGCTTACAAGCAGTCGGAGGGCCATGCACGGACTTCGGTCCGTGAAAGCCTGACGGCGTGCCTCTTGCTTAATGAGCCGGCTAGTTATTCTTACGTGCAAGGTTAAGCGCAAGCGAGCCGTAGCGAAAGCGAGTCCGAATAGGGCGACAAGTACGTAGGAATAGACGCGAAGCGGGATGATCTACCCTTGGCCAGGTTGAAGGTCGCTTAACCGCGACTGGAGGACCGAACAGGTGTGAGTTGAAAATCGCTCTGATGAGCTGAGGGTAGGGGTGAAAGGCTAATCAAATTCCGTGATAGCTCGTTCTCCCCGAAATGTCTTTAGGGACAGCCTTGCATGAATTGCCACGGTGGTAGAGCACTGAATGGACTAGGGACCAACTCAGGTTACCGAATCCAATCAAACTACGAATGCCGTGGACAACTATGCGGGAGTGAGACTACGAGGGATAAGCTTCGTGGTCAAAAGGGAAACAGCCCAGATCGCCAGCTAAGGTCCCTAACTATGTGCTAAGTGGTAAAGGAAGTGTATTCGCTCGGACAGCCAGGAGGTTGGCTTAGAAGCAGCCATCCTTTAAAGAAAGCGTAACAGCTCACTGGTCAAGCGGATATGCACCAACAATCCAACGGGGCTCAAGCACATGACCGAAGCTGCGAAATTATACGAAAGTATACTTGGTAGGGGAGCATTGCGTGGGGTGTAAAGGTAGACCGAGAGGACTACTGAATGCCACACAAGAGACCCTGCCGGCATAAGTAGCGATAAACACGATGAGAACTCGTGTCGCCGAAAGTCTAAGGTTTCCTGAGGAAGGTTAATCCGCTCAGGGTTAGGCGGGTCCTAAGGTGAGGCCGAAAGGCGTAACTGATGGACAACAGGTCAACATTCCTGTCCCGCCTGGTGACGTTTGACGATGGGGTGACGCAGAAGGATAAGGGAGCCACCTGATGGATGGTGGTTGCTTAGCGTAAGCCGGTTCCCACTGGCAAATCCGTGGGGGCGTTAACGGTGAGGCTGGGCACGAGGCCGTATGGCCGCAAAGTCTCCGATTTCACGCTGCCAGGAAAAACCTCTAAGGAGTCAACCAGGTGCCCGTACCACAAACCGACACAGGTAGACGAGGTGAATATCCACAGGCGCTCGAGAGAACGCTTGCTCAGGAACTAGGCACATTAGTCCCGTAACTTCGGGAGAAGGGACGCCGCTGTAGGGTTTATAGCCCGAAGCGGTCGCAGTGAATCGCGCTCTGCAACTGTTTAACAAAAACACAGCTCTCTGCAAAGTCGAATACGACGTATAGGGGGTGACACCTGCCCGGTGCCGGAAGGTTAAAGCAAGGGCTCAGCCGCAAGGCGAAGGCCTGAACTGAAGCCCCGGTGAACGGCGGCCGTAACTATAACGGTCCTAAGGTAGCGAAATTCCTTGTCGGGTAAGTTCCGACCTGCACGAATGGTGGAATGATAGAGCGACTGTCTTGGCAAGCGGCTCGGCGAATTTGTGGTTCCGGTGAAGACGCCGGATGCCCGCATCTAGACGGAAAGACCCCGTGCACCTTAACTGCACTCTGGTCATGAGTAACGGTCCGATCTGCGTAGCATAGGCAGGAGCCTGTGAACTTCTGGTTTCGGCTGGGAGGGAGGCATCAGTGAAATACTGCCCTGATTGAACTGTCGCTCTAACCTACCACCCGTGACGGGTGGGGAGACACGGCCAGACGGGTAGTTTGACTGGGGCGGTCGCCTCCTAAACTGTAACGGAGGCGCTCAAAGATCGGCTCAGGTGGATTGGAAACCCACTGTGGAGTGCAAGAGCATAAGCCGGTTTGACTGTGAGACCTACAAGTCGAGCAGGAACGAAAGTTGGATCTAGTGATCCGGTGGTCCCGCGTGGAAGGGCCATCGCTCAACGGATAAAAGGTACGCCGGGGATAACAGGCTGATCTAAGCCAAGAGTTCACATCGACGCTTAGGTTTGGCACCTCGATGTCGGCTCATCGCATCCTGGGGCTGTAGAAGGTCCCAAGGGTTAGGCTGTTCGCCTATTAAAGCGGTACGTGAGCTGGGTTCAGAACGTCGCGAGACAGTTCGGTCCCTATCTGGTGTGGGCGCAGGAAACTTGCAGGGAGTTGTCCCTAGTACGAGAGGACCGGGATGAACAGACCCCTTGTGTACGAGCTGTCACGCCAGTGGCACCGCTCGGTAGCGAAGTCTGGAAGAGATAATTGCTGAATGCATCTAAGCAAGAAGCTCGCCCTAAGATAAGGTTTCCCAAGGCAATAAAGCCTAAGAAGGACAGTCGAAGACTACGACTTTGATAGGCTGGAGGTGTAAGCGCAGCAATGCGTTCAGCTGACCAGTACTAATCGTCCGTTCGGCTTAATCATAAAACTTACTCAAGCCGTCGTTGAGTAGGGTTCACAAGCAATCCTTGTGGATTCACAGTATGTTCGGCAGCGGGCCGAACTTGTAAGCGCCAGCCTCTGTTGTCAAACTCATTCGCCATTGCGCGAACTGAGCTAACGAGTTTCCGGTGGTCATACCGCGAGGGTCACACCCGTTCCCATCCCGAACACGGAAGTTAAGCCTCGCCGGGCCGATGATACTGCACGGGTAACTGTGTGGGAACGTAGGTCGCCGCCGGGATAAATTGCGAAAGGCCCCGATTTTCGGATCGGGGCCTTTTTTTATTGGTGAGGGAATCCGGGCGCCGGAGGACGGGCATGACTACGAGAAACGGCTGTCAGAATCTGAGCGATGAAGAGTTGCTGAGTCGTTTTGAACATGGCCGGCTCGAACCGGGAGATTTTCATCATGGCGACCACGTTCGCTTAGCTTGGATTTGTCTCCGGCGTTTTGGCCGGGTCGGTGCCGAAGAAAGACTGCTCCGCGGAATCCGTGCGATGGCCGAGCGGGCCGGAGCCCCGCAGAAGTTTTTGTATACCACGACGGTGGCCTGGGTTCGCTTGGTTGCGGCTGCCATGTCTGCTGACGAAGCCCCGAT
The DNA here is from genome assembly GCA_963817085.1 of Candidatus Acidiferrales bacterium. Classification (GTDB taxonomy): domain Bacteria; phylum Acidobacteriota; class Terriglobia; order Acidiferrales; family UBA7541; genus Acidiferrum. Next base: position 107,399 of record CAWFNI010000015.1, read on the forward strand.
TCCCTCGTTCGCAACCTGGGTCAATGACCACCCGCAGCTATTGGACAAGAACGGCCTTTCCAAATTCTATTCGAGAGCTGTTCTAGAAAGTCCCAAAGCGCGCCGCGGGTGGGTCGATCCGGACCTTGCGCCACTGCCTTCGCAAAACTAGACCCGCAGAGTCCCGGGCTGACCTTTACGGGGAAGTGCCAGGAAATTTGCTTGCGAACAGGAGTTCCACCCAGATTAGCGCGCTGACGCCAAGTCCAGCTCCGGCGCGCATCAAGGCATAGGCAACACCCGAACCTTCCGCGCCCGCGCGCGCGAACGCGTGTTCGACGTGCACGGTGCCGCGAAGCCGTTCGACGTTTTCGGCGTGGTTGCGCCGCTTCGTGTTCTTCCAGCGGGAATCCGGCCGCCTCCGGAGCTCTAACTCCCGAGCAATGGAGTTCTTCGTCGAGGCCATGCTTGCGTCTCCTTGCCGGCATAGCGGGTAAGCCACCCGGCATCGTGCAGTCTGGTTCAGAGGATTACGATTGTGAGGAAAATCATGTGGTCAGTCAAACGGATTACAGCTATCATAGCGATAGATAAATATTATCAGTAACCGAAACCGGCGCAAGGTGGGTGGCTCGCCCGAGGGTGCGAGAGTAATGGAAATCGTTCAACTGGAAACATTCCTTGCCGTTGCGAGCTACGGTGGCTTCCACCGCGCGGCCGCAGCCTTGCATGTGAGCCAGCCGGCGGTAAGCGCCCGGATTCAGGCACTGGAGGATTCACTGGGCACTCGTCTGTTTGAACGAGGGCCGGCTGGTTTTTCTCTGTCAAATGCGGGGACGAAACTGCGCCCACATGCGGAACAGCTGTTGCGGCAGGTGGCAGCGGCGCGTCAGGCGGTCCACGAACTGAAATCCGTATCCAGCGGTGCGGTTCCGATTGCTGCTTCGGTTTCCATCTGCACGTATCTTCTTCCGGAGGTTTTGAAGAAATACTGGGCGCAGCATCCGGATGTGGTGGTCAGCGTGCGCAGCGGCAATTCGGCGCAAGTCTTGAAGATGGTGCTGGAAGGGGAAGTCGATTTCGGGCTTGCCCGTTCGCTGCATCATCCGGAAGTGGAAACCATCAGCTTGCGAGACGACCCACTGATGCTGGTTGGCCATCCAAGCCACCCGGCCAGCGCGAAACGCAGGATCAGTCTGGAGGAACTGGAGTCACTGCCGCTGATTGCCTACGACCGGGGTTCCAGTGACTGGACGCTCATGAACGGATTGTTTCGCCGGACAGGTTTGCTGCCCAACGTCGTGCTTGAAGTGGAAACCATTGAGGCCTGTGTGCGCATGGTGCTGCGGAAACTGGGCTTGGCGTTTTTGCCGCAGCTTGCCGTGCACGAAGAATTGCGAAAGAAAAAACTGGTGACGCTCGAAGTGACCGACGCGGAATCCCTGCGGCGAAGTCTGGATGTGATCGTGCCGCGCCGCCGACCGCTCTCGCGAAGCGCGCAGGGCTTGCTCGAACTGTTACGGGAAGCGACCAGGACTCCTCCGGAGGCGAAGGCGCGCGGGAAGCAGCGATAATCCGCCAGCGGCTTGCACAAGTCCCTGGCTTCGCCGACCGGCGCTGCGTACAATGTGCGCGGTGAAGAGAGACAACCATGACGCAGACAACAAAGACCGTACTGATTACCGGCGGCACGGATGGTTTGGGTAAAGCGGCGGCACTTTTGCTCGCGCGGCGACGCTATCTCGTTTTTGCGGCCGGGCGGTCGCCGGAGAAGCGCGCGGAGCTCGAGCGGCTTGCGCACGAAGAGCGTCTGCCCATTCGCACCCTGGAGATGGATGTTTGCGACGACGCTTCGGTGCAGATTGCCGTCGAGGTCGTGCTCGAAAGAGGAGGCGGGATCGATGTTCTGATCAACAACGCCGGCGTCGGCTACATGGCGGTGGTCGAAGAATTGCGCATGCACGATTTCCGCCAGCAGTTCGAGACCAACGTGTTCGGTGTTCTGCGGGTTACCCAGGCGGTCCTGCCGCACATGAGAACGCGCCGGCGGGGACGGATCCTGATGATGAGCAGTGCCGCCGGGTTGGTCTCGCCGCCGACCTACGGCGCGTACAGTAGCAGCAAGCACGCGCTGGAAGGACTGACAAACGCGTTGCGGCTGGAAATGTACCCCTTTGGCGTTGAAGTTATTTTGATCGAGCCAGGCTACATCGTGACGAACTTTCAGCAGACGGCAAAACGGTTGGCGGAACCATACGTGGAAGCCGCAAAAAACAGTCCGTACGCACAAATCTATGCCGGTGCGTGGGAAGGCGCGAACAAAGGTCGCGCCACCTCCAAGACGAAGCCGGAGGATTGCGCGCGTGCGATCCTGGAAGCGATCGAATCTCCACACCCGAAGGCCCGTTACCCGGTCACACCGCTGGCAAAATGGGTGGCCTTTGGCAGGAGAATCCTGCCGGATACAATTCTCGATTCCGTCCTGCGAAAAAAATACGGCGTCACCCGCACGGAATAACGGGAACGCAAGGTTTCTGTCCGACGAGCGCGAATCAACTGATCGCGGGTCAGTTGGAGGCCTGGAACGACAGGCTGTTCTCGCGCAACTGCTCCCACTTCTTGCGCCAGGTATCGTGGATGGGGCTTTCGGCGTAGTCAGCCGCCGCCTCGGGGCTGGCGAATTCGATCACGTACACGCCGTCAAAATCGCGGATCTGGTTTCTTTCGGTCTTCAACCAGACGTTCTTGATGCCCGGAATCTTTGCGGCCATGTCTTTGATTCCGGCGATGGCCTGCTGCTGGTCGTTCAGGGAAGTCGTCGGGCGGAATTTGTAGGCCACCGTGTGAATCACGGTTTTCGGCTGGCCAAATTTGTTCACTGCGGAGACGCGGCGCGTAACGGCGCTCCCCACTGCAATCCCCGCAAGGAATAACGCACACCCGGTCGATGCGGAAATCAGTTGGCGATTCATTCTTAACATGATATTTCCCCCCCCTATAAGCCGTTCCAGTCTAAGCAAGTCAGACGAATGCAGCAACCGACAGTGAGCACTCGATTTGACGCTTGGGCGAGTCGCGTTTACGCTGAATCCGGTCGAGGAGAGGCCAATGAGACAAGTGATCCGTGGGATTCTGCTGTTGGGCGGCACATTTGCGACGTCGGCAGCAATCGCGGCGCAGATTCATCAGCCGACGAACCAGGAGGCCCGCGCCATTTTCCAGCAACTGGTCGAAATTAATACTACGGAGTCGGTGGGCAATGTCACCAGGGCCGCAGAAGCCATGGCCCAGCGATTGCTCGACGCTGGTTTCCCGCAGAAAGACGTGATTGTTGCCGGGCCGATCGAGCGCAAGAAGAACCTGGTTGTCCGGTTGAGGGGCACGGGCAAACAGGCCCCGATTCTCTTCATCGGGCACCTGGATGTGGTCGAAGCGAAGCGTGAAGACTGGAGCATCGACCCATTCCAGTTCATCGAGCGGGACGGTAATTTTTATGGCCGCGGGACGCGGGACATGAAGGCGGGAGACGCCATCCTGGTGATGAGTTTTCTGCGCCTCAAACGGGAGGCCTACCGGCCGGACCGTGACCTGATCCTGGCGCTGACTGCGGATGAAGAGGCCGGAGGTTTTAATGGCATCGACTGGTTGCTGAAGGAGCACAAGGACTGGATCGACGCGGAATACTCCATCAACCTGGATGGCGGCGAATTCGAGAGATTGAAAGGGCAGCGCATACTGGCCGGTTTGCAGGCCAGCGAGAAGGTCTACGCGGATTTTCAGTTCGAAACCACCAATCCCGGGGGACACAGCTCCATTCCCGGCCCGGACAACGCAATCTACGAACTGGCGGCGGCTCTTGGCAGGCTCGAGAAGTTCTCATTCCCAGTAAGGGTCAGCGAAGTAACGCGCGGCTACTTTCTGCAGTCCGCAAGCCTCACCACGGGCTCCTTTGCCGCCGATCTTCGCGGTGCGGCGCAGGAGCCACCCGATCCAGTGGCAATTCAGCACCTATCGGCGATGCCGTATTTTAACGCGCTGCTGCGCACCACCTGCGTCGCCACCATGCTTGCCGGCGGGCACGCGGCCAACGCACTCCCGCAGTCCGCGCGCGCCACCGTAAACTGCCGAATATTCCCCGGAGAGGATCCGGAGGAGGTTCACAGGGCACTGGAACGAGTGGTGGCTGACCCCGGCGTCAGGGTAGCCTTGATTCAAGAAAAAACCGCGGATGGAAAGTTGAGCCCTATCGTGGCCGTACCGCCGTCGGCGCTCTTGCCGGAACTGACCAGCGCACTCGATCGTACCCTCTCCGCAATGTGGCCCGGTCTACCCGTGGTGCCGACAATGTCCACGGGCGCCACCGACGGAAAATATCTTCGTGTGGCCGGGATTCCCACCTTTGGAATCGCCTGCATGTTCTTTGATATGGAGGACGACCGCTCCCACGGCAAGGACGAACGCGTCGCCGTGCAGGACTTCTATGATGGGGTCGAGTTCGGCTACCGATTCATGAAAGCGCTGTCATCGAACTGAACAGCCAAAAGCGCGCGAATCCGTTGCACCCGCCCCGTAAAAGGCGAAAGCCCCCGAACTTTGGGGGCTTTCGCCTTCTCGAAAACTGTCCCTCAGGGCTTTGTGGGATCTGGCGGTTCACCCGGCTTGACTTCTTGCGGGGTGGCGGCGCTGGCTGCGACCGGCTTGGTTGAATCCGAGCCATAGCGCGTGAGGTAGGGCATGAACGGAGTAATTTCGAAGGGCATCTTCTCGCGCTCGGCCACAGTACCCACCGGTTTACTCTTGATCAGTTCCAATTTATCGTTCCACGGGTCAATCTTCACGCGGCCGCCCAGAGGCAGAGCAGCGATCTTCTGCGGGTTCTGCTTGGGATCCACCGCCACGGAAGACTTCAGGTCACTGATCTGAGGAACCCGATTGCCGAGGTGCCCGCTGATCAGATTGGGAATCTCCTTTTGGCGGTTATCGAGAGCCTGCAGGAAGAGCCCGGCATTGCCCAACTGGTTTTTGTAAGGCGAATTGTTGAGAATTTGAATCGCCTTGGAATTGGCCGCGGCTTCCTCTTCAGGCGTGCGCGCAAATCCGAAATGGCGGAACGTGTCTTTGTCATCGACCAGCAACTGATCGAAGAAGGCGTACTGGGAATCGAGGCGATGGCCCAGAACCGCGTGGCTCAACTCGTGTGCAAGGATGGCGGCAAGGCTGGCTTCATCCGGAAGCACGTCGATCAGCCCGCGGCTGAGCACGATCGTGTGGCCAACGGTGAACGATTCCAATGTCGAGGTCATCAGGACCCGGCAGCGCACGTCGGGGTCGAGTTCAATGTTGTTGGTAACTTCGAGGTTGTTGACAACCGTCTCCAGCACCTTATCCACTTCGCCTTTAGGCGCCATCAAGCCAATGCGCTCGAAGCGGTCGAGGATGTTGTCCTCGGCCTGACGATCCCAGGAGCGTTGGGCTTGAATGGGGGAAAGGTCGTTGGCGGTTTTGGTGTCGTCATTGACCGGAGTTTCTACCAGTATCTTGCTCAACTCATCTTCCCGGGAGGAGGTGCCTACGTTGTAGCCCCACAAACGGGTTTGGGCTTTGAAGTCCAGTTTCTTGCTGAGCGCGTAGTGCAGGTCCTTCTCTTCGCTATAGATGAAGGTAGGCATCCAGAGGCCAGGCTGAACGTTGGTGCGCCAACTGTCAAAATGGAACCACCAACTCGAGTGGCCGTTGCCACTGTACGCCCCATTGAAACGCACGATGTGATAGTCCTGGTCTTCCACCCAGATGCGGCCCAGGAAGCGGCCGTGATTATTCTTCCCGTTCGGAGTGACGTCGAAGACCAGGCAGCGGACCTCGCCCAGAAACTCGCGGCGGACATAGTCAAACTTGTAGTTCTGTTTATCAAAACCGTTGGTGTCGATGAAGATCATCTGCAGGAAGCCATCCGGCAGGAACTGCATGGCAAAGAAACTGCCGAAGAAGTTGAGGACCTTCTTGCTTTTGCTGGACGTGTCGCTCAGCGGCACCAGCGCGAAGCCTTTCTGGAAGTTGGCGCGGCCGAGGAAGTATTTGTCGCCAGCAGGCACTTCCCCGAGGTCTTTATCCGGCTTGAGATTCTGAATGTAGGTTTCCACCAACGGCGAGTAATTGCGGATCTGCCCGTACAGTTGTTGTTCGTTCCGGATGATACGATCCAACACCTGATCCATCGTCCGCGGTTGGTCGGGTGACGGAGCCGGGGGAGTGTCTGCCGCAAGGGGAAGGCTTGCGCAGGCTCCGAGGAGCAACATGAGGATATATTTCGACAGCGTTCGCATGATCATTTCTCCCTCAGTAGGCCAGCCGGAATTCAATTCGCACGCGGGCTGGAAAATCCACCGGCTCGCCTTCGCGCTTGGCCGGCTTGAATCTGATTTGTTGCGCGGCCCGCACAGCCGAGTCATCCAGGCCGTGCCCAAGTCCGCTCGCTACCCGGTTAATCTGGATCGTGCCGTCGGCCCGGAAAACCAGGTCAATCACGACGTCACCCTCAATTCTCATGCTACGCCCCTCGGCAGTGTACTCCGGCCTGGGCTTTTCCAGGATCTGAGGCATGGTGTCGGCGGCGCCGGTTGGGCTGACTTTCTTCTTTGCGGGTTCTGCCGCAGCGGCGGCATTGCCAAAGCCACTGGCGACCACCGTGCCCTTTCGATCATTTCCTTTCGGGGGCGTGGCTGTACCATTGCCGAACCCGGTGCTGGCCACGGTTCCGCGAATTCCGTTTTTGCCGCCCGTGCCGTTGCCATAGCCCTCCCCACCCGGCAGCGCGGGTGACCCGAGCCGGTTCACATTCGTGGCGTGACGAGGGTCTCCTTTGCCCGCAATGCCGTTCGGATCTCCAAAGCCCCCGGTCTGTACTTTTTCGACGGGAGCATTGACGGTCGCTGGTGCGGCACTGCCCGTGCCAAGATTACCCACCTTCACTTCATCCCGCGGGCGCTTCGGACCGTTTTCGGTGGTTTCGATCTTGACGGCTTCCAGTTTCGGGCTCATATCCGGAGCTTTGGCTTCAATTTTCTGAATCTTGGGTTGCACGGCCTTGGGTGCGACCAGGTTGGCAAAGATATGCGGTTGTTGCGGATTCAACTTCACCGGCTCGACCGGCGGGGGTTCGGGAGCAGGTTTCACCACTTTGGGAGCCCTTGCTTTCGGCGGGGGAGGAGGCGTCGGGGCCACCGGAATCTCTGTCATTGGCTGAGCAATCGGTGTAGACGTATAGAAATGAATCGCGGTCTTCATTCCTTCCGGATAAAGCAAAGGAACGATGACGAAACATCCCAATATCATCGTCTGAACGATGGCGCTAAGACCGACGCGGCGCCAATTCGGCTTGGCTTCAGGCAGCAACGCCAGCCGGGCGGGGATGGCTTTGCTCCCGATTTGCTGCTTCCAGGCTTCCGCGTTTGCAGCGCGGCCGCGACTGGCGTTGAATCCAACGCCAAGCGAAGTCCTACGTGGTGGATCAGCGATCATTGTGGTCATCCGCTTGCCGCCTCATGCGTAAAGTTCCTCCCGTAAACTTGATTCCGGAGAATCAAGCTGCTCGAGCTTCGGAAGGTTCTCGGTGCCAGTACGAGCGTACTGATTACGGAGAAACCCCCGAATAGGACTTTCGTACTAAAGACGCGTACTCGCTAATGCCGCCACGAGCGCACACTTGAGGACGAAAGATTACCGGGACAAACCCGCCAAGGCGAATTTCGTTGCGGGACGGGGGACGCAACACTCCATAGGATACCGCAACTCCGAATGGAGATACCTGCAGATTTGCGCACCAGTTTCCTCCCAGGGGGGTGCCTCGTTAGATGCAGGGCGCCGCTAAGACGTTGGTTGCGCCCGAGGGCCCGCAAGGGATAGAAATAAGAGAGTTAAGGTGAAGCAAGCGGAGAACTGTGCCTAACGTGCCGGCCCCTAACCCGCCCCGGGATTCCGCCAAGCTGTTCAGTGCGTTGGAGCCTCGTGTCCGCTCCTTCTATGCCTGCTCTCGGGCCGCGGAATGGGGACTCACGCTCGCACAATTCATGGCCGCGCTCGGGCGAAGCACAGGCAAACGATTCGAACAGCAAGCGATCAGCCGCCACGCGCTCGAAGGGTATCTGGAAACTCTTCACATGGACGACCTGGTGCTTGCAGCCGCCTGCCGGGAAGGCTCGGGTTCCGCCTGGGATTATTTCGTTACCAACTATCGTGGCTATCTGCGGGCCGCCGCCGGCTCCATCACGAAAGGCAGCCGGGCAGGCGTGGATGCGCAGGAACTGGCGGATTCGCTCTTCGCCGAGTTGTTCGGGCTGGTGGATGGCAAGCGAGGCGAAGCTTCACTCTTCCGCTATTTTCATGGACGAAGTTCGCTACAGACCTGGCTGCGCGCAATTCTCGCGCAGCGGCACATCGACCGATTGCGACAAAACCGCCGTTGGGAATCCATCGAGCGCGAAGACGGCGAGGAGGAGTCTTCCGTTACCGCGCACCGTGTGTCAACACCATCGCCGGATCCCCATCGAAGCCGTTACCTCCGGCGCTTCCTTCTTGCGCTAACCGATTCTCTGGCGGCGCTGAATCCGACTGCCCGCCAGTGCCTGGAACTCTACTACGCTCGTGAGAAGACCCTCGCCGAAATTGGCCGCCTGCTCGGCGAGCACGAATCTAGCGTCTCGCGCCACCTGGAACGAACGCGCCGCGAATTGCGCGGCAAAGTCGAAGCGTGCCTGCGCACCGGGCGGTATACGGGCGAACCGCTGCGAAGCTCGTCTCCATTGAGCGACGCGGAAATCGCGCTGTGCTTTCAATATGCCGCCGAAGATTCCCCAATCGACTTCCGGGAAATGTTTCCCGAAAAACCTTCCGGCGGGAGCCAGGCCGGCCGAAAGGATTCGCCGTGAACGGGTGCAAGAAACGGCCCCAGAAACGTTCTAGGAAAGGAGAGAGCCATGCCGACTGACGACCGCGAACAGCAATTCGAGCGCGCCCTGGCACGGCACCTGCCCAACGCTTCTCCTGACTCCGCGTGTCCGGATGCGGAGATTCTCGCCGCTTTTCATGAGCGCGCTCTTCCCCTGGAAGAAATGGCGCGCTGGAAGGAACATATCGCCGCATGCACGCGATGTCAGGAAAGCTTGGCTCTTGTGGAACAGTCCGAGGACGTGCGTCAGGAGGAAGGGGAACGGGAGAACGTGCCGGTGCCTGGGGAAGACCTGGCCCTGCCGATGAGTAGGGACGCCGCGGGTTCGAAGACTGAAAAAGCGGGAGAAGTTTTTTCAGTTTTGCCCGCCCTAGCCGCGGCCGAACCCATTCACAAAATAACTGCGCGGCCGAGATGGCGCTGGATCGTGCCGGTGGGGGCCCTGGCCGCGAGTGTAATTGTATGGGTTGCGGTGGAGGAGAATCACACACTGCAGAAGCGGTCGATCGAAAAGGTCCAGGTGGCGCAAAACCCGCCAGCCGCTACGCAACCGCTGGTTGAAGCTTACGAAGTCACGAATCAGCTGAAAAAAGGCGCGCCGCCTGCGCAAAAGCCCAGTGAATCTCTCCGCGCAAAGAAGGTCATCTCTGCCCCTTCGGCAAAGTTGGCGAATCCGAAGGTATCGGAACCCGCAGCCCGTCCGAGTACCCCAGCGACCCCTGCAATTGACGCAGAAAACAGCAAGCCAAAAGATCTGGGATTTTCTGCCACGGATAAATTCGCAGCAACAGCGCCAGCTCCGCCCATGCCGCGGGACCTTGTGAAGAGCCGCGCCGAGAGGGCACCTGCACCGTCTGCGGCTAACGCTATCGCTCCCGCCGGGGCAGCGGTTGGGGGTGCCGTGGCGAATCGTCCCGCGGAAGAAAAAATGAAAGCAGCCGTGCCCGAGGCCGCCGAAACAGTCGAAGTGCAAGCGGAAGCAGTTCCGTCCACGGCCTCCCGGCTGGATAGGAAGAAGCAGGCTGTGGCGGATCTCAGGCGGCGGGCCAATGAGGATCACCGCTACGTCCTTGCTCCCGGGGAGGGACATGTTTGGCGCGTGGGACAGGGAGGCAAGATCGAGGCCAGCACCGATCTCGGCATAAACTGGCAGGTTCAGAAAAGTGGCGTGCTCGCAGATCTGACGGCGGGGTCTGCTCCCTCGGAGAAGATCTGTTGGGTAGTCGGCAAAGCGGGAACCGTGTTGTTGACCACGGATGGAGGGAAACACTGGAAGCCGGTTCCCTCGCCAGTCACTGGAGATATTGGCGGCGTTCACGCAACGGACGCGCTGCACGCCTCGATCCGGGATGTTTCAAATCGCGCGAGTTTTGAGACCAGCGACGGTGGCGCCACCTGGAGGCAAATCTCGAACGAGTAGAACGCCCGTGCAAGAAATTCTCCCGGCTTCGTTCTAAGAGGGAAGGCAGATTCTGGAATAAGGAGATTTCATGGAGACCTTGCAAATTACAAAGAAAGTGGCGCGTCGCTGGGCCTCGGCCGGCTCGGTTATTGCTTTGGCAGGAGCGGTTGCGCTAGTGCCGTCATACCAGGCGAGAAAGAAAGCAGGTGGACAGGAAAAAAATGTGACAGCCGCGAACGCCGCGGACCAGTCCACCTCGTTGAGCGATCAGACCGAACTGGCCGTGACTGTGTATAACTCGAACCTCGCGCTGGTGCGCGACGTGCGCCAGCTTACATTGCCGTCCGGGGAATCGCTCGCTCCGAAGTTCATGGACATCGCCGCCTCCGTCAATCCGGCGACGGTGCATTTTCGTTCGCTGACGGAGCCGGCGAAAGCTGAACGTCCTCGAGCAGAATTACGAGTACGATCTGCTCGAGCCGAACAAGCTGCTGCAGAAATATCGTCGGCCGCGAAGTGACACTGGTGCGCCGAAAATGGACGACGGCACGACGGAGTATGACGAAGTGAAGGCCACGCTGCTCTCCAACAATGGCGCGCCCGTGTGGAAAATTGGCAATGAAATCGTCACCGGAGTCTCCTACGAGAGCATCCGCTTTCCCGGAAGTTGCCGGACAATCTGTACGACCGGCCGACGCTGCTGTGGACGCTGCAGAATACCGGCGCGCGGCGCCATCGACGTGGAGGCCTCGTACCTGGCCAGCGAATCTTTCCTGGAACGCGGACTATGTGCTCAACGTCGCGACGGACGAGTCGAGCGGCGACCTCGACGGCTGGGTCACGCTGGTCAATCACAGCGGCACAGCCTTCAAGAATGCCTAGCTGCAACTGGTGGCGGGCGATCTTCACCGAGTCCTTGCCGGCAAGAACGGATCCGGGATGAGATGAAGGCGATGGACGCAGCTGCAGCAGCGGCAAAGCGCGCGCGCGCGATTCCAGCAGGAATCATTCTCCGAATATCACCTCTATTCCCTGAACCGGCGGACATCGATTTTCGACCAGGAGATCGAAGCAGATCAGCCTGCTCAACGCTTCGCAGTTTTCCGTTGCGGAAAGTGTACGTGGTGAACGGCCAGAACCTACTACTACCGCGGCGCAGCGCAACCCGGCTCCCCGTGAAAGATCCCGTCAGGTTTTCTACAAATTCAAGAATGAAGAGAAGGCCGGGCTCGGCATGCCGTCTGCCTGCGGGAACCATTCGCGTGTACCAGCAGGATTCGCGCGGCGGGTCGCTCTTCGTCGGCGAAGACCACATCGACCACACGCCGAAAGGACGAAGAGATCGCCTGCACATCGGCAACGCATTTGACATCGTGGCCGAGCGCAAACAGACCGACTACAAGAAGATTGCCGACCGTCTGTACGAGATTCGAGTACGAGATCACGCTGCGCAATCACAAGGACGGCCCAATCTCCGTCGAAGTGAACGAGCCGATCGGCGGCGATTGGGAAATCCTTTCTTCCACTTATCCGGCAAAAAAGACCGAGGCCTTCGCCGCGCAATTCCATGTGCCGGTGAAGTCCAATGGAGAATCCGTCCTGAAATACCGTATTCGCGTCCACTGGTAAGAAATTCGTGTCCGGGGCACTCGAGAGAGTGCCCTTTTTTTATGCAATCTTCGCCACAAAGATCATTTCCGGTGAAGCGTCGCTTAACGGTGAACTGTCAAAATTCCCGTAAACGCATTCGAGATGCAAACCACAGCGCGCCAGCAGGTGCTCCACTTCATAACGGAAGAAATAGCGCAGCGTCCAGGCCATCACCAGCCGTTCCTGTTTTCCGCCGGGATGCGTGACTTGAAAAATCATCTCGACATCATTTCGCTGCAGGGCCCGGTGGAACGCCGCCACACGCTCGGAGAGTGCCACGTGGCGTCCGTCCGGCAGGGCATACTCAATTAACAGGGACTCGTTCAGAAACATGGGGTCGTGCATCCGCTCGGGGTCCGTCTGAAAGAAGTCCACGATCAGCCGGCCGTTGGGCATCAGGTGTTTCCTGGCGCAATCCAGGCATCCCATCTGCTGCTCGGTTTCCAACAGATGCTGAAATGGCCGGAAAGGAATCAGGATGGTGCGGAACTTTTCCCCCAGGTCAAACTTGGCCATATCACCCTGCATCAGATGCACGCGCTCACGGGCTTCCCGGCGCACTGCGGCGCGCTTCTGCACTGCCTTTTCCAGCATTCTCCCGGAGATATCCAGCCCCACAATGCGGTAACCGGCTTCGCCTACCGCCAGGGTGATGCGTCCGGTGCCACAACCCAATTCCAGAATCGGGTCGCCATATTGCCGCGCAACGCTGCAGTAAAACGGGATGTCCTGGGTTCGCTGTGTCAGGATTGGGGAACTGTCGTAATAGTCCGCAATAAAAGAGTCGTACAGAGCTTTTGGTTCGTTCATTCGCCCACCACTGCGTCGGCCTCGATTTCCACCAGCATTTCCGGAGAAATGAGCCTGCTGACCTCCACCATGGAGGTGGCCGGACGAATGTCCTTGAAGAATTCGCCGTGGGCACGGCCGATCTTTTCCCACTCGGCAATGTCGGTGACGAAAATGCGCGTGCGCACCACATCTTTAAGACCGGCCCCCGCGCGGACGAGAGCCGCTTCAATGTTTCGAATCGTTTGCACGGCCTGGGCGTAGGGATCGCCCACGCCGACAATCTTCCCGTCCGGACCGGTGGCAGTTGTTCCGGAAATGCTGATGTGCTTACCGATGCGGACCGCGCGCGAGTATCCCACAATCGGCTCCCATGGTGTTCCGCTCGAAAAGTTTTGCCTTGGCATATACGTTCCTCCGGACAGCCCGTGCTTCCGTGTGCCTGCGGGCTGCATGATAAACTTAACGGAAGTATCGCACAGGGCGAAACGGTTGGGCCGCCCGGCGAAGAGCTAAATCGATGCGCTGCAACAATATCATTGAAGCGATTGGACAGACGCCGCTCATCCGGCTGAATCGCATCGCCACCGGCCTGAAGCCTCAAATCTGGGTAAAAGCCGAGATGCTGAATCCCGGTGGCTCCGTGAAGGACCGCATCGGCATCACCATGATCGACGATGCCGAAAAAAGGGGCCTGCTGAAACCAGGCGGCACAATCATTGAGGGTACCAGCGGAAACACCGGCATGGGGTTGGCGCTGATAGCGGCGGTGCGCGGGTACAAGTGCGTGTTCACCACCACCGACAAGCAGTCCAAGGAAAAAGTGGATCTGCTTAAGGCCCTCGGCGCGGAAGTGATTGTTTGCCCTACGGCGGTCGAGCCGGAAGATCCGCGCAGCTACTACAGCGTAGCCAAAAAACTGGCGCGCGAAATTCCGAACTCCTACTACCCGAACCAGTACGACAATCCGACCAATCCGGAAGCCCACTACCAGACCACCGGCCCGGAGATTTGGGAAGACACCGAGGGCAAGATCACCCACTTCGTCTGCGGCATGGGTACAGGGGGCACCATTACGGGCGCGGGTAAATTTCTGAAGGAGAAGAACCCCAAGGTGCGGATTGTCGGCGTCGATCCGGAAGGCTCGCTCTACTACGATTTTCATAAAACCGGCAGAATTGCCAAGGCCCGCACCTATGTCGTCGAGGGCATTGGCGAGGATTTTTTTCCCACCACCATGGATATGCAAATTCTGGACGACGTGATCCAGGTGAACGATGAAGAATGTTTCGTGGTGGCGCGCCGCCTGGCGAAATTGGAAGGTATTTTTACCGGGGGCTCGGGTGGTGGCTGTATGTCCGGAGCTTTGCGGCTGGCAAAGGATTTGGGGCCTGAGGCATTTATCGTCGCCCTGATGCCAGATACGGGCATGCGTTATCTCAGCAAGGTGTATAACGACGAATGGATGCGCGAGCGCGGCTATGTGGAATCGACCGTACCGATCACCGCCGCCGACGTAGTCAACGCTAAAAAAGGAACGGGTAAAGTCCGCGAAATGATCACCGCGCGGCCTTATCAGACGGTCTTTCACGCCCTGAAGACCATGCAGGAACAGGATATTTCGCAAATTCCGGTATTCGAGGAAAATGTGCCGATCGGCACGGTCTATGAAGACCAGATCCTCACGCTCGCACTGCAGGGCAAGGACCTGCGCAAGCTGCAGGTGCGGGAGATGATGAGCAAGCCGCTCCCGAAAGTTCCGAAGAACGCCCCCGTCGAGCGCATCACCTATATTCTCAGCCACGAGAATCCGGCGGTATTCGTGGAGATGGATGACGCCAAGTTTGAAATCCTCACGAAATACGATTTGATGAGCACCGTGGCCGGCCTCATGGAACAGAAACGCTAGCAGTTTTTGCCGCACGGTCTCTCGAACAGACAGGACTGCGCAAGTGAAAATTCAGGACTTCAACGAACGGCTGAAGAATTCGATTCTCATCGCCGATGGCGCGATGGGCTCGATGTTGCACGAAGCGGTGGGGTCGGTTCGCTGTTTCGACGAACTGAATGCCACTGAACCGGAGGCCGTCTTCCGCGTGCATCAAGCCTATATCGAAGCCGGCGCCCAGATCATCGAGACCAATACGTTTGGCGCGAACCGCTTTAAGCTCACGCCCCTGGGACTTGGCGAAGAGGTCCAGCGCTTGAATGGCCGGGGCGTGAAAATTGCCCGCGAAGCGCGCGAATCCGCTGCTCGGGAAGTCCTGATCGCCGGGTCCATCGGGCCGCTGGGTATCGGCGTGCAGGCGCGCCATCCGGAGCCCGAGCAGATCCTTGCGATATTCCGTGAGCAGGCCCTGGCGCTCGAAGAACGCGGGGTCGACTTTTTTATTCTGGAAACATTTTCCTACATTGAAGAAGTGCTTCTTGCCATCGACGCGATTCGGTCCTTTTCCTCCCTGCCCATCGTTGCCCAACTTACGTACTCCGAAGAGGGCACCACCTATGGGGACATCCGACCGTTCCTTGCCGCCACCATGCTGAAAGAGAAGAATGTGCAAGCCATTGGCGCGAACTGCACGCTCGGCCCGCAGTCGCTTCTGCCGATCCTTCAGGAACTCGCAAACACGGTCGACGCAAACATCAGCGGCATGCCCAACGCCGGCTTCCCCAAGCGCGAGGGAGACCGCATCGTGTATCCGAAATCTTCACCGGCTTACTTTGCCCAGTTCGCGCGCGAAGCGGCGGACATCGGCGTCCGGATTCTGGGCGGCTGCTGCGGCACCACTCCGGCGCATATTCGCGCCATGGCGGAGGCGGTGAAATCTTTTCGGCCGGCACTGACCCATACACATGCCACGGTCGTAGCTACCGCGCAGCCCGCGGTTCCGGTCCAGGAGCGTGAACCCGAAAGCAAGCTGTGGAAGAAGCTGCAAAAGAAAGAATTTGTGGTTTGCGTGGAGATCGATCCCCCCAAAGGCATTTCGCTCGATCGCATTTACGAACAGGTGGACAAAGTGGTGGCGTCGCAAAAAGTCGATGCCATCGACATTAACAGCGGCGCGATGGCCCGCGTGGGAATGGACGCGCTGATCGTCGCGGGCGCCCTGGAGGCGCGCGGCATTGAAACCGTTCCGCACCTCACCACCCGCGATCAGAACATCATTGGCTTGCAGGCCATGCTGCTCGGTGCCTGGGCGGTTGGCGGGGTGCGCAACGTTCTTGGAATCACCGGCGACCCGCCCTCGGTCGGTGACTATCCGGAAGCCAGCGGCGTGTACGAAGTCGATTCCGTCGGCTTGACCAAGATCCTGCATCGCCTGAACCAGGGCACCGATTGGGCCGGAAAGACCTTGGGTGGGCAAACCAATTTCACCATTGGCGTGGCGCTGAACCCGATGGCGGACGATCTGGACAACGAAATCGCGCGGTTTCACGCCAAGATCGAGGCGGGAGCGCACTTCGCGATGACGCAGCCCTTGTTTGATCCCGAGCACTGGCATGCATTCTTGAAGAAACTGGGCGGCCCGCCGGCTATCCCGGTGCTGATCGGCGTTTGGCCGCTGAACAGTTACAAGCAAGCGCTGCGGCTCAACAACGAAGTTCCCGGCATTGTGATACCAGAGCCGCTCTTGAAGTCCATGGACGCGGCCGGAGCTTCCGCCCGCGACCGCGGGTTCGACGTTGCGCGAGAGATGCTGAAATGGGCGCGCACAGAAATGGCGGGCGCCTACCTGATCCCGCCGTTCAAGCGTTACGAGGAAATCATCGAAGTCCTCTAGGACTTTCCTGGAGCGAAGGAATTGCCGCCGAAGGGGCCAGGCGGGGGACGCACCCCCGAGGAGAGCCCGGGTCGCCGGGCTTAAAATGCGCTGGGGCGGGCCTCACGCGCACGGTAACGTTCGGAATTCTAAAGTTTTGCAATGTGGCACGGAATTAAAGCAACCTCCCTCCTGCTCTCGGCATCTTCGAACAGACAGGGGTCGTGTCTGGACTCCATCTCTTTCTTCGCCCAGCCCTCACCAATAATCGAGGAGGCTTTATCGCTCCGCTCCCAGGGAGGGTATTATGCGAAGGTCAGTTCCGCTTCTTTCGCTTGCCGTCTTGCTCGCGCTCGCCATCGCCGCATGCGGCGGCAATTCTTCGATGCAGTCACCCCCGGTTACGGCCAGTAATGCTAGCAACGTCAGTTTGACCATCGGGGATGCGCCTCCCATGGGCGTCACCGTGCTTCGCTTTGAGGTTCAGGTGATGTCGGCCTCGCTCCAGCCTTCTGGTTCGGGGCAAACCGCTGTTTCCATGCTCGACCAGCCCCAGGAAGTGGAACTCGAGCACCTGCAAACCGAGCCTGCTTTCCTCGTCAACCGCAATGTGCCTGCGGGAACCTACACCGGTCTTTCCACCATTTTCGCGAATCCAAAGATGACCATCCTCAATCAGACCGGCCAGACCTTGACGGTCGGCACGCAGACTTGCGCCACGGGCCAGACCTGCGAAATCACCCCGCCGCTGAATCAATCGAACATCACCGTGCAAGCGCCCGCGGCTCCGTTCCCGCTTACGCTGGCTTCCAATTCCCCGGTTGCTCTGCTGCTGCACTTCGACATCAACACGTCTATTCAAAACGATTTGTCCATCTCGCCCACGATCAGCCTTATCGAGGTTCCGCCGCTGCCCACCGGCGAGTTTGAACGTTTCCACGTGGTCGGCACGGTTTCCGCGGTCAATGCCCCGAATTTCACACTGCAGACGGCCTTCGGCAATCAGACCCTCACCATAGCCACAGACAGCAGCACTCAGTACGGCTTCGGCACCTCCTGTCAGGCGAACAACTTCTCGTGCATCGCCACTGGCCAACTTCTGCAGGTTAAGGTAAACCTGCTGGCCGGCGGGACGCTGGACGCCACTCAGGTCAATTTGCTGCAAACCCAAGGCCTGCCCAGTTTCGAGGGCGTGGTGACATCGGTGAACGCCTCGATGAACCAGATTCAGGTGGCCCTGGCTTTCATGGAGGACGCTCAACATCAGTTTGCCCAGATGGGTCCGGGGCTTGGGCTCACCATACAGCCCACTGCTTCCGCCACTTTTTCAATCGACACCGATGGGCTGAGCATGCCTTCCGGCGTGAGTTTTGCCAGCGTTCCGGATGTCTTCGTGGGCCAGGTGGTTCGCTTCCATCCGACCTTGCCCATAACGATCGGAGGAATGGGTCAATTCACCATCAGCGCTGACAGCCTCACACTGGAGAATTCAGAAATTACGGGGACGATCGCAGCGGTGAACGCGTCGGCAACCACGCCCAATTTCATGCTCGGTGGCCTGCCGCCACTCTTCATGCATGCCAGTGTCAGCCAGCTGGAGATTGAGCCGGTTCAGGGCACGGACTTTGAGAACGTGAGCGGACTGAGCGCGCTCGCGGTCAATGACCAGGTCTCTGTGGCCGGCTTGCTCTTCAACAGCAGCACCGGCCCCGTGGTCATCGCCGCGCGGGTCGAGAAGCGCATGCCCGGAATGTAAATCCGGCCTGCGTGTTGCAGCGCACGCGCCCGGAACTGGACCGCCCGTCAGGCCGCAAGTTGGCGGTTTGCCGGGCAGTGCCTTTTCGGGCCTGTAGCCGGGGGGGATGCGAACTGCGCTTCTCAGCTCAACCTGGTTACCGGCGGCCAAAGTCTTTCTCGATGGTGTGCGGCAATCAACTCGCCGCAGCTACATTGTTTCCGGGCAAGGACACGTGCACATGCTGCAAGACGCGGCGGAAAGCGGGCTCGAGAAAGAAATAGAGCAGCGCGGCGACAAAAGGAGCGATCAGCACCCAAACCACAATGGCATGCCAGGTGGTGGTCCAGAGCAATTTGATCGCGCCCCAGAGGTTCGCGTGCGCGAATCCGTAAATCTTCGACAGGCTGAGCGGCAGGTGCGGAGCGCGAAACAGTTTTTCGCCCAGCCGGAAGAATGGAATCAGCAGCGCGATTTGAGCCGGATAGAGGAAGTAATTCACCAGCTGGATCGCCGGCACATTCAAACCCCAGATGAGGGCAATCAGGGCGCACAGCGCGCTGCTCCACCCGAGCAGCGGGATCACACCGATGACCACGCCCAAGGCAACACTCAGGGCCAGCTTCTCAGGCGTTACGCCTTGCCGGAGGATCTCCAGCAAAGGGCGAATCAATTTGCGTGTCAGGAATCCGTTGGTCATGCGGCCCTCTGACGGAATGGCGCGGCAACCGGTCCCTTCGGTCTTAAGGGAAAACTTCGATGAACACGACCTGCGACACGGCCCCGTGGTTCAACGCCGTTCTCAGGATAAACGACAGAGTATTGACACTCAATGAACGCTCCGGCGTTGCGGAGCTGCTAGGGTTTCTTCCCTTCCGCGCTGGTGTGGTCGTGGATGATTCGCCAACCTTCCGGGAAGCGCCGGAAGACCAGCGTAAAGACGCCACCCAGTTCGTCAGAAGAGCGTTGGAGATGCCAACGGCCGAGAACGAACGCGGCATCACTCCCGAGCGGATGCACCTCCCATTCGGAAAAATCGAGATGTCCCATCGCCTGAGTATCGGGGTAATTTTTCCGGTAGCGGGCCAGCACGGGCTGCCAGCCGCGGGTGATGCCGCCGCTGCCCGCGAAAGTCAGTTGCGGTGAATTCCAATAGCCGTTTATGAAGTTCTCCACGTCGCCGCGATTCCAGGCCTCTTGCTGCTGATTCAGAATCGAAGTAATCGCCCCTGGCATGGAATCCTGCACTGGCACGGGCTGGCTCGGAGCCTGTCCCCGGGGGGACAGCAGGAGCAGGGAGAGAATAGTTGCCGGGACGGAAAATAAGATGCTTGATTTCATGAAGTTACCTCCAAACAACCGGCAGGCGGCTTGGGTGACTAGCCGGCCCGGTGGCCAGGGCCCTGGTTGACGGACGCGCGCGCTTAAACCCCTGCAGGCTACCCGAATAGTACCGTCGCGCTATTGGGCCCTGCAAAGCAAAAGCGCATTCTCACCGTGGAGGTTGAGAGATGTTCTCCGCCATGCTCTTCGCGATCTCGCTCGTGGCCCTTGCCCAGTTTGGGTTGTACTACTGGCGCGCCGTGCTCACGGGTGTCGCCTCTCGGCCGATTTCCAGTGAAGTGCTCGCAGCTGTTCAAGTGCAGGAATCGAATCTTTGCGGAGGGGACTTTGAAAGGCTGGCCAGCCTGCTCACCCTGACACCGGAGTTGAAGAGCGGTGGCGTTGGCCTGGGTCTTGTGCCCACGTACTACAAAATTGTGGGGAAAGTAGCCGATTATTTTGGGCGTCTCTCACCGGCGCTCATGAGCTGGAGCGAACAGGAACGCGTGCTGTGCGCCCGGTATGCCGCGGTGCAAATTGGGTACCGGCTCGAAGCCAACCTCGCCCAGGCCGCTTCGATCCGTTCTTGCTGAAATTGAACTGACCTTCGCGGGATTCTTCGCTCTCCCACTTGCAATGAACCTTTGCGCTGAACCAGAATGGGCACGCGTTGGCGCGCCTGGTGGTGGCGTGCCATAGAGCCGCGAGGCCATGAACATTGCGCAAAAAACATTGCGAAGCATGAGAGTGATCCATGCGGCGTTCCTCCTGGCGGCGATCCTCTATGTCTGGGTGCCGAGCAGGATCGTCCACGATTCGGGCAAGGCAACGCCGATGGCGATCCTGCTTGCCTTCGGACTGGTGGCCCTCAGCAGTCTTGGCATCTCTGTCTTCTTTCGCCGGCTCATCGTTCAGCCCGCCGCCGAGCGCCTGAGCAAGAATCCTGAAGACTCACAGGCCGCGGGACGATGGCGCAACGGCGTGCTTGTTTCTCTCGTGTCTTGCGAGTCGGTGGTCCTTTTCGGCTTGGCCCTGCGATTTATCGGTGCGGGATGGAATGTTTGCGGCGTTTTCTATGCGGCAGGGATCTTCTTCCTGTTGGCGTGGACCCCCAAATTAGACCTGCTCCCGCGGTAAAGTCCGCGAGCCCCTTTTTCTTGAAATGCAGGGTTAGAAGGCCCAGCGCAGGAGTGTCGCCCCGGAAGTAAATCCCGCGCCCACCGCGGCCAGCAGCACGAGGTCGCCCTTTTTCAGTCTTTTCTCTTCGAGGGCGGTTTGCATGGCCAGGGGAATTGTGCCGGCGGTGGTATTGCCGTAGCGTTCGATATTGATGATCACCTTTTCCAAAGGCATGCCGAGACGCTCGGCGGTAGCGGTGATGATGCGCCGATTGGCCTGGTGAGCAATGAAACAGTCCACGTCCCTGCCCGTCAGCCCATTTTTGGCCAAGACGCGCTCGGTCATCTCCGCCATTTTCTTGACCGCATACTTGAACACATTTTTGCCATCCTGATGGATGTAGTGCATCTTCTGATCGACGGTGGCATGGGAAGCAGGATTCAGGCTGCCCCCGCCCGGCATGTAGAGAAACTGCCCGCCCACACCTTCGATCTGGGCGACTTGATCGATAATGCCGTCTTCGCCGTCTTGCGTGGGTTCCAGCAGAACGGCCCCGGCGCCGTCGCCAAAGATGATGCAAACCGCGCGATCGGTGTAATCGGTCATCGAAGAATTTACATCCGATCCGATCACCAGCACTTTCTTGTATTGCCCGGATTCGATGAACTTCACCCCGGTGTTCAGCGCGTAGAGAAAGCCGGAGCAACCCGCGGAAACGTCGAAGCCCCATGTATTTGCCATTCCCAGCTTGTGCTGCACCAGGCACGCCGTCGAGGGGTACATCATGTCGGGGGTGACCGTGCCCACCACGATCAAGTCCACCTGCTGCAAGTCAAAGGGGTGAGTCGCCAGCAGTTTTTTGACCGCTTCCACCGCAAGGTCGCTGGCGGCCACGCCCTTATCGGCGAGGTGGCGTTCGCGGATGCCCACGCGTTCCATGATCCACTCGCTGGTGGTGTCGACCATTTTTTCCAGGTCCGCGTTGTTCAAAACGCGCGGCGGAACGTACCCGGCTACACCCGTAATTTTTGCGGCGATGCGGCGAGACATGATGCTCCTTGGGAAGTGCAAGCCCCTGAGGCTAAACGTTGATTCTATGCGAAGCGCTTCGGGAGAAACAAGCGAAACGCTTGTATCAGGACGTCGACAGGATTTCGTAGCGCCAGGAGATTTCCGCAGTCTTCCGCAGCATGGCCGCCACCGAACAATACTTCTCCCTGGTCAGCTCCATGGCTTGCGTCACCGCATTGTCATCTATCTTGCCGCGCAGACGAAACACTACTTCCAGCTTGACCCATACCGTAGGAGGCTCCGCGGCACGTTCGCCCGAACACAATACTTCCAGCGATTGCAGATTCTGCCGCTTCTTCTCGAGAATGATGACCATGTCCGTGGCCGTGCACGCCCCCAGCGCCAGCAGCACCATTTCCATGGGACCCGGCGCCTCATTGGATTCCCGATCGGAGTCAAAAGTCACCGCGTGACCGGACGGGCTGCCGCCCAGAAATTTCTGCCCGCTAATCCATTTTACCGAGGCTGTTTGCATGAATTCTTCCTGTGATCGCCGCTGATTCCGCCTTTTCACTGTAGCAGACACGGAAGGAATTCGTTGCCATGGAAGAATGGCTATACGCAGATTGAGGAACTACTGGAAAAAAGGAAGGGGCAGGGAATGCCGGTTCCCCGCCCCTCCCTCCGGAGGTACAGCTAGAAAGCGTAGCGAAGCGAGAGGGTGTAGACGTTTCCGCGGAAATTTCGCGGCAACGTGGGGCCGGAATCGGAATATTCGCAGTAGTCGTAATAATTCCACGAGGACTTAAATGCCACTCTCTTGGTCATGTCCACGTTTACCGCCGCGAACGGCAGTTGGCAGCGGTAGGTGAGCGGCCCTGTCGGTGACAAGGTGTCTATGGTGAAGGTGTTTCCGGCGGCGCTGGTGATGGAGTAGCCGAGCCAGGAAAAGTAATTGCTTTGGAAGCTGGCCTGTTCTGTCGGGAAGTCCCCACGGTTGTTGCGGAACGGCGTGTCGTTATGCAAGCCATCGCAGGTGGGATTGCGGTCGGCGATTCAGTCCGCTTTCATCGATGAAGACGAGGATGCGCTTCTCCCGGCGCGTGACGCTGGGCGGAGACAAAGGCTACGACCAAAAGAAATTGGTGGCGGTGCTGCGGCGAGTAAATGTGAACCCGCACGTGGCGCGGAACGAGAAGCGGCCTGGCGGCAGCGCGATTGACGGACGAACGGCGCGGCACCCGGGTTACGAAATCAGCCAGCGGGTGCGCAAACGGGTGGAAGAGATTTTTGGCTGGATGAAGACGATTGGATGGATGAGGAAGCTGCGGCATCGCGGCGAAGAACGGGTAAAGTGGATGTTCACGTTCACGGCGGCGGTCTACAACCTGGTACGCGCGCGAAACCTGCTGGAGCAGCAAACTCGGTAGGGCGCGCCGATCGATGCAAGCGGCGAATGGCCGGCCGGAGAAACAGAAGGAGCCCGAGGAAACTGAAAAACCAGCTTCGATCAGGCCAAAGACACAAAAAATTGCTCTTTTGCAAGATTTTTCAGCAGCTTGTTAGGAGATCGGAAGAGTCTTGCCGCCGAGAAGTGTAGCCCTTCGCCATGATCATTTTGTACGTGCAAATCTTGAAGTAACAGCTGTGTACAACGGAGAGCATTTAGCGGTAAAAACTCTGCCCGGGGGCTTTCTGAGCGAGCGGATATGAGCGCGATCCGACGGGTAGATTTAGAACCCACGTCCGAGGCATGTAGAGCGTCCAGAAGAAGATGTTGACCGCCTAGATTCCAGCTAGGGATTCAGAGTGCTAGAAGGAGGCCGCGGTAAAACCTGCAAGACGTGCTGGCTGAACCGCTGGCATTGGTTGTTCCGCCTCCTCTCTCCTGCTGTGGTCCCCTTCTTTTTGGTGTTCCGTTTCCCTTCTGCTGCTTCTTTCTGCTTAAGCATCCGCATAGGACCTTGCGATGGAGTTAGTTCGTATTCGATAGGCTATATTATATCAAGTAGGCAGAATGATTTAATCGTGCATATCAGCCATCTTTGGGTACTTGACCAGCCTCGTTAGATATGCCATATTATATCAATCATGGGAAAAGATATAAAGAAGCATATCAGACCCGTTCGTCTCGCTGAGCTTCCCGCCGACATGCGCAAGGAACTCAAAGAGGCGCGCGACAACCGTGGCTGGAGCCAGCGAGAGCTTGGCCGCCATTTGGGTATCCCGCAGATGCACGTCTCTGGAATCGAGTCCGGAAAAATTGTCCCGCGCTTCGACACTCTGCTCGATTATGTCCGCGGACTCGACCACGACCTCGTGCTCGTTCCGCGCGCACTCGTGCCCGCCGTGATGTCTCTCATTCGCGAACACAAGGCGAGCAGTACGCCGGGCAGCGAAGAAGAACGGCCGTTGTACGCCGTGAACGAGGACGAACCGGAGGCCAAGGAGCGGCATTCCGATGAATTCTGAATACGCCAATCTGAATGCCCTGGCCGTCCGGCTGTATGGCCGGCGGATCGGCATCATCACCCGGCTTGCGGGTGAGCGTCAGCTGTTCGCGTTCGAACAGGACTACGTCGATGACCCCAACCGCCCGACGTTGAGCTTATCCTTTAAGAGCACCACGGGCGGTATGGTCACCAGAGCCCGCCCTTACTCGCCTCGCGTGCCCCCTTTTTTTGCGAACCTCCTGCCCGAGGGTCCGCTGCGGTCCTATCTGGCAAAAAAAGCGGATGTGAACGCCGACCGTGAATTCTTCCTGCTGGCCGTGCTCGGCGCGGATCTCCCCGGAGCCGTGGTCGTCGAGCCAACCGACGCCAAGCATCACGCGGACGAGGGCCACGAATCAGAAACGGAAGACCCGGTGCACGCCCCGAAAGGAGCGTTACGCTTTTCGCTCGCCGGCGTGCAACTGAAATTCTCCGTGGTGATGGAAGCGAGCGGCGGATTGACGATTCCCGCAGGCGGTACGGGTGGTTCGTGGATCGTAAAACTTCCCTCGGCGCGCTACGTGGGAGTACCGGAAAACGAGCACGCCATGCTCGAGCTGGCACGCCGCGTAGGGATCGAAGTTCCAAAGAACGAACTGATCGCGATCGACAAAATCAAGGGACTTCCCGAGGAATCGGGAACAGTAGGCAAGGTGGCGCTGGCCGTCGAACGCTTCGACCGCCGCGCGGACGGCACGCGCGTGCACATGGAAGATTTCGCGCAGGTCTTTGGCCTCTATCCAAACGACAAATACGAGCACCGGAGCTACGCGAATATCGCCTCGGTCCTCTGGGCGGAGACAGGTCAGGAAGCGACCTATGAATTCGCACGGCGTGTAGTGTTCTCAGTGCTGATCGGAAATGCCGACATGCACTTGAAGAATTGGTCGTTATTGTATCCGGATTGCCGCAAGCCCGTGCTTTCTCCCGCCTACGATTTTGTTTCGACGATACCTTACCTTTCGAACGACACGTTGGCATTGAGCTTAGGCGGCAGCCGGGAACTCGGCGAGATCACGAAAGACCAGATCCGGCGCTTCGCGGACACGGCACGGATTCCGGTGAGCCCTCTTTGGGAAATCGTCACGGAGACGGCCGAGCGAACCGTTGCGAACTGGAAAACCCTAGAGCACCGCGACGCGTTGCCGAAGGAAATTCGAGCGGCTATCGAGAAGCAAATCTTCAAGGTGGCGGCCGCAGCGAAGTAATCGCGCAAGGTCGTTCCAGGCGCGGGCGAGCCCCCTGTTCACGAAATGTTGTATTGACAAAGTAATAACTATAAATAGGCTGTCCCGCTTAGAGCAAGCCCAGGTCCAGTCCACTAGGAGCGATGACCCATGCCCATCCAAACTGCTCGGTCAGACCGGAACTCGCCGCAATCCAATCGTGATTGACCCAACTACGCTTTCTAGCTTCCCAAACATTGGAGTTCAAACCCCCTACGGTGTCAGCCACGCTTATGGCGCGTATCAATTCATGCCCGGCACGTGGGCAATGTTTGGCAACCCTTCTGACATTTCTCCCAGCGCTCAAAATGATGCCGCGGCAGCCATGCTGAACTACTACGACGCTGTGCAACCCGCCTTGCAGCGTAACCTGCAGCAGGCTTTCTGGAACATGTTCCAGTGGGCCAGTATGCCGGATTCCCCGTATGGGCAGAGCCACATCACCATGCAGCAGGCCACGAGCGCGTTCAATAACGCGCTCACGTACTTGCCGGAATGTCAGTAACGAGAGATTAAAGTACGACTGAAGAGGGATATATGATGAGACGAACTTACCTCGTGTGGGCCTCGTGCCTTGTATTTCTGCTCGACGGCTCGGCTACTTCGCGGACGGGGAGTCAGGAACAGACCACTTTCAACGCAAATGCAGTTGCTTCCGAACCGCTGGTCAAGCGATCGATCCCCTTGCCCGATGCTGTATTGCAAATCCTCCAGAAGGACGACACCATCACGGCCTGCTTGAAGGACAACCCGATTCCAGCGGGAGGTTCTCTGGCCTCTTGGCTGATCGCTTCCGAAATCCACCTGAACGGAACCGACGAGGCAGATTTGGTCGTTCTCCCAAACGCGCAAGGCGAGACGTATCTGTGCTTCCACAGCGCCGAAGGCATTGGCTGGTTTTGGGTTTTTCGGCGGGCTGGAGGGCGATACGAGCTAGTGCTAAAGACTGCCGGGCTCAGCCTACGGGTGCTTGATACTCAACACCACGGCTATCGGGATATCCGAAGCGGGGGCCAAGTTGGGAAATTCGGCACAATGGTTAGCTTTCGATTCGAAGGCGGACGCTATCGAGAATATCAAAAGAAGGTCACCCCGAAGCTGACTTGTCCGACTTGTCCATCTGAGAGCGGCCCAAGAACCTACAAGTGACGCCAAGACAGCGACTTAGGTTATTGGCTTGCCTGGTTCGGGACCAGGAGGTTGGTGGTTCAAATCCGCCCTGACCACACCTCCGTAGAATCAACGACTTGCCCTGACGAGCCCGCTGAACAGAGGAGCCACAACGAGCAATTCGGGATACTGATGCGCGCCTAGATTCCCACCAAGCGCTCGGGGAGACGCCAAATCATGCCAGCCCTGGTCCAAATGCACGTTGAGAGGGGTTCAAAATCCTCGCTCGAGTTCTTACAACACCCCAGACTGGTCCGTTCGGAACTCCACCGGAGCGAAATCATTCGCACCGGAACTTGGTTCACCCCATCGCTGCTTGTTGCATTAGCCTGACTACTCTGCCATGTGGACGAGTTCGCTCAATCGCAAGCCCAAAGCCGCAGCCAGTTCGTTTGCGACCTCGATTCCGACGTTGACCTTACCCAATTCGATTGAGCTGATATACGTTCGGTGAACGTTGGCTCTTTCCGCGAAATCCTCCTGAGAGAGACCGAGTTTTTGTCTCTCATCCCGGACAGCGGCGCCAAACCTCCGCCTGGAGAATTTTGTTGCCTTGGCCACACCATACTCTTAGTATCCTGAATACGATCAATCTACAGACGATCGTCTACAGCCTCGAAAGAGAATCACCTCGAGCCGTGTTGATTAATTGCTTTCGGGAGTGCCCGTGGACGCTTACTCATCGAGTGTTAGGCTTACAGCGCTTCCCACGAAAGCGGCGGAACAGGAAAAATCGCCTCGCCCGACTGTCGAGCCTGAACTCGCTAGCGACGAGCACCTGATGGCAAGGCTGCGTCTCGGTGAGAAGGAGGCGATTGCCGCGCTCTTTAAGCGCCACTCAAGCGCCATCTATCGTTTTGGAAAAAAAATGTTGCAGGATTCTGGCGAAGCTGATGATCTGGTCCAAGAAGTCTTCCTGTATGTGTACCGAAAATCGGAACTGTTCGATGCCTCTAAGGGCCAGGCCCGTTCTTGGATATTCCAGATAGCATACACACAAGCGCTTTTGCGACGAAGGAAGCTCAAGTCGATTGGCCTATACAGCTTCGCAACTGCTGACTACCTTCGCGATGCCGAATCCAGTAGCTATTCCCATTTAGACTATAACGAGACTGTCGAAGGGCGATTCGGTAGAAAAGGATGGAAGAAGATCATGGCGGACTTGACCGAGGACCAGCGAGAAACCTTGCGACTTCATTTTTTTGAGGGGTATACGTTCGCGGAAATCGCCGAGGAGCTGAGCCAGACCTACGCCAACGTCAGAAATCATCACTATCGGGGCCTTGAGAAGCTCCGCAGATACCTAACCGAAGACCAATTGAACAGGCGATAGTCCGGGTGCTATGAAACGAGATTCGATGGGAAGTCGAGGCATTTGACCAATGGGAGCGCATGAGGAGTTTCTTGAGCTTTGCGCTGCTGCGACCGCTGGCGAATTGAGCGCCGACGAACAAGCGAGACTCGATGCGCATCTGGCCGCGTGCCCGGAGTGCCGCCTAGCAAGAAACGAATACGAAGCCGCAAGGCGAACAGCAGTGACAGCTTTAGCGCAAGATCCCGCTCTGATGCGAGGAATAGAGGACAGCTCATGGTCCGTCGAAGACGCGGAAAAAAGGCTTTTCAAGCGACTAGACCGAGAGCAGAAACAGACGCAATCGGCCGGACTGGCACATGGCCAGGCTGAAGAATTGAAGCCAGGCAAGCGTTTCACCTACCGTCCGCCTCAAATCTATTGGCGGGAAGTTTGGATTACGTTCGCCGCAGCAGTGCTTCTGGCATTGGCCTTGGGCATCACCTTATACAGGACAGGCGTGAAACGGGGCGCGGAAGTCGCGCAAGCGATTCCACCGGCTCCCAAAGAATTAGCCGGTTCTCTCGAAGAGCAAGCCAGCGACGCGGGTCACGAGCGAGCGCAATTGGAAGCGAAGCTCGCAGAGAACGGTAAGGTCATCGACGACTTGAATCGTGAACTATCCGAACAGGCCAAAGTCGTGAACTGGTTGAAATCCGTGGGGACGGCGCCGGCAAACTCTTCGGGAGGCGGACAACCATCCGTACAAGTTGCCAGCGATGGCAGGGCCAAGCGAGATGAGGAAGTTGAGGCCGCACAGGCAAAACTCGCGGAGTTTCAAAAAACACTGGAAGCAGCGACAGCACAGCGGGATGAAAATGCACGCAAGGCTGCTGTTCTTGAAGCCAAGGTCAACGAGTTGACCCAGCAAGTGAGGGAGCGCGAGCAGGTTCTTAAGCAAAGGGAAACGGAGGTTGCAAAGGGGCAGGAGCTCCTTGCACATGACCGCGACATCCGAGAATTGATGGGTGCTCGTGACCTCTATATAGCGGATGTGCACGACGTCTCCGGGAAAGGGACGGACCAGACCTACGGCCGAGTCTTTTACACGAAGGGAAAGAGGCTGATCTTCTATGCGTTCGATTTGGCTGCACAAACCGGTGTTCAGAACGCGAGCTCGTTCCAGGCCTGGGGGCGGAAAGGGCCGGACAAACAGCAAGCGCGGAGTCTCGGAATCTTTTATGAAGACAACGTAACCAAGAAGCGGTGGGTTTTGAAAGCCGATGATCCGAAGACACTCGAAGACATTGATGCCGTTTTTGTGACCGTTGAACCGAACGGCGGAAGCCAACACCCCAGCGGCAAGCCCTTGTTGTTCGCCTACCTGCGCGTAAGTCCGAACCATCCGTAGCAGAAGAGTTCCCAAATTCTTCTCCTCCGTCTGTGGCCGCTGCTGATCGTGTGGGATCGTCTGCCGGGACAGCGTAGGGACGCCGGTGGCGCCGAAAGCCGACTTCTTCGCGGCATCGATACTTGCTCCCGATGGTAGCGGCGCGTCGATGGACGGGGCCTTCGACAGCGCTTCTTCAACAGCGGGTTTGTGGACCGAATGACAGTCCAGGCAACCGACGTCGTTCTTCGACTGCATGGAGCGCAGGAAATTTGGCTGCTCCTCGCCAAACGCATGACAGGCCAGGCAGCGCTGGCTCATTTCCTTGGCGGTGGCACCCTGAGACGAAAAGATTTTGGACTTGCCCCTACCCCCATCCACGTGGGCCTTGCCCGGGCCGTGGCACGCCTCGCAACCCTGCCACTCCGGCCCCTGTTTGCCCCTGAGTGTCGTGGCGAAGTGGCGAGATTCCTCGTAGGATTCGGCTTTGTCTTCGTGGCAGGGCTTGCAGATTTCTGAACCGACATAGAGCGCGGGATCCGTCGGCGCCGCATACAACTGATTCTGATTTGCCGTGTGTTTGTTCTTGTCGGCTCGGCTGCCGCGCTCCCCGGCGAACAGGAAAAGCGTGGTGGCAAAATAAGCCGCGACAAAAAGCATGGCACGCAGAATTGCAACTCTTGGATGCTTCGTGCGACTCCCTTTCTCATCATTGGCAGCGCGGGCGTCGCATCCGCACGCGCCCCGGCGCGCACAGTCCCAGGTAAGCGGCTGGCTCGAATGCTGCTCTGTCTTTGTTGCGTGAACCCTTCGACAGAAACCCTCGTGGAAGGGGAGAGGTACGAGAGGCGAATTCTAAAATCGCAGGCGGTGAAGGGTCAGTCCATCGAAATGACCCGAAAATGGAAGGAAGGGATTAACGGACAGACGACAAACGCAGATGTTTCACAGTGGAACGACCGCGGCTGACATGAGAGAAGAGTTGCGCCTCTTTGCCGCTTCCCGCTGCCCGGACCGTGCCGTGGATGAAATAGAGTTGTGACAGGTGAACTTTGGAGGCGCGCTCTCGTGTAGGAAACTGGGAAGGAAACAGATAGATTGTGGTCTGCGGGCAATCTCCGCTGAATTTTGAGGCGGGGAGAATTGCAGAGAAAGGTGGCGCCAGATGGCGGAGCAACCGCTGTGAGCCTGCCATTCAGAAACAGAGGTCAAGCTGGAGAAATAGGGAATCGTACGGCGGCTGGGGCGCTCTTGGTCTTCGCGTTGACCATGTTTCTCAGTGCCTTTTTGCTGTTCCAGGTGCAGCTGATCATCAGCAAGTACATCCTTCCGTGGTTTGGCGGGTCCGCCGCCGTGTGGACGACCAACCTGGTGGTGTTTCAGCTGCTTTTGCTGGGCGGATACGTGTATTCCCACATTGTCTCGGAACGGCTACCGCCTCGCGCGCAGGGGCGGCTGCACTTGGGATTGTTGGCGATCGCGCTGGTCGCGGTGGTGGCACTTTCCCTGGCATGGCCTTCCGCGATTACGCCTGGGAACGGGTGGAAACCGGCGGACAGCCAGCATCCGGTTCGCAACGTCATCCTCATCACGCTTCTGGCAACGGGATTGCCATTTTTCGTGCTGTCCACAACAGGGCCGTTACTGCAACGCTGGTTTGCACAACAAGGTGGCGGCGTCCGCACTTACCGGCTGTATTCAGTGTCGAACCTGGGCTCTTTGCTCGGTTTGTTGACCTTCCCACTCCTGCTTGAGCCCTTGCTCAGGCTAAGAGTCCAGGGGCTGCTCTGGAGCGGGTTGTTCGCGGTGTTCTGCGCAGGCTGTGGCTGGTGCGGCTGGTACGCTTTGCGGGCGAATCCCGGCAATTTGGAGGAAAGGCGCCGCGAGAGCGACGGCGATTTGAAGGTTGCTTTCCGCTCTTACGCCTTGTGGGTTCTGTTGGCGGCTAGTGCTTCGGCCCTGCTGCTGGCCACGACAAATCAACTTTGCCAGGAAATCATTTCCCTGCCACTCCTGTGGGTCTTGCCTCTGGCTCTTTATCTGCTGAGTTTCATTTTGTGTTTTGATCATCCCCGATGGTACCGGCGCGAAATCTTCCATCCATTGTTCGGGCTGGGGATTTTTGTGCTGTGCGCGGCAATGGTCTATGCCCAGCGGACCGCGCAAATGGTGCTCCTCCCCTTACTCCTCTTCGTGAGCTGCATGATCTGCCACGGGGAGCTGGTGCGGTTGAAGCCGGGAGTAAAGCAGCTGACGGCCTTCTACCTGGCTGTCGCGGCGGGCGGGGCGTTCGGCGGCATGTTCGTGGCCATCGTTGCGCCTCAGATTTTCCGGTTCTTCACGGAATTTCAACTCTCGCTCGGGACTTGTGCGGTGCTGCTGCTGGTCTGTCTCTTCTTGGACAAACATTCCTGGGTATACTCGCGGACCTTCTGGCTTCCCTGCTCGATTGCGGCGGGAGTGCTGCTGGCGATGGCGGCCATGGGCCAGTGGGTCCCGGCGTTCGGCAAAGTTCTTCTGGAAAAGCAGTTTTACGCCTGGGCGTTCCTCGCCTCAGCGCTGCTCCTCGCGGGCGCCTATATCCAGAAGAGCGCCGCAGCCGGTCCGAGCCGATTCCGATTCGTGCAACTCCTGGCCGGAGCGGTAGGCGCCCTGGCCATGATCGCGCTCTATGAAAGCGCCAAACCAGAACCGGGACTGCTTTTTGGCGAACGCAATTTCTATGGCGCGCTGCGTATCTTTGAATTGGAGCAAGGCGGCAAAGCCCTTTTTCACGCGCACACCCTTCATGGGGCTCAACTGAATCCTCCAAACGACCGGCTGCCGATGGCCTATTACGGTCCCGACAGCGGCATAGGCATCTTGCTGCGCAATCACCCCAAGCGCCGCTCAGGGGACGGCAGACTGCGCGTGGGGATCGTCGGGCTGGGAGCCGGCACGCTGGCCACCTACGGGCTTCCCGGTGATTATTTCCGCTATTACGAGATCAATCCGCAGGTCGTGGAACTCTCCGAAGGCCCACGCCCGGTTTTCACCTATCTCCGCGATTCTGCAGCCAAGGTAGAAACCGAATTGGGGGACGCGCGCTTGCTTCTCGAAAAAGAAGCGGCACAAGGAAATGCGCAGAAATTCGACGTGCTGGTTTTGGACGCATTTTCCGGGGATGCCGTGCCCGTGCACCTACTGACGAAGGAAGCTTTCGACATCTATTCGAAACATCTGCGCGACGACAATTCCATCATGGCGATGCATCTCAGCAGCAGGCACATCAATTTATTGCCTGTGGTGGAAGGCCTCCGCGAATATTCTCACTCCTATTCCGTAGTGAAGTTTACGAAGGGGAGTTACCCGTTCCTTGACTGCCTTTGGGTGTTTCTCGCCAGGCGGCCGGAAGCGCTCCAGGTCCCAGGCCTGGACCCGAACTGGCCGCCGGCCATGCCGCCCGCCGCGCCGCGACTCTGGACCGACGACTACAGCGATATCTTCCGGCTCATCTTCTAGCTGTTGACCGCGGCCCTTCAGCAAAGTTGGGAGAGCAGGCAGGAGACCTGATCGGACGCGGCAGGTAGCGCTTCCTGAACAGACGGTGAGAGACCGATGCCCGTGGTGATTTGTTCGGGTTCAACGCCCACCAGGAAAAGCTGGTCCGGAAGTTCGTCCAGCAGTTGTGCCGCGGCGAGCAACTCGCCTGCGTTGCTTTCGTGGCCGGAATTCGCGCGCCCGGGTGAAACCTCCCGCAACTCCGGCAAAGTCAGGCGGTGCACTGTGCCCGGAGCCGAACCCCTCTTCAAGGCATCCACAATGATCAGGGCGCGGCGGCCGCTCAGATGTCCCAACAGTGCCAGGCCCTGGGTGCCGCCATCGAGGAATTCCACCTGCCCGTTCCAGCGGCCTTCGGAAACTGCCAACTGCTCTAGCAGGGCCGGGCCCACGCCATCATCGCTGAGGAGCATGTTGCCAAGCCCCAGCACAAGGATGGGCACGGGCCCAGTCCCAGGCCTGGAATCAGGAAAGCCATTCATCGTGGCGGATATCCCCTCGCCGGTAGAACTTGTAACCGGAAATGATCGAAGTGATCAGGCCGTTGCCATACTGCGTTGAGTCGTACGTAACAATGTAAATATGCAACAGCGCAAAGATGGGGAACGCCCAGGCGGTCAGATGGTGGATCATGTGCGTGCTGTACGAATTGCCGATCAGCGGAATCACCCAGCCGAACAGCTTATTGAGCGTGCCATTGGGATTCGTTTCCGAATACAGCGCCAGGCCGGTGAAGATCTGCACCCACCCGAGCAAAATCACGAAGAAGGTGTAGGCCGAGCCACCAAGCGCATTGTGGCCCAAGTGCACGTGGCCACGTTGCAGGCGGAAGTAGTCCCCGGCCTGGCGGAAGAGGTCCTTCCACCAATTCGTTCTCCAAACCATCGGGAATCCGGAGCGCGCATAGTTATTTCCCGCCCAAAACCAGTAAATCCGGACAAGAAAACTGATTAGGAAGATAATTCCCGCGGCGAAATGGACCTGCCGGATACGGCCCATCAGGAAGTGATTCGCCGGCTCGCCGCTGGACGTCAGGATGGGCGAGCCGATGTACAGCCCGGTCAGGAAAAGCACGGTGAGGCACAGCGCGTTCACCCAATGCGTGATCCTCACGGGGACTTCCCAAATATACGCGCGACGAAAGTAATGCTCCGGATGCGCGACCACATCCTTTGGATCGAAGGGTTCAATTACCTTGGTCATGGCCGCCTCCTATACGCGAATCAGCACTTCCGACAACGTGCGGCCGTCCTTGCCGAGAACGTGTGAAGCGCACGCCAGGCAAGGATCGAACGAATGAATGGTGCGCAGGATTTCGAGCGGCCTCTTCGGGTCGGCCATCGGCGTGCCCAGAAGCGCGGACTCGTAGGCACCGTGTTGCCCCTTGGCGTCTTTGGGCGAAGCGTTCCATGTGGATGGCACAACGATCTGGTAATTATTGATCTTGGTATCCTTGATGTGGATCCAGTGGCAGAGCGCGCCGCGCGGAGCTTCCGTGAAGCCGTAGCCCCTGGCTTCGGCCGGCCAGCTCGCAGGTTCCCATTTGACGGTATTCGCCGTGGCGGTGTCCCCCGCTTTGAGATTGGCGATCAGGCGGTCATACTCCTGCTGCAGCCAGTAAGCGCAAAGGCGCGTTTCGAGTCCACGCGCGGCCGTGCGGCCCAACGTCGAAAATAGGGCCGTGGCCGGCACCTTCAAGACGCCCAGCGCTTCCGTAACTACGTCCTTGTAATCCGTGCGTCCACTCGCAAATCCCACCAGCATGCGCGAAAGTGGCCCGACTTCCATGGCGTTACCCTTCCAGCGCGGAGACTTCAGCCAGGAATATTTCGCGTTCTCATCGAGTTGCGTGTACGGCGGTTTCGGCCCCGTGTACTTGGCCTTTGTTTCTCCCACCCACGGATGCAGTGCTTCTTTCCCGTCCGAGTATTCGTACCAGGAATGCGTGATTTCCTCGCGGATTTGAGCGTCATCTGCCGGATCGACCGGCAGAACTTCCGCGAGATTCTTATTCAGGATGGCGCCGCGAGGCATTTTGAACGAGGCCACATCGCTGATCCCGTTTTGCGGAATGTCGCCATAGGAAAAATAGTTGCCCAGGCCGCCGCCGATCTGCGTCCACTCCGGATAAAAAGAAGCCACCGCAAGCAGGTCGGGGATATACATGGTTTCGACAACCTGTTTCGCCTGAGCGATGAGGTCCTTGACCATGTTGAGGCGCTCCATATTGATGGCGCTGTCGCTCTGGAGAGCAATTGCACTCGCCATGCCGCCCACCAGGTAATTGGGGTGCGGATTCTTGCCGCCGAAGATGGTGTGAATCTTGATGACTTCCTTCTGCCACTTCAGGGCTTCGAGGTAGTGCGCGACAGCCATCAAATTGGCTTCCGGAGGCAGCTTGTAGGCCGGGTGGCCCCAGTAGGCGTTGTCAAACAGACCGAGCTGGCCGGAGTCCACGTACTTCTTGAGTGTGGTGGCGATGTCGCGGAAGTAGCCGGCACTGGATTTTTCCGCACTGGGAGAAACTTTCTGCGCGAGCGCGGCGGTGCGATCGGGATCGGCTTTCAACGCCGAAACAATGTCGACCCAATCCAGCGCGTGCAGGTGGTAGAAATGAATCACGTGATCCTGCACCATTTGCGTCAGGAAGAGAATATTGCGGATGATGTCCGCATTTTTCGGCACTTGAATGCCGAGCGCATTTTCCACGCTGCGCACGGAAGCGAGCGCGTGCACCGTGGTGCATACGCCGCAGATGCGCTCGCAAAACGCCCAGGCGTCCCGCGGGTCGCGGCCCTGGAGGATCACTTCGAGGCCACGCCACATGGTTCCGCTGGACATGGCATCGCCGACGTGCCCGCTGTCATTCAGCATGGCTTCGATGCGAAGGTGGCCCTCGATGCGGGTCACCGGATCGACAACAACTCGAGTCGTCATAATGGGCTCCTATTCGCCTTTCCCGCTGGCCGGCGGTGTGTCGTCGACGTGGATTTTCTGGGCGTTTCGATGGACGACGGTGGAAATCAGATGCGCGCCGACGCCCACAACCGCCGCCGTGCCAAGTACCGCACCGATCTTGTCCGGCGTGGCGTCGATGCCGGGAACCACGACGTTTGAGAGACGCTGGTAAAACGGGCCGTTATCCCAGAAGCCCGCTTCGCTGCAGCCGATGCAGCCGTGGCCGGAGCCGATGGGGAAGGACACCCCGTTGTTCCACTTGAATGTGGAGCAGGAGTTGTACGTGGATGGTCCGCGGCAGCCCATCTTGTAAAGGCACCACCCTTTGCGTGCCCCGTCGTCGTCCCATGACTCCACGAATTGCCCGGCATCGAAAAACGCCCGGCGATAGCATTTGTCGTGGATGCGCTGCCCGTAGAACATCTTCGGTCGGCCGATGCGATCCAGTTCCGGCAGTTGTTCGAATGTCAAGATGTAGGTGAGCACGCCGGTCATTACTTCGGCGATGGGCGGGCAGCCAGGAACATTGATAATGGGCTTGTCCGTGATGATTTCGTGGATGGGCTTCGCGCCAGTAGGATTGGGATGCGCGGCCTGGACGCAACCGTTCGAGGCGCAGGAACCCCACGCGACGATGGCCTTGGCATGCGCCGCCGTCTCCTTCAGCACACTGAGGAAGGTCTCTCCACCGACGGTGCAGTAAACGCCGCCGTCCGCCGTAGGCGCGTTGCCCTCCACCGCCAGGAGGTAGCCACCCGGATGGTCCTTGATGAGCTTCTTGCGAATTTCCTCCACTTGGAAACCGGCCGCCGCCTGCAGCGTATCGTCGTAGTCCAGCGAGATCATATTGAGGATCACGTCCTGAGCGATAGGGTGGGACGAGCGGATGAACGACTCGCTGCAGCAGGTGCATTCGAGGCCGTGGAGCCAGATGACCGGGATACGGGGCTTGGTCTCCATCGCAGCCACGACCTTGGGGACCATCGAGGCTTCCAGGCCAAGCGCTGCCGCTGTTGTCACACAAAATTTGATAAAGTCCCTGCGCTCAACGCCGTGCTGGCGCAGAACATCATAGGTCGTGAGGAATGGGGAAGGCTGGTTCACGGAAAGACCCCCTGTTTTTGCGAAGAGAGAAAAGGTGACGGACGGTGCACTATCGGACGATAGCGAACACGGCGTCAGTGACAGGGCTCACGCACCCGTGTGATGCAATGTCACCGGGCTTCCCCCATGCACTTATCTCTCAGGAATTGCGCGACAGCAGGGAAGTGACTTCGATGATGGGATTGGGGAGCTGGCGCATGGCGCGCACGAACGCGGCCACCAACTCCGGGTCAAACTGGGTGTTCGCGCAGCGCTCGAGTTCCGCCAGAGCCTCCTCGGCGGTGCGCCCCTTCTTGTAGCTGCGGTCGCTGGTGATGGTGTCGTAGGAATCGGCAATGGTGATAATGCGCGCGCCGATCGGAATGACCGTGCCGGTGAGGGCTTGCGGGTAACCGGAGCCGTCGAAAAATTCATGATGATGCAGAACCATTTTGCGGATGCGCGCGAGCGGAGCAAGTGGCTCGAGCAGCTTGCCGCCATAAGTGACGTGGGTTTTCATGATCTCCCACTCTTCGGGATTCAGCGGTCCGTTTTTGTTCAAGATCTGCTCGGGGATGCCCACCTTGCCGACGTCATGCAGGACGGCGCCCAGGCGGATCTCCTCGACTTCGGCTTCCGCCATGCCCAGGGCTTCTGCAAGCAGCGCGGCATACGCCGAGACCTTCTGCGAATGGCCCTGCGTATATTGGTCCTTGGCATCGATGGCGTACGCCAGCGAAGTCACTGTGTCCAGTATCGATTGTGGAAGTGCATTAGGGCCTTCGGTGCCAGCCAGCCCGGCGATTTCCATGGCCGGCAGGGAATCCGAGAACTGCCGCAGGCGCTGGTAAATTTCATCAAAGGCGTCTGGCCCGGTCGCGAACAGTCTTTTCAGCGTGACCCCCAGGTAGGCTTCCAGCACATCGCGCTTCCAGCGGCGCGCCTCGTTCGGATCGATGTGTTCGGCGGTGGAAACTGTGTTGCCTCCCTGGTGTTTCGACAGATACATGGAGGCGTCCGCGACCTGGATCAGTTCTTGCGGCGCGGAGCCATGCACTGGATAGGACGCGATACCGAAACTTGCGCTGATATTCTTTTCGCGGAGCAGCGGGTCCGAGGCAATCCAGCCGCGCAGCTTCGAAGAAAGCTGGCGCGCTTGCTCCATGGTGGTTTCCGGCATCAGGATCACGAACTCATCCCCGCCGTAGCGCGCCACCACGTCGGAGCGGCGGCAATTGGTTTCCAGAATCTGGCCGACGCGCTGCAGCACCAGGTCGCCCTCGAGATGCCCGTAGAAATCATTCACAAACTTGAATCGGTCCAGGTCCATCAGCACCAAAGCGAAAGAACGCCCCGCGCGGGAAGAGCGTTTCCATTCTGAGGAGAGCGCCTCCATGAAGAAGCGGTGCGTCTTCACGCCCGTCAGGCCATCCGTGATGGCCTGCTCCTGAGCCTTCTGGAAGGTCAGGGCATTGTGGTACGCACCGGCGATCAAATCGGCCAAAGTATGCAACAGCAGCGATTCCTCTTCCGAAAAATCCACACGGTCCAGCGTTTCCACGTAGAGAACGCCGTGAAGATGATCGGCATAAAAGATGGGAAGCGCCATGGCGGTGACCGAATCCGCCAGGACCGGCTTGGTGCTGTTCTGGGAAGTTACCGCGGAGCGGTAGGTTGCCGGCTTTCCAGTGCGCGCCACCTGGCCAATCAATCCCGAATCGAGTGGAAGGCGTCGCCCGATGGCCCCGCGCCGCTTGCCGCTCTCGGCGGAGATGATCAGCTCTCGCGTGGTGTACTCGAGTATGGCGATTCCGATGTGGTCGTAGGACAGTCCGTGTTCCAGTTGCCCCGCAATCTTGGCCAGCACTTCGTCCGGGTTCAGCGTGGCAATGGCATCCCGCGAGATCAGGTTCAGCAGGCTGAGATGGCGCGCTTTCGTTCGCTCCTCCTGGAACAAGCGGGCATTTTCAATCGCGATGCTGGCTTCGCTGGCCAGCACGCGCAAAAGTTCCAGGTGTCCTTCGTCGTAGGAGTGCTCGTTATTGGAGAAAATGCACAAAGCGCCAATGGCGTGATCGTATGCCACCAGGGGAACGCCGCAGAACGAACCGGCGGTACGGATCGGCTCGACGCCAAGCTTGCGGATTTCGGAGACAAAATTCTCCCGAATCAGCACCGGCTGGCGCGTGCGCAAAATAAATTCCGTCAGGTGATTGCCGGCCGGCCGCGCGCGCTTGGGCATGCGCGAGCCCTTGATCATTTCCAGATCGAAATGAATCTGGTCGCGCACGGAATCAAACGTGGCCAGATACAGATTTTCGACGTCGAACAGGCGGCGCAACTCTTCCCAGATTTTGCGCAGCAGGTCTTCCTTGTTGAGCGTGGAGCTGAGCGCGCGCCCGATTTCGTTCAGCACATGAAGCTCTTCGGAACGGCGCGAAGTCTGCTGCACCAGATAACTGTTTTCCACGGCCACCCCGATCTGGTGGCCCAGCGCCAGCAGCAGCCGAAGTTCAGCGGGAGTGAAGCGCCGGCTGTCCGGGGTGCCCAGGAGAAGCAAGCCAAAAGCCTGTTCTTTCGCCTGAAGGCTGATGACCACGGCACTGCGCAAGCCGTGCCGCAGGGCGAGTTCGCGGAATCGCCGGATCGGCTCGTCTTTCTCGAGGGCGGAAAGGTTGTCGTCCCGCAGATCACGGAAGCCCAGCAGACCGCCGAATCGCGACACCATCCCCACCAGATAATCGTCCAAGCCCTCCGTCTGCGCCGTCCGGCAGAATTCATCGGAAATACCCGCCGAGACCACCGAACTGGGGCCCGCAGGATCACCGTGATGCAGGAACAACGCGCCAGCCGGCAAGCGCACGACTCCCAAAACCCGGTCAAGGGCCTGGGCCAGCATGCGCTGGATTTCCCCGCCGACAAAACTCGAAGTTGCCAGGTTGAGATTGGAGAGCGCCAACATATTGCGTTCCACGCGGCGTTTTTCCTCTTCGTAAATCGCCATGATGAGCAGCATGCAGACGAACGCAGTCGGAATCACCGTGATTGGCAGGACCGCCTGGCCGGGCAATTCGCGCGCGGAGGGGAGAATCTGCACGGAAATGGTCAGGACTCCCCAGGTGGTGAAGGCCAGCGCAAGCAGCCGGTCGGCGAGGGTCTCGTGTTGGCGGCTCTCACGCCAGAAGAGAAAGGCGATAGCCAGATAAATCACGGAAGCGGGAAACACGGCGGATCCGGGCAACACCCGGAAGGTATCTGCCGCCGCCCAGATGACCAGCACGGACGCCGCTCCGATCGCTGGCCCGACCCATAGCTTCTTCCTCGTGTAGCTCTGGGTGCCAAGGAAGAACGCGATTCCCGCTATGCCGAACAAGCCGGGATTCATCGCGTTCAAAAACGGATTGGCTTTCATCCACGGAGAAACAGCGAAAGGGAGCAAGTGCAGGGCGTAAAGGAACCACGCCGCGGTCCAGAAAAGGAGATATGGCTGGCGCTTCAGCGAATAGATGTACGCAAAAAACACTCCGACCATCAGAGTGGCGAGCAAGAAGCCGAGCGCAATGAAGCCCTGGACCATCGAGTTTTCTGGGACTTTCCCTTGGTGTGGGGGTGCAGCAAGTGTTGAGGAACTCCGCGCTCAAGCAGCCGGGAATCTCCGCGGCGGTATGGCACCGCGGAATGCCCGGACATCCACCTTTGCGAGGCGCTCCAAAACACCCCAACCACACCTGTAACCAGTCTTTTTCGATTATGAGGCACAGAAAAATGAGGCCGCAAGACTACCCGCGTACTAGTGGCGTAAGAGGTAGCAGGGGGCCGGGAAAGCAGCGTGGACCGCCGACTGAGTCGTTCGAGGATGTCCGGCCTAAAATGCTCGCCGCCCGGCGCGGCATGGTGGATGGACGGGCGGGGTGAGCTTCCGCTACACTGAAGTTTTCATTGCCACTTACTGGAAGCGACTAACCATGACAGAAGTGACCAGCACTCATACGGGAACTGCGCGCGTGCGCTTTGCGCCCTCGCCCACTGGCTATCTCCACGTCGGAGGAGCCCGAACTGCGCTTTTTAATTGGCTATACGCACGCAAGCATCGCGGCACCATGATTCTCCGCATCGAGGACACGGACGCGGAACGCAACAAGCCCGAGCTCGTCGAAGGCATCATTGATGGCCTGAAGTGGCTCGGCGTGGATTGGGATGAAGGACCGTTCTACCAGTCCGAGAGAACTAGCCTGTATCGGGAATCCGCCAAGAAACTCCTGGCCAATGGAACCGCCTTCCTGTGCTATTGCCCCCCAGAGCGCTATGTGGGCGGTGACCACGCTAAAGAAGGCGCGGAGAAATCTCAACTGCGTAAGGTGCTCCGTTGCACCTGCCGGGATGGGAAACCACCCTCCCCGGACACCAAGCCAGCGATCCGTTTTAAGGTGCCTCTGGGCGGCAGCACGAAGTTTCTTGACGCCGTGTTCGGTGAACGCGAATTCGCCAATGACGACATTGAAGACTTCGTCCTTCTTCGTTCCGGCAAGGAAGACGAAGACTTCGGCCAGGCCATGTACCAGATGAGCGTGGTGGTGGACGACATCGACATGCGTATCACCCATGTGGTGCGCGGCGCCGATCATATCTCGAACACGCCCAAGCAGGTGTTGCTCTACCGCGCGCTCGGTGTCGAACCGCCGGTCTTTGCCCACGTGCCGCTGATTCTCGGCGCGGACAAATCGCGGCTCTCCAAGCGCCATGGCGCCACGGATGTAAACATGTACCGCCGCGAAGGATTTCTCCCCGAAGCCTTCCGGAATTTCCTGGCGTTGCTCGGCTGGGCTCCCGGCGGAGACGAGGAATTTTTCCGAACCAACGATCTCATCGAGAGATTTTCCCTGGAAGGCGTCAGCCGGACAAACGGTGTATTTGACCGCGCCAAACTGGAATGGTTCAACACCCAGTATCTGCAGAAACTGCCGATTGAGGACCTTCTGCCGGACGTGGAGCAGCAGTTGAGGCAGGACCGCTTGTGGAAGGAAGAGTGGGCCGTGGGCGCGGGTCACGAGTGGTTCAGGAAGACCGTGGATTTGCTGCGGCCGCGCGTCCGGCTTCTGCCGGATTTTTCCAAGTGGTCGCGCGCGTTCTTCAGCGATGAATTTGCGCTGGATCCGGCCGCGAAAGCTAAGTTCTGGAAAGACGAAAGAGTGCCCGCCCTTCTGAAGAACCTCGCCGATGCGCTGGGAGCGCTGGCGGAATGGAATCATGATGCCTGCGACCATGCTTCGCGCAAAGTGGCGGAAGAAGCGGGCGTAAAGGCGGGCCTGCTGATCAATGCCACGCGCGTGGCCATCGTCGGCCAGGCTGTCGCCCCGCCGCTGTTTGACACCATGGTTGTCCTCGGACAGGAACGCGTCGTCCGCCGCCTTCGTGAAGCTCTACGTCAGTGGCAGTAGGGTTTTTCATGTAGGGTCCGCCTTCCGGGGCGGACCGCCAGGTAAACCACTATCCTGAACCCCTATTTCCCGAAGATCGCCCCGTTCGCCGCTTTCGCGCCGCCCTGCGTGGCGACCACATGGATCGTGGCCTCCACATCCCTGGTCACCGGCGGAAGGCAGATTTCCATGCTGCAAGCCTGGTAGCGAAGCTTCATGGCCAGACGTTGCGCGCCAAGCGGCGCATTGGGAAGAGCCGTGAGTGGCAGGCGCACCGTCACCGAATCCGTGTACACATTCAGCTGTTTGTTTTTCGAAAACGCAAAAGTCTGCAGCGTCCCCTTCGGATAAATCACATTGGACATCTTGAATCCTGCGGGAACGTCCGCCTTCAGATCAGTGGGAATCAGGTAGTCGAAGGTGACTTCGCGTGCGTTGACGTGAAAACCCGGCTTGATCTTCAGCAGCACCGCCACCTGAAAAGCCATCCCCCGTGCCACGGGGTCAAAGGAGACGTAGGCCGTGGGAGCCAGGACGTCCTTACCAGACATGGCTTGCGCATCGGCCGTGGGCGCGAGCCACGGAGAAGCGGCAACTACGAGAAAGAGCAGCGTGGCGAAAAAGTGTTTCACACCGTCACCTGTGCACCGATTTGTTGGGAAATCACGCGGCTCATTACCGCATAAAGATCTTCGCCGCTCTTTTCATGTACGAACGCCCCGCGCGCCTCGGACCAGCCCAGCTTAAAACTGGTCGAAAGCGCTGAGATCCAGATTTCGCGGATCGGCGTGTTGGGTGAAATCACGAATTTTGCGGGCTCCGGTTCTTCGAAGATCACTTCCAGCTTTCCGCTTTCCCCTTCCACGTCAAATTCATGTTCATCGCCGAGCTTCAGCAGTCGGCGCTTCAAATCCTCAAAGGTGGCGTCGGCCTTTTTCTGAAAATCGTGTTCAGAGAGCATGCGCGCCGCCCCTCCTAGAGCTGTGATTCGATGTCTTTGACCAGCTGATCGTAATTCAGCAGGCCCTGGTATTTCTCCACTTGCTTGCCGTCTTTGGAGATCAGGAAGCTGGTGGGATAACCGAGAATCCCGCCGAACTGGTCGGCAGCGTCATCACTGCCGAGCCAGATGGGATAGCTCATCGGCAACTGCTGCCCATTCACATCGAAGCGCTCTTTCTCAACAAAAGGAGCGACCGCGCTCTTCCCCTCGTCGTCCATCGCCACGCCTACAACGGTGAAACCACGCGAAGCATATTTGCCCTGCATCTCGATCAACCACGGGATTTCCACGCGGCAGGGATCGCACCAGGTGGCCCAGAAATTCACCAGGACCACCTTGCCCTTCAGGTCCGCGAGAGACACTTCCTTGCCGTCCAGATCCTTCAGCTTGAGATTCGGCGCAGGCTTTCCCGCAACACTCGAAGCAGCAACGGTCATGCCGGTTTTGGGATGCAGTCGTGTGGCGTGGTCGGCGTAGATGGTGACTGCGATGAGCGCCGCAACGGTCAGAACGATGATGGCAACTTTTTTCATAAACCCTTCACCCGAAAGATTATCTCCTTACATCGAAAAACGATTCAGAAACGTCAACTTTCCCGCCAGCCAGGTCAACTTGTTGAAGAACACCAGCCCGCCCACAAACAGCAGTAAGGCGCCGCTGAACAATTCGACCGCGTGAAGATGCTTGCGGAAATTCTGATAAAACCGCAGGAACAAGCCGATACCGAGGGCCGTCAGGAGAAATGGAATGGCCAGGCCGGCGGAATAGACGGCGAGCAGAAGCACGCCTCGAGCAATTGTGTCGCTGGCGGCGG
Source organism: Candidatus Acidiferrales bacterium (assembly GCA_963817085.1). Lineage (GTDB taxonomy): Bacteria > Acidobacteriota > Terriglobia > Acidiferrales > UBA7541 > Acidiferrum. Next base: position 151,496 of record CAWFNI010000015.1, read on the forward strand.
CGAGCGCCAGAACCGTGGCGAGAATGGGGCCGATGCAGGGCGTCCAGCCGAACGCGAACGCGAAGCCCAGCAGGAATCCGCTGAGCATCCCTGGCTTCTTGGTATCGGCATTGTGCAGTCGCACGTCCTGATTCAGCCAACGCGCCAAAAGCGGGCCGAAGAAGCCGATGATGGAAAGCGAAAAGAAGTGGCTGGCCCCCAGTCCGGCAAACAGCGGGCCGTGTCGAAGCAGGGATGCAATCCCAAGTGCGACAAGCACGCAACCCAGCACGATCCCTGCACGAACATTCATGCGGATCAACCCGCCCAACAAATGCAGTCCGAAGAGCAAGATCAAAGCCCCTGCAACCGGCGCAAGCAGCGCCCGGTTCTGGCGCAGGAATCCTCCAACGGCACTGGCGGAAGCGCCGAAGGAAATGAACACCACAGAAAAACCGACGACAAAGGAGAGCGCGGAAGCAAAAAGTCCAGATTTGGGCTGCTGACCCTGCCGGAGCTGCTCCACGCTGATGCCGGAAAGCATCGAGATATAGCCCGGAACAAGAGGCAGCACGCACGGCGAGAGAAACGAAATCACCCCGGCAAGGAAGGCACCACCCAGAGAAACATCGGTCATTTCACTTTGTCCTTTTCCCTTCTATTCTCGCACAAAAAGAGAGTGCGTTTGCGAAACGCGGATTCCTCTCCCCCGCAGTCCTCCCTTGAGATCATCCCGCCGCTGATTAAGTTACAGAGCCCTCTGCCTTCCTTTTAGACGCAAAAACAGCGTGGCTAGATCACAACGAGGGCTGTCGGAGACACCTGGCGCGTTTTGCTGGCAGAGACAAACCCGGCCCGACTCCTGCGTTCCTACATCCTATTGAAAATACACTGATTAAGAGTTGGCCGCTTGGCCCCCTCTTTGCTCCTCGCGGTACGGAGATTGATTCGGCAGGTGGCTATGATCTGGACACCAAACAAAATTACGTTCTTGCGCGTGGGTCTGGGATTTCTTTCCGTTGGCCTGTTTGGCCGCAGCGCCTGGTTGAACCTGATGGCCGTGGGCCTGACCATCAGTGCGATCGCGTTGGACGCCCTGGATGGCCACATCGCGCGCATTAAGAAAATGGCCACGCCAGAGGGCGCGCAGATCGACATTCTGGGCGACCGCATGATCGAAAACATGTACTTCACTTATTTCGCGGTGGTGGGCATGGTGTCGCTCTGGCTTCCCATGCTGTTCTTTGCGCGCGGGACAGCTACGGATTTCCTGCGCGGCTTGGCGATGAAAGCGGGACGCTCTGGCTGGGGCGCGGACTCCATGCTGCAAAGCAGGTGGGCTCAAGTCCTGGTGGCCTCGCGCTGGAGCCGGGGTGCATACGCCGCTCTCAAATGCGTGTGCTTCTGCTATCTGGGGTTGGAACTGGCATTGACGCGCGGGCCGGTGGCGCTCATGGGGCCCGTGACGTTGGACATGCACGCCGCCATTCGCGTTGGCGCGCAGTCGCTAGCCTGGGCCACCGCAGCTTTCTGCGTGATGCGCGGCTTGCCGGTGCTGCTGGAAGGCTGGAAATATTTTGCGGAGAAGTTGCCGGGACAGGGAACAAAAGGTCATCCGCAGGGAGACGCCGCATGAGTGCGGAAGCGAAAACCAACGGTCGCCTCGCGGCGTTTTTTGACCTGGATGGAACGCTGATTCCCCAACCGTCCCTCGAAAAGCGGTTTTTTTCCGAACTGCGCCGCAACAGCTTGATTCCGATTGCGAATTATCTGCGGTGGAGCTGCCAGACGCTGCGCCTGTTGCCCAAGGGTCTCCTGGCTGTGCAACATGAGAACAAACGCTATCTTGCAGGTCTCTGCTGCGACCTCGTCTTCCGGTATATGGAGTCCGTTTCTTTTTTCGAAGAAGGCATCGCGCGGATGATGTGGCACGCGCGGCAAGAGCACCAAATCGTACTGGTGAGCGGAACGCTGGAACCCTTGGCGCGTCTGGCCGCGATGGCGATGGAGTGCGAACTCGAAGCGCGCGGCGTGCCGGTTCGCCTGTCTGTTTGCGCGACGCGCCTGGCCGGAGAGGGCCAGCACTGGACTGGCTACCTCGCCGGCGAAGCGATGTACGGGCCTGCGAAAACGCGCGCGATTGCGGCACTTGCGAAAATACAGAACCTGGACCTGCGGCAGTGTCACGCCTACGGAAACAGTGTGCTGGACAAACACCTGCTCTGTGCTGTTGGCCATGGCCACGCCGTCAATCCCGGAAAGGCGCTCGCCGCGATCGCCAATGCCAAAGATTGGCCGATCTGGCACTGGCAACTCGAGAAGAAAGTCGACTCGAACGTTGACTCGCGCGCGGCTGCAGAAATCCAACCAAACGAGGGGCAGGCATGAAGAACGAAAAAATGCGAGAGTGGAGAGGTCAGTCGCTCAAGACAGACTGCGTGGCCGCGAGCCAACTCGACGGTTGCGTTGTGGTTTTGCCGGCAGCACGAGGAGATACGTCCAGAGTGTGGCAAGCTTTGCAGAGACAACTTGCGGTTGCATGGACGGCGTGTGGTGCTTTTGAGTGGATGGCCTTCGCATACTTGGGCCTCTCAAGCACATTGATTGCGTTGTTCGCGCAGAATCTGGCGCACCCGTGGCGGCTGCTTGGCACTCAGGCATTCGTGGCGGCCCTCGTTCTAACCCTCTGCCACACGCAAGCCCGCGCCGCTGCGGGCGAGGCTCTGCACGGTGTTTCGTTTTCTTCCCGGTGGTGGCACTTCTGGCGCCACTGGTATCCGCACCTGTTCTTCCTCTTCTGCTTCGAGGAACTGGCGCACCTGATGACGCTCTACACGCCGCATTGGCAGGATGCCAGGCTGATTGCCTTCGATTACTGGTTGACGGGGGTTCACCCCACAATCTGGCTGGAACAGTTCGCAAGCACTCCCCGCAATGAAGTCATGCAACTGGTTTATCTTTCGTATTTCACTTATCTGCTCATCCTCGGCGGAATTCTTTATGTGCGCGGGGAATGGCGCGCCTATTGGTCAGTGATGACCTACTCCATGATCGGCTACATGATCGGTTACGTCATCGCCATGTTTTTCCCGATTGAAAGCCCATGGTTCGCCATGGCGGGTTCCTGGAAGGCGCCGCTTTCCGGCGGACCGGTAACCGCGACCGTGAATTTCATTGAACACTTTGGCCGCGTAAGAGGCGCCGCGTTTCCCTCCGAACACGTGGCGGGCGCCACTGCTGCCCTTTGGGGCGCATGGCGATTCCGGCGCTACCTGTTCTGGATTTTATTGCCAGTGTTCCTGTGCATGTGCGTCTCCACCATCTGGGGCCGCTATCACTACGTGGCCGACGTCTTCGGCGGCCTGACTACCGGAACGATCGGTTTTGTGATTGGCGGCTGGATCATGCGGCGGCGTGGAGCCATAAAGACCGCACCGGACATTCCTGCGCATTGACAATCAGCGAAGAGATTCCAGATCAGGGCGCGCGGTGAAGGAACACTCTCGTTCAAATTCACGCGCGATCTCGAGCAGCAGCGGCTCTTCTGTCCAGCCGGCAATCAATTGGAGTCCAACCGGCAATCCGTTCTTTGTAAGCCCGCAGGGTACAGACATCGCCGGCACCCCGGCAAGATTTGCGGGCCGATTCAAACGCAGAAGCAATCCGCGCGTCGGATGCGTCGCGCCCTTCAGGGTGACGGCGTCTTCGCCCAGGCGCGGCGCGGTGATCGGAGTGGTCGGCACGACCAATGCGTCGAGTTCATTCTCGGCCAGCACTCCGCGGAAAGATTCCATGAATTTTTCGCGCGTTTCCAAAGCACGCAAGTAGGCGACTGCGGTCACCTTCGTTCCCATTTCCAGGCGCGCTCGCACATCCTCGCCATATTCCGCGGCATGCTCGGGGTACCAACCCGCGTTCTGGTGATACAACGTCGCTTCTGCCCAGGCGATGTGGTTCCCCGCATCTTCGGTTTCCATCAGTTGCGGCAGCGAAACGTCCGTGAAACGCGCACCCCGCTTCTTTAGAATGCCTATGGCGGTTTCGAACGCCGCCTCCACCTCGGGGTCCAACACCTCCAGAAAAAACTCCCTGGGAATTCCCAGGCGTGGACGGCGGCCTGGCAAGGAGGAGACCCGGCCGGGAACAACATCGCCCTCACCCTTTCCCTTGAGGAAAATGGGAGCAAGAATCAGCGCCGCATCCTCCACAGTCCGTGCCAACGGGCCGACGAAATCGAGCGTAGGCGATAGCGGAATCACATCTTCCATGTGGACGCGGCCGAGCCCAGGCTTGAGGCCCACAACTCCGCAAAGTGAAGCGGGGATGCGGATCGAACCTCCCGTATCTGTTCCGACGCTTCCATAACAGAGGCCTGCCGCGAGCGCCGCGGCCGATCCGCCGCTGGATCCACCGGGAATGCGCTGCAGATCCCAGGGATTGCGCGTGGGCCCGAAATGGGGATTATCGGTGGTCACGCCGTAGGCAAACTCATGCATGTTCGTCTTGCCGAGAATCACCGCGCCGGCTTTCTTCAGCGCCGTCACGACCGGCGCGTCCTGCAACGGAACAAACTCGCGCAAGATTTGGGAGCCGCCCGTCGTGCGCACGTCCTTCGTGTAGATGTTGTCCTTCAGTGAAATGGGGATTCCGTGCAGGGGCCCGCGGTCACGCCGGCTTTTCCCGCGCGCCTTGCTGCCAAGCTCGGACTCCGCGCGCGCGGCCTGCCGCGTCGCCAATTCTTCACAAACAGTGACGTAGGCGTTGAGAGATGGATTCAGCTTCCGGATGCGATCCAGAAGCAACCCCGTCAGTTCGACCGGGGAAAGCTTGCGCCGGCGGAAGAGCTTGCCGATTTCCGTAATCGAAGCAAAAGCGATCTGGCTGTTTCCGGCGCTCAAAAGATCTTCTCCTGGCGCCGCAAATTTCCAAAGGTCCCGATATTGGCGAGAATCAGCGCGACGCGAAACTGATTTTCCGAACGCACGGTGGCCAGGTTGAACCGGCCGTATTCGACGGAGAGCCCGCAGCACCCGCCGTTGTAACTCACTTGGACAAACTGATTCAGCAGAGTGTTGGAGAGAATGTCGTAACTGAGTCCGGCGGACATGTTGAGGCCCTTACGGGCAAGATCGCCGTAGCCGATGATGCCGCGGATCTGGTGCGAAGGCGGCTGGACGATGGGATCACCCTGCAACCGGAAATCGGCGACCGTGGCGAAGAACTCGCTGTAGGGTTTGACCCTCAGCAGCGTGCCGATGGTAGTCACCTTCTTAAGTTGCGGGTCGTATTCGAGGATGGACTCGGCGTCATACGGCCCGCCGGGCGTAAGCTTCACGTCGCTGACAATGGGCGACCAGTTGCGTGCCGTCGCGGCAAAGGCGAACGGGGTCAGGGAATCGAGTGCCTGGAAAACGTTCCTCTGGCCGGGAACGAGCGCTCCACCGAAGGTTGAATCAAAATAATGCTTCTGCACCAGCCTCCAGGAAAGAAAATCCACGGGCTGCTCATCGCCACGCTTCACGTAGAGGTGCTGGTTGATTCCATACTCGATCTCGTTGGTATCGGTCAGCGTGGCATTGCTGTCAAAGCGGATGAAATCGGCGAAATCGTTCACCCCCGTGACGTAGAGATATGTCAGGAAGGGTTCCACGGTGTGCTTGTAGCGATGCCGCGTGGCGGGACGGTCAAAGAACCGTTCGAGGGTCGGTGGGCGAAGTTCCACGTCGAATTCTCCCGTGTTTCGGGTGATCGATTGCCCGGAAACATTCCCGCCCGCGTCGAAGGAATCCCCATAATACGCGGTGCGAAACATGGCGGAGGTGGTCACGCCAAGCCAATTCCTGAAATGGAGAGGAATCGTCACTTTAGGGGCAAACTCCGTACGCTCCACAAAATTCGGCGTGCTGATAAATTCGTCGTCGCGATGGACCGCCCCCGCGAACGACGAGAAAGAGAAATAGACCGGCAGGTTGCGCCAGGGCGCCTGTTCCACGGAGTCAATACTCACCTCCGGAGCATTGCGCAGCACGACGCTGTTCGGCGGGCTCAGTTCCAGGAAGTTGCGATCGTTCAAGCTCGCTACATTCAGGCTGAAGCCGCGAAAATTGTTGGTCAGAAACACGGAGCTTCGAATTTCCGAATTGATGGCTTCGCCGTATGTTCCGGCAAACGCAAGTCGAAAGGTCAGGGAAGAGAGTTGGTTCAGATCGGTGACGAAGCGCCAGTTGTGCTTCCACAGCGACTCGATTTCCAGTTGCTGCTCGTAGCCACCCTGCTTTTCGATAGTGCCAGGCACGGCTCCGGCAATGCCGCGGTCCTCCACGCCATAATAGTTGTATTGGATGGACGTATTTTCGAACGGGCGAGCCCGGAAAGTGGCGCGCTGGCCTGGACCTCGCCGGCTGAAGTACTCAAATCCGATGGTGGCATCCATCCAGCTTTTTGGGGCCCAGTAAAATGCATCCCCGGCCACGAATCCCTTGCTGTTGCTGTTGCCCAGAATCGGAACCAGAAAACCCGATTGGCGCAGATGCTCCCCCGCTGGAGTTGTGATATACGGCATCCAAAAGAGCGGCACCCGGTACAGCCGGAAATTGGAGTTGACCAGCGCCACCGACTTTTCCACCGTCACCCTTGCTTCCGGCGCATAAAACTGCCACGTCGGTCTTCGGGGATCGCACACCGTGAACCACGCGTGGCGCACCACGTAGCGGTCCGCTGAAAGGCGCTGCACTTCCTTGGCCTCGAAGTACAGCGGATTTTCCGTCACCAGCAGGAGTGGATTAGGACGCCGGTCCACGCGGATCATTCCCCGGACATTGCGAAAACTGCCCTTCCCGGAGGCCACATTCAACTCCGCTTCATCCCCTTCCAGATGCTGGTTCTCATAGTCAAACTGAACGTGACCACGGACTATGGCCTGCGAAGTCTCCGAGTTGTACTCCACATGGTCGGCTTGCAGGTGCATTCCCTGATAGTGGATGTCCACATCTTTGTCGGCGATGTAAACGTTTCCTTCGCGGCGCTGCGGGCCAGCGGCCGTAATCTCCGCGATTCCGCCCCCTGGCGGCAAGGAAGGTGCCTGTTGTGCGGCACCGGACTGTCCGAAGAAGCCCAGCAGGAGCGAAAGCAACAGCGGCCAGCTTGGGCCACACCTGGAAATGGCAAGAGTTTTATTCACGCTGTCGATGCGCTCGGATAAATGAAGAGTTAGCCTAGCATGCGTACAGGAGGATTTGTAGCCACCGGCGTTCCTCCAAATAGTAGATGCCAGAATCGCGCCGCAGGCCGGGCTATTTCTCGGCGTGTTTGGTGTGGTGAAGGCGGTACCACTCAAAGGTAAGTTCCAGGCCTTCTTCGAAGCGCACCGTGGGCTCGTAGCCAAGAACTTCCTGCGCTCTCGAGATATCTGCCTGCGAGTCCCGGATGTCGCCCTCGCGAGGTGGTTCGTATTTGGCTTCCAGATTCTTCCCGGAAATCCGGCGGAGATGCTCCAAAGTCTGGTTCAGGGAGATGCGACCGCCCGTCCCGATATTAAAGACGCCGCCCGAGGCACCCGGAGAATCGCAAGCCAGCAGATTGGCCTGCACGGCATTATCGACATAGGTGAAGTCTCGCGTCTGTTCACCGTCGCCATAAACAATCGGGCGCTCCTCGTCCAGAAACGCCGCGGCAAAACGGGACAATACCCCCGAATAGGGCGAATCAGGATCCTGGCGTGGTCCAAAAATATTGAAATACCGCACCGACACATTTTCCAGCCCGTAGCAACGCCCAAAAGTCTGCGCATACAGCTCGCCCACGTATTTCGACACGCCGTAGGGGGAAATCGGTTGCGGCTGCATGGTCTCAATCTTGGGCAGAGTGGGAGTTTCGCCGTAGGCCGATGAAGAAGCGGCAAACACAATCCGATTCACCTTGTTGTCCCGCGCGGCAACCAGCACGTTCAAGGTTCCTTCGACGTTTATGCGATTGGTCTCCAGCGGATCTTTCACCGAGCGCGGCACGGAGGTGCGGGCCGCAAGGTGAATCACAAACTCCGCCTGGTGCATGGCCTTTTGCACCGCCTCCAGATCCGTGACCGAACCTTTCACAAAAGTGATCTTGTTGCGCACTTCGGCAAGATTTTCTTCTTTGCCGGACGAAAGATCGTCCAGGACCACGACGCCGTGACCCCTTCGCACCAATTCGTCCACTGTGTTGGAGCCGATGAATCCGGCGCCTCCCGTGACCAGATAGCGCATTCCCGCGGCCTCCTGTGATCCTGTCCGTCTTATTGTACGATGGGACTTGAGACCCTGGCGCCCTGATTCTCCCAACCGTCTCGGAATGGGCATGAGCAAAAAACTTACCTGGCTGCTGTTGATCTGTCTCCTCCTGCTGGCTGCAGGAGTGTTCTTCAACTGGAAGTCTTCGCGCCACGTTCCCGGCGAAACGAAGGTCGTCAGCAATTGGCCTATGCCTGCTCCCGTCGAACCCTCATCCTCACCCAATAAGTCCGCTCCTCCTCCCGCGGGAACCTCGGCGGGCGAGCCAGGGATCCGCAAAACGACTCCTGCGGCGCCGCCGGCCTTCGCCCTGCGCGTGGGAGAAACGCTCGACTACAACGCCAACGTGGCAAAGCTCAACAGCACGGTGGCGAAGCTGAAAATTTTCGCCGTCGAAAAACGGAATTTCGGCACTAAAGGCTCGTGGCACCTGCAGGCCTTTGCGCACACGGAAAATCCCTATCGCATGGTGTTTGAGCTAGATGACCAGTTCGATTCCTACAGCGACGCCGAAAGCATGACCAGCTTGCAGTACGAAATGCACTTGAGCGAACGCGGGCAGAAAGTCGAGAGTGTACAGCGGATGTTACCTTCGCTGCGCGATCCTGCGCCGGATGGCGCCAGCGCGGCGCGTGTGTTGCCGGGAACGCGGGACCCCCTGGGCATGCTCGAATACTTGCGAAGTGTGGACTGGAGCCGGACAACGGAGGTACGTAGTCCCGTCTATGACGGTCACAAGCTCTATGAAGCGCGTGCCGTCCTCGTCGGGAAATCAGCGGCGGTCAGCGTCCCCGCGGGCAACTTCAACACCATGAAAGTCGAAATTCACGTGATGGACAATGGAACGGAAATGAAGGATGCCCATTTTTTCCTGTATCTCACCTCTGACAGCGCGCGGCTACCCGTGCTGATGGAAGCGGTGTTGCCCGTGGCGACGGCCCGCGTCGAACTCACCAAAGCGAGATAGGGCCCGCGGATCCGGCTAACAGAGGACTATCTTTTCGCGATGCCGGATGACCCGGCGGGTGGCGTTCCGCGTATCCACCACGAGCTTCGCGCCATCCACGATGGCCACGTAGTCGTAACTGGAATGATCCGTGGCGATGATCACCGCGTCGTACTTGCCCAGATTTTCAGCGCTCAACGGCACGGACTTCATTTGCGAGAAATCGTAATGCCGCATCTTGTGAAGATGCGGGAAGTACGGGTCGTTGTACTCGAACTCTGCCCCGCGCTTCTGCAGGATTTCCATGATCTTCAGTGTCGGCGATTCGCGCAGATCGTCGACATCCTTCTTATAAGCGACGCCGAGCACCAGCAACTTTGCTCCCTTCAAGCTTTTTTTGTGCTGGCTCAGCGCCTCAGCCACCGAATCCACCACGTGGTACGGCATGGAGGTATTGATTTCCCCCGCGAGCTCGATGAACCGCGTGGAAAAGTCGTATTCCCGCGCCTTCCACGAAAGATAGAAAGGATCCACGGGAATGCAATGCCCGCCCAGGCCCGGGCCCGGGTAGAAGGGCATAAAGCCGAACGGTTTCGACGCCGCCGCTTCGATCACTTCCCACACGTCCACCCCCATGCGCATGCACAAGAGTTTCAATTCATTCACCAGGGCGATGTTCACGCAGCGGAATATATTCTCAAGCAGCTTGGCCATCTCCGCCGCCCGTGTCGAACTCACCGGAATCACTCGCGCCACCACTTGCGCATACAACGCCTGCGCCGCGCGCCCGCTTGGGGGATTCACGCCGCCCACCACCTTCGGAATCTGCGCCAGCCCATACTGTTTGTTGCCCGGGTCTTCCCGCTCCGGCGAAAATGCCAGAAAGAAATCGCCGGGCACATTTTCATTTTCCGGCCCGGACGCAATCGGGCAGCGCAGCCCGCTCTTCTGGAGGATGGGCAGCACCAGCTCTTCGGTTGTGCCCGGGTAGGTGGTCGATTCGAGTACCACCAGCTGCCCCTTTTGCAGGTGAGGCTGGATGGATTTTGCGGTTTCTTCCACGTAGCTCAGATCCGGCTCGCGGTATTCGTCCAGCGGGGTGGGCACGCAAATCAGAATGGCGTCTGGTTCGTTGAGTCTCGAAAAATCGTTGGTGGCGCTGAAATGACGGCTGTTCACGTACTGCTGAATCTTTGCCTGCTGGATGTGTTCGATGTACGATTTTCCCGCGTTCAGCATCTGAACTTTCTTGGGGTCAGTGTCGAAACCCGTCACCTTATGACCTGCCTCCGCAAAACGGAGCGCCAGCGGAAGCCCGACATATCCACATCCGATGATCCCGACTCTGAGTTGTGCGCCTTTGAAGAATTCTGGTTTTCTGTCCGTTGCCATGACGTGGAAATTGCTCCTCAATCCTTCCTGGTGGGAAGTAACATTGGCCCTGAAGCGAAAGGGGCAAACGATATCTTCACTATAGCAGTTTCGGTGGCGGGCACCGAAGGAAGCCCGATAATGTGCCCAGATTTTACCTGACCGCTCAGTTCGCTGTTAGAATTCTTTGCCGATCCCGGTTTCCCAAGGCACGAGGGAGAATGCCTTTGGCTGGCTGCGCACCCTTCCTCGGGCGGAAACTTTCTTCATGACCATACTTACGATACTGGCCCTTGGCCTGACGGTTGGCGTACTCGTCGGTCTGCTTGGCATCGGCGGAGGAGTCGTCCTCGTGCCTGCTCTGGTCTACCTCTTGCACTACGACCAACACCTTGCTCAAGGCACCTCGCTGTTCATTCTGCTCCCCCCGATTGGCCTCGGCGCCTTGCGCGAATACTGGAAACAAGGTCAAGTCGATCTCCGCGCAGGCATCTATTGTGCTGTCGGCTTCCTGCTGGGTGGCTATGTCGGCGGGCGGATCGCCGTGCCTTTGCCTTCACGGGACCTGCAAGGAATTTTTGGCTTCTTCCTGATTCTTTCCGCCATTCTGCTTTGGAGAAAAACGCAAGCATCATCCAAGCCGGTTGATTCAGCTGCCACGGTCGGTACCAGCAGCCTCCTACGAACCTTGGGCATCCTCGCGACTGCGGGGTTTTGCGGCGTGGCGGCAGGCATGGTCGGCATTGGTGGAGGCGTTTTACTGGTGCCTCTGCTCGGCCTGCTCTTCGGTTTCAGCCAGCATCGCGCGCAAGGTACCAGCTTGGTTGCCCTGATTCCTCCCACGGGGCTTCTCGCCTTCCTGGCCTACGCGCAAGCGGGATATGTCTCGTGGACGACGGGAATGCTGTTGATTCCCGGCGTCTTTCTGGGCGGCATCCTGGGAGGGCAAGCAGCGCGCCGCCTGCAGCCGCGACGCATGCGCCAGGTTTTCGCCGCTCTCATGTTCCTCCTGGGCGCCTGGCAGGTCTTTTCCGCCTGGCGTCGATAAAGCATACTTGGAGCGGTATGGTCGATCTGCACTGTCACATATTGCCGGGGCTCGATGACGGCCCCGAAACGATGGAAGACTCGCTCGCCATGGCCGAAGATGCGATTGCCGATGGCATCACTCACGTTGTCGCCACCCCGCACGCCAGCTCCGCGTATTGGTTTGATTACGCGAAGGTGTCCGCCGCCGTCGAGCAGCTGAAAGCAAATCTCGGCGGCCGCCTGACCCTGGCGACTGGATGTGATTTTCACTTGAATCCCGAAAACTTGATCGCCATCCGGAAAGATCCCCGGCCATTCTGCATCAATCAGGAAGATTATCTGCTGGTGGAGTTCAATGAATTTTCTATTCCACCGTCCGTCGATCAGACGCTGCACGAGTTGCAGCTGGCCGGCATCCGCCCCATCATCACGCATCCGGAACGAAATGCTATCCTCCGCACCCATTCCGCACGCCTGCGCAAATGGATCGGACTGGGATGCCATGTGCAGATTACCGCCGGCTCCCTCAGCGGAGTTTTTGGCGCTGGTCCGCGGCAACAGGCCTGGAACTGGCTCGCCAGCGGCATGGTGCATTTCCTCTCGAGCGATGCGCACAACTCCGGGAGGCGCCCGCTGAAGTTGAAATTTGCCTATGAAGCCGTTGCCGGGCAGCTCGGCGAGGAGATGGCGCGCGCGCTTCTCGTCGAGAACCCCCTGGCCGCGTTTGAAGGACGCCCTCTGCCGTTTGTGCCGGAAATCACCTCTGCGCCGGAACCGCGGAAACGCAAGCGTTTTTTCTTCTTCTGAAGCGCCCGCCGGGGCATCACGCGGTTGGCTGCAATGGCAGGCCTGCCCAGGCATTCAACAGGCCAAGAAGCTCGCGCACCACATCCAGCGCGTCACTTGTGTCTTTCCACCAGTGCGCGGGATCAAACGAATCTTCGGAATCGCCGCGAATGATCGCTGTGCCATCCTGTGCCGCCAGGCGATTCCAAAGCGCTCTGACGCGGCGTGTGTGCGCTTTCGAGGTCACAATGATCACGTTGCGCTGATTTTCTTTCCTTACGGCCTCGCCGATGGTTTTCATTTCGTCTGCCGTATTGACGATCGGCGGTTCCAGGACCTGAATCGCGCTCTCCGGAACGCCTTCTTTCACTAGAATCTGTTTGTCGTACATCTCCTCGCCTATGTAAGGAATGGAGAGTTTTTCCAGTGTCTTGCCGGGTTCCGTCGAGTGCGTCAGCCAGACACGCGGGGCATAGCCCTGTTTGTAAACGCGAGCTGCTTCGAGCGCGCGGCTCGGGATCCGCCCGCTCAATACCGCAATGGCGGAGGCCTTCTGCAGCGGGTCTTCGACCACCAACCATCGCCCCACGTTCAGGAAAGCAAACCAACCAGCCAGGATCAGCGCGCCAAGCAGCGGCACCCAAAGGGGCGGCCGGCGTTCGGGTTTCGTGGGGAGAATGCTGGCCAGAAGAATTCCGTGCATGCCCGCGCATGGTAACTCGCGATCTGACTCGCGTCAAACGCGGCGTAACTTTCTTCGGAAACCGGATTGCGTTAGGAGACCCGCTCCCATCACGATAGACTAGGGTGTTTTGGAGTACCGGGAGGTTGTATGAGAGCGGTGGTCACGGGCGGAGCGGGCTTTCTAGGGTCGCATCTTTGCGACCGCCTGCTGGCGGAAGGCTGGGAAGTTCTCGCTCTTGACAATCTGATCACGGGTGACGAAGCAAATCTGGCCCATTTGAAAAGCAATTCGAAATTTCGTTTCGAGCGCACGGATGTCAATGAACCGTTTCTTGTCGAAGGGAACATTGCGTACGTCTTCCATTTCGCTTCCCCGGCCAGCCCGCCCGATTACCTGAAATTTCCCATCGAAACCCTGAAGGCCGGCTCCATTGCCACCATGCATACTCTGGACCTCGCCAGGGCAAAAGGCGCGAAGTTCCTGCTGGCGTCCACCAGCGAATGTTACGGGGACCCCGACGTTTCCCCGCAAAGGGAATCCTACTGGGGGCACGTCAATCCGGTGGGGCCGCGCAGCGTCTACGATGAAGCAAAGCGCTTCGCCGAAGCTGTCACCATGGCTTATCACCGCTACCATGGCCTCGATACGCATATTGTCCGGATTTTCAACACCTACGGCCCGCGCATGCGCCTGAACGACGGGCGCGCTCTTCCCAATTTCGTTTTCCAGGCGCTCGCCGGCCAGCCCATCACCGTCTACGGCGACGGCAAGCAGACCCGCAGCTTCTGTTTTGTCTCCGACCTGATCGATGGGATCTACAAACTCAGCCAATCCGATGAGCATTGGCCCACAAACATCGGCAACCCCACGGAACTGACCATTTACGAATTTGCCGTGCGCATTTCCACTTACTTTCCTGATGCGCCCAAGATTATTTTTGAGCCGCTCCCGGTGGACGATCCCAAGCAGCGCTGCCCGGATATCTCCAAAGCAAAACGCCTGCTCGGTTGGGAACCGAAAGTAAGCCTGGAGGAAGGCCTGAAGACCACTATCGCTTTTTTCAAGGACCAATACGCAAAGGCTTCATCCGCCCGCTAACACGTTTTCTTGCCAGATGCTGGCTGATGAAAAGGTCCCGTGAGGGGGTGCGGCACTCGGCTATTCCGAAGTCCGCACAATTCGTTCCCTAAGCGGGCGCGCGGCTCAGAGCCGCCCGAATGAATAATAGTCGAATCCCAATTCCTGCATCTTCTTCGGCGAATACAGGTTTCGCCCGTCGATCACCAGCCGCCTCGCCATACTATTGCCGGCTCGCTCCCAATCCAACTTCCGGAAAACCGGCCATTCCGTGCAAACCAGCGCTGCATCCACGCCCTTCAGTGCCTCGTAAGGGTCTTCGTAGTATTTTGCCACAGGGATAAGCGGTTTCGTCCGCGAGATGGCCTGCGGATCGCTCGCGTGCACTTCCGCTCCTTCTTGCAGGAGCTTGCGAATTACGTCCAGCGCGGGAGCGAAGCGGATGTCATCGGTGTTGGCCTTGAACGCCAACCCCAGCACCGCTACCTTCTTGCCCTTGATCACCCACAACGCTTTGTGAATCTTTTCAAAGAAGCGCTCGATGCGCTGTTTGTTCACGCGCTCTGCCGCTTTTAGCATGTCAAATTCCACGCCCACGGATGCCGCCAGGTGGATGAACGCCTGGATGTCTTTCGGAAAACAAAAACCGCCAAACCCCAGGCCGGCTTTCAGGAATTGCGAGCCAATCCGCGGATCCAGTCCCATAGCATGGGTCACTTCTTCGACGTCGGCCCCAATCCGTTCGCACAAATCTGAAATCACGTTCGCGTAGCTGATCTTCAGGGCCAGAAACGAATTGGAGGCATGCTTGATCAATTCCGCGCTGTTGATTGTGGTGATCAGGAGTTCGCCGGGAGTTTCGCTGGGACACTTGCCGGCGTGCATCGGGCAGTGAAATGTCCGCTCCAGGATCGGCCGGTAGATTTCGCGCATGATGGCCGCGCTCTTCTCATTTTCCACTCCCACCACGATGCGGTCGGGGTGGAAAAAATCCTCGACCGCGGTTCCTTCTCTCAGGAATTCCGGGTTGGAGGCCACTTCAAATTTCAGGGCCCCGCCGCGCGAGTAAGCTGCGAGCGCTTTCTGGAGCTGCACTCCGGTCAACGCCGGTACGGTGCTCTTCTCGACCACCAATTTGGAAGCGCGCGCCTCCGTCGCAATCTGGCGCGCCACGTGATCAATCGCCGACAGATCAGCCTCGCCGGATTCTTTCGGGGGAGTGCCGACGCAGATGAAGATGACTTCGCCCGCCCGAATGGCTTCGCCCGCATCGGCCGTGTAGAAGATCTTCTTCTCCGCCACGGCGCGTTGCAGCACTTCGTCCAGATGTGCCTCATAAATGGGAACTTTTCCGGCCTTCAGGAGCTCGATGCGTTTCTCGTCGATGTCCGTACAATGGACTTCGTGCCCTGCGGCGGCCAGGCAGGCGCCCGTCACCAATCCCACATATCCACACCCGATTACACTCAGACGCACTGTAGTTTCTCCTTCGCGCTTAACAGGATTTCTTGCCGGAGATGGTGGGAGCGATTCCCTGTGTCAGCCTTCACGGTCACCACAATTACGATTCGCGCCGCTACCGCCGGCCTAGCAGCAAGCCGCGGAGCCCGAGCAGTGCCAGCCGCGGCTGCCGCCGCACGACATTCCATAACAATCGCGTGGACTCGTCGCGATTGATTTCGCCCAGCGACTCGCGCGTGGAATCATTCAGCATGTCCACCAGCCGGCAGTAATCGTCCTGCTGAAAATGATGCAATGCCCGCCGCACCAGCCAATGTGTTTCCAGTTCCCGGCGCAGGGCCCGCAGTTCGCCCCGCCCTTTTCTCAGGATAGCATCCGCCACCCCGCGTGCCCCCCGAAATCCCGTCACAATGCCGCCCACCGTCGACACTTTCACTTGCGCTGCCGCGTCTCCCACCAGGTACACCTCGCCGTTCCCGACGTTCCGCCTTACAGGCACCCAGCGGCGATAAACCGGAATCCGCGCGCCTTGCCATTCGAGCGGCTCAAACCCTTTCTTCTCGAGGAATCGGTCAAAGCAGCGTTTCGTATCGTGCCCCTTCTCTCCAATCACACCCAGGGCCCCACGTTCCGCGGATTCCGGTATCAGCCAGTAGAAGTATGGGGTGTCATCGGGTATGAACCAAACTCGGGTTGTGTCTGCAGGGCAGTCTTTCGGCAGCTTTACGAGCGCCTGCACCAGCGGCACAGTTTCCACCGGCGGCCAGCCAGAAGCGCGGGCCACCCGGCTCACTGCTCCATCCGCGCCCACCACGCTTTCAGCGTACAGTTCGTCACGTTGACCAGCCTGCTCCACCTGGACGTGAAGTCCGCTCCCATTCGGGGAAAGTCCCAGAAAACGAGTGTTGTATTCGAACCGGGCCCCGGCTTCTTCTGCCTCCTGAGCCAGCGCGCGAATCAGCCGTGAACGCTCGATGATCAGGTCGGGGCGCTTCAGAGACACGATGGCCGACCGGCCGTTGGTGAACAATTCAAATCGGCGGATCTCGTTCAGTATGCTTGCACCGGCTGTGCCATTCATTTGCTGCCGGAAGTGATCGGTGACAATCAGTGTCCGTGTTGCCGGCTCCAGCGTCGGCTTGGATTCGAGCACGCGCACCGCGCGCCCTCCGCGCGCCACACACGTAGCGGTGTAGAGGCCTGCAGCCGATCCCCCGACCACAACGACCTCTTTTTTGTCCCGGACGTTTCCCGGCCCACTTCCTGATTTATTCACAGTCTAGGAGGATCCTGTTCTTCGGTCAGCCCTGGTTCCCGCCTCACCCTCTTACCCGCCCACTTCTGGCCCAGTTAACGCGCGGGTAAAGCAGTCCAATGAGGATGTGTTTGAGTATAGCGAAACCTGTTGAGTGGGCCAAACCGACCAGCCGGCCATAGAGTTCAGGAAAGGAACCCGGCAGGGTGACTTTACGCCGCTTCGCTATGCTTCTGACTCTTTTGCCGCTCGAAGGGAGCTTGCTCCAACCACACGATGGCCGCCAACATAGTCACCAGAAGAGCGGCTCCCACCACCGCCGTCTGCTTGGTGGAAAGATAGGTGACCGCGACGCCCGCACCGCCGCAGATGGCTCCCGCCAGGTAAATTGCCAGAACCGCGCCCCGCTGCCCGAGTCCCAGGTTTGCCAACCGGTGTGCCGAATGGTCCTTGCCCGGCGTGGCAAAAGGTAACAGTCCTCGTCGTGAACGCGAGATGGTGACCAGGGTGGTATCGAAAATTGTCGCGCTGAGGATCAGCACCGGTGCCATCCACCCGGCCAGATTCGTGGTGTGCATGAACCGTAATTTCAACCCCAGCGCTGCCATCAGGAAGCCGAGGAACATCGCTCCGCCATCACCCATAAAAATCTTCGCTGGTTTGAAATTCCAGCGCAAAAATCCCGCTGCGGCGCCAAGTGTGGCCGCCGCCAATGCGGTCACCACCCTCTGGCCGTTCAAATACGCCAGCATCGCAAAGAACACCGAGGCCATCGCCGCAACGCCCGCGCACAGACCGTCCATATGGTCCAGAATGCTGAACGAAGCCGTGATTCCCACTACCCACACGACTGTCAGCGCCGCATCCAACCAATACCCCTTGCTCCCGCCCACCAGGCTCTCGAATACATTTGCGTGGACTCCGCTCGCCAGGAGAATGACAGCGGCTACCGGCATGCCTAGAAACAGTTTCACCTGGTGATGCAGCCAGCCCCGGTCATCCAGGAACCCCACCACCGCGACCAGTGTCGCGCCCGTCACGATGCCAAAGCTCTGTGCCCGCGCGGGACCGTCAAACACCACCAAAATCGCCAGCAGCACTCCCGGCATAGATCGCCAGACCGCCCAAAAGTGGAATTGGCTTCAGGTGGACTTTGCGTGGACCCGGTGAGTCAACCATACCCACGCGAATCGCCAGTGCCCGCACCGGTACCGTAAGGACCATGGAGGCTGACAGAGCGATTAGGAAAGCCAGTAGGCCCGCACTCATAACGCTCTCGTATTTCGTTCTGAACAGACTGGCCCGGGCGAGAATGCCAGTGCATCGCAGACGCGTTGCCGGTTTGGGTTCCGGCTCCCAAGTTTCGGCTCACACCAGCAACGGCGGAAAGCCGAGGATGCTGCCCCACGCAGCCCTCTGACCATACCGCGAAAACCGGGAAAGTGCCAGTCAAACCAGCGAATTAGGACAGCGCATCATCCAAAAACAAACCCTGCTGATCAATCCGTAAGTTTCATGAGGAGATATGCGCGCCGGACTCTTCCACGACGGCACGTAATTTTTCAAGTTCTCTGCCCCCGCTCGTATTCCGGTGCCACGGCGGCCGCTGCTCGCCCCATCTCGCGGAGCCGCCTGGCATCCTGGAGCAGCGCGCGAACGCTCTTGACGAACTCCGCAGGATTGTCCGGGTCCGCCGAAATCGAGAAGCCTTTTTGTTGTCCGATGGAGACCACATCGCATTCGCTCGGCGCCACGGCAACAATGGCTTTCCCCGCGGCAAGAATGCCGTACATCTTACTTGGCACCACCACGCCTTCCAACCCACGCCTTACGGTAATTAAATGCGCGTCCCCGGCGGCCAGCACGGAGGGAATCTTGCTTCCCGGGAAGAAGGGAAGAAATCGTACATTGGGTATGCCGGAAGCGCTCGCCACCAACCGTTCCCTCTCGGCGCCGTCGCCCACAAAGACCACGCCCACGCCGTCCTCCGCGAGCTGGCGCGCTCCCTCCAGCAGCGTCTCCCACGCGCCGTAAAACCCCAGATTGCCGGCGTGCAGCAGCACGAACTTGAATTCGCCTCGAATCGCTCGAATGACCTCGCCGTCAAGTTTGCTTTCTGTGTCACTCCGAGTTGAAATTTCCGTCCCATCCCGCACGACCACCACGTGCGCCGGGTGGATCCCCTTCGCCAGGATTCGATGGCGCATATCTTCGCCCAGAACAACAACCCTGGTTGCCCGGCGCAAGGCCCAGCGATGCATTCTTTCCCACACGCGCGCTAGAAAGCCGGGTCCGACGATCGAACCTCCCACTGCCATGTCCGGGTAAAGATCGCGAATGTTGTAGACATAGGGTTTGTTTTTCAGCATCGCCACGAACGCCCCGACGATGCCCTCGAACGGAGGGTCCGTCATTGCCAGAACAATATCGCAGGGGATCAACAAAGCGCGCGGCACCGCCAGAAACACATAGCTCAAGTAATTGAAGATCCGCTTTTTCATCTGTGTGCGCGGGTAATCCGTCGATCCCACGCGAATCACGTTTACGCGCCCGGCCGGTTCGCACCGGTAAAGTCGCCAAGTGCGCCGCTCCGTCGGGTCATAGGAGGGGCGCCCACACAGAACGGTTATTTCGTGCCGGTTGGCCAGCGCATCGGCGACCGTTTGTGCCATCTTGGCCGTGGCCGAAGTATCGGGTGGGTAATAAAGGTTCAGCAGCAGGACACGCACCAGAGGATTGTACAGGGAGAAGAAGATCCTTTGCAGCCGCAGCAGCTTCTGCCCGAGGGAATCCCGGAGCCCCAGGAACGAACAGTCGGCCCAAACCTGTCCTTGCGGACAGTTTCGCCCACGCGTTCGCAATTCTACTGTGGACGCTTGCAGAGTCAGATCCATCGGAGGACCTTATGCCAGGGAACTCTCACTTCGCTCAGGCGAGATTCTTGCTCGGGCTCTTCATTTGCCTTTTGGCGCTGCAAGCCGCCGCGGCCCCGAAGCCTCTTCCGGGTGCCGTGGTCCATGCCCGCACCGTCTTCCTCGAAAACGATACCGGCTTCCACGAACTGGAGTACAGCACGATCTTCGAGTTGAACAAGTGGGGCCACTTCGATCTCGCCGAAAGCCGCGATAAAGCGGACCTGGTGCTACGGCTGGACAACGGAAACCGCGTCCGCGCCGTTCCTGACGGTCAGTTTCCATCCGCGGGCGCTATGAATGCCCTCGAGGAAGTCGAAATCCCGAAAGGCCACACGCGCATCTCTCTGCTCGATCCGAAAACCAACGCCATCCTGTGGTCCGACACGCACAAGACCGATGGCGGCAAGGTCAAAAGCGGGCACCTCCTCGATGGCCTGCGCGAGGCATTCGACAACTACGAAAAGTCCCACCGCTAACTACCCATTGCCGCTGCTCCGCGCCGGAAATATGGTAGCGCTCAGTCCTCAGATGGGGGTCCTGCTACCTTGGCACTCGTCCCGCATTCTGCTATATGTGGAGGAAGATAGTCCTGCCTCTGGCGGCCAGCTCGCTATCCTCGCCGCACGCCGTGGCTCGCTCCGGGACGGAGGACCTCCATGGAAATCACGGTTGAACATCTCGGCTCTGTGCAGTTTGAAATCAAGACGCGCGGGCATTCGATTGTCAGCGATCAGCCGGTGGAGCAAGGCGGCTTCAACGAAGGCATGACTCCGCCGGAATTATTGCTTGCGTCGCTCGGTTCTTGCGCGGGCTATTACGCCGCGCAATACCTCCGAAAGCACAAGCTGGCCATCGAAGGAACCCGCGTGCGCGTTAGTTGCGACAAAGTGAAAGATCCCGTCCCGCGTATGACCAATTTTGTCATTGAAGTCGACGCTCCCGTCGAACTCACCCCGGAACATCGCAAGGGAGTGCAGGAAGCCGTGGAACACTGCCTGGTCCACAACACCCTGCTTCACACGCCAACCATTTCGTTGAAAATCGAAAGCGCCGTCGAGGCAAAATCCTAGTTCTTACGCGGACAGCATTTTTCCCAGAAGTTCTTTCAGGATTTTCGCCGCGACCGTCGCCGTCAGTCCGGAGGAATCTCGCAGAGGATTGAACTCCACAAGATCTGCGCCGACGATCGGGCCCGGCAGCGCGTGTAGGTAGCGCAACGCTTCCCGCGTCGTCAGCCCACCGGGCTCCCAGTGCGAAATCCCTGGTGCCAGACCCGGTTCCAGTGCATCCATATCAAACGAAACGTAAACCGGTCCTTCCACGTTCAGTTTCGCCGGGTTGGGCAGGTTGTTCATCTGAAACACTTCAACCCCATGCTTTCGCGCTTGTTCCAGTTGGTGGGCGTTCATGGTTCGAACGCCAATCTGCACCAGCCGCCGCGCCAATTTCTCCTCCATGATTCGCGCAAACGGACTGGCGTGGGAATGCCGGTTATTTTCGTAATTCTCGTAAAGATCCGGATGCGCATCAAAGTGCACCAGGGTGATCCCTGACACCAGTTTTCCCAGCGCCCGCAGGATCGGATAGGTGATCGAGTGATCTCCACCCAGGCTCACCGGCCGCTTCCCCGCCTCTACAATCTTCGCGATCGACCCTTCAATGCGCGCGTAAGCGTCGCGTGCTTCCATGTCCTCAAGATCGCCGGCGTCCTCAAAAGCTCCCGCGACCCCCAGATCCACCCGCGATTCACTCCATTGATTCCACGCATCAGAATGCAGGGCTTCGCGAATCCGCGGCGGCGCCTGCGCCGGTCCGCGCATGTAAGAGGAATTGTGATCCAACGGAATTCCCAGAAGAACGGGGACGCCCCGCGGTGCGAGTTTCGACCTGGAGATTTTCATGGGCGCGTGATCAGATAATTGCCGAGCACCAGCGCGTCCATCTGCGTGCGCAGGAAGCAGTCCAGCGCTTCTTCCGGGCGGCATACGATCGGCTCATTGTCATTAAACGATGTATTCAGCACCACCGGCACGCCGGTCTGGCGCTCGAATTCGCTGATCAGCGCGTGGTAACGCGGATTCGCTTCCGCGGTCACGGTCTGCAATCGGCCGGTGCCGTCCACATGCGTCGGCGCCGGGAATCTTGTCGCGCTTTTCCGGCCGAACGGAGTACGCGAGCGTCATGAACGGCGAGGGGTGTGCCTTCTCGAACCACTCCCCCGTTTTTTCTGCCAGGATCGACGGCGCAAACGGCCGGAAGATTTCCCGGTGCTTGATTCGCCGGTTCAGGATTTCCTTCATTTCCGGTCGCCGAGGATCCGCCACAATGCTGCGGTTGCCGAGCGCGCGCGGTCCCCATTCCGCGCGTCCCTGATACCAGCCCAGAATTTTTCCTTCGGCGATGATCGCGGCCGTGCAGCCTCATTAATTCTGCTTCGGGCAGTTCTGTCAGAGTGTAGCCGCCGGCCGACACCGCGCTCGCCTCGATCGCCGCGCGAATTTCTTCCGTCGTATATCCCGGTCCCCAATAGGCATGCTCCATCACAAACGAGCGCGGCTTGCCCAGCAGTTGGTGCCACACGTAATACGCCGCGCCAACCGCCAGCCCCGCATCGCCGGCCGCGGGATGCACGTAAACTCTTTCAAACGGCGTCTGATCAAAAATCTTTCCATTGGCCACGCAATTGAATGCCACGCCGCCAGACAGGCACACATCCTTCGCGCCGGTCTTTGCCGCCAGCTTTTTCAACATTCCCAGATACACTTCTTCGAGCCGCGCCTGCAGCGAAGCAGCCAAATCACGGTGCCTCTGCTCGACCGGTTCTTCCGGCCGCCGCGCGGGTCCGCCCAGGCGCTTCGGCATGGCCTCGGAAAACATCCTGCCAAGCGTCGGCGTCTTGTCGGACTCCGCCCACGACATTTCCGGTCCCGTTTTGTGGTGCGTAAAGTAATCGAGGCCCAATCGAAATCCGAATTCCCCGCCGTTCGGGCTGAACGCACGATGTCGCGAAACGCTTCCAGATTTGTCGGCTCTCCATACGCTGCCAGCCCCATCACCTTGTACTCATCCCCAAATTTCAGAAATCCCAGATATTGCGTGACTGCGCTGTAATACAAGCCCAACGAATGCGGAAACGCGATGGCACCGTCGATCTGCATCCGGTTCCCGCTTCCGGATCCCCACATGGAACTCGCGAAATCGCCCAAGCCATCCGCTGAAAGCAATGCGGCTTGTTCGAACGGCGAAACAAAAAAGCTGCTCGCCAGGTGTGCCCGGTGATGCTCCACGCGATGGAACGTCGCTTTGATTTTTGCGGGATCGCTGTCAAATGCCCAGGCCAGGGCGCTCGGGGATGCCCGTGAACTTGGAAATCACCCGGATGCGTTCTCGGGCAAAGCGAGGGCATGCGCACGCGCATAAAACAGCTTGGTGACCAGCCGGGCGTACGGATTCCGCGGCACCGCCACGTGATCGATTTCCGCAAGCGTGATCCCCGCTTCTTTCAGGCAATAACGGATCGCCGCCGCGGGAAATCCCGCCGCGTACTTCACGCGATTGAAGCGTTCCTCCTCCACGGCCGCAATCAACTTGCCGTCGCACACCAGCGCCGCTGAAGCGTTGCCATGATACGCGTTGATTCCCAGAACGTTCATGTTCGAAGCTTGAAAGTTTACCTCAATTTGTTACTTCCTGATATGCAGTAACCAAGTAGGGAATAGCCTCACGGAATTCAGGCCAGATGGCGGTGGCACCATTCATTCAGCACGTACAACGACCACGGGCGGGACCAGCTCGTTCGTCCCTGCAAGAAATTATCCCACACCATCCTCACTCCCGCCCCATGCACATGCCCGGCCAGCGCTGGCGCCAACTCTTTCAGGTTCGATTCCACGCGTCCCCGCAGCGATGTCCGCATCCAATCTTCCCATGGCAGCGTAAAAGTCCTTTTCTTCTGTTCCAATATTTCCGCCGGTATCAGCCCTGCCAGCGCCGCTCGCAGCAGTCCCTTCAAGACTCCCGGTTGAACTCGCGCCGCATCCGGCAGAGCGCACGCAAATTCGACGAGCGGCGTGTCCAGAAAAGGCACGCGCACTTCCAGCGACCGGGCCATGCTCACGGAATCCGTGTCGCGCAGAAGTGTGCTGGCCATGTACGTTCGCATCTCCAGCCACGAAACACCCGCGATCGGTTCCAGTGCTTCCGCCTGGTCCGCGGAGCGCTCCAGCCAGGCCAGCCACGTCGGATCCAGCGTGACTCCATCGTTGGCAACCGCGCTGTTCCGGTAGCGTGGTTCGGCCAGCCGCGAAAGTTCCGACGGAGGAAACAGCAATCGGGTAAAGAAATAAGCATGAGGAAGAGCATCGGGCATGAGCCACGCGTCGCTGGCCTTCCGCGCGGCATCCGCGGAAAAATTTCGCGACAGCACCGCATTTGCCAGCGGGGCACTGATGCGACGAATTGCACCAGGAAGGAATCGCGACAGTAGTTCCAGCCGCGCCAGCCTCGGCGTATCCGCGAACGTCCGGTATCCCGCGAAAACCTCATCCCCGCCCAGCCCGGACAACGCCACCTTCAATCCCACTTCGCGTGCCGCCCAGGAAACAAAATATGTGTTGATTCCATCCATCGTAGGCTGGTCCAGCGCCCCGATTGCCTCCTCCAAACGCGCCAACATGTCCTGCCCCTGCAAGGGCACCTCGGTGTGACGTGTCCCCGCCCGTTGCGCCACCACGCGCGCCAGCGGCCCTTCGTCATACGCCGTGTCCGGAAAAGTGAGTGTGAAGCTCTGAATGCCTTGCTGGGCCCGGCCGGCCAGCATGGCAATCGCGCTGGAATCCAGCCCGCTCGATAGGAACAAACCTACGGGAACATCGGCGATCAGATGGGCACGAATCGCATCTTCCAACAGCGTCCGGAGTCGCCCCGACGCGGACGCAAAATCGCTCGGGCGTTTCGGGTCCCGCGCCGCGGCACTTCCCATCGGATCCCACCAGGGGCGCGCCCGCGGCGCGCGGCGTCGATCCGGCAGGTGCAACAGTAGCGCATGCCCCGGCGGAAGGGAGAAGGCGCCGTCCACCAGCGTGACTGGCTCGGACACGCTGCCAAACAACAGGTAGGACGTCAACGCATCCGGTGACAGCTTGCGCTCGATAATTCCACAGCGCAGCAGGGCCCGTAACTCGGACGCGAACGCGAAACCCTGCTGCGTCTGCCCGTAGTAGAGCGGCTTGATCCCAAGGGGATCTCGCGCCAGGAACAAAATAGGAACGGTGGCGAAATGTTTGCGCAGATCCAGCAGCGCGAAGGCAAACATGCCGCGGAGTTCAACCAGGAGATCCTCGCCCCATTCTTCCCATCCGTGAACCAGAATTTCCGTGTCGGATTGCGAACTGAACCGGTGGCCCGCCAGCTTCAGGCGCTCTCGCAAATCCCGGTAATTGTAGAGTTCGCCGTTGAACACCACGGCGACATCGTGTTTTTCGTTCCATACCGGCTGATGGCCGCCGGCAAGATCGATAATGCTGAGCCGGCGCATCCCCAGCGCCACCCCCATGGCCCGAGGATCATTGACCAGGTAGCCGTCTTCATCGGGCCCGCGGTGCACCATCGCTGCCGCCATGTCTCGCACACGGCATTCCGCTTCCGAAGAAGTTGGAGCGTAGGCGAAGCCACATATGCCGCACACGCTCTACTTGAGCTCCGGCGTCGTGAAAAAAGCGGACGTCGCGCGGCTCAGATGGGCTCGCAGATGAAACCTGGGGATCTGCAAACGCCGGTCAGCTAGCCATCCCAGGACAAGCCGAACCGCCATCAGCAGGATCAGTGAGCTGACCGAAACAAAAAGATACAAAAACGAGCGTCGCTCCAGGAGCAGGCTCCAGTCCACGTTCTCGTCCCACTCGGGAAATACTCGGTCCAACAATCGCCGAATTTGCACCCCGTGGAAAGGCACGGCCGCGACACGCACATGCGCGAATCGCTCATAATTGTATTCCGACGGGTAGCCGGGCAGCACGCTGGTTGCTTCGTGGAAGATTTCCGGGTTTTGCAGCTCTTTGCGCGTTAGAAAATTTCCCTGCTTGTCCTTCAGGATGGCGCGATACGTCGGATCGACAATCACCCAGCGCCCTCCCAAATGCACTTCCGCGACCACGTGCTTCGTGCTCCGCTCCGGAGTCAGCAGCAGCAGTCGCCGCGCCTCCACCGCGGTGCTCCGCGACAAATTCAAGAATGCATTCGTCGCGCTCCCGCACACTGCTAATAGCTGCCGGTAGTTCAGCGTGTCCTCGCGGATCCCGCGGAGAGAGTTCTGTCAGTTTTGGGGCCTCTTGGCGCGGTGCCCCGTTGCGCATCCATGCCAGGATCGTTTCCACTTTCTGTTCGGGTGTGGCTGTATCCGGCACGATGGCGTCAGAGAAGCCATCCAGGTACTGGCGAACAGAATATTCCCACACCCCGGACCAGATCGTGACTACCAACGCCACGGCGAGCAGCAAATTGCTCAGCCACCATACAAAACGAAATAGAAAGCGTGCTTGTCAAAGTCGATTCCTGGACTGTGGGAATGAAATTGTCCTATGACCGCGACTGTCCCGCAAGTCTCTCGTAGATCCTCTCCATCTGCGCGAGCGGCTCTTCCCAGCCAAGTCTCTTCACCGCTTCGGCGCAACCGTTCTGCATCCTCTTGTCGAAGTGCAGCGTCTTCGAAAAGCCGCGCAAAGCGCTCCGCGCACTTCTCCCTCCTCATGCTCTACCACCAGCCCCGCAACATCCTTCAGCAACGAGAGCAATCCCGCACTCTCTCGTCACAACCACGGGTGTGCCTGCTGCCACCGCCTCCGCCGCCGTATTTCCAAAATTTTCGTTTTGCGAAGGCAGCACAAAAATATCCGCATCTCGATATGCGCTCCACTTGGCCTGGCCCTCGAGCGGCCCGGAAAAATGCACTCGGTTCAATACACCCAGCTGCTTGGCCATCTGCTGAAGCCTGTGTTTCATCCCGGACTCGTCCGGACCCACAAACGCGAGATGCACGGTCGAAGTTAGGCCCCTCCGGACGCTCCAGACCCGCGAATGCATTCAGCAGCAGATCCGGGCTTTTCTTTTGCGACATCCGCCCCAAAAATAGAATGAGCCGGGCGTCTGGCGGAATCTTCAGCCGAGAGCGAAATAGCCCGCGCTCCGGCAGTTCCGCCGGCACTTCCACGCCGTTCCTGCGCAACAGGATTTTTTCGCCTGCGACTCCTCTACCTCTAAGTTCGACGCCTTCCTGCTCCGCCGTGGCGATGATGGCGCTCGCACCCGCCAGCATTTCCCGCCCCCAGATTCGGTGGTACATCCGCTTCAGCCACAAATTCCGCACGATCGGCACGAACATTCCGATGGGTTCCACCACATAGGGAATTTTTCGCTTGCGGCACTCCGCTGCTACGCGTGGCCCCAGCAGGTCGTACAGCCCGAAAATGTGCGCGACATCAAATTCCGCCAGGCGAGTGCGCAAGTAGCGGCCCAGCGCAGGATTCCAGCTCGCCGCGCGGTAGTGCAGGCCGTTCGCCAGGTACACCGCTGTCACGCCATTCATCTTGCGCCGGCGCCCGAATGGGCTGTGTTCCGCCGCCGGCTCGTTTGGCGAAGCGCTTAGCCGGCGATCCAGTCCCCAGTCCGCCGTCAGCACCGTCACCTCGTGCCCTTTCCGCGCCAGTCCTTCCGCCAGGGCCCGCACTTTTGCCGGCGGCCCTCCAAATTCGAAAAAGGGAGCGTAGCTTTGTGTGACGTTCAGGATTCGCATAATTCGCGCAGAATTTTCTTGAACCCTTTGGCGAACACGCTGAAGCGGAATTCTTTCTCCACGCGCTCGCGCCCGTGCGCTCCCATCTGTCGCGCCAGCTCCGGATTGGAAAGCAACGCGTCGATCGACGTGGCCAGCTGCACCGTGTCTCCATGCTGCACCAGGTAGCCGGTCACCCCATCCTGGATCACTTCCGGTGCCCCGCCATGCGCTCCCCCGATCACCGGCTTGCCTCGCGCCATAGCCTCCAGGTACACAAACCCAAATCCCTCCCCGCGGCTCGGTAGAGCGAAGAGTTCGGAAGCCGCATAACACGCGGACAATTCATCGTAAGTGAGTTCACTCAGAAAATGAACGTGCCGTTGCACGCCGCTGTCCCGCGCAATATTCACCAGCCATTCGCGATCGTTGCCTGCGCCCACCAACACCAGTTCAATGTCCGGCCAGCGCAACAATAGCCGCGGCAGCGCCTGGATCAGCGTGTCCATCCCTTTATATCGCTCCGTCGCGAGCCACCGTCCGA
This sequence comes from Candidatus Acidiferrales bacterium, assembly GCA_963817085.1. GTDB lineage: Bacteria > Acidobacteriota > Terriglobia > Acidiferrales > UBA7541 > Acidiferrum. The sequence continues at coordinate 179,579 of CAWFNI010000015.1, forward strand.
CCGTGAGGATCACCCGCCCGCGTGGAAACTCCGCGGGCAGCCGCGCCGGAGATTCGCCGCCGCGTCGCGTCTCGAAATCCGGATCAAGTCCCCAGGGCAGCACGCGGACACGCCCGGCGGCGACACCCTGCAGGGAAATGACATGTTCCGCGGTCGCACGGCTCGGTGCCAGAACCAGCGTGGCACGCTGCAACGCCCTCATCCTCATCCTGGAAAGCGGCTCCCACACCTCAATTCCGTGCGTGCACACGATGCTGTTCATCCTCGGGGCCGCCACCTGCATCGCCCGGACCAGAGGCGCAAGATTCGGATGCGCGGCCACCACGACCTTCGCATGCCGCCGCGCCGCTTTCAGTGCCGATACGGCAAATCGTCCCTTGCCCCGCGCCGCTCCCGTGAAAACGTATTCGCGCTCGCCGATTCGCATCCGGTGCAGTTCCGGCGTGTCGTTCAGGCTCAGCAGCCGGTACTCCATCTTCTTCGAAGCGGCAAATTCGCTTAGTACAAACGCCATATGCCGCCCCGCCCGCTGGATTCCGCCGGGCGCGTCCAGTTCAGGAAACAATCCAATTAGCACGCGGTGAGTCTGACAAATCCGGGCATTCGAACGCAAGGACTGCGTCTCTTCTTTTTACGGATGATTCTTCGTGAGTGCCAGTAACTCCGCGAAATTGTCCACATACACGTCTGCAGGCTGCTTCCCCCGGTCGTGTTGCCCAAATCCGTAGTTCACTCCCACGGCCAGCATCCCGGCATTCCGCGCGGTCTGAATATCCACGTCGGAATCTCCCACCATCGCCGCTTCCGCCGCTGGAACGCCCAGTTCCTTCAGGAGGGCCAGCGCCCCGCTTGGATCGGGCTTCTTCCTTTCAAAACTGTCTCCGCCGTATACCGCGCGGAAAAATTGCGCCAGCCCCAGTCCCTCCAGAATCTCCACGCTCAATTTCACCGGTTTGTTGGTCAAAACGGCCATGGGATAACTGGCCAGCGCCGGTAGCGCTTCCGCAACGCCCGGGTAGGCCCGCGTCAGGTCCAATTTGCGTTCGTTGTACTGCTTCAGGAAAATCCCCAGTGCTTCGTGCCTTTGTGCTTCGCTCGAATCCGGTCCCAAAGCACTGGCAATCAACTGCGGTGCGCCATGGCCAACATAACTTGCAACCAAATCCGTCGGCAGTTCCGCCCGGCTTGTCTCGCGCAACATTGCATTCACCGAATGCACCAGGTCCATTTTTGAATCGATCAGCGTCCCGTCCAGGTCGAAGACAAACGCCCGCACACTGCCACCATTCTCCATTTTCATAGGCCTTTCATTGTAATACGCTGGCCACGACCCCGTTCCTACCGCATTTCCGTTCCGGCAAGTTTTTTCAGTTCGCGCCCAGTTCGCGTACACTAGTAATCTGCCCGTTCTGCAAAAATTCTTTCTGGAGACGTCATGGCCCTGGTTCAGCCCTTCCGTGCCTATCGCTACAATCCGAGTCTTGCTCCCTTTGAAAAGGTGCTCACGCAACCCTATGACAAAATCTCCCCCGCCATGCAGGAGCAATACTATTCGGCCGATCCCCACAACCTGATCGTCGTCGAAAAAGGGCGCGTGCAAAAGGACGACAACTCGCAGAACAATGTCTACACGCGCGCCGCCATCAGCTTGAACAGTTGGATCGCCGCAAACGTGGTGCAACAGGATCCCGCGCCCGCTCTTTACGCTTACACCCAGGAATACGACGTCCCCGGCGCCACCCTCCGTCGCACACGCCGCGGCTTCATCGGTCTCGGCAAACTCGAGGAGTACTCCGCCGGCGTGATTTTCCGGCACGAGCACACTCTCTCCGGTCCGAAAGCTGACCGCCTGGAGCTATTGCGGCACACCCGCACGCACACCGGCCAGCTGTTCATGCTCTATTCGGAGCCGCAGCTCCTGGCAGACAAGATTCTCGCGGAAGTCGAATCCTCGCTTCCCCCTGTCACGCAGATGACCGACGAGTACGGCGTCATACACCGTCTGTGGCCGGTTTCCGATCCGCAACGCATCGCCGCGATCCAGCATGCCATGGCCAGCCAGAAGCTCGTCATTGCCGATGGCCACCATCGCTACGAAACTTCTCTCAATTTCCGCAAGGAATGCCGCACGCGCGCCGGAAAGCTTATCCCCGATGCGCCATACGAATTCTCCATGATGACCTTCATCAATACCCGCAGCGAAGGCCTGACCATTCTTCCCGGCCACCGCGTTGTCGCCAACCTCCGCGATTTTTCCTGGAGCGCCGTCCGCCGCTACCTCGAACCGTGGTTCGCCACCGAAGTCTTTCCCTTTGACGGAGAATCCCAGCGCCGGGTGACTCTCGACAAGTTTCTCACTCGCCTGGTGGCTGCGAAATCCCAGCGCGCCATCGGTGTTTACCCCGCCCCGGAGACCGGTACCCGCGCCTTCTACCTCCTCACGCTGCGGCCGGAAGCGGACATCGCTCAGATTCTTCCCGGCCTCTCCCCTTTGCAGCGCGAACTGGACGTGGTCCTTTTGCATCAGGGCATTCTGGAGCCCGCGCTCGGCATCACCCCTCATGCCGTCACTTCCGAAGCAAATCTAAGTTACGAGCGCGAAGCCAGCGTGGCCATCGATGCCGTCGAACGCGGCTCCGCCCAGGTTGCCTTCCTGCTCAACTCTGCGGAAGTCGACCTGGTCATGCGCGTAGCCACGGCCGGCGAGGTCATGCCGCAGAAATCCACGGACTTCTATCCCAAGCTCCTCAGCGGCATCACCATGTTCCGTATCGAGGAGTAACCGGAATCTTCATAAGCATGAATTCATTCGTTTTTCACGCCTAACGCGACAGTATCATCCTGAGACGATCCGATGCGGATCTTCGAAGGAGCTCAACCGAACGCTTTCGCACCAGTCTTCCCGTCTGGATTCTGCTCCGCCAAAAAAACAAAAAGGAGCAGGAATAATCCTGCCCCTTCTTCAAAAATGCCTTTCGCCGATCGTCTTCAGGCTTACTTGGTGAAGCTGCCCACCGCTTCTGCTTCCGTGTTGTACACGTCGAAAATAGTCAGCAGCTTGGTGATTTGCAGCACTTCCTGGAACTTGCTGCCCAGGTGGCACAGTTTCAATGCCGCACCCTGGCCCTTGGCGCTGTGATGCGACGCCACCAGCGTGCCCAGCCCTGCGCTGTCGATGAACGTAATGTTGTCCATGTTCAGCACGATCTTTTTCTTTCCTTCGGCGACCAGCGACTTCACCTTTTCCCGGAGCGCGTTGCTTTCCTCACCCAACACGATTCGTCCGTCCAGCGCTGCCACTGTCACGCCGTCCACTTCTCGAGTTGTAATCTTTAATGCCACGTTGATTTCCTCCTCATCATCCGAACACGGATCCGGCGGCAACCCGGGCCGGAACCGCGAAGCATATCTGTTTTTGCTGCTTTTCGCAAAGCAGTCCTTTGATTCGAGCGTGACTGCCTGGCCTTTAATAATAATCCGCGCAGGACATGTAATACCCGCACACGCCGCAGATCAGCTTGCATCTTCTCGATTCCAGCCGCTGCGAACAGATCGGGCAATAGCGGGACGGGTCCTCCTGTCCTCCGGCTGCTGTCTTCTCCGCCACCCTGCTTTCCACCGGCGACTCAGCAACAGCCGTGCCCCGCGCTTCCGCCGGGGCCATCTCCTGCTTTCCGTTCTGTTTCACGGCTTTTTGGTTATAGCACATCCCCCTGGGCAGGGGAAAGCGCCAGCCACCCGCGCCCCTGGGCAGCCCTCCGCTTGGCCGGCCAACTCGCAATCCCCCTGCCGCCGGCACCGGCTTCCAGCCCGGAGATAGTGCCGCAGGTCATACTTGCCTGCGTCGCACCGTAGCGCTTTGCGAAGTTTGACTTGACGTGGGCTGCGCCCTAGAATGGCCGAGCCATGACGGAGCCGCGGTCGCTGACCGGACAAACCATCTCTCACTATCGTGTTCAGGAAAAGCTCGGGGGCGGCGGCATGGGGGTGGTATACAGGGCCGAGGATACCCGGCTAGACCGAAGCGTAGCCCTGAAGTTCCTCCCGGAAGACACTTCAACGGACTCCCAGTCCCTCGAACGGTTCCAGCGCGAGGCCCGCACCGCATCTGCCCTGAACCATCCCAACATCTGCACCATTCACGACATGGGTGAGCTCGACCATCCGCCCTTCATCGTGATGGAGTTGCTCGAAGGCCAGACGCTGAAGCATCGCATCACCGGCAAAGCCGCTGGACATCGAGCACAGTCCTCGAGTGTCGGCATTCAAATTGCCGACGCGCTGGCGCAGCTGCACGGTCTGAGAGGCATCATCCACCGCGACATCAAGCCCGCGAACATTTTCGTCACGCAGCGCGGCCAGACCAAGATCCTGGATTTCGGCCTGGCCAAGACTGACTCCCGCGGCAAGAGCGTGGGCTCAAGCCTCGGCGATTCGGCGCAAGCGACCGCGGCCACTGTCGATGCGGAGTTCGTCGACCAGCCCGGGCACCGTTCTCGGCACCGTGGCGTACATGTCGCCGGAGCAGGCCCTCGGCAAGGATCTCGACGCGCGCACGGATTTATTTTCTTTCGGCGCAGTTCTCTACGAGATGGCCATCGGCAGGCTCGCTTTCGAGGGCAATACTTCGGCGGCGATTTTCGACGCCATTCTTCACGGGACGCCGCCATCCCCGGTGCAAGTGAATCCGGATTTGCCGGTGGAACTCGAACGCATCATCAACAAGGCACTTGAAAAGGACCGCGACCTCCGCTACCAGACCGCCTCGGAAACAAAAGCCGATCTGAAGCGATTAAAACGCGACCGCGATACTGCTTCCGGCCGCGCTCGCGATGCGCGAGGCCACTCGGGCGCCTCGGTAGCCGCAGCCGCGCCGTCGCGGAAAAATCCGTCGCCGTCCTCTACTTCGAAAATCTGAGCGGCAGCAAGGACGACGAATATTTTCGCGATGGCATGACCGAAGACATCATCACCGAACTGTCAAAGATCAAAGAGCTGCAAGTCTTTCCGCGCGCTGCGGTTCTGGGCTACCGCGACAAGCCGGTCACCGGGCCGCAGGTCGGCCGCGAATTGAACGCCGCCTGCGTGCTCAGCGGCAGCCTGCGCCGCGCCGGCAATCGCCTGCGCATCACCGCCCAGCTCGTTCACACTCACACCGGCCATTCCATCTGGGCCGAACGCTACGATCGCGAACTCAAAGATGTTTTCGAGGTTCAGGACGAAATCGCCCGCAGCATCAGCCAGGCCCTGCGCATCAAGCTCTCGCCGCAGGAAGAAAAAGCCATAGCCCGCAAGCCCACCGAAAATGCCCAGGCCTACGATTACTACTTGCGCGGCCGCCAGTATTTCCATCAATGGCGGCGCAAGGGTTTTGACTTTGCGCAGGCAGATGTATGCCCGCGCCATCGTGATTGATCCCGGATACGCCCGCGCCTACGCCGGTGTCGCGGATTGCTGCTCGTTCCTCTACATGTATTGGGACAGCAGCGACGACAATCATCAACGAAGCGGAAGCGGCGAGCGCGCAAGGCTCTCGAGCTCGATCCCGATCTGGCGGAGGCCCATGCTTCGCAGGCGGCCTGGCCTTGGCGCTGAGCAAAGCATTTTGACAGGCGCCAAACGGAATTCGAGACGGCCATCCGCCTCGATCCCAAACTCTACGAGCCCTATTATTTCTACGCGCGTACTTCCTTTCAGCGAGGCGACTTGGCCAAGGCCGCAGAGCTCTACGAGTTGGCCGGTCAAGCTCAACCCGGACGATTACCAGGCCGTGAGCTTGCTCGCTCCGGTTTACCACGTTTGGCCGCGACGGCGAAGCCGACGCCACCGAGCGCCGCGCGCTGCATCTGGTCGAAAAGCACATTGAGCGTCACCCGGACGATCCACGCGCTCTCTATTTCGGCGCCGGAATTCTCGCTCGGCCGGTGATCACGGCAAAGGCATGACTGGGCCGCCGCGCGCTGGCCATCGACCCGCAAGAAACCTCGATTCTTTATAACGTGGCCTGCGTTTACGCTCTGCTCGGCCGCTGCCGAAGACGCTATCGGCTGCTTCTCAAAAGTGATGGAGCTGGGAACTTTTACAAAGACTGGGCGGCAAAAGACTCCGATCTCGACTCCTTGCGCTCGGATCCGCGCTTCCAGGCGCTTCTCAGCTGACTTCCTCCCGACGATTCCACCCCCTTCTTCCATGGTCGTCTAACTCGCCAGTCGCTGCCCCAATTTCCCCGTGCGCAAAACTTTCCACCTCTGCTACGCTCATACCCATGCGAAATTACATTAGATTTTTTCTTCTGCTGGCCTTGGCCGGCCCCGCCTTCGCCCAGGATGTCAAACCACTCGCCGATCGCCTCGCCGCGCAAAATACTCTCTTCGACGAACAATACGAGTCCGACCTGCGCAACTCCCCGGAGCGCGCGACGGCCTTCGGTGACTACCGCTACAACGACAAGCTCGCCGACCATTCTCCTGCCGCCATCCTCCAGCGCGACCACACCAACCGAGCTTTCCTCGGCCGTCTTCAGGCCATCTCCACCTCCGGCTTTTCCGATCAGGATCAGCTCTCTCATGACCTCCTCGTTCGTGTTCTTCAACAGCGCATCGCCGATTTCGACCTGAAAGAATACGAGATGCCCATCAATCAGCAGAACGGCATCCATACTTATCTCGCGGATCTGCCTCTCTCCGTTCCTCTCGATTCCGTCAAGCACTACGAGGACTACATCGCCCGGCTTCACCAGATTCCTCGCGTGCTCTCCCAGACCACCGAGGTTCTTCGCGCCGGCGTCAACGACCATCTCATGCCCGTTCGCTTCCTCATTGAAAAAATTCCGGATCAGTGCCAAGGCATCATCGATGCCGATCCCTTCCTGATTCCCACGAAGAAATACCCCGCCAGCATTTCTGCGGAAGACCAGAAGCGTCTCACCCAGCAGATCACCGCCGCCATTAACAACGACGTCATCCCCGCCTACAAGGGCTTCGCTGACTTTGTTCGCACTGACTATGCGCCGCATGGCCGCACGGCTCTCGCCATCACCTCTCTCCCCGATGGTGAGAAGCGCTATCAGAACGACATCTTCGCCCGCACCACCACGCGCATGACGCCGGACGAGATCCACCAGCTCGGTCTCCGCGAAATCGCGCGCATTCAGGCGGAGATGACTGTCATCGCCAAAAAAGAAGGCTTCGCGGATCTCGCCTCTTTCCGCGCCTCCCTCAAAACAAATCCCAAGTACATTCCCAAATCTGCGGACCAGATTCTCGACGATTTCCGCCGCTACATCGCCCAGATGGAACCCAAGCTCCCCCAGCTCTTCACCTTGCTTCCCCAATCGCCCGTCACCGTTGAGGCCATCCCCGCCTTCCAGTCCGCGGCAGCTACGCACTATGTCACCGGCACTCCGGACGGCAAGCGTCCCGGCCGCGTCGTCGTGGCCACTTCCAATTTCGCGGAGCGCTCACTCATCGACGACGAAGCCACCGCCTATCACGAGGGCGTTCCCGGCCACCACATGCAACTCTCCGTTCAGCAGCAGCTCACCGGCTTGCCCAAGTTCCGCCTCCACGGCCTCGGTTTTAATGCCTACATCGAAGGCTGGGCGCTCTACGCGGAGCAGCTTGGCAAAGAGGTTGGTTTTTATCAGGACCCCGTTTCGGATTACGGCCGGCTTTCCTCTGAACTCTTCCGCGCCGTCCGCCTGGTTGTGGACACGGGAATCCATTCGAAAGGGTGGTCCCGCGATCAAGTTGTCGAATTCATGCGCAAGTCGGGTGCTGTGGATGAGCCCACCATCCAATCGGAGACCGATCGCTACATCTCCTGGCCCGCGCAGGCGCTCAGCTACAAACTCGGCCAGCTCAAGATTCGTGAACTCCGCGACCGGGCCCAAAAAGAGCTGGGACCCAAATTCGACATCCGCGCTTTCCACGACGAGATGCTTAATGGCGGAACCTTGCCTCTCGACCTGCTCGAAGAGCGCACCGACAAATGGATAGCTCAGCAAAAATCTAAATAAGACGCATATTACGGATTGGCTTCGTTTCGGAAATCCATCGAGAAAGATCTGCGACAGGCGCAGCGCCTCGGCACACTCATCACTGGTGCGCCTGAATTGCAGCTGCTCGCGCCTTTGCACTCAGCGCCGTCTGGGCCGAGCCTGTGCGCGGAGGCAGAGTTTACAGGGCGTGTGGTCCGCGACGCCTGTTCTTCTCGCTCACACGAATCCGATGAACCGTCCGGCCGCGACAATCCCAATCCACAATAGAATCGAAATCAATCCCGCAACCTTGGCCTTCGCGGGCAAGACCGCGCTTTCATCCCACGCCGCCACATTCCGATACACAGTCAGATGGAAAATCAGCGCATGCACGCCGGCCAAAAACAGCAGCAACATCTTCAATCGAAACGCGGGATTGCCATAGACCTTAACCGCTTCCGACGCAAACAGAAGCGTTCCCGTAATCACCTGCACCGCAAATCCAGCCCAAGCCCAGGGAAGTAGCCGGCGCGCCAACTGCGAAACCCGCTCCCGCCGCAGCATCCACCCCAGCAGGCGAAAATCAAAAGCGGAGATCGTTCCCACGAGCGCGGCCATTCCCAGCAGATGCACGGTTTCAATCGCCGGGAACAGCCACAGCGATTGACGTACCGCGGCGCCCGCAGAAGTCTGTTCGAGCCACCTGCAGAATGGCAGCAGGTCTGGCACTGCTATGGAGCCCCCAGCAGCGATCGGCCGTCCGGAAGTATGATCTTGCCCAAGGACATGTAAGCCGAACCGTCTTTGGCCCGAAAGCCCTGAACCGTCACATGATCCCCGCGCTTCACCGTGTTCGGACTCCATCCCCCGAAGCGGGTCAGCATTCCCAGGCTCCCCATCTCCAGCTTCCAGTTGGCAACCTTACCCTTGTCATCTTTCAGGTCCGCGTAGATATAAGCATGTGGGTTGATCCACTGGAAGTCCGTGACCGTCCCTTCCATCTTCACGGTATGGGTGGTATCAAACGCTGCCAGCCCATGGTGCGCCCAAAGCGCCGGCACGCCCAACATAAATCCCGCCACTGCCAGAACCGCAAGCAGCTTACGGTTCATCAGCATCCTCCATGCTGCTCGAGGAAGACTTCGCGTCCGTTTCATGACCTGCATCCTTATTCCGGGCCGGAATTCTAAATTTCGAGACGACAGTTTACCACTGCCGGAAGCTCGTTGAAATTGCAAATCATGCGTTCCGATCCGTTGTTCTGCCTGGGTCCCCCGCTTCGGACCCATCACCGATAGCGGCAGTTTAGAGGACGTCGATGGCGATAAGCGTGATGTCATCTTGCTGGGCCAGCGCCGCGGGCTGCCACCGGCGGATTTCAGAGAGCAGTTGATCCACCAACTCAGAGGAAGGGTGCGACTGATTCTTCCGAATCACTTGTTCGAGCCGGGCGTCCCCAAAGGAATCGCCGCTGGCATTCTCTGGCTCAATCACCCCATCGGTGTAAAGGAGAAAACGATCGCCCGGCTGGATGGCCATCTCGCAGACAGGATATTCGGGATCCGCCACCACCCCGAACACGATGCCATTGCTTTCGATGCGCTCCAGCTGGCTTCCCCGCGCACGGAGCAGCGGCGGATGCCCTGCGGCTGAGTAAAGCGCCTTGCGATTCTCGGTATCGATCAACAAATAGGCGGCGGTGACAAACTGATCGTGTAGTTGTCCGCAAAGTATGCGATTCAACTCCCGAAGCACTTTTCCCGGATCTTCCGCATAGGGCAGCGCCGTCTGTAACGCTACCTTGACCATGGCGGCGATCAGCGCGGCCGGGACTCCGTGGCCGGATACGTCCGCGACCAGGAAGCCGATGCGGTTTTGGTCCAGGGGAATGAACTCATAAAAATCTCCAGCGACGGCGGTCATGGGACGATACGCGGCGGTGATGCGAAGATCTTTCAGCTCGGGACTGCTGCTGGGGAGAATGGAACGCTGAATCTCGCGGGCGATGGCCAGTTCGTTTTCGATGGAGAGCAGTCGCCGCTCGTTCGCGGAGATGAATTGCAGGGCCACGTAGCCGAACGAGAGCAGGAGAACGGCAAAGCCCAAGTCACCGAATATGGTTGGGGTTTCGCGACCTAGGGTGCGCACTACGTTGACATAGAGGGCTTCAAAAGCAAACACCAGGGTGCCGGCGGCCAAAACCCCGCGGTCTGCTATCACCAGAAACTTGCGAGACAGTTTTGGGAGCGTGACGACACTCAGCAGTACAAGGAGGCTGCAGGTGGCGAGGAATGAATTGTAGGGAATCAATTGATTCTGCGAGCCGGTGAAGAGGAAAAAGCCAATACCCGCGAGAGCGATGGCCAGGCCGAGAGAAATCACCACGTGAAGAAAGATCCGGAGTTTGCCAAGGCTTAGCTCGAGAAAAGCCAGCGTGGCAACGACCAGGATGAGATAAGCGATGGCCGTGTCCAGGAAAGGTAGGAAAATCTGAAACCAGCGAGGCAGGAGCCCCAGAGCAGCCAGCGAATCCGCCAACGGGCGGGCCCCGTACATGGCGCACCAGATGCCGAGCCACACGAGGATGCGGGTACCGCTGCCGCGGCGAATCGCGGCGATGGCGCAGGCCGCCAATCCGGCGAACACGAATACCGTTCCAATAATGATGCTGGCTACCTGGCCGCCCAACAATGCCGGAACTTGAACTTGCAGACGGGCACCCCCTCATCAGTGCAACGATAGCAGAAGGGAAGTTGGGGCAGAAACCCCACTGTCCAGTTGGCGCACTAAAGACCAGGCGATCGTCGGCTGCGCGCTGCGTTTCCGGCAAAAGTGGGGTATGTTGACGGTGAACGGCGGGTACCTACGCAGAGGAGCTATGACGATTGGATTTCGATCGCGGCGGCGCCGGCCTTGGCTGGCAGTTGGATATGGTTCATATCCAAGAAACACTTTTATCCGGGATTCAGGAGCAAGGCTTCGCTCGCCGCGTTTGTGTGCGTGAGCATCGCCGTGGCTCTGCTTTTGTTTCAGCTTGGCTTCCTGCAATGGCTGGGGCTGGGGGGCCTGGTAAGAAACGTAGACCGCCTCAGGACGCCGTATGTGATGGATCTCGCCGCGGTAGGGATACTCTCCTCTGCCGCGTTGCTTCTCGCGCTTCTGGGCAAAGGCAGCCCAAGACTCCTTGCTCTCCTGTGGATTGGCTTTCTGGCCTTCGAGAATGGGTTTCTATATTCGGAGTTCTACAGACTCTGGCGCGAGCACGCTGCGATTGAAAAGCGGCTCTCCATCTTGTCGGGTAAAGGAGCCATCCATTGCGGTCAGGTACGGTCCTGGACGGACCCCCAGCGAACTTCAGAATGCGTTGTTGCCTCGTTTGGGAGTGACAGACCGTTCTTCGCGCTTTATGACACCCACGGAATTGGAATTGATACGCACGAAATGGATGGGCTTGCCGGAGACAGAGTTGGAAATCTTTGCAGCGTTGAGTTCAGCAGTGTGGGTTGGCAAACGGAAGGCCTGCCCGGGGGGACTCAATTGGTGGATGGCGGGCATATTCTTGTGAAGCCCTGCTTGAAGCCGAAAACCTTACGCAAATCCATTTACAATGGGCTGACCTGTCTCCCGAGAATGATGGAGAGTCCGGGCAACACCAATTAAACGAACCTGCTTCTTGCAGCCGCTGAAAGTATTGCCTGGGGGCGCACGGCTCGCGTGCTGTCCGCGGAGCCTTGCAGCTTGCAGGGGCAGGAAAAGGATTGTGAGGGGTACTGGCGGGGGATATTCTCTTGGGGCGTGTTGGCATGGAAAGGAAGATGGAAACTCCCCATGAAGCGAATCCTCTTGGCAATTTTGGTAATTCTGGCGGCACTTCCCTGCTTGCAGGCGAAGCCCGTGGCGCTGTTTTACATGACGAACAGCCCGGACTCGATCCGCTCGTTCCTGGCGCATTCCTCGCAAGTCGATCTGCTGGTGCCCACGTGGTATGAGGTGGACGAGAACGGATTGGTGACCGGCGCTCCTGAACCGACGGTGCTGAAACGGGCGGAGGAGGAAAAGGTGCCGGTGATGCCGATCATTGCGCTGTTCAACAAGAAGAAGTTCCACGAGTTTGCGAGCAATCCCGCGGCGCAAAGACAAATGAACGAAGCGATGATCCGGGAGTGCCAGCTGCACGGGTACACGGGCTTCCAGTTTGACTTTGAGAACATCGATTGGACCGACCGCTCTCGATTGACCGGCATGGTGCAAGTTTCCGCGGAAGCGATGCACAAAGCCGGGCTGCAATTGACGATCGCCACGGTGCCGAATGCGCCGGGGTACCCCGGAGAGGGTGGCTTTGCCAAGTGGATCTACACGGATTGGCGCGGGGCATACGATATTGCAGCGATTGCCAAATACGTCGATCTCGTCTGCCTGATGACCTACGACCAGCACACGCGGTGGACTGTGCCGGGCCCGGTGGCGGGCTGGGAATGGACGGTCGAGAATCTGGAGTATGCGCTGAAGGTTGTGCCGAAGGAAAAGCTCTCGCTGGGCATTCCCTTGTATGGCTACCACTGGTATACCGGAGCGCCGATACAAGAGAAGGAAGCCAGCGGCGAGAAGCCCAATCCCACCGCCGAATACATCGGCACGCCGAATGCGCTGCAACTCGCGGAAGCCTACAACGGGAAGATCCAGTGGGACGCGGAAGACCACAGCGCGTACTTCTATTTTTATCGCGACCAGATGCGCGAATGGATTTTCTATACGGATTTGCGGACCTTCCAGGAGCGCTACGAACTGGTGCAGAAGAGTGGGCTGCAGGGTTTCTGCTCATGGGTGCTCGGACAGGAAGATCCGGCGATCTGGAAGTTCCTTCCCAGGCGGCGGTGAGGCGAGGGGCGCGGCGAAACGAGGACCCGCCTTCGTTGAAGCTACGGCGGGCGCTGGCAAAGAAGCGTGGAGGGGCAATTCAGAGTTGACGCGGGAAACCGGAGAGAATAGATTGCGTTGCGGTGTGGGCCCGGAGTTTGCCGGCGTTCTGGACCGTCCCTGGCAAGAAGGCACTTGACGGTGGGCAAGTCCAGGGAAAAGCGAACCTGCCCAAAATTCGTGAAACGAAAACGGACTGGAGCTTCGGAATGAGACTGCGCGAGATGGGGTCTTGGTGCAGGTGGGCGTCTGTGCTTTTGCTGGCGTGCGGCGTGTGCGGATCGAGCCTGGCAGGGCGGGAAAAGGAGGCAGCGACGGAGAAGGGTGGAAAAGTTCGCGCGTATTATATTGCGGCGGACGAATTGGATTGGGACTATGCGCCGAGCGGGATCGACCAGATGACGGGCAAGCCGTTCGAAGGCATGTCGAAATTTTTCATGGAGCACGGGCCGCACCGCATCGGGCACATCTACAAGAAGGCGATCTACCGCGAATACACGGACGCAACGTTCACGAAACTGAAGCCCCGGCCGGCGGAGTGGGCCCACGCGGGAATTCTCGGGCCGATTCTGCGCGCGGAAGTGGGCGACACAATCAAGGTGGTGTTCAAGAACAATGGCACGCACCCGTACAGCATGCATCCGCACGGCGTGTTTTATGAGAAGGCGTCCGAGGGAACGGCGTACAACGACGGGAGCAGCGAGGAGGAGCGGGAAGGAGGGCGCGTGCCGCCGGGACACACGCACACGTACATCTGGGAAGTGCCGGAGCGGGCAGGGCCCGGGCCGGCGGACCCGAGTTCGATCGTGTGGCTATACCACTCGCACACGAATGAATTGTTCGACGTGAACTCCGGTTTGGTCGGGGCAATGCTCATCACGAGGCGAGGCATGGCCGCGCCGGACGGCAGGCCGAAAGATGTGAACGATGAGTTCGTCACCCTATTCATGATCTTCGACGAGAACCAGAGCTGGTTTCTGGACGAGAACGTGCAGAAGCACACGGATGATCCGGCGGGAACGAATAAGCTTGAAGGGACGCCCGCGGATTGGCAGGGCAAGTACAACTTTGTGCTGCCCGGAGGATTCAGCGGGGCAAACGAACGCTTCACAATCAATGGGATGCAGTACGCGAATTTGCCGATGATGACGATGAAGAAAGGTGATCACGTGCGGTGGTACGTGATTACTTTGGGGAATGGATTCAATCTGCATACGCCGCACTGGCACGGGAACGTGGTGCTCGATAATGGAAGGCGCACGGACGTGCTTAGCATTGCGTCGGCACAGATGAAGACGGTGGATATGGTGCCGGACGATCCTGGAATCTGGTTGTACCACTGCCATCTCAGCGATCACATGGAGGGAGGGATGGTGGCGCGGTATCAAGTGCTGAAGTAAGAGGGCGGCGCGGGACAATGGGACCGGCGACTGGATGCTCGACAGCCAGCCGGACGACAGTTTTGCTTGCCGGCGCGGGGGTGTTTGACACCCAGCCCGCGGCTGCGTATAGCGACAGTTCGCTCACTGGCAATCTCTTCCTGGGAAGTAACGAGCCGGGGGACAGCCCGATTCCGGAGCTTTCCGGGCTTGCTACCATTTCCTTCGGCAACTTGACGGGCACCGTGGATACGAGCGCTGCCGCGGGGCTGACGCTGGGCTCCCCATGCAACGCGGCGGTGTCCATCAAGGCAGATGGCTCCGGCAACCTGGGCACCAACGCGGTGCGGGTAGTGAACGGCACGGAGTTTTATTTCATCAACGAAGCGAACGGCGCGCCGGCGCAAGTACAAGTGCTTGAGCAATAGGCCGCGTTCCGAACCGGTCGACAATGTCAGGGCCAGTCCGGGGCCGCGTCAGCTACGCGCCCTGGCGCGCTTTCTTGACGCGGCTCACGGGAATGCGGCAATGGCGCAAGTCGCCAGTCCCGAGAACACGAATACAGTTCCAACTGCGATGTTGGCTGCTTGACCACCCAGCATTGCTGAAATTGGAACCTGCAGGTGGGTACCTCGCAAACACTGCAGCGATGTCAGAATGGAACTTGCTGTTAAAACCGGATGCGATGAGAAGCGCCGAGAACACAGTAGGTCCTGATCCGTCCGCTCTCCAGATTCTTGCTCGCGCCTCCGCACCTGTGCCTTCCCTGTTGTATCCTGTCCAGTCTTCTTTGGAGGATCGTCTTGACTCGCCTTGCCCCTTGCCGTCACCGCCGTCTGCTCAGCCCTTGTTCGCGCCTTTTGATTCTTCTCTGCGTTACCTGGCTCTCCGCTCTTTGCTCCAACGCGCAAACCCTCTTCGCCAACTCGCCCGGCAAACTTCGCTTCGAAATCTCTTTCCCGGAGTCGCTCGCCGCAAAACCACTCGACGGCCACATCCTCCTCGGCATTTCCACCGACAAGTCCAGCGAGCCGCGTTTCCAGCTTCGCGAGGATGAAGTCTCCAGCGCACAATTCTTCGGCCTGGATGTCGACACCTGGAAGCCCGGCGCTCCCGCCGTGATCGATTCCACCACGCTCGGCTATCCCCTCGTCAGTCTTGACCAGCTCCCCGCCGGCGATTACTACGTCCAAGCGGTCCTCAACATTTATGAAACCTTTCATCGCGCTGATGGCCACACCATCAAATTGCCCCCGGACAGGGGCGAAGGGCAGCAGTGGTTCCGCAAGCCCGGCAACCTGTTCAACAAGCCGCAACTCCTTCACCTCGATCCCGCGGCCGGCAAGGTCATCCACATCTCCCTGACCGAAAAGATTCCTCCCATTGAACCTCCCAAGGACACCAAATACCTCAAACACATCCACATTCAAAGCAAACTCCTCTCCGCCTTCTGGGGGCGCCCGATGTATCTCGGGGCCACCGTGCTCCTCCCGGCGGGCTTTGAGGAGCACCCAGCCGCACACTTCCCCCTGCTTGTTCATCAAGGACACTTCGAACCCGACTGGGAATTCTTCAAGGAACAACCGCCGCAGGACGCGAAGCCGGAGGAACTGGAATTCCTCCAATATGCCAATCGCTTCTACCAGGACTGGACCTCTGGCCGCCTGCCTCGCATGCTGATCATGAGCATCCAGCACGCGAATCCTTATTACGATGATTCCTACGCCGTGAATTCCGCCAACCTTGGTCCCTACGGCGACGCCATCATCGAGGAGCTCATACCGGAAGTCGAGAAACGATTCCGCGGCATCGCCCAGCCCTGGGCGCGCGCTCTCGAAGGCGGTTCCACCGGCGGTTGGGAAGCTCTTGCCGCGCAAATCTTTTATCCTGATTTCTTCAACGGCGCCTACAGCTTTTGCCCCGACCCCATCGATTTCCGTGCCTACCAGCTCGTGGACATTTATACGAACAAGAATGCCTTTTGGGATCAGGGCCCTTTTGCCAGAGTGCCGCGCGGCGAAATGCGCAGTCCCAAGGGCCGAATCGTCGCCACCATGGAGCCCGCCGTTCGTCGCGAAGAGGTCATGGGCACGCATGGCCGCTCTACCGAGCAGTTCGGTATCTGGCAAGCGGTCTTCAGCCCTGTCGGCGATGACGGCTACCCCAAGCCAATCTGGGATCCTTCGACCGGCGCCATTGACCCGCAAGTCGCCGCTTACTGGAGGGACCACTACGACCTGCGCTATATCCTCGAACGGGATATCTCCACTCTAGGCCCCAAGCTCGCCGGGAAAATCCATTTTGCGGTCGGCGACATGGACACCTGGTACCTGAATAATGCCGTCCATCTCATGCAGGGCTTTCTCGACTCGCCGAAAAACCCCTTTCGCATCGCCGACTTCGAGTACGGCCCCGGTAAGCCCCATTGCTACTTGGGGGGTGGTAACATCTCGACATCGGAAAGCTTCGGCACCCTCTACCAGCGCATCCTGCCTCCCATGGCCCGCCACATGGCCAGTACTGCTCCAACCGGCGCCGATATGGGTTGGAAGTACTGACACTACCCCCCAAAAAATCGCTTTTCTTCCGCACCTTTCTAGGGCAGAATCCCGCTACGAACATCCCCGTGTACCCGCCACGGGCTTGTCAGCGTCTAAAAATGCAGGGGAGTTTTTCCGCTCCCGGGAGCGCGTTCCATGCGCAGACTACTGGTTCTCGGATTCCTTTTTCTAGGCTTCGCCACTCTGGCTTCCGCCAGGCAGCGCGGGGCCGTGGCACCCGCCGCAATGCCTCCGGTTATGCGGGCCGCACCTCCAGCCATGCACGTCATGCCCGCGGCTCCGATTGCCGGCGGACGCGTCGCACCCATGCGTCTACCAGCCCAGGCACGTCCGGGGACTCGCACGGTTACCTCTGGAATGAAGCCCGCGCTTCCCCGCAACCCTGCGTGGCATCCCGTGTCTCCCCAGCCGCTACCGCTGAATCCGCTCGCTCCGAACGGCCCCGGCGGTTTGCCTCCCGATGCCTTCAACAACTCTTCTTGCTTTTTCACCAACTGCTATCCCGTGCCGGGATTCGGATTTGACTACGAGCACTTCTTTGCGGTTCATCCCAACTGGGGCGCTGAGCATCCCGTCGGTGGCGTCGTGCTTCCTTTCTTTGGCGGTGGCGGATTCTATATGCCAGTTCCGTACTACACCGACTCCACTCCTCAAGAGGGCGACCAGCAGACCGCTTCGAATGTTCAACCGGAACAAGCACAGCCGTCTTATGCCCAGGAATCCCAAACCTCTTCGCGCCAGAATTCCTACACCTATACCCCCAGCGAACCCGTCGCCGAATTTGTCTTTGTGAAGCGCGATGGCACCACTTTCAACGCCGTTGCCTATACCTTGTTGAAAGGCAAGCTCAAATACATCACCAAGGAAGGCCTCCGTCGCACCGTTCCTCTCGATTCTCTCGACCTGGATGCCACGCAGAAATCCAACGAAGAGCGCGGCACCTCCATTGATTTCCCCGGCCTTCCCCACTCCGCGTAATCTTACTGACCTTTTATTGCGACGGCCCCGACCTGCTCGGGGCCGTCTTCTTGTGGTGTCGCCAACTTTCAGGAGGGTCAGCTCAACTCGCCCAAAGCACTCAGGCTTTGCGCACCGGCTCCGGCATTACATAGCCAGACGTCGCCGGGAGTCCCGCGCGCTCCAGTTGCACGGTGCTGTGCTCAATCCCAAACTCTTTTACTTTCTTCTGAATGGCCGCAAGTACCTTTTCACTCTCTTCCATGTGCATGTCCGGAATCCGCGCGTGGCAACTCAGCGCGTTGTGTTCGCCTCCCAGCGACCATATATGGATGTCGTGCACTTCTTGCACCTGCTCCACCGTCAGGATCGCTCGCGCCACTTCCTCCACCCGCGTCCCCCGTGGCCGCCCCTCCAGCAGGATGTGCGCCGATTCCCGCAAGATCCCGATCGACGAATACAGCACCAGCACTCCGATCGCCAGCCCCAGCAGCGGGTCGATCCAGTGCATTTGTGTGTAGCTCATCACCACCGCGCCGATAATGATCGCGATATTGGAAAGCGCGTCCCCAAAATTGTGTACCAGGATGCTCCGCAAATTCAGGTCCGCGTGGCCCCGCACCAACGCCAGAGTGATCCCGCCATTCACCGCCAGCGCCGCCAGCGACGTCCAGATCATCCAGCTTTCCACCACTGCCACGGGATTGCGCAGCCGCTCGATTGCCTCATAACCCAGCCACAGCGCCAGCACCATCAGCAACACTGCGTTCGTGAACGCCGCCAGTGTCCCCGCCCGGTGATACCCGTACGTCCTGTCTGAATCCGCGGGCCGTTGCGCCCATTGCATCGCCAGCCAGGAAATCCCCAGCGCCGGCACGTCCGAAAGGTTGTGCACCGCGTCATTCAGCAGCGCCACCGAGCGCCCCAGCAAGCCGCCAAACACCTCCGCCACGACCAGTCCCAGCGTTGCCGCGATCGCCCACGCCAGCACCGACGGCTTCATCGCCGCATGCGCGTGGCTGTGCCCATGCCCGTGGTCGTGTCCATGATGGTGTGCGTGCCCGTGCATCCGTCTGTATTCTACTTCCATCCCACTCCTGCCGCAGCCCCGCCGATTCGCCTGTTGTTGGAAGTATGACAACACTCTCCCGTGAATTCATTGACGCTTCCCGCAGCCGCTGCCACTATCAGAAACGGGACAGCCTGACTCGTCAGACGCACTGTTTCACAGGGGTGATTGGCCGCGGCGCCGACCAAAATGAGTACTCCCATCGCCAAGTTGAGCTTCTGGGGCGTTCGCGGCTCCACGCCCACCGTCGACCCCGCCACCTGGCGCTACGGCGGGAACACCCCCTGCCTCGATTTCATCGCTCCTGATGGCACGCAATTCATTCTGGACTGCGGCACCGGCTTGCGCATGTTGGGCAACCGCTGGGCCGCCGATGATTCCGTGCGCCCCACGCATTCGCATATCTTCGTCACCCACTATCATTGGGACCACATTCAGGGTCTCCCCTTTTTCGCTCCCCTCTACGTCGAGAAGAATGAATTTCAGTTTTACAGTTTCCGCTCCAAGTTCCTTGGCCGCGACTCCCTCCGCCAGGTCTTTGAAACCCAAATGGCCTTGCCCTATTTCCCCGTCGATTTTTCCGCCATGAGCGCCCGCAGAAAATTCCGCGAGGTCGACGGCGGTGAAAGTTTCCGCGTCGGCGAAAACAAAGTCACCGCACGCTGGCTTAACCATCCCCAAGGTTGCCTCGGCTTCCGCATCGAGACTCCCGCCGGCGTCATTGTCTACGCCACGGACAACGAACCCGGCGATCCCAAGCTGGACAAAAGCCTGCGCGAACTCGCCGCCGGCGCGGACATCTTCGTCAACGACGCTCAATTCACTCCCTCTCAACTCGCCACCACCCGTAAAGGTTGGGGCCATTCCTCCTGGAAGGAAGGCGTGGACATCGCGCGCGAAGTGGATGCAAAGACCGTTGTCCTGTTCCATCACGACCCCGACTCCACCGATCGCATTGTTGACGGCCTGCTTCGCCAGGCCCGCGACGAGTTCGATTCCGTCTTCGCCGCCAGCGAAGGCATGGTCATTACTCTTGGCGCCGCCGGTGAACCCGTTCAGGCGCACTTGCCCGAATCTCGCACCGCGCTCCGCCGCGAAGCGCAATTCCGCGCTTCCGTCAGCGGCCTCACTTCCGATGGCCAGCGCTTTCAGGAAGAAACCACCGTGCGCGACCTCGCGCTGCAAGGCGCGCTCATCTCTCTAAAGCACAGCCCGCGCCTGCAATCGGAACTTGAAGTGGTTATGGAAACGCCCGGCGCCGATGGCGTCCAGGAAATGCGCTTGCGGGGTTACGTGGTGCGCTTGGAAGCGGGCATGGAAAAGGGAACCACAGCGGTGGGCGTCGTCTTTACCGATTAAAACTCAGCTCAGATCGGCGATCTTCTTATCCAGGTGGGCCAGCGCGGCTTCCAGAGACTTGCGGTGATTCGGATGCGTCGCGTGTTCCAGGTCATTCAGAATGCGTATTCGAGAGAGGTTCAGTCCGCGCTTTTCCGACTCCTTGCGTAAATCTTCCACGCTCTTCTCTGCTCTGCCTGAATTATCAGCCACGGTTTTCCTGTCTTCCACCTGGGATTCGACGTCTTTGCTTTCCCATCCTCGTGCCATACCTCTATTTTCGCACAGTTAGCGCCAGGGAAGGGCGCGGAAGCAATATTCTACTTGTGACCGGAGCACACGCTTAGGCGCTCGCCATGCGGCGCTTCGGCGGCTTTGCCTGCGTGGCAAGATTCGCCTGGCGAAGCGATTCCTCCGCCAACCGCGCAAAGCGTTCCGCAAAAATCCCTTTGTAGAAAAACTCCGCTTTGTGGTCCGCCCAGCGCACGCGCAGCAGCCAGTGGTCGCCGCCCGGTTCCACGTCCAGGCTGGCGATTTCCCCGGTGGTAATCACCACCAGCGGGTCGAAATGCTTATCCAGCGCCCAGGTGTGCGAAGGCGAAATATAAAGATGCGCGTTCCTGGCCGGACCGTTTCCCGGCTGGTACTCGCCCCCGCTCACCACCGTTTGCGCGCCCAGCTCCCGCGCCTTGCGGTCCGTGGCGGATTCCAGTTCCGCGGGAGGCAGCAGGATGGAGAGCACGAACAGGGTCAATCCAAACAGCGCGGTGAAATAACCGTTCCAAAGCGTCAGCGGCAGGATCACCAGCGCGGCACCGGCGCAGCCCATGGCGATGCGGAACAGCGTCCAGGACTGCTCGTTGCGGTACAGTTGCAGGAACTTCGGGAAGCGCTGGATGAACAGGAAGAACGCCGCGCCAATTACATTCCGGACGCGCTGCACCATCCCTGCCTCTTCCGCGGTGATCGTTGTAGGGGTCGTGCTCATGGGTTAACCAAGCTGCTATTTTACCTCAGATTGCAGGCCCGCAACCTCCCTCATTCTGGCAAAGGCCCGGCGCACGTGCGGGATGGTAATCGAGCCGCCCACGACCAGCGCCACGTTCAGCGCATCGATTACTTCGCCGCGTTTCCACCCCACTTCGCCCGCGCGCACCAGGTGGTAGCTGATGCAGTCGTCGCAGCGTAGCACCGTCGAAGCCACCAGCCCCAGCAGCTCTTTCGTTTTGGTGTCCAGCGCGCCCTCTTCGTACGCCTGGTGGTCCAGCGCGAAGAACCGCTTGATCCCCAGATGCCCACAGCCCAGAATTTCCTCGTTCAACTCCGCGCGAAACTTCTGAAACTCCTCCAGCCGGTCGCTCATAGCGCCTCCCGGGAGTAGTTTACAGGCGACAGTTGACAGTTCACAGGCCAGGAATGGTCCTCGTGCCGATGGCAATGCCGGGCGGGAGTAGGAAGGGGGGAAGAGAAGAGTTGGCCACAGGGACACAGAGTACACGGAGCAGCAGAGAGTTTCGATCGGGAGGATGACGAAAGTACGGGCGAGTGCGAGAGTGGAAAACACGGAAAGAGTTCCGAAATGGAATCATTGGTCGCCCCCCCTACTCCCCCCTGTTTCTTCGGTACGAGAATGGAAGTGATGGAAAAGAAGGGAGATGGAGGAAAGGCCGTACTGTAAATACCGAAAAATACGGAATGAAGGGGGGAGGCGAAAGGAGCGGGGGTCAAGGGAGTGGTGGGAGCATCGCCATTCCGGCGAGGACGCTCGCCTCGCGGATCGGGGCAAGCCGGGTATACGACAGTGGTGCCGAATTGTCGCCAGGCGTTATAGCAGGTCATTTATCACCTGTAGAGTGTCATTCACGGAGTACTAGTTTCGAAACTGGTACGTGAGGGGCGAAGGATCGGATGCGAGGCCGAGGTTCAAACCCCGAGTTGGCTGCACCCCGGATTCATAGGGGCCAAACGCGCTGCCCAGGTCGGTTCTTCGAGACTACAGGTCGAAGGCACCTGATTCTCTAAGCGATAATGATTGGGGATGACAGGGATGCCGTAAAGGAAAATGTCCGGCGCTCGCTTGAGACATTTGCGGGCAAGTTTGACAGACTCATGCAGCAAATGGACTACAACGAAGCCAACGGGATTATTATTGGGCCGGAGTTTTCGCGAATCTTCGCCGAACTGATCCTTCAATCTGTCGACAGGGCCCTGTGCAGCGAACTCCAGAGTAAAGCCGAAGGCACGTCCAGACCGGTTGAAATCACCGGTATGAGAGTAGGTTTTGGGAAGTGCATCTATGTCGGGGCTTCCGCCGGAAATGGGCGGAGGCAGAAGGCGTGGAAGGTCTGACTCCTTAAGTTGAAGGGAACAGCGGGAGCCGGCGCTTCGACTGCCCTGAGGGCAGGCACTGAAGGCTGCCACTACCACTGCGAAGAGGGAGGCACGTTCAGGCGGGGTGGATTCTTCGTCCTGCTGGGAGTTCGTCATAGGGCGGGTTGATGATGAGGCTGTCGGTGGTTTTGGATGGCATGGGATTAAGAGGGAAGCGGATTGCTCCCTGTGTTCGGAATGACAAGAGGGGGGACTTGGCGAGGAAGCAGATTCCTCACCCGCCAAAATGCGGCGGGTTCGGCTTGACCAGACGAGATGGGGATCGATAAAGAGACCGGTTGGCGGAGGGGCGAGGGCGACGGGAGGATTATTGATGCGCCGCCTGCCCTTGTGGCGGGAGTGGTTGATAGAGCAATTGTGGGGCGAGTCTTGCGGGGGCTTCGGGGACTTTGTGGGCAACACATCTTTCGCCCTGCGGTATCAGTCCAGAGTAAATTTATCAGAAGCTACTAGAGGATGCTAACCATGCGCGGAGGGAATGCCGAGCAGGAAGGTCACAAGGGAGGTGAAATCATCCTCCGTTTGCAGTGACGGTATGCGGTTGCGTGTGCGACCGGACGAGAATGGTCAGCGATGCTTGCGGCGGGGGTGGATAAATTCGCGGGACAGGGCTTTCCAGAAATCGCGGCCCCAGATGGCGAGGAGCAGTGCGGTGCCGAAGAGCAGGATGGCGTCGAAGCTGGCGCGGCCTTCGCGGGTCCAGTAGAGCTGGTCCTCGAGATTGAGCCAGAGCGCGAATTCGTCGAGAGTGAGCGCGGCGCCGATGCCGTAGAGCAGAGACATCAGGCGGCTGGCGAAGAGAGAGGTGCCGCGCGTGCCGGTGCCGACTTCCATGAGCCAAGCGAAACCCACACTAAGAAGGATGAGGATGCCCCAGACGAGATGGTGCACGTGGGTGCCGCGAATGACGATGTAATGGAAGGGTCCGATATTGTGGGCGGCGGCCCAAGCGGCGACCCGGGCGAACGCAATGGTAGCGAAGAAACCGGCGGCAGCGAGGATCAGACGGCGTTTGGGGCGGTCGCGGACATGTTCATGGAAGAGAGCGCCGATGCGTGTGCGGTACAGGCTCAGGAGAACAAGAGCAGCGGTGAGGAGAACAGCGGCGGCAAAGAGCCAGGAATTATCCGACATGAACGGGAATGCTCCGGCAAAGGGAAAGTATATCGTGCGGAGAAAGATTTTTGGTGACGGGCGCACCGGCGACAGTGAAATGCAACTGGGAGAAGAGAGACCCGTGCGTGCCACGGCGGCGGTAGAATAGTGCAAGTTCGCCGACGGGAGGTGGCTAGAGATGAAAAAACTCCTGAGATGCGCGGTGATTTGTGCGGGAATACTGGCTGGTGTGTGCGGAGCGCTTTCGGCGCAGGAAGCGACGGCGAACCGCAATGTGAAATTGCGGCGCGACCCTTCGACATCAAGTCCGGTGATCGCACACCTGGTGAAGGGCGACCGGTTGACGCTGGTCGATGCGACGGCCACGAGCGGGTTTTATCACGTGCGGACGGAGAACGATCAGGTTGGCTGGGTGTGGGCAAAGTACGCGACGATTGCCCCAACGGCGCCAGCTCCGCCGAGCCCTGCAGCAACGCCGGGAGCGCCGCAATGCGACAGCAGCTTGTGGAATCACGTGTATCATCCTGCGCGGCTGATCGTGAAGCAGCAGTGCATCGCCGTGACCGGCACGATCGTCGACGCGACCAAGGGAACAGAACACGACGGGGTGCGGCATGAAGCGGATGGGGATACGCACGGCTGGCTGAAGGTGGACGCCGGGTTTGAGAATTTGCTCAACGCTGGGAATTTGAGCGACGAGGGTGGCAACCTGGTGTTTGAAATTGTGTGCCGGTTTCCGGTGACGCAGCCGGACGCGAAGACCGCATGTAAGAACTATACCGACCATGTGACGCTACCGGCGGTGAACTCCCATGTGCGCATCGTGGGGACTTATGTACAGGACACGTTTCATGCGAAATGGATGGAGATCCATCCGGTGACCAGCATTGAAGTGATCCCGTAGATGGCCGCACGCAAAACGGCTGAAATCACTCCACGCAAACCGAGAGGCCGCTATTTCAGTCGCGGCGTGGCGTGCTTCAGGGCTTCGGCTTCGCCCTTTTTGCAGGTGTCCTGCATGTTGCCGGAAATAGCGGCGCAGCGATGGAAAGCGGCGGCGGCTTCCGCAAAGTGGCTGGCACTTTCATTGGCAAACCCGAGGAGATAGAGGTTGGCGGGGTCGCGCTCGTGGTCGAACTTGGCGGCCTGCTCGAGATCCTGGATGGCTTCGGCGGACTTTCCCTGGCGGAGACTGACCAGCCCGAGACCACTATAGGCCATGGCGAGGGCCTGCTCCTGGTTGGCGTCGAAGGCTTCCTGGGTGGCGGTGTCCGGCTTCTTGAGAGTGGGGGCAAGCTCGACGGCCTTCTTGCCATATTGCTCGGCCTTGGCGAGGCGCGCGGCGGCGTCTGGCTGAGCGGGATTGTACAAGCGAGCCAACGCCTGGCTGAGAACACCCATGGTGCGGATATCCAGAGGGTCCAACGCAAGACTCTTTTCGCCGGCGGCAAGCGCCTGGTCAACCTGGTTGGTCGAGAAGTAGCCGACGGTCAGGTTCGCGTAGACATTGGAGCGGTATACGCTGGACGGAAATTTTTGCAGGAAGGATTCGCCGGACTGAATTTTCCTGGCCATGTCTGTGGCTGGAATGGATTGGAAAGACTTGAAGGCTTTGAAAGCCTTTTCCTCGCCGGGAGCGGGAGGCTTCACGAGTTCCAACATGTTTTCATTGTTGGTCGGTGTCTTGTCCTTGCCGATGGACGCGCCGCCCGACCCCATGCCGCTGGCGCCGGAGCCGGAGACAACCTGCGCGCATGCACCCGGGCTGAAGAAAGTGCAGAGGCCCGCAGCCAGGGTAAAGATACTGAACAACCGCCAGCAGGATTTCATGTGTTCCTCCCAGGGGTGAGCGATATCCGGCAGCAAGGGGAGCGAGGGGGCGTTGCGGTAGGGCAGCAGCCGATTTTCGTCGCCATGTTAAGGATAGCACCGCGATGCGAGGGTCGGGGAGAGCCCGGCGGGTCAGAAACAACGGAAGCCGCGGAGGGTGAGCCGAGAGCCCAGGAAGGGAGGGGTAGTCGCGTACCGCGAATCAATCGAGCGCCATCTATCTATAAAGGAACGAAGTACACACCGAAGGAGACGCACGATGGAACCGCGAATTCAGTACGCTAATTTTTCGAGAGAAGCATTGCGAGCCATGCTGGCGCTGGAGAGACATTTGAAAGCCTCAGGGCTGGCGGAAGAGTTGCAGGACCTGGTGAAGCTGCGTGCTTCACAGATCAACGGGTGCGCGTACTGCATCGACATGCACTGGAAGGACGCGCGGGCGCGGGGAGAAAGCGAGCAGCGATTGTATGCGCTGGACGCGTGGAGGGAATCCCCGTTCTACACGGCGCGGGAGCGGGCGGCGCTGGCGTGGACGGAATCGCTGACGCTGGTGGCGCAAACCCACGTGCCGGATGAAGTGTATGAAGAGGTGAAGAAAGAGTTCACGGAAGCGGAACTGGTGGACTTGACCTATGCGGTGGTGGCAATCAATGCGTGGAACCGGCTGGCGATATCGATGCGCGCGGTGCCGGGGGAATATCAGCCGCAGAAGAGAGTGTCAGCGGCGACCTAGATGTGGGGGTGGGGTCGCGGCTAATTGAGCAACTCGATGGGAACGCCGGCACGACCGAGGAAGAAGCCGGGGCGCGCGGAGGTGGGCTTGCCACTGTCCCAGACGAGGACGCCATTGACGAAAACTTTTTCGATGCCCGCGGGGAGCGCGGCGGGATCGGCGTAAGTGGAGCGGTCGATGACGGTGTCGGGGTTGAAGAGCACGAAATCGGCGAAGGCGCCCTCGCGGATGACACCGCGATCTTTCCAGCCAAGCCGCTGGGCGGGAAGCGAAGTCATTTTGCGGATGGCTTCGGGCAGCGTGAGCCAATGTTTTTCCCGGACGTACACGCCAAGGACGCGCGGGAACGTGCCGGCGCCACGCGGATGATCATTGGCGATGCCGCCATCGCTCGCGACCATCACCCAAGGCTGCTGGTAGAAGGCCTTGATGTCTGATTCGATCATCGACTGGCAGATGATGAGGGCTTCGGAGTTGGCAGCGTCCCCTTCGCGGACCAGCCGGATAAACATCTCGACATCGGAAATGTGAGCGGATCTTGCGAGGTCGGCGATGGTGTGGCCGGCGTAGGCGGGATTCGGCGTGAACTGGGCGATGGTCGCGTGCGAAGCGCCGCCGACATCGGCCAGGGCTTTGGCGACGCTTTTTGGGTTTTCGTACTGCTTATCCGGGACGAGGACTTTGAGGTTGGAGTGCCATGCATCGTAGGGATAGCAATCGGCCAGGAAATCGACACCGCGCTTGCGGGCGTCTTCAATCACCTTGATGTAAGCGGCGGCCTTGCCCTGAACGCTGATGGTGCCGAGCTTGATGTGAGAGTGCTCAACGGGGATATGCGCGCGTTCGGCGATGTTAATTTCCTCGTGGAGGGCATCAAAGGATTTGTCGGCTTCGTCGCGGATGTGAGTCATGTAGATGCCGCCGCGTTCGGCGGCGATTTTGGCGAGTGCGACAAGCTCGTCGGTGCTGGCGTAGCTGCCGACTTCGTATTCGAGGCCGGAGGAGAGGCCTTGCGCCTGCTGATTCATGGCCTGGCCGAGAAGCTGCCGCATTTGAAAAATTTCATCGGGAGTGGCGGCGCGCTTGTAATCCTTGCCCATGACCTGCTCGCGGATGGTGGCGTGTCCCGCGAAAAGGGCGAAGTTTGGAGCGGTGTGGAGCTGCTGAACGGAACGCACCCAATTGATGAGAGGCCAGGGGGACTCGCCATCGGGGCCCACGACGACAGTAGTAATGCCCTGGGCGATCTGGGTTTCGGCGAGGGGGTCCTGGAGGAGGCCCTGTTCGGAATGATTGTGAATATCGATGAACCCGGGGGCCAGGACGAGGCCCTTGGCGTCAAGGGTGGGCTCACCTTTTTCGGGATCCAGCTCACCGATGCCGATGATGTGCATGTAGGCGACGCGGACATTGGCCCTGCGGAGGGGCGCGCCGGTACCGTCGGCGAGTCGGGCGTTCACGATGAGAAACGACGAAGGCTTCTGCTCGGAGAACAGTGGCGAGAGGGCAAGCGCGGAGAGCGCACACGACAGAAGAATCACGGCAACTTTGCGGCGAATCATGACATCAGAATCCTATTGTGGAGACGACCATGGTGCGCTTCTGATTCTATCGCATTGGCCAGGCGTGCCAGGAGGCGCGTAATCAACCTGACACAGGGGCCTCCCCAACGAACAGCCGAGATGAATAGCGCAGGAAAGAATCGTGGCGCGCTGGAGTTGGCGGTGCACCTCAAAAGGTGGACCCTGCGGAAAGAGGAACAAGGCAGGAAGAGCGGGGGCCAAGCAATCTGGAGAGAGTCCAGCAGACCCAGGCAAATTCGGCCCTTTCTTAAGTAAAGAACTGAAAAGGGCGGAGGGTGTTTCCCGAGCGAAAGCGCAAATTTCTTCCGTATCAAGAACTTTGTACTTGCCAGAAATGAGGGAGGTCTCTATGCTGACCGACGATTCAGTTCTGGAAATTCCGGATAGCGAGGAGCTAGTACATCCGGGCGGGGCTCGATAAGGTATTGGAAGGCTTCAAAACACCAGGGAATACGAACGCTCTTAGGGGGAATCGCCATGAGGAACACGCTCATCCTCACCACGGTTGTTCTTGTCTTTGTTGTCGCCGGTTGCGGCGGCGGTTCTTCCGGAGGCGGCCAACAACCTATTTCGGTAAGTTTTCTGGCGGCGCCGCCAACGACGATGACCTTGGGCGCAACGGCGAGCGTGTCTGCCACAGTGTTGAATGATTCCGCGGCCAAGGGAGTGACGTGGAGCTGCGCACCGTCTGGAACGTGCGGCAGCTTCAGCGCGACGACGACGGCCAGCGGGGCGGCGACGACGTATACAGCGCCCATGACGGCTCCGGCTGGGGGCAACGTCACGATCACGGCGACCTCTGTATCGGACAGCAGCAAGTTCGCGGCGGGGACGGTTTCCTTGGGAATTTCGGTAGCCTTTGCGACAGCGCCGCCCGCCACTCTGGCGATATCGGGAACCGCAAATATCTCCGCGACAGTAACAAATGACCCGGCAAACGGGGGCGTAACGTGGAGTTGCACGCCGAATACTCCAGCGGGAGCTTGCGGAATCTTCACTCCTGCGACCACAGCGAGCGGAGCGACAACCGTGTATACGGCGCCTGCAGCCATCCCCACTGGTGGAAGCGTTACGATCACGGCGACCTCGGTTAGCGACACCAACCAGACGAAAAGCGTGACCGTGACGATTACCGGGCCGGTGATCACGATTACGCTGACGACACCGCCGCCGGCGACAATGCAGACCGGCGGAACCGCGTCGATCGCGGCGACGACGACCAATGATCCAGCAGCTCTGCCGGTGGTATGGAGTTGCGCGCCGAGCGGTTCTTGCGGCTCATTCAGCGTGACGCCTACCGCAAGTGGAGCGGCCACGGTGTACACCGCGCCGGCTTCTGTCCCGACGGGAGGGAGCGTCACGATTACCGCGACGTCGTTTACAGATGCGGCGAAGACGGCGCCAGCGACGGTGATGATTACGAAGCCCGCCACGGTGGCCATGCTGAATGGCAGGTACGCTTTCCTAATCCAGGCGCCAACGAGCACTCGCGGCACTACAGCGTTTGTGGGCAGCGTGCAATTGGATGGCGCCGGGAACGTATTCGGTGGAATGGAAGATATCGTTGCGACGCTGTACAACGACCAGGCAGATCCGATTTTGGCCACGACCGCGGGGCCAGGCCCCATTCCGGACGCTTCCTATTATACCGTTGACGCAAGCGGACACGGGACCTTGCGCATGAAGACCAACCATGGGGAAACCCTGGATTTGCGTTTTGTATTGACCTCGGCCTCGCATGCGCAGGTGATCGAGGCCGCCGGCAATCCCGGAAGCGGGAGCCTCGATCTCCAGGAGGCTACCTTTGCCGCGAGCCAGATTACGGGCCCGTATGCGTTTACATTGGACGGGGTCAACACCTTGAATCCGCCTACGGAGAATAAATCGTTCGGCGGTGTTTTTGCGGCAGATGGCACTTCCAGTTTGACCAGCGTTACGCTGGATAGGAATACAAACGGCGTGATGCTTACGCAATCGACCTCAGGGA
This sequence comes from Candidatus Acidiferrales bacterium, assembly GCA_963817085.1. Taxonomy (GTDB): domain Bacteria; phylum Acidobacteriota; class Terriglobia; order Acidiferrales; family UBA7541; genus Acidiferrum. The sequence goes on from CAWFNI010000015.1 coordinate 209,418, forward strand.
GTTTTTCAGTGCCGGATGCCAACGGGCGCGGGACTGTGAACTTCTTTCCCCCCGTGGGGCGGCAGTTTATTTATTACATGGTTTCCGGCAAGGTGCTGAGGCTCATTGAAAACGACAATATGGATTACATGGGAGGTAGCGCGTACGCACAGGGCGCCGCGGCGATCACGCTGTCTGGAAACTATGTGTACCAGCATTCGGGGTGGAACTCGACAGGGCGAACGGTAGCCGCGGGGCAGTTTGCGGCGACAACGGCCGGGGCCATATCGGGCGGGGTATCGGATGCGAATGCGGGAGGCGGCGCGCCGACCACGCATACAGCGAGCACCACCGGGAGCGGCAACTATATGCTCACGAAGAGCTCCACGGACAATACGGTGAGCGGCAGCTTTACTACTTTCACAGACGCGGCGGGCAGCTCAACGTTCAATGTCTATGCGGTAGATCCGACACTCAACATCCTGGACCCGAACAACGCGACCGGCAAAGGCGGAGCATTGCTTCTGCACACGGATGCAAACATCGTGGGGACAGGAATGATCATTCCCCAGAGCGGCACGGGGACATTTACGGGCAATTATGCGCTGGGCCTGCAGAACTCCATCGCGGCGGCGACGCCGAACGAGTTGGATCTGGTGGGCGTGTTGACCGGTGATGGCAGCGCCAACTTCACGAATGGATTGGCGGATTACGATCAGAACACGACAGGGGTGCCGACGCCGATGGTCGGTGCCGCGCTGACCGGAACATTTGCGACGAGTGGGAGCCACTTCACGGGGAGCTTCACGGTGGCAGTGCCGACGGGTGGCTTTCCGTTCATTCCCGGGCTGACACCGACAACCTTCCATGTGTCCATCTATCAGGCGAGCGCCTCGCAAGCCTTGGTGATTCAAACGGACACGAAAGCGAATAGCGAAGGAGTGCTGGTGCAACAGGTTATTCAATAAGGACAAGAATAGAGCGCCGGCTGCTCGCTGTAGAAATCTTGCAAGGTATTCAGGTTGAGATCCTTCGGGCCGCCTGCCTGCGGCAGGCAGGCAAACGGCGCGGCCCTCAGGATGACACTGCTTTGGCATGCGTGTGGATCACGATTCGATGTGGCCCTCGCGAGAAAAGGCGGCTAGTGGTGTGCCCCGGAAATTCAAAGAAAAAGTCCAGAGTCTTCAGGGGTTGAAGCCCAATTCAAATTGCAGGCTTTATGTCAGCGCCCTTCGAGGCTCAGGATGAACAGAAGCCCTGACCCACAAAAGTGAAATACAACGGACTTGCGGGACGCGACACTAGAAAGTGACTTCGGTCAGGGCTTTGTGGGCTAGGTCGGCGGCGCCGGGCTTTCCGGCAAGGACCAGCTCAGCCCATTCGGCTGCGGCATGGGAGATGCGCACGGCTTCGGTGGTGAGCGATTCCGGGCCACCGGAATCGGAGTTGCCGAAGAAGATGCGATCCATCGGGCGGGACGCGATCATGCGATTTTTGGTGTATTGACCGGGAACCGCCATCATCATGGCGTGGCCGCGGCGATAGAGATGAATCTCGATGGGATCGACTTTGAATTCGGGCAGCAGCTTCTGAAAATCCTTCAACACCTTTCCCGCGAACTCCTGGCAATCCTCGTCTTCAAGCAGCAGTTCGCGCTGTGATTCACGCAGTGTGGAATAAAAGGTGAGGATTTCGTATTTCGGTTTGTAGCCGGGCTGATTGCGGATGGTCCAGTCCGCAACGATGAAATCGGTGAAGGAGTTTCCGGGGCACCAGTTGTCGTAACCTTTGCGGTAAATCTGTTTATCAAAAATCATGTTGATCATGGGCACGGGCGCATAGCGCATGCGGTGCATGGCCTGCTTCTGGTCGTTGGGTAAGCCAAAAACGATGCGGGAGGTAATGAATTTCGGGGAGCACATGAGGACGACTTTCGCCGCGACGGTGACGGGCTCGTCTCCTTGTATGTAGGTGACGCGGACTTGGTTGGCATCCGGAACGACGGAGACCACGGTGACCCCGCCGAGCATACGCCCGCCGAATTTAGGCTTCATGACTTCCACGAGCTTGTGCGAAATGCAGCCGAGGCCGCCGGGAAGAATCACGCGCGAGGTGTCTTCTCCCTTGATTAGATACTGGGCATCGGAAACGCCGATGTAAGCGGTGGTGTCTTCCGTGAAAGCGCCCCAATTGGACGGGCCGTAGGCATCCCACCACCTGGTGATTTCGGGGGCGTAGGCACTGGTGATGTCTGTGAAGGGCTTGGCGTCCAGCTCCTGCATATCCTTGCGGGGATCCATTTTCAGGATGTCTTCGGCGAATTTCTTGAAGCTAGCAATAGTGGCTTTGGAATACGGAAGCTGGGAGAGGCCGCTGCGCCAGGTGTCCGGCGTGTAGACGCCGTTGTCGATGGTGGGATCGGGCATATCAATGGGAAGAAGATTCAGGCCGATTTCCTTGGCGAGTTGATCGCTGTAGCTGCCGCGAAAATCGTATGCGGCGGCTGTGGAATAGGGTTGGCCCGCGAATTCCTCTTGATAGGCATTACCACCGAAGTGATCCTCCTTTTCTAGGAGCAGCCAATCCTTGCCACGAAGGAAATAGGCGGCGGAGAGACCGGCCATGCCCGCGCCGACAATGACGATATCGACTTTGCGGGTAGCATCGGGTTTGGGGAAGGAGTGGCCTTCGCGAACCTTATGGCAGATGGAGAACTGTTCGCCCTCAAGTTTGACGGAGTGCGAATCGTCGTCATCGGCGAGAAGAGCTCTTTCGACGGGGCAGCCGGAAGCGATGGAACCAGCGACGACGAACTTGATGAAATCACGACGGGAATGAGACATGGAAAAGTCCTCCTGTAGTGCAAAGGCGAAAAGCAAAAAGCAGATTCCTCACCCGCCAAAATGCGGCGGGTTCGGAATGACAAATTGGATTTGGGTGTACGGTCGAGACCGTAAAAGCGGCGGCTGGGCCGCCGCACTCCAAAAAAGGCCCGAGCATCAGGGGCGCTCCAGGAGTTCGCGGGCTTCTTTGCCGATGGTGCGGGTGCGAATGTGATACCAGATCAAAATCAGGATGACGGAAACGAGAAAGATCAAGGTGGAGATGGCGTTGATTTCCGGAGTGATGCCGCGGCGGAGGCGCGCCCAGATTTCGAGGGGAAGAGTATTGTCCCGGCCGATGAGGAAGAAGGTGACGGCGATTTCGTCCATGGAAAGAGTGAAGATGAGCAGGCCGGCGGCGACGAGAGAGAGTTTGAGGTTCGGAAGGGTGATGCGCCAAAAGGTTTGCCAGGGAGTGGCGCCGAGGTCGAGAGAGGCTTCTTCCTGGGCGCGGTCCATCTTTTGGAGGCCGGCAAAGAGTTCGGTGGTGGCGACGGAGATGAGCGCGGTGCCGTGACCAAGAAAAACAGTGAGGAGACTGAGCTGGAGTCCTGCGGAGACGGCAAGCATGAGTAAGGATAGGCCGGTGATTATACCGGGTAGGACCAGGGGCAGAAGTACAAGACGGCGGAAGAGGGATTTACCGGGGAAGCTGGCGCGGTCGAGGGCGAGAGCGGCGAGTAGACCGAGAGTGAGCGAGAGAGCCACGGCTCCGGTTGCGACGAGAAGGCTGTTCAGAACGGCGTCCCAGATGGGTCCATCGGCGAAGAGTTGGCGATACCAATCGAGAGTGAAGTGTTTTGGAGGGAAGCCGCCGACGCCGTCTTGATTGAAGGAATAAAGTATGAGCACGACGATGGGGAGATAGAGGAAGGCGAAGACCAGCAGAGAGAAGATGCCGAGGAGTGGAGCGCGGCCGGATTTGTGGGATGCGGCACTCATCGGAAGGACCACGGTTTTTCGAGGCGTTCGGTGAGGAAGAGAAGCGAGATGGTGAGAAGCAGAATGCAGACGGAAATAGCGGCCCCGAGCGGCCAGTCGTAAGCGGTGCCGAAGAGGCTTTGCACGATATTGGCGATCATGATGCTGGAGGGGCCGCCGACGAGGAGCGGGCCGAGGAAATCTCCGAGAGTCAGGACGAACACGAAGGTGGCTCCCGCGAGGAGGCCGGGGAGCGAGAGCGGGAAGGATGACACGGAAGAAGGTGGCGCGCGGAGTGGCACCGAGATCGTGAGAGGCTTCGATGAGGTTGCGCGGGATGTGTTCGAGTGAGGCGTAGAGGGGAAGGAAGACGAAGGGCGTATAGATGTGTGTGAGCATGAGAATGACGGCGAAGGGGCTGTAGAGGAAAAAACTGATGGGCTCTTTGGTGATGTGGAGGTACTGGAGGAAGCCGTTCAGAACGCCGTCGGAACCGAGAATGGTTTTCCAGGCGTAACCGCGCACGAGATAGCTGACCCAGAGGGGAACGATGACGAGCTGATAGAGAAGGTCCTTGCGGATGCCGGCGTGAAAGGACATGAAGTAAGCGAGTGGATAGCCGAGGAGCAGGGAGAGGAGCATGACGCTGGCGGCAATCCGCATGGTGCGGAAGAGCACTTCGACGTAGACAGGATTCTGAAAGAGTTTGGCGTAATTCTGGAGGTTCCACTGATGGACGAGGAAGCCGTCGCGAACCAGCCAGAAGCTGTGGGCAAACATGAGCGCGTAAGGGAGAAGGAGGAAGAGACCGACCCAGAGTAGCGGCGGGGCGGAGACGACGGATTTATAGAGGCGCGAGTACATGCAGTTTTCAGCTGTCGGTTTTCAGTGCTAAGGAATGGCAGAGGGCGATAGCCGCCTTGCCTGCCATCGAGGCTGAATTGCGGTCGATCTCCTTCGCCTCGCTCAGGATGACAAGTATCATTCGACCTCCTTCACGTCTCACTGACGGAGATGGCGTCGGCGGGAGCGAAGACGAATTCATGTTCGCCGGTGAGGACGCCGCGGGCGGGAATGCGGACGCGGAGAGGCTGTCCAGCGCAATCGACTTCCAGTTGCTCGACGGAACCCGAGAAAATCTGCTGGTGGATGCGGGCGCGAAAACGCACGGAATTGGACAGGGGCGATGTTTCGGAAGCGAGCTGGATGGCTTCCGGGCGGAGGGAGAAGAGCGTGGCGCCGTCGGGCGCATTCGTGGGCCAGCGCAAGCTGCCGCAGGTGGCCATTCCTCCGCGGACCTCGGCGTGGAGGAGATTGGTCTGGCCGATGAATTGCGCGGTGTAGGTGGTGGCCGGGCGAGCGTAGATTTCGCGTGGAGAGGCGACCTGCTCGAGCGCACCGTCTCTCAAGAGGGCAATGCGGTCGGAGAGGGCCATGGCTTCATCCTGATCGTGGGTGACGAACAGGAAGGTGATGCCGAGTTCGCGCTGCAGGGATTTTAGTTCACCTTGCATCTGCTTGCGAAGATTGGCGTCGAGGGCGGAAAGAGGCTCATCGAGGAGGAGAAGTTGCGGGCGGTTGATAAGCGCGCGGGCGAGGGCGACGCGCTGTTGCTGGCCGCCGCTGAGGCGCGAGGGACGCGTGGCGGCGTACTCCTGCATTTTCACCAGGCGAAGGGCAGAGTCAACCCGCGCGGGAATTTCGGAGGCGGGAGAACCGGTGACGCGGAGACCATAGGCGACATTGTCCGCGACAGAAAGGTGGGGGAAGAGCGCGTAGTGCTGAAAGACGGTGTTGACGCGGCGTTGGTAGGGCGGAAGGGTATCGAGGCGTGCGCCGCTCATCCAGATTTCGCCGGAGGCTGGTTGTTCGAAGCCGGCGATGAGCCGGAGAAGAGTAGTTTTTCCTGAGCCGCTTTCGCCGAGCAAGGTGAGGAATTCGCCGGAAGCGATCTGCAGGGAAATGTTTCTGAGGACGTCACGGGAGCCGAAGCGCTTGGCGATGTTGCGGACCTCGAGCAAGGCTCCGTTGTTCGCTGAGGATGAAGCGGCAATAGGAGAAGGATTGGAAGAAGCGCCAGTCACTGAGCGGCCTTAACCTCGTTCCAGATTTCGATGTACTTGGCGCGGCGAGGCACGTCTTGCCAGAAGTAGATGCGTTGCATGTACGCATCGGGGTCGTCGAGGTGCAGGCCTTTCTTCTCCGCGGCGGTCATGAATTGCGCGGCGGCGGGATTCGCCGGGGTGTAATGGGTGACATCGGTGATTTGCTTCTGCGTGTGCGCCTGAATCATGAATTCTAGGAACGCATAGGCGAGTTCCCTGTTCGGGCTGGCCCTGGTGATCATGAGGTGATCAATCCAGCCGGTGGTGTTTTCGCGAGGAATGATTTCGGCGATGGGGAAGCTGGCCTGGCGGAGTTGGTTGGTCATCAGAGGCCAACCCATGGCAGCAATGATTTCGTGGTTTGCGAAGAGATTGGTGAGCTCACCGCCGGTGGACCAGAGTTTGCGGACGTTGGGCTTGAGGGCAAGGAGTTTTTGTTTTACGGCGGCGAGCTGTTCGTCGGAGAGGTTGTAGAGCTGCGATGGATCGGGCTTGTCGTACCCGAGGAGCTGTGCGGCCATATATAGGGTAGAGAGATCGTCCCAGACGGAAATTTTGCCCTTGTACTTGGGATCCCAAAAGATGGACCAGGAATCCGGAGGCTGAGCGAAGGCCGAGGTGTCGTAGAGAAGAGGGTTGGGCCCCCACATGAAAGGGACGCCAAAAGTTTGACCATTGACCTTGACGAGAGGCAGGTCGCGCAGTTTCGGGGACAATTGAGAATAAGTGGGAATTTTCGAGAGGTCGAGGGGCTCGGCGAGGCCGGTGCGCGCGATGGAGGTGGCTACATCGCTGGATGGGGAAATGATGTCGTAGTTGGAAGCGCTGCCGCCGCGAAGTTTCGCGACCAGGTCATCGCTCGAACCCATATAGGAGGCGGACACCTTGCAGTGATGAGCCTGCTCAAACGAGTGGATGAAGGAAGGATCCGCGTAACCCTCCCACACCAGCAGGCTGAGCGATTGCTCTTTCTTCTGGCAGGAACCGAGGAAGAGGGCGCAGGCCAGAATTAGCAGCAATTTACAGCGTGTCGGCTTCATAAGCGATTTTTCCTCCGACGATGGTGAGCACGACTTTGGTCTGATCGATGGTCGCCGGGTCAATTTCGAAGATGTTGTGATCGACCATGATGACGTCCGCCACTTTGCCTTTCTCGAGCGAGCCTTCGGTTTTTTCGAGATGCCCGGCGTACGCCGCTTCGATGGTGTAGCCTTCGACGGCCTGCGCGACGGTTAATTTTTGCGAGGGGACAAAACCACCGGGCGGCTTGCCGTCGCTGGTCTGACGGGTTACGGCGGTCTGGATGCCTTCCCACGGATTTAGAGTGACGACCGGCCAGTCGCTGCCGAAAGCGTAGTGCCCGCCATGTTGCGCGATGCTTTTCCAGACCCAGGCACGGGAGGCCCGGTCCGGTCCGATATTGCGCGCCCAAACGTCCAGGGTATCCGCGTCCGGATAGGAGTGGAGGGGCTGCATGCTGGCAATCACGCCGAGCTTTCCGAAGCGGGGAATATCAGCGGGGGAAATGGTTTCGATGTGCTCGACGCGATTGCGGTGGTCCTTGGAGTGATTCTTCTGCTCGGCGAATTCGTAGGCATCGAGGGCCGTGCGCACCGCGTAGTCACCGATGGCGTGGGTATAGAGCTGCAGGCCTTTTTTGTCGAGCTCCGCAACGGCGGCTTTGTATTTATCCGGATCCCAGAAAAGCGAGCCCTTCGTGGAGGGGTCGTCGGTGTAGGGTTCCAGGAAGGCGGCAGTGTGAGACTCGACCACGCCATCGAGAAAGAGTTTGACGCTGTTCACGTCGATCCACGCATCGTGGAATTTCTTGCGGGCAGCTTCGATGGCATCGAGATCCTGGGGACGAAGTTCGGGAGGCTCGAGACCGTAGGCGACATGGAAGCGGACGGAGAGCTGGTTTTCGCCGCGTAGTTCCTGGAGGAGATCGAGAATTTCAAATTCACCGCCGGCGCTGTGGACTCGCGTGATGCCGTTCTGGTTAGCCCACTTCATTGCGGCGCGCAAGGCCCTAAGTTTATCCACATGAGTTGGCTTGGGAACGACTTTCCTGACCAGATCCGCGGCCGACTCCTTCAAGGCCCCGGTGGGCTCCCCGGTTTTGGGATCGCGGACGATTTGGCCGTTGAGGGGATCAGGAGTGGATTTGGTGATGCCGGCCAGAGCCAGGGCCCTGGAGTTGGCCCAGTAAGTGTGGGCGTCGTAGCCTTCCAGGAGAACGGCGATGATCGGGAACAGTTCGTCGAGTGGTTTCTTGGTGGGCAAGGTTTCCGGGGCGAACATAGCGTAATTCCAGCCGCGACCGAGAATCCATGGATCGTTGGGGTGCTGATCCGCGTACGCTTTCAGACGATTCAAAATATCTTTCATGTCCTTGGCGCCTTCCAGGTTGACGCGATTCAGGCTCAAACCGCCTTCGAGGAAGTGAATATGGCAATCGGTGAAACCGGGGAGAACCAGTTTTCCACCGGCATCGATCACATTGGTGCCGATCCCGCGCATGCGGCCGACCCGTTCCTCGCTTCCGATGGCGACGATTTTGCCTTTGCGGATGGCCATACTCTGCGCCCAAGGCTGTTTTTCGTCCGCTGTGTAAATCTTGGCATGAATGATCATGATCTCGGCGGGGGCGATACGGACGGACCGCTGAGCGCGTGCGAGCAGGGGACAGACCAGCAGTGCCAGGGCGAGGGTGATTGCAGGATTTCTATAACGGAACTGCACGGGCACCTCTTCGGGCGGTGCCAAGCTGCGGGCAACCGCGCACAAGAAATAATTCAGAACGTGGGCGGAGTGTTGACCCACAAAATCCACGCTTCGGAGCGTCCCGGGTTTTTCCAGCGATGGGGCGTGGAGCTCTCGAAATAGAGGCTATCGCCGGACTTGAGACGGTACTGGCCCTGATTCTGAAGCCAGATTTCAAACTCTCCGCGGAGAACGTGGAGGAACTCCTCACCTTCATGAGCATAAGATTCGCCGCTGCCCCCGCCGGGTTTGATGCGAAAAAGGTGAGGTTCCATGGCGGTGTTGCCCCAAGCCAGGAGTTCCATGCGAACCTTGGGGCTGGTTTCAAGGATCTTCCGCTGGGAGGGGCGAACGAGGGGCTGGACGTCTCCATTCGTCTCAAACATGGAAAGGATATTGGTTTTGTAGAAGCGGGCGATGCGCTGAAGAGTGGCGACAGAAGAGTGCATTTGTCCGCGCTCGAGGGCGCTCAGGAACCCGACGGATAGCCCCGTGGCGCGCGCGACCTGGGCCAGGGAAAGGCCGCGTTTGAGGCGCAAGCGGCGGAAGGGTTGGCCGGGAGACTGGCGGGCGCCCGCGGGAGCAGCGACGACTCCTTGCTTCTTCAGAACGTGCACAATCGCGGCAGGATTGAGACCTCGGGCGCGGCGCAGAAAGATGGCGCGCTGGAGCAGGCGAACGTCGGCTTCGGCGTACAAGCGGTAGCGGCTCGCGGTGCGTTGGGGCGCGACCAGGCCGAGGGCTTCCCAGGCGCGCAAGGCGGAGGAAGAAATCTTGAGGCGGCGGGCGACCTCCGAGATGCGCAAGAGGCGCTGAGCCGGCAGAGATTCCGATACAGGCGACAAATTCTTTCTACTTGACACGGGTCTCGGCTTTCTCTAAGTTTGCAGGATTATAGTAAGGTTCCGGGGCCGGTAGCAACCACGAAGAATCGCTAATTACGGAAGCGATGATCGGGTAACAGGGGTGATTGAAATGAATCAAGTGGAGCAGAAGCACTTGCTGTCAGTGTGTAGGCAGAGTGTTCTTTTAGCAGTTGCATTGGGAGTGATATCCCTGCTCGCCTCGCCCTTTGGGAGCGCGCAGAGCACGAGCGGACGAATTCGCGGAACGATAACGGATGCGAGCGGCGGAGCGGTGGCGGGGGCGACGGTCACGCTGGTGAATGTCGCCACAAACATCACCCGGCAGGCGACCACCAGCGCCACGGGAGAGTACCTTTTCCTGGAAGTGCCGGTAGGCAATTATGAGATTGACGTGAACCAGACGGGGTTCAAGAAATTTGTCCGGAAAGACATAAAGGTGGACTTGAACGCGGTGGTGAGCGTGGACATCGCGTTGCAAGTGGGAGGATCCACGGAGACGGTGGAGGTGACGGGCGCGCCGCCGGTGATCGATACGACCACGACACAGTTGGGAGCGGTGGTGAATTCGCGGGACGTGACGGAGTTGCCGCTGAATGCGCGCGACACATACCAGTTGCTGCAGCTTGCAGCCGGGCGTACAGTCGCAGTTCGGAAACGATCTGTTTTATGGTTCAGACAAGCCGGGCGTGGTGACAGTGAATGGCGGGCGCGGACGTTCGAACAATTATTCGGTGAACGGAGGGGATGGCAACGACCTGTTCGCGAACCTGCCGGCGGTACAGCCTTCGCCGGATACCATTGAAGAGTTTCGCGTGATCACGAACTCGTTTGACGCGGAGTATGGCCGGAACTCCGGAGCAGTCGTGAACGTGGTGACGAAGTCCGGAACAAACGATTACCACGGGAGCATCTTCGAGTTTTTCCGGAACAAAGTGCTGAACGCGAAAGGGTTCTACGACCCGGTCTAAGCCCGATTTCCAGCAGAACCAGTTCGGCGCGACGCTGGGCGGACCGATCAAGAAGGATAGGACGTTCTTCTTTGCGTCCTACGAAGGCCGGCGGATCAAGCAAGGCATCTCTTCGAATCCGGTGCCACTGCCCACAAATGATCAACTGGCAACGGGCAATTTCAGCGGGTGATCCACTGGCGAACTTTGCGGGGAGCATGACCACTGGAACGGTGGCCAGCAGCATTCAACAGCGATGCGGGAGCTCCTGACACCGGCTGCGAACGCGGCTCTAAACTCCCTTATATCCTCGGGGACGCCGGCGGCGTATTCCGACGGTTTTTCCGAATGCGACGATTCCGACAGCGTGTTTCGACCCTCTCTCGACGAGCATTTACAATGCCTACGTCCATCCCGACATCGGACGGGCTGTTCCAGGAAGCGCCGAACAAGATTAACAACGGCGACCAATTCACCATCAAGGTGGACCACGACCTGAATAGGAATCAAAAACTCGGCGCTGTACTACTACTTTGACGACGATTACCTGTCGGATCCTTTTGCGAAGTTCCAGGCAGCGGGCGGGAACCTGGGGAATTTCCCCGGGTTATTCACGACACGAACACAGCAATTAAATGCGACACACACCTGGACGATCGGAGCGACTTCGGTCAATGAATTCCGGTTCTCCTATTTCCGGGAAGGTCAGGCAAAATTCAATACCCCGAAGCTGACGGGTGCCATTACGCAATCCTGCGGAAGCGGCGCGGTTTCTGCCGGCATCTGTTTCACTGGGACAACGGACACGGGAGTGATTGGCTCGAATCCGGATTACGGGATTCACCCGGGGCTCGGTTCGCAACGAAGGGTTGCCGTTCATTACCGTGGATGGCGGCTTGCTCGCTGGGAAACAACTTTGAAGGGCAATTGCCGCAAACGGGGAACACCTTCCAGATTTGCGGACAACTTCAGCAAGCTGGTCGGCAACCACAGTTTCAAGTTTGGCGGAGACATTCGCTATCAGATGTTCGACCAGCGTCTGTACTACAACGTGAACGGGCTCGATACGCTTTGGCACGGGCGGAGCCAATGATCTGGGCGGTGTTGACAACCCGTCCAGTGGGCGAACAACGATGGCAATCTTTACCCAACTTCCTGCTTGGACTTGCCGAACAGCTTACAGCCAAGGATCCGCGCAGGATGAATTGGTCCGCAGCACGTCGGTGTACTTGTATGCACAGGATAGCTGGAAGCTCAAGGTCGAACCTGACCCTGAACTACGGCTTGCGTTGGGAAATGAATACTCCGCTGAACGGACATCGGAAAGAAAGTGCAGACCTTCCGGCCGGGCAAATGTCGACGATCTACCCTGCACGCTTCGCCCAGACAGATCCGCTGTACGATCCGGCTAATGGCATGACGGACTGCAATTCGGCGGGCGTGACTCCGGTAGGACTGGTATTTCCAGGTGACAAAGGCGTGCCGAATGGCTTGTCCGAGCACGTACTTCAAAGGCGTTTGCGCCGCGCTTGGGCTTCAATTGGAGTCCGGCAGCGGACGACGGGTGCGTGGAAAAGCTCACGGGCGGACCCGACAAGATGAGCGGTCAGCGGGGGTTGGGGAATGTTTTACAACCCGATTGAACAGCTGGTGCTGGAGCAGTTCAGCGCAGAACCTCCGTTCGGCGGCAGCAACTACATCAGCGAATCCTATCGTTCCAGGCACCGTTTGTTGGACCAGAGCGGAACAGCCTATCCGAATCCGTTCAACGGAATTTTGAATCCACCGCGGGGGCAATCGATTGATTGGGCGTCGTTCCGTTCGATTCTGCTCTACGGGCAATTTCCGAAAGCAGTTGCGGACGCAGTATTCGGCGCAGTACAACCTGACCATCAAGCGGGAACTTCCCGGCAGATATGTTGTTCCAGATCGGGTACGTGGGTTCGCAGGGGCATCGTTTACTAGCGTCGTACGACCTGAACCACGGGAATCCGAACACGTGCAACGATCTGGCATACGATTGCCGCGGATCCGGAAATGCCAGCCTAGCGCTTGGTGGTTGCGGACCACAGTCAGCGGACAATTTCTTCTTCCTCCCGCCGGGTACGGTCATTCCGAAATCCGGATGGAGGCTTGCATCTGCCGTACAACGCGGGCAGCGGAGGAAACGGTGGTCGCGCCGGGCACGGTAGGACCGAACGGAATTACCCTGGTTGGAATGCGACCGTATTCGTCGCCCCTGTGCCAACCGCTGAGCGGCTCAGGATGTCCCGTGGACGGCATGGCGGTGTTCTCCAACATTTTCAGCGAAGATACCATGGCGCATTCGAATTACAACTCCTTGCAGGTGCTTCTGGAGAAACACTTCTCGCGCGGCTTGCAATTCCAGGCGGCTTACACTTACAGCAAGTCGCTGGACAATGCCTCGAGCTTCGAGAGCTGCCTGAATCCGGTCAATTTCAATGCGACCTATGGCCCGTCGTTGTTCGACGCACGCCACCGATTCGTTCTCAGCTACGTTTGGGAATTGCCGGTGCCGAAATACGATGGATTCAAGGGACAACTGCTGAATGGCTGGCAGGCTTCCGGCATCTTTACCTACCAGACAGGCTTCCCGGTTCGCATCACGTCCTCAGATGACATTGAACAGTTCTACAGCACATTTTTTGAGGCGCCAGGCGAGCCGAACTGGACCACCGGTTCCGGCTACACTCCCGGCCACTTGATCACCTGGGACCCGCGGCAGCATGGGGGACTGGCGTTTGATCCGAGCCAGTTCACGAATGCCACGGTGGCACCGGGAACGATTGGGAATGCGGCACGCTCGATTTGCTGCCAGCCAGGAATCAGCAACTTTGATATGGGATTCTTCAAGGGATTTCAGTTGCGCGAACGGCTGCGCATGGAATTCCGGACGGAGTTTTATAACATTTTCAACCACACGCAGTTTTACAGCGTGGACGGCAACATTTCCGACGGATCGACTTTTGGCCTGGCACAGAAGGTGCGCGACCCGCGCCACTTGCAATTTGCGCTGAAGTTTTTGTTCTGACGCACGGCTAAAACGTCACGTATTGAACGGAAAGCGCCGGAACCTGATCGCGGCGCTTTCGCACAAAATCACGAACGCCACTTCCCCACCGCCACCCGAGGCAAGGTGCGGGAGGAACCGAGAAAGGCGTAAAATAAGGGGCGTAGTTTGCCCTAGAACCCGCGAAGTATTCGTGGGGGCGAAAGCCCCTACCTTCCAAGCAACGGGGATTTTTCGCAAGCCGGAAAACCGCCGCAAAACTGACCGCAGGGAAGAGACCTGCCGCAGGTGACCACGAGGAAGGCCTACCTGGATGGAGTTTGAAAATGCAAGAGATACTGCAGAAGGAAATCGCTCTGTATGAGAAGCGCACGCCGAAGTCGGCCGAGGCGCACAAGAAGGCGGAGAAACGGATTCCGCTCGGAGTAGCCAGCAATTACCGCGCTTACGATCCGTATCCGATCTTTGTAGCGGAAGGACACGGCAGCAAGATCAGGGACGTCGACGGGAACGAATACATCGACCACAACCTGTGTTTCGGGACGCTGATGGCGGGCCACGGGCATCCGGCGGTGGTTAAAGCCGTGCAATGGGCGCTGGCCAATGGCACCACGTTTGGCATGCCGCATGGCATGGAAGCTGGAGCTAGCGGAAGAGATCTGCGCACGCTATCCGGTGGAGATGGTGCGGTTCGGGTCGAGCGGAACGGAAGCGACGATGCATGCCTGCCGGATCGCGCGCGCTGCGACGGGCCGCGACAAAATTCTGCGGTTCGAAGGCTGCTATCACGGACTGCACGACACCGCACTGGTGAGCGTGAAGCCGAAGGAAGAAGATGCCGGGGATATCAACGCGCCGAATTCGGTTCCCGGCGGCCTCGGCATAATCAAATCGGTGCTGGACAATGTGCCGGTGGCCACGTTCAACAATCTGGGGAGCGTGGAAAACCGGTTTAAACAGTTTCCCGGGCAGATTGCCGCCATCATCCTGGAACCCATCATGATGAATGTGGGGATCTGCATGCCGCAGCCCGGATTCCTCGAGGGACTCCGGGAAATCTGCACGAAGAACGGCGCGCTACTGATCTTTGATGAGGTGAAGACTGGCGCGAAGCTCGGATGGGGCGGTGCGAGCGAATACTTTGGCGTGAAGCCGGACATCATCACGCTAGCGAAGTCCATTGGCGGAGGGGTGCCGCTGGCGGCGTTTGGAGCTAGCCGCGCGGTGATGGACCTGATCGTTCAGCACAAAGTTTTTCATGGCGGAACGTACAACACCAATCGATTTGCCATGGCGGCCGGACTTGCCACGTTCCGCGAAGTGCTGACGCGGGAGAATTACGCGCAAGTGGAGAAACTGGGCAAGAAGCTGGCGGAAGGCTACCGGGCCATTATAAAGAAAGCCGGATTACAGGCGTACGTGGCGCAGGCCGGAGTGAACGGCGCGCTGATGTTGTACCCGCAGGAGATCCGCAATTATCGCGACTGGCTGAAAATCGACGTGGATCTGTGGCGGCAGTTCTGGTTCGCGATGGTGAACCGCGGCGTGCTGGCCATGCCGTACTGGTGGGACGAACAGTGGACCATTTCCGTGCAACACACCGAAGCCGACATCGACAAACACCTGGCGGTGTTTGAAGAGGTCGCGCCGGGCCTGGCGAAGACGCAGCAAGAGCGCGGGCTGAAATTTGTCGGAGTCGCGGGGCATTGAGAAATGAAGTGAAGAATGTGAATGAGGTAAAGGAAGTGAAGGAGCTGCCTGTGGCGGTAGGCCTTGTCTTCAGGGGCTAAAGCCCATTTCGACTGAAGCGCATGCGTGGGGGCTGAAGCCCCCACCTCCTAAGGAGCAATCAAATTGAGTAGCGAGGTCACGAAGGGGACGGCGGGTGGTGCCGGTTCCGCCGCTGAGCAGCCGCATCTAAAGCGGGTACTCGGCCGACGCGACCTCGTGCTGCTTTTTGTGGTGGCGGTATTCAACCTGAACGTACTGCCATCGATTGCGGCGAACGGCGGAGTCACCATCTGGCTCTGGCTCATTGCCCTGATCTTGTTTTTCTGGCCGCAGGGAATTGCGGTAATCGAACTGGCGCACCGGTACCCGGGTGAAGGCGGCGTGTACCTTTGGGCCAAGGAAGTGTTCGGCGACTGGCACGGGTTTTTGTCCGGGTGGTGCTACTGGACGAACAACATGATGTACGTGCCTACAGTGATGCTGTATTTCGTTGGCGTGTCGGTTTTTGTGCTTGGACCTGGGCATGAAGGGCTGGCGGATAACCGCGCATTCGCGCTGATTGCTTCCCTGGTGCTCCTCACAATTTTAGTGGTGTTAAATGTGATGGGGCTCGGTGTAGGGAAGTGGATCAACAATCTGGGTGGCATCGGGACATTCATTGCGGCATTTTTGCTGATGGGGCTCGGGGTAGTTGTGTGCCTGAAATTCGGAACCAACATTCGCTGGGCGGATTTTCAGGTTCCAGCGAATCCGCGTTTCGTGCTGAATTCGTTCGGCGTGATTTGTTTTGGGTTGGTGGGCTTGGAACTGGCCTCGGTCATGGGCGATGAAATCGAAAACCCGCGCAAGACGTTACCCGGCGCGGTGGCGTGGGGTGGCCTGCTTTCCGGCATTCTTTATATTGGCGCTACGCTGACGCTGCTGGTGGCCGTGGACAAGAACAGCATAAGCGTGTTGCAGGGGATTGTGCAGGCGGTGAGCCACATGGCGGATCGCGTGGGAGTGGCATGGATCGTGGCGCCATTCGCGTTTCTGCTGAGTTTGTCGATTGCAGGGATCGGCTCGGCGTGGCTGGGCGGCTCGGCGCGGATTCCATTCGTGGCGGGGCTGGATTCGTACATGCCGGCATGGCTCGGAAGGATTCACCCGAAGTACGCGACGCCGTATGCGGCGCTGATCGTGCACGCGGGTGTTTCGCTTGTCCTTGTGGCAGTCAATTTCCTGTCTACGGGAAACGTACAGGCGAGTTTTCAATCCCTCCTATCCCTTGCCGTGGTGCTCCAGTTGATTCCATTTCTTTACGTGTTTGGGGCGCTCTTGAAGATCGCGCTGGCTAAAAAGTTCGAACAGCAGCAGTATTCGCGCACGACATTGCTTGCCGCGGGCATCAGCGGGCTGGCGACGACCATTATTGCGATGGTGGTTGCTTTTTTCCCTGCGCAGCAGATCAGCTCCGTGTTCCGGTACGAGATTTGGATGGTTGGCGGGACGCTGCTGTTCATCGGGTTGGCGGCATTTTTCTTCTATGTGTACGGCGGCCGGAAAGCGGCGCGGAAATTAGCAGAGGCAACGGTGAGGTAAGAAACCTCAGGGGCTAAAGCCCGCGGAATTTTAAGGGTTCGGCACGGCTGAAGCCGTGCCCTGACGCAAGAGTTCGGAGGTGCGCGGTGACCAGCACGGCAAAAGCAACGGTGAAAGCCTACCAGAATTATGTAAATGGCCAGTGGGTGAGCGGCTCTTTGAATGAAACGTTCCCCGTCTACGACCCCTCGACGGAAGAAGTGATCGCGCACGTGGCTTCGGCTACGGCGGCGGATGTGGACCAGGCGGTGAAGGCGGCGCGCGCGGCTTTCGATTCCGGGCCGTGGGCGCAGACGACGGCGCAGGATCGCGGGCGCATCCTGTTCAAGATCGCGGAGAAAATACGGCAGAATGCCGCGATGCTTGCGGAAGTGGAATCGCGCAACTGCGGCAAGCCGATTGTGGAGGCGGAGTACGACATTGCGGACGTCGCGACCTGCTTTGAATACTATGGCGGGTTGGCCAACAAGGTGACAGGCCAGGTAAACCCGGTGCCGGCAAACGCGCTGAGCTTTACGATGCGCGAGCCCGTAGGGGTAGCGGCGCAAATCATTCCGTGGAATTTTCCGCTGCTGATGGCCGCATGGAAGCTGGCCCCGGCGATTGCGGCGGGCTGCTGCTGCGTGTTGAAACCGGCGGAACAGACGCCGCTGACGGCGATGGAATTTGCGCATTGGCTGGAAGAAGCGGGGCTGCCGCCGGGCGTGGTGAACATTATCAACGGGGTGGGCGAAGTGACGGGCGCGGCGCTGGTGGCGCATCCGGGCGTGGACAAAGTCGCGTTTACGGGCAGCGCGGCGGTGGGAAAGCTCATCGTAAAGAGCGCGGCGGACACACTGAAGCGCGTGACGCTGGAGCTGGGCGGGAAGTCCCCGAACGTGTTCTTTGCGGATGCGGATTGGGAAGCGGCGGTGGATGGAGCGCTGTTCGGTGTGTTCATCAATCAAGGCGAAGTGTGTTCCGCGGGCAGCCGCATCCTGGTGGAAAAGAAGATTTATTCGAAGTTTGTTGAGGCGATGACGGAGAAGGCCAAGCGCATCAAGCTGGGTCCTCCGCTCGAACGCGACACAAAGATGGGCCCGCTGGTCAGCAAGGAACAGTATGACCGCGTGAACTCGTACCTGGAGCTCGGGAAGAAAGAAGCCAAGACTGCGATTGGCGGGGGACGGCCGAAAGCGTTGGTCAAAGGCTACTATGTGGAACCGACGATTTTTTACGACGTGAACAACAGCGCCCGGATTGCCCGCGAAGAAATCTTCGGGCCGGTGGCTTCGGTAATTCCATTCGAAAACGAAGGCGACGCCATCAAGATCGCCAACGATACGCCGTACGGTTTGGCCGGGGCGGTGTGGACGCGGGACATTTACAAAGCTTTTCGCGTGGTGAAATCGCTGCGCGCGGGAATTATCTGGGTGAATCACATGCAGCCGACATACGTGGAAGCGCCCTGGGGCGGTTATAAGCAGTCCGGGTTTGGCAGGGAGCTTGGGCCGTGGGGCCTCGAGGAGTATCTCGAAACGAAGCAAGTGTTCGTCAATTTGGATGAAGCGCCGATTGGCTGGTACTGAGAGCGGCACCAGGCAAGCGTTGCACGCGGCTGGCAGCAGTGGTGGGGCGAAGTCGAGATCCTTCGGCTATTCTCGTCGGATAGCCGAAGGATGACAACGCGTGCAGGACGCCAAGGCATCGGATAGACACTTGATCATTGGGAGAGTTTGAGAAGGGGAAGAAGAACCATGAAGACAATTCAAATTCGCACAGAAATACCCGGGCCGAAGTCCAAGGCACTGCTGGCGCGCAGGGAAGCGGCGATTCCGCGCGGACCGCACCTGGTTTCGCCGATCTTCGCGGCGAAATCGGAAGGCGCGTGGATCGAGGATGTCGATGGGAATCGTTACCTCGATTTTGCGGGCGGCATTGGCTGCCTGAATTCCGGGCACCGGGCACCTCGCGTGGAAGCCGCACTGCGCGATCAGATTGGGAAATTTCTGCACCTTTGCTTTGGCGTGACGCCGTATGAGTCTTATATCGCGCTGGCGGAAAAACTGAACGCGCTAGCGCCCATCAGTGGGCCTAAGAAAACCTTCTTTATTAACAGCGGCGCGGAATGCGTGGAAAACGCGATAAAAATCGCGCGGGCGTACACGAAGCGCCCGGGGGTAATCTGTTTCGAGGATGCATTCCACGGGCGGACGTGGATGACCATGTCGTTGACGAGCAAGACGAATCCGTACAAGGCGGGATTTGCGCCGTTTGCCAGCGACATTTACCGGATTCCTTATGCGTATTGCTACCGCTGCTCGTACAACCTGACATTTCCGTCGTGCAAGATGTTTTGCGCGCACCATCTGGAGGACACGTTCAAGCGCGTGGTGTCGCCGGATGCGGTGGCGGCGGTGATTGCGGAGCCGGTGCTGGGCGAAGGCGGATTTGTGGCGCCGCCGAAGGAATTTTTTTCGATTGTGAAAGAGATCTGCCGGAAGTACGGAATTGTTTTTATTGCGGATGAAGTGCAGTCCGGAATTGGGCGCACGGGCAAGATGTTTGCCATTGAGCATTACGGCGTCGAACCGGACCTGATCACGACCGCGAAATCGCTGGGCGGCGGGCTGCCGCTTGCGGCGGTCACCGGGCGCGCGGAAATCATGGATGCGCCGCAGCCGGGAGGGCTGGGGAGTACGTTTGCCGGCAATCCGCTTTCGTGTGCCGCGGCACTGGCTGCACTGGAAACCATCGAAAAAGACGGGCTGCTGGCGCGTTCCACGGCCATCGGTAAGCGCTTCGAGGAGCGTGCGCGCGCGTGGCAGAAGAAATGGCAATTGATTGGGGATGTCCGCGGCCTGGGCGGCATGTGCGCGATTGAGTTGGTGCGGGATCGCGAGAGCAAGCAGCCGGCGGATACGGAGACGAAGGAGTTGGGCAAATTCTGCTACGAACACGGGTTGATGACCATCACGGCCGGGACGAAAAACAACATTATGCGCATCCTGGTACCGCTTGTGGTTACGGACGAGCAGTTTGACGAGGGATTGGACGTGATCGAGGCGGGGCTGGCGCAAATTGTGGAGAAGAAACAGGCGGTGGTTTCGCACGCGTGAAAGATGAGGCAATGAAGTAAGGAAGTAATGAAACAAAGACAGTGCGATCGGAATATCCTGCACGGGGGACGTTGCAGGGAATTTGGTCTGGCGGATTCCTCAGGGGCTGAAGCCCGGCTTTTGTGGCCCGTTGATGTCGGAGCTGAAGCTCAGACCCCCTAGAACGCATTTATCAGGCACCTCCAGGATGTAGGTCAATCCGATGGAGCCGGTTTCTTGCCTTGGGTACAGCGAATTCCGGTAAGAAGCATGGATGACAAACTCAACGGGCAAGTGGCGATTGTGACGGGCGCGGGGAGCGCTCGGGGAATTGGCTTTGCGATTGCACGGAGGTTGTTTGAGGAAGCCGCAAACGTGGCCATTACGGCTACGGGGCCGCGGATTCACGACCGGGCGAAGGAGATCGATCCATCCGGGGCGCGCGTGTTTTCCTACGTGGCGGATCTGACGGAAGAGCGACAAGTGAAGGAGTTGGTTGGGGCGGTACACAAACGCGCGGGCAGGATCGACATTCTGGTGAATAACGCGGGAATGGCGCGCGATGGACGGCAGCCCGGGAACGACAGGCTGGACGAATTGACGTATGCAGAGTGGCAGCAGCAGATCGCGATGACACTGCACACGGCCTTCCTGATGACACGTGAAATTCTGCCGTTGATGAAGCAGAGGAGATACGGACGCATCGTGAATGTTTCTTCGGTGACCGGGCCGCTGGTGAGCAATAGCGGTTCGGCGGCTTATGGCGCTGCGAAGGGTGGGCTTGATGGGATGATGCGCGCCGCAGCTATCGAGAATGGATTGGACGGCATTACCGTGAACGCCGTTGCGCCGGGATGGATTGCGACGGGTTCTTCATTGCCGGAGGAAGTGGAAGCGGCTAAGTACACGCCCCTGGGCCGCGCCGGTACGCCGGAAGAGGTTGCCGCGGTGGTCTGTTTCCTGGCTTCGCCGGAAGCGTCGTACGTCACGGGACAAGCGGTGGTGGTGGACGGGGGGAATGTCTTGCAGGAAGTGAAGAAAGCGTGACGGCGGAAATTGGGCAGCTCTTACCGGATGCGATCGACTAAGAGCGTGAAGGATAACTCTAGCCCCATCATTTCGAGGGCAGGGTTGCCCAGGGAATCAGCTCATTGTTCAAGAGAAAAGCAGACTCCTCGCTCCGCTCGGAATGACAATTAACTCTATTTTCGAGCACTGTGCTAGAGGACACACTTACCAATAGGGAAGCGAGTGGGCCGGGAAACCTGAGGCGAGGCCTCAGGTAAACGAACACACTTTTGGCTGAGCCAGGCGCGCGAAATCGTCGTAGCGCATACGCACCGCGTCGTGATGCGTGCCCGCGTTAAAGACGACTTCCTTATCCTTGGCCAGCGATTCATCGACATAAACGGGCAGGTTATAGAGGGCGCCGAACGGCGGCATGGCCCCGAGTTCGCAATCGGAGAACAGGAGGCTGAATTCCGCTTCAGTTGCCAGGCGCACCGGCTTGCCCACTGCGGCTGCCAGCTTGTCGAATTTGACGTGCCTTGATCCCGGCAGGATCGCCAGAATCGTTTCTTCCCCTTGGGCACCCGCGCACAGCACCACGGTCTTGGCTATCCCCTTGCCGGAAATCTGCATGAGGGTAGCGGTGCCTTGGGCGGTGTAAGTGGTTGGGTGCGAGAACGACTCGTAGGGGACGTAATTCGAATCCAGGAATGATTTCAATCGTAGAGGAACACTCATGGGCAGACTCCTTTCGCCCAGGTCTCTGAGCGGAGTATAGACCTTTGGGGGAGACAGCGGAAGTGCTGGCAGCCAGCTGAGGAATCGGGCAAATGCGCAGGCTGCCTCAGTTTGGAGCAGGGAAAGATTTGGCTGAATCTTTCTCGAAATTGATCTTCATATACGCAAACCAATAAGAGGCCATCCAGAAGATCGAAGGAATCCCATTCATTTGGGAGTCGTTGTAGATAGGTGGCAAGGCATCCAAGAGAGATGGCGAGAAAATCCTCGCTGCCAGAATTGCGACATTCAAGAGGGCAGCGGCAGTCAAGAATGCCATCAAGCCTTGAAGTAGATACCGCGCTGCCCGGATGCGCGCCATCACCGTGAGAACTGCAGCGATGCCTACTACGCCGAGTAACAGAACGGGGAGTGAGAGAGGTCCAATCGTTCTGTGGGATGTGTGATCAAAATGGGCAATGCCATTGAATGAGGAGGAAAAGGCGAATAAGGGAAGGCCCAACATCCAAATGAACAGATAAGGATCGACAACAAACAAATACGCAAACAGATTTGTTACGATGACTGCGTTTTTGTCCCAACCGCTCAATCCAATGAGAGCGTAACCCAAGAACACGAAGGCCAAGTATGCACTCGCAATTGAAGGGTTAAAGCGACGGCCCATGTCTGGAATTGAATCACGAGATAAGAACCAGTGACCAGAAAACAGATTTGCCGATATTCAAACCGCTAGCCCACGTCCCGCGGGACTGCGGCGCGCGTAACCGATTTGTGAGCACAATTTGGCGCACGGTTCCGTCTTCGTATTAGTTCCCCAGCAGCAGTTTCAGCCGGCGGTGGCAAAGGCTTTGGGGGAGGCTTCCTCGGGGAGTTGGGTGTAATCGGGAAAATTGCCGAACAACTTTTCGCCGGGGGAGCCGGAGGTGACGGCCAGAACCAGGTAGCGGCCGCCGACGAAACAGCCTTTCCAGGATTGGCCGATGCCGCCGAAGACTTCTTCGCGGTCGCCGCGCGAGCGGGCGCCATTGATGCCTACCTTGAAGGCGCGGAGTTCGGAGGCCACGCGGCGGGCGATCTTGGGGTCGTCACAAGCGATGGAGGAAACGAGCGCGCCATTCGAGACGTTCATTTCGGAGATGAGCTCTTCGAGATGGTCGACAACGAGAATAGTGTCCAGCGGGCCGAACGGCTCGGCGTGATAGAGGCGGCAGTTGCGGGGAATATTCAGAAGCGCTGCAGGGCCGACGTAAGCAGAAATGTCCTGATAGGGAAAGATTAAGCTGCCGGAGACATTGCCTTCATAGAGGCTGATGGCGCCTTTGCTGAGCGCGTCGATATAGAGCACGCGAAGTTCTTCGACCTTTTTGCTGTTGATGAGCGGGCCAAAATCGAGTTTGGGCAGGGGATCGGCGGCGGATTCGACGAGCACCGGATTGCCGAAGCGCAGGGAGCGAAGAACGGGGAGATACATTTCGAGGAATTGCGGGAAAAGCTCGCGCTGGACAATGAAGCGAACGTAGGCGGTGCAGCGCTGCTTGCCGTAATCGAAGCCCTTGCGGAGTTGCTCGGCGAGGAGCGGCCAATTGGAGAATTGCCAGACGCCGTAGGTGTTCACGCCTTCCATTTCGAGCAAGTAACGCTTTTTTTCGTCGTAGAGAGTGGAGGCGATGACGCCGCCATTGGTTTTGCCGCCGACAAAGGCGAGGCAATCGACGTGTTCATTGCGGACCAGGGCTTCGCTGAGCTGGCCGCCGGAGCCGCTGACGAGAGAAACCGGAAGGCCGGCGCGGCGGGCGATGGCGTGGGCGAGAGTGAGCGCGTAGAGGCCGCCGTCCGTAGGCGTTTTGGAGATGCAGGCGTTGCCGGCAAGGAGCTGGACGAGGACCGCGTGCATGAGCACGGACATGGGGTAGTTCCAGGAGGCGATGTTGGAGATGAGGCCGAGGGGCGCGCGGCCGGCGAGCATTGAAGGAATCTGGTCGATGTACCACTCGACTCCAGAGATGCAACGGTCGATGTCGGTGAGCGCCTGGGCGTAAGGCTTGCCGATTTCCCACATGAGGAGAAGGGCGATGAGTTCGCGGTGCTGCTTGAGGGCGGCAAGGCAGTCGGTGACGCGGCGGCGGCGCTCGTCGAGATCGATCGCGGCCCAGGCGCGGGCTTCGGACTTGGCGAACTTTACTGCAGCGAGAGCGGGGTCCAGATCGAGCATGGGAATGCGGCCGAGGCTGCGGCCGTCGACGGCGGAGGTGTAGTGGCGGCCGTAACCGGGATTTTTCCACTCGCCCTCGAGGAGATTGAGGACGCGGCCCTCTGAATCGAAGGCCTGGGGCACGGCTCCGCGCAGCCTTCTGGACAGAGAATCCCACTCGGCTGCAGGCGCAATGATGGGCATGCTTGAGCTCCAGTCTCGAACCAACGAGTTGCAGGATTATAGAGGGAGGGAGGTCAGTATAAGGTACTAATTCTGTTAATGGGGAGGAAAAGGAGAAGTAAGAGGGAGGTCCGGTTCAGACAGCAGGTTTCGTGGTGCAGGGGTCATCGCAAGAGCGGCAGCAGGGCTGCCGCTCGCCAAAGGAAGAGGGAACGGCGGAGCGATCTTGCGGAGATGGGTCCAGCGTGCTGGACCCCTACGAAGAGCGGACGGCCTCGGAAGGCCGCCCCTACAAAGGCGAGGAGAAGATCAGAAGCCGTATTTAGCGACGATTTGTTTGGTCTTTTTGTCGATGAGGGCAAGGGCCGCGTGTTGGGCGGCGAGCCGGAATTTCAATTCCGCGCCAGTCATAATGTCCCGGAGATTTATGTCTGCGGTTTGGTCGGATTCGGACTCGAGGATGTAGAGGACAGAGTCCTGCAATTCGATGGAATAAATGAGAGTGCCCGGAGGCGCGGTAGCGGCCGAGACAAACTGCTCGTTGATGGCGAGGCGTTGGAGAATTTTTTCGTAGTCGCCTGCAGCGGCACGGGAACCCTCGGCCAATTCGACGGGATAGGCAGACCACAGGAGTTTGCCTTTACCGAGTGAGAGTTCCTTCCCGATCGCCCCATTCCCGAAATTCAGAAATTCGAGCAATTGCTGTTTCTGCTGGTCAAAGGAGAGCGGGTAAGGATGCTCATGCGTGTCCGGCCCCGCGTAATGAAAGGTGAGGGGCTCAGTGGTGGCTTTGAGGCCGAGGGGAGTGTAGCGGTCGACGAGGTGCCAGTGTTCGTCGCGGGAGACGGGGCCGGTGACGAGGAGGTTGCCGCCGTTTTTGACGTACGTGAGGAGAGCCTGCCAGGTGGATTCCCGGAGGGCTTCTGCGGAGGGGAGGATGACGAGCTTGGGTGAGCCGAGCTTGTCAATTTGGTTTTCCGCAATAATGTAGGACGGCTGATGCAAACCGTAGGCTAGGGCGCGGACAGCGTTTTGCTGCGCTTCGATTTGCAGCTGGCCTTGAACGGAGAACTGCGCGGCTTGGGACGTGACGATGGCGATGTCGGGGCGCTTGGGATTAACGAGATAGGGTGAAGCGGCGGCAGCGAACTTGGCCATGTCGCGGAGGACGGTGGCTTCGGGCTTTTCGGTGCCATCGGCGTGGAGCGCGCCGATGGGGGTTTCGTTGCTTTCCGTCATGTAGGAGTTGGAGTTCCAGAGCCACTCGATGGCGCCGGAGCCGTAGACGAAAGAGAGAGCGAATTTGCGTTCAAACAGCGCCGCTTCCCTCTCGGGAGTACGGCGGGCGATTTCGTCGAGAGTGAGCTCGCGCTGCAGGCCGGTTTCCTGGATGAGCATGGCTTTGCCGGGTTGCTTGGCGACGAGGGAATCCCAGAGGAGATAGTCGTTCTGCCACCAGGAGTGGTTGGTGGTGAAGTCGACGGAATCGGCGAAGAAGGCGGGATTGAGGCGATCGAGATAGCCGCCTTCGTCCTGGCCGACGGTGATGGGCGCGTTCGACCCGGTGGTGCGAATGGCTTCGCGCATGCCACGAACCCAGTCCGCGAATTTTTCCTGGGCAAAAAGAACGTAATCGTATACGCGGAGAGAATTTATACCGGAGTACATGCCGCGTGGCGCGAATTCTTCTTCAGCGGGGAGCGAGATGGTGCCGGCCACAGTTTCTGGTGGGACGTTCCAGGCAGCGGCGAGGGCGGCGCGGTCAGGATATTTCTGGGTCAACCAGGCGTTCCAGGAGGCAAGCTCGACGGGATCGTAATTGGGGCGCATTTTCCAAAGCTGCTTGGAGAAGCTGGGTTCGTTGATGAGGTCCCAGGCGACAAACGGCACGTCAGCGAAACGAGCGGCGACCGAACGGACGAGAGTCTGCTGGCGGCGAACGGCTTCGCCATCGAGATAAGGATTCACGCCGCCGAGAATTTCCGGCAGGAAAGCGAAGAAATTGAACTGCACGGGGAGGTTAAATTTGCGCGCGGTCATCAAGTAGGCTTCCATCGTGCGGAGTGTGCGCTCGTAGGGGCGGCCGGTTTCGTCGCAGAGTTTGTCCCAGCCGGTCCACCACCCGGTGCGGAGCATGTTGAGGCCGGCGGAGTGGATCAGGGAGAGATCGCTG
Organism: Candidatus Acidiferrales bacterium; assembly: GCA_963817085.1. Classification (GTDB taxonomy): domain Bacteria; phylum Acidobacteriota; class Terriglobia; order Acidiferrales; family UBA7541; genus Acidiferrum. The sequence goes on from CAWFNI010000015.1 coordinate 235,594, forward strand.
TTCCAGACGTAGACGTTGGGATGATCGAAGTACAGGCGCTGGACTTCGCTGGACATGTAGGTGGTGCCAACCACGGCGAGCGGTTTTCCATCGATAGTAAAGTAATCGGAGTTCACACCGAGCTTGGGGCCGGAGCGCAGGTAAGCTTCATCGCGAATCCAGAAGGCGGAATGGTAGATGGCGCGAAGAGTGGTGCCTTCGAGGAGGCGCGCTTCCATGAAGTGAAGGCCCTTGCCGGATGGAGCCGGAAGAAGAGTTGTGGTTGAGGCAGGCAGAGAGATCGTGGCAGATTCTTTTTGCGCAGGATGATCTCCGGAATAGGACACAACCTGGACGGTGAGCGGCGCGGCGGGCTTGCCGGTTGCATGGACGATGGTTTCGAGTTCGATGGGTTCGCCGGGGAGATACAAGGGAAGAACGGGGCGGACAGTAAATTGCAAGGCGCCTTGGAGGGCCCGGTCCGCGAGGGCGCGTAGTAGCTTCGTGGAATTGGGCGAGGAATAAAAGTCGGGCGCGAGTTCGGCCGAGAGAAGAATCCAACGGCCGCCATCGAAACCGGAAGAATAATTGTCAATTTGCAGGAGGGGAGCGGAGAGGCGGCGGCCATCCGTGACGCCCCAGACGAGAGCGTCGAGGTTGATATCGAGCGAACCGGCGGAGCCACCGCGATAGTAGAGGTCGTTGGAGCTGAGACGAATGATGGGGCTGAAGGCCTGTTTCCAGGAGAAAGGTGGGAGCTCAACGGGAATATCTGGATTCGTGGTGAACAGGGCGCCAGCGGAACCAGGGGTGGATTGGTACTGATCGATCTGGAGGGGGCGCGAGAAGCGCGTGCTGTAATCGCGGAGATGCCAACCCGAGGCGTCATGATAGGCAGCGCGCGTGAAGGGACGTCCGCCGAGGACCAGGAGATTGCCACCGCGGTGCAGGAAACCGGTCACTGCCGGCCACGCAGATTCCGGAATGACTGAGCCCTGCGGAAGAACGAGGAGACCAGTCTGCGGATCGGCGAGTTGCGCGGCAAGCTGGTCCGTGGGAGCCAGGCGAGCCTCCGGGAAAATCTGTGCGAGTTGCGCGGGAGTGGGAGCGGCGGTGTCCGCGGCAGGCAGGCTGGGCTCCGACCAGATTACTGCGGCAGGAAATTTCTGAGCGAGGAGTGAGGAGGGGCTAAGAAGAGCAAGGAAGAGGCCCGAAGTAAAAAAGATTCTGATGGAATGATTCATCGTTGATTCTCACAATCGCGCGAAGAATATCGTTACGGCACAACCTTATACTATCTTTTCCGGCAGAACCATGTGATGAGAAACCTTTTGGGTTGGCGAAGAGGTGTGGCAGTATCTAGGGCAAGGCAAGCGCCGCTACGGTGCGGAGAAAGAGAAATCGAAACAATGGCGAATATAAGCGCGTCGAGCCAGGAAGTCACAGTGCGGGATGCCGCTGCAGCGTCCAAGAGCTACGCCGGCCCACTTATGGTCGTGACTACGTTGTTCTTCATGTGGGGTTTTCTCACCTGTCTAAACGATATCCTCGTTCCCCACCTGAAGTCGATCTTCGATCTGAGCTATGCGCAGGTAATGCTAATTCAGTTCGCATTCTTTGGAGCTTATTTTGTTTTCTCGATTCCTTCGGCCAAGATTATTGATTGGATTGGTTACCAGCGTTCGATGGTGGTGGGCTTGCTCACAATGGGGCTGGGCGCGTTTCTTTTTGTTCCCGCGGCGAGCGTACCGTCGTACCCGCTGTTTCTAGGAGCACTTATTGTTCTGGCTGCCGGGATCACATGCTTGCAAGTGGCCGCAAACCCTTACGTGACTGTCTTGGGGAAACCTGAAACCGCTTCCAGTCGTCTGAATCTGACGCAGGCGTTCAATTCCCTGGGCACATTTCTTGCTCCGTTCTTTGGCGGACTGCTGATTCTAAGCGCGGCTCCAAAAACCATGGCACAGATACGGGCAATGTTACCGGACGGCTTGCAGGCCTATCGCTTGCACGAAGCAGCAACAGTGAAAACCCCGTATGTGGGTCTTGGCATTACGCTGGTTGTGCTGGCCATTGCAATTGGACTCTTCAAATTGCCAAAAATCGAACATGCGCAACACAAGGTCGGCGAAAAGGTGAATGACTCCATCTGGAAACACCCGAACTTGATCTTTGGGGCGATCGCGATCTTTGTTTACGTCGGTGCGGAAGTCTCGATCGGGAGCTTTTTGGTGAACTACTTCAACCAGAGCGAGATTGGTGGGCTGACGGAAAAAATTGCGGCGAGTTTCGTGGCATTTTACTGGGGCGGTGCGATGCTCGGGCGATTCATCGGATCGAATTTCCTTGGCGGGGCCAAGGCAAAATACATGTGGGTGGTATCAGCTCTTAGCATTGCGCTCGTTTTGCTCTCCTATCCGATAGGAAATCACATACCTGCCGGATACCAGCCGGGCGTGCCGAATCTAATGTGGCTTGCGTGGCTGCTCTTTGCAGGGCGGCCGCTCTTCGTTCTGGTTGCAGTCGCGGCAGCTTCGATTGCAGTGATTGCCACGTTGAAAGGTGGCAAGGCCACGGCGCACACCGGATTGCTGCTTGGGATTTGCGCCGTGTCGACGAGCTTGCTGGTTGCAATTTCCATGTTAAGCACGGGTCACGTGGCCATGTGGAGCATCATCTTGGTGGGATTCTTCAATTCGATCATGTTCCCCAGTATTTTCACTTTGGGAGTGGCGGAGCTTGGGCCGCTCACCGGTGACGGGTCCGGAATTATGATTATGGCCATTGTGGGCGGGGCGATTGTGCCGCTTGCTCAGGGCTGGATCGCAGATCATATCGGCATTCATCATGCTTTCTTCTTGCCGGTGATCTGTTATCTCTACATTCTGTTTTTTGCCTTGAGCGGATCGAAGCCGAATAGCCAACGGCACGCGCGGGCCTAAGAATAAGTGCTGGCCGCCTCCCTCCTGCCGCTGGAAGGTAGAAGTCGGCGCCTGCAGGAGCACCCCCATATGGCGGCTTGCGACAGGTATAGAAAAGCGAACAGCACTGAAATTTGAATTGTTAGGAAGGTGCCGCGCCCCTACCTTATTCAGGGCTGGGGCGGGGGCGATTGAGCGGGTGGCGTTGCGCCTCGAGAGAGTTCGGAGGAAGTGTGGGCGGCGCCGTAGGCCTGGCTGCCGTGCAGGCTGCGCTGCTTTTCGATTTCGGCGTTGAGTTGTGCGAATAAGGCGCGTTCACGCTGAGCATCTTCCCGCCGATTCAGCTTGGCGTAAGTCTTGGCGAGATTAAAGTGGACTTCGGGGCTGCCGGGATTGATTCGAGCCGCGATTTCGAGCTCCTTGGCCGCGTCTTCAAATTTGCCCGAATCGAACAGGCTGCGGCCGAGGACATAGTGAGACTCCGCAGAGCCGGGTGCGAGTTGAACGGCGCGTTGCGAAGAGAGGAGCGCGTCGGCGGGACGCCGTGCTTGCAGCTCGACGAAGGCGCGCTGGACGTAGGGCAATTCGCTCTTCGGATTGCTGCGTGATTCCTCGGTGAACTCGGCTGCGGCCTCGTCGTAGCGGGAGAACGAAGCCAGCGCGACGCCATAAACGTAATGCAGCATGGGCGCATCGGGATACTGCTGGATGAGTTGATCGAGCTTCGGAAAGGCCGCGTCGTATTTGCTGTTGTGGAGAAGCAGGGAAATCTCTCCCGCGTTCTGGACAAGAGCGGAATCGGAGGCGGGCACGTCTTCCGGGAAGCGCGCTTTGTGAAGCAACGCAAGGCCGAGCGCAAACTGGATCTGTGGCGATAGGGAATTCCCTTCGGCTTCCGGAACCAGGAGCGTGGAAGCTGGATCGAACTGGGCATTGCGGATCAAGAGGAGAGCCAGCCGATATCTGGCGAGGCGAACGGAATCAGCAGACCCGCCGAGGCCGAGCGCCGCGCCCTTCTGAAGATGAAGAAGCGCGTTGTCATAATCCTTCGTTTCAAACTCCGAAAGACCAAGCAGAGCCCAGGCGGTGCCGAGCTCAGGCTGCTGGGCAACCGCTGTCTTTAGAATCGGAATGGCCTCGACATAGCGCTCAGAGGCGAAAAGCTGCATGGCCAACTGCCAGGTTTCTTCTGGCGAACCTGCAGGGGTGGGGGAAGGCGCTGACTCCAGGGGAGAATTGATGTCGAGGCGGGTGCGGGCAGCTGGGTTGGCATAGAGAGAGGCGACGGCGGAGGGGGAGGAAGAGGTTGGTGGATGAAGCTTGGATTCCAGAGCGGCTTGCCCGGCAGCTTCCTTGGCAAGGCCCGCCGATCGGAGCACCGAGGCATAGGTGGAATGAAGGAAGGGAAGCTCGGGGTACTGCTTGAACAAAGGCAGGAAGCCTTCCGCCGCCTGTCCGGAATGGCCTTGTGCCGCGAGGAAGACGAGTCGGCCAACGGAATGCAGAAGAGCGTCCCTCGAGGGATCAACTTCTGCGGGAAGAAGTGGAACGTGGAGCGAAGCAAGGCCGAAAGCAACAATGACCTGATCGGAAGGTGTGCCCAGAGAGAATTCCTTCGATAAGATTCCGGCGGCGCGGTCAAAGCTTCCCGTGCGATTCAGCAAAATGGCCAAATGATAGGCAGCGACACGCGCGAGTTGCCGGTCATCCTGTGAATCGGAAGCGTAACCGCGTTCCAGATGTTGCAGGGCGGAATCGTAGTCGCCGGTTTCAAATTCGCAGAGGCCCAGAAAATTTAATGTGCCAGGAGCATCGGGAGCAAGGGCGAGAACCTTCTGGAAGGCAGGAATCGCGTCGCCAAAATGATCGCCATCGTAGAGAAGCGTGCCGAGGTACCACCACCCTTCGGCCCAGTCGGGTCGAAGACCGAGGGCGCTGCGATAGAGCGAGATGGCGTCGGCAGGGTGGCCGGCGTCGCGAGCGGAAGCCGCAGCATGCGCCAGGGAATCAAAATCGGCCGGGCTGGCCTGTAGCGGCGCCGCCGGAAAAGGTTTGGCGTAAACACGAGTGCTTCCCGGGAGCCAGGCAAAGGCTAAAAACAGGAGGGTTTTACGGGCGAATCGTTGGATCGGAGTCGTCACTGTGTTCCCCGAAAAAAAGAGGAAACCTAAAACGATGGTAACACAGAGGGGTATGGCGGAAGACGAACACCCGTACCCGAAAGGATGATCGGGAATGCAGTCGTGTTATCGTGAATCGATTGACGCGGCAGGGGGGCTTTTAAGATTTGCGAAGCAGGCGAGGAATTTTTTCCCGAAGAAGCTTTCTCCAGCGGGTACCGTTGGCGGCTGGCGCGATTGCGCACGGTTTCCGTCCGCCTGCCTGGCCGGGCGTTTCCGGAGAAGCACCTGTCTTTGAGGAAATACCCCCCGCGCAAAGTGGAATCCACTGGAGGCACGTAGCGGGGAAGACCCCAGGGAAACGCCTGCCGGAAATCAGCGGTGCCGGTTGCGCGTTTCTGGACTACGACAATGACGGATGGATGGACATTTACCTGGTGAACAGCGGAAAGTGCGACTTCCTGGATCCAAACCCGCCGCTTCGGAACGCGTTGTACAAAAATAATCGAGATGGGACATTTACCGACGTCACGGCGAAGGCCGGAGTGGCCAGCGGCGAATACGGAATGGGCGTTGCCTGCGGGGATTATGACAACGACGGCTATCCGGACATTTATGTGACGCAGTACGGCAGGAGCATCCTCTACCACAATAACGGCGACGGAACATTCACGAATGTGACGGAAAGGGCCGGAGTGGCGGCACCGGGATGGAATTCGAGCGCGGTGTGGTTCGACTACGACAATGATGGCCGGCTGGACCTGTTTGTCTGCCAGTTCGTGGAATACAACAAGGATATGAATTGCGGGGTGGAGTCCGATGGCACGAGGCATTACTGCATTCCGCGGATCTTCAAAGCGATGCCGAGCCGCCTGTTTCATAACAATGGCGACGGAACATTCCGCGACGTGAGCGCGGAGACGGGCATTTCGGCGCACCTGGGAAAGCCGTGGGGAGTGGTGGCGACGGACATCGACAACGACGGCTGGATGGACTTGTTCATATCGAACGACACGGTGGGGAATTTCCTTTACCGGAACCGGGGAGGGAAATTCGAGGAGATCGGGCTGGTCGCGGACGTTTCCTACAGCGCGGACGGCCGGGCCCGGTCCGGCATGGGAGTGGATTCGGCCGATTACGACGAAGACGGATGGATGGATATATTTGTAGCCAATATCGACCAGGAGATTTTCTCGCTCTACCGGAACAATCATGACGGGACGTTTGAGGATGTGGCTATGGAAGCTGGGATCGGGATGGCCACGCGGTGGATGAGCGGCTGGGGAATGAAGTTCATGGACTACGACAATGATGGAAATCTGGACCTGTTTTTCTCCAATGGCTTTCCGGACGACCTGGTGTCTGAGTTTTCGCAGCAGGTGACTTTTCAGGAGCCGCTGCTACTGTTTCACAAGGAAGGCCAAGGCTTTAAGAATGTGAGCGCGGAAAGCGGGCCAGTGTTTACGAAGCGCTTTTCGTCGCGCGGGCTGGCGATCGGGGACTTCCATAATGATGGAGCGGTGGATGTGCTGATATCGGTAAATGACGGCGCGCCAATGCTGCTGCGGAATAATGCAGGTGCGCGGAATCACTGGGTGGGGATCAAGCTCGAGGGGCGCAAGGCGAATCGCGATGGAGTCGGCGCGCGAATTACTTACCAGGCGGGCGACCTGTTGCGGCACCGGATGAAAGTGGGCGCGGGAAGCTTTTTGTCGTCGCACGATCCGCGGGTCGTGCTGGGGATCGGCAACCGGCCGAAGATGGACTGGGTGGAGGTGAAGTGGCCGGGGCCGAGCGGGCTGGTAGAGCGTTTCACGGAATTGCCCATCGACAAGTACGTGACGCTGGTAGAAGGCAGCGGGAAAAAACAGGAAGCGCCAGCAAGATAACTTGCGGTTGACCCTGATTGGACCGAAAAATATTCGCTAGAAAGCCAGCAGCCCGGAAAATCATTCCTGGTAGGTGTCGCCGGGATGGACGACGCGTATCTTGTGGTCCGTGAAATTGAAATGCATTTCTGGTACATAGACTTTCGGCATGTGGCAGGAAACGCAAGCAGATGCGGCTACCGGACACGGGGGCGGGGCGGCGGCAGATTTCCCTGGGGCTGAAACAACGTGGCACTTGAGGCAGGCATGGTCGTAGGATTCCGGCGCGGACTGGATTTGTTGGTGGGGATCATGGCAGCTCCAACAAAGCAGGCGGGTATCGCCCTTGCCCCAGCATTTGCTCAACTGCAGGCGGTACGGCTCCGAGCGGGCATTCGAGACTCCCTTGACGCCGGAAAGAATTACATCCCAGGTGGTGGCGTGGCAGGCACCGCAGAAATCCACTGCATCCATGGGTTGCAGTGAAGCGGGACTGAAAATCTGGAGCGGGCCGGAGTAGGAAGCGCCGGAAAAGGCGACCGCCTGCATGGTAGAGACATGTTTCGTGCCGGGGCCATGACAGGCTTCGCAGGTGACTCCCAAGAACAAATGCTCCTGGTCGAGTTTATCGTTCGTAAAGGCAGCCGTGGTGTGGCAACCGAAGCACAGCTCCACTTCGTGGCGAGGGACCACACGGTACATCGCCTCCTCGGGAGTGGTTACGGTGGTGAAATCACGCGCGGGAGTGAAGTGAAGATTCTGCAGGGTGGAAAAGTAGGTCACGCGCGCCTCGCGGAACGTTCCTTCCCTGGGAGAGAAGAGGAAGGACTGACCGACGCGGCCGGTGCCAAAGGCCCAGGCGAGGGTAGCGCTCATTTTATTGGTGGGGGAGGTCATTTCAAAATGTGGTTCGGGGCCTTGCATGCGGATGGAGTAGGTGTACGACCCGGTGGAGAACGTCAGTTGTGGATGAGAGAGAAGGATAGGTGACGAGGAAGCGCGCCTCGAGGTGAGGGCCATAGAGGTCCCGACCTGGGAAGAAAAAATCGACGAGTGACATCCGCCGCAAACCTTGGATCCAACATATTCAGAGCGCGGATAGCCGGGCTTCGTGGGCCAGAAGCCGGGGTCGCTCAAATGATCCTGGGTGGAAAGCTGCGAGTGCAGGAACGGGGGAGCTGCGAGGCAGAAGGCAAGCAAGCCGCTAACGAGGAATGCGTAGCCCGCACCAGTGCCGTTTCGCGCCCTCATAACTCACTTTTCCGACCTGGCCCCGTCGCGGTGAAGTGATTGTGCGTGTGCGAGAGATAGAAAGCAACGGGGCTGAAACATGCCGAGGCAGAAAGACAGAAGCTGGCTCACGGCCAGAGAATTCCGGAAGTTTCAGGGCCGCTCAGAGAAGAGGAGCGCCACCGGTCGACGCACGGACAACGAGTTCCGGTTCGACGGCGATTTCCGGGAGGAAAGGCGCGCGTTCTTCGATCCGATCGATCAGAGTCTGGGCAGCGATGCGCCCCATTTTCAAGAGTGGCTGGCGTACTGTGGTGAGTGAGGGAATCGTGAAGGAAGAAAGCGCGATATCGTCGAATCCCACGACAGAAATGTCCTTCGGGATGCACCGCCCCGCTTCCTGAAAAGCTCGCATGGCCCCGATCGCGGAAATGTCATTGTAGGCGAACATGGCCGTGAACGGGACGTTGCGAGCCAGGAGAGCCTTGCCATAAGGATAGCCAATCTCCGGGGTGGACTCGGTTCCTTCCAGCTGCAAAACGAGTTCAGGATAAATGGTGATGCCAAATTCGCGCGCGGCGTCCTCAATGGCGGCCCAGCGCGCGGTCGAGTCCGAACTTTCTTCCTGGCCTCTGAGAAAGGCGATGCGGGTGTGACCAAGTTGTTTCAGGTGGCGAAGGCTAAGCTCGGCGGCGCGGCGATGGTCCAGGGTGATATTGGTGACGTTCTCCATGATTTGATGGCCCGCGACGGCGACGGTGGGAAGGACTGGCGCGTGCGTGATGGAAGTGTCGATGGTGATGAGTCCTTCGATTCCGCGCGCAAACAGCATTTCCGAATAAGTTTCGAGTAGCCGGGGATCGTGGCGATGGGCCACGGTGAAAAAGAAATAATTCTTTTCGCTCAGGTACTCTTCGATACCGCTCACAACCAGGCCGCCGTAGGCGTCCCCAATTTCCTCCGCGATGACTCCGATAGAAAATGTGCGCTGAACCCGTAGAGAGCGAGCGAGAAAGTTCGGACGGTAGTTCAGTTCGCGCGCCGCAGCGCGAATTCTTTTCCGCGTGTGCTCAGGAATGGAACGGGCGGCAGAAGAATTGTTAAGGACGGCGGAGACAGTACCCGGAGTGAGACCAAGATGTTGGGCGACTGCCTTGAGCGTAACAGTGGAGCGCGGTTTTTTGGTTTCGGTCGTTTTTGGAGGTGCCATTTGAGCTATGAGATCAGGATCATCCTCGGTGAACGCGCTGAGTCGGGACTCCTCGGTCGTGCTCTTGAAGGAAACTATAACGGCGCCCCGATTCTATCCCCTCATGAATAATTTTGCACTCTGAGGGCGAGAAAAGCGCTCGTTGGAGAGGGGAAAAGCGGACGAAAATGGGGAAAAGAAGGCCGGAAGTAGCGGAAAAGCACTAGTCGAAGGGCCCAATTGGCCCCCAGCATGTGTGTGAAAACAAAGAAATAACGGTTTTCTATGGAAAAATGGAGGGAAGCGAGGGGTGGCGCCCGGGGGGGTATTTGAAAAACGCATTAGAATAACGATATTTTTCTCTTGACATGTTTTTTGGGATGGTGCCTAATACATTCAATCTAGGAATAACGTTTTTGTATTAGACGCTCAAAACGTTTTCCCAACATCGCTCAAACAATCGAACGTAGGTATTTAGGTGCAAGTAGTTCCGGTTAGCAGTAGTCAGGGGTGCTTTGCCGGGATCCAGTCGAGCAACTCATCGAACTCGAGGTGTATCGTTATGTTGAATCGTGTTGGCAAGACAAATGCGACAAGGGACTTTACGTACCTGCATCTAGTCCTGGCAGCTTTCTGCGCCGTGGTGCTGCTGCTCAGCAGCCCTGGCGTAGTCAAAGCACAGATTTATTACGGATCGATCACCGGAACAGTTTCAGACACCACCGGAGCGGTGGTATCCGGGGCGACCATTACGGTGAAGAACATAGGGACGGGAGCGAGTTATACGGCGACGAGCAGCGATTTGGGAGCCTACACGGTCTCCCAGTTGCCCATCGGCACGTATGAAGTGCGCATCAAGCAGGCCGGCTTCAAAGAATTCGTTTGCCACGAGCGTGGAAGTCCATACCTCCACGAACGCGGAAGTGAATGCCAAGCTGGAAGTAGGCGCGGCGAGCGAAACGATCACCGTGGAAGCTTCCGACGTGCAGGTGCAGACGATTTCCGCGGCTGCTGGCGAAGTGGTCGAGGGCCAGCAGGTGCGGGAACTGCCACTGAACGGCGAAAATTTCATGCAACTGGTGACCTTGTCACCCGGCGTTTCGACGGCGCAGGATTTCAATGGCCGTGATAAGGGTCTGACCGGAGGCAGCGACTTCTCTGTCAACGGCAACCCCTACACCAACAACCTGTTTCTGGTCGATGGCGTGAACAACGTGGACATGGGTTCGGGCCGCACCATCCTTGTTTATCCCTCCACGGATGCCATCGCGGAATTCAAGATGATCCGGAACTCCTATGGTCCGGAATATGGGCAGGCTTCCGGCGCGATCATTAGCATTACGACGAAGTCCGGCGAGAACCAGTTTCACGGCGGCTTCTTCTATGCGGGCCGCAATGACAAGCTGAATGCCAACGACTGGTTTTCGAACTTCAACGACACGGGCAAAGCGGAACTCCGGCGGAACGACTGGGGCTATCACGTCAGCGGACCGGTGCTGAAGAACAAGTTGTTCTTCTACTGGAATCAGGAATGGAACCGCGAAATTCGCGGGTCATCCGTGACCGCTTGCGTGCCCACAGCGGCCGAGAAGTCCGGCGACTTTAGTCAGGGATTGAGTTGCGGAGCCACGGCCCCGAACATCCCGACTGCACTGCAATTTGGGGCCGGCACTGCCAACGTAAATCCTCTCAAGATCGCGAGCCCGGATCCCGCCGGCCTGCTGCTGGCGCAATTCTTTCCGGACCCCAACAAGGCCGTGACTCCCGGCAACAACAACAATTGGGCCAGTGCCGAGAATGCCAAGACGAATTGGAGCGAGTGGAATATCCGCACCGATTATGACGTGACCAAGACGAATCGAATCACCTTCCGCTATACCAATGATTCCTGGACCAGCCCGGCGCCAAATCCCAACCTGTTCTGGGGGGATACGTTCTTCCCGACGCTGCAGTCGGATTGGAGCCAGCCGTCAAAGAGCGTGATGGCAAAATTGACGACGCAAATCGGCAGTTCGATGGTGAACGACTTCGAGTTCGGTTACGGCCATAACGCCATCATCACCACCCTCACTCCTTCCTCCGCTACTTACGTGGCAGCTGTGAACAGCGCAATTCCAACGTCTTGGCCGGCATCGCTGAAGCAGACCGGCGCCTATATCAACGGTGGCGGTGCGTGGGGCGGTCTGCAGCCTTACGGCAGCGGACAAACGATGTGGACCATCGCCCCCTACGGAAACCACGAGGACTTGTACGCTTTACAGGACAACGTTTCGAAGGTGCAAGGCAACCATGTGTGGAAGGTTGGCGTGTACTACAGCACCAACGCTAAAGTGGAAGACAATAACGGCGGGGCCTGACCAGCCGGCGTTTCCGGCAGGTGACGGCTCGGTTTCCATTCCCACGACGAACCAGCTTGCCAACGTGTTGATCCCTGGCCAGCTTTTCACCTCCAACGAAAACAGCATCAACCCCACAGACCACCGGATCTGGCATGACTTCGAATGGTATGTCGGAGACACCTGGAAGATCCGGCGGAACGTTACCCTTTCCTACGGCTTCCGGTGGTCCTTCTACCGCGAGCCCTACTCGGAAAATAATGCGCAGGCGTCCTTCAGTCTGGCGGATTGGAGCTCGGCGGAAGCAATCGCACATCCATCCGATGCCTGCAACGGCGTCATCGTCGTTCCGGGAACCGATCCTTGCGGCGCTGCCGTGACCCAACTCGGTGCCTTGGGAGTGGTTCTCCCCTTGTCATCTGGAACGCCCGGAAACAACCGCGCCCTGGTGAATAACAACAATCACGACATCGCGCCGCGCCTGGGCATCGCCTGGGACGTGAAAGGCGACGGCAAGACCGCAGTGCGCCTGGGAGTTGGCCAATTCTTCCAACGAGAGTTGGTCGGCATTGGCCGTACGCTGTCGCAAACCGCTCCGTTTGTGATTAACGCGACTAGCGTCAGATCTCTTGACACCGCCGCGCCGCTCTCTAATCCGGCGGTTTCGCCGAACGCGGCAAAAGATTTTTCCGCGGTCACGCCGAATAGCTGGCAGTGGAATATATCGGTCGAGAGGGAACTTGCCCGCAACACGACCCTTCAACTCGGCTACGTAGGGAACACCGGCATCCACTTGACCTCACAGGCGGACCTCAACGCAGTTCCGCAGGATAATTGGCTGCAGGGAGCGTTTTCGAGTGGCAGCACACTTAACGCCCTGCGTCCAGCGTTCAATTTCGGGACCATCGGGATGTTCGCCCGCGGTGGACACGCAACGTATAACTCTCTGCAGGCGTTGTTCCGGTCACGGATGGGCAACTACTCCACCTTCCAGTTGGCGTACACTTACTCTCATTCCCTGGGAGACGTGGAACTGGACAATTCCTCGGGAAGCGTGAACCAGGAAGCTTTCATCGATCCAACGAATACGAGGCTAGACAAGGGCAATACGAACATTAACAGGCCACACATCTTCGTGGCCAATGAAGTGTTCTATTTGCCGAAGCTGACCGACAAGAGCGCCATGGTTCGCAGCACGCTCGGCGGCTGGGAATTGAACAGCATCATTACCCTTACCTCGGGCGCATCGATGAGCGTCTTCTCAAACGGTGCCAGCGGATACTCGAGCTGCACCCCCTCAGATCAGGCAGCCGGTACTTGCGTGATAGGAGCCAGCACCCTGAACAGCCTGACTGGAACGGGCTTTGGCAATAACCAGAGACCCGACTTGGGTTCGGTAGGCTGCGACGCGGGGCAAAGCGGCAGACAAATCCTCAATCCCAGTGCATTCACGCTAGTCGGTTTCGCGCTTGGAACGATTGGCAATGCCGGACGGGGAATTTGCACCGGTCCGACCACGCGAAACTTCGACGTGCAGTTTGCGAAGAACTGGAACTTCCGGGAACACTACCGGGTCAAGTTCGCCATGGACTTCTTTAATATCTTCAACCATGCGAACTTCTTCGGGAATCAGCTGGAAGGAACCGGATTCAGCGCCAGCAACCTCATTTGCGGGTCGCTGATTCCAGCCGCCGGAACGACACCGGCGCACTACGCACCGTGCTCGACGACAAACAATGTGGTATCACAGCAAGTCGGCAATCCGAATTCGAACTTTGGGCAGGCCGTTGCGGTGCACCCAGGCCGTGAAATTCAGTACTCGCTGAGGTTCTACTTCTAAGCGGTATTGAGCGGAAACGGTTCTAACTCCTTCAGCGGCGGGACTTGCTATTTCGAGTCCCGCCGCTTATTTTTGAACGTGCTCCACTGGACCTGCATTTTGTGAATTTCCACCGAGACAATCTGCTGAGCCGTAACCGGGGATGGCGGCTTTTCCTGTCTTGCTGTGCCGCGGTATTTCTTCTGTTGGCAGCGCAAAACGGCCGGCCGCAGTCGCCACCCGCGATTGCGACACCGCGGAAAGCGCCGAGAGCAAAGGCACCCCAGAAACTGAGCGGGGCAGCAGCCGAGCTGCAAAAGCGCTTGGACCGGGCGCAGAATGCCAAGTCCAGCGGGGACCCTGCGCAAGTGGCACACGCGAATGAGTTGGTCATCGCGTTGGCACTGCGCAAATTGGGGCAGGTGCGGTTGCTCGAATCGGGGTATGCACAGGCCGTGGAGCTATACTCACGTTCCTTAAATTTTGAGAACATTCCGGATACGCGAGTCGATTTGGCGCTTGCGCAACTTCAGGCGGGCCAGGCCGACAAGTCCATCGAAGAGGTGGACCAGGCGTTGCTGGACGATCCGAATAATGTGCGCGCGTTCCAGGTTCTGGCGCGGGTCTGGGCGGTGAAGAATGACAATCGCCGGGCATCCAATGCGCTGGCGCGTGTTGCCGAGCTTTCTCCAACCATCGAACATTACTACTCGCTGGCGATCTCCCTGCTGGCGAGCAAGGATCTCGCGGACCGTCCCCGAGCGGTTGCGGCATTCGGACAAATGACCAAAATCGCCGGCGAGAGTGGGTCGCTGCACGTCATGTTCGGACGGGCCTATCGTGACGCAGGGGATATGCCCGCAGCCATCCACGAGTTCGAAATCGCCATCAAACTGGATACGCGCACTCCGCACGCGCACTATTTTCTGGGGCTGGCACACCTTGCAGCTAACGAGTGGGTGGCCACACCTGAGGTAAGGACCGAGTTTCTGAAGGAGCTTGAATTTTTCCCCCGGGACTATCTGGCCAATTACATGGTGGGGTTCCTTGACTCGGCCGAAAGAAAATATGAAGAAGCCGAGAAATACCTGAAGATGGCGACCACCCTCAATCCCGAAGCGCCGGAGCCCTGGCTCTACCTGGGCCTGAACACTTACGCGCAGAATGACATGGCTCAGGCCGAGGAATGCTTCCGCAAAGCCATTCTGCTCACGGGCGCGGATGACGCGCGATCGAACTATCAGATTCGCAGAGCGTACATCGACCTGGGACGCATTCTTTCGAAGTCCGGAAGGAAAGAGGAAGCGACGAAATATCTGGACAAAGCGCGCGAACTGCAAAACAAGGTACTGCAGACCAGCCAGCAAGGCATGGCCTCGCACTTCCTGGAAGAAGGGGCGGATGTGGCGGCAGCTTCGGCGATCGTTATGCCTTCCGCAATGGAAGACAAGCCCGAACTCACTCCAGCGGAATACGTGGATCCGTTTGCCCAGGTGGATCCTGCCATTCTGGCGAGGGCAAATCTTACGGAGGACTTGAAGAAAGAGGCCGCTTCGCAGGAGCAGCAACTGCGCGCCGTGTTGGCGCAGAGTTTCAGCGACCTGGCGACCTCGGACGCGCTACGCAAAGATTACGTTGCCGCGTTGGGTCACTACCAGGATGCCGAGCATTGGGATCCGGCTGTCCCTGCGTTGATGCGAAACCTGGGAGTGGCGGCCTTTCGCGTGCAGAACTACCCCGAAGCCGTTCGCGCATTATCCGCCTGGCTGAACGCGCATCCGGGGGATGCCGGCGTACGAGCCATGTTGGGGATGGCCTATTTTGGAGAAGACAACTACCAGGAGGCAAAGCAGACGTTTGAGCCGCTTGGGAGAAGAGGAATGCAAGATCCCGCGGTCGGATATACCTGGGCCGCAGCGCTTACGAAATTGGGAGAACTGCCGCAAGCGACGGAAGTGCTGGCGGAATTTGCCAAGGAAGACCGCCCGACAGAGACCTTGATGCTGGTGGGGCAGTTGTGGATCGAAATCGAAGACTATGCAAGAGCGGTTGCCACGTTCCACCGCGCACTTGAGAAAGATCCCGCACTGCCAAAGGCGCATTACTTTGCAGGACAAGCTTGTATTCACTGGCAGCACTGGGAGGATGCAGCGAAGGAGTTTCAGGCGGAACTGGCTGGCGTGCCAGGGGACACCGAGGCGAGATACAATCTGGGATTCGTGTATCTTCAACAATCGCGCGTGGCCGACGCCGCGAAACTGTTTCAGGAGGTAATCGCGGAACGTCCGGAACACGCGAATGCGCAGTACGAATACGGGAAAATCCTGCTGGATCGGGGAGAGTTGCAAAACGCCATCGCGCACCTGGAAATAGCGGCCCGGCTGAGCCCGCGGACGGACTATGTGCATTATCAGCTGCAGTCGGCCTATCGAAAGGACGGGCGGGTTGCAGACGCGGATCGCGAGCTGGAGATCTACAAGAAGATAAAGGCGAAAAAGCGCGACCGTGCCAGTACTTCCAACTCGCCGCAGAATCCATAAACCCGGGCAAAGGAAGGGACATTGAAGAGAAGAACCACTTTCAAGATATTGGACGCCGCTGCGATATTCCTTTGCGGCGCGAGCCTCACTTTTGGACAGGGCGGACATAACGTCGCACCGCCCCCTCCTCCGGGGGTGAAGGCTATCGTCTGCGCGGGACGAGCCATCCCGCAGCTGGAAGATGTCACCTCGAAGACCGGGATCACCTTTCAACACGCTTCGGACCCCGCGAAGAAATACATCATCGAATCCATGAGCGGTGGAGTGATCCTGATCGATTACGACCGCGATGGCTGGCCGGATATTTACTTTACGAATGCCCCGAGCGTAGCAATGGCGCTGAAGGGTGAAAAAAGCCCCGGCGCGCTCTATCACAACAATCACGACGGCACGTTCACCGACGTGACCGAAAAGGCCGGCGTGGGAACACCTTGCATGGCGATGGGTGGCGCCGTCGGTGATTACGACAACGACGGTTGGCCGGACATGTACGTGACGTGTCTGGGCGGGAATGTCTTGTACCACAACAATGGTGACGGAACTTTTACAGACGTGGCCAAGAGCGCCGGAGTGACGGACGGGCGCTGGTCTGCGGGGGCGGCGTTTGGCGATTACGATAATGATGGATACCTGGATCTGATGGTAGTGAATTACGTGGATTTCCACCTGAATGACCTGCCGGGATTCGGCAGCGCGCCAAACTGCAAGTATCGCGGGATTGACGTGCAGTGCGGACCTCGAGGACTAAAGGGCGCGGGAGATTCCCTCTTCCACAACAACGGGAATGGAACGTTCTCGGATGTGACAAAAGCGGCGGGAGTATCGGACCCGAATGGCTATTACGGCATGCAGGTGATTTGGGCCGATTTCAATAATGTGGGGCGGCCGGACGCCTATGTGAGCAACGATTCCACGCCAAAGTTCCTCTACAAGAATGAGGGGAACGGGAAATTCTCAGAAATCGGATTGGAATCAGGAACCGCCGTGGACGAGGATGGATCGGAGCAGGCTTCGATGGGCATCGCCGTCGGCGACTATAACCACACGGGACGCCCGTCTCTTTACGTGACGAACTTTTCCGACGAATACAGCGTGCTTTTCCGCAACGACGGGAATTGGAATTTCACGGACGTTTCCTATAAATCGGGAGAAGCGGTGCCCTCGCTGCCTTTCGTGAAATGGGGAACTTCCTTTGCGGATTTTGACAACGATGGCTGGCTGGATTTGATCGCTGTGACGGGGCACGTGTACCCTCAGGTGGATTTGTTGCCCTCTGGAGCGCGGTATCGAGAGCCAAAGATCTTCGAGATGAACAGGGGCGATGGAACATTCTGCGATGCGAGCGCACAAGCGGGAGCGGCGATCAAGGAGCCGCGAGTCTCCCGCGGCGTTGCGGTCGGAGATTTATTCAATGATGGCCAGATCGACGTGGTGGTGAATGATCTCGACGGGGCGCCCATGATTTTGAGAAATCATGGCATTCCCGGCAATCATTGGGTTAGTTTTGAACTGGCGGGAAGCAAAAGCAACCGGCTGGCGATTGGAGCCCGGCTGAAGCTGGTCGCCGGGGGGATGACGCAGACCAGTGAAATTCATAGCGGAGGAAGTTACCTTTCGCAGAGTGACCTTCGGGTTCATTTTGGCCTGGCAAAGGCCACGAAGATTGACAGCCTGGAGATTCACTGGCCGTCAGGTCAAGTGGAGACGCTGAAGGATCTGGAAGCCGACAAGTATTACAGCGTACTTGAGGGCCAGGGCATCGTGCCGGCGGAGAAAATCCGGCCCACTGCCGGGACTGCACCGAAGCGTGAGTGAACCGCTTGAGAAGAAGTTTTCACTCTGGCACGAGTACCCGCAAGCAACCCCAGCAGGGCGCCAAAATGCCCGGAGCGCGCGGGGCAAAATAGGCTAAAAAGTTCGCCAACACACCGGTCTCGGCTTTACACAAAATCGTTATTGTACTATAGTTTTTGCAATAGCTGGAGGGAGCTCAGGTCGCCCGACCAATCCCCAGTACTCCTTCTGGAGGGTGCATGATTCCGCGAAAGAATGGTTTTTTGCTGGCGATTCTGTTGCTGTTTTTTGTCGCAGCTCCGCTCCTTTCCGCAAACGACGATATCCCAAAAGCCGCCTGGAAGAGACCCTTGGGGGCAGCATTGGATCATCCCGGCAAGAAAAAGGCCGGGCTGGAGCCAGGGCACATCGACGACGGTTATTGGCAAGGCGCTCCGGTCGGCGGGTTCGGCGCGGGAACGTTTTCCCGAAGCTACCGCGGAGACTTTGTGCGCTGGCACATCAAGGCCGGCGTGCACAAGTACGAATCAGTCCCGGGCAATCAATTTGCCATGTTCCAGAAGGCCGAGGGAGATGCGGAAGGCGTTGCGCGGGTGTTGATGAACGGGCATCCGAATGGCGGAGCGCTCTCGGCGTGGCAATGGGAGTATCCGGTGGGCGCGGGGGATTACTACGCGCTCTATCCAAAATCATGGTTTGACTATCGCTGGGAAAAGTTTCCCGCGCACGTGGTGCTGGAGCAGTTTTCTCCAATCCTTCCGAACAATTACAAAGAGACCAGTTATCCGGTAGCGGTATACCGCTGGCACGCGGAAAATCCAACGAAGAAGCGCGTGACGGTTTCGGTACTGCTGTCCTGGGAAAATATGATCGGGTGGTTCCGCACGAATCGCCGCGACTTGAGCGACGCCTTGAACGAAGGGAATTTCAACCAGGCCAAGAGCGAGGTCCTGGGAGCGGATCAGACTATGCAGGGAATCGTGCTGGACCGGAATCACATCGGCAAGATTTCGGAAGAGTGGGACGGCCAATTCGTGATTGCCGGTGTGTCGGAACCCGGTGTCGAAGTCAGCTATCAAACCACGTTTCGCCCGGACACTCCGGGAGCAGAAGTCTGGAAGCCGTTTTCCAAGGACGGAACCTTGGCGGACAGCAAGGATTCCTGGACGAGCAGCGGCGAACCGATTGCCGGGGCGATCGTCGCGCGGTTCACGCTGGAGCCCGGCGAGAAGAAGATTGTGCCGATGGTTATCGCGTGGGACCTGCCGGTCTTCCAATTCGGATCCGGACGGAAATGGTATCGCCACTATACCGACTACTTCGGCACCAGCGGGCTGAACGCCTGGGCGATTGCCCGGGATACGCTGAAAAACGCGGGAGCGTGGAGCGCCGCGATCGATGCCTGGCAGGCTCCCTACGTGAACGATGACAGCAAGCCATTGTGGTATCGCGGCATGCTGTTCAATGAACTGTACCCGCTGGCCGATGGTGGGACCGTCTGGGGGCGGCCTGTAGAGGCCGACGCCAAACAACCGCCCACCTATTCCTTCCTGGAATGTTACGACTACCCCTTTTATGAAACCCTGGATGTCCGGTTTTACGGGTCGATGCCGCTCATCAAATTCTGGCCGGACATCGAGAAAGGCGTGATGCGGGAATTCGCAGACACCGTGCCTGAAGAATCGCGCGAGCGCATGGTGTGGGTCTGGAAAACGGAACAGACGGGCGTGCCGCAATTCCGAATTCGCAAGGCAAAGGGGGCTGCGCCCCACGATCTGGGAGTGCCGGAAGAGGATCCCTTCGAGCAGATCAACCAATTCAGCTGGCAGGATACCAATGGCTGGAAGGACCTGAATCCGAAATTTGTTCTGCTGGTCTACCGCGACTTCGTGCTTTCGGGATCAACAGACAAGGCTTTTCTGAAATACACGTGGCCCGCGGTTCAAGAATCGCTCGCTTATCTGCGAAAGTACGACACGGACGACGACGGCGTTCCGGAGAACCAGGGCTATCCTGACCAGACCTACGACGAATGGGTGGTGCGCGGGGAGAGTGCCTATTCGGGAGGGTTGTGGCTGGCGTCTCTGCGCGCGGCGGAGGAGATGGCGAAGAAACTCGAAGATGCGAAAGCGGCTGCTGAGTATCACGAGCTCTTCGTAAAGAGCCAGGCAAGCTACATCAAGAAACTTTGGAACGGCGAATACTTCCGCTATGACACCCAGAGCGAATATAAAGACAATATTCAAGCCGACCAATTGGCGGGACAATGGTATGCCAATCTGACCGGGCTCGGAGACCTCGTTCCTCGAGAGATGCAAGCAAGCGCAGTTAAGAAGATTTTCGACTATAACGTGATGAAATTTGCGGGCGGCAGCATGGGAGCCGTGAATGGAATATCCGCGGACGGAAAACTCATCACCGCGAGAAACAATCAGCAGGTTCAAGAAGTGTGGGCAGGAACCACCATGGGTGTTGCCGGCCTGATGCTGAGCGAGGGGATGACTGAGCAGGCTTACCGCACCCTGTGGGGCCTCTATCATACGAGCTACGAGACCAAGGGCTATTGGTTCCGCACACCCGAGGCATGGGACATCACGGGGGACTACCGCGCTTCCATGTACATGCGTCCGGCAGCGATCTGGACCATGGAAATGATGCCAAAAGCGCGCCCCGCGAACTAATGGCGGGCTACGACCATTACGCGAGCCGACAACAGGATTTCCGGTTCTCTGGCACCCCTGGAGGTTGTACGCCTCTGCGGGCCGCCATAGAATGCTTTCATGAGAGGAACCATGGGACACTTCAAACATGTTGTGGCAGCGTTGATTTGCTTTGCGGGAATCACAGGTGCGGTGATGGGAAAAACTGAAGTGAGCAAGCGAGACGGTGGAAAACTACCGGATGGGTCGCCCGTCGACATTTACACGCTGAAGGATCAAAAGATCGAAGTGCAGATCATGAACTATGGGGGTGAGATACTTTCTATCAAGGTGCCCGACCGCGCGGGAAAGGTTGCGGATGTGGTCCTCGGCTTCGACGACCCGTCAGGATATTACGAAAACAATCATTCGAAGAGCGCTTCTTTCTTCGGGCCCATTGTTGGGCGCTATGCGAATCGCATCGCGCATGCGAAATTTTCGCTGGACGGCAAGGAATACACGCTCACGAAGAACAATGGGGACAATACCCTCCACGGAGGGCCCGGCGGCTTCCATAGCCGTATGTGGACAGGAAAAATCATCCCGGACGGTGTAGAGCTGAAGTACCTGAGCAAAGATGGAGAGGAGGGCTATCCGGGCAATTTGTCGGTTACTGTGCGCTACACCTTGAAAGGCGATGACCTGAAAATCGAATATTCCGCGACGACCGACAAACCCACGGTGCTGAACCTCACCAACCATTCCTACTTCAATCTGTCAGGGCAGGGGAACGGCACCATCCTCGGCGAACAATTGCAACTGAATGCTTCGCGGTTCACTCCCGTGGATTCAGGGTTGATCCCAACGGGTGAGCTAAAATCCGTTGTCGGTACTCCCTTTGATTTTCTGAAGCCCCACGCGGTAGGAGAGCGCATCAACGCGAACGATGAGCAACTCCGCCTGGGTCATGACGGCTACGACCATAATTTCGTGATTGATGGAAGCGGGAAAGGCCTGACGGAAGCCGCTGAGGTTTACGACCCCGCGAGCGGGCGCGTGCTTCAGGTGTTGACGACGGAACCGGGCGTCCAATTCTATACCAGCAATTTTCTGGACGGTTCGATCAAGGGCAAAGGCGGCGTGGCTTATCCGAGGAACGCGGCACTTTGCCTGGAAACCCAACATTTCCCGGATTCTCCCCATCACCCGGCCTTTCCAACCACGGTTCTGAAACCGGGTGGTCAATTCCATTCCACAACAATTTTCCGATTCTCTGTTCGCTAAACCGCGGAGCTGATTCGAAGGAAGGCACTCCAAGAGATGCATCTCTTAGGAATTGACGTCGGCACTGGCGGAACGCGCGCGGTCTTGCTCGACTCACATGGACGAGTGATCAGCGCCGCCACCGCCGAGCATGCTTCCATGAGTTGCCCGCAGATCGGCTGGGCGGAACAGTCCCCGGAAGACTGGTGGCGCGCCGCCTGCCAGGCCATCAAGCAATGCCTGGCGAAGCACTCCACTCCTTCTCAAGAGGTGGCTGCCATTGGCCTGACTGGCCAAATGCACGGCCTCGTGCTCCTGGATGCGCGGGATCAGGTGCTGCGACCCGCGATACTCTGGTGCGATCAGCGCACGGGAGAAGAATGCCGGGAGATCACCGCACAGGTTGGCGCTCAGCGGCTGATTGAATGGACCGCCAACCCCGCACTCACCGGATTCACGTTGCCGAAAATCTGGTGGGTCCGCCGCCACGAGCCGCAAATCTGGGAGCGCGTCCGTTCGCTGATGCTCCCGAAGGACTACATCCGGTTTCGCCTGACCGGGGCGCGCGCCATCGATGTCGCGGACGCATCGGGCACGCTCATGTTCGACGTGGTTCATCGCCGCTGGTCGCTACCGATGCTGGAAATATCGCGGCTTGACGAGGCGTACCTGCCGAAGGTTTTCGAATCCCAGGAAATCAGCGGCCATGTGAGTGAGGAAGGCGCCCGGCTGTCGGGATTGCGGCCGGGCACTCCCGTAGTGGCGGGCGCAGGAGACCAGGCCGCGGGGGCCGTGGGAATGGGCATCGTCAAGCCCGGAGCCGTTAGCGCCACCATCGGCACGTCCGGCGTAGTGTTTGCCGCGACGAGTTCGCCGGTGCTCGAGCCCAAAGGGCGCATTCACACCTTTTGCCATGCGATTCCGAATCGCTGGCATGTGATGGGAGTGACGCAAGGCGCGGGACTTTCCTTGAGGTGGTTCCGCGATCAATTCGGAGAGGGAAGAGACGATGGCCGCGATCCGTATGAGCGCCTGACAGAAGCAGCAGCAAGCGCCCGGCCCGGGGCAGCGGGGCTTCTCTGGGCGCCTTATCTGATGGGCGAGCGCACGCCGCACCTCGATCCCGATGCACGCGGCGCTCTGGTGGGCATTACCGCGCAACATACGCGGGCCCATATCATCCGCGCCATTCTTGAAGGGGTCGCGTTCAGTCTTCGAGATTCCCTTACCTTGTTCCGAGAGATTGGCGTACCGATTGAATCCATTCGTTTGGGGGGAGGCGGAGCGCGGTCTCCCCTTTGGCAACAAATTCAGGCTGACATTTATGGCATGCCGGTGGAACTGATCGAAGCCGACGAAGGCGCCGCGTACGGGGCCGGATTACTCGCGGGAGTGGGGATTGGCGTTTGGCCGTCTGCCGACCAGGCCTGTGAGGAGGCAGTTCGCGTCGCCAGCCGGGTTCAGCCCGATCCGAAGACTGCCGCGCTGATGAACCTGCAATATGCGGAGTACCGGAAGCTCTATCCTGCTCTCAGAGGCATCAAGCACAGCTTTTGATACCTGGGTGTGTCCCGCCATGTGACACAGGTCACAAATTGCCGCCCTGCGAGTCACTGTCAGGCTCCCCTCTAGAGCGTAGGTTTAAGCCTAGGTAGGAATCCTAACCGCAACGGTTCTCACCGCTCACCCCCTCGCGGAGCTGTGGAGAGATGAGGTGTGAGTGGCTCAAATGCCGCGCAGACTCGACTTTAAGCTGATCCTCTCGCTCACCGTTCTGATTGTCGCCATCAGCTGCATCAGTGGGTACTTCAACTTCCGGATGCAAAAAGAACAATTGGTCCAGACCATGATCCTGGGCGCGGACCAACTCTCGCGCAGCATCACCAGCGCGACCTGGCATGCCATGCTGAACGACGACCGCAAAGCCGCCTACGAAATTATGGGCGTGATCGCGGACAAGCACGGTGTCGACCGGATCCGCATGTTCAATCGAGAAGGGTGGCTGGTGTACTCGACCGATCCTCACGAGAAGCCCAGCCTGGCCAGTACCTCGAGTGAAGCATGCGTCAGTTGCCACGGGGCGAAGACAGTCCGAACCAGGCCGGCCATGACATCTCGAGTGCGGTACGGCACCTCGCCGGACGGCATCAAGACTCTGGACATCGTGACCCCCATCTACAATGAGCCCTCCTGCAGCAACGCTGGATGCCACGCGCATCTGGCAAACACCAAAGTGCTCGGCATTCTGGATCTGGCACTGAAGTTGGACCCGGTTCAGCAACAGACCCGGGCCATTACCCTGCAGACAATCCTCTCGACCGTGCTGGTCGTAACCATTGGGGCGGCGTTCGTCATTTTCTTTACGCGGCGTTTTGTGGCTACGCCGATCCGGGAAGTCATCCAGGGAACGAAAGCACTAAGCGCCATGCAACTCGACCGCCCGATTGAAATCCCGCACCGCAGCCAGGAACTGGATGAGCTGGTGGACTCGTTCAACCTGATGCGCGAGCGCTTGAAAGTAGCCGTCGACGATTTGAACGAAATGCAGCAGACCTTGGAGAGCAAGGTGGCCGAACGAACGGTGCAATTGCAGGCAGCCCATCGCAAGCTGGTCCAGACGGACCGGCTTGCCTCGTTGGGGCAACTGGCCGCCAGCGTCGCCCACGAGATCAACAATCCAATTTCCGGCGTGCTCAATCTTTCCACGCTTGCTCGAGCGCTTGATGGCCAGCGGCGAATTTCCTCCCGGGCGCGAGGCGGAATTCCGCAAGTACCTCGGTCAGATCTCCGCGGAGACAGCGCGCGTGGGGCGCATCGTCACGGATCTTCTGGCCTTTTCGCGCCGGTCCAAACCGCAGCGCGTTCCAGCCGACCTGAACAAACTGGTTCGCAGCACGCTGGGACTGGTTGGCCATAAGCTGAAGCTCATCAACGCGGAGACCATTCTGGACCTGCAGGAAGATTTGCCTCTGGTGGAGTGTGACCCTTCGCAGATCCAACAAGTGATCCTCAATCTGATCCTGAACGGGGCCCAGGCAATGCAGTCGAAGGGGGGCGGCGAACTGGGGATTCGCACGCGACTCCTCCCGAGCGAGGACTGCGTGGAGCTCTGCGTGCGCGACAAGGGCGAGGGCATCGCGCCCGAAAACCTCGCCAAGATCTTCGATCCGTTCTTCACCACCAAGGTCGAGGGAAAAGGAGTCGGGCTGGGATTGGCGGTGCTTTACGGAATCGTAAAGGCTCACGACGGCGAAGTGGAAGTGACGAGCCAGCGCAATGAGGGTTCTTCCTTTTCGGTCACGCTTCCGCTCAAGGCACGAAGCGCTACACCCGAAGAAAAGGAAGTCCAGGTACATGCCTAGTGAAAACGGTTTGCCTGGTAGCGATCGGGAGCGTTCCTGCCCAGGTGTTGGAATGGGTTGAGAGTGCCGTCGCTGAATGGTGCCCCTGGCCCATCCGGCGCTTGCCGGGGCTGGCGCTCCCCGAGGGAGCCTACGATGCAAGGCGAGGGCAGTACCAGTCGGTGGAGGTCATGAAAGCAGTAGCTCGCTGCGCGCCGAGCGATGCAGCGCGGGTTCTCGGAGTGACGGAAGTGGACCTGGCGATTCCGGCGCTGACGTTCGTGTTTGGGCAAGCGCAGCTTGACGGACCTGTGGCGGTGGTCTCCTTGTGCCGGCTGCGCCAGGAATTTTATGGCCTGTCAGGCGAGGAGAGCCTGCTGCGCGAGCGTGTCGTCAAGGAAGTGCTCCACGAATTGGGACACACTTCCGGCCTTACGCATTGCGCCGAACCAAAATGCGCGATGAGCCTGGCGACGCACATCGGCCTGGTGGACAACAAGGAAGAACGCTACTGCGAGCGCTGCGGAGCGCAACTCGTGCGGCGGTTGACGATTCCGGATGGAGAACCCTTATGAAGAAGGTCTGGCCTATTCTGGTGGTGGACGACGAGGAAGTCACTTGCGAATCGATGGCTGCGTGGTTACGCGAGGACGGTTACCGCGTTGACACTGCGCCCAGCGGTCAAAAGGCGCTGGAGCTGGCCCAGGCTACGGACTATGCGATCTGCTTCGTCGATCTGAAAATGCCGGGGGGCATGGACGGCATTGAAACGATGATGGAAATTCGCCGCATTCGCCCGGAGGCTTCGATCATTATCATCACCGCCTACGCCACCGTGGACACGGCGATCCAGGCCATGAAAGAAGGCGCGCAGGAGTACATCGTAAAGCCGTGCCACCCGCAGGAAATCTCGATGCTGGTTTCGCGTATTCTGAAACTGAAGAAGCTGCAGAGCGAAAATGTGATCCTGCGCAAAAAAATCAGCCGCCAGTACCGTCACCACGACATCATTACCAAGAACCCGCGCATGGAAGAGATCCTCGCGCTGACCCAGGAGATCGCCAGCCTGCGCAGCACGGTGCTGATATGCAGCGAAAGTGGCACCGGCAAGGAACTGGTGGCGCGCGCCATTCACTACTCCGGCGATCGCGCGGAAAAGCCATTTGTCAGCGTGAGCTGCGCGGCGCTTACGGAAACGCTGCTGGAAAGCGAATTGTTCGGCCATGAGAAAGGCGCCTTCACCGGCGCCGAAGGGCAAACGAAAGGCAAGTTTGAGCTGGCCGACGGAGGCACAATTTTCCTCGATGAAATTGGCGACATTTCGCCGAAGCTGCAGGCCGACCTGCTGCGCGTCCTACAGGAACGGCGTTTTTATCGGGTGGGCGGAACGGAAGAGGTCAGCGTGGATGTGCGGGTGATCGCCGCAACCAACAAAAATCTGGCGGAAGAAGTGCAACAGGGGCGCTTTCGCGACGATTTGTATTACCGGATCAACGTGATTGAAATTCGCATTCCACCGCTGCGGGAACGGCGCGAAGACATCCCGTTGCTGGCGGAACACTTTGTGGAGCGCATTGCGTCCGAACTTGGGAAAAGACATCGCCGGCATCTCCGCGGGCGCGCTGAAGCTGCTCATCGAGTACGACTGGCCCGGCAATGTGCGCGAACTGGAGAACGTCATCGAGCGTGCCATCGTGACTTCGCACAACGGAACGCTGGTGCGAGAGCGATTTCACATGGCTGAATCAGCGCAGCCAGCTCCGCACAGAATTGGGAGGTGCCGGACGTTCCGCTCGCGGAGTTGGAACGCCGGGCCATCATCGCCGCGTTGGAACGAAACAGGGGCAACGTCAGGGATGCGGCCGCGTCCCTCGGAATCGACCGCTCGACGCTATACGACAAGCTCAAGCGCTTACGAGATAGACGCACTGAGCCGGGAACTTCACGCCTCCAGGAAGGTTGACGCCAAGCACGGTGTCCCAGTCCGCCGCCGGCATGGCATCCATTAAGTCCGGCATAAGGCTTCCGCCATCGGCCAGGCAGGGTGGCGAGTCGGACGCGGAGAACTGCAACTGCAGACGGTCGAATCTCTCGAGACAGCCATCCGGGTACTTCTGCTCCGCGCAACAGATGACGCAGATCCGCTGGGTCGACGCGGGCGAAGCCTCAGATACCAGCCTTCCTCAGTCCCCACCTGTGCTCACCACGGTGCCGTCGATGGGCGCGCGAACCCGAATTTCATGACCGTTTTTCACCATGCGCCAGGCCATGCCGTCTGCTTTCGATTTCGCTATCCTTCAGCGGCAATTCGACGAAATCGGGGTGGCCGATCAGGTGATGGGCGAGGTCATCGAGGCCGACCGTCAGCGTGCCGTCGTCTTCCGGACGCACCCAGGTGTGGCCGCGATGGTAGAGCAGGTTAGTCGGAGTAAGTTGACACCGGCATTCCTGCGAGGGAGCTTTCGGCGGCAACGCCGCAAAGTTCCGGGAACTGTGCCGCATTGACGGCAATCGAAGGCATTGTCGCAGATTCTGGACGTGGACTCTGCCGGCAAGTTCGTGGCGGCAGTGACGTTCCGTCCTCCGGGAGTTCGGCAAAATTCTGGCGCCAGCAGATCTCGGTGGCGCGGTGCGTGCGGAAATCGCGAGGCCGTGCGCCAAGCCGCCGCGAGCGACCGTGGACAAGAATGGTCAACACGACAGCGAAGAACACGGAAAGAAAGATGATATGGCCGACGCTCCAATGAAATCCATCAACCCACGGAAACATGCTTGTCCCCTCCTTTCGAGGGTTCAAACAGCGGCAGGTAGCGGTAAGACAAGGAATACACGATCACACCGTAGGCGATCACGCCTCCGAAGGTTGCGACCTCCTGCCAGCTTGGCGTGTACTGCAGGAACTCGATCGAAGGCAAGCGTGGGCAAGGCGAGAGTTTGTACGGTGAAAACGAAGCGGTTCAGCAGCACTCCCCCGCAGGCCAGGGCCGCGCCAAGGAGCAACCAGCCGCGCTTGCGCGCGGTGATGGGCACGATGAGCAGAAATGCAGGGAGCAACCCCAAAGGCACGATCTCCGCAAAAAGAAAGGTCGACCCGAAAGGCCAGTAAGAGTAATAATCTGACGGCCCAAAGCCACGGGATGGCGAAGTGATGTTGAGCCAAACATAGAGTGTCGATTGCTTTCGCCGCCACGTAGGCGGCGAGCAGCACGCCAGAGATAAATCCCAGCTTGCGAAAGACACTGGGCTGCACGAGTTGCCGCCCGTGACCTTTTCCGCGGCGGCCGTGACCAGTATCAGAAAGCTCGGCCCTACGGCGACGGCGGAGAGGATGAAGAGAAAGAAAGTGGACGGCCAAATGGCGAAACCTTGGCGAAAGACAAAGGGGTGGCCGCGCAGCACACCGTACAGTCCTCCGAGCGAGCCCTGGTGAAAGAAGGAAAGGAAGGCGCCGACCGCGGCCAGCACCGGAACCAGCTTGTGAAGCTGATGCTCAAAGATCAGGAACGACGGCACCTTGCGCAACTGCCGGTTCTGCAGCAGCACCGGTATGTATTCCAGGATGCAGCACCAGCAAGATAACAGGAAATGCAGAAGGTGACCTCGGTGAGCATCGAGTGGGTGTTCGGATGCCAGAAGGTGAACCAGGCGCGCAGCGGTTGCCCGACGTCGATCATCAAGACGGCCACCGCGCCGCTATAGCAGATCAAGCCTACCACGACCGCGCTGTTCAGCACCGGCTTGAGGTCCTCCTGCTTGAGGATGTAGACCAGGAAGCCGGTAAAGAAGGCGCCGGCGCCCATGGCGATGATGCGAGAGATCCAAGAAGATCCACAGGCCGAAGGCGAAGCGGTTGTCCATGTTGGTCTGGTTCAGGCCGTAGTAGAGACAGAGTGCGGCCGCATAGATTCCCAGCGCGAGCAGGACAGATCCAGGGAACGAGCCAGAGCGCGAAGCGCAGGGTGGAGGTTCGCTCGACACCGCGCGCAATCCATCGCCGGTCCATAACAAGCAAATCAGCCATGCTGAGCCTCCGTGGGCTGGCCGATCGCGCTCCGCCAAGGCCCTCACCCACGCCTGCCGTGGATTTGTAGTGAACCTTCGGCTCCGTGCCGAGCTGTGCCAGCAGGCGGAACGCCTCGGGAGAATGTGCCGCAGCGAAGCGACGGGATCGTTTTTGTCCGACAGATTTCCGAACAAGATGGCGCCGGTGGGACAAGCTTCGACGCAGGCGGGGATGTAGTCGGCGGGATCGATTTCTTTCTTCGCCGGCGGCGGCGGCTTTTTCCATTGCGCTGTGCAACCGCGCGTGGCACATATTGCACTTTTCGACCACGCCGCGCATCCGAACGGCAACGCCCGGATTAAGACTTTTCTCCATGCCCGCCGGCCACGCGGGATCCCACCAGTTGAAGTAGCGCGCATGGTAGGGGCAAGCCATCATGCAATACCTGCAGCCCAGGCAGCGTTGCGGCATCTGCATCACGATGCCGGTGGCCTTGTCCACTTCCACGGCTTGCTGCGGACAGACGCTGACACAGGGGGTTTCGTGTTCGCACTGCATGCAAGTGATCGGGAATGAAGACCTCGCGGCGCGCCGTTCCCGTCTTGCCGTTGGAGACCGGGCGAACCAACATCGGGGTGAGTCCGGTTCGGGGAGTAGCCTTCGCGGGGCCGGCGGAACGTTATTCTCCGCCGCGCATGCCACCATGCACGCACCGCAGCCCGTGCAGCGATCCAGATCGATGACCATCCCGTAGCGAGCGCTCATGCTTTCCTCCCTGCCGGCGCTTCACGCAAGTTCGATTCTTGATACAGTTTTGCTGGCCAGGGGCGGTAATACGGGTGGAGCCCATGTCGTGGCCCAATTGGTGGCGTGCGCAGCGGAAAGTCTCGGTTGGCCATGCCTTCAGCTGGCACTTGAACTGGCCAAGACGCGGCGGATCGTCCACCCAGACGGCGCCCTTGCGGAGTTGCTCCTCGAAGTTCTTCGCCGAATCAATTTGCCCAGCCGCGGTGCGATGTTCTCCGTAGACCGTGCCTTTCCGCGCGCGGAAGAGTTCCTCGCACCGCGCGTGGATTACATTCTCTACAGCGGAGAGCGTGGCGTCGATTTGCAGCAGGAACTGCGCGGCGCTCTTGACTTCCGCGGGAGGCACCGCCAGATTCACGGCGATGGCATACGTCTCGACTCCGGAAGTGGGCGGCGTGGGCACATCCGTGAGCTCTTCCAGAAATCCCGGTGCCGGCAGCAGCCAATCCGCTCTGTTCCCGCCGCCGTCCCACGCAGCGAAACGAAACACCTCCGCATCGGTTTGAGGAACAAATTCCCAAGGGACTGTCGAATCAACCAGCACTGCGCGCAGCGAGCCGAGGGCGGGCGCAGACGGCGGATTGGACCGAACTGCCTCGTTTTTCCTGACAATCCCGCCGGATGTCGCGATCGAACCGACCAAGACATTCAACGCGGCGATGGCTGGGTTTCCGTCCGCCGCAATCACCACCACCGGACGATTCCCAACCATTGTCCGGGCAAGATCGCGAATTGCTTCGGTCGTCAAACCTGTCTGGGCGGCAACTTCTTCCAGGGTCGATCTTCGGGATGGGTCCCGGGGATTTCACCAGGTGTTCCTCCATCAGCACTCGTGCCACACCGGCGGCCAGTGCTGCATCGCTTCCCTCGCGAATGGGAATCCATTGCCATGCCCGTGCTGCAGTCCGGGAGAATGACGGTTCAATCTGTATCAGTCGCAATTGCGGGTCGGCGCTGCCTGCCGCCCGCTCGGCCCATAGCCGCGTGAATCTACCTGGCGTTCCCCAGCCGTCCAGAAGTGGCGCGCCAAAGCTGACGATCGTCCGTGCATTTTCCAGGTCATAGCCCAGAGCGTCGACAGGAACGCCACTCCACTCTGCATACGGCGCGAGCGACAGACTTTCCGCGTTCCACGCGATTCGATAGCTGCCGTTGCGCTTCTCCGCGAACGATTGCAGCACCGACGAGGCTGCTCTTCCCGGTTGTCCGTCGATGATTGCGATCGGTCCCTCGCTGCAGGCCTTTTCAAAGGCGGCCTGCGCTTCGGCCCAGGAGGCAGCGCGCCCACGGTGCCGCACTTCGCGCACGCGCTGAGGATGCCAATTCAATTGGTGAGCGGCAAAAGCAAGGGGACACAGTGCTCCTCTGGTGAGTGGATGAGTGTTCACGCCGGCGATCCCGACCGGACAATTCGCCGCCAGGCGGACGCGAACGCCGCAACCATTTGGGCACAAGGTGCAGGCAGAGAGTTTCGTTTCCACCGGTCCATGCGCCGGTTGCGGGATCCACGACCAGTTCTGTGTCCAGATGGAGACGTCGCCCAACAACTTCCACGGCACGGGGGTAAATAGGATTCCCGCGGTGACTCCGGCACTGCCGATCAGCAAGTCACGCCTGGAGACCTTCATGGTCGCTCCTTTATTGATGACAACCGAGGCAGCCCACCTCGACATTGTGGCGGCGGTGGCAGTTTTCACAATCGCTCATCTTCATGCCATCGTGCGGAGCGCGCCCCAGGCGAGAGATAGAATGGCCCCAAATATCGCGGCTGTAGCCGCTGATGCGGTTTTGTTCGTAAATTCGCGTCTGATCGGATTCCCCGTAGGTTCCGTGGCATTCCGTGCAGGCCAGTCCGGCGCGGCGCGTGTGAATCGCATGCGAGAACCAGACATTGGCCGGCTGCCGCGCATAGACCAGCCAGGGAGTTTCGTGTGCCGGCTTAATGTAGTCGTCCACCAGGACCGCTTCGGACTTGGAGCTTCCGAGTTTGTCGGCGTGGCAGCCGGCGCAGATTTCCATCCGAGGAAGGCCGCTGAATTCGCCGTTACTGTCCAGCGCGTGGCAGGTGTCGCACTGTGCGCCGGACTTTTCGCTATGTGTTTTGTGATGGAAATCCAGAGGTTGCGCACGACGAACGTAAAGCGCCCTGGGGAAAGCGACCCAACCGGCTATTAAGGCAAGAACAACTCCAATTCCAAAGACAAGCAGGTTTCTCCTCACCGTCATTCCTTTGACCCCCAGTGCCCGTTGGAAAAAAAGTGCTGGAACAAGCACACCAATTGTTGCCGCGACAGCAGTTGCGCGACTCCGCGCACCGGACTGCCGCCGTCACAGCTCAGCTGCAGCGTTTCGTGGATCTCTTGCGCCAGCCGTTCTTGCTCCTCTGCCTGCCAGGCCGCTGCATGAGGCCCGCGCAATCAGGCCAACCTTTGTCCGCTCCGGAACCTCCCACCCGGAAAATAACCATCCTGAGCCGTAGGGATCGGCAAGCAAGCACTGTGGATTCCTTCGCAGGTGGGAATTGACTTTCTGAATCATGAGCGGATTGGGGAACATCATGGGCCACTCCACTCCGTGGACGGTCAGCACGACAACTGGCCGTTGCGTGCCATGAGTGGTTACAAACGTCAGACCATCAGCCTTCTCAACCACATCCGCAAGAAACGAGTCAATGCCGATGTGACACAAGCCGGATTCCTCGGCCGCCAGCCAAAAATGGTTTTGGGAGTAGAGAAGATCCGCGGGCGGGGCGAGGACACCGTGAGGCCTCGCCACCGAAAGATAGGAATCGCAGTAGTGGTATCCATCGGTCGTGCAACTGGAAAGCTGCGAATCGCTGAACGGAATCAACTTGGTGGAAGGGGAAGCTCCGCAATACTGCACATGAACTTCTTCCAGGTTCGGGCAGCGCTCATGATGCGAATCGTTTTTGTCAACCAGGTCGCACTGGTAATACTCTGGTGACGCGCAGCGGCCTGCGCCGGATACCCCTGGTCCCTCCAGGATGGGCTTCCAAGAGGGGGCAGCATGGCAATACTGTGCGCGGCCTTCTTTCAGAAATGGGCAGGCCATGATCTCACTCTCAGCTATTCTTCTTCGCTGTTGGTTTTGGTGCCGATGGCTTCGCAGGCTCTCCGCCATCCGCCATGGTCAGGCCAAGTTCTGGCACAGGAAGGCTGTGGGCAAAGTCATTTTGCAGCATCGCCTTCATCTCCTCGTCGAGGTTGGCCAGGCCGTGCGGTTTCTTGCGCCGGATCACGAACTCCCAAACCAATCCGTACGCCACCACTAGAACCGCCAGGAGCACCACTACTCCTAATGCGATGTTCGTCAAGTTCAGCCAAAAGACCCAATCTTCGTTCGGCATATTGAGAGCCCTCCCCTCTACCTGTAGCGGTAACCGGACTCTACTCATGCAAGTGCGCTGCCGAAATGCATTTTGAATAGGTTACGAGCTGTGACGCGGGGAAGTTGCCGGATTTCCCGACGATGGCGTAGGTTTTACCGACAGGGCTATCCTCGCTGAACTTGCCGCTACCGCACCGGGCATCCGTCGGCAGGAGGAGGCCCCCCATGCACAGGACCACGTTCACTAGCCGGTTTCAATGTAGTATCTTGGAAGTGCGGCGGGCTCGTAGCTCAGCGGTTAGAGCAGCGGACTCATAATCCGTTGGTCGTAGGTTCAAATCCTACCGAGCCCACCAATTTATCCAGGGTCCGGCCCGGACACATGGGTGACACAACGTACCTAAGACATAGGTAACACTTTTGGACCGAACGGATTTTCGAGCGGTTCGAGCACCTGAGTCTCCAGATCGAAGTATCCCAAGTCACAATCCATAAAACTGACCACCCTGATAAGGAAAATCGCGGCAGCAATCCGGCAATGTCGCTGCACCTTAAGATCAGCTCGCAAATGCGAAATTGACAAGATCGCATCCTCCTCCATATGCGGGGG
This sequence comes from Candidatus Acidiferrales bacterium, assembly GCA_963817085.1. Lineage (GTDB taxonomy): Bacteria > Acidobacteriota > Terriglobia > Acidiferrales > UBA7541 > Acidiferrum. Next base: position 269,401 of record CAWFNI010000015.1, read on the forward strand.
ATGCCGTGACTGGTCTGTGCATCTTACTCGCTGTCTTCCCCAATTGCCTTATGGCCACTCTCACGAGACTTAGCAGTCGCCAGTAGAAAGCTGACGAGGTCGTCCAACTGCGCCGGCTTCAAAGTTGTGCGGTAGTCGCCGGGCATGATGGTTCCGGGGAGAAAGTCGAGTTGAGTTACCTCGGATCGGTCCAAGAAATGAAAGGAGCCGTTGAGCGATTGCAGCTGAATCGAAAAATTGTCTTCATTGCGGATCACGCCTGTGAATTTCTGAGCATCACGCATGGTGACCAGCACGATTTTGTTCGCTCTGACCGGATTGTCAGAGGCCCTCAGGATATTGCTCCGAATCTCGACGGATGAAAAAGTTGCGCCGTAACTCGAAAGGTCGTTGCCGAGAAAGCCGCCTTCACCCTGAACCATGTGGCATTCCGCGCAGCGCGCCCGGCCGAAAAAAAGCAACTTGCCCCTGGATGGATCGCCGGGAAGCGCATCGGTTTCACTCTTGCCCTGCAACGAGCGGAGGTAGGCTAGAAGAGTTGTCAGTTTCGTGGCACCGAGGGAATTAAACGGCGGCATTCCGGCGGCTGGCCTTCCTGTTTGCATAACCTCCAGGAGCTCACGATCAGAGAGTTGAATCGCCTGTTGGCGGGTGGCAACGTCCGGACCGCGTTCACCGCCTCGCCCGTCCAGGCCATGGCAGGCCGCGCACATGGATTCAAAGATCGGGCGGCCTTCCGCGACGGCGAGCCGCTCAACTTCAGGGCTGGGCTTTTGCAGCGGCTGAGTTTGCGCAATCGCGTACTGCCCGTTCAGCAAAACAATTGAGCAGGAAAGGGCTATCACAACCCACACGGGCCGGTTGTGATTGCCCAGGATCGAAAATGTCGCGGATTTCATTCTACTTGTCCCACTCGGCACGGTCCTGTTTTCATTCCACGCCGTGGACGGCGAGAACGCTCCGGTTAGAACAAGAACTTTGCTCCGAGCTGCACAATACGCGCAGGATAGGCGCTGGTCACCATGCCGAACAGACCACCAGACTCTGGCCCACCCGAATTTATGGAACCGTCGGGATTCTGAAATTGAGCGTGGTTAAAGACGTTGAAGGCTTCAATGCGGATTTGCAGGGATTTAGTCTCCGTGAGATTCGTCGTTTTCAGAATTGCCATATCCCAATTGTTCAAGCCCGGGCCGTGGAAGAATCTTCGGTTCACATTGCCGATCTGCCCGATGGGTTCCAGTTGCAGGAACGCAGGGGCGCCCCCGAGACAGGCCGTTGTTGTGGAATAAACGCAAGAGTTGAAGTAGGGCAGTCCGCTCCGGGGATTCCTGCTGCTCGTCGAGCCCCCGGCGAAGAGTTTCCCGGTTCCGGTGTACTGCGGGAGATCAACGCTGACTGTGGTGACGCCAAACAGCGAATTGTCGTCCCCTTCAGACAACGTGATGGGCAGGCCTGTTGCAAAGGTCGTGATCCCCGAGACCGACCATCCCGCCAGCAGTTTGTTGGAGATTCCGTGATCGGCATGGAACAGCTTGTCGAGCTCGAAGTTCACGTTGTAGCTGACCACGAAATTCTGTTGCACATCGAACGAGCACAGCGACCGGCTCAGTCTGGGGTTGATGGGGTTGGTCGAATCCTGAAGCCCCGACGAATTGTCCAGACATTTTCCCACGGTATAGCCGAGAAGCAAGTCCCCGCGATTGCTGTTGTGGCGCAAGCTTAGCTGAAAGGAGTTGTACGCGGAATTTGCGGTTTCCTGCATGTAGGGATTGCTGCCGAAAAAGGTTGGATTCAGCACGGTTCGCGTCCCGGCAATCACGGTGTTGTTCGTGCCCGGCACGTAGAACACGTTGATGCCCGCCGGCACGGTCACGCCGGGCGCCAGTTGATATTGCGTATTTTCTCCAAAAGGCCCGCAGGTGGGTGAACCAGGCGCGAGGTTAGCGGGATCGCTCAGGAACTGGCAGAGTGCCGGGCTTCCGGGATTTGCCTCAAGTGAGGTGATCAATCGATGCCCCTGATTTCCGACAAAACTTGTGCTCAGGACGGTGTTCGAGCCGAACTGTCTCTGCACGGAAAATTCGTAGTGTTCGGAGTAGGGCATGCGGTTCTTGTGGTAGAACACAAACCCGCTGGAGATGGGCTCCACGTTTCCCCAAGGGAATGAAGTGTCTGGGTTGCTGGCCGATATGTTCCGCGGAGGAAATACAAACGGGAACGGATTGGCCCCCGATGCGGTCTCCACGCTGTTGTCCTCTTGGGACAAAAACGGCGTAGCCAGGAACGGCGGAGCGCTCGACACCCAGAAGATTCCGTAGGGCGGGTCGCCGACCTCCAGGAACTGGCTCAAATCTTCCACCGACGTGTAGTAGAGGCCAAATCCGGCACGGATGCTGGTCTTGCCCGGGCCGCCCGTGAGTTTCGCCAGAAAGCCGTCCGCCACCTCCGGGGAATACGCCATTCCAAGCCGTGGTGAGAACGCATTGTACTTTGGCGACGCAAGAGTGCGGGGAACTCCCGGGTCGTGCGGAACCAGCCAACCTTCGGGCGCCGTCGGAAACAAGACTGACTGCACGCCTGGAATAATCGTTTCCGTCTTGTTTTGCGTGTCGTACCAGGGCAGGCTGATTTCATACCGCAATCCGTAATTAAATGTGAGGCTCGGTCTCACGCGCCAACTGTCCTGCACAAACAGTCCCAGGTACTTGGTCCGCGAATCCAGTACCTGGTGGCTTGCCTGAATAAAGTAGTTCGGTGCGCCAATAAGGAAGTCGACAAAATCACTGCCGGTCTCGCCGCCATTGAATCCGTACGAGCCATTTTCTCCGTAAAAATTACGCTCGTTGATCTGGCTATAGTGAAACTCACCGCCAAATTTCAAGCTGTGCGTCCCAAAGACTTTCGAAAACACATCCTGAACCTGGTAGGTGTTGTTGTATTGGCCCACGGTGTCGGATGGAACACCAATCGCATAGTTGTTGAATCCGATATTGGGAACCCCTTCAAGCGAAGGGTCAATCGGTCCCACGCCGCCATTGAATTGGCAACCAGTGGTCGGCTGATTCGCCGGGCAATTGGGGACGGTAAAACCGAGCGACTGAAGCGTTGTTCCCAATCCCCCTTTGGGATGGAAAAGATTTGCAGCGTTTCTCGTGTAATTCAGGTGGAATTCATTGACCATCGTTGCCCCGAAGGGCTTCGAATCCCCCAGGCTGATGAGTTGCGAGCGGCCATAGGAAAGCGCGTCATAGCCAGGCACAGTCGCGCCCCCGTTCGGGAAGGGATCGTCTCGGCTGTAGTCATCCATAAAATAGTAGGCGGAGAGCAGGCCGTATCTTGTATTTCCGTCAACGCGGACTCCCCCTTTGTTGTCGCTCAATATCGTGGAAAAAGCGGAAGTCGAAAGATTTCCCTGCCCATCGCCCAATGGTATGAAGTTTCCACTCAACATCTTTGCGGCCACGGGAGACAGCGCGGAGAGGATCGTGGAATTCGTCAGGATCGCCGGGTTCGCGAAAACGCAAGGGTTCGGCCCAGTGGAACTCAGACAGCCCGGATCGGTGGGGGAAAGCACTCCGGGGCCGTAGTAATACGGTTCGCCGACGGTAACCGGGTACCCAAGAGCAGCGGAAAGATTCTGGGCCAGTTGTCCTCCTTGCACTGTTCCTGAAGGGGACCCACCCGGTTGCAGGGAAGCCGCATAAGCGTCGGAGAGTTGCGGCAACTGATCCGTAATATCACCGGTATGATCCAACTGGGTGGGCACCTGGGTGTTTATGGATTGTCCCTGCCTCTGCCGGGTTCCCTGATAGTCGACGAAGAAAAAGAGTTTATCCTTCTTAACCGGGCCGCCCAAAGTTCCCCCGAACTGATTTTGGTGAAAGGCGCCCTTTATCTGAGGCGCGGGATTGAAGAAATTGCGGGCATCGAGGCTGGTATCGCGGAAAAACTCGAACGCGCTTCCGTGGATGTCGTTTGTTCCCGATTTTGTCGCCACGTTAATTTGGCCGCCGCTGAAATTGCCGTATTCGGCGTCAAAATTGTTTGTGATGATGCGAAATTCAGATATGGCGTCCAGGTTGGGTATGACCGCCGCGCCGTTGTTCTTCCCCTCCGTTACGTTGGCGCCGTTCACCATGAACCCGTTCGCCGCTTCACGCTGTCCGTTTACCGATTGATTTCCCGAGTTCAATCCCCCGGAAGGAGAGCGATCGTTCAGTCCGGGAGCCGTCGCTCCATAAGCGGAAGGCACAACACCCGGCTGCAGTGACAACAGATCCGTATACGCTCGGCCATTCAGCGGCACAGTTGTCATCCGCTTCCCGGTAATGACTTCTCCCATTTGCGTGCTTTGCGTCTCCACTTGTACCGCATCGCTGCGGACTTCCATATGCTCCGTGGCAACACCCACTTGCAGGGGTACGTCTACCTTCACCACCGAGTTGGCATCGATGGCGATTCCCGTCTGGCGAAAGGTCTTGAATCCGCTTGCACGGACTTCCACTTCGTAAGCGCCAATGGGCAGGGTCGGGAAGTTGTAATAACCTCTGGAGTCCGTCACCGTTTCTGTGCGGATTCCTGTCTGCGTATCGATGGCGGTGACTTGTGCGCCGGCCACCACGGCGCCGCTCGGATCCGTGACTAACCCCGATATACTCCCGGTGACGCCGGCCCAAGCCACGCCCGTAAACGACATCGCAATCAGAAAGAGAACGAAGCAACGTGAGCGAAGATGCATAACTACACCCCTTTGACTATCCCTGACACTTCTGAATTTTGATCCCTGCTCCGTGACAGTGCGGGAGAACTCCCGCTGGATCATGCACCATACCCTTTGGTTGGCTTTCTCGGCCTTGGAAATCTCAAATACCGCATCGTGCGGCGGGTGTCAATGGCTTTCTGCGGACTGATGCTGGAATTCTCCTTCCTTAAATCGATTCAAAACTGTTTCTCCTGTTGGCTCCCTGGTGGTAAAGTCCTCTGCTATCAGCCTCGGGAGGACCTATGAACAAGTCTTCTTCTCTCGCCAGCTTCCGTGCTGCCCGAACGATCGTGGTTCTTTCTTCACTTCTCGTAGCCGGGGTCCTGGCATTTGCCGGTCACCCGTTCGCCCGCGCACGCCAGCAAGCGCCTGCTCCTGACAGTGCTGCGGCTTTGCTCGAGGGATTCCGCCACGTGGAAGCCGCGTCGGTCTCCGATGCGCTGGAGCAACTGAACGGGCGAAGGATGTACATGTCCCACCGGATGCGCCCCATCTTTCCGACGAAGTTTGCCGGTTTTGCCGTCACGGTTTCCCTGAAAAAGGAAGCCAACGAGGATCCCAATGCGCTTAACGGCATGCTGGCCGCGATCGATCAGGGCACCAAGGACTCCGTCTACGTCATGGTGGTCGAAGACGGCATCGACATTGCCGGAATGGGCGGGCTAATGGGCACTGCCATGCACTCCCGCGAATACGCGGGCGCAGTTATAGATGGCGGCGTTCGCGATGTGCCGCAGCTCAAAAAGATCGGCTTTCCCGTCTATGCGCTCGGAATCGTTCCTTCCACTTCGGTTCATCACTATCGCTTTGCGGGTTCCAATATTCCGGTGGTTTGTGACGGCATCGAAGTGAAGCCTGCCGACATCATCGTTGCCGATCAGGATGGCGTCGTGGTTGTGCCCCGCTTAGACGCGCAAAAAGTTCTCGCGTTGGCTCAGGAAATGGATTTTAAGGAGCACTCCATGTATCCGTACATCGAGAAACTGAAATCCATCGAGGAAGCCGTGAAGAAATTTGGGCGGCTCTGATTTCCAGAGGGAGTGCATGAATTTATTCACCGATGATCCGGCGTTAAGATGGCGCGCTGCCAGCGGCTTTGCGTTCGCCCTGGTCACGATTCTGCCGGCTATTCCCGTGCTAGTTCATTCGCGGGAAGCTCCACGTTCGGTATGCCGCGTCGAATCGGTTGACTTTGAGGGTTGGCAAGCGCAGCAGCTTTCCAATTCCTGGGTGAAGCTCGTTATCGTTCCTCAGTTGGGCGGCCGCCTCATGCAAGTTTATTTTGAAGGTCATCCATACTTGTTTGTGAATCCCAAGTACCGGGGGCAATATTTTCCGCCGTCGGAGGCGGGGGACAAGCACCTCTGGTTCAATTACGGCGGAGACAAGATATGGCCCATGCCGGAAGGAGACGAGGACGAGCATCACTGGCCTGGCCCCATCTCCGATCCTTTGGACGATGGAACCTACACGTTCAAGGTTCTATCCACGGCTCCTCACTGCCAGATCCGTCTCGACGGGCCGCCGGATCCGAAAACGGGTTTGCAGTATTCGCGCGCGATCGCGCTGGAGAGTGATTCGCCGGAGATTCAGTTCCGCGCCATCATGAAAAATATCGCGGATCATTCCATTCCATGGTCCGTGCAGTCGGTCACACAGTACGACACTAGTGATCCCGGGCATCCCGGCGACTATAATCGCGATTTCTGGGCCTTCACTCCCGCAAATCCAAACAGCGCCTACCTCGGTCACTTTCATGTTCGTTCCGGCCTCGCCGATGACCCTTCCTTCCGCGTCAAGGACGGCTTGTTTTCGCTCCATTGGTTGCCTCTGCAAAATGAAGTCTGGCTGGATTCCACGGAAGGATGGGTGGCCATTGTCGACAGCTCCTCAGAATATGGCATGATCGAGCGCTTCCATCACCTTCCTGAGGGCGAATATCCGGGCAAGGCTACGGTCATCTTCTACAAAAATGGAAGCGCCATCAGAATGGACGAGCAAGGATTTCCGTCGCTGTCTACTTCCCACGCTGAAGATGCGTCGCGCTACATGGAAGCAGAATTGAACAGTCCCATCGTGACTCTCGCTCCTGGTCAAAGTTACGCAATGAACACGGTATGGAATCCGGTCCGCATGGGCAAAGAATTCACCCGCGTATCGGCTGCCGGCGTGAGCAGGGTGCTATTCCAGGCGATCCGCACGGCGAAGGGAATAGATCTGCGAGGCTCCTTCGGTGTTTTCTTTCCTGGCCAACTGCAAGCGCAGTTATTCGATAGACACGGCGCGAATATCGCTAGCGTCCCCCTACGATCCGTCAGTGTGAACGCCTCCGCGGAGCTACTTCAAACTATTGCCGCCCCGGATGCAGTCGCGGAGGTGTCCATTCACCTGATCGATGTGAAGGGGAGGGATCGCGGCGAATTGGCCGCGGCCAAGATCACTCCAGTGGTGAAGGGTTCATAGCCAGATGAGGCCTGTGACGCAAATTCTGGGCACGGTCGTTCTGTCGGGATGTATGATTGTTCCCGCAGCTGCGCAAGAGGTTCGTGCACCCTCAGTCTCGGTCAGCATCGAGGTTTCACCGGAGCAGCTTCTCACCCAGCCGGTCGGCAAGAACTGGTTCTCTTACAATGGCGATTACACCGGACGCCGTTACAGCAGCCTTGATCAGATCAATGTGGCCAACGTCGATAAGCTACGCGCGCAATGGTTGTTCCACGCACCCAATTCCGACAGCCTGGAAGTTACTCCGGTGGTTGTGGACGGCATGATGTTTGTTACCGCTGCTAATGACGCTTATGGGCTGGACGCTCGGACCGGCAGAGTCGTGTGGCACTATTCGCGTCCAGTCACGGAAGGGCTCATCGACGACGCCTCCCAGCACCATAATCGCGGCGTCGCGATCTGGCGCTCGCGCATTTACATGGAGACCGACAACGCGCACCTGTTGTGCCTCGACGCGCGTTCCGGGCATCTGCTCTGGGACGTTCCCTACACGGACGGCAACAGAAATTACGGCGCCACCAGTGCTCCTCTCGTCGTCAAAAACAAAGTCCTCGTGGGTACTTCCGGGGGCGACGATGGTGTGCGCGGTTTCATCTCCGCCATCGATGCCGAAACTGGAAAACTTGCCTGGCGCTTCTGGACAATTCCCGGGCCCGGCGAACCTGGCTCCACCAGTTGGCCGGGCGACGCCTACCTTCACGGCTGCGGCACCACGTGGATGCCCGGCACGTTCGATCCCGAACTCAACACCATCTACTGGGGGACAAGTAATCCTTGCCCCGATTTTGATGGCGACCCTCGCCCCGGCGACGATCTGTACACGGATACCGTGCTGGCTCTCGATCCGGACAACGGCAAGCTGAAGTGGCACTTCCAGTTCACCCCTCATGACCTTTTCGATTACGACGCCACCGAAACTCCCGTGCTCATCGATGCCGTCTATCAGGGCCAGCCGCGCAAACTCCTTGCCGAGGCCAACCGCAACGGGTTCTTCTACATTCTGGATCGCATCGATGGCAAATTTCTCTCGGCTGTTCCGTTTGTCGAGAAATTGAATTGGGCACAGGGAATCGACAAGCAAGGCCGCCCCATCCGCACGGAGGTGGAGCCCGTTGCCGAAGGAACCCGTGTTTGCCCGGGATTCAGCGGCGCCACGAATTGGTACGCACCCTCCTTCAATCCCGACACTCACCTGTTTTATTTTCTCGCTACGGAAAATTGCGATCTGTATTTCAAGAAAGCGGAAAAATATGAAGAAGGGAAGGCGTACTACTCCACCGGAGTGAAACATAGTCCCGGGGATGATCGGAAACGCATTCTGCTTGCTTACGCTCTGGGGTCCGCCAAGCCGGCCTGGCGCTCTCCCCAGATCGGCTCCGGACATTCCTTCGCGGGAACCATGACCACCAGAGGGGGCCTGGTCTTTTTTGGCGACGATGCGCAATCATTCGAGGCTGTCGACGCTCGCACGGGCACCCCTCTCTGGCATTTCAATACCGGCCAGAATATTCATGCCTCGCCCATGACTTACGCGATCAACGGGGTGCAATTCGTTGCCATCGCTTCGGGCAGCGATCTATTCAGTTTTGCTTTGCGGTAAAGAAAAATGTTTGTCTATTCCAAGTAAAGGAGAAAGTCTATGTTTTCAAGCCTCACTTCTCGCAGGAGTTTTGCCGCTCGTTTCGCCGCACTTTTCACCGGTGCCGGCGCCGTGAGCCTGCTTTCCAATTCCACTTCTGCTGCCGCGCAGGCGCCCAGCGGTGTCCAGAAACTCGATTACGAAGGGAAGACGGCGGGCAACGGCTTTATCACCCCGCTCATCATCCACAACGGGGTGATCTACATCGCCGGGCAGGGAGCCCATTCGCACGATTCCGGTGACTTTCCGATGGACATCGAAATACACACGAAGAAAGTCATGGAAAACGTCAAGACACTCGTCACTGCCGGTGGCGGGACCATGGACAGCATTCTGCAACTCACCGTTTATCTCGCCGATATCGACTTCTACGACGGCATGAACAGCGTCTTCAAGACCTATTTCCCGAACGGCGGGCCTGCAAGAACCTGCGTGGCTATCGCCTCGCTTCCCGGAAAGTCGCTTGTTGAAATCAATTGCACCGCCGCGGTTGTAAAGAAGTAAAGGAAAAAGGAGAACAATTATGGGACTCAACTTGGGATGGACTCGGCGATCCTTCATGGGCAGCCTCGGTGCATTGACCGGGGCCTTGTTGAATCCCATGAAGCTGCTCTCCTCTTCGCATTCGAAGGCCGAGGCGGCGATCACCGGCTTCGGTTCAACCGGAAACGTGTATGACGAACTCGGCGTCACCACCGTGATCAACGGGCAGGGTACCATGACGGTCCTGGGCGGCTCGCTGATGCGCCCGGAAGTCGAGGCAGTCATGGCCCTGGCCGGCCGGCACTTCGTCAGCATTCCGGATCTCGAAGTCGCCGCAGGCAAGCGCATCGCGGAGATGTTAAAACTTCCCGCGGGCTATACTGCGATTGTTACTTCTGGGGCGGCCGCGGCAATGGAATCGGGGCTCGCCGGCATTCTCACCGGCGACAACCCCAAATTCATCGAACAGATTCCCGATCTCACCGGGATGAAGTCGGAAGTCATCATACAGAAAACCCATCGCAACCCCTTTGATCACCAACTCCGGAATACCGGTGTGAAACTCGTGGTCATTGAGACGCGCGAGGAACTGCGCAAAGCCGTCAATCCAAAAACCGCGATGATGCATTTTTCAAATTTTGCCAACGCCGAAGGGCAGATCAAGGTCGACGAATGGCTCAAGTTGGCGAAGGAGTTCGGAATTCCTGCGTTCATCGACGCCGCCGCGGATACGCCCCCGGTCTCCCACCTTTGGGACTACGCCAACATGGGCTACGACCTGATCGCTTTCAGCGGCGGCAAAGCCATGCGCGGACCGCAGTGTGCAGGATTGTTGCTGGGCCGAAAGGACCTGGTCGCCTACGCGCTGCTCAACAACAGCCCCCACGAGGACACCATCGGCCGCAGCCAGAAAGTCGGTAAAGAAGAAATCGTGGGCATGGTCAAGACCCTCGAAAGTTATCTGAAGGACGATCACGAAGCGCTCAACAAGGAATGGCAGCGCCGCCTGGAATTCATTGCCGGCAAAATCACCACTCTTCCGACGGTGACGACGACGTACTTTGTGCCGGACATGGCCAACCACGTTCCGCACATGGAAATGAAGTGGGACCTGCAACGCATCAAAATCTCTCCTGCCGATGCCAGCGCCGCCTTGCGAGAAGGAGGTCCTTCGATCGTGCTGACTGTGGGGGAGCGTCGTGGGGCCCTGTCGATGAATTCCTTCATGCTGCAGCCGGGCGAGGAAGCTATCATCGCGGACAAACTCTACGAACTTCTGAAAGCCCACTCGGCATGATTCTGGGCGATTCAGAACCCCGCGAGCGGTGTGTTCATGGCTGAGCAGAGGCGAGGCAACTTCCGCTGGTTCCTCGTCTTCTGGCTCTTCATTCTAAGCGCCGTCTCGTTTCTGGACCGCGTCAACATCTCGGTGGCCGGAAGCGCCATCGCGACCGAATATCATCTCAGCCAGGTTCAGTTGGGCTGGGTTTTCAGCGCTTTCCTGTGGGGCTATGCGTTCTTTCAAACCTTCGGCGGCTGGCTGGCCGATCGCCTCGGCCCTCGCCGTGTCCTGACCGCCGGAGTTGTGTGGTGGGGGATCTTCACGGCCCTCACCGCCGCTGTTTCACCGGCAATCGCCGGCGCCGTGTTCCTATTTGTCCTGGTGCGGTTTTTCCTGGGCGCAGGGGAGGCTATTATCTTCCCTGCTTCCAATCAGTTTATTTCTCACTGGATTCCTACCCAGGAGCGCGGCATCGCGAATGGTTTGATCTTTGCTGGTGTCGGCGCCGGCGCCGGCTCAGCCCCGGCCATCGTCACCTACATCATGGTTCATTATGGCTGGCGCTGGTCTTTCTGGCTAAGTGCGCTGATCGGCCTCCTGGTGGGACTCGTCTGGTTTCTTACCTCTCGCGATACCCCGGAAGAGCACAAGAGCGTTTCCGCTGCTGAATTGCTGCACATCCAAAGTGGCCGGACCACGGGAAAGTCCTCAGCACCGGCATCCAACCCCAATCCCATTCCGTGGAGCATCATCCTGCGCAGCAAGGAAATCTGGCTCGTCACCTTGAGCTATTTTTGTTTTGGATATGTTGCCTGGATTTTTTTCAGCTGGTTCTACATCTACCTCGCCAAGGTGCGTGGCCTCGATCTGAAAGCCAGCGCGTTTTACAGCACGCTGCCGCCGCTGACGATGGTCGCCTGCAGCCTTTTGGGCGGCCTCATCAATGACAAACTGACCAAGTCCCGCGGCAAGCGCGCGGGGCGTTGCGGCATTGCCGTGTTCGCACTATCCCTCACGGCCGTGCTGCTGGTGCTCGGCTCACAGGTCGCCAGTGCTCGCCTCGCGGGAATCGTGCTTGCCGGAGGGGCGGGGGCTCTCTACCTGGCGCAGAGCAGCTATTGGTCCGTCACTGCCGATATCGGTGGGCGCAGCGCTGGATCGACTTCCGGCTTCATGAACATGGGCGCGCAAGTGGGAGGTGCGGTGACCGCCGTGCTTACTCCTGTCATCGCTGCGCATCTTGGCTGGACCTACCCCTTCCTTGTCGCAGCCGCACTCAGTGGCTTCGGAGCCGTGGCCTGGCTTGCTGTGGATCCCTCGCGCAATCTGGATCGCCTCGAGGAACCTTCTTCATGACAGCCGCAGGTCCCCGGTCAAATTGAATCAGAGGTAACATATCGTTTCGCGTCATGCGAGGAGCGCAACTGTGACGATTGATGAGGCAATCAGAAAGATTCACGACATCGGCATCGTGCCGGTCGTTCGCGCGGCCAATCTCGACGAAGCCCGGCGCGCCGTCGATGCCATCTGCACCGGTGGCATCCCCATCATAGAAATCACCATGACGGTGCCGGACGCGCCTGCCATGATCCGCGAACTCGTCCGCCACTACGGCAACAGCGTCCTGACAGGGGCGGGTACCGTCACGAATGCCGAACAGGCTGAAATTTGTCTTGATGCGGGTGCCGAATTTCTGGTCAGCCCCGGCCTTTCCCTGCCGGTTCTGCAAACTGCTGCCAACCGCGGCATCCTGGCCATTCCTGGAGCACTGACTCCCACAGAGGTTATGGCTGCCATGGAGGCAGGCGCGAAAATCATTAAGATCTTTCCTTGCGGGAGTGCAGGTGGCGCCAAGCACATCAAAGCCTTGAAAGCGCCGTTCCCGAACACCTGCCTCGTCCCTACAGGGGGAGTGAACTTGGCCAACGCGGCTGAGTATTTTGCCGCGGGAGCTTTTGCGCTCGGCGTCGGGGCGGACCTTGTGGACCTCGCCGCCCTTCGCCGAAATGACGCCTCTAAGATTATCGACATGGCAAAAGCACTGATTGAAGCGGTCCGCTTGGCTCGAACAGGCAAGCCATAAGGACCGGCTACCAGTTCCGATCTGGGGCGTCCCAGGGCGAAGCGATTTGGCACCTCATGGACGTGAATCCCTAAGTACCCCCCAGTTCCGTCCAGCCCCTCTAACGGGCTTGTTTTCAATTTCTTCCAGACATTGCTCCCACGGATATGCCCTATCCGTTAACGGATACCGTTACGGTACACCCCCTGTTTCATTTCATGACGCCCCCGTGGCAGTACTGCAAACTTTTATCCAGGCATATCTCCAGATTTTTTGAAGGCCTCGAATGGAGGTTTGACAAATCTCAATGCTCTCCGACCACGCTCGTTTTATCCGGACTCAGGACGTGGTATCGCGCAAGATCGAAGGCGAACTGATCATTGTTCCCATCCGCAGCGGAGTTGGCGATCTCAACTCCCTCTATACGCTGAATCCAGTCGGCTCGGTTCTATGGGATTTCATGACCGAGGATCATACCGTTGCCGAAATGGTTCAAAGAGTCTGTGACGAATTTGAAGTCACGGCAGCTCAGGCACAGCAGGACATCGAATCATTTCTCAATTCCTTAGTCGAAGAGAAGTTGGTTCAATCCGTCGCGTAATTGGTGCAGCCAGAAAGGTCCAGCGTGGTTCAGACAGCGACATACGGCGATTTCTCCACCCTCCTCCATGAACGCTTTCAAGGCCGCCGCGTGCCTGTCGAAGTATCCATTGAGGTCACCCACCGTTGCCCGCTCGATTGCCAGCACTGCTACAACAACCTTCCCATGAGCGATACCGAAGCCCGCCGTCAGGAACTGACATTCGAAGAACACGTTCGTCTCCTCGATGAACTGGTCGAACTCGGCTGCCTTTGGCTCCTTTACACCGGCGGCGAAATATTCGCACGCAAGGATTTTCTCGCTATCTACACGGAGGCCAAAAAACGCGGTTTCCTGATCACCTTGTTCACCAATGGCACCATGATTACTCCGCGCGTCGCGGACCTCTTGGCCCAATATCGCCCCTTCAACATTGAAATCACGCTGTACGGCGCGACTCGGGAAACCTACGAAGCGTTGACACGAATTCCTGGGTCCTTTGACCGCTGCATGAAGGGAATTGCCTTGCTTCTCGAGCGCGGTCTCCCCCTCAAACTCAAGACCGTCCCCACCTCCGTCAATGTTCACGAAGTTTACGAGATGAAGCGTTTTGCCGAGCAAGATCTCGGCGTGGAATTCAAGTTCGATCCGCTGGTGAATCCCCGCACCGATTGCTCGCAAAGTCCTCTGGCGGTGCGATTGACTCCCGAGCAGGCCGTTGCTCTCGAATTTCGCGATCCCGTTCGCCGGGCAGAGTACGCGCGCATCGCCGAAGCCGAGCTTGCCGCGAATCTCCCGGCTTCCACGAAGCGGTACACCTGCGGCGGCGGCCACAACGGTTGCGCCATCGATCCCAACGGCAAAATGACCATCTGCGTCCTCTCTCATCGCGACGGCTACGATCTTCGCTCCGGTTCTTTCGAGCAAGGCTGGGAGGGCCGGCTCAAGGACATTCGCGGCACGAAGGCCACTCGCGAGACCATTTGCACAAACTGCCGCATTCGCAGCCTCTGCAGCATGTGCGCCGCAAACGGGGAATTGGAAGGCGGCGACGCCGAGAAACCCGTTGATTTTCTCTGCCAGGTCGCCCATCTCCGGGCCTTTGCCCTGGGCATTCAGGTCCCCAATCACGGAGATTGCGCCTGCTGCGCGGGTGGCAGCCAGAACGCCGCGTTGCTCGAATCCTCCAAGCGAATCAACAAGGACTCGGCCGCTCCCGCGAACATTATTCCCTTGCCACGTTCGAATTCGCTGCTTCCCGTACTGGATTCCACTGGGGGTTGTACGTCGGGAGGTTGCTCCTCCTGCGTCACCCAACTGCGATAGCGCCCGGAAAAGGGATTAGCAAGATATGACGGAAAGACAAAAACCCGAGAGCAACACCAAGCTTCCTTATCAACCTCCCCAGGTTGTCCGCGTGAGCTTGCGCCCGGAGGAGGCTGTCCTCGGCCACTGTAAAGTCGCCGGCGTGACCGGGCCCATTTCGGGTTCCTGCAGAACGCTTTTCTGCAAAACATTCGGGTCGTGATTTAGAGGCTACTGAGGATCGACAATGGCGCACGCTGCGGCAAACTTGTCCGCGAATCTTACCGAGGCCACCCGCCTCGCCGTTCACATTGGTGGGTTTTCCTTCGGGATGTGGTGCCCGGGGGATATGCCTGTTGCGCTGGATCCCGAACACCAGCCCTTCTTCCTTCCGGCAAGCGCCAATCACGCTTGCCACATTGAACTCGACATCGACTGGACCGAAGGCTTGCAGCTGCCGCAGAGCAATCCCTCCTTTGATTCAGGGGGGCTGTGGTCGGCGTATGTCTCCTCTACGGGAACACAGTTCTATTTCTCGAGTCCCGCAGTGAGCAGTCGCCCGTACAAGGCGGCGTGGTTCGACCCCTCCTTTGAACGGGGCCACGTGGTGCTGAACCGCTCCGCATTTCCTGCGGACCGCCCCATCTATGCGTTTGAATATCCCTTAGACGAACTCGTGATGATGCATCGCCTGGCTCTCGGAGAAGGCGTCGAGGTGCACGCGCTCGGTCTCGCTGACCAGGACGGCAGCGGCTACCTGTTCCTCGGCCACTCCGGCGCGGGCAAGAGCACGACGGCGCGATTGTGGATGGGGCAGCCCGGCGTCCAACTGCTCAGCGACGACCGCATCATAATTCGCAAACACGATGACAAATTCTGGATGTACGGCACCCCCTGGCACGGCGATGCTGGTGTTGCCTCGCCGGATCGCGCCCCCCTGTCCGCCATTTATCTTCTGGAGCAGGCGCCGGCCAACGGGATATCCCCGCTTTCGCAAGCGAGCGCAGCCGCGGAACTATTCGCGCGGGCCTTCGTTCCCCATTATCTGAAGGGCGGGATTCAGTTCACCTTGAATTTTCTGGACCAGATCACACGCTCCGTGCCCTGTTCCGTACTGCGCTTCACTCCTACGCCAAGCGCAGTGGAGGCGGTTCGCTATGCGCGCGTCTGATCCTCAGGTCCGCAAGGACACCCGGTTGTTTGCCGAACTCTGTGATGCGCTGCTTCGGCGGGGCAATGCCGTGCAGTTCCAGGTGCACGGAGAGAGCATGCGCCCTAACCTTCTGGATGGGGATGAAGTCGTGATTGCGCCTGCGCGGACCTTGGACCTGCAGCGCGGTGATGTGGTCCTCGCAGAAAACGCCGA
This sequence comes from Candidatus Acidiferrales bacterium, assembly GCA_963817085.1. GTDB lineage: Bacteria > Acidobacteriota > Terriglobia > Acidiferrales > UBA7541 > Acidiferrum. The sequence goes on from CAWFNI010000015.1 coordinate 285,388, forward strand.
AGGCCTCCGCGTTCACCGTGTAAATTCTTGTGATCCCGCATCCGGAGGTGTCATCCTCCGCAGTGACACGGGCCTCGATTTCGATCCGCCTCCTTTCCGCGTCTTCGGCAAGGCTCTCCTTCGGCGGAACGGACCCAAAACCCAGTCTTTGACTGGCTTGCAAACACGCTTCGTCCATCCAGTGCGCGTCATCCTCCGCCGCCTGCGCGGCGCCGCAATGCTGCGCCTTCGCCGTGTTGACCTGTTCTTCTTCGGCATAATTGCCACTCTGATTCTCTGCGCCACCTTCGCTGCGCCCGCCGCTCGGGCCCAAGCCGATCTAGCGGTCACTACGGATACAGCAGCCCCTACGACCGTGGCGCCCGGGGGGCAAATCACCTATACGGTCACGGTCAGGAACAACGGGCCAAACACAGCTAACAGGCCGGTATTCACGATGACCACACCGGCCAACACGACTTTTGTTTCTGCTGCAATGACCGGTGGCACGGGTACCTGGAACTGTGTAAATCCCCCCGTTGGTGGAACGGGTACAAGCACTTGCACGCGCTCCGCAAACATGGGGAGCGGAAGCACCGCGACCTTCACTGTCGTTGTCCAGGTCGATGCGGCGACTGCAGATGGCACCATCATCACCAATACGGTCAACATCAATTCGACTACGGCTGATCCTACCCCTGCGAATAACACCGCAAGCGTCTCGGTGACGGTGCGGGTCGCGGATCTTTCCATGACACAGATCGGCCGCGCCAAATCCTGTTTCGAACGGCGCGAATATTACTTACACCGAAACTGTGACGAACAACGGCCCTACCGCCGCGGATGGCGCAACATTGACGCAAAGCACCCCGGCGAATACCACGTTTGTCTCCGCTACGGCGGCCACTGGGTGGACGTGCGGAACCGTGCCTGCTGTCGGTGGAACCGGCGCCATCATTTGCACGGCCAATGCAGCCATGGCTTCGGGCACGACGACCACCAACTTCACGATCGTCGTGGCTGTGGTTCCGACGGCTCCCGGCGGCTCAACTATTACAAATACGGCGACCGTCAGCGAGACCGGGACGGATCCCGTACCCGGAAACAATTCGACCACCACATCCGTCAGCGTGAGCGCGGCCGATCTTCAACTCACGCAGACCGCCGTCAGTGTGGGCACCGCCACACCGATTACCGCTGTCGCCGCGGGTTCCACTTACTCGTATACCGAGGTAGTCACAAATAACACCTCGAACACGACGGTGGGCACCGGAACGATCACTGTCTATCTGCAAACTCCGGCAAGCACGAACTATCAGGCTTTTTCCGGAACCAGTTGGAATTGCACGCATCCCGCCGTCGGCGGCACCGGCCCGCTTGTGTGTACCTACAACGCCACGCTCGCTAGCGGTGCCATTGCGAATACCCTCACTCTTAATTTTCAGGTCACCGCCGGTACTTCGGCCGGCACCACCATCCAGAGTTCTGCGACCGTCACCAATTCCGGAATCCAAGACCCCGCGCCCGCCAATAACACTAGCATTACCTCCGTTGTCGTCGAGCCCACCACCGCCTCGGACTTGGCGCTTTCTATGTCTGTTTCCCCCACTCCCGTCTTTATCTTTTCCCATCTCACATACACCATCCAGGTTCAGAATCTCGGCCAGCTTGCTGCTCCGATATCCTCCAACGTTCTCACCGACACGCTTCCGGGCGGCGTCACGTTCGTTTCTGTCTCAGCCTCTTCCGGCTGGGCGTGCTCGGGCACGACAACGATTTCCTGCTCCCTCACTTCCGCCATGGCCATGGGTGCCACCGCTACCATCGCCATCACCGTTACCGCTCCCTCTGCGGCCACTACTCTCACCAATACCGCCGCGGTGAGCCTCGCCGGCGATCCCAACAGTTCCAACAACTCCGCGACTGCCTACACGGTTGTCCAGCCTCTTGTCTGCGCCACTCCGGGCCGCGATGGCGCTGGCGGGACGCTCACAGGCATCGTCAACACCTACTTCCCGCCTTCCGCTACCGGCACTCTCGCTTCCGGTTCCACCTCCGTCGCACTCGGCGCCTCCAGTGGTGCTTCCACGCCCATCGCGGCCGGCGATCTCCTGCTCATCATTCAAATGCAGGGCGCTGCGATCAATAGCACGAACACCAGCTCTTATGGTGACGGACTCGCCGGTGACCCGGGCTCCGGTTTCACCAATCTCGGCAGTTCCGGCCTCTTTGAGTTCGTTACTGCCAGGAACGCTATTCCCACCACTGGCGGCACTCTGCAATTCACCGGATCCGGACCGACGGGTGGTTTGCTCAACAACTACTCTCGCGTCACGGCCACCACGACCCAGGCCCAGCAAACCTATCAGGTCATCCGCGTTCCTCAGTACACTTCCGCGACTCTTGGTTCCGGACTTGTACCCTTTGCCTGGAATGGTTCCCTGGGCGGTGTCCTGGCAATCGACGTTTCCTCTCAGCTGACTCTCGGCGGTACGGTTTCCCTGGATGGCCTCGGTTTCCGTGGAGGCGCGGGGCGACAACTTGCCGGGGGCGCGGGAGCGCTCACGGACTACGTCACTTCCGCCACCATCGCTACCAACGGTTCCAAGGGCGAAGGCATTGCGGGCACGCCCCGGTATATCGCTCCGTTCTCCATCACAACCGCCAGCACCGCTATCGATACCACCGGCGGCACCCCGTCCGACACTCTTCCGGGTGGTAGTTATGCGCGCGGCGCTCCCGGAAATGCAGGCGGCGGCGGAACGGACGGCGATCCGGCTGGCAATGACTTCAATTCTGGCGGTGGCGCAGGCGGCAATGGCGGCGCGGGCGGCCAGGGCGGCTATGGATGGAACAGCCTAACGGCCACGAATTCCACGGACGGCGGATTCGGCGGCGTTCCTTTCCCGGCCTCAACCAGTGCGCTCGCCATGGGCGGCAGCGGTGGAGCCGGCACGACCAACAACGGCACTTACTACGTTTCCAGCACGGTCAATGGGAACGGCAACGGCATCTTCAGCAGTGGCGGTGCAGGCGGTGGCATCGTCATCCTGCACGCCGGCAGCGTCGCCGGCACTGGTACGATTTCGGTCAATGGTCAATCGACGCAGAGCACGCTGAATGACGGTACGGGCGGTGGCGGGGCGGCCGGATCGATTCTCTTCTTCGCCAACAGCGGCAACCTTGCCGGATTGACCGTCAACGCGATTGGTGGCAGCGGCGGCAACGCCTGGCCATCACAGGCTCCGGGTGGATTCCCGGGCCAGCGTCACGGCCCGGGCGGCGGTGGTGGCGGCGGCGTGATTTTCCTCTCGGCTGCGCCGGCCAATTCCAATGTTGCCGGCGGTTTCAACGGCTATACGAACACGGTGCAGGATTCTTACGGTGCCACGCCAGGTCAACCGGGCATCGTGGTCACCACCCACGTCATCACCGAGACTCCGGGAACTCAACCGGGCGCCTACTGTGCATCCGCGGATCTCTCCGTGACGAATTCAGGCTTTCCCGCTGTTGTCGCCCCGGGCGGCAACATCACTTATACGCAGGGCGTGAACAATGGCGGCCCCTTCGACGCCGTCAATGTTGTCTTCAGCGAAAGCATTCCGGCCAACACGACATTTCAGTCCATCAGTTCCCTCGCTGGGTGGACTTGCGTGACCCCTGCGGTCGGCGCGACCGGCACGATCTCCTGCACGAATCCTGATTTTGCCAGTGGCGGCACTGGCTCTTTCACCGTCGTCGTTCAGGTCAGCCCTGCCAACTCCCAGCGGCACGCAGATCATTGACGTCGACAACATCACCTCCGGCACCTCGGACCCGAATCTCGCCAACAACACCGCGACCGCGATCACCACTGTCGCCTCGGCCACAGAGTCTGATCTCGCGATCTCCAATACCGCTTCTGCTCCCACAGTCGTCGCGGGATCGAATGTCACCATGACCGCCGTAGTCTCCAACAACGGTCCTGCTGCCGCGGCAACCGCTGTCTTTACGGAAACCATTCCTGCGAATACCACGTTGGGCGCGTTGCTGGTTCCGCCTTCAGGCTGGTCATGCAACTCCATTCCTGTCGGGGGCACCGGCACTTTCACCTGCACCAACAACTCGTTCGCCGCCCTGGCCTCGGCTAGCTTCCCGATCGTGCTCAATGTAAATTCAGGAACCCCGTCCGGCACGGTGATTTCGGCCACCGCCAACATCTCCGCGTCCACGCCCGATCCGAATTACGGCAACAATTCCGCCACCGCCACTACTGTTGTCGCTGCCGCCGGGCAAGTGGATCTCGCGGTGGCCGGTTCGGCGACCCCGAATCCCGTTACCTCCGGCAACAACATCACCTACACGCAATCCGTCACCAACAACGGTCCCTCTTCCATCACCGCTTCCGGAACCACTACCGTTACTTTCACCGACGCCATTCCCGCAAACACCACGCTGGCCAGAGCCTTCACTGCGCCGGCCGGCTGGACCTGTAACTCCATCGCGGTTGGCGGCACAGGCACTTTCACGTGCACCCTCAACTCCGGTCAGACTCTTGCCATCGGCGCCACCGTCAATTTTCCATTGGTCGTCAAAGTCAACGTTGCGACCGCGCCCGGCACAACCATTACCAATTCTCCGAGCATTTCCAGCTCGGTCACGGATCCGAATCCTGCCAACAACACCGTCACCATCAACACCATCGTTGCCTCTCCGACGCAGGCGGATGTCAGCATCTCCAAAACTGCCTCACCCGAACCCGTCGACCAGGGCACCAATCTTGCCTACACCTTGACGGTCACAAACGCTGGACCGGCTTTGGCCCAAAACGTTGTTGTGGACGATCCGCTCCCCGCCCAGGTGACCTATACCTCTTCCCTTACTTCCATGGGCAGCTGCACCTATACGGCGGCCACGACCACTGTCGATTGCGCTCTCGGCGATCTCAGCGTCGGAAGTACCGCGGTCATCACCATCAACGTCACCGCCGTCACTTTCAGTTCCAGCTCGTACTCCACAAATACGGCGACGGTCAGCTCTTCCACTTCGGATCCCAACCTGGCCAACAACACTGCTTCCGCGACCTCCACCATCCAGGCTCCCACTGCGGTGGACCTCTCCTCGTTCCAAGCCTTCTCCCAGGCCGATGGCTCCGTTCGTCTGGTATGGCACACACAGGAAGAGTCGCGCAATCTTGGCTTCCATATTTATCGCGAGGATGGCTCCGGGCGTCACCGTCTTGATGCTTCGCTCATCGCCGGATCCGCACTGCTACTCCGCGGTTCCCGGCCTCAGCACGCCGCAAAGGTCTACGGCGCGATCGATTATCAACCCAGCCCCAATGCCGCCTACTGGATCGAAGACGTCGACGTCAATGGCGCGCGCACACTCCATGGGCCGGTTTATGCGGAGCTTTCTTTCGGTGACCAGCCCCAGTCACAGGCTCAGTCGCAGACTGTGGAAGCGCTCAAGGTCTCTCCTGCTCTCAGCCAACTGCGCGCCGGGACGACTTTGACGACTTCTCCCCGTCAGCCGGTCAGGCAGCTTCCGCCCGTCTTTCCGGCGCCGGTGAATACGCCGCGTTTCAATGTTACGGACCACAGCGCCGTCAAGATCTCCGTTGACCACGAAGGCTGGTACCACATTCCGTTTGCGCAGCTCTTTTCTTACGGCCTCAGCGCCAACACTGATGTTCGTTCGCTGCATCTCTATGCGGAAGGCGTGGAACAGCCACTCCTGCTCACGAGGCGTTCCTCCGTTCTCGCCTCTGCGGCCGATGCTGTCGAATTTTACGGTACGGGCATCGACACGCCATTCTCTGCATCGCGGGTCTATTGGCTCGTCGCCGAAGGCCCGATGGGCAGGCGCATACTTCCCGTTTCCACCCCGCCTTCCGGGGCTGCTGCATCCGCCAGCTTCCCTTTCACGGTCCTCCGGCAAGATCGTTCCACTTACTTCGCGGCGCTGCTGAACGGCGAAAACAATGACAATTTCTTCGGCGATGTGATCACCACCGATCCGGTCGATGAAACGTTGACCGTCGCCAATCGCGATACCTCTTCATCCCTGCCGCTGACTCTAGACATCGCACTCCAGGGGGTCACGGACGCTCAGCAGCATTCCGTCTCCGTGCAATTCAACGGTTCGCCCCTCGGCACTTTCGAATTCTTCGGCCAGCTCCTTTCCAGGCAATCCTTTTCGGTGGATCCTTCTCAGGTCCTCGATGGGACCAATACCGTCACGTTGACTGCGCTCAACGGCGACAACGACGTCAGCCTGGTTCAGTCCATCCAACTTCACTACCTGCACACCTATGTAGCCGACGCGGGTTGGTTGCGGGCCACCGCGGAGGCCGGCTCGGAAGTGCATATTTCCGGCTTCACCAATTCTCAGGTGCGCGTTTTCGACGTCACGGATCCGCTGAACATTTCCGAACTTGATGGCAAGGTGGCGCTGGAATCGGGTTCCTACGGCATAACCGCCACGCTTGCTCAAGCGGCGCCGGGCGTGCATACCATTCTGGCATTCTCGGCTGACGCGCTCTCCGCTCCGCTTGCCTTCGCACACCACTCTCCGGCTTCATTGGCTAGCCAGCGCGCGGGGGCGGACATTGTCATCGTCACGCACCCCGATTTCGTCTCGCACTTAGCTCCCCTCGTCCGGCTCCGCGAGTCGCAGGGTTATCGCGTCGCCGTGATGACCACGGACCAGATCTTCGAGCAATTCAATTTTGGGGAGCGCAGCCCCTTCGCCATCCGCGGCTTCCTCCAGGATGCCGCGTCGCATTGGCAACGGAAACCGCAGGCCCTACTGCTTGTCGGCGATGCTTCTCTCGATCCGCGAAACTATCTGGGCTTTGGTAATTTCGATTTTGTTCCCACGCGCATTATTGAAACCGCCGCGTTCAAGACCGCTTCTGACGATTGGTTCACGGACTTCCAGCAGACTGGCTTCGCTGCTATCCCCACCGGTCGCCTGCCTGTGCGGTCCACGGCCGATGTCGACCTTCTTGTCTCAAAGATCATCAGCTACGAACACGGCGACTTCTCCGGACCTTGGAACGCGCAAGCGCTCCTGATTGCCGATCAGAACGTCGATGCCAACTTCACTTCCGCCGTCACCTCGGCAGCGGCGACGTTGCCAGCTTCCCTGCATGCCTCGCAACTTCTTGCCGACGGCCTCGACCCAGCCACTGCCCGTTCCCAGATTCTCGCCGCGCTGAACAATGGCGCCCTGCTCGTGAATTACAACGGTCATGGGGCGGAGCAGCAGTGGTCTTTCTCTGACCTGTTCGATAACACGGATGCGGCGGCCCTCACGAACGGCGGCCGCCTCCCGGTTTATCTCCTCATCGATTGCCTCAATGGCTTGTTCCAGGACGTTTACGCGCAGAGCCTCGCCGAATCTCTCCTCCTTGCTCCGAACGGGGGCGCGATCGCGGTCTGGGCCTCCTCGGGATTCACGGATCAACCCCCGCAGTCCTCCATGAATCTCGCGTTTCTTCACCAATTAGCAGCGCATCCCGGCCAGCCCCTGGGTCGCCTGATCCTCAACGCCAAAGCCGGCACTACTGACACCGACGTTCGCCGCACCTGGATACTGTTCGGCGATCCGGCGTTGAAGTTCCATTTCGCAGCTTCCCCTGCGGCCGCCGGTTCCGGTTCAACACCGCGTCCCATGGTTCCAAGAGATTCGTCCCCCGCCTGTCTACGGGGATCCGCTTGCGCAAGAGAGGTTCAAGGACCATGAAAAAAACTCGCTTGTTGTCCGCCATCGCGCTGTTCGCTTCGCTCGGTTCCTGTTTGTTGGCACAGACTACGCCCCAGAATCACGCTTTGGGTCTGGTCGCAAAGTCCGCGGGCGGCCTGATCGGCAACGCGGCCGCCACGGAAGGCTCATCGGTCTATTCGGGAGACTATCTTTCTACCAGGGAGAATGGCTCGCTCCTCGTGCGGCTCGGCGCTCTCTCCCTCGAGCTCCAGGGCTCCTCCGGCGCGCATGTCTATCGCGCCCCGTACGGCGCAATTGTGGAATTGGATCGAGGAACGCTCGTGTACATTACGCCCGGCACGCAGGAAAATCTGGTGGTAGTTGCTTCGGATGTTCGTGTCACGCCGGCCTTGGACACGCCGGATTTCGGCCGAGTCAGTCTGGACGATCCCTGCAACCTCACCGTATTCAGTCAGCGTGGCCAGGCCCACGTTCAAGTCGGCTCAGAATCCCGCATTGTGGAGCAGGGCAAGGCCTATCGCGTTCGCGCGGAGAACGAACTCACCTACAGCAAATATCTTTCGCCCGACGCCGGTGATTACCACAACTATCACGAGCACCGCGCGTGTGCGCCTCCGATGATGGCCAGGAGCCACATGCCCATGGCCGCGGGCCAGAGTCATTTCCTGATCGCTACAGTTGCCGTGGCAGGGGCGCTTACCACTTTCGGCGTGTTGAAGGCACTCGAGAGTCCCGATCGCCCCTGAGTTTGTCCCCGCGTTTTGCCTCCAACAAAAAAGGCAGGATCCGCCGCAATTTCGACGGTTCCTGCCTTTTCAGTCTCTGCCCGGAGGCGTTCAACGGTTTGGCGGCGCTGCTCATCCGTGGCTGCCGGACAACTCTCGCACAATCGATCCCACGAAATTCCTGGCATCTCCAAACAGCATCAGCGTTTTGTCCATGTAGTACAGCGGGTTTTCGATCCCCGCGAAGCCCGCGCCCATGCTGCGCTTGATCACCATCACCGTCCGCGCCTTGTCCACGTCCAGTATCGGCATCCCGTAGATCGGGCTGCCTTTGTCTTCGCGGGCCGCCGGATTGGTCACGTCATTCGCGCCGATAATCAGCGCGACGTCGGTCTGTGGAAACTCCCCGTTGATCTCGTCCATTTCCACAAGTTTGTCATAAGGAATGTCTGCTTCCGCAAGAAGAACGTTCATGTGGCCGGGCATGCGGCCGGCGACGGGGTGAATTGCAAACTTCACATCCACGCCCTTCTTCGTCAAGGCGTCGTACAGCTCGCGCACCTTGTGCTGCGCTTGCGCGACGGCCATTCCGTAGCCGGGAGCGATAATTACCTTACTGGCGGCGGCAAGGATGCCAGCGGCTTCCTCGGCGGACGCGCTGCGCACGGTTCTTTCTTCAGTTCCCTTGGCGGCAGAAACTTGCACTTGTCCGAAGGCGCCGAACAACACATTGGTGAAGGAACGGTTCATGGCTTTGCACATGATGACCGAGAGAATGAAACCGGAAGCGCCATCGAGCGCCCCGGCCACGACGAGTACCTTGCTGTTAAGCACAAAGCCCAACAGCGCGGCGGAAAAGCCGGCGTAGGAATTCAACAGAGAAATCACCGTGGGCATGTCTGCGCCGCCAATCGGCGTCACCAGCATGATGCCGAAAATGAGAGCCACGACCACCATGGCCTCAAACAGGTGCGTGTACCCGGGGTGAAAAATGAGAATTACAATGAGTGCCAGCGCCGCCCCCAAGGTGGAAAGGCTGACGATGTTCTGTCCTTTGTAGGTGATGGGGCGCTGCGGCAGGATTTCCTGGAGCTTGCCCGCGGCGATGATGCTGCCAGTGAAGGTGAGCGAGCCGATGAGGACTTCGAGGCCGATCTCCGCCATCTGGAATTTCGAGATCTGCGGAGTGCCGACGTAATACTCGGCGATGCCGATGAGCGCGGCAGACATCGCGCCAAAAGCGTGGCTCAACGCTGTTCGCTGCGGCACGGCGGTCATCTTCACCATGCCGAGGGGGACACCAACACCCGCGCCGATGATCAGCGCGATGATGATCCACTTGTAGTGCGTAACCTGCGGATCGAAAAGCGTCGCGACGACAGCGACCGCCGAGGCGATTTCACCGATCAGCACACCACGCATGGCGGAAACCGGAGAGTTCAGCCATTTGAGCGCCAGGATGAAGCCGATGACTGCGGCAATGTAGCTGAAATCAATGAGCTGCTGCAGAGAGCCAGGATTCATGGTTTCTTCGCCTTTGCCGTCTTGAACATGTGCAACATGCGGTCGGTGATGAGGAAGCCCCCCACCATATTGCTGAAGGAAGCAGCGACCGCGAGCAGACCGAGGATGGTCGAGAACCTGCTTTCGTGCCGCCCGGCGATGATAATGGCCGCAACCACGACAATGGCGTCGAGGGAGTTAGTGAGGGACATCAGCGGTGTGTGAAGCAGCGGGGAAACGCGCTTGATGAGCTCAAGACCCAAAAACGCCGCCAGAATGAAAACGAACAGACTGGAAATGAAATCAGCCGGCATGCTCTCCTCCTTGAACCTTAGCCGCCAGGGCAGGCAGCGCGAAAAACTCCCGCACCCGTGCGCTCACTACTTCGCCATCGTGGGTCACCAGTGTTTCCCGGATGATTTCGTCTTTCAGGTCCAGCTGCAACTTACCCTCTTTCACCAGGTGCTGCAAAAATGCACTGATATTTCTCGCATACAGGGCGCTGGCGTGGTAGGGCACTGTCGCCGCCAGGTTGAACTCCCCAATGATGGTCACGCCGTGAGCGTCTATGGTTTCGTCTGGCTTCGTCAGTTCGCAATTCCCGCCGCGTTCCGCCGCCAGGTCCACGATCACTGAACCCAGCGCCATCCGCCCCACCATTTCCTTCGTTACCAGCACCGGCGATTTCTTGCCTGGAATCACTGCCGCTGTGATCACTACGTCGCTCTCCGCAATTGTTTTCCCGAGCAACTCCCTTTGCTTCTGGTAGAAGCTCTCGTCCTGGGCCTTGCCATACCCTCTGGCGTCTTGGGCGTCCTGCGCCTCGATCGGCAGCTCCACGAACCGCCCGCCCAGGCTCTGTACCTGTTCTTTTGCGGCTGGCCGCATGTCGTAAGCCGATGCCACCGCCCCCAGGCGCCGCGCTGTCGCAATCGCCTGTAGTCCGGCAACACCTGCGCCAATGATCAGCACGCGCGCCGGGGCAATCGTTCCCGCCGCCGTCGTCAACATCGGAAACATTCTTGGCAAAGTATCGGCCGCAAGCACCACCGCCCGGTATCCGCAGATCGTCGCCATTGAAGACAGAGCATCCATGCTCTGCGCCCGCGTTGTCCGGGGCATCAGTTCCACCGAAAACGAGGTCACACCGCGCTCGGCAATCTCTTCCAGGGTGCTCAGCGTTCCCAATGGTCGCAGGAACCCCAGCACCACCTGGCCCTTTCTCATCAGGGGCAGGTCAGCGCTTCCCGTCTTGTCATTTGCGCCGTGGCACAGGAACTGCACGATGATGTCCGCCGTCTCGAACAGTTCCGCGCGACTCGCCATCAGTCGCGCCCCTTTTTCGACATATTCCGCGTCCGGATAGCCCGCCAAAATTCCTGCCCCGGCCTCCACCACGATGTCCAAGCCGGCTTTTTTCAGATTCGGGATTACCGCGGGCACCAGGCCCACGCGCCGTTCCTTCGGATAAACTTCCTTGGGCACACCTACAATCATGTACCCTCCTTCCTCAACCGCGTCCGCTTCGGTTCCAGGCCAGATTCACGCTTCCTGATTTGCTGCCGGCGCGCTCGAGCATTCCTGCGCCCTGCAGCGGCTGCCGCTGAATACGGTGGTTCAGTGTTCAAGCTCAACCGGAATCGAGGGGTGGAGCGATTCTCCCTCTTGGAACAGATAACAGGCAGTCATGCTTTTCAGGCGTTGTGCATGAACAGCAACGAGTTGAAATTACTGGTGAATTTTATCCCTAATCTCGCGTCCTCCACAAGCACGCCAGCCGTACTTGCCTATTTCAGGCCCTCGTATACGGCTCGCGCGTCTCGCAGCTTCTTCATCACGCCCTGTTTCTCCGCCGTGGAATTCCAGTCCGGATACTTGTCCGTAATTTCGATGGTCCGGTCGATCCATGTTTTGAAGTACTCGGCATCCTCTTTTGAATAAGCGCGCTTTCCGCCGATGGTTACATACACGGGACTCGTCGTCGCATACGTGTAATGATCCATTACCGGATACTCCACCTTATCGCTCCAGGCCCGCAGCACGCACCACCCGCTCTCCTGCAAGGGAATTGCCCCGGCCGCATCCGCCGAATCTCCCGTGCCATCGATCTTCAGTGTTTGCGCCACTTTTCCGTTACACACCACTTCGAAATGATCCACCGGCACGATCGAACGCATTTTCGCGGTGAAAGGAATTGCCTTTTGCGGCGCATCGAATTTCAGCTCGCTGCCCACCATCTCTCCGCCGAGCTTGAATTCAATCAATGGCCCATTGGTAGCGAATGTCTTCCCTTGCCTGAGTCCGTCTTTCCAGGTGTCGATGCTGGCCGGCCAGCTTGGCACCCATACATACGCGCGATCAAAACCCACCTGCCCGCGGATCGGCGCGGCGTAATTCGCCGTTGCGTCCGTGCCCCCGCCGGCAGGCAGCCTGAATCCCAGATTCAGCAGCTTGTACCAGACGGCTGCGGTCGATTTGTGGTCGCTGAATCCCACGATTTCCATGTAGTCCAATTTCCCCAGCGCCACATCCACCGGCAACTCGTCCGTAATCCGCTGCGCTGGTGTGGCAAAGGGATCTGGTAGCTCGTCAAATGGATGCACCGCTCCCACCAGCGCGCCCTGCTGATGCGCCATGTCGTACACGTCCGCGTTCATTGGATACAGGCTTGCCGCCGCGGTATTCGGGTAACCCGCATAGCCGGGCAATAACAGGTGATCCTTCAGTCCCAAAATTCCCCGATGCCCCCAATAACTCGTGTGAAACTCCTGACCCTCGACGATTTGCACGCCATTGGCGTGCAGAAACTGTTCATCCACGCGCGAATTCTCGATATCGGGAAATCTCTGCTCCTTGTTCACCGTCAACTGGTTGACGATTTGCACGTCCTCCGCTTCGCCTTGACGCAGCAAACCATTCGCATCGTTCCTGTAGCTCCCTCCATAATTCATATGCGCGTGAAGGTCGCTGCTGACCCAGCGCTCGCGGGCGCCCCATGGTGTCTTTATCCGCGCTAGCCGAACTCTAATCTCTTTTATTTCCCCTTTTTCGATATGAATGGTCTGCCGTTCGGGCTGGTATTCCAGGCCCTTGGAGACCTCCAGAACGGCATCTCCAGCGGGCACTACAAAATCATCTCCGGTGTCCACATGGACGTAGTGGCGCTCAAATGGGCGCTCCGACCGGTCATACCCGTCGTCCGCGTGCACCTCGGCGCTGCCTTGCCAGCAGAAGTGGCCAGTCGCATCCGTCAAAGAGACGCGCGCGCTGGTTGCTTCGCTTTTCTCGGTCTCCACCAGAACCCGTACTGTTCCGACGGGTTTGAGAAACTTGAAATTCTTGGCTTCGAATCCTGTAATCTGCCGGATTTCTCCTCCGGGAATCCGCTGGACTTCAATTGCAGTGCTCCCCGTGAAATTTGAAATGTACGCGACATACTTGCCATCCGGGGACCACCGCACATTGGTCTGGTCCCAGTCCGCATACGAAATCGGAAACGCATCGCCGCCACCTGCCGGCATCAACCACAAGTTATGCCACTGCCCTCCCAGATACGAGCTGTACACCATGCGTGAGCCGTCCGGCGAAAAATCCGGCCGTGCTTTCCAATTCGTTTCCTCGTAGTGAATCTCTCTCGCTTCCGCTCCCGGCTCCGCCTTCATCCGCCAGAATCCCCCGGTCCCATGGATGTGTCCCTTATTCGACACGAACAAAATCTCTTTTCCATCCCTCATCCAGACCGGATTAATTTCCATGTCATACGCGCTGTAGTAATAGCGGGGCAGGGAACTCTTTGTTTCCCCTGTCAACCGGACCACATTGCTCAACGTGCCATTCACGACGTCCGCCATGAAAATATGAAATCGCTTGTTGTACTGCGTCGAAACCCAGACAATCTTTTTTCCATCCGGTGACCACCGAGGCTCCACGTTCACCGCCCCTCCACTCGTCAATGACCGTGATTTCCCGCTCGCCAGGTCCAGGAGCCACAATTCCATAGCGTCCTTCTGATAGGACACGTACACCACGCTCTTTCCGTCCGGCGACCCGTCCGGCTGGTAGTCGTACCCTGGCCCATCCGTCAATTGCACCGCCTCTTTCGATTCCAATTTCTGCCGCCACAGCGACCCTGCCATCGAGTACACCAACTCCTGCGAATCCGGCCCCCACGTCAGGCTGCTCGGCCCGCTTGTCAACTGCGGCAAATACAATTCCCGGTAGTAATAAGGGTGCGGCTCGTCAATTTGCGGCAGTACGGGTTTCCTCTGCGCGCCGGCAGGAATGGCCATCGCCATCAGTGCGAGAAAAGCAAATGCGAAGTCTCGTTTCAACTTGTCCTCCACACTCCGAAATCCTATCGCAAAATAAGAAAGGGCGCTCCAGCCTGGCCGAAGCGCCCTTCATTTCTGTTTTCGCAAGAATCCAATTCGCAGGGGACGCTTGCTTCCTCAGATCTGATCTCTGTTATCGCGAAACTTGCGCGGCGCTACGCCAGTCCGAACTTCGTCAGCGGCATTTCCCGATAACGCTTTCCGGTCGCCGCGAATATCGCGTTATACAGTGCCGGTGCAAACGGCGGCAATCCCGGTTCGCCAATTCCCGCGGGCGCCGCTTCGCTTTCCACGATGTGTACGTTCGTTTCGCGGGGCGCGGCGGCGATTCGGGCCACCGGGTAGTTGTCAAAATTGGACTGGTTGATCACGCCATTCGTCGCCGTGATTTCCCCGTAGAACGCGAGGCTCGTTCCCATGACTGCGGCGCCTTCGATTTGCTGTCGCACAATCGTCGGATTAACAATAGTCCCGGCGTCCAACGCTGTGTCCACCTGCCGAATGTTCACTTGGCCATCCCTCACTTCCACCTGCACCACACTCGCCACGTAGGTCAGGAAGCTCCGGTGAACCGCAATCCCCATCCCGAACCCGTTCCCCATTTTCTGTTTGCCCCATCCGGATTTCTCCGCGGCCAGCTGGGCCACGCGCCGGAAGCGGGCAATATCGATGGGGTACTTTTCATAATCCCCATCGTAGTTGGTGTAATCCTTTGCGAGTTCCGCCTTCGGGATCATGCGGTCCGGCCCCAGCAACATCAGCACATAATCCACGGCATCTGTTCCCGCCGCATGCGCTAGTTCAGCCACGAACGAATGCACCCCGTAGGCATGATAAATATTCGCTACGGACCGCAGCCACCCGATGCGCGTATGCGCCGGTGCCGGTCCATTTTCCGCACGGTGATTTGATAATGCGAACGGAACATCGCTGAAGCCCAGCCCGATTTCTCCCGCGTCCGCATACTGCGCCGAAGCATCAAATGTCGACGCTATCGGCGGAAACACACTCCGCTGCAGCCACGCCGCCGGTTTCCCTTCCGCTCCCAGCGAGGCCTTGAAATACATCGCCGACACGGTATGAAAGGTATCTACTTTGATGTCGTCTTCCCGGCTCCACACCACCTTTACGGGCTTGCCAGTTTTCTTCGACAGCACCGCTGCTTCCACGGCAAAATCGGGAAACGATTTCCGCCCAAACGCCCCGCCCAGCAGCGTCACGTACACAGTTACATCTTCTTTCTTCACTCCCACCGCTGCTGCGATCGCGTCTTGGGCGCCTTGCGGATTCTGCGTGGACGTCCAAGCCTCCACTTTTCCGTCCCGATACACTGCCAGCGCCGCTGGCGGTTCCATCGACGCGTGAGCCAGCATCGGCGCGTAATACTCCGCCTCCACAATCTTGCCGCCCTTGGCGAAGGCTTCGTCCACATTCCCGTTTTCCCGCACTACCTTGCCCGGTTTCCTCGCGGTCGCCTCCAGTTCCTTTCGAAACGTGTCGGAATTCCACCCACCGTGCTCGCTCGGGGTCCATTCCACCTTCAACTTCTTCTTACCCTGAAATGCTGCGTAGGTGTTTTCTGCCAGCACCGCCACCCCGCCCAGCGCTTGCATGGTGACCGGCGGCTTGAAGGCATCGATGGTTGCGGTCTGTTTCACTCCCGCCACTTTCAGCGTTGCGGAATCATCCACGCTCTTCACTGCACTTCCGTACACCGGCGGGTGCAGCACAGACGCATACAACATCCCGTCCATCTTCGTGTCCTGGCCGTAAGTGGCCTTGCCTGTGCACATGTCTTTTAAGTCGTAGGTGGGGGCAGGCTTTCCGATGTATCGCCACTCACTCCGCGGTTTCAGCTGCACTTCCTCTTTTTTCGGCACCGGCAGTTTCGCCGCCGCTGCTGCCAACTCGCCGTATCCGAGTTTCCTCCCGCTCGCCTTGTGCACCACCGCGTGCAACTCTGTAGTGCACTCCTTTTCTGGTACTCCCCATTTCTGCGCCGCAGCTCTCACCAGCATCAATCGCGCGCTGGCACCGGACTCCCGCAATATGTCAAAGAAGCTCACCACCGAGTGCGACCCGTCGGTATCCTGGTCCCCATACTTCGCATCGCCCGTGGCCTGCTCCACCTTTACGCGGTTCCAGTCCGCATCCAGTTCATCGGCCACGATTCGCGGCAAGCCCGTCCGGTTTCCGCTGCCCATTTCCGAGCGGTGGCACACGACGTACACCGTTCCGTCCGTGTCGATTGCCAGATACACGTTCGCCTGCAACGCCGCCTTGGCCATCGAGCTTTCGCCTGTCCCTACCGTCGTTCCCAGCAGCCGTTCCGGCAGGAATTGTGCGCCCAACACCAACGCACCGGCTCCCACCATTCCCTTTAGAAATCCGCGACGGCTCACATTTTCGATTTGGATCATGTCCTCACCTGGCGTCTTTAGCGACGGAAATCCCCATAAATGCGCCTACCTTAGCCCTCTATCCTACCCGCATTTCCACCGCTTGCAACCCCGCGCCACCTGGCTCGACATTCCAAGCGCAATTGCGTTGCCCTCAGGCCGCCCCGGCTGCCATACTTCTTTCCCGCGGTCCGGAAGGATTCCTGACATGAAGCGTGAAGTGCATCGTTGGCATTCTCCTCGTCTGGGCTTCGAGCTCGGCGTTGTCGTCTATGGCCACTGGGGGCCGCCGCTGCTCGGTTTTCCTACCAGCGCAGGCGATGAGTGGGAGCTCGAAGGCCAGGGCATGGTCGGGGCTCTTGGCGATTTCATCGATGCCGGGCGCGTCAAGCTCTTCACCGTTAATTCCATCAACGGCCTCAGCTTTTATAACAAGAGCGCGCACCCTTTCCACCGCAGCTACGTCCAATCCGTCTTTGATTCTTATCTCCGCGAGGAAGTCGTGCCCTTCATCTGGGACAATTGCAAGTCTCAGCCGGCCGTCTCCACGATGGGCGCTTCCTTTGGCGCGTATCACGCTGCCAATTCGCTTTTCAAGCATCCCGATGTCTTTAAGCGCTGCTTCGCCATGTCCGGCGTCTACGATTTGAAGAATTTCATGGACGGCATGTACGACAACAATTTCTATTTCAATAATCCGGTAGATTACCTCGCCAATCTTTCCGATCCCTGGTATTACGAGCAGCTCGCTTCGTGCGATATTCACCTGATTACCGGCACGGGTCCGTGGGAGAACAGCGGTCCCACTTATCGTCTTTCCGAAGTCCTTTCGAGCAAGAGCATTCGCCATTCCGTCGACAACTGGGGTCCCGAAGGTGGCCACGACTGGCCCTTCTGGAAGCGCCAGATGCGCGAGTACCTCTCCAAATGGTCTTGACTTGATGCTTCAGGCAATTCCCAGATGATCCAGCCGATACCGGCCCTTCTCGATCACCTGATCTTCATCGATCCACACATCGCAATTCCGGGTCAGCACATCCACATGCGTACGCGATTTCCAATCCGCATGCGTCTGGCTCCCGTAGGGGTCCCCAAACGCAATGTGCACCCCAGGAAATTTCTCATCCTGCAATAATATCCCGATCATGCGCGCCAATCCCAGGTTTGTTCCGAACGCCAGTTCGCCCACCCGGTCGCTGTTCTCGTCGGTGTGGCAGTAATTCCAGAACTCTTCCTGCAGATCTTTCCTTGGGCACTCCACGTGCTTCAGCCTTCCGCCCGCGATTTCCATGACCAGCGGCGTCGCCTGCAGATCACCATATTTGCCATTAAAGTAATCGCCTGCCGTGGCATCGCAGACAAACGTCCCGTCCACCGTTGCGGGAGTCGTGAACACTTCACCGGCGGGCAGATTCGACCAATACCTGGGACTGATTAATCCGCTAGTCTTCACCCAATCCAGCTGCGGGTCAAAGTGCGCGCGAAACGATGTCCCCGCCCCGGTCTTCACCATCAACGTTTCCGCATGCAACATCCGTTTGCGCAACCGGTCGCTCAATTCATCCACTTTCCGGTAATCCGCGCGCATCCCCTGCTGCATAATCTCCGGGGTCACGCCCACCATGTGCGCGTAGCGAATCTGCCGCTTCTCGACCACCCGCACAATCGCCATCCGTGCGCCCAACTCGCCGGGTTGAGGCGTCATGCACAGTACGCCCACGTCTGTCTTCTCCAGGGCCCCCAGCACCGCTTCCGGGGCCGCATTCATCGGCCGCGGTCCAAAGTCCTCCAGCAGCAGCCCGGTGAACTTCGCCCCCCGTTCTTCCAGCGCATGCTCCAGGCTGGCCGCCACGCTCCGGCTCATTTCGTCCGCGATCACCGTCACGTGTTCGCCCGCGCGCACACCCAGGCACACTTCCACGGCGTTCTTCGCGCCAGCCATCAGCTCATTAGGAGCGATTCCGAATGACATTCTTTCTATTTTACCGGATTTTGCCCGTCTGCCAATTCCTCTGACCCTACGATTTGCCCGCCGCAGCACGCCTCTCCGCTCTCTTCGGCTCCACGCGAAACGACGGGATCTGCCCACCGCCGCTGGTCACATTCGCCAGGCTGGTGCTGCTCAAGCGCGTCAGATATCCCGCCACTTTTCCACGGAACAGGTAGGGGGCAAAGTCCACCAGCATGTTCCGGAATTCCACCTTATTTCCCTTGCCAATATGAGGAAACTCGCCGCGCCTCATGGGGATCCGTTCCTGCACGATCCAGCATCCATGCGCCTTCGCCAATTTTCCGCCCGGCAGGGCATTCTCCATCGCCCGCTCCCACTCCTTTTTCTCCACTTCCCAGCCGAGCGTGACTCCCATCCCCCCATACTCATCGCTTGGTTTCATCACCAGATTCTTCTGATTCTTGCGGATGTACTCCAGCAACTCAATGGGTTGGCCGGCATATTCTGTCCTAATATCGGCAACCACCCGCGTCCACGGCACGTGCCGCTCGATCAACTCACGATCCTCCGAACTGAAATACTTCGCATTCCTCTCATCGGTCAGAACCGCAAAGAATGCCTTCACGTGCGGAATCTTGCACCGGAAGTTGTTTGCGACGCACACCGCCCCCGCAGCATACGCCTTCACCATCGCTTCACATTCCGCCGGCTTCGCCACGATGTCATTCATCAGCACGCGCCGGTACAGCAGTTCGATCGTCTTCCCCTGCGCCGTCAGCCGCTTCCCGTCGAATTCCAGTTCCCGCGGATCCGCCAGCACCACAGGTATCCCGATCTTTTCAAAGCGCTCTTTTAAAATCTCAAATTCGCTCCAGGTCGGCACTTCTTTCCAATCCACGATTGCCATCTGCGGCCGCTTCGTTTTCCCGCCCCACTCCACGTACGTGGTCACCAGAGCGTCCAGCAGCTTGGCCATTAACGGGTAGCTGTGCACCTCGAAACGCTTCTTGAACTCCTCCATCACAGGCAGCCCGCGGAATATATCCGATAGTGTTTCCGAATATCCCGCTCCGGCCGGCGATTCTCCGTTATATTCCGTGAACTTCAGCGATTCCGGCAGCAGAAATGCGTCCAGACGGGAAGCCGTGCTCGCCGGCGCATAGCCCGCCGTCATTCGCACCAACCGTTCTTCCTCGGGACGCAAATGAAACTGCTCGAAAAGGGAACTGTCTTCCAACGCCGCGCTGGTTACTCGCTCGGCAATCGCCGCAATCGTCTCCGCCACCCGCCGCACGCGCTCTTCATCCTGCGGTGAGAGGAATACAGGTCGCAGAAACGGGCAATGCACGCGCTTCCCGAATGTCAGTTTCGCGGCGCGCACTTGTTTCAGAAAATTTGCCGGCAGTTCGGCGGACTTCTTCACCAACGGGCGAAGCAACCGGTCCCAATATTCGACGGGATCGGGGTTCCCGCCTGCTCGATTTTTCGCTGTTCTCATGGATGGACTGAAGTGGAGGTTGCTGTCTGCGCCCCGCGTGGCGTTCGTGCCGCACCGGTGAATCCCGCCGGCTCCCCAATCCCCAGCATCTCCTCCCAGCGCGGCCAGGTGTTCGCCACATTGCCGTGCAGCGCGCGGTCGATTACCAGCCGCGACATCTTCTCCACCACCTGCTCGAAATAAAATTCCGTAATGCGGTCGCGCTCAAAATCCGGCGCCGGGTTCAGGAAATCAATCGCATACGGCACCCCATCCTTGACCGCAAACTCGATGGTGTTCATTTCATAGCCCAGCGCCCGGTTAATCGTTTGCGCATCCTGTACCACCCGTGCCCCCAACTCAGCCGTCAGGTAATTGTGCTCCACCAGGTAGCGCCGCTCCTTCGGGTCATACGCCACCGGCAAAATGTCGGACTTTCCGAACGTGAAGCACCGCACGTACTGCTCGAAATCGATGAACTCCTGCAGCGTCATGCAGTACGGGGAGGTCTGGTCATAGGCCTGCAGCAGTTCCTCCTCATTATTGACCTTGTAAACGTGCTTCCATCCGCCGCCCGAAAAGGGCTTCAGAATCGCGGGCCTGCCCACGTAGTCCAGCAGCGCCACCCAATCGATCGGATACTTCAGGTTCCGCAGCGATTCGGAGTTAATATCCACATCGGTGGGATAGCCCTTCTGGGGCAGAAGCACGGTCTTGGGAATCGCAATCCCCAGTTTCGAAGCCATTGCGTAATTGAAATACTTATCGTCCGCCGTCCACCAGAACGGGTTGTTGATCACGTAGGTTCCCTGCAGCACCGCGTGCTTCAGGTACCCCCGGTAATATTCCACCTCATGCGAGATCCGGTCCACGATCACCCGGAATTCCGCCGACTCTCCCATTTTCGTTCCGCCGAGCTTCACAAACTCCGCGGTCACGCCATCTTTCTTGCCTAGTTCACTCACCCGCGCCAGAAACGCCGGAGGAAAACTGAACTCCCGCCCGCACAGCAACCCCACTTTAATCATGGTTCTCCTCCTCCGGCGTCCGCCACTCGAAAACGCATCCTCAATGAATTGTGCCGGCAGAGCTGGAACGTGGCTCCATCGCGTTCGACCGCGTCTCCGCCACCAGATGTCGTACCACGTCCTTCAAGTCGCCGGTCTGTTGATACACCCGCATCTGCCGTTCCGCGCTCGTGCCTTCATTTAAGATTGTGTGAATATATTCCACCGCCCCGCGGCTTCCCAGGTCATCCAGCACGTCATCCACGAGTTCCAACAACTCGGGGATCAATTCTCTCATCGGCACTTCCGCTTCTTTCCCGAAATCGATCATTTTCCCTTCGATCCCGTAGCGCGCTGCTCTCCACTTGTTCTCCTCGATCAACGCGCGATGGTACGTCCGCCAGCCCATGTTGGTGGTATACAACCGGTAAAGTTTTACGACAATAGCCTGTGTCAGCGCGGCGATCGCCACTCCTTCTTCCACCTTCGTGGGCGTATCGAACATGCGAAACTCCAGTGTTCCGTATGTCGGGTGCGGCCGCACGTCCCACCAGATCTTCTTGCCGTTATCGATGCAATTCAGCTTGATCAGCAGGTTGATGTAATTCTCGTAGGCGCTCCAAGAATCGAACGTCTCCGGAATCCCCGTCCGGGGAAACCTCCGGAACACCGTGGTGCGAAACGATTTTAGTCCCGTATTGCGTCCCATCCAGAAAGGCGAACTCGTCGAAAGCGCCAGCAGGTGCGGCACGAAATATCGCACCATGTTCATGATGTCGATGGTGGTCTGCCGGTCCGGCATCGCCACGTGGATATGCATCCCGAAGATCAGCAGCGACCGCGCCAGCTGCCCCATTTCCTCCACGATATTCTGGTAGCGCTCGCCGGGCGAAATCACCTGGTCAATCCAGCTGGAAAATGGGTGCGTCCCTGCTGCAGCCACTTGCAGCCCCGTGCTTTCTGCCGCAGACACCAGTTCGCTTCGTGTGCGATGCATCTCCAGGCGCAATTCGCTCACGTTCTCGCAGATCTTCGTACCAGTCTCCACGATGGACTGGTGCATCTCCTGCTTCACCTGGTCGCCCAGTCCGCGCGACGCCGCCGCCGAGAGCAGTTGCACCACGTGCGACCGCAACTCCAGCGTCTCTGGATCTATGATTTGGAATTCCTCTTCGACACCGATGGTAAAGCGGTGAGCCATGAGTGGCCCTCCGTGTCGCGTGATCTAATCTGGGGACTTCGGAGCCAGTATCATACTCCCTCAACCCCCAAAACACACCCACTTCCGACGACTCGCTGGCACCGCGGAAACGCCCAGTCTCCGCCAGCCCACCCTCTTTCTCCGACCTTCGATTAGACCGTCGCAGCCTTCGCGAACAGGCTTGCTCGTACCTCGGCAGCCAATCGCCCTGCTTCAAGCAAATTAGTAAGATTGTTTCCGAGCGTCCGTGCTCCAGGCGCGTTTGTGGCTGCAAGTAGAGCTTACTCCCTCCACAGACCGGCGAAGGCGATGCATATTGACTATCGTTTTGTCGCTGGAGTAGTTTCAGGGAGAAAGTGGTTCCAAACGCGAGGGCGCTGCCGGAAGGCTCACTCCTATGCCGGAACTTCCGGATATCTCCGCCTACATCAGCGCACTCGAACCGCGCATCGTTGCGACACCGATTGAGCGGGTGCGGCTGGCGGGTCCGTTTCTCCTGCGAACCGCGCAACCGCCCATTGCAAGTGTGCACGGCCGCGTTGTGCGTGAACTGCGGAGAATCGGCAAGCGCATCGCGATTGGCGTGGAAGGCGATCTCTGGCTGGTGCTGCACTTAATGATCGCTGGCCGATTGCACTGGCGGCCGCCGGGAACAAAGCTGGCTAGACGCCACGGTCTTGCAACCTTCGACTTCTCGAACGGTTCTCTCGTACTTACGGAAGCCGGCACAAAACACCGCGCCTCCTTGCACCTTCTTGTTGGGGAGGAAGGGCTGAGTTCCATTGACCCCGGAGGCATCGAAATCTTTGCGAGCGATCTTGGTTCCTTTCGCGACGCGCTCACAGCCGAAAACTGCACGCTCAAGAGGGCCCTCACCGATCCGCGCATCGTCAGCGGCATTGGCAACGCGTATTCCGATGAGATCCTGCACGCCGCGCAACTTTCGCCGACCACGCTCACCCGCAAGCTCAAGCCTCACGAGTGGGAAAGGCTGTTCGCTGCAACACACCAAACCCTCAATCTCTGGATCGACAAGCTGTGCCTCGTTGCGGAGACCTGCTTTCCGGAAAACGTGACCGCGTTTCGTGAGGGGATGGCGGTTCACGGACGCTATGGCAAACCTTGCCCGAGGTGTGGTGAAGAAATCCAGCGAATTCGCTACGCGGACAATGAAACAAACTACTGTGCCCAATGCCAAACTGGCGGGAAAGTGCTTGCGGACCGCGGTTTGTCCCGTCTACTCGGAGCGGATTGGCCGCGCACGCTCGAAGAACTCGAAGCCCTGAAACGGCGCTAGGCATCTATGTCTTCACACGGATGCTTCGGGTTTGCGGCGGCCCGCAAGCTGCGTTTCAGCCGGCCGTGGTTCGTCCTCCTGTCCGAGCAACGCTCTCTCACATGTGTCGTGCAAATACATTGTTCCCGCGTACATGTCACCTCATCGCTGGCCCCAATTTGGTTCTGGACGCTTCCCCTCTACCGTTGGCACACTCCCTCTCATGCACATCACTCCCTTCCGCATTGAAGAATACATGGGCAAGCACGAATTCTCCGCCCGGTACCTGCTCTCCTCCTCTGACGCCGAATCGCAGACCATCGAGGAGCTTCTCACCCTCGAACCCGGTGCCCACGACGCTTTTCTGAAGCACTGGTGCGGTTACACGGAATCTCCCGGCGCCCCTTGGCTACGCGAAGTCCTCGCCACGGTCTACCAAGAAATTCGTCCGGACCAGCTCATCGTTGTCTCTGCAGCCGAAGAAGCCATTTTCCTCTTCTACCACGCGCTGCTCACTCCCAACGATCACGCCATCGTCGAAACGCCCTGCTACGAAAGTGCCCTGACCATCCCGAAAAGCACCGGTGCCGCCGTCAGCGAGTGGCGTCGCAATTCCGATAACGCGTGGGTACATGATCTCGCCGCGCTCGAATCGCTCATCCGCCCGAGCACGCGTGCCATCTACATCAACTCACCGCACAATCCCACCGGCCTTCTCATGCCGCCTGAGATCTTCCGCGCCGTCCTCGATCTCGCTGCCCGTCACAACATTTACCTGTTCTCCGACGAGGTTTATCGCGAACTGGAACACGATCCTTCCACGCGTCTTCCCGCCGCTTGCGATCTCTATGACCGTGCCCTCAGCCTCGGCTCTGTCAGCAAGACCTACGGCCTCCCGGGCCTGCGTCTCGGCTGGCTGGCTTGTCGTGACGCGGCCCTTCTGCAGAAAATTGTCTCCCTCAAGCACTACACCACCATCTGTGCCAGCGCTCCCAGCGAATTCCTGACGGCCCTCGCCTTCCGCCATCGCCAGAAATTCATCGATCGCAATCTCCAGATTGTTCTCCGGAATCTCCCTAAACTCTCGGCCTTCCTCGCTCGCCACGCTGATCTGTTTAGCTGGACTCCTCCCAACGCCAGCACTATCGGCTTTGTCCGCCTTGTTCCAGAAACCGATGTCCAGACTTTCTGCGAACAGCTCGTTCGCGAAGCTGGTGTCCTGCTCCTTCCCGGCACCGTCTATGACCAGCCACGCCACATCCGCTTCGGCTACGGCCGCCGCAACATGCCCGGAGCCCTCGCCCAGTTCGAAGCCTGGCTGTCCACGCACGCCGCAAAATGAAAAAGGGCTACCGATTCCGGTAGCCCTTCCCTGATTCCATTACTTCTGTCTTCGAATCTTTTCTAAGCCGCTCCCATCGATCGCCTTGCCTGGAAGCACTCCCTGCAGAATACCGGCCGGCCCTGGGTGGGTTTGAAGGGGACAGTTGTTTCCTTGCCGCATTGCGAGCACGTTGTCTTCGTTTCTGCCCGCGCCTGCCCTCCTCCGCCTCCGGTTTCGGCACGTTTTGACTTACAAGCTTTGCACCTCTTGGGTTCGTTCTTAAATCCCTTGTCGGCGAAAAACATCTGTTCGCCGGCAGTAAACACGAACTCGGCGCCACACTCCGAACATTTCAGGACCTTATCGTGGAATTCCATGACCCGCTCTCCCCTCGGGCCCCTCTCGGGCAGCGGGGACGGGCTCATCTTTCACCATGGGCCTTGTCTGATGAATAGACCTGTACCCCGGGGTCACCGTGCACAGATCCCTTGGGCCGGCGGGCGAAGAATCTGAACGAATTCCCAACATCTCTGCCTGATAGGGGCCTGATCCCGGAAGTGCGGCGCCGAGCCGCGTTTCGTGCAGGTTTAATCCTGCTCGCGACGCTGCTTCTTGCGCAGTCGCTTCCGCGAAAGCGCTTCTTTTGCCCGGCGCTTCTCGCCGGGTTTCATATAGAAGCTG
This sequence comes from Candidatus Acidiferrales bacterium, assembly GCA_963817085.1. Lineage (GTDB taxonomy): Bacteria > Acidobacteriota > Terriglobia > Acidiferrales > UBA7541 > Acidiferrum. The sequence continues at coordinate 310,952 of CAWFNI010000015.1, forward strand.
TGCTTCTTTATTTCCTTGATGATGTCTTCCTGTTGCACCTTGCGCTTAAAACGGCGCAGTGCATTCTCAAGAGATTCGCTCTCTTGAATGATCACCTCTGCCAAAGAACTTCACCTCTATTCCGGTTCGGATTGCCTGCTTACAGTGCCTACAGCCATACTGCAACACTGTCCCTGTTTACATTATCGCATGAGGGTGCTGGCTTCTTGTAGTCAATTCCCCCTCTGCAAGTCAAGCACTCTTTCGTCCATCCCCCTCCTTCCCCCTCTCTTTGTTGCCTTTCGAGTTACTCTTGCCACAAAGCGAACCGGGGCTCCTTCCGGTCCTCACTTTATCTTTGCCTGCTTGTCTCTTGCCTCTGCTGGTACACTGGTCTGCTTCACATTCCTGCCTCGGGAGCCGACCCTCATGCCCGATATGCGCGATGCCATCGGAGTTCTTCTTGCTGGGGGACAGGGCGAACGCCTCTGGCCACTCACCCGGGACCGCGCCAAACCCGCCGTTCCCTTTGGCGCTCTTTACCGGATCATTGACATCACTCTTTCCAACTGCATCAATTCCGGACTGCGCCGCGTCTTCACTCTCACCCAGTACAAGGCTCTCAGCCTGAATCGCCACATCCGCGCCGGGTGGTCTCCGCTCATGGGCCTCGGCGAATTCATTGAAGTTCTTCCGCCGCAGATGCGCGTCTCCCAGCAGTGGTACCAGGGCACCGCCGACGCCGTCTACCAGAACATCTACTCCATCGGCAGCGAGCGCTCCAAATTCGTCTTCATGCTCTCTGGCGACCACATTTACAAAATGAACTACGCCAAAATGCTTCAGCAGCATATCGATTCCGGCGCCGATGTCACCGTTGCCACCATCGAAATTCCCTCTCCGGATGCTGCCACGCAATTCGGCGTCATTGAGACCGACAGGCACTGGCGCATCATGGGCTTCGAGGAGAAACCTGCCAAGCCGAAATCCTCTCCTCACAAGCCCACGCACTGCAACGCCTCCATGGGCGTCTACATTTTCAATACCCAACTCTTGATCCCCATTCTTCTCGCCGATTCTGAGGATCCCAAGTCCTCTCACGACTTCGGCAAGGACATCCTACCCCGCATCATTTCCAAGCATCGCGTCTTCGCCTACAATTTCGTCGACGAGAACAGCAAGGAATCCCTCTATTGGCGCGACGTCGGCACCATCGATGCCTACTACGAAGCCAACATGGACCTCGTCGGTGTCTCCCCGGTCTTCAATCTTTATGATAAGAACTGGCCCCTGCGCACCTGGCAGCATCAATATCCCCCTGCCAAATTCGTTTTCGCCGATGAAGACCGCATGGGCGTTGCACTTGACTCCATCGTTGGCGGCGGCTCCATCCTCTCCGGTGGCCGCGCCAAGAATTGCGTGGTTGGCTACGACGTGCGCATCAACAGCTATTGCGAAGTAGCCGACTCCATCATCTACAACCACGTCAACGTCGGCCGCCATTCCAAAATCCGCCGCGCCATCGTCGACCGCCACGTCAGCTTGCCCGAACGCACCGAAATCGGTTATGACCTCGAAGCCGACCGCCGCCGTTTCCATGTGACTCCCTCCGGCATCGTCGTCGTCGTCCGCCAGGAGTCCCTTATCGAAGAGCCCGAACCTCAGTGACGCAAGGCTTGCGGAGACACACTCCTGGTGCCCCTTGTTTCCAGCTGCACGCAGCTCTCGGTGACGCCTGCCCTTGCTCTCCGCGAACGGAGGGCCTAAGTTACATTGAAAGAAAGGACGGAATTCTCCGTTGAATTCCGCTGGATCGTTATGGGTACTGTGGCGCTCCATGCCCGCGGGCCTGCATCGGTTTCCAACCCATCGCCGCCAGCTTTTTTCGCTCTCTCCGCATTCGTCTGCGTCCTGTCTTTGCTTTGTTCAGGGTGTATGGTCTTTCCTGCAAGCAAGTCCAGGCTGCCGACGGGTGCCTCAGGTGTCCTTACGGGGAAGTTGGACCTGAAATTCATCCAGCCCAACAAGACCAGCCGCGCGGAAGTCCTCGAGAAACTGAGTTCCCTCGATTCGGGTTGTGGCAATCATCAATTCTTTTGGGGGCGCTGGTCTACTCCGTCCGTTGACCTCGTCCCTATATTCCCGCGCGACCCGGCACTAAGGCCTCCTCCCTCCCAAGGTTATTCCCTCCAGAATCTGCTGGTTGAATTTGACGACCAGGGAGTTGTGCAATCCTCGCGTCTCATCCATGATGACCAGTTGATTCCTGAGTTGAGCGCTCTTCAGGTCAAAATTCACACTCCAGCTCTCGATCTTTCGGAACCATTCATCTTCACCGTCAATTTCACAAGGTGGAACCAAGGGATTCTGAGTGCACCCTACGAGTCCGGCACAATCGCCCTTTTCCCCGATTCCTTTCACTTCGCCGACAACGAGCGGGGAGAGGACAATTTCACTGCACCTCGTTCCACACTCGCCCGAATCACCCACGACCACAATGCTACCTTGAACGAATCCCCCGACATTTTTGTGGTCATACTCCGCTTCAATCTAAGTTCCTCCGTAAGTCGGGACCTGCATGTCAGTTTGAAGCTCAAGGAATTGATGACCCTTCTGAGGTTTCAGCCGCAAGTGTAGCTGCGGCAAAAGTCGGCGACCACAGCGCCCTGTTCTCTCAGCCCTGGCCACAAACTCGCCCTCTGTGCTCCCCATCACTCACCCTTCCTTACGCCTCTGCTACAATTATTGGTTCTAAATCACTCAGGAGACTCCTCCATCATGTCTACAAAGATCACCCGCGTTCACGCCCGCCAGGTCCTTGACTCGCGCGGCAATCCCACCGTTGAAGCCGACGTCACCCTTGAATCCGGCGCCTTCGGCCGCGCCATCGTTCCTTCCGGCGCCTCCACAGGCGAGCACGAGGCCCTCGAACTCCGCGACGGTGACAAGTCCAAATTCCTCGGCAAGGGCGTCCTCAAGGCCGTCGCAAACGTTAATTCCGAAATCGCCAAGGCTGTCACCGGTTTCGACGCCGCCGATCAGCGCGCCCTCGACCAGAAAATGATCACCCTTGACGGCACGGCCACCAAATCCCGCCTGGGCGCCAACGCCATCCTCGCCGTCTCCATGGCTGCTGCCCGCGCCTCCGCCGTCGCTCTCAAGCAGCCTCTCTACAAGTATCTGGCTCACTACTCCTCCGACCACTCCGGCAACCTTCTCCCTGTCCCCATGATGAACATCCTCAATGGCGGCGCTCATGCCGATAGTTCCGTGGACTTCCAGGAATTCATGGCCATGCCCATCGGCGCTCCCACTTTCAGCGAAGCACTGCGCTGGGGCGTCGAAGTTTTCCATGCCCTGAAATCCGCACTCAAGAAGCACGGCTATTCCACTTCCGTGGGCGATGAAGGTGGTTTCGCTCCCAGCTGCAAGTCCAACGAGGAAGCCATCCAGATTGTTCTCGAAGCCATCGTCGCTGCCGGCTACAAACCGGGTGAACAGGTGGCCATCGCGATCGACCCCGCCGCCAGCGAATTTTTTGACAAGGCCAGCGGCAAATACGTTTTCAAGAAATCCGACAAGTCCGTTCACTCCTCCGTCGAATTGGCTGACTACTGGACCAAGTGGGTGGAAAAATATCCCATCGTGTCTCTCGAAGACGGCATGGCGGAAGATGACTGGTCCGGCTGGAAAACTCACACAGAAGCTCTTGGCTCAAAGACGTCTAAGAAAAGGATCCAGCTCGTGGGCGACGACATTTTCGTGACCAATACTGAGCGCCTCTCCCGGGGCATCAACGAAGGTATCGCCAATGCCATTCTCATCAAGCTCAACCAGATCGGCACCGTCACCGAAACCATCCAGGCCGTTGAGCTAGCCCGCAAGGCCGGTTACAACTCCGTCATCTCCCATCGCTCCGGCGAGACTGAGGATACCTTCATCGCTGACCTCGCCGTCGCCACCGCCGCCGGCCAGATCAAGACCGGCTCCGCCTCACGCACCGACCGCATCTCCAAATACAACCAACTCCTCCGCATCGAAGAAGAACTAGGCTCCGCCGCCCGCTTCAACGGCCACGCACCGCTGAAATAACGAGCCTTTCCGTGTAGGGGCGCAGCATCGCTGCCTCCCGGCTCGCCATGACCTTCAGTTCGCCCTGAGCTGCGAAGCGAGACAGCCCGCTCTTTGCCGTGGCGCAGCGTCTTCTACCCTACCTGCCCCGAGGTACGAGGGCAGTTTCGTAGGGCTCATCCACCACCAGGGGACAGTACCAGGGCCTGTCAGACAAATGGGAAGCGCCGAAAGCACGCTGCTGCCAGTTTCGACCTGTGATTGGGAACCATCGTTGCGCTTAGGCCTTCCCGCTTCTCATCTCCGCCAAGACCAGCCGAATGTCGTCGTAACGGACCTCCTCCGGCAGCGCCTCCCTGATCGGCTTCATCCATTCCATCCCCACGCGCTGGCATACATCGCGAATCTGTTGCCGCCGCTCGGCTGGCATCCAACTTCCCTGAAATTCCGTTTCGCCCCGTTCGACCAGGTCCGCCACCAGCACCACCACCGACGCCACCTTTCGCCCACGAATCCGTGCAATCTCCTCAAACGTGCGTCCCTGCTCCAACAATTCCAACGTCTCCAGCGAAGCGTTGGGCGGCCGTGCGTGCCACTCTTTGCTCGCCCTTTCCCCTGCCGCAAATCTCGGGAACAGCGCCAGGAGTTCCTCCCCGTACATCTCGCATTTTTTCTCTCCCATCCCGGAGATACCTCTTAGCTCCCGCAGGGTCTTCGGCTGCTTCTGGCACAATTCGTCCAGCGTCGCATCGTGCATCACGATAAACGCGGCAATCATCTTCTCCCGCGCGGAATTTCGTCTCCATTCCCGCAAATACTCACGCAACTCTTCATTCACCGGACTCGTTGGACTTGCCTCAAAGGTCGCCTCCTCGATCGCGCGGCCTGGCCTCTTTTTCCATTTTCTTTTCGTCGTTCCCGCCCCGCCGCCCCGTGCCATCCACCGTGGCAGCCCGGCGCACATATCGCAGACACCGCATCCTTCCCACTTCACGCTCTCGCCAAAATACTCGCAGATCTGTATTTGCCGGCATTGCTTCCCGTTCACAAATCCCTGCATCAAGTGATACCGCCCCCACGCCCGTTCTTTCTCCGCGTGATCCCCAATCTGACGAATAAAGTACGCCCGCAACCCGTTGTCTTTTTTCTCCCACAGCAGAGTACAATCCGCCGGCAAGCCATCCCGTCCCGCGCGGCCCGTTTCCTGGTAGAGCTGTTCGATACTGTCCGGCAATCCCAACCGGATCACGGCCCTCACATTCGGTTTGTTGATTCCTAGCCCGAACGCAATCGTTCCCACCAGCACCCGCGCCTCTTCCGTCATCCACTTTTCCTGATTTTCCCTCCGTGCGCCGCTGTCCATTTGTCCGTGGTATCCCACCGCCGCAATTCCGTTTTCTCCGAGCAGGTCGATAATCTCTCCCACCCGCGCAACGGTGGGCGAGTACACAATCACATTTCCATCCTTCGCGTGTTGCACCGCTTCGAGCAGGTAAGTGTCCTGGTCTCTCCCCCTGCACTCCTTCACGAAATATCGAAGGTTTTCCCGGCGAAAGCTGGACACCGACTTCAGCGGATCCTTCAGCCGCAACTGTTCTACGATGTCGTGCCGCACCTGCTGCGTGGCACTGGCCGTAAACGCCGCGATCGGCTGCTCCGGGAACATGGCTCGCAATTTGCTCAGCTTCCGGTACTCCGGCCGGAAATCGTGCCCCCATTCCGAAATGCAGTGCGCCTCATCGATCGCAAAGAACGAGACCGGGACTTTCCTTAACCATTCCGCCGTCCCATCCATCACCGCACGCTCCGGCGAGACGTAGATGAGCCGGTACTCACCCGACGTCGCCTTTTGTTTCACCGTGTTCCGGTCTGCTTCCACCACAGCACTGTTCAAGAACACCGCCGGGATGCCCATCTGCCGCAATTGCGCCACCTGGTCCTGCATTAAAGCAATCAGTGGTGAAATTACCACCGCCGTTCGCCGTTCGTCCAAGACCGCCGGCAATTGGTAACACAGCGACTTTCCTCCGCCTGTCGGCATGACCACACACACGTCCCGGCCCGCCGCCAGGCTCCTCACGACCTCTTCTTGCCGTGGCCGGAATCCCTCATATCCCCAGAACTTTTTCAGCGCCGTTGCGAACCTGTCACCGTTCACGGCTGGCCTCGCGCCCGTACTCTCGCCGGTCATCACCGCCCCCCGCTTTCTTTCCAACTCCCCGTTACGGAAAGAACCGTCGGAGTCGCTTCCATCTTCGCCTTGTATTCGCCCCATGTCAAATCTGAATTGGTCTGGTTATTCTTATAGTTATCCACAATTCCACCGAAACCTGTGCAAGTGCCCATTTCGGGAATCCTGCATGCTCCAGTTTCCCTGCTCCTCAGGATTCTTTCTCGCATTGCCCCCCTACGCCCTCCTTTTCAGTACAATGGCCCTCCGTCCTCCGGATGCGCAAAGTCTCCTCCAACCTCGTCGGCCCTCTGCTGGCCATAGCCGTCCTGCTCACCATTGCCGGACATCTCCTTCACTACCCCTGGCTTGAATACTTTTTCAAGCCGCTCGCCACCGTCCTCATTCTTTCCATCGCGCTTGCCCAGTGGCGTTCCGATAAGCGTCCCTATTCCTTCTGGATCACCACCGGTCTATGCTTTTCCCTCCTCGGCGATATCGCCCTGCTCTGGCCCGCAAGCTATTTCTTGCTCGGACTCGCCGCCTTTCTCGCCACCCACGTCGCGTATCTCATCGCCTTCACCCGAGAGGCCAAATTTCCCGCCAGTCTTTCCCTCTGGCTACTCTACCTGGCCGTTGCCAGCGCCCTGTTTCTCCTGCTGTTTCCCGATCTTCCCAGCAACCTGAAATTTCCCGTCGCTCTCTACTCACTGCTTCTGGCCACCATGGCCGCCCAAGCCATGACGCGTTTCCTCGTCCTGAAATCCAGGCCCGCCGGCTTCGCCGCCTTCGGTGCTATTCTCTTCATGCTCTCCGATTCGCTCCTGGCCTTCGACCACTTTCACTCCGCGATTTTTCTCGCTCCCCTCATGGTCCTAATCCCTTACTACCTCGGGCAGTGGCTTATTGCCTGTTCCACCGCTTCTCCCAGCAAACCGCAAACCTCCTAAGTCTCCCCTCCGCTGTTGTGTGACCTATGCCACAGGCCATCGTTTCCTCTCTGCGTTATGCTTTTACTGTGACCGTCTCTTGACCCGTCGCTCCTGCGGACCTCGGTCATCACCCTCTGTCGCCGATGAGCACGCTGGCACAATCCGACGCTCTCGCCCCCACAGACTTTACCCGCCCTGGCGTCAATCCCTGGCTCATCGCCTTCACCGTCATGCTCGCCACCTTTATGGAGGTGCTCGACACCAGCATCGCCAACGTCGCCCTCCCGCACATTGCCGGCAGCCTCTCCGCCGGCGTCGACGAAAGCACCTGGGTCCTCACCTCCTACCTCGTCTCCAACGCCATCGTTCTTCCGCTTACCGGTTGGTTCTCCAGGCTCTTCGGCCGCAAAAACTTTTATATGTCTTGCGTGCTCATCTTCATCGTCAGTTCCTTTCTTTGCGGAGCCGCCACCAGCCTCCCCATGTTGGTCGTCTTTCGAGTCCTCCAGGGCGCGGGTGGCGGCGGCTTGCAGCCCGTCTCGCAAGCCATCCTGGTCGAAAATTTCCCGCGCAAGAAACAAGGGATGGCCATGGCGGTCTATGGCATGGGCGTTGTCGTTGCTCCCATCATTGGCCCCACCCTCGGCGGATGGATCACCGATAACTATTCCTGGCGCTGGATTTTCTTCATCAATATCCCCGTGGGCCTGCTCTCCATCTTCCTCACCTCCACGCTCATCCACGACCCCGCGCACGTCTCCCGCGTCGAGAATGGCAAGCGCGTGCGCATCGATTACATCGGCCTCGGCCTGCTCAGCGTGGGCCTCGGTTTTCTCCAGGTGGTTCTCGATAAGGGCCAGCGTGACGATTGGTTCGGCTCAAATTTCATCGTCTGGTGCACAGTCGTCTGTGTGGTTGGCCTTGTCGGCGCCATCATTTGGGAATTGCGCCAGAAAGATCCCGTTGTCGAGCTGCATCTCTTTAAGGACCGCAACTACGCCACCGCCACGTTCCTCATGTTTCTTCTGGGTGTCGTGTTGTATGGCAGCACGGTGCTTCTCCCGGTCCTGCTCCAGACGCTTGTCGGCTATACCGCGGAGCTCAGCGGCCTCGTCCTTTCTCCCGGCGCCATCGTTACGCTTGTTTCTCTCCCGTTTGTCGGCTGGCTGCTGGCGCGCTATCACGCGCGCTGGCTGGTCATCTTTGGCTTGCTCGTTCTTTCCGCCGGCATGTTCCAGCTTTCCTATATCAATCTCACCACCGGATTCTGGACCTATGTCTATGTCTGGATGATTTCACGTGGCGGACTCGGCTTCCTCTTCGTTCCCATCAATGTGGTTGCGTTTTCCTTTGTCTCCAAGGAAAAGATGAACAACGCCACGGGGCTGATTAACCTCGCGCGCAACATCGGAGGCAGCGTGGGCATCTCGCTCGTCACCACCCTCCAGGCGCGCCTCGCCCAGAAACATCAGGTCGACCTCGTCGGCAACATATCGCTGCTCAACCCGCGCTACCTCGAGGCTCTTCACGGCATTACCGCCACGCTCCGCGCGCATGGCTCAGACGCCGCCACGGCTGTGCAGCAGGCCCAGACCATCCTGTACGGCGAAGTGCTGCGGCAATCCGCCATGCTCGCCTTCATCGACGTTTTCTGGATCCTCGGCGTCGTCTGCCTCGCCATGATCCCCTGCATGTTCCTCATCAAGTCCGCCCGCCATCCCGGCGCCAGCGTCCCCATGCACTGAGCGAACCGCCTCTCCCTTCTAGCCCTTGTAGCGCCGTGCCTTCCGGCCGGCATCTTGGCCTTCGCTTCCTCTTTTGCCATTGTAGGAAGAGCCGTCTGCTTGCCCGCCGAAGGCCTAGCGCAGACAGAAGGCGGTCCGTCAAGGTGACCACACCTCCATCCAAACTTTTTTGCCCATCTCGCTACCCCGTCATCCCGAGCGCAGCCAGGGATCCGCTTTTGCATGGCCATAGAAACTTCACAAGGTACGGGCATAAACTCATGTTTGCCTGACAGGGAACACTACGTGGCTCAAACTTTTCAAGTGGGTGGGAGAAGCAGGCCGTGACGCTGGATTTAAAACCCGACATCGCCGCCGCGCTGGAAGCGCTGGCCTCTGCCAAAGGGTTGTCCGCGGAAGACTACTTTGCGGTGCTAGTGCAAAAAGAACTGCCCCTCAAGCTGGAAGATGCCAGTGGTTCAGAAGGCGGTGGCATGGTTTGGGAAAATGGGCTATTTGTCTATCGTACCGGCAGGCCTCTGACAGTGCGCGTGGTCGATGATGCGATCCACCAGGCCCGCGAAGAAAGGGCGCAGCACATCCTGGGCCAACATTCTTGAAGCGGTTCTCCGACAGCTCTGTTCTGGTTCCGGTTTTTTGCGCGGACCATCCGCAGCACGCATCCAGCTCAAAACTATTCCTTGGCGCAGGCAAAGATGATTTCTGCGCGCGCCGAACGCTCCGCGAGGTCTACGCTGCGCTCACGGGCTTGCCGCTCCGCCCGCGCATCCCCGGGCCAGAGGGCCTAGGCATCGTAAAGCAGATACGCTCCGTGAGCAGGAATACGTTTCCGTTCTTGAGCAAGCCTCCGCTGGGACTGTCGTCGGTGCAGCTGCCTATGACGCACTCATTGCCCGTTGTGCACGGAAAGCGGGAGCGGATGTTTCGCTGACCTGGAATGTTCGCGATTTTACAAGGTTCGGATCGGCTATATCACGCCTCGTGAAGACGCCCCTGGAACTGTAGCTGCAGCGCCGCGCCGATGGCGATGCGCCATGGAGGGTTGTGGCTTGATTTCTACCCCCACGGCCAGAGCGACCAGAAAGTGTCAGGCATCCGCCTGGGCTAAAATGTCAGGAATCCCCCCGACCGGACAAGCACATCTAACGCGCGAGCGTGGGAATAGCGACCTTCGAACGACCAGCCAGTGCTACTCTACGGAACAAACCCTGCGCATCGACTAGTGGGAAGAGTTGGCTCGATAGCTAGGAGGAACAATGAGTGAACAGAACGAACTTCGTTGCAGAAAAATCCCTATGAACAACGGCAGAAGCATTCCTGCCCTCGGTTTTGGCACCTTGATCCCAGATCTTGGCGATACGTTACGAGCCACTAGATCTGCTTTAGAAGCTGGCTTTCGCCAATTCGATTGCTCGGAGCGATATCGAAATGAAGAGGTGGTGGGCGAGGCGATACAAGACGCGCTGCGAGAAGGAAAGGTGCGGCGCGACGATCTCTTCATTGCTACCAAGCTCTGGAACAACAATCACCGTCCTGAGCGTGTCAAACCTGCCTTCGAGGCTAGCCTCAGAAAGCTTCGGATCGAATACGTTGATCTCTACCTGATGCACACACCTTTTGCCTTTCGACCGGGCGACGATCAGGATCCGAGAGATGAAAATGGCAAAACCATTTACGACCATGGCGTCACATTGTCCGAGACCTGGGGCGCGATGGAGCGCCTCGTCGACGAAGGCAAGTGCCGCGCAATTGGCTTGTCGGATGTTGACCTTGCGCATGTCACAGAGATCAATCGATCTGCGAGAATCCGGCCTGCGGTCGTGCATGTAGAGGCGCATCCCTATCTTCCACAATGGGAACTGCTTGAGGCTTGCAAAGAAGCCGGGATCGTGTTCCTGGCGTTCGCGGTTCTGGGCCACTCGTTCGAGCCGAAACTGCTCGAAGATAATGTCATCAAAAAAGTCGCCGCTGCAGTAGGCAAGACGGCCGCTCAGGTTTGTATCGCCTGGGCACTCCAGCGAGGCACCGCCATCCTTACAACCTCAACAAACGCGGATCATATCCGCGAAAGCCTTGACGTGTCGCCCCTTCCAGAGAGTGCGATGGAGGCGATCAAAGGAATCACGACGCGCTATCGATTCAACAAAGTCGTCGAAACCGGCCTTCCCGGGTTCATCCCTCGAGAGGCAGGCCGCAAGGGCGCCGCGGCTACGTGAGTGACAATTTCGATTGACCAAACGGCGCGGGAGGGATTCCTAGGACAGGGCTCGACTTCTATCGGTGAACGTCAGGTTTCCACGCTACATCGTGTGGAAAGGCCGCACTGTACACACCGACATTTGGAAGAATCCGATGGCTGGTCGCTGTCGCGTCGCCCGGTTGAGTCTCGACAACGACGGTCAAGGCGACCTAGCCGCGCACGAAGGGGAACATCGAGCCGTCTTCGTGCATCCGATTGAATCGTATCGGTAATGGCAGGAGCAATTGAAGAGGAGCGATTTCGTCTGTAGACAGTTCGGTGAGAACTTTACGACTGAGGGGCTGGCTGATGATGCCGTCTGCATCGGCGATCGATTTCAGATCGGCACCGCACTTTTCAAGGTCACTCAACCAGGCGTGACATGCTTTCGCGTCGGTATTCGGATGAACGAACCCCGGATGGCGTCACTGCTTACACCTGGCGGTCGGATACGGACCGGAGCCACTCGAAAAGCCGGCCGATGGGCACCTTCTCCTTTGCTGTTCACAGCCGACTAGCGACGTCGTCATCGATTTGTGAGGCAGTCCAGTTGACGAAAAACGGACTTCCCGCGCGGAAGTGGCCCTTTCTCTTGCTTACCGATCCAAGCCGCCCACCGATATAGTCCGGATTGCACAAAACAGCATTAATCGCCGAGCTCCCGATAAACGCGCTTTCCGGAGAAGCGCCGCACAGTGCGTTTCTGTGCGCCATGAGCTTCTCATCATCGGGGAGTTAGGTGCCACCGCACCCAATTCAGGATCACTATGAGGAATTCTGAACAACGATGGAGTATGATGCGAACCCCGGAGCAAGATTTGATGAAGGAGGAACTCATGCCGCTCCCATCTGACGAGAAGATCGTGCAACTCGCAAACGATTTGCTGGCGCAATTTGATACCATCTTTGGCCTCCACCCGGGCTTTCGTCCAGCCCACGCAAAAGGCATGATGCTGAGCGGGACCTTCGCCCCATCACCCGAGGCGCGCTCGCTAACTCGCGCGCCACACGTTACGCGCGAATCTACTCCTGTAACCGTGCGATTTTCCAACGGAACAGGTCTTCCCCTAATTCCCGACAACCTTCCCGATTCGAATCCTCGCGGACTCGCGATCCGTTTCCACATGGCTTATCGCGTTCATACGGACATCGTGAGCCATTCGACGGACGGCTTCCCGACCAGAACGGGGCAGGAATTCCTCGATTTTCTCCGAGCCGCGGCGACCGGGGATCCTTCGGCCTTTTTGGCTGCACACCCAGCCGCGCTCGCCTTCGTGCAAACGCCCAAGCCAAGTCCGGCAAGTTTCGCGACCGAAGCCTATTTTGGCGTGACGGCCTTCCGATTTATCAACCAGCAGGGGCTCGTGCGGCACGGCAGGTATCGCATTTCGCCTAAAGCGGGCGTCGAACATCTCGACGACGCGGCGGCCAAGGCGAAGGGCGAGAACTACCTGTTTGACGAATTGGCCCGCCGCATCGCGGCAGGCCCGGTTGAGTTGGACATCCATGTCCAGGTCGCAAGTGACCAGGACGTCGTGGATGATGCCACGATTCATTGGGCTGCCGATCGTCCGCTCGTTCATTTCGGCACAGTCGAACTGACCTCGGAAGCCCCCGATGACGAAGCTCATCGTCGGATCATCTTCGACCCGATTCCTCGCGTCGACGGGATCGAACCGTCGGATGATCCATTGCTCGAACTGCGCGCAGCCATTTACTTGCTAAGCGGCCGTCGCCGGCGTCACGCCAACGAATCGCAGGTGGCTTCGCAAACGGCTTGAGATCGCCTTGTCCACCCTTTGTCAAAAGCACGGGGCATCAAGTGTTCAGACCAGTTTAACTGCTCCCGTTTACACCAAATCTCGCAATCTGCTGTTCGCTCAAGGCCAATCCAAATAGTTGAAAGGCCACGCATTCCTACATAATTCCCTTACCGTTGGGTGCTTCAACGAATAGCCGACTTTTCGACAAAGTGGTCGCGGCGATGTCCCTCGGCGGACGATCAATGCCGCGATGCCAGCGGTGCTGGCTTTCGCAGCCGAAACGGCCTGAACGTAAATCTGATTGGCGATTTTCTTTTTGTCGACGAGAAGTTTGTAGCCCCGGACATCACCCTGCAGCTTGACGTCGCTGGCTTCCGCCCGTTCCACCTGGGCCTCGGCGGACGATCAATTGCTTTTGTGCAGCGAGAACGCCGGCTTTGGCATTCTCTATGTCGGATGCACAGTTGCGACTGTGGCCGGCACTGTTTCTACGTCGCCCGCATGTGGACCCTGTCGATGAAGAGTCGGCCCGATCTTCGGAATCAGCGCCTCCAGCGGAAGGCAAGCGGAAGGATGCAAATTGGCGAACATTCGTGTAGTCTATGCGGACTGTTTCGAAAGTGCGAGGGCCCTCCAGGCCGGGTTCGCAATTGTATCTGCACCGGCAGATCTTTTGGGGGGAGCATGAGCTGGGGCATCGTCGTCCTCAGAGCGCTGATGTTGGACACTCTGCAGGTTGCTGGTCAAACAGGCCGCGTGGCGATCACCGGTATCGTCAGGGACGGCAGCAAAGCCATAGTGCCGAGCCCCCGCTCTGTAGCGACAAATGCCCATCCGCGTTTTCCCTCCGAGTTGTGCCGCTGGAGGGTAACATGAACATTCTTTGGAAATATAAGTTCTGGATTGGTGGAGCCTTCTGCCTTTTCATCATCGCTTTGATCATTGGAGCGATTCGGCCGAAGGGCGTCTCGGGAGCTCCCGCAACGGCTCCCACGGAAGTGCAGGTTGTCCAGGTCGAGCAGAGGGATGTGCCCATTTACGGCGAGTGGATCGGCACCCTAGATGGCTTGGTTAACGCCGACGTGCGAGCGGAGGTGACGGGTTATCTGCAGCAGCAGGGCTATCAAGAGGGCGCGTTCGTCAAAAAGGGCCAGTGTCTATTCCAGATCGACCCGCGTCCCTTCCAAGCGGCGTTGGACCAGGCGCTAGGGCAATTAGCGCAGGCCAAGGCCGAACTCGCAAATGCAGTGGCGGTCCAAGGGCGTACGCAACTGGACGTCAACCGCTACACCCCGCTGGCGAAGGAACAGGCCGCTAGCCAGCAGGATCTCGACAACGCCGTCCAAAACAACCTTGCGGCCAAGGCCACCGTGGAAACGGCCAAAGCTCAAATCCAGGCGCACGAAGCCGCAGTGGAAACTGCGCGCATCAACCTCGAATTCACTCATCTCGTCGCACCCATTGATGGCATTGCGGGTCAGGCACTGCTCCAAGTCGGCGCGTTGGTGAGCCCCGCAAGCGGACCGGTAACCTCAGTTTCCACCGTCAATCCCATCAAGGTGTATTTCACCGTAGGCGAGCCGCAGTACCTCGCCTGGCGTAAGCGATTCCCGACGGAGGAAAGCAGGATCCAAGCGGACAGAGCTTTACGTTTGCAGCTCATTCTGGCTGATGGCTCGATCTATCCATATGAAGGCACCTTTTATTTTGCCGATCGGCAGGTCAACGAGGGCACCGGAGCGATTCGCCTCGCCGGTTTGTTCCCGAATCCGGCCAATATTTTGCGGCCTGGAGGATATGGCAGAGTTCGCGCCGTCATCCGCACGCAAAAGGATGCATTGCTTGTCCCACAACGCGCCGTCACCGAATTGCAGGGAAATTACCAAGTGGCCGTTGTGGATGGAAAAAATAAAGTCGCCATTCGCACCGTAACTGTGGGAGATCGCGTTGGCAGTGAATGGATCATTACCGACGGACTGAAACCCGGCGAGAAGATCGTCAGAGAAGGCGTGCAGAAAATTCGTCCCAATGCACAGGTGGATCCCAAGCCCTTTGTGACCCCAGCGAAGGGGAATTGACATGTCAAAGTTCTTCATCAATCGCCCCATCGTTGCCATGGTCATTTCCATTGTCATGGTGCTGGTCGGCTCGCTTACGGTCTTGCGTCTCCCCGTCGCCCAATTTCCCAGCATCGCTCCACCAGAAATTCAGATTCTCGCCACCTATGTCGGTGCGGATGCACAAACCCTGGAACAGGCGGTCG
This sequence comes from Candidatus Acidiferrales bacterium, assembly GCA_963817085.1. GTDB lineage: Bacteria > Acidobacteriota > Terriglobia > Acidiferrales > UBA7541 > Acidiferrum. Next base: position 326,114 of record CAWFNI010000015.1, read on the forward strand.
CCACGCCTCTCGAGCAACAGATGAGCGGTGTGGACAACATGAACTACATGTATTCGCTGAACGCCACGGGCAATTCGACGACCAGCTTGATCGTGGACTTCGACGCCAAGACCGATCCCAACAACGACTTCATCTTGACGCAATCGCGCGAAACACAAGCTGCTTCTCAGCTTCCGGTGGATGTCAACAACTATGGCGTCACGGTCCGCAAAGCGGTGACCGCTCCTTTGATGTTGATTGATATTTACTCGCCGAAGGGGACCTACGACGCGACGTTCCTCGCCAACTACGCTTACATTAATTTGGTCGACCCGCTGCTCCGTTCGCCGGGAATTGGCAACGTGCAGGTGTTCGGCGCCGGACAATATGCGATGCGCATGTGGGTGAAACCAGACCAGCTCGCGAAGCTCGGCGTTACCGTTCCCGATATCGTCAGCGCCGTGCGAGCGCAAAACACCGTTAATCCGGCCGGGAAAATCGGTGGCGAGCCGGCGCCTAAAGGCACGGAATTTACCTACGCTGTTCTGGCGCAGAGCCGCCTGGTCTCGCCCGAAGAATTTGGCAAAATCGTGGTGCGCGAGACCCCGGACGGTGGCACCGTTCGCGTTCGCGATGTCGCCCGCATCGAGCTGGGCTCGCAGGACTATAGCGTCGGTGGACGATTCAATGGCAAGCCCAGTGCCGTGCTGGCGCTCTACCAATTGCCGGGCTCGAATGCCGTAGACGCCGCCGCCGCCGCCAAAAAGTTGATGGCCCAAGTGAGGCAACGTTTTCCGGAAGACTTGGACTTCGTGGTGGCGCTGGATACCACGCGCGCAGTGACAGAAGGTATGAAGGAAATCGTCCTCACTTTGCTTATCGCTCTGGCGCTTGTCATCCTGGTGGTCTATATCTTTCTGCAAGGCTTGCGCGCCACGCTGATCCCTCTGCTGGCCGTGCCGGTCTCGCTGGTCGGTACATTCATCCTTTTCCCTATCTTTGGATTTTCCATTAACACGCTTTCTTTATTCGGGCTCGTGCTGGCCATCGGCTTAGTGGTGGATGATGCCATCGTTGTGGTGGAAGGCGTAGAGCGCCATATCGAAGAAGGCATGACCCCGAAGGCAGCTGCCCTTCAGGCTATGGAAGAGCTTTCCGGTCCGGTCGTCGGCATTGCCCTGGTGCTCTCCGCGGTATTCGTGCCCACGGCGTTCATTCCGGGAATCACCGGCAAGCTCTACCAGCAGTTTGCCGTCACTATCGCGATTTCTGTGTTGCTGTCGGCCTTCAACGCGCTGACCCTCAGTCCCGCGCTGGCGGCCCTGCTGCTGAAGCCCAAGAAGCAGAGCAGTGGCCTGCTGCGGAGATTCTTCGATTGGTTCAACCGCGTCTTTGACCGCGCCACAGATGGCTACGTGAGTTGGAGCGCCGTTCTCATCAAAAAATCGGTAGTCGTTGTGGTTCTGCTTGTCGCATTCGCCGGAGCTGGCTTCTTCTTTGCCCGCAAAGTGCCGACCAGTTTCCTGCCCGACGAAGATCAAGGCTACGCCTTTGTCAATGTGCAACTGCCGAGCGGGGCATCATTGGAGCGCACTCGCGCCGTTGTCGACCGGGTTGAGAAAATCATTATGGATACTCCCGGCGTTCAGGACTCCACCTGTTTTGTCGGGTTTAGCCTGCTCAGTTTTGTGCGCACCACTTACAACGCCACATTTTTCGTGAATTTCAAACCCTGGGACGAACGCAGCGATCGTGCCCAGCAGTTTCAAACGCTGAAGGCTCATCTGAACCAGCAGTTGAGCCGGTTGCCCAGCGCGGTGGCCTTCGCCTTTTCGCCTCCCGCGATTCCTGGCGTCGGAACCGCAGGCGGGTTCACCTTTATTCTGGAAGACCGCTCCGGCAGTGATGTCCAGTTTCTTGGCAAAAACCTGAGCACTTTCCTGGACGCGGCCCGCAAGCGTCCGGAAATCGCCAGCCTGAGCACTACCTTCCTGGCGAGCGTTCCACAACAATTTGTGGATGTGGACCGCGACAAAGTTCTCAAACAGGGTGTCAACCTCAACGACGTCTACCGCACCATCCAGGCATTCATGGGCGGCTATTTCATTAATTACTTCAACCGTTTCGGCCGCCAGTGGCAGGTCTACATCGAGGCCGAAGGTCAGGACCGTGCCAGGGCGGAAAACGTTGGCCGCTTTTATGTGCGCAACAAAAACGGAGAAAACGTCCCGCTTTCCACTCTGACAACGGTGAGGCCGCTCGTTGGTCCGGAATTTACTCTCCGATTCAACGAATATCGTTCCGCGCAGATCAACGGCAGTGCCGCGCCCGGTTACAGCGCGGACCAGGCAACCGCTGCTCTGGAAGAAGTTTTTAGGCAAACCATGCCCCGCGAAATGGGCTTTGATTACTCCGGCATGTCTTTCCAGGAACAGAAAGCGCGGCAGGGAGTGCCAGCCTCCGTCATTTTTGGGCTCTCTCTGTTGTTCGTGTTCCTGATTCTCGCAGCCCTCTATGAGAGTTGGTCTCTGCCTTTCAGCGTTTTGCTGAGCACCCCCGTAGCAATCTTCGGAGCGTTTGCCATTTTGTGGTTGCGGCGCTTTTTGGTGAGCGTCTTTTATCCACCCTATCTGGTGCAGATCGAAAGCGACGTGTACTCCCAAATCGGTTTGGTCATGCTCATTGGACTGGCAGCCAAGAACGCCATTCTGATCGTCGAGTTCGCCAAGGACCAATTCGAGAAAGGAAAGCCACTGCCGGAGGCGGCTCTCGAAGGAGCGCGTCTCCGCCTTCGGCCGATTTTGATGACATCGTTTGCGTTCATTCTCGGTTGCGTGCCGCTATGGACCGCATCCGGTGCCGGTGCCGTGGCTCGCCAAATCATGGGCACAACCGTTATCGGCGGAATGCTCGCCGCAAGTTTCATGGGCATTTTCTTTGTCCCGGCCGTTTTCTATCTGGTCGTGAAATGGTCCGGCGCCGTTTCCGAGCACGCCGAGGGAGCTTTGCCGGCGAGCAGCGCTCCTGCGGAGGCGGACTGAGATGAATCGATCTCTGCTCGTAGCGTTGCTTTGCTTTTACCTCGCCGGCTGCATGGTCGGGCCGAACTATAAGAGGCCCGCCGTTCAAACGCCGGGAACCTTCCGCGATCTGAGTAACAATCCACAACTGCAAGCACAGACCGCTTCCTACGCCGACTTGCCTTGGTGGCAGGTGTTTCAAGATCAGCAGTTGCAGGAACTCGTTCGTACGGCGCTGAAACAGAACTACGATCTGCAAATTGCCACCGAGCGCATCAATGCCGCGCGGGCCGCAGTGGCCATCACACGATCCCGACTATTCCCCCAGATTGGTGGCAATGCCAATTTCGAAGGAGGAAAAGAGTACAACTTCCAAAGCAAATACAACTTTGCCACCCTGGCCACCGATGTCGCTTTCCAGCTGGACTTTTTTGGACAAATCCGGCGCGCCACGGAGGCGGCACGCGCACAACTGCTGGCCACCGAGGACGCCCGGCAAACGGTTGTCCTCACGCTGGTCAGCGATGTTGCCAGCGACTACTTCAGCCTTCTGGAACTGGACCTGCAGCTGCAAATCACCAACCAGACCATCAAAACGCAGCAAGATTCCGTCAAGCTAACGAAACTCCGAGTCGACCACGGCGTGGCCACAAAGCTCGACGTGCTGCAAGCGCAGCAGACGCTCGACACCGCGAACGCCACCATTCCCGATCTTGAGCGGCAAATCGCGCAGGAGGAAAATGCCATCAGCATTCTGCTTGGGAATTACCCGCAGAGCATCACTCGCGGTCGGCCGCTTATCGAACAACCTCTTCCGCCGGAGGTTCCCCCCGGTTTAGCCTCATCGCTGCTCGAGCGCCGCCCTGATATTCGCGAGGCAGAGCAAGACCTCATCGCCGCGAACGCCGAGATCGGAGTCGCCAAAGCGCAATTCTTTCCCCAAATCTCGCTGACCGGCTCCGGCGGAGGCGCATTCGGGCGCAGCAGCGCGTTCTCTAGTCTCATGAGCACGCAATTGGGGATTTGGTCTTACGGCGCACAGATCAGTCAACCAATTTTTATGGGGGGCGCTCTCAAAGGCAATCTGCGCCTGGCGGAATCCCAACACCAACAACTCCTGTTTGCCTACCAGCAAGGGATTCAGCGCGCCTTCGGCGAAGTATCGGACGCCTTGATCGGATATCAAAAACTTCACGAGGTCCGTCTGCGTCAGGAGGACACCGTCTCCGACCTGAAGGAGTCTGTTCGCCTCTCGGACATGCGTTATCAGGGCGGTACCACCACCTATCTTGAAGTATTGGACGGCCAGCGCTCGCTTTATTCCGCGGAACTCACTCTCGCGCAGGCCCGCGGCAATGAATACCAAAGCCTCGTGCAACTCTACCGCTCGCTCGGCGGAGGCTGGCAACAGTAGCAGCACGGCGCGGCGCTCAAGTGGGCGCCAGCGATCTCCTACCCCCGCGCCTCTACCATCGAGGATCCCTCCGTTCACTCCACAGGAGCCCTCACGGGGGGAGGTGGGCCCGAAACCATGTAATGGTTTCAAGCCAGAGAGTAGGGGAAACTAAAGGCTCGTCTTTTCTTTTGTGCTGCCGCCAGAAGGAGTGAATGAATTCCGGTGGACGGAAAAGGCGCACACCGTCGAAGTTCAATCCAGCGGGAACGGGGACGGGGAAATGGCACGATGGATTCCTGATTACCGGGTTGGCGGACTCCCCACTCAAGCCGGCAACCGCCAAGTGAACTCAGGCAGCATTGGTCGGGACTTCGCCCTGAGCGGCAGCTCCTGGCGCTAGGAACGGGCGGAAGGGTTGGAGCCATCGACCGGCTCGCCATACTCTGCCGATTAGGCCACGCCTTCCGTAGCCGGTGACATCGGCCGCATCCGCATGGGAGGTAACGTAGCCGCTGCGAAACTGGCAAACAAGGTACAGCCTTTCTATCCGCCCCAGGCGCGGCTGGAAGGCGTTCAAGGCGTGGTCAGACTCCACGCGATCATTGGAAAAGACGGCAAGGTCGCACAACTGCAAGTGATCTCCGGACATCCCGATCTGGTTGGCTCTGCATTGCAAGCAGTTCGGCAGTGGGTCTACCAGCCAACACTCCTTGAAGGCAGGCCCGTCGAAGTCGATACCGAAATCGGCGTCATCTTCCAACTCACTCACTGAAATTCGGGGCGGGCGAAAGGGTGAGACAGCTTTCGCTAGCACCTCCTTTCTCGGCTGACTCTCCCCCCGGTTGTCCTTCGCGCGCCCCAATGCCATACTTTGTACTTCAGAAGGAAGCGCTGGCGGTTTGCCCGCGAATGTTCTGCTGCTTGCTGGGGCAAGAGCGCTGCAACCGGGGGGGTAGCCATGGCAATGCGTGATAGCTGGATCGAAAAACGGGAAGCGGCACAAGCCGGCGCGAATGGTTCGCGCAACATGTCGCAAATGCATTTGGCCAAGCTCGGGGTGATTACCGAAGAGATGCAATACGTGGCCACGCGCGAAAGACTCGAACCGGAGCTGGTGCGCGGCGAAGTGGCTCGCGGCCGCGCCATCATCCCCGCGAACATCCATCACCGCAACCTGGAGCCCATGGGCATCGGCATCGCCTTCCGGTGCAAGATCAACGCGAACATCGGCAACTCCGCCACCACTTCGGAGATCAATGAAGAATTGAAAAAGCTGCACCATTCCGTGCATTACGGCGCGGATACGGTGATGGACCTCTCGACCGGCGGAAACATTCCGGAAATTCGCCAGGCGATCATCAACGCCTCACCCGTGCCGATCGGAACCGTTCCCGTGTATGAAGCGATTTCACGCGTGCGGCGGCCAGAGGATCTTTCCGCGGAATTGATGCTGGAGGTGGTTGAAGAGCAGGCCGAGCAGGGCGTGGATTACATGACCATCCACGCGGGGGTGCTCCGGGAGCAGGTGCCGCTGGTGCGCAAGCGCATAACGGGCATCGTGTCGCGCGGCGGCTCGCTGATGGCGCATTGGATGGAGCACCACAAGAAGCAGAATTTCCTCTACGAGCGCTTTGACGACTTCTGCAAAATCTTCAAGAAGCACGACGTGAGCTTCTCGCTCGGCGACGGCATGCGGCCGGGCTGCCTGGCGGATGCCAGCGACGAAGCGCAGTTTGCCGAGTTGAGAGTGCTGGGCGAACTGACCAAGAAGGCCTGGGAGCACGATGTCCAGGTGATGATCGAAGGACCGGGCCACATTCCCATGGACAAGATTAAGGAGCAAGTCGAGAAGGAAATGGAGTGGTGCTCCGAAGCGCCGTTCTATACGCTCGGGCCGCTGGTCACGGACATTGCGCCGGGTTACGACCACATCACCAGCGCGATTGGCGCAGCCATGATCGGCTGGTACGGCGCGTCGATGCTCTGCTATGTCACGCCGAAGGAGCACCTGGGACTGCCGAACCCGGAGGACGTGAAGCAAGGCGTGATTGCTTACAAGATTGCGGCCCACGCGGCGGACGTGGCGCGGCACCGGCCGGGTGCGCGGGATCGCGACGACGCGCTCAGCTACGCGCGGTTCCTGTTCGACTGGAACAAGCAGTTTGAGCTTTCCCTGGACCCTGCCACGGCCAAGGCCATGCACGACGAGAACTTGCCGGACGACTTCTATAAAGAGGCGAAGTTCTGCTCGATGTGCGGGCCGAAGTTCTGCTCCATGAATATTACCCAGCTGGCGGAAGCCGAAGGTGGCCAGGATCAGGCTGAGCGGAAGCAGAAGTTCGCGGATCTGCTGGTGAAGGTGCAAGGGGCGGGGAACTAGTACCGCCAGGGGGGCTGCACCGCGGTGGAACAAAACGCCGGGCGGCTGCGTATTAGGAATTAAGGGCGGGCAAGAGTGTGTGCCGCGCCAAATTTTGGGGGTGCTTTGTGCTGACCCTATTCTGCCTGACAGTTCTCTATTTCCTGCCGGCCATCATTGGCCGGGATAAGCGCGATTCCACGGGGATTTTCCTTCTGAACTTGTTCCTGGGATGGACGGTCATCGGCTGGGTGATTGCTTTAGTCTGGGCTTGCGCGGCCGAGCCTGCTCCGCTCGTTCACTACGTTCCGGTTCCGGCCACCGGCAGGTTTTGCTGCCAGTGTGGCTCGCTCACCTACCCCGGCGCACACTTTTGTACCGCTTGCGGGCGCACCGTTTGAAAGCTTCCGACTGGGGAGATCCGGCGCTAGGTGGCTCGCGTGGCCGATCTAAAGAGCGGCCACTACAAGAGCAAGAAGCGAACCCCAGACGCCGGCAAAATGCCGGCACTACAAAGGAATGGAATGGGGAGCGAGAATCTACGCAAGCACCGGGCGGCTCTGCGACAGAGGCACTAAAGCGGGATTTGCAATTCGGTTGAAGCTGCGAAAGCGCTAGCGGGGCTGCCCGACTCCAAAATGAGCGAATCTAATCCTGAAATTCTGCGCGAAGAATTCAACCGTTGGGCCGAAGCCGGGCGCGGCGACGGCATGGAACAGGATCACCTGCCGATCACGCTTCCCGTGCTGGAGAAAATGCAGTTAGCGCCGACCGACAATGTTCTGGATCTTGGCTGCGGGTCAGGCTGGCTGTCGCGGCGGCTCAGCAAGTCCGTTCCCGAGGGCCGGGTCGTTGGAATGGATATTTCCGACGAGATGATTCGCCTGGCGCGGCGGAACAGCGTCGATCACGACAACCTGCTGTTCGTTAGCGGCGAAGTCGGAGAAATTCCGTGGGAACCGAATTTCTTCAGCCACGCCATTTCGGTAGAGTCCGCCTACTATTGGCCCGATCCCGCCTCCGGCATACGAGAAATCCATCGCGTGCTTCGTCCGGGCGGCGCGGCGTGGATGCTGATCAACTACTACCGCGACAATCCGCACTGCCATCAGTGGGGCGCGTTGCTGACCATCCCAACACACCTGCGATCGGCCACGGAGTGGAAGGAATTGTTCCGCGCGGCGGGATTTGCGAGCGTCTCAGAGGAACGCATTGCCGATCGCTCGCCGAGTCCTGAGACCTATACGGGCCGGTGGTTCCGTGACGCCGCCCAGTTGCGCGCTTTCAAGGCAGAGGGTGGTCTGCTGATTCGCGCCTGCAAGCCTTGATGCGGCAAGGACTTAACCAATCCGCCACGTAAGGTGCATCTTTCGCGCCAGACTACCTCGCTGCGGCGGAATGGACGGGCTCCTCTGTTAAATTGGGAAGAAGCGCTCCACAAGTTCCAGACACTCCGCCCGGATCAAGGTCGTGCTGCGGCAAGCGACGGATGAGCCAGATAAATAGCAATTACGAAATACTGGTGGTTGACGACTCGCCGGTCTACCGGAAGCTCGTCGAGCAGGTGCTTGCCTCGGAGGCGTATTCGCTGTTGTTTGCGCGCGATGGCGCGGAAGCGATGAGGTTATATGAGGAACACGCGCCGAGCATTGTGATCACGGACTGGATCTTGCCGGACTTTTGCGGATTTGAGCTGTGCCAGCGCATCCGTTCCGACGACACACGGCCCTACACTTACATCATTGTGATGACCAGTAACACGGAAAAAGGCAACGTGGTCAAGGGACTGCAAGCGGGCGCGGACGATTACCTGACCAAGCCGTTCGATCCGGGCGAAATGCTGGCGCGTGTTGGTGTTGGACGGCGGATCGTGGACCTGAACCGTGAATTGGCAGCCAAGAGCCAAAAGCTGGAAGAAGCGGCACGCACGGACTCTCTGACGGGATTGCCCAACCGGCGGGCGATCGAGGATTGGGCGGCAAAGCAGTTGCGCGGCGCGGCCCGCCATCGTTTCCCGATGTGGGTGGTGCTCGGGGATATCGACAATTTCAAAACCATCAATGACACGTTCGGGCACGATGCGGGGGACATCGTGCTGAAGACGTTTGCCGAAGTGCTGAGGAAGATTACACGCGCTTCCGACATTTCCGGGCGATTGGGCGGGGACGAGTTTCTGCTGGTGATTACCCATGTCGAGGCCGAGCAAGTGGAAGTGGCGGTGGACCGGTTCCGGGAACAGTTTGCCGCGCTGTCGTTTCCGTTGCAGGGCCAGAGCGTGCGCGTGACAGCAAGCTTCGGCGTCACCGGCGTGCAGACTTCCGAGCCGCAGGATTTCAATGCAATGTTACGCAAGGCCGATCAGATGCTGTATGAAGCGAAGCGCGCGGGACGCAACCTGGTACGCGTTTCTCACCCACAACCCGTTTAGCGGTGATGTGACGGCCACGCTGGCTGAGCAGTTTGAAGTGTGGTAAGAGTGCGAATGGTGGTTGTGTGTCTGGAGAGAAGGAATTCCTGAAGGTGCACGAATGTCATTCTTGAGTGAGGGCGTGGCGGTGGTGACGGGGGCAGGCTCGGGAATGGGCCGGTGCCTGGCGCAGCAACTGGCGGCCATGGGAGCTTCGCTGGCGCTAGCCGATGTGAGCGACAAGGGTTTACAGGAAACGACGGCGCTGCTGGGTGGGGCGAAGGGAAAAGTGACGCGGCACATCGTGAATGTCGCAGACGAAGCGCAAGTGAAGAAGTTTGCCGAAGAGGCGCAGGCGCAACACGGGCGGGCGACGGTGGTGTTCAACAATGCGGGGGTGGCGCTGCTCGGGCACTTCGACGAAATCTCGCTGCAGGATTTCCGCTGGCTGATGGACATCAATTTCTGGGGTGTGGTGTACGGAGTGACCTATTTTCTGCCGCTGCTCAAAAGGGAAAAGCGGGCGCACATCGTAAATACCTCGAGTTTGCTGGGGTTTTTCGGAGCCGCGGGGCAGAGCGCGTATTGCGCCAGCAAGTTCGCGGTGCGCGGATTCACGGAATCGCTGCACCATGAACTTCTGGGCACGAGCGTGGGCGTGACCTGTGTTCATCCCGGATTCGTCCGCACGTCGATTGCGGAGCGCGCAAAGATGGGCGAGCGGGCAAACGCAGGCTTGCGCCTAGATAGCCTGACGCGGTTCCAGAAGGTGGCGCGCACCAATGCGGAGCATGCGGCGTCCAAGATTCTACGCGGGGTGGAGCAGGGGAAGGCGCGTGTGTTGATCGGGCCGGACGCGTATTTCGTCGATATCTGGCAACGATTGAAGCCGGCGAGCTACTGGAGTTTGCTGGCGAAACAGTTCGAGGATCCGAGCGCAAAAAATAGTGGAAAGGTCCACCCCCATGGGTGAAATTCAGGCGGCAGGGCAGAATGAACTGACGTTGGCGATCGCGGAACGACTTCGCGAGCTTTGGGACTCCTATGTGCGGATTGACGCGGCGGCCCACAGCGCCGTTTTGGCAGAGGAATTCCGGGCCGTTCATCCGGATGGAAGCGTGCATATCGGGAAGCCAAGTGCGGCGGAGATTGCTGCGGAACCCATTGAGGACTATTGGTTGACAGAGCTGCAGGCCTGGCCGGCGGGGGAAGAAGCCGCCATCGCGACCTATACGGCGGAGGTCCAAGTGAAGGACGGTGAGTCTTCCGTAGGATTCGAATTTGAAGTGGGAGAAGTGTGGTTGAAAGTAAGCGGCCAGTGGAAGCGCCGCTATTACCACGCCACCATGCGGAACTGACCCGTACTGCCTGGAGCGAAGGCCTTGCGAAGGGCTGGGGACTGGAGAGAACACAGAGTTCTTGGCGGGGTGAGAAGCGCGGAGATATACTGCTTGCAGGGAGAAGGAGACGGGAAAGAGGTCCCAGTGGGTGTCATAGACCAACGGTTTGAAAAGAATTTCCTCATCACATCGGTCGATTACGTATTCAATTGGGCAAGAAAAAGTTCGCTGTGGCCGCTGACGTTTGGCCTGGCGTGCTGTGCCATTGAGATGATTGCGTCCACAACGGCGCGATTTGACATGGCGCGGTTTGGCGCCGAGGTGTTCCGGCCTTCGCCACGACAGTCAGATTTGATGATCGTATCGGGCACGGTGACGCTGAAAATGGCGCAAGTGATTCAGCGCGTGTGGCAGCAGATGCCGGATCCGAAGTGGTGTATTTCGATGGGCGCGTGCTCAAGCGTGGGCGGCCCGTTTAACGCGTATTCGGTATTGCAAGGCGTGGACCGCATCGTGCCGGTGGATGTGTACGTGGTGGGGTGCCCGCCACGGCCGGAAGCGCTTTTCTACGCGCTATTGAAGCTGCAGGACAAGATCGACACCATGACGCTGGCGAAGCGCCCCACGGAAGTGCGCTTGCACCCGCAGATGGTGGAGGAGTTCAAGAAGAACATCATGGTGGCCCAGGTGCCGGAGCCTGCCGAAAAGTAATTCGCAATCGATCTGTCAAGGGCTGGCCCTAGAGAAAACAGAAGCGCAGAAAGCAAGCAGTCAGGAATTTCTGTTCGATGGGATAAAGACGATGGCATTTGTGCGAACCGTGAAAGTGGAAGAAGTACCGCCAGGATCGGTGCGGGAACTGCAGATTGAAGGCAAAGCTGTGGCGCTTGCCAATGTGGATGGCAAGTTCTATGCCATCAACAATACTTGCCTGCACCGGGGGGGGCCGCTCGGGCAGGGGCCGCTCCAGGGGAAAACTGTGACGTGCCCCTGGCACGGCTGGCAATATGACGTCAGCAATGGCCGGGTGATCCAGAATCCTGCGGTGGGGGTGGATTGCTACGCCACGGAGGTTCGGGGCCAAGACATTTTCGTAGATGTGGCTTCCTAGGGCGGGAAGCTGGAAAAAGCCAAAAAGGCGCCTTTTTCTCTCGTAATATATAGATAAATAAAGACTTAATATGATTCTTGTAGTATTAGTACTTGCCGGCGCCATTTCTGACCTGTGGAAAGGCGCCTATCCTTAACATTTTGTTTGGTTTTCGCCTCGCGTCCGTGTATTCTTCACGCGAATCTGGAGCCGATGGCGACTGCTACCCCTCAAACACGACACTACTGGATCTTCAGCGCTGACCCCCATCACTATCACTGGGACACTCTCTTCGTAAAAGGGAAAGAGATGTGGCACGGGGCGGGAGCAAAGCCTGATGCGGTACGGGCCCTCAAACAGGTAAAGAAGGGCGACCGCGTTCTTTGCTACCATTCCGCGCCGGAGCGGTCGTTGTATTCGATAGCGGAAGTGACGCGGGATCCTTATCCGGACCCGCATGATTACGACGGGAAAAACCTGGTGGCGGATTTGCGGGCGTATGAAAAGCTCCCGAGGCCAGTCACGCTGGCAGAGATGCGCGCGAACCCGGCGCTGAGGAAAGTGAAGCTACTGAAGAGTGTGAGGCGGATCATCTCTTCGTTGAGCGAAGCGGAATACCAGGAATTACTGCGCATGGCGGGAATTGTGGCCATGCCGGGAGTTCCGTTGCCCTGAGGAGCGGGGCAGAACCCGGGTGGATAGCGACATAGACGCAACATAGACGCTGTAGACGAGACCGCCAAACATTTTACGGGAAACTTACGTCTTACTCATAAGACCGAGGAACATCGCTCCAAGGAAGTGGCCCGGTTCCGGGAACCCTAAACACAGAGAGAGCTTGTATCTGAGCGGGAATGAAACTCGCCCAGAAAGATGGGAGAAAAAATGCGCGCACGCCTGGGGTGGTTGCTTGGCTTGATGCTGGTACTGGTGGGAAGCGTGGTTCAAGCGGCAGAGAAAACGCCATTGCTGGCGCAAGAACCGACGCTCAGCAAGACGACGATTGTGTTCGCCTACGGCGGCTATCTTTGGAGTGTGCCGCGGGATGGCGGCGAGGCGCGGCAGTTGACTACCGGCGGCCATGAGGGCGGTCCGATTTTTTCTCCCGATGGGAAGTGGATCGCCTTCACCGGACAGTACGACGGCAATACCGATGTGTACGTGATGCCCGCGGAGGGCGGCGCCCCAAAACGGTTGACGTGGCATCCGGGCCAGGACGGGGCGATTGGCTGGACGCCGGATGGGAAGCGTGTGTTGTTTGTTTCTGACCGCGAAGCATATGCGGATTTTACGCGCTTCTACACCGTGCCGGTCGAGGGCGGAGTTGCCGAGGCGCTGCCAATGTGGCGGGCGTTTGAAGGTTCCTACTCGCCCGATGGAACGCGCGTTGCGTATGTACCGAATTTTCAGTGGCAACGCGCCTGGAAGCGGTATCGCGGCGGACAGACAACCCCAATCTACCTGGTGAAGTTGAGCGACCTGTCGCTGGAGAAATTGCCGCGGGAAAATTCGAATGATTCGCATCCGGCCTGGTTCGGGGACACCGTTTATTTTTTATCGGACCGGAATGGACCGGTGACACTGTTCGCCTACGACACAAAAAGCAAGAACGTGAAGCAGGTTGTGGAGAACAAGGGGTTTGACCTGAAGAGCGTGTCCGCCGGACCGGACGCTCTGGTCTACGAGCAATTTGGCGGGATTTTTCTGTTCGATCCAAGCAGCGGCAAATCGAAGAAAGTGGAGATTTATTTGAATGGCGATCTGCCCGCGACGCGGCCGCATTTCGAGAAAGTAGCGGACAAGATCCAGAATGCGACCCTTTCACCGACCGGGGCGCGCGCTGTGTTTGAGGCGCGGGGAGAGATTCTGACGGTGCCGGCCGAGAAAGGCGACATCCGCAATCTGACGCGGACAACGTCCATCGCGGAGCGTGATCCAGCATGGTCTCCGGATGGAAAGTGGATCGCCTACTTCTCCGACGAATCGGGGGAGTACGCGCTGCACCTGGAAGATCAGACCGGATTGGGGGAAGTCAAGAAGATCAATCTCGGAAATCCGCCATCCTATTTCTATACGCCGATGTGGTCACCGGACAGCAAGAAGATTGCCTACACGGACAAACGGCTGAACCTCTGGTACGTGGACATCGAAAAAGGAACGCCGGTGAAGGTGGCCACGGAGCGGTTTGAAGATCCGACCAGCGCGATGAACGAAGGGTGGTCGCCGGACAGCAAGTGGCTGACGTACACAAAATACCTTCCCAGCCATCAGCATGCTGTTTTCGTGTACTCCCTCGAGAATGGCAAGGAATCGCAAATCACGGATGGGACGGCGGATTCGCGATTTCCGGTGTTCGACAAGAACGGCAAGACGCTGTACTTCGCGGCCAGCACCGACGTGGGGCTGACGGTGGGATGGCTGGACCTGTCCAGCTTCCAGCACCCCTTGACGCGAAGCGTGTATGCGGTGGTCCTGAAAAAGGGCGATCCGAATCCCATAGAGCCCCAGAGCGACGAAGAGAAAGTGGCGAAAACAGACGAAAAGGGAAAAGACGCGGACAAAGATAAAGATAAGGATAAGGATAAGGATAAGGGCAAAGAAGGCGACAAGGATAAAGACAAGGCGAAGGAGGGCGAGAAGAAGGAAGAGCCGCCGGTTGTCACGATCGATCTCGAAGGGATCGGGCAGCGCATCGTGGCTCTGCCGATACGCGCGGCCAACTACGTTCAACTGGATACCGGGAAGACGGGTGTTCTCTTCCTGAGTGAAATCGTCGACGTGCCCCGGTTCAACGATCCGCCAGGCGCGACCGTGAGCAAGTTTGACCTAAGCACACGGAAGACGGAGCCGTTTGTCGGCGGCGTGACGGCATTTGTGGTTTCCGCGAACGGAGAGAAGGCACTATTCCGGCAGGGACCACCACCAGCCGGGCCGTGGATCATCGCCGGAACAGCCGCGGCGCCAAAAGCTGGCGAAGGAGCGCTGAAGCTGGGGGACATGGAGGTGTACGTCGATCCCCGGACGGAGTGGAACCAGATGTACCACGAAGTCTGGCGCATTGAACGGGACTTCCTCTACGACCCGAATCATCATGGGTTGAACATTCCGGCAACCGAGAAGGAGTACAGGGCGTACCTTCCGGGAGTCGGAGGGCGCGCAGATTTGAATTATCTTTTCGTGGAGATGCTTGGCGAAATCACCATCGGACACATGTTTGTGGGGGGTGGGGATGTGCCCAAACCAAGCGAGGTAAAAGGCGGGTTGCTGGGGGCGGATTATAAAGTGGAAAACGGGCGATACCGGTTTGCACGCATTTACAACGGGGAGAACTGGAATCCAGAACTGCGCGCTCCGCTGACCCAGCCGGGAGTCGACGTGAAAACCGGGGAATATTTGCTGGAGGTGAACGGCCAGGACGTGCGGCCCCCGGCGGAAGTGTACAGTTTCTTCGAAAACATGGCGGGCAAGCAAATCAAGATCAAGGTTGGAGCGAATCCGGACGGCAAGGACGCGCGCGAAGTGACGGTGATCCCGGTGGACAACGAGTTTGCGCTACGCAATCGCGCGTGGGAAGAGGATAACCGGCGCAAAGTGGATGAATTGAGCGGCGGAAAGCTCGCGTATGTGCACGTGCCGGATACGGCGGTCGGCGGTTACACCAATTTTAACCGCTTCTACTTTGCGCAGGTGGATAAGCAGGCCGCGGTCATCGACGAGCGGTATAACCACGGCGGCGACATCGCGGACTACATCATCGATATGCTGAAGCGGCCGCTGCGGAATTGCGCGATATCGCGAGAAGGAGAAAAATTCTGTTCGCCGCTGGCGCAGATTTACGGACCCAAAACGATGATCATCAACGAAATGTCCGGCTCGGGCGGGGACGCGCTGCCTTGGATGTTCAAGCAGGACGGCGTGGGGCCGCTCGTCGGTACGCGCACCTGGGGCGGGCTGGTGGGGATATGGAATTATCCGCCACTGATGGATGGCGGATATGTCACCGCGCCGCGCGGAGCCATCTACGGCCTCCATGGGCAGTGGGAAGTGGAAAACCACGGAATCGCGCCAGACATTGAAGTGGAAAACGATCCCGCGTCGGTGGCGGCAGGCCACGATCCACAACTGGAAAAAGCGGTGCAGGTAACACTGGAAGCGCTGAAGAAGAATCCAGTGGTTTTACCGGATCATCCGCCCTATCCGAACTACCACAAGAAGTAATCGGGAACCGGGAACTACAGCACGGGAGTTCCCTCAGAGGAATTTCGACAGGAGCCAGGACATCAACTCCGGCTCCGCATAAGCCTTGTCCCAGGAGTTGTGCCCGACACCGGGGTACTCGGTGTAGCGAACATTTCCGCCGGCAGCTTTCAGGGCCTCATTCAGCTTGCGAGAACCTTCGACAGGGACGGTGTCGTCCGCGCCGCCGTGAAAGATCCACACGGGAGTCTTGCCGATTTTCCTGGCGACGTCGGCGTAACTCTGGTCCTCATCGGCATAAGCATTTTTCGCCATGTCGGGATTCATCTGGCGGAGATGCTCGGGCAGGGCGATTCCACCGCAGATGGGCACGATGGCGGCAAACTTCGCGGGGTATTTGACGGCAAGGTCCCAACTGCCATAACCGCCCATGGAGAGACCGGTCAGATAGGTGCGTTTGGCGTCACCCTTGAATTCCCTGGTGGCGGCAGCGAGGGCGGCGAGGGCCATTGCCTCCATTTCCGGCTGCGTCCACCAACGGTCAGTAAGGCATTGTGGAATCACGACGACAGTAGGGAAGCGAGAGCGGTCATGCCGAATGGCGTGAGGCAGGCCTACGTCGGTTTGCAACAGGCCGTCGGAGCCCCGTTCTCCGGCGCCATGGAGAAACAGGATGATGGGCCACTTCTGTTTGGGCGACCAGTTTTCCGGTAGGAAGACCTGATACTTGTAGGTGCTGCCGTGGAGCGAGAGGGTGCGATCGAGGAAGCCCGTTTCATGAGCGCGAGCAGCGGAGCGAGGGGCCACGGCAAGGGAGACCGTCAAAAGCGAAACGACAAGAAATATTGTAAATCGCACACGCACCTCCAAGAGAAGAACTGTAGCACGAGAGCTGGGGCCATCGCAGTGGGGGTGTGATAGCTTGAACGGGCGGGGAACACATGCCGGAACTTCCTGAAGTTGAGACCGTGGCGCGCGGCCTGCAACGCGAAATTGCGGGGCGGAAGATTCTGACTGTCGCGCTGGGAAAGACGGACTTCATCGATGATCCCGCGGCGGTGGAGAGGGAGCTTCCGGGGCGGACGATTCTCCGGGTGGAGCGCTACGGAAAATTCCTGTTGTTGCGCCTGAGCACTTCGAAGGACCGTGGAGCCAGTGATGAAGAAGCTGCACTGCTGGTGCATCTTGGGATGACAGGGTCGCTGATTCCTCGGCCAGGAAATGAACCAGCGCCTAAGCATACACACGTCGTGATGGTGTTGGATGATGGACGGGAGTTGCGTTACATCGACCCGCGGCGGTTCGGACGCATGGCGTATTTGACGGGTGAAGCGCTGCGCGGGGAACTGCAGCGATTTGGCGTGGACCCCCTGGATGCCGGCATTGCGGAGTTTGCAGAGCGAATTCGAGGGCGCCGCGCGCGGATCAAAGCGCTGCTGCTGGACCAGAGCGTGCTTCGCGGCGTGGGAAACATTTACGCCGACGAAAGCTTGTGGAAGGCGAAGATTCATCCGGCTCGGTTGGGAGAACAACTGAAGCGCGAGCAAGTGGAAGAGTTGCACGCGAAGTTGCAGAAGATCCTGAAGAAGGCTATTCGGCTGCGCGGATCATCGATTTCGGACTTTCTTGACGCGGAAGGATTGCCGGGAGAATATCAACGGCATCATCGCGTGTATGGGAGAGAGGGCAAGGCGTGCTTTCGCTGCAAGAAAACCATCCGTCGAGTGATCGTTGCAGGCCGGAGCAGCTACTTTTGCCCCAAGTGCCAGCCACCGCCACGGAGCCTGCACAAGCCCAGGCGGGCAAAGAGAGCCGTTGACGCGATCAAACGGCGGCAAAAGTAGGGCGGAGATCTGAACCTTTCTGATTCGGGGGAGTGGGATGAAGAAAACCTGGTTAGTTGTCTGTATGCTGCTGATCCTGGTGGGCGGAAGGGCCTGGTCCGCGCGCGCGGCGAATGAGGATGCGAGCGCCGCGGCCGCAACGGACGCGCAGATCCTGAAGGAAATTCACGAGCACAGCGAGTTGATGAGTAACCTGGAATATCTGTCGGACCGAATCGGGCCGCGCCTGACGGGATCGGCGCAGTTAAAGCAGGCAAACGACTGGACCGCGGAGATGTTCCAGAAATACGGAATGACGAACGTTCACCTGGAAAAGTATTCGATTGCGCACGCGTGGATTCGAGGAACCGCGAAAGCGCGCATCCTGGCGCCCACGGAGCACCCGCTAACGATTGCATCGGCGGCGTGGTCACCGAATACGAAAGGAGTGGTGCACGGGCGGATCGTGTATTTCGACGCAAAAAAACCGGAAGAGTTCGCCAAATTTCACGGAAAGCTGAAGGGCGCGATCGTGATCACGCAGGAGCCGCGACCGCTATCGCCTCCCCTGCCGCTGGATCAGAATCTGTTCATCAGGCGGCCGATGCAGGAGCCACCGCCGCCCATCGGCCGGCCCGCGCTTCCCGATCCGTACGACAAGATACTGGAAACCGAGAGGGCGGAAACGAAGTTTCTACTGGAGGAAGGAGCGGTAGCGGTGCTGCGCGACTCCGGCAAACCTCACTCCCTGCTGAACATGACCGACAGCACCTTCGATCCATTTCACCTGGGGCCGCTCCCCACAGCATTCGTGAGCGGGGAGGGCTACCGGATGATCTACCGGATGCGGAAACAGGGTCCGGTGGAAGTGGAGCTGGAAATCAAGAATTCGATCAGCGCGAAGCCCGTGGAAGTCTACAACACCGTGGCGGACTTGCGAGGAACGGAAAAGCCAGACGAAATGGTGATCCTCGGCGCCCACCTGGATTCGTGGGACCTGGCGACGGGCACGACGGACGATGGGACCGGCGCCATGGCGGTGCTGGAGGCCGCGCGGGCGCTGGGGAAATCAGGAGTGCAACCGAAGCGAACCATCCGCTTTGTTCTGTTCAGCGGCGAAGAAGAAGGACTGATCGGCTCCAAGGAGTACGTCAAAGCACACAAGGAGGAGTTGAATAAGATTTCCGCCGTGCTGATTCACGACACCGGAACCGGCCGGGTGCTGACCATCGGGATGCATGACAATTACCAGGCGCGGGCGCTGATGGATCAGGTGATCGCTCCGCTGGGAGAGCTGAAACTGCTGGAGCCGTCGATGAGGCGGACTTACGGTGAGGACAGTTTCTCATTCGACGAAGTGGGCGTGCCGGGATTCTGGTGCGAGCAGGCCGTAGCGGAGTACTGGCTGACACATCACAGCCAGTCGGACACTTTTGACAAAGTGTGGAAGGAGGACATCAATCAGGGGGCGCAAGTGCTGGCGGCATGGGCCTACAACACCGCGAATCTCGACGAAATGGTACCGCGACGGCCATTCACCGCAAGCGCGGCGGGGACGGAGCCGGTGGCAGAAGCAGCAAAGGCGGATCCGTTTCAGGAAATGGATAAGAAAATCGTGGAGAGAGTAAAGGGCGACGAGGAACAGTTGAAGGCGGATTTGACGTATCTGACGACGCAAATCGGACCGCGCTTGACTGGCTCGCCCCAATTGGATCAGGCAAGCCATTGGACGGAGGAGCGGTTCAAGAGTCTGGGACTGACAAACGTGCATCGGGAACCGTGGACGATTGCGAACAGCTGGACGCGAGGAAGTGCGAGTGCCCGGGTAACGTCGCCGGTCACCCATGAATTGACGATCGCCAGCATGGGTTGGGCTCCGGGAACGGATGGAACGATTAAAGCCGAGTTGATTGGAATCGATGCAGCAACACCGGAAGACCTGGAAAAATACAGAGGAAAACTGGCGGGGAAGATCGTGCTGTTCGGACGCGCGCGGGAACTGGAACCGCCCGAGGACCCGATCTTGACGCCGTGGGGGAAGAGCACGATTCCGATTGCGCACCCCAAGGACGTCAAGGCATTGGATTTGCGGGCGTCGCGAAACATGCGATTGGCGGCAATGAAAATGCTAGGGGAAGAAAAGGCGTTGGCACTGCTGGGAGCCTCAGACAAGATGTTTGGGCTGCTGAACATGACGTCAGTCGGGAGCGACTATCAACCCGCGAAATTCCCAGCGGCGTTTGTCGCGCGAGAGGACTATCTGGAGTTATGGAGGCTTTTGGATGCGGGAGGCCCGGTACGAATCGAGTTGAACCTGCAGGCTTCGTTCAGCGGGAAGCCGGTAGAGGTGTACAACACGGTCGCGGAAATCCGCGGGACGGAAAAGCCGGATGAGGTGGTGATCCTGGGCGCGCACCTGGACTCCTGGGATTTGGGGACGGGAGCAACAGACAACGGCACGGGATCTACCGCCGTGCTGGAGGCGGCACGCGCGCTGCAGGCACTGGGGGTACAGCCGAAACGGACGATTCGCTTCGTGCTGTTCAGCGGAGAAGAGCAGGGGCTGAACGGGTCGAAGGCCTACGTACGGGCACACAGGGAGGAGTTGGGAAAGGTGTCAGGGGTGCTGGTCCACGACAGTGGAACAGGGAAGGTGCTGACCCTCGGGTTAATGGAGAACTATGCCGCGCGGGAGACACTCGATCGCGTGCTGTATCCACTCACGAAATTCGTGGCGATCCTGGAGCCGACACTGCGGCGCGAGGGCGGCAGCGATCATGTGCCGTTCGACGCGGCGGGGGTGCCAGGATTCTGGTGCGTGCAGGAAACCACGGAGTACGAGAAGTTGCACCATTCGCAGGCCGATGTGCTCGATCACGTGCGCTGGGATGACTTGACTGAGGGCGCGCAGGTACTGGCTGTGTTCGCATATAACGTGGCGGAATTACCGGGTTTGCTGCCGCGGAAGACGGCGAAGCCGCAAGAGAAGCACTAAGAAAATGCGGGAGAATGGGCGAGTCTGGCCGGCGGGGCGCAGGCGATTTGCCCTTGCGGAGAATATATGAGAGCGGTGGTGCAACGAGTGAGCCGGGCAAAGGTGACGGTCGATGGCCAGGTTACAGGAGAAATCGGGCCTGGGCTGATGGTGCTTCTCGGAGTGGGCAAAGAAGACGACTCCAAGGTGACCATAGCGATGGCGGAGAAACTGGCAAATTTGCGGATCTTTGAAGACGCACAAGGGAAGATGAACATGTCGCTGCTGGACGCGAAAGGCAGCGCGCTGGTGGTGTCGCAATTCACGCTATTCGGGGATGCGCGCGGACAGCGGCGGCCCAGCTTTATTTCGGCGGCACCCCCGGAGTTGGCGAAGAGGCTGTATGAAGAGTTCTGCGAGGCCTTGGGGAAGACTGGGGTGACTGTCGCCAGAGGCATCTTCCAGGCCATGATGTCGGTGGAGTTGGTGAATGAAGGCCCGGTCACAATCCTCATCGATTCCGAGAAAACGTTTTAAACGGGTCACAATCGCCTGGATGATAGCAGAAATGAAAATTCGCAAAGCCAAGGTGGCGGATGCGAAGCCCATCTCGGCACTTTCCGGGCAGCTGGGTTATCCCACGACCACGAAAGAAATGACAACACGCCTGAAGCGAGCGCTGAGAGGGCAGAGTGGGGCGTGTTTTGTGGCGGAAACGAGGCAGGACGGAGTGATTGGCTGGGTGCACGTGAGCGTGACGCCGTTGCTCGAAGTTGAGCGCCGCGCGGAAGTGAATGGCCTGGTTGTGGACGAAAGGGTGCGCAGCCAGGGCGCGGGCAGGGAGTTGCTGGAGGCCGCGGAGAAGTGGGCGCGGAAGATGGGGTGCGCGGGGATGTCGCTGCGATCCAACGTGATCCGCGAGCGGGCGCATACGTTCTACTTGCGTCAGGGGTACGAACACTACAAGACACAAAAAGCGTTCCGGAAAGCGCTGTAGCCCGCTCCGGAAGGTTGGCTTTCCGCACGAAAACCTGGAAGCAAAGGCTGGCAGAATATATCGTGATACGATAATCTAGATTCATGGGAGAAAAGATTACCGAGAACGAATACCGGGCTTTGGGGGAGCTTCGCCATCTCATCCGCAGGTTCGTGCAGGAAGGGGATGTGACCGCCAAGCAATGCGGGTTGGAACCGCAACAGTATCTTCTCCTGTTAGCCGTTCGGGGCCTGCCGATAGGGCAGGAAGCCACGATCACCACCCTGGCGGAGCGGCTTTCGCTTCGGCATCACAGCGCCGTGGAGCTGATCGACCGGATGGAGGCGCGGGGTTACGTGAAGAGAGCCCGCGGAAGAGAGGACCGGCGGCAGGTGCTGGTGACCCTGTTGCCGCGGGGAGAAAGACTGCTGGAAAAAGTAGTGGAGCAGCGAATCATCGAGCTGCGCAACAACGGCAGAAACCTGGTGTCGGCGATCGCGGCACTATTGGAACCGCGCGGACGTTCTTCGAGGAAAAAGAGCATGAGGCGGAAAAGGGCTGCTGCCAGGGCCAGGTAAGTGAATCACAGTAAGGAAAGCAACCGATTGAACGCTGAAGGAAGCATGTCCGAACAGGATAAACAACCGAAAAGCAGTAGCGCGGGTGGCGAGAATTTGGCCGATTTTACCGTAGAGGCTCGCGTGCTGAAGATTACCGCGCTGGCGCTGCCCATCGGAGGGATTGCCGCGGTGGCTGCTCTGGTTTTGCTGCGGCTGATTTCGTTTTTTACGAATCTCTTTTATTACGGGCGGTTCTCCACGGCTGCGAATTCGCCTGCATATAATCACTTGGGCTGGTTTTCGGTCTTTGTGCCAGTTGCAGGAGCGATCATTGTAGGCTTCATGGCACGTTACGGATCGGACCGCATCCGAGGGCATGGAATCCCGGAGGCCATCGAATCGATACTTTTGAATGGAAGCCGGATCGAGCCGAAAGTAGCGGTCTTAAAGCCGGTATCCGCGGCGATCTGCATCGGATCTGGCGGTCCATTTGGCGCGGAAGGCCCCATCATTATGACGGGCGGCGCGTGCGGATCGATGATCGCGCAGATGTGCCACCTGACGAGCACGGAGCGGAAGACACTGTTAGTGGCCGGCGCGGCGGCCGGCATGTCCGCGACATTCGCAGCGCCCATTTCGTCGGTGCTGCTGGCAATTGAGCTGTTGCTGTTCGAGAGGAAGCCTCGCAGCATAATTCCCGTGGCGGCGGCCAGCGCTATGGCGGCGTTGCTCCGGCAATATCTTCTGGGGCAAGGGCCGCTGTTTCCCTCTTTCGGACACGCGTCGTTTCACTCGCCAGGAGTGCTGTTGTGCTGCGTGTTGGCCGGACTGGTAATCGGGCTGGTTTCGATTCCCCTGTCAAGTTCGGTTTATTACTTCGAAGATCTGTTCGGAAGACTGCCCGTTCACTGGATGTGGTGGCCGGCGATTGGCGGAATTGTCGTGGGATTGGGGGGCCTGGCGTTCCCGCAGGCTCTGGGCGTTGGTTACGACGTCATAGGAGAGTTGGTGAAGGGGGATCGGGCGCTGCATCTGGTGCTGGGCGTGTTGATCGTGAAATGGCTGATCTGGTCCGTAGCACTGGGGTCGGGGACTTCCGGAGGGGTCCTGGCGCCGGTGATGATGATTGGCGCGGGCCTTGGCGCGTTGTTATCTTACGGGCTGCCAGAGGCGGGGCCGGGATTTTGGGCGCTGATCGGAATCGGCGCAATGTTGAGTGGGACATTGAGAGTTCCCATGACCGCCATAGTGTTCACCGTCGAGCAGACGCACGATTGGAATCTGCTTTTGCCGTTGCTGCTTGGATGCGTGGCTTCTTATGCTGTGTCGGCGGTCCTGCTTCGCCGTTCGATCCTCACGGAAAAAGTGGCGCGGCGCGGGTATCACGTAAGCAGCGAGTACGCGGTCGATCCCCTGGAGCTATTGTACGCGAGAGAAGTGATGCGGACGCCCGAGGTGATCCTTTCGGCGGACCGCGCATTGGACGAGGATTTGCGTGCAGTGAACTCTGGTCCCCGGGAAAAGCAGCGGCTGCTGCCGGTGATCGATGGACACGGAGCGCTCGTGGGCGTGCTGACTCATAGCGATTTGCAGAAAGGCCTGGAAGAGAGACGAGTGACGGGAGAAACGAAACGACTGGGTGAGCTGGTACCCGCCACTGCAGTGGTGGCGGACGCAGATGAGCCCCTGCGCGCGGTGGTCAACCGGATGGCGGCGAAGGGCGTTACGCGAATGCCCGTGGTGGAACGAGACAGCCAGAAGTTTCTAGGATTGATTTCTCTTGACGATTTGTTGAAGGCCCGCACACGGCATCTGGAAGAGGAACAGCGGCGCGAAACCACGCTGTGGTTGCCGTACTTCAGTCCCGCGCGGACAGAATCCGTCAAAGCCGATTCCTGAAGATAACCATGGGGCGAGGCGGGAGAAGGGCCGGCCGGGAGTTGGCATCAGAGTCTTTTGGACATCCCGAGACGACGGGCAGGATTCGGCCTGCATGGGGACGTAATTCCTACTGGTACTCAGAGCCTCTCGGCTTTGCGGTAAGTCTCCATGATATCGGCGAGATCAATGACGCCGAGAATCCGGGAAGAGTCTGCCCGGCTCAGCACCGGCACAAGCGGGAGGCTGGTGGCCAGCCGTAGAGCATCCTCGAGATTTTCATCGGGGTAGAGATGCGGAGCGGTGTACAGAGCTTGCGTTTCCGCGAGGACCCGCTCGTCTCCCGATTCCATCAATTTTTTCAGGTCGATCTTGGAGACAATAGCAACAGGAGAGCCTGGCCGCCAAACCAAGAAGTGCTGTTCGGCAGAGTTTTGAACGAGCGGCCAAAGCTCGCTGGTAGTTTTCTGGCCGTTCAGAATCAAAGAAGGAAGAGGGCGCATGGCGTCCTCCACGCTGAGAATTTCCTGCTCGCGTTCTTCCTCCATGGCGGGCAGATAGAGGCCATCCTGGCGGGTGATCAGCTCGAGGGCCGGAACCGCTTGCAGTCGCCGAGAGATCAGATAAGAGAAGGTATTGGCGACAAGTACCGGCAATATGATGGAATAATCGCCGCTGACCTCCAGGGCCATGAAGACCGAAGTAATCGGGGCGCGGAGAAACCCGGCGAAGAGCACGCCCATGCCGACGAGGGCGTAGGTGCCAACAGAGCCGGTGAGGTGCGGGAAGAACAATCGCTCGACAGTTCCAACCGCACCACCAAGCATGGCACCAATGAACAAAGTTGGAGCGAACATTCCACCGGGAGTTCCGCTGGCGAAGGAAAGGGTGGTTGCGAGGATTTTCAGGCCCGCGAGCATGCCCAGAACTTCCCAGGTGAACTGGTCGTGCATGGCCTGATCCATGAAATCATAGCCGGCGCCCATGACTTGCGGAAATCCCGTGAACGCGATGAAACCGATGAGCAGGCCGGCGATTGCGGGATAGAGAACCTGCAGCGGCCGGGGACTCGCCTTTACTTGCGTCCGTAGCCAGCCAATGGCGCTGGAAAAAACGACGGAAGCGATGCCACCCAGGATTCCAAGGACGCTATAAGCGACAAGTTCCTGCCAGCGAATCACTCCCACGGGAGGAATCCGGAATAAAGGTTCGCTTCCGAGAAACAGGCGCATGGTCACGACGCCGGAAACGGCGGAGAGGACGACAGCGCCGAGGATGCCGGCGCTCCAGTGGCCAATGACTTCCTCGATGACAAAAAGGACAGCAGAAATCGGGGCGTTGAATGCAGCGGCAAGGCCAGCAGCAGCTCCCACTGGAGCAAGAATGCGCATTTTCTTGCGGGAAAGATTGAGACGCGTACCGACCGCGGAAGCCAGCCCCGCGCCAATCTGAAGGGAGGGATCTTCCGGACCCAGCGAATGACCGGAACCGATCGCCAGGGTGGCGGTGATGAATTTTCCGATCACCGTTCGAAAGGGAATGTAGCCATCGGAAATATACAGGGCTGCCTTGGTTTGATTCAGGCCGCTGCCTGTAGCGCCGCGAAACACGGTAAATACCAGGGCGGAGATAGCCAGTCCGGCCAACGAAGGGGCCAGGAAGGCGCGCCAAGGGGAAGGAGTCAGAGCGCTGCCAAGCAGGTAGAAGCGCATCCATTCCATGGTGACGCGGAAGCAGACAACGGCCAGGCCCGCAAAGATCCCAATGAAGACGGCGAGAATCAGGAAGAAGCGATCCTCATCAAAAGCCAAATGAGCAGAGATGCGCTGCGCCAGCAACCCAGGCAAGGATTGAAGGGACTCTGGGTGCGCAGTTTCAGGTTTTGCGGTCCTATCCGGCGCGTTCACTTTTCTTCCCTTTCATGAAGCGAGGCAATAGCAAGCAAGGCCGAGTCTTCGGGCGCAGGCCCGCCACAGAGCGATTGCGTTTGTTTTTCAATGGTGGCGGAAAAATCAAAAAGAGTGTCGATTCCATCCGGCTGCCGGATCAAATGCCCGTAATTCGCGCTGTTTTTCCACTTTTTCCAGGCTTCGAGCAATGAGAGAAGGGAGGAAGATTGCGGGCTCCCCTGCGCAACATTGCACGACTGCAGGCGCTTTCCGGCAATTTCAAAAACGCGAAGGGAGCGTCGGACCCTTTCCGAATCGGGGATGCCATGTTCGAAAGGATTCAAGGAAAGGACGGTCTGTGCGACGCCAAGAAGCTTTCTCGCCTCGGCATCGGATTCGTCCTGGCGCGTGACGCGGCTCAGGTAGTTTTCTGCGGCATGATAATCCCCCATGCGAAAGCTTGCTTCCCCGGCGCCGCGCACGGCTGGAAGATAGCGGGGATCAAGCCGAAGGGACTGGCGATAGTGCTCGAGAGCCCGCGGGTAATCACCGACCCGGGAATAAAGATCCGCGACTCTGGAGTGGAGGGCAGGATCTTGTGGCAGGTTGGCAGACAAAATGAGGAGTTGAGATTCGGCCTGCCCGGTGTCGCCCTGTTCCAGGTAAAAACGAATGAGCTCGAATAAAGCGTCACGGCGGTGTTCGGCGGCGCGCTCCGCCCAATCTCCGAATATGGCGCCATTGAAATAGCGCTCGGCCTCGGACTTTTCGCCAGCGCGCGCGCTCAAACGAGCCAGTTGCAGATTGACGGCTCCACTCCTGGGATTGCTCTGCCAGAGGCTCAAATAGTAGTCGAAGGCCTGATTCGTCCGATTCGCAAGAGAAAGCGCCTCAGCCAAATGCAGGCGGTACTCCCAATTCTCGGGAGCATAGAGAAGCGCGGTGCGGAAATCTTCAATAGCAGACGCGGACCTATTGTCTTTCAGTTCCTGGTTCCCGCGTTCAAACCACTCCCTGCCGAGTTCACCGCGGCGCCGGTCGTATGCCCGAGTATAGGAGTGCGTCAGAGTCGAAAAGATAATTGTGATGAGAACCAGGATGCCGACAAGCAAAGGCTCCCGGACAATGAAATCGCGCCTGAGAAGATTCATCCTAATCCATTCATAAAAACACGCCGCGAAGCGAAGAGAGAAGGGACAGATCGAGCTGGTCCTTGCCGAAAGCCGTCCAATCTATTTATATCGTATCACGACATGATACCGGGGAAGGCGGCCGCGCCGAACCGGTTGTCCGTGGTGCAAATGGGAAGTTCGCGCAAGGCCTTTAGAAGGCGTCGCCACCACCGCCGCCGAATCCGCCCCCGGAAAAGCCGCCGCCACCCGAAAAACCAGAGCCCCCAGAACTGCGTGGAGCAGAGGACAAGACGCTTCCGGCCTGAAGCGACATGGCATTGAGGTTATTCACGAACAGATAGGGGTAGAAGCCCGGACCGAAACTGCCCTGGTACCACTGCGGGGGCTGCGTGTAAATGTTCTGGAACGCCGAGCTCCAGTTCTTTTCGACCCCCAGGGCCATGGCAAAGGGCAAAAACTTTTCAAACATTTCCGGAGTCTTGATCATGCGGTTGAAGCGGTCGGCTTCCACATGATTCAGGAAATCCTCAAAACCAAGGATCTGTTCGAGCGCGCGGGCTCCGGACTGCGTGCGGGCAGGCATAAACCAGCCAAAACCGACGATCACGGCGGCTGAAAGAACGCCCGCTACAATAAACGGCAAGGGAGCCATGCCCAGGCTGCTGGCGATCCTGGCGCCACCCCAGATCATAATGACGCCAATCACGACGCCAAAGAGAATGTAGTTGGAACGCACGCTGTCCGGACGGCGGGCGTAGTACCCTTGGCCAACGAGGGCGCCGAAGATCTGGTTCTTAATGCCGGCGATATTTTGATAGAAGCGGTTGTGAAGATCGTCGAGGGAGACTGTGTCGCCGGCATTGCCAGTGCTGAAAAGTCCGCCGAGAAGTTCCTGCTCGTGGGGCTTGAGCGAGGACCAGTCGGCCTGCGATTTCTTTAGATGGAAGACGTACTCTTTTGAGTGGGTGAGACCGAGAAGGTGGTCTTTCTGCTGCTCCTCGATGACCAGAAATCCGCGAACCGCAAGGTCCACGATGGACGCGGTAATGTCGCGCATGTCGACGGAATTGTCGATGAGCGTGCCAACCTCGCCGGGAGTGAGCTGGTCCGGCGGTTCGTATTGCGCGGCGATGGGACGAAGGCGAGGGTCGCGGCCGCGCGTCCACCACAGCCAGAACATAAGCGCGAACGCGGCGAGGGGAAGCCCAAGAGGCCAGTTACTGCGAAGGTATAAAAAGAAAAGCGAGAGGTTAGTAGGCTCGCGAACGGATCCTTTGTCGAACGCGATAGCAACGGTAAGACCTTCGTGCATGGCCAGGGGACTGCTGGTGCGGACGTCGACGCCGGTGCCGGCGATCTCGGCGGTAGCGTTGCGGCCGTTGGCGCGGTAAGCACCGGTGAAAACGTTGGCGCGAAGGTTGGATGTGCCATCCGGCAGGACGATGTGGGCGCCGGCTTCCTCAATGGGGATGGGCCACTCGTCGCCTGTGATATTCCAGTAGAACTCGTCGTGGTCGTCGAAGAAGCGGAGAGCATCTGAAACGACATATTCGATGGAAATGGTGCGCGTGGTGTTGTCGGCGTCGGGGACAAAAATCTTCAGCTTGAGATATTGGCGTTCGCGGCTGGATTCAAATTTCAAAGGGCTGCCGTTTTCGTCGGTGACACGCTTGACGTTCAGAAAAAGCGAGTAGTTCAGGCCGCGTGGGCCCGCGTACTCGACGGGAATATTGCGATAGATGCCGTGCCAGGGCCCGCCGATGAATTGAAAGGTGATGTTTTCGGTGACGTCCACACTGCTGTCAGAGAGAACGTCGATATCGGAATAAAACTTGAGAAGGCGGCGCTCCTTGGCGGAGAGAGGAGCAGCAATAAGAAACAGAAGACAGATAATGCCAACCACCGCGGGCAACCAGCAAGGCGAATTCTCGCGTACGGACATAAGAAGTAAGAATCGCGAGACTCAGGCCGTCGGCGCAGCCGGATTGCCGAAGCTGACCTTGGGCGCTTCGCGTTCGGCCGCGGAAGCGACTTCAAAGAACTCGCGCTGTTTGAAGCCCAGCATGCCAGCGAAGATATTGGTGGGGAATTGCAGGATCTTGGTGTTCAGGTCGCGAACGACGGCGTTGTAATATCGGCGCGCGTTCTGGACGGTGTCCTCAATTTGCGAGAGGGAATTCTGGAGCGAGGTGAAGCTCTCGATAGCGCGGAGCTGAGGATAAGCCTCGGACAGAGCGAAAAGGCTTTTCAAGGCGCCGGAGAGCATGTTCTCGGCCTGGGCCTTATCGGCCGGGCCGGTTGCGCTCATGGCACGGTTACGCGCGTTGATGACGGCTTCGAGGGTGCCTTTTTCGTGGCCCGCGTAGCCTTTCACGGTTTCCACAAGATTGGGGATCAAGTCGTAGCGCCGTTTGAGCTGAACATCGATATCCGCCCAGGCGTTATCGCACTGAACTTTGAGCCGAACCAGGCCGTTGTACAAGGCAATGACGAAAACGATGAGGAGAACGAGGATGCCCAGAAATATCCAACCAAACATCAGCCAACCTCTTTCGGAAAGATTGAACACCCGCGGAACACCCTCACTATACGTGGGCAAGGTTACGGAGTAAAGAAATGTCCGGCAGAGCCGTGCGGGAAGAACGGGCATCAAAAGGGGGCAGTCCGGAAAAACGCATCGAGTGCCTCCGCGTCTCTGGTATAGAGTCGCGAAGTAATCTATAGGGAAGGAAGTTCGATTGCGGCCGCCCCATGCTTTTCAAGACAATCCTGATGCGGCGGAGGTGGTTTTTCACGGTGAATTCGGACAGGTTCAAGCTGGCGGCAATTTCTTTGTTTGTCTTGCCCAGCGCAACCAGGCTGTCAAGCTGGCCCTGCCGGTAGGTAAGGTCCCGCTCGGCACTCGCGACTTGATCAGGAGCCTCGGCCGTCTCGTGGGGCTCGCGGGAAACCAAGTGGAACAGTGTCATGCAGATTCTTGCGGGACAAAGCACTTCAATTTTTCCGGGCGCCTGTACTCCTTGGCGCGAACCTCACATAAGTACTCAATCAAGCCGGACGGGAAATCTCTCCCCCAAACGCTTGTACAAGATCTCGCATAGATCACGGGATCTAGCTTCCACGTCGAAGGTCGTCTGATCGACTGTTCCGGTGTGGGAGGAGCGAATCCAGGGCTCCATTGACTTGGGTTTGCCCGCTGTGTTACCTGTAGTTACGCCTTTTCTTGCATCTTGGGCTCTTGCGACAGGCGGGAATGACGCCAGAGGCAAAGCACCTAGAAGTCATCCTGGATACGCACGTCGAGAGCGTCAATCTCGCCGAAGAGATGTGTCTTCGTGTGGCAGAGGCCGTGGGTTTCACCGAAGACGAGTGTTACCGTATCGGAATGTCCGTTCGGGAAGGAGTCATCAACGCCTTCCACTACGGGAACCAGGAAAAGCCGGACAAAAAGATTCACCTGGCGCTGGACCTGACCAAGGAAAAAATGATTATCCATGTCATGGATGAGGGAAAAGGTTTCCGCCTGACCGATGTGCCGGACCCGCTTGCCGAAGAAAATCTTCTGAGCACGTCCGGCCGCGGCATCTTCCTGATGCGCACGTTCATGGACGAGTTCAACGTTGTGGCGGGGCGCACCGGGGGCGCGGAAATTATTATGTCCAAGAAAATTCCTCCGCCAAAGAGTGCATCGAGCAACGGGAATCACGGCAAATCGAATTCGGACGCGACCCCGAAACAGGAAGCTTAGGAAAATTTATGCCAGCTCTATTTTTGACATTGCGGGAGGTGGGCGACGTCACCATCATGGATTTGAGCGGAAGAATTTCTTTGGGCGAGGGGAGCGCGCTGCTGCGCAAAACCATTCGAGATTTGCTTGAAAATGGCCAGACGAAGATCCTGCTGAATCTTGGAGACGTGAACTATATCGACAGCTCGGGGATCGGCGAACTGGTCAGCGGGTTCACGGCCGTGCGCAATCGCGAAGGCGAATTAAAGCTCCTGAACCTGACCAAAAAGGTGCACGACCTGCTGCAGATTACCAAATTGTTTACCGTTTTTGACGTTTACACGGACGAGTCCACGGCCGTCCGCAGTTATCGTTAGCTCCGCTGCTTCCTACCTTTTCTCACTGCAACGCGGCCACCGACACCTCCTCCTGGCAACGCGTGTTCCTGGTTCGCGAGCAGGGAGTGTGCGTGAAATCCACCACATTCAGAAGATTACCCCCAATCTCCACGAGCCCCCGTCCATTGCTCTGCCCACAAATTTGGCCCCCTATCTTAAAAGTTAAGTCCTGATAAGTTAACCGGTTAGGGTATGTGTGGCAACCATCCCTCCGGCCAATCGGCCGGGCAGGCTCGACCATGGCATCCACCGTGCTACCCCTCTACATAATACTTATAGCTGCTCGTCGGCAGTACTAGAACTCTGTCACGCGACTTCTGATCCTTTGCCGACCTGTTCCCCATCGACGGCCCGACCGATCACGGCTGTCCTTTCTTGTCGGAGGAGTGGTTCATGGGAATTTATGTTGGCTTCGACGTCGGGAGCGTAAGCGCGAAGCTAGCAGTGGTGTGGGCGGCCGAGTCAGAGGAGAAAGCCTCGCGTTCCCTGGAAACTCCAGGTTTCTTCCGCGCCAACCCCGGTCGGGAGCGGCGCGCCAGCTCTGCGGTGCTGCTTTCGAACTACCGCCGTACCTTTGGCAACCCAGTTCAAGCGGCGAAAGAGCTCCTTGCCGAACTGCGCACTGTTCTCCCGGGGGAGCAGGTGCTCGGCATTCGCGTGACTGGCTCAGGAGCTCGATTGCTGGCCGAGGCCTTGAAGGCCCGGCCTGAGAACGAATTCAAGGCCATCGCTTGCTCGGTCGGACAAATCTATCCCGATGTACGCACGGTGCTGGAAATTGGCGGAGAGAGCTCGAAATACTTGCGGCTGGCCGAAGCAGACGGCAAAGAGCAAACCACGGGCTCGAACGCCAATACCTACGCGACGGGCATCACGGACTATTCGACGAGCGGGGAGTGTGCGGCGGGCACGGGATCGTTCCTGGACCAGCAGGCGACGCGGCTGAAATACCGTGTGGAAGAAATTGGGGATGTAGTCGCGCGGGCAAAGTGCGCGGCGCGGATCGCCGGTCGCTGCTCGGTTTTTGCGAAATCGGACATGATTCACGCGCAACAGAGAGGATTTTCAACCGAGGAAGTTCTGAAAGGGTTGTGCGAGGCGGTCGCCAGGAATTTCAAAAGCAACATCGTGCGCGGGAAGCCGGTGACTCCTCGCGTCGCTCTGATCGGCGCGGTATCGCAGAATCGCGGCGTGGTGCAAGCGCTGCTGGAGGCGTTTCGTCTGGGCGAGGAACAGCTGTTTGTGCCCGAGGAGTATGCCTGGATCGGCGCCATTGGCTGCGCATTGCTAGAAAGAAATCAGAAGGGCGAGGCGTTGGGCAAGCAGAAGGCTCTCCGGCGCTGGGAAACTCCATCGCGTGCCGGGGGAACGAATGGACACCTGGCACCGCTGTCCCTCGGGAATGTGCTTTTGCTTCGGGATCATCCGGAAGCGTCGCGCACCGCCGTCTTGCCGCAAAACGGAGAAATGATTCCCACGTACCTTGGCATCGACGTGGGAAGCGTGAGCACGAATCTGGCGCTTCTCGACGAAGATGGCCGGCTGCTTCACGGAATTTACCTGCGCACCTCGGGAAGGCCGATCGAAATGGTGCAGGAAGGCCTGCAGGAAATTGATGGAATCTTTCGCGGAAAGATTCTCGTGCAAGGCGTGGGTACAACGGGCTCAGGTCGCGAACTGATCGGGGAACTGGTCGGCGCGGACACCGTCAACGACGAAATTACCGCACACAAAACCGGCGCGGTTTTCGTCCACGAAAGGCTGGTAAGGGGAAACGCCGCCGCTGCTCTTGGCGAAAGTGAGGAGCCAGGCGAGGTGGACACGATTTTTGAAATTGGCGGTCAAGATTCAAAATTCATTTCCATCGATCACGGGGTGGTGGTGGATTTCGCAATGAACGAAGCCTGTGCGGCGGGGACGGGCTCTTTTCTGGAAGAGCAGGCCGAGCGCATGGGGATTCAGATCAAGGACGAATTCGCCGCCAACGCGATGGCTTCGCAAGCCCCGGCGCGACTCGGGGAGCGATGCACAGTGTTCATGGAGCGCGACGTGACCGCCTGGATGCAGCGCGGCACAAGCATCGGCGATTTATCGGCAGGGTTAGCCTATTCCGTGGCGGTGAATTACTTGAATCGCGTGGTGCGCGGACGAAAAGTCGGCAAGGTGATTTATTTCCAAGGAGGAACCGCCTACAACGACTCGGTGGCGGCGGCATTTTCACAAATCCTGGGGAAGAGAATTATTGTACCGCCGCACAATGGAATTATCGGGGCCATCGGCATGGCGCTGATCGCGCAGCAGGTCACGCGCGCGAAAGAACGCGTTCGGGAACAGTCGCGGACAGGAGCGTTCGCAAGTGTCGCGGCAGCGGGTTGCTCGGGATCCGAAACAACGACTAGGGCGCAGCTACCAGAGGCTATTTCCACATTCCGGGGTTTTGATCTGAACAAAACCAGTTTTCAAACCCGCGAATTTGTTTGCAAGGCCTGCTCCAATTTGTGCGACATGAAGGAAATCACCGTGGAAGGGCGCAAGACTTACTGGGGCGATAAATGCTCCGATAAATTCCGCAAGCGCGCCCGGACGGAGCGCAAACCCGTCGTGGCAGACTTGATGGCTGTCCGGGACCGATTACTGCTCGAGGGCTTCACGCAGCCGTGCGGCCGCCCGGTTTCCGGCAAACGTCGCGTGGGCGTACCGCAGGCGATGTACTTCTACGACCGCTTCCCCTTCTGGCGCACCTATCTGGAGGGCATCGGCTTTACAGTTGTGCTTTCCGGGCCGACGGACCAACGCATCGCGACTCGCGGCGCGGAACTGAGTATCGCCGAGCCCTGCTTCCCGGTGCAGATTGCTCATGGCCACATCCAGTCCTTGTTGCGCGGCACGGATGAACGTCCGCCCGTGGATTTTGTGTTTGTACCTAACGTCATGGACATGGAGGCGCCGGAATCACCGGTCGCTTCGAATCTCTGCCCGTGGAACCAGACGCTGCCGTTTGTGATTCGCTCGGCCCCGGAATTCGAGTCTTCTGCGGATCTCTTCCTTGCGCCAACGCTGCATTTTCGCGTTGGGCAGAAACACGTGAAGCGCCAACTCGCTTCGTATTTTGACCGCTTCGGCGTGACCCGCAGGGAGAGTGACCTTGCAGTGGCCGCCGCCTACGCGGCGCAAACCAGGTTCACGGAGCACCTCCTCGAGGAAGGTCGCCAGGCTTGCGCCACCTTGCGTGCGACCGGCGAACCCGCCATCTTGCTGCTCGGGCGTCCCTACAACATCTACGACCGCAACGGCAATTGCGACATTCCGCGAAAATTGCGCGACCTGTATGGCGTGAACGTGCTTCCCCTGGACTTTCTGCCACTGGACGAACGGCCGGTGAACGACCTGCATCCGAACATGTTCTGGAATTCCGGCCGGCGCATCCTGGAGGCGGGACGATTTGCCAAGGAAAACAAGGGCATCCATGTGGTTTACCTAACCAATTTCAAGTGCGGGCCAGATTCGTTCATCAAGCATTTTCTCCGGGACGTGGCGGGTATGCCATTTCTGGTGCTGCAATTTGACGGGCATGGCAACGACGCGGGCTACTTGACGCGCTGTGAAGCGTATCTGGACAGCAAGGGGTTGCTCCGATGCGAGAACTGAAGACCACTGGGCCGGCGAAGGTCCCTGCCACGCACCCCCTGTTTGGGAAAAAGACCTACATCCCGCGCATGGCAGAGGGCAGCGTCCGGGCACTCGCGGCCGTGTTGCGCTCGCTCGGTATTGATACCGAAGCGGTGCCGCCGTCCGATTCCAGCACTTTGGAACTCGGCGGCAAGTTTTCGGGCGGGGACGAATGTTATCCCCTAAAAGTAACCCTTGGTGATTTTCTGCGCATTCTGGAGCAGCCGGGGTTGGACCCGAAGAAGACCGCATTTTTCATGGCTACAGGGCAGGGGCCGTGCCGATTCGGCCAGTATGCGCCCTATCTGAAGTCGATCCTGACGAAGCTTGGGTATGGAGAGATCACCATCTTCCATCCGAGTTGCGAACACGGCTATAGCGATTTCGGCGAGGCTTCGGATTTGTTTGTGCGTGGTGCGTGGCGCGCCATCGTCTCGGCGGATATTTTATTCAAGCTGCTCCTGAAATCGCGGCCGTACGAGATTGCGGCCGGTTCCGCGGACCGGATCTACGAAGAGAGCGTTTCCGATCTGTGCGGAACGCTGGAAGTGCCCTATCCCAGCTGCAAGTCTCAAATGATTGCCCTGCAGGAATGCATGTTGCGTGCTCGAAACCTCTTTCGCAATCTCGCGGTGGAGTTCGACCCGAGAAAACCACTCATTGGCGTTGTGGGCGAGATCTTCTGCCGGCTGAACGAATTCAGTAACAGCGACCTGGTGCGCCGCCTGGAGAATGCTGGCGCCGAGGTGTGGATGAACGACGTGGGCGAGTGGATCTGGTACACCAATGTGGACCAATTCCACGCGTTGAAGTTGCATGGCCGGCAGATTTCCCTGGAAGCGCTGGGCGCGCACATCCGCAATCGCATCCAGCACAAGGATGAACACACGCTGCTCGGGCCGTTTCGTGGGGACTTCCGCGGGTATGAGGAGCCAGGACACGTTCAGGAAGTCCTGGATTGCGCCGAACCCTACTTGCCGGCCTCCGGCGTGAATGGGGAGATGGTTCTCAACGTGGGGAAGGCCGTCTATTTTGCGCACAAAGGCCTGGATGGTGTGATCGACATCAGCCCGTTTACCTGTATGAACGGCATTGTCGGCGAAGCCATGTATCCCCGAGTCAGCCGCGACAATGCCGGCATCCCCATCCGCAATTTCTATTTTGATGGCACGCACTCCGACCTCGAGCGCGACATCGGCATCTTCATCGAACTCGCCAAATCCTACCAGCGGCGTAAACCCTGGCCGCGCCAGGCGCCCGCGATCGCGCAGGCCGCGACAGCATAAAGGCACGTAACAGAACGGGCCTGAACAAAGGTTCGCCGAATCCACTCGACTACGGCACAATCGGGGACATGTGTGTGAATAGCGAATGGATCGTGGAACGCGCGAAAGCGCTTGGCTTTGACCTTTGCGGTGTAGTTCGTGCGGACAGATTTCCGGAGCTGGAGCGCTTTGGAGAGTGGCTCGAACGGGGTTACGCGGGCGAGATGGAATACCTGAAGGACCCGCGACGCCAGGATCCTTCCTTGGTGATGCGCGGCTTGCGCAGCGTCATTGTCTGCGCTCTAAATTACAACACTGACTATCCCAATTCGATGGACGCAGCCGCTTCGGCCTTTGCCCATAACGGTCCGCCGCGCGGATGGATTTCACGTTATGCCTGGGGCGACGACTATCATGAGGTGATGTGGGAGAAGCTAAATGCATTGGCTGCGGCACTCGAAGAAAAATTCCGCAAACCTGTTACCACACGCGCCTATGCCGACACCGGACCAGTCGCCGAAAGGGTCTTCGCCAAACATGCCGGGTTGGGATGGTTGGGGAAGAACACCCTGCTTTTGAATGAATCTCTGGGATCCTGGCTTTTTCTGGGGGTGATCTTCACTTCGCTGGAGCTTACACCATCGCTCGAGCCTGCGGAGGCTCCGCCTCCGGACCTGTGCGGGAATTGCAGGCAATGCTTGGATGCGTGTCCGACCGGTGCCTTGATCGAGCCTTACCTTTTGGATGCGCGACGCTGCATTTCCTACCTGACGATCGAACTCCGCGGGAGCATTCCGGAAGAATTCCGCGAGCCGATGGGTTGGCAGGTTTATGGCTGTGACATTTGCCAGGACGTTTGCCCGTACAATCGTTCCGCTCCAACCAGCGCCGCGCCGGAATTCCAACCTCGCCCCAGTCAAGAATCGGCAGACCAGACTCTGTTTGCGCCAAGCCTGGAATGGCTGGCGGGGATCAGCGAGGAGGAATTCCGAGAACGCTTCCGAGGCAGCGCGGTGAAGCGAACGAAATGGGCCGGTCTCATCCGGAACGCCTGCGTGGCCTTGGGGAATAGGAAAGTTCGCCCGGACGAGGTCGACTATGAAGGAGTTGTGGCACTGCTCAGGCGATTGAGGGATTCTGAGATTTCCACAGTCGCGGAATCTGCCGATTGGGCGCTTTCGCGCATCCAACAAAAGCCCAGTTAATTGGAATGGCTGTCCGAGCACGTGGCCTGGACTCGGTTGAGCAGGCATGGCCCTTGGCGCTATACTTTCGCGCGCAGGCCCAATCGCCCACCGAAGTTGAGGAGTCCCCGTGGATCGCCGGAGGTTTCTCGTGAGCAGTGGCATTGTCGGTGCTGGCCTTCTGGGAGCAGGTTCTGCGGCACCGGGGGATGCCGCGAGCCGCCACCAGGTCGGATTCAGAATCAGATTCCCATCTCACTTTGGAGGATAAACTCGTGGCTTTTACCGTGCCTTCTTTGCCGTACGCATTCGATGCGCTGGAACCTTATATTGACGCCAAAACGATGGAAATCCATCACGACAAGCATCACGGCGCCTACGTCACCAACGTGAACAAGGCGCTGGATGGCCACCCGGCCCTACAGGCGAAGTCCATTGATGACCTGCTGAAAGGCCTCGAGTCCGTACCAGAAAATATCCGCGGGGCGGTTCGCAACAACGGGGGCGGCCACTGGAATCACTCGCTCTTCTGGCAGTTGATGAAAAAGGGCGGCGGGGGAGAGCCGAAAGGAGATTTGGCGGCCGGAATTAATTCGAGTTTCGGCTCATTTGCAGGATTCAAGGACAAGTTCAAAGCAGCCGGTCTGGGGCGCTTTGGCTCCGGCTGGGCGTGGCTCATCGTGAAGGATGGAAAGCTCGTGATCGATTCAACCCCGAACCAGGACACGCCGTACCTGCTGGGCGCCAAAGCGGTTCTTGGAATTGACGTCTGGGAGCATGCTTACTACCTGAAGTATCAGAACCTGCGTGGCGACTACATCGATGCCTGGTGGAATGTGGTGAATTGGGAGAAAGCCGCGGAGCTTTACGCACACAGCAAGTAGTAGCCAACCAGTCCAAAAGAAAAAGCCCGGCTTCGGTTTCGACCGAGTCGGGCCTTTCCCTTTTTAGAAGCTGTGTGGAGTTGAAATCAGGCCATCATGCGTGGCCGGGCCAGCGGCAAGATTTTTCCAGAATTCATAACTTTCCCGGGGAGTGCGGAACTCCTGGTAAAGGTCCGGATGGCTTGTGCCGGGGGAACCCCAACCGCTGGAGGGAGGGGCTTCATCGCGCGCTGCGAGGCTTCGCGCATGAGTTCCATGCGGCTATGAACCTTGAACTTGGCGAGGAGCGAGGAGACGTGGAATTTCACGGTACGCTCGGAAAGATTCAATTCCGAAGCAATCTCCTTGTTCGCCAGGCTTCGAAGGATGCCGTCGAGGACTTCTTTTTCTCGGCGAGTCAGTTTCACGCTGGTCTTCACACTTTGACCAGCTTCCAGGAGCTTTTGGGCCTTGTCGGTGAGCTCCTGAAGGTTTTCCGGTGCGGTCGGCACCATGATGAGGTAGTCACTGGGAGACTGGCCACGCACCATGCAATGCATGGCGAGCAGGCCAGCCGCGTGGTCCACGGGAAGCTCCCCGGAGGGGCCCGCTTCTACGTGGAAATGTGCCGTCCCACTGGTCTTCTCGTAAAAAAGGTAAATGCTTGCTGCGGATGAGGATCGGGGCTGCGTGATCGATTGCGTCGCTGCAGTTCTGCGGATTAACTTCACGTGCACTCCTCCGTGGTTGCCTCGCGGTGGGCACGAGACGCGCCTTTAAATTGGTGCTGCATACTCCTCGACAGCGAGGTTGGCCGGACTCACCGCGCAAGGGGACAGGGCAGAAACCCGCCGGGGTTGACCCTCAGAACTCCGAAAAAACGCCACCACGGTGGGTAACGAGAAGGAGTCCCTGTCTTCTTGCTAACAAAAGTTAAACCTGACCGTGGGAAGGAATAGCATTCAGTGTGCCGGACCAGCAAATTTTACAGGGTACTTACTTTCAATGAGTTAGGAAAAGTTTTGCACAATTCTGTCTACCGGTGCCGCGTAGAAATTGCGTGCCACCTCTACTTTTTTTCTCGTTATGCGGCTGACTTGGTCCTCAATATCTGAGTATTCGGGTCTGTTCGGGAGAGACCAGCTCGTAGTCGATGCCCCGCCACCGAATGCGGCGGCCAAACGCAGACGAAAGAAAATTCAAGAGATAGAGGAAAGGTACCAACAGACCCACAAGTATGTAGATCCAGGATTGGGCCATGATCTGGGAACGGACGGAAGGGAGCGCCTCTGTGACCCCGATCACACGGACAGCCCCGCGGATGGCTGCGAGAAGCAAGGCTAGGAACAGGAGGGCAGTAACTTGAAAGGCCGGCCGGGCGGCCACCGTCAGGCTCAGGGCGAGAATCAGACCGAGAACCAGCGTGAGACAGTAGAGAAAATGGGTCGCGAAGGCGGTGGCCCACATCTGAAATCGATAAACCCGCGTGACACGCATCTGGCGGCCCGTAAACTCGAGCAGGCCCGCAAAATCCGTCTGCGCGAAGGATGGAGTCAGACACTCTGGCAAGAAGACAATCTGTCGCCTGCTTCGTTCAATCATCGTCGTGAGGGAGTAGTCGTCGCTGAAGGAGTGCTGCCAGACTTCGAGCATGCCGATCTCCTCGAAAAGGGCGCGGCGTATTGCCGTGCCTCCGCCCCAGCAGAAATTATTCTGGTGAGGACCCAGCATGGTGACCACCGGGGCATTCCAGGCCGCCAGAAGGGCAGTAGGCAAGTTGCTGTCGTTGGGGATGAACCATCGCATGGTGGTGGTGGCGCCGATGCGGGAATCGGCGAGCGGAGCGACCAGATGATGCAGCCAGCTCTTTCCGGGGCGCCCATCCGAATCGGCAAACACCAGAACCTCGAATTCGGGAGGAAGTTGCTCGACAGCGACCCGCAAGTTGTTTACCTTCTCACTGCAGTTTTCCGGTTTGCCGGCAATGACGATATGCGCGCTCACCCGCGAGGACGCTGCGACACGTTTCACGATGCTGTGAGCGGGATCCGCATCGGAAGCTAGCACGAAGAAAACTTCGTAGTTCTGATGGTCGAATTCGCACAAAGAGACCAGATTGCGCTCGAGCCCAGGTTCCATTCCGCGGCATGGGCAAATCACCGCCGTGCGGGGAGCGTAGAAGCCCGGGTCGGTCTTCAGGCGGCGCCGCACGTAGGCGAGCCACAGAATCCCCTGCCAGAGAAGGAACAATCCGGCAGCAATCTGGACCAGCGCCAGGATGTTGAATAGGTCTTCCACGCAAGTCGAGCATAACAAAGCCTGGAGATGAGAGAATCGGGTTGTTCAGATGTAGAATCGCAGCGGTAAACATCCTTGGTTCAGGGAGGAGTGAAGATGACCGGACGCGTGGAAAGTTCCATGGTGACTTCAGCGAACGATTTGCCGGGTTATCGAGTGGTACGAAATTTCGGAATTGTTCGTGGAATCACCGTGCGCTCAAGGAGTGTGCTCGGCAATCTGGCGGCAGGCATTCAGACCATCGTGGGCGGAAACATCACGGTGTTGACGGAGTTGTGCGAGAAGGCGCGTGAAGAAGCCTACGAACTCCTGCTACAGCACGCGGCGGAACACGGAGCGAACGGGATTCTGGCCATGCGTTATGATGCCAATGAAGTCATGCAGGGAGTGACGGAGGTTCTAGCGTACGGCACCGCCGTGCAGGTCGAAAGAATCAGCTGATCGAAGACAACGTATCGTCCGGTGGCGGCGGGAGTGGTAAAATCGCGCTCTCATGTACTGCACATCCTGCGGTAGCCAGGTCTCCGATGCGGCACGTTTTTGCGCCAAATGCGGCATGTCGGTCGGAGCGGACCCGGATGCAACGGTGCTCGGTGGGGCGGAAATCCTGGATGCGGATTTAGAGACTCTTGCGCCTGACTTGCCTTCGACGCCACGGCCCGCACCCAGGCAGACCCCCACTCCTTCTCGCCCTCGCTCCGCGCCGCCGAGCAATCCTACTCTTTCGAGTTCTGATCCCATTGGTGGTGGTCGATTTGCGCCGGGCGCGATCGTTGCGGAGCGCTACCGGATAGTGGCGTTACTGGGACGGGGCGGCATGGGAGAGGTGTACCGGGCCGAGGATCTGCGGCTGAGTCAGGTGCTGGCCATCAAATTCTTGCCGGAGACTCTCTCGCAAGACCCGTCCGCCCTTGCGCGGTTTCATTCCGAAGTTCGCGTGGCAAGGCAGGTGTCGCATCCGAACGTATGTCGGGTGTTTGATATTGGGGACACGAATGGTGTGCCTTTTCTGACCATGGAATATGTCGATGGCGAGGATTTGTCATCGCTAG
This sequence comes from Candidatus Acidiferrales bacterium, assembly GCA_963817085.1. Taxonomy (GTDB): domain Bacteria; phylum Acidobacteriota; class Terriglobia; order Acidiferrales; family UBA7541; genus Acidiferrum. Next base: position 367,591 of record CAWFNI010000015.1, read on the forward strand.
TCAGGAGAATCGGCCGCCTGCCCCAGGACAAGGCAGCAGAAGTTTCCCGGCAGATCTGCGCCGGGCTCGCGGCGGCGCACGAGCGGGGTGTGGTGCACCGCGACCTCAAGCCATCCAACGTGATGCTGGATGGCACAGGAAAAGCCCGCATCACGGATTTTGGTCTTGCGGGAATCGCCGCGGATATTCAGGGCTCCGAAGTCCGGGCGGGTACGCCAGCGTATATGGCCCCGGAACAATTGGCGGGAAAAGAAGTAACGGTGAAGAGCGATATCTATTCGCTCGGACTGGTGATGTTCGAAATTTTGACCGGGAGACGCGCTTACGACGCGGCCACTCTGCCGGAACTCCTGAAAACCAGGGAAGAAGGCACGATCACCAACCCTTCCGCAATCGTGAAGGATCTCGATCCGCTGATGGAGCGCGTGATCCTGCGTTGTCTCGAAAAAGACCCTGCGAAGCGACCCGCTTCTGTACTTCAGGTGGCAGCGGCTTTGCCTGGCGGAGATCCTCTGGCGGCAGCCTTGGCAGCCGGGGAAACGCCTTCGCCAGAGATGGTGGCTGCGGCGGGAGAGAAAGAAGGAACGCGTCCCAGACTTGCGCTGGCCTGCTTCCTCACCGTCGTTGTGCTCGCCGTTATCGGGACGTACCTGGGGGTCAGGGAAAGCGGATTGCGACGTGTCAACCTCCAATACTCACCGGAAGTGATGGCGCACAAGGCGCGCGAGATTGTCACCACACTCGGTTATGCAGCGGAACCAAAAGACACTGCGTCCGGATTCTCCTACGATTACGACTACCTCGAGTACCTAGATACGAAGGACAAACCCGGCTCTGCCTGGAACCGCATTCTGGCGGAGCGGCCAGCGTTGTTGCACTTTTGGTTTCGGCAGAGCCCGCAAGAAATGGTGCCGGACGGATTCTGGAACATCTCGATCACGCCCGGAATTGTGACGTTTGGTGATCCTCCACCGACGTTTTCGGGGATGATCAATCTGCGGCTCGATCCTGCGGGTCACCTTCTCTATTTCGAAGCTATTCCGCCGGAGAAAGAAGAACACCCTCAAGCTCCTGTAGCACCGGATTGGCAACCACTGTTCGCAGCTGCAGGGCTCGATGCCACAACACTTCGTCCAGCCACGCCATCCTGGAATTCCCTGGCGTCTTCCGATACGCGATCAGCCTGGGACGGGACGTGGCCCGGAACAACGCGACCACTTCATGTCGAAGCGGCAGCCTGGCAAGGGAAGCCTGTGTACTTCCTGCTGGCAGGCCCGTGGACAAATCCGGGGCGCATGCCTTCGCCTCAACCAACTGGTTCTGCGAGGGCTAGTCAACTCTTTGGCACAACTTTCGTGCTTCTTGTGGTCCTGGGCGGGGTCTGGCTTGCCTACAGAAACTATTCTCGAGGCAAGGGTGATCGGCGGGGCGCGTTGCGCTTGGCAGGCGCAATCTTTCTTCTCGAACTGGTGCTCTTTTTTGTGCGTGCGCACCTGTCTTTTTCGATTCGTTCACTCGAGCTCTTTGCCCTGGCCATCGGCACGGGTTTATTCGTTTGCGCCGCACTCTGGACGCTTTACCTGGCACTGGAGCCGTACGTTCGGAGCAAATGGCCACAGACAATTGTTTCTTGGTCAAGGCTTCTCGCGGGGAATCTGCGCGATCCGCTGGTCGGGAGAGACGTGCTTTTCGGCACGGTACTCGGCCTGGCCTGGGTTCTGGTCTTCTATGTCGGATACTTGTTTAATCTGCGCGTCGGCGAGGCGCCGCTCTTCCCCTCGACCGATATTCTCGAGGGAGTCCGGGCGACCATTGCCTTGTGGCTTGGCAACATTGTCGGAGCCACTGTGGGGGTCTTGTCTTTCTTTTTCGTGCTTGTATTCCTACGTGTTCTTCTGCGTAATCGGTGGCTGGCCGCGGGACTTTTCGTGGTGCTTTTTTCCCTTCCAAAAGTTTTGGCCAGTGACCATCCATGGATCGAAGCCCCGATCTGGTGCGTTATCTATGGGATTGCCGCGTTTGCGATCGTGCGATTCGGGCTGGTCACATTGGCGACGGCGGTGTTTACGGCGAATGTGTTGCTCAATTTGCCGCACACTGCCGATCTTTCGAAATGGTATGCCCCTGCAGCGCTTTGCGTGGGGCTTAGCTTTGTGGCCCTAGCAGCGTGGGGTTTCTACACTTCGCTCGCCGGGCAGCGGTTGTTGAAGGACGAGCTTTTTGATTGACCCCATTGCCTGAGGTGCCGCACCACGGGTGTGTTCTTCAGGGTGGCGGTGTGACGACGAAGAGCCCCTCCGTCAGCTGGGTGGCAAGTGTTTCGAGATGTGCCAGCGCACGGCTGGCCGCCAGCCGTGCATTTTCGAGGAAGGACGAATCCAGCAGGAAGGCACAGCGATCCACAAAAGGATGGTTGGCGGCCTCAAAGGGTTTGCGGCTGCGCCGCAGCGGAAGCGCCTGCGCCAGAATATCCTCGTACATTTTCAAGTCGGACTGAAATTCCAGCGCCGCGCCTACGTTCCACCGCTGTTGGCGTGTCAGTGCGGCGAGAAATTTCTGGCGGAACGCGGTTGCATCCTTGCGGGTCATCGGGGTGATCTTCTTCTCTTCCCGGGAACTGGTCCCTCTGCGGGTCATTTCGAGGGCCTGCACGGAGATCGCGAGAAGGGCTTCGCGTTGGAGGAGGGTCAGGAGATCGCGGTAGAGCCCTGCGTGCACCTGCAATCCGTACCGCCCATGCTCGACCACGTAGGAGTCCACAAATCGCGGAACGATGCGCTCACGGACGAGGGCCTCGCTCAGTCGTTCCGCAAGGACCGCGGCGCGATCCGGGCTGAAGCTCCTGCTTTTGGCAGCGGGTGCCATGTTGAGTTTCACATACTATCAGCAGTTGATTGGTTTGACTTCTGTCCAGGAGGATAGAAAAGGAACTACCTCAGGGTGCGGTTACACCCGCACAATCTTGAATTCAAAACTTTGCTCGAAGAGCTGGAAAGCTGCCTCGCACGTTCCATTCGTTTTCGAGCGAGGACGAACCCTTGGTGTGAAAGAATGCGTCAGGCCATCTGCGTGCAGGAATGGCGCACCGATGATAAATGATATTGCACATTATCATGCAATTGTGCATAATTGCATGATATTATGCATGCTACAACGAAATTGTGGGGAGTGCTAGTTGCGGATGTCATTGCCTCAGGCCGCACGAAAGGACTGCGTTCCGCGCTAAGTTCGAGGCTGCGAATCGCTACCCTTGCCCATCTTCAGGAAAAGAGGATTCGTCTGCCTTACGCCGTGACTGCCGGCGATGAGTTCCAGACAGTCGCCTGTGAGTTGCGAGAGATACCGGGGCTCCTCTACGACCTGCGGAGGCGAATGCGACCGCTAAAGTTGCGCATCGGAATCGGAATCGGCGAGATTTCGGGCCGGCTGCGCCCTCCCGTCAATCAATTGGGCGGCCCCGCATTTGAGCTCGCCCGAACGGCGATTCAAGAAGCAAAGGAGGCACGCCTCCATTCGGAGGTCAGAACCCGATTTCGCTCCGAAAATGAACAGTTTAATATGGTATTGAACTTGATTTATGGTCTGCATGATTCCCTCGTAGGCGACCTGTCGGAAAAACAATGGAAGACTGTGGACGCTTACCTCACGAAGAAACGGGTCGACCTGGCGGCAAAGGAACTCCGGATCAATGCCTCAACGGCATCGCGGAACCTAAAAAGAAGCCATCTCCGGCAGTCTCTCGACACCATCGAAACCGCAAAGAAGCTGATAGAGTTTTCCTTTTCAGGATTGCACAAAAACGTCTCGGCGAAGCGGATTGCATGAGATGATGCATAACCTTGCGACATGCTTTCTGGCGCTGTATTTGGCCCATTTGCTGACCGAGTTTGTACTCCAATCGGACCGGTCGGTCGCCCGAAAACGGGCCGGGTCGGTCCTGGCTTATGTCCAGCACGGGGTCGTCCACCTGGCGACTGCCATGGTACTGCTGGTTGTGGCACTGCCAGGCTTGGCAACAAGAGTGGATTTCTATGAGCTCACGGCCGGGCTGACGCTAGTTCACTTGGGGATCGACTGGGGAAAATCGCAGCTGGTACGCTCGAACCTGGCCTGGGATGGCGCAAGAGTTTTCATTGGCGATCAGGCGTTGCACGGTGTCACGGTTGGGATCACGGCGTGGCTGCTCGTCCGGCCACCTTTCCCAAATGTAAGTTTGAGTGTTGCCGGTTTTCAGCCGCTCGTTGAAAAGACCCTTCTCATTCTCGTCGTCTATGTGGGAATTATCTTCGGAGGAGGATACTTGATCCGATTACTGACCAAATCGCTGGTCAAAGAGGATCTGGGGGTCGCCGGACACACAACAGACCAGATGCAAAATGCGGGCCTGTACATTGGATGGCTCGAACGCTTCCTGGTGCTGACGGCACTCGTTTTGCACTCACCGGCAACGGTAGGGCTCATTCTTACGGCCAAGTCCATCGCGAGGTATCCGGAGTTCAAGTCCGTCCGATTCGCAGAGTATTTTCTGATTGGAACATTACTGAGCGTGAGCCTGGGGATCCTGGGAGGGCTCATCCTGCTGAAGATATTCTACGGAACGGTCACACTCACCAGCTGACTAACGTTTCTTCGACAGCATTTAACTCCCCGTCGTTGGCACGCGCGGGTTAGTGCCGAGGGGTGCGATTTTCCAATCACCACGCAACTCCTGCTTCTGGGATTGCTTGTTCCGGATCGCAGCGAACGATTCTGTTGCTGGGCTACATTGGGCGCGATTGTACTCAAACCGCTCGTAACATGCCTGTGGTTCTTGTCCTTGTCTGTGTTCCAGGATCTTCTCCCGCCGCACCGTCTCTACCCGGCGTCAGCGCTGCCTACGAGCAGGGCCGCCACGCTGCCTTCAGTTCCATGCTCCATTTTGCTCATCGCCTTCTTCCTGTTGCTTCCTCAGTTCCCCCTCCGGGGTTCACGCCACTTTTCTGCGCCGCGTAGCGCCTCCTCGCGTGAACCGAAAAGCTGAAGAACTGTAGCTCAAAATGCCACCAAATCACTCCCATCTCCTGTGGCGGGCGACAACGTTGCCAGTATCTCGGCAGAACAGCCTGAATATGCCGCCTACACCAACCACAAAGGGTTTCCGCAAATTCACTTCGGCTCCGCTCCAATGCGCAAGCAGGAATTTCACCCTCTTCGGAACAGCGCCGTTCCCAAGCAACAGCAAATTTTCGGTAAAGAGGACTCCGCGGCTCGTACTAGAACCAGAACTAGACTTCAGTACAGTAGATTCGACTCGGGGAGAAGTACAGAATGCTGAGAAATTCATCACCCCCTCCCAGCAGGGACCTAACTTATTGAAAAGAGGTTTGTTACGCTAACAATGCTCCATCTCGCCTTGTGGACTTTGTTGGCCTTTCCGGCCTTCGGAAACCCCTCCGTGCATCAGATATCTGCTCCCCAGGCCGCACAACCTGCCAACCTGAGAAGTGAAACGACTACTCGGAGCCCTCATGGGCCCAAGCTGACCGTCCCTTGTGAAAATTGCCACTCCGCTGCGGCGTGGCGCCCGATCAAGAGGCGCCCGGAATTCGACCACAACCAGACGAAATACCCGTTGCGGGGAATGCACGAGGGTGTGAAATGCACCCTCTGCCACCTGAATCCGGTCTTCACCAATGTGGGAATGAATTGCATTGATTGTCACGCCGATGTTCACCGCCGCCAGATGGGTACAGATTGCGCTCAGTGCCATACCGTCAAGGGTTGGAGTGCCACAAACCAGCAGGTGAAGGATCACCAGAATCGCTTCCCCCTGTTTGGTGCGCACGCCGCGGTGCCATGCGAGGAATGCCACAAGCAGGCTGCCACGGGAATATTCTATGGACTCTCAACTCGCTGCGATTCTTGCCACTTGAAGGATTGGCAGACGACGACCAACCCCGCGCACCCGAGCGCCGGACAGGCCTTCGCGTCCGGCAACTGCCAGGGCTGTCACAAGTTTGACAGTTGGCTGGGGGCCAGCTTCGATCACAGCGCGACCGGTTTTCCGCTGACAGCCGGACACGCGAGCGTGCCGTGCGCGAGCTGCCACATCAATAACAATTACAATCTCCAAATTGGGCCGACCGATTGCGGCAATGCCGGCTGCCATCTGACCACGTGGCAGCAGACAACGAACCCCGTGCACCCGAGCGCAGGAACGGCATTTGCGGCGAGCAATTGCTCGCAGTGCCACAACACGACGGCCTGGACCACGGCCACGTTCGACCACAGCACCACCGGTTTTGCTCTGACCAATGGCCACGCCAACGTGCCGTGCGCCAGCTGCCACATCAATAACAATTACACGTTGACCATCGCTCCGACCGATTGCGGCAACGCTGGCTGCCACCTCTCGACCTGGCAACAGACCAATAACCCCGTGCATTCCACATCAGGAACTGCTTTTGCCGCGGCGAACTGCGTCAACTGTCATTCGACAACCGGTTGGGATACCGCGTCTTTTGATCATAGCGTGACCGGGTTCGCGCTGGTCGGGACACATATGTCACCCACCCCGACACCCTGCGCCTCCTGCCACGTTAACAACAACTACACGCTCAGTTCGGCGGATTGCATGGGCTGCCACCAGACCGCCTGGAACAGCACGCAAACTCTTGGCGGCTCGGTTCCGAACCACGTGGCGGCGGCTTTCCCGACCTCTGCAACCGCCTGCTCGAGTTGCCACACCATCACCGTCTGGGCCGACGGGAAATTCGACCACGGCACCACCGGCTTCCCGCTGACGAACTCCCACCAGTTGGCTCCTGCCGGCAAGGTCACGGCTTGCACCCAGTGCCATATCAACGGCAACTATACGTTGACCATTCAGCCGACCGACTGCGGCAACTCCGGTTGTCACCTCACCACCTGGCAGACCACGAATAACCCGACGCACTCCGCTGCGGGCACGGCTTTTGCGGCGGCCAACTGCTCGACCTGCCACGATACGATCATCTGGACGGACTTCACGTTTGACCACTCTGTGACCGGCTGGCCACTTACTGGTTCCCATCAACTCGCGCCGGCCGGCAAGGTCGTGGCCTGCACCGATTGCCACGTCAACAACAACTACACGTTCACCTCTGCCAACACCGACTGCTATGGCTGCCACCAGACCGCCTGGAACAGCACGCAGACTTTGGGTGGCAGCATTCCCAATCACATTACCGCAGGCTTCCCGACTTCGCAGTGCTCCACCTGCCACGACATGATCAGTTGGGCCGATGGCAAATTTGATCACAGCACCACGGGATTTGCTCTGGTCGGTACCCACTCGACCACAGCCTGCGCCCTCTGCCACGTAAACAACAACTATTCGTTGACTTCCGCAAATACCGACTGCATGAGCTGTCACCAGACCGCATGGAACAGCACGCAAACCCTCGGCGGAAATGTGCCGAACCACATAACCTCAAATTTCCCACAGACTGCTGCGGCCTGCTCGAGTTGCCACACCATCACGGTTTGGGCCGATGGCAAGTTCGATCACAGTACCACCGGCTTCCCGCTGACGAACTCGCACCAGTTGGCTCCTGCCGGCAAGGTCACGGCTTGCACCCAGTGCCACATCAACGGCAACTATACGTTGACGATTCAGCCGACCGACTGCGGCAACTCCGGCTGCCACCTGACCACCTGGCAAACCACGAATAATCCGACGCACTCTGCTGCGGGTTCGGCTTTTGCGGCGGCCAACTGCTCGACCTGCCACGATACGATCGCCTGGACGGATGCCACGTTTGATCACAGCGTTACCGGCTGGCCACTCACTGGTTCCCATCAGCTCGCGCCTGCCGGCAAGGTCGTGGCCTGCACCGATTGCCACGTCAACAACAACTACACGTTCACCTCTGCCAACACCGACTGCTACGGCTGCCACCAGACCGCCTGGAACAGCACGCAGACTTTGGGTGGCAGCATTCCCAATCACATTACCGCAGGCTTCCCGACTTCGCAGTGCTCCACCTGCCACGACATGATCAGTTGGGCCGACGGCAAATTTGATCACAGCACCACGGGATTTGCTCTGGTCGGTACCCACTCGACCACAGCCTGCGCCCTCTGCCACGTAAACAACAACTATTCGTTGACTTCCGCAAATACCGACTGCATGAGCTGTCACCAGACCGCATGGAACAGCACGCAAACTCTTGGCGGCTCGGTTCCGAACCACGTGGCGGCGGCTTTCCCGACCTCTGCAACCGCCTGCTCGAGTTGCCACACCATCACCGTCTGGGCCGACGGGAAATTCGACCACGGCACCACCGGCTTCCCGCTGACGAACTCCCACCAGTTGGCTCCTGCCGGCAAGGTCACGGCTTGCACCCAGTGCCATATCAACGGCAACTATACGTTGACCATTCAGCCGACCGACTGCGGCAACTCCGGTTGTCACCTCACCACCTGGCAGACCACGAATAACCCGACGCACTCCGCTGCGGGCACGGCTTTTGCGGCGGCCAACTGCTCGACCTGCCACGATACGATCATCTGGACGGACTTCACGTTTGACCACTCTGTGACCGGCTGGCCACTTACTGGTTCCCATCAACTCGCGCCGGCCGGCAAGGTCGTGGCCTGCACCGATTGCCACGTCAACAACAACTACACGTTCACCTCTGCCAACACCGACTGCTATGGCTGCCACCAGACCGCCTGGAACAGCACGCAGACTTTGGGTGGCAGCATTCCCAATCACATTACCGCAGGCTTCCCGACTTCGCAGTGCTCCACCTGCCACGACATGATCAGTTGGGCCGATGGCAAATTTGATCACAGCACCACGGGATTTGCTCTGGTCGGTACCCACTCGACCACAGCCTGCGCCCTCTGCCACGTAAACAACAACTATTCGTTGACTTCCGCAAATACCGACTGCATGAGCTGTCACCAGACCGCATGGAACAGCACGCAAACCCTCGGCGGAAATGTGCCGAACCACATAACCTCAAATTTCCCACAGACTGCTGCGGCCTGCTCGAGTTGCCACACCATCACGGTTTGGGCCGATGGCAAGTTCGATCACAGTACCACCGGCTTCCCGCTGACGAACTCGCACCAGTTGGCGCCTGCCGGCAAGGTCACGGCTTGCACCCAGTGCCACATCAACGGCAACTATACGTTGACGATTCAGCCGACCGACTGCGGCAACTCCGGCTGCCACCTGACCACCTGGCAAACCACGAATAATCCGACGCACTCCGCTGCGGGCACGGCTTTCGCTGCGTCCAACTGCTCGACCTGCCACGATACGATCGCCTGGACCGATGCCACGTTTGATCACAGCGTTACGGGCTGGCCACTCGACGGGTTCGCACCAGCTCGCGCCTGCCGGCATGCGCCTGCCGACGCACGAACAACAACTACAACTTCACTCCGGCCAACACCGATTGCTACGGGTGCCATGCGGACAAGTACAACGGCACGGCGACTATGGGAGGCTCCGTACCCAACCACGTCACGGCCGGCTTCCCGACCTCGCAGTGCTCGAGTTGCCACACCACGACCAACTGGACCTCGACCTGGAGCCACTCTTCGACAGGTTTTGCGCTAGTCGGGACGCACGCGACGACACCGTGCGCGCAGTGCCACACGAACAACAACTACTCCCTGGCATCCTCAAATACCGATTGCCTGGGCTGTCACCAGTCCTCGTGGAATAGTACGGCGACGCTCGGCGGTAATGTGCCGAATCACGTGGCGGCCAACTTCCCAAGCACCGCATCGGCATGTTCGAGCTCGCCATCCGATCACCACGTGGGCGGACGGGAAGTTCGACCACAGCACGACAGGCTTCCCGCTCACGAACGCGCACCAGATGGCGCCGGCGGGGAAGGTAACGGCCTGCACCCAGTGCCACATCAACGGCAACTACTCGCTCACGACTCAGCCGACAGACTGTGGTAACTCCGGCTGCCACTTGACCACCTGGCAGCAGACCAACAACCCGACGCACTCGACGGCTGGTTCGGCGTTCGCCGCAGCGAACTGCACGACGTGTCACGACACGATCACCTGGACGGACAACACGTTCAACCACTCGGTGACTGGCTGGCCGCTGACGGGTGTGCACATCACTACCCCCTGCACGGCATGCCACACGAACAACAACTACAACTTCACTCCGGCCAACACCGACTGCTACGGGTGCCATGCGGACAAGTACAACGGCACGGCGACTATGGGAGGCTCCGTACCCAACCACGTCACGGCCGGCTTTCCGACCTCGCAGTGCTCGAGTTGCCACACCACGACCAACTGGACCTCGACCTGGAGCCACTCTTCGACAGGTTTTGCGCTAGTCGGGACGCACGTGACGACACCGTGCGCGCAGTGCCATGTCAGCAACAACTATTCGTTGACCGCTGCCAACACAGGTTGCATCGAGTTGTCACAACAAGCGACTGGATCTCGACGCAAACGCTGGGAGGTAGTGTCCCTAACCACGTCGTCGCGAATTTCCCACAGACCGATTCGGCATGTTCGAGCTGCCACTCCGATCACCACGTGGGCGGACGGGAAGTTCGATCACAGCACGACGGGCTTCCCGCTAACGAACGCGCACCAGATGGCGCCGGCGGGCAAGGTAACGGCTGCACCCAGTGCCACGTTGGGGGAAACTACAGCGCTCACGTATCCAGCCGACGGACTGCGGCAACTCCGGCTGCCACTTGACCACCTGGCAGCAGACGAACAACCCGACGCACTCGACGGCTGGTTCGGCCTTCGCCGCGGCGAACTGCACGACGTGTCACGACACGATCACCTGGACGGACAACACGTTCAACCACTCGGTGACTGGCTGGCCGCTGACGGGTGTGCCCACCAGCTCGCGCCTGCCGGCAAGGTCGTCGCCTGCACCGATTGCCACGTCAACAACAACTACACGTTCACCTCTGCCAACACCGACTGCTATGGCTGCCACCAGACCGCCTGGAACAGCACGCAGACTTTGGGTGGCAGCATTCCCAATCACGTTACCGCACGGCTTCCCGACTTCGCAGTGCTCCACCTGCCACGACATGATCAGTTGGGCCGATGGCAAATTTGATCACAGCACCACGGGATTTGCTCTGGTCGGTACCCACTCGACCACAGCCTGCGCCCTCTGCCACGTAAACAACAACTATTCGTTGACTTCCGCAAATACCGACTGCATGAGCTGTCACCAGACCGCCTGGAACAGCACGCAAACCCTCGGCGGAAATGTGCCGAACCACGTGGCGGCGGCGTTCCCCACTTCCGCATCGGCCTGCTCGAGTTGCCACACCATCACGGTTTGGGCCGATGGCAAGTTCGATCACAGCACCACCGGCTTCCCGCTGACGAACTCGCACCAGTTGGCTCCTGCCGGCAAGGTCACGGCTTGCACCCAGTGCCACATCAACGGCAACTATACGTTGACGATTCAGCCGACCGACTGCGGCAACTCCGGCTGCCACCTGACCACCTGGCAAACCACGAATAATCCGACGCACTCTGCTGCGGGTTCGGCTTTTGCGGCGGCCAACTGCTCGACCTGCCACGATACGATCGCCTGGACGGATTCAACGTTTAACCACGCTGTGACCGGCTGGCCGCTGACGGGCTCTCATCAACTGGCACCCGCCGGCAAGGTCGTCGCCTGCACCGATTGCCACGTCAACAACAACTACACGTTCACCTCCGCCAACACCGACTGCTACGGCTGCCACCAGACCGCCTGGACCAGCACGCAGACCCTCGGCGGCGCGGTGCCGAACCACGTGGCGGCCAGTTTCCCCACTGCATTGTGCTCCACCTGCCATGACACTATCAGCTGGGTCGACGGCACGTTTGACCACAGTACGACAGGCTTCCTGCTCCAGAACTCGCACCAGATGGCCCCTGCGGGCAAAGTCACGGCTTGTACGCAGTGTCACATCAACAACAACTACACCTTGACGATTACGCAGAACGACTGCGGCAACTCCGGCTGCCACCTGACCACCTGGCAGACCACGAATAACCCGACGCACTCGGCCGCGGGTACCGCTTTTGCGGCCGCCAACTGCTCGACCTGTCACACCACCATTACGTGGACCACGGCGACCTTTGATCACAGCACCACCGGCTGGGCGCTGACGGGCAACCACCAGATGGCGCCGGCAGGCGTAATCACCGATTGCACGCAGTGCCATGTCAACAGCAATTACACCTTCACCTCCGCCAACACTGCTTGCTATGGCTGCCACACTACAGACTGGAACAGTACCCAGACGCTTGGCGGCGTAGTGCCCAATCACGTGGCCGCATCTTTCCCGACTGCCCTCTGCTCCACCTGCCATGACACCGTGCTATGGGCCGACGGCAAGTTTGATCACAGCAGCACCGGCTGGGCACTCACCGGGGCGCACCAGATGCCTCCCGCTGCCGGATCGAAGATCGTTGGCTGCACCGACTGCCACGTGAACAGCAATTACACCTTCACCTCCGCCAACACCGTCTGTTACGGCTGCCATCTGGCTGCCTGGAACAGCACACAGACGCTCGGCGGATCCGTACCCAATCACATCGCGGCGGGCTACCCGACTACGTGCGACAGCTGCCATACGACGACCAGCTGGTTGGGTGCGACGTTTAATCACACCTACTTCCCGATTCCGCACAACGGGTCGGTTTGCAACGATTGCCACCAGGTGTCGACAGACTATTCGAGCTTTACGTGCATCAATTGCCACACCAGGACGGCGCATCAACTAACAGGAACGAACCAGCAGCACCAAGGCGTCAGCAGCTATACCTACACTGCCACTTCCTGCTACGGATGCCATAAGAACGGCGGGGGAGGCTAGCTTGCGCAGGACAGGTTCAGCTTTGATGTCAGGCACCTTTTTTGCCTGCCTCTTCGCAGGTTCTTTCGCTACCCCTCTCTACGCGCAGTCTGACTCCGGGTCCCCTACCCAAGTTGTCCCGCAGGCTGGGGGGCCGCGTGCGGCCCAAACGCCAGGTGCAGCCGACTCAACGTCGGCCGAAAGACCTCTGGCACCGGGTGCTCAGAAACCGGCGGTCTTTCGCATCAAATACGTTTCGGAAGGTACAGTCTACATTGACGCCGGGCGTAACTCGGACATCCAGGAAGGCATGAAACTTGCCGTCGTCGAACCGCCTCCGGACAACGTCGCCGATGACGGTGTACGATTTCGCGGATACCCACATGTGGCGGAATTGAATGTCCTTTCGGTAGCAGATTCTTCTGCAGCTTGTGATGTCATCTCTGCCACAGGCGAACTGAAAGTTGGGCAGCTCGCTTACCTTACGGAGGGGAGCGTCGAGGACCGCCACCTGGCGGAGAACGCCAAAGAAGCAGACATGTACCCCATCATGGTTGGCTTCACCTCAGATGATCCCATCGACCAGGAACTCCACGCCACCAAGGTCGAGCAGATTCACGAATCGCCAGGTGGCATTTTGCGCGGGCGAATCGGCTTCAGCTACGGCGCCATTAACGAAGCGGGAATGAACTCCGCTCAGACGGGCATGATCATTCAGACGGACATGACTCACATCGCGGGAACCTGGTGGAATTTCGGTGGCTATTGGCGCGGCTATATGAACACGAGTCACACAAACATCTCCGGCACCACCACTCAGACCCTGACCGATCTGATGAACCGGACTTATACATTGGGCTTCACTTATGACAGTCCGTATTCGCCAAACGTCCTGGGCCTCGGCCGGCTGTACCTTCCTTGGGCTCCCAGCCTCAGCACTATCGACGGCGGATACTACGGCCGCCGCATGGGCCGCATCGTCACCGTCGGCGCCTTTGCGGGGAGTACTCCTAACCCAACTTCTTGGAGCTACGACCCCAATGGCAAGATTGCCGGAACATTCGTAAACCTCGAAACCGGCAGCTACGATCAATTTCATCTGCTGAGTACCGAAGGTGTGGCCGTTCAGAGTAGCCAGTGGCGCGTTACCCGCCAGTTTCTTTTCCTTGAAAACAATCTAAATTGGAAGCGTTACATTTATATATACAATGCCACCCAGGTCGATGAAGCACGCACTTCGCCTCTTCCCAATGGGGGCAGCAACCCCACGGGCGTGTCGCAGAGCTACAGCACCGTTCATTTTCAGCCGATCTCGCTCATCGGTTTCGGTGTAAATTACAACTATTTCCGCAGTTTGCCGACCTTCGATCCGACCTTGATCGGCACCGGATTGCTGGACCAGTATCTTTTCCAAGGATTCAGTGGCGACGTTCGCCTCGATCTGCCGAAACACATCAGTCTCTACACCAGTCTGGGCCAGAGCAAAGCTACTTCCGACACGCAAAAATCCCTCAACCAGGCCTTCGGCATCACCTTTGCGAACATCGCGCATACCGGGATCCTCATTGACGCCCACTATTCAAAGTTCGACAGCGATTTCGGCAGCGGCAAGTACGCGTCTATGTCCCTCTCAAAGAACGTCACCGAAAGACTCCACATCCAGTTCCTGGGCGGAGAGCAGAGTTTCGTCTCCCCTCTGACGAGCAACAGCAGTTCGAAATTTGTGAACGGCACGGTCGACTGGATGATCGGCCGACGTTATTTTGTCGAGGGTATATATGGCTGGTATAGCGGCACAACGCTGAACTATACGCAGTGGACCAGCGTTTTTGGCTATCGCTTCGGAGGTCTGCGCCGATGAGCCGGCCCAACTCACGCCGGAGAGTGGCGCTGGCCGTCTTCACGCTCATCGCCGCGATCCTCGCTTGCACAGCACTGCTGCACGCGAGGATCACGAGACCCTCACGCGCACGATGCAGTGAACTTTCGTTTATTGATGAAGAAAGGGCAAGCCCTCGAGCGCTGCTGCAACCCACTATGTAGCCCGAGTGAGGAATGTTGGAAGCGCGCTCAGTGAACGGCACGGGGAGAATCCCCGATGCCCGTTTGCTGTGGCTCAGGTTCGGGGACCACTGGTGCGACGGGTTCCTTCTCGAGGGCTTGATCGAGTACTTCGTCGAGCGTGCGCACGTAGCTGATCGTCAGATCACCCAAAATCTCGGGCGGAAGATCGGCGACCGCGTTGGGTTCATTGTCCGCGGGCAACAGGACGTGTCTGATGCCGGCGCGTTTCGCTCCCAGAACTTTTTCCTTCACCCCGCCGATCGGCAAGACCACTCCTGAGAGCGTCATCTCTCCAGTCATGGCCAGGCGATTCTTGATCGGGCGGTTGGTCAGGAGGCTGACCAGGGCAGTCACCATCGCTGCTCCCGCGGAAGGTCCGTCCTTCGGGACCGCCCCGGATGGAACGTGGATGTGAATGTCCTGCTTGCGGAAGAAGTCCGGATCGATGCCGTAACGCTCGGCGTTAGCGCGTGTCCAGGTAAGTGCTGCAGTCATCGATTCCTGCATGACTTCGCCGAGGTGGCCGGTCATGGTGAATTGCTTGCCGCCGCGCATGCGGCTGGCTTCGATGAAGACGATATCGCCGCCCACCGGAGTCCACACAAGTCCCACCGCGACCCCGGGCTTCTTCACGCGCTCCTCGACTTCCTTTTCCGTGCGGTACTTCGGCACGCCCAGGAATTCGCGCACGACTTCCGGCGTCACCACCATCTTGTCCGTCTTGCCTTCGGCCATGCGGCGGGCCTGCTTGCGAACCAGGGTGGCAATCTCCCGTTCCAGGTTGCGCACGCCGGCTTCGCGCGTATAGCTATGGATGATCTCCTGCAGCCCTTCCTCCGTGAATTCGAGCTGTTCGCCTTCCTTGATCCCGTGCTCAGTCGCCTGCTTGGGGATCAGGTACTTGCGCGCAATGTGGAGCTTCTCTTCACCGGTGTAACCGGGAAGTTCGATGATCTCCATGCGGTCGCGCAACGGCTCCGGAATGGGATCCATCCAGTTCGCGGTGGTGATAAAAATCACCTTGGACAAATCGAAAGGCACGTCCAGGTAATGATCACGGAAGGCATTGTTCTGCTCGGGATCAAGCACTTCCATGAGCGCGGCGGACGGATCGCCGCGGAAATCACGGCCCAGTTTGTCGACCTCGTCGAGCATGCAGACTGGGTCGTTCGCTTCCGCGCGCTTCAAGCCTTGAATAATCTGGCCGGGTAGCGCGCCGATGTAGGTGCGGCGATGGCCGCGGATTTCCGCTTCATCGTGCATGCCTCCGAGAGAAATACGCACGAACTTGCGGCCCAACGCCCGGGCGATGGACTTTCCAAGCGAGGTCTTGCCGACACCTGGAGGGCCAACGAAGCACAGGATGGGTCCCTTCATGCCCGGCTGCAATTTTTTCACCGCCAGGTAGTCCAGCAGTCGCTCTTTGACCTTTTGCAAGTCGTAGTGATCTTCGTCGAGAATTTCGTGCGCCTTGACGATGTCAATCTCCGCGCCGCCGGTGGATTTTATCCAGGGCAGAGAGGTCATCCATTCGAGGTAAGTGCGCGACACCATATATTCGGCGGACGCGGGGGTCATTTTCGACAGCCGTTTGAGCTCGCGTTCGCACTCTTTTTTGGCTTCTGCGGGCATACCGGCCTGTTCGACCTTGGTGCGCAGTTCCTCGATTTCCGCCTGGGCGTCGTCTATTTCTCCTAGTTCCTTCTGGATGGCCTTCATCTGCTCGCGAAGGAGGTATTCGCGCTGGTTCTGGCTGACCTGTTCCTGAACCTGCTCATTGATCTTGCTGCGCAGTTCGAGCACTTCCATTTCCTTGGAAAGTTCGCGGATCAAAATTTCCAGGCGCTTACGGACGTTGGAAGTTTCGAGCAACTCTTGCCGCAGTAGTGTGGAGAGGCTGGGCAGCGTGCCGGCAATGAAGTCCGACAGGCGCGAGGGATCGTCGATGTTCATCGCGACGTTCTGCAGGTCGTCGGAAAGCTGCGGTGAGTGACTCACGACATCGCGGAACAATTCCTGCGCATTGCGCTCCAAAGCTTCGAGTTCCGTATCGTTCTCGCCGATGATGTCCGGCTCCGAAACGATATTGGCACGGAGGAACGGGCGCAGTGCGAGCAACTCCTCGACGCGAATCCTCTGCAGCCCTTCCATAAAAACGACGACATTGCCGTTCGGCATTTTCACGGTCTTATGGACCTTGGCAAGTGTGCCGACCTTGTGCAAATCCGCCGCGGCAGGGTCTTCTACTCTGGGATCGAGCTGGGCCACAACGCCCAGAAGCTTTTCCTCACTAGTCATGGAGTTGACGAGGGCCAGAGAACTCTCGCGGCCGACCGTCAACGGCAAAACCGCGCCCGGGAATAACACGGTGTCCCGGACCGGCAAGATCGGCAGTGTTTCTGGCAGCACATGTTTTTTTTCAGCCATTCGGTTCCCCTCACGCTCGGCGGGAAGTAGCGCCGCCTTGAGCCATTAGATGCAGGAGGCACGAAAAGGGTGCCCGGACCTACACTGATTGGCAGCAATATTTCTTAGTCTATCGCACTCACATTATAATCGAGCGCGTTCTAATCCGCAATTCGTGCCATAATATATTAAAAATATTGATACTTATATGGAAACCCACGCCACGTTTCTCAGCCCACATCCTTTCTATCGGCCAATCTTCTTACTGGGATAGTGTCTTTGCACGAAGGCGGCCGCCTGTTCCCGAGTCGATAGAATTCCCTCCAGTTGGGCATCTTCCAATGCCTTCAGAATGGTTTGGAATTCCGGTCCGGGGACATAACCCATCTCACTTAGATCGTCGCCTGTCAACAATCTTGTAGGTCGGACCTGCTCCGGGGGCGTCTCGGCGAGAAACTTCCGGACCAAGTCGTAAGCGTCAAGCCGGCCATGGCTGGCCAGGCAATCCAGGCGGTGCAGCTCCAGATGCTCGTCGAAACGAGGCAGGCGGACGAAGCGCTTTAGGGTCGATTTGCGCATTTGTGCGACATCCTTGAATTTCATGTGGTTTGCCACCAGTGCCTGGACTTGTTCAACATCGTCGTTCGAGAATTTCAGCCTTTTGCCGATTTCTCCCGACATACGGACCCCCACCTCCACGTGGCCGTCGAAACGAATGCGATCTCCGGTCAGGGCCGCGGTGCGAAATGTTTGCGGCTTGCCCACGTCGTGCAGCAAGGCGCCCCAGGCAAGAGTGCGAGAGGAGCCTGGCGGCAATCCTTCGAGCATCATGCGCGTGTGCATCCATACATCCCCCTCCGGGTGATATTCGGGAGGCTGTGGCACACCTTTCATCGCGGAAATTTCTGGCAAGACCTCGTGCAGCAGGCCGGCCTCGTCGAGCAATTCGAACCCAAGGCGTGCCGCGCCTTCGGTCAGGAGTTTGCTCAGTTCCTCGTGAATGCGCTCGGCGGAAACAGCATGAATTTCCCTTGCATGCTCACGAATGGCAAAAAAAGTATTTGTTTCGACGCTGTAGCGGAACCGAGCGGCAAAGCGCACCGCCCGGAGCATGCGGAGTTTGTCTTCGCTGAATCGGCGCTCTGGATCGCCAATGGCTCGCACGAAGCCCGCTTTCAGGTCCGCCTGTCCGCCAACAAAATCAAGGATTTCGCCGGAGTCGTGGCGCATGAGCAAACCATTCATAGTGAAATCGCGGCGGCAAACGTCTTCCTCCGGGCTGCGGGCATAAATAACTTGATCGGGATGGCGGCCATCGGAGTAGCCCATGTCTTGGCGAAAGGTGGCCACTTCGACTTTGGCTTCATTGCGCGCAACGAGAACGACCCCGAATTGGGCGCCAACGGCGAGGCTGTCCGGGAACAACTGCATGACCTTGTCCGGCGAAGCGTCTGTGGCGACGTCGTAATCGGCCGGCTCGCGCTCGAGCAAGAGGTCGCGCACACATCCGCCAACCAGGAAAGCCTGGAAGCCGTTTCGCTGGAGCGCACCGCAAATCGAATTGGCAAGTTCCCGCGGCTGCATTTCGTGATTATGCGCCAGCCAATGACCGTGAGGCGCCAAAAATGAGTTCAGGGAGGCTACCCAGAAGTTACTTGGTCTGAAGGACCAGGCAAGTAATGTCGTCGGACTGGCGGGTGGCCCCAACGAAGTCTTCCACACTTCGTATGAAGTGTTGCAGGGTCTCCTGGGCGGAAAGTTTCGGCAAGGCGCGGATGACGTTGACCCAGCGTGCGTCCGAAAATTCTTCACCTGCAGAGTTAAACGCTTCGACCACACCGTCGGTAAACAGCACGAGGGTATCGCCGGCGGCAAGGTCGACGGAAGCGGCCGGAAAAGTCGCGCCGGTACTGATTCCGAACGGCACGGCGGACGATTCCAGGCGCTCGGTGTCCCCATTGGCGCGACGCACGACCGGGGAGTTATGGCCGGCGTTAACATAAACCAGGCGGCGCGTCGCGGGATCGAATTCCGCAATGACCGCCGTGGTGAATCGTTGACCACCCATGCTGTGCGCGCAGGCGTAATGGTTCAGGCGTTCAGCGAGTTGGCTAAGCGGCTGTCCTTCCGAAGCCAGGGTGCGGAGACTTGCCTGGAGAGTAGCCATGAGCAGGGCGGCCGGCACGCTCTTTCCGGCCACATCGGCCATCACCAGCATCAAGGAGCCACCGGCAGTCCCGTCATCCAACGGATAAAATGCGTCGTAGTAATCCCCGGCCACGGAGTTCTGCGGGCGGGTCCAGAAAGCGACTTCCGCATTCGGAATGACGGGTGGCGTGGAAGGTACCAGCCACGCCTGGATTTCACGCGCAATTTCGAGGTCGCGCTTCATGATGACCTTGTCGGCGAGTTCCAGGGAAAGTAGCAGGAGGAAGAGGACGGCAGAGATAAATTCAAGATTGAGGTCAACGGACTGATTGCCGTTGTGAACGGTGACGCCGGAAAACAGCAGCAGTGCAAGCGCCAGCAACAGAAGCACGCGGCGCGCCGGTGTGAGCTTGTTCATCATGGCCCAGAACAATTGGCCGGCAACATGAAAGGGGCGTTTCCAGGTGGGGAGCTTGTGAATCTCGTCCCAGTCCACATCTTTGCCATAGAAGCCGTAGCTGGAACGCGTGTCCGCGGCGAACTGCGACCACAATTCATCAATGTCGCGGCCTTCGCTGACGCGCTGCCAGAAGGTTCCGACACGTTCCCTGGGGGCCGGCCGGCGAGCGCCAGTTCCGGCTGCAGATGGAGAGGAAGAACTCATGGCCTGTCAGTATAGGATATTGCCGGGAAAGCTGCAGCAGCCTGGGAGTCGAGTCAGGAATCGTCCCGGCGAAGAGAGCCGCCGAATTGCACCGAGCCGAAGCCAAACTTGTCGCGCAGACGATCGGTGGCCCTGGTAAGGCGGTCGAGCTTTTCGCGACGGTCAGCTTCGAGAAGATCGAGTTGCTCCGCGCCGTGGCACAGGCCGGAAAGGGCCACGCCGAGCAAGCGGACTTTTCTTTTCGCATCGCGGTGCACGCGGAATAGCTCCAGAAAGATTGCGTGAATATCCGTGTCCAGGTGAATGGCCTCCTGCACCGTCTTTGATCGCGTGTAGGTTTGGAAGCCCGCATAGCGGATGGTGAGGGTCAGGGTGCGCGCGGCCAAGCCCGCTTCACGCAAACGCTTGCACGCCTTTTGCGAAAGATGGCTCAGGAGGGATTCCATCTTCGCAGCGTCCTCCGTATCTTCCCCGAACGTGTGATTGTGTGAGATGGATTTTGGCTCAGCGTCAATCAGGAATTCGTAGGCGTCGCCCCCGCGAGCTTTGCGATAAAGTGCCGTTCCCCATTGGCCGAATATTTTCTCGAGCTTTGCCTGCTCGTGCAAAGCAAGTTGCTCGACGGTTTCGATCCCCAACGCGCGCAACGCGCGTTCGGTGACTTCGCCGATCCCCGGAATCTTGCGGATGGGCAGAGGAGCCAGAAAACGCGCTTCCATGCCCGGCGCAACCCAGACTAGGCCCCGCGGCTTGGCCTGATCCGAGGCTACTTTTGCGACCAGGCGTGTGGTGGCGAGCCCGCCCGAGCAGGGAAGTTCCGTGGAGCGAGTGATGGCGCGGAGAAGTTCGTCGGCAGCGGCGAGTGGCGGCCCGTGAAGTCGCTCCGTGCCTTCGAGATCGAGGTAGGCTTCATCGATCGAAACCATCTCCACGACGGGAGAGAACTTCGCGAGGATCGAGGCGACGCGGTCGCTCCATTCCGAATATTTCTCGTGATGACCATCGAGGAAAACCGCATGGGGACATAGCCGCCCGGCAGTGCGCAGGGGCATGGCAGAATGGATGCCGAACTTCCGCGCTTCGTAACTGGCGGCGGAAACAACGCCGCGTTGATCAGGCCGGCCGCCGACAACAACCGGTCTGCCTCGAAGGTCCGGGCGTTCCAGCAATTCAACGGAAACAAAGAAGGCGTCCATATCCACATGGAGAATCGTGGACTGCAGCGGGGCTATTTCCTGCTGGTCATCGGGAGCGTGCTTGGCGCGGAATCGGGCCAGGTCCGGCATGAGACAAGCCTACGACTTCGGCGTGAGCGAGGCAACGCGGGCGTCCGCCGGATTGCCAGTCGGCTGGGGAGTGCGCGGATTCTGTTTGGAGTCCGGAAAGCTTAGTGGAATGATGGGTCGGAATCTTCGAGGCGTTTCATGAAAATCCTTCCCGTAGCCCTTCACAGAGTTTGCTCGCGTCTACTTGGGGCAGCGCTGTTGGTAATTCTAACGGGCGCGCTCCTGAGAGCCCAGGAACTTACGCTTCGGGACGTGGTGACGCCTTCCGCAATGATTGTCAAGGATGGCCGCCCTGTGACGTTCGCGATTCACGGATTCATCGAGTTCAAATCGCTGGCGGAAGTGTTTCCCTACATCCGATCGCAATCGCAACGCTGGAAGGGCAAAATAAGCGAAGACGAACAGCGGCAGTTGGCGAGCGAGCTACTGCAGCAGGCGGTCGAGAGCCGCGTCGTTTCCATGTTCGACGAGCGTCCCCTCGAAGCGCTGCTGACCCACACAAGCGACGAACTTCGGCAAACCATCGCCCACGTGCTGGAGCCGTTGCCCCCGGGGTATGCGGAAGCATTCCTGGCGGTGCAAGAGAAATGGAAGCATTCACTCAACTGCTGGAGCGCCTCGCCATCCATCCCCGGCCGGGTGCTTTCCAACTGGTACCCGATCGAGGAGGGCATCCTGCTCCACGGCGCCACTTACGATTCGACAGAACATTTCTGGCAAGCGGTGAAATATCATCCCGACGTCACGGTGGGGGACCTGAAGGATCTGATCACGGAACTGCAGGGCAGAGACTGGAACGAGTGGCTCAAGCGCCTGGATGACGATCCGGAGTTGTATCTTCCCAACGCGTACGCCGTGGAATTCCTGCGCCACAACTTGACGCGTGAGCGGCTGCAGTGGTTTCGCGAGGAACTGGGGGGCCACGGGCTGAAGCCGAGCGATGGTGCCCGGCTGGTCCAGCAGCGCGGCGCCACTTCTTTCCGTTTCACCGCATTCGAAGAAAAAGTCTTTTGGGGAGACCTGGCCGATTTATTTCATCTGATTTACGCCTTTTCGCTCCCCAGCGACTCGATGCGGAAGACATTGGCCGAACACCACTTTGATGGCATTTTCATCGGTCAAACGAAGATTGGCTTCATCAGTGAGGAATTTCGCTCCCAGATGCTCGAGATCTGGAAAGTGAAATACCTGAAGATGCCGAGGTTTCGCGAAGTCATCGGCGCGATCCCGCCGGAAATCCGATTGGAGCATTTTCTGAACGACGGTGACTCGCCGGATATCCCTATTCCGATCTACGTCAGATATCTCAACCAAATCCGGGAAATCGCTGGTGCGGTTAAGACTCCTTAGGCAAGGACCGGCTTTTTCAGGGCTCGCGGCGAGGTAAGCGTTCGGCAGAAATCACGCGAGGGATGCCGGCGAGATCCTTGGTTACGCTGACGCTGACCCAATCCGAGCGATCGAGCAGCGGCTCAACCGCGGGCAAGCTGTTGTAACCCAGTTCGAGAACCAGCACGCCTCCGGATTTCAGGTGCCGGGCAGCCTGAGGAATCAGGGCGCCGTAGAGTTCGTAGCCTTCCTCCCCTCCATAGAGAGCAGAAAGCGGTTCATGTTCACGGACTTCGACGGGCAGTGATTCGGAATCGCGCAGGCCGATATAAGGCGGATTGCTGATCACTAAATCAAAAAGTAGCGGGGCGGTGTCAGCCGCCTGGGGGACAATCGACTCGAAAAGATTGGATTCGAAGAAGTGGATGCGCTCAGCGACACCCAGCCGGGCGGCATTGCGGCGAGCAACGTCCAGGGCGGCCTTGGAAAGATCGGTGGCGTAGACCACGGCGGCGGAAAGTTCCTTGGCCAGAGTTATGGCGATGCAGCCGGAGCCGGTTCCAATGTCCACGAGCGTGACATGTTCACCGGTGAGCCGGGGCTGGCGCCCGGCGCGAATTTCGCGGACCGCAAGACGGTCAAGCGCGACCTCGATGAGGTGCTCGGTTTCGGGGCGGGGAATGAGAACGTCGGGCGTGACTTCAAACTCGAGCCCCCAGAATTCCTGCTTGCCCGTGAGATGCTGCGTGGGCACTCCTGCAGCTCGATGCACAATCAACGCGAAATAAGCTTCCGCCGTTGGTTCGGGAAGAATTTCTTCGGGATGGGAATACAGCCAAGTGCGATCCTGCCCCGTAATATGAAGCAGCAAGAGCTCCGCAGCCAGTGTGTAAGAGGGCACATCAGCGGC
Organism: Candidatus Acidiferrales bacterium; assembly: GCA_963817085.1. Taxonomy (GTDB): domain Bacteria; phylum Acidobacteriota; class Terriglobia; order Acidiferrales; family UBA7541; genus Acidiferrum. The sequence goes on from CAWFNI010000015.1 coordinate 391,228, forward strand.
ACGAAGCTGCTCTAGGCCCTGCTTCAGCAGAGCCCGGATGGAACGGTCAGTCGATACCAGGCTCATCCGATCAGCTGCTCCTTCTGGCGTCCGCTGGCTTCCACTGAGCCATAGGCGACCCCGTTTCCCGCGTAGGCGTACTTACCGATGGCGAGACCACCAAGCGCCGCGTTACCAACCGCGAGACCACCAATTGCCCGCCAGCCTAACGCCAAACCCGCAATGGCAAACAAGCCCACGGAAACTCCGCCGACGGAAATTACCCCGAAAGCAAGTCCACCGACGGCGATGAATCCTGCGGCGAGACCGCCCAGAGCAATTACGCCCGTCGCGCGGCCGCCGATCGCGATGATGCCTTGGGCCGCCGGACCATAGGAAAGGAGCGGAAGCCCGGCCAGGCGCGTGGAGGTTTCATAGGCGTTGTCTCTCGAGAAGGCCACGGCGGTAATGACATGCGTCAGAACCAAAATCCCAAGCATGTACACGATGAAGAAGGCCCAGAAGGGCATCATCACCCTACCGGCGCGATCCGGGTTCGTCAGCGAGTCGTTGATACTGCGCATCCATGCGGGACCGGGAGCGGATCCTGGGCGAGTGAGCATGGCCACCTCCTGGCTGCCATCAGACCTCGGCAAGTTCCTGCTTGAGGCGTTCGGCCTCGTAATGAGTCACGAGGCCATCGACGAGGGGAGCGAGCTTGCCATCCATGACTTCCGTCAGCTGGTGGATGGTCAGGCCAATGCGGTGGTCGGTGACACGGTTCTGAGGGTAATTATACGTCCGAATTTTCTCCGAACGGTCACCCGTTTTAATTTGGCCACGGCGCTCGGCCCCGATGGCGGCCTGTTGCTTTTCGAGTTCCAGCTCATAAAGACGTGACCGCAATACGCGCATGGCTTTGGCGCGGTTCTTGATTTGCGATTTTTCGTCCTGTTGGGAAACAACCAGTCCGCTCGGAAGATGTGTGATGCGCACGGCGGAATAGGTGGTGTTGACCGACTGGCCTCCCGGGCCAGAGGAACAGAAAGTGTCGATGCGGAGATCCTTGGCTTCGATCTTAATGTCGATTTCGTCGGCTTCGGGCAGGACCGCCACGGTGGCTGCGGAAGTGTGGATGCGTCCCTGGGTCTCCGTGGCGGGCACGCGCTGCACACGGTGCACCCCGCTTTCATACTTCAGCTTGGAGTAAACCTTGTGGCCCTGAATGGCTGCGACGATTTCCTTCACGCCACCCATTGAGGCAGGAGAGCTTTCCATGACTTCCACTTTCCAGCCCTGGGATTCCGCGTAGCGGGAGTACATGCGGAACAGATCACCCGCGAAGATGCCGGCTTCGTCCCCGCCGGTACCGGCGCGAATTTCGATAATGCTGTTCTTTTCGTCATTGGGATCTTTGGGAACAAGCAGGAGCTTCAATTCTCGTTCGACAGTTTCTTTCCGGACAGTAAGCTGCTTTTCCTCGTCCTGGGCCATGCGCCGCATGTCGGTGTCCTCGGATTCCAACATCATCTGATGGGCGCCGGCCAGCTCCTGTTCGATTTGCTTGAACTCGCGATGTTTGGTGACGATTTCTTCGAACTCCGCGTGCTGCTTGGCGAGTTTCTGGAAGCGCGCAGAATCGGCGATGACCTCGGGGCTGGAAAGTTCCCGGGTCATTTCCTGGTAGCGGGCGTCCAACTGGTCGAGCTTTTCTGTCAACGTGAGAATAGCCATCGGAAATCCTTTTTGAGAACGAAAAGCAGTAAATCAAGAACGGAGGATAGGAAATCGGAAAGACTACGAAGCTCCCGTGCAGGAACAGGGAGAGAGTCAGCTAATAGAACGGGGTGTACATACGCATTTCTAGATAGCAAGAATAACGCGGAAAATGATGCCGCGCAAATGGCTGCCTCCCAGGTTGCTGGCGGGAAGCGGGGTGTACTACGATGCGAGGGAGTCGCGAGCCCCGGGATCGCGAGTGGAGAAAATGAGCGAGCCAACACCACCAGTGACGGAAAACCTTCCGGAGATCCTGCCAAACGGGACTCCGCAGGCGGATCTCGGATTCTTATGGGACTTCTGGTATCCCGCGTTGCCGAGCGATGAAATCCGTGGCCGCAAATTGGCGACAGCCGCGCTGCTCGAAGTGCCGCTGGTGCTCGGCCGGGCGAGCGGCGGGAAAACGTTTGCCATGCGCGATTTGTGTCCGCACCGGGGAATTCCTCTCTCGTACGGCCACTTTGACGGGAACACCGTGCGGTGCAGCTATCACGGGTGGGAGTTTGATGCCTGTAGCGGCCGGTGCGTGGCGATACCTTCGCTGACGAGCCACGATAAGCTGAAGGTGGAACGCATCAGCGCAGGATATTTTCCCTGTGAAGAACGCGACGGGTACGTGTGGGTGTACATGAACTCGCCAGGAACAAGACTGCCGGAGGAGATTCCTCCAGCTCCCGAATTGGCGAAATTCAGCGATAAGTTCAAGATTACGCGGCTCGATTGCGAGCTTCCGTCACACATCGATCACGGCATTATCGGCCTGATGGACCCCGCGCACGGACCGTTTGTCCACCAGTCGTGGTTCTGGCGAAGCAAGAAAAGCGCTCACGAAAAATCCAAGCAGTTCGAGCCGATTCCGAATGGCTTCCGGATGAGCACGCACTCGCCGTCAACGAACAGCCTGCCTTACCAATGGTTGAAGAAAATGACGGGCGCACCTGTGACGACCACGATCGACTTTGTGCTGCCCAACATGCGGTTTGAGGAGATTCGCAGCGGGAAGTACTGGTTTTCGAGCCGGGCAACGGTGACACCAGTGAGGCAGGACTGTTGCCGAATTGATTTCGTCGCCGCCTGGAATCTGCCTCTGCCCATCTCCGTCTTTCGCGCCTTCGCCAAGGTGTTCTTGCGGCAAGATCAGGAGACCATGATCCTGCAGTCGGAAGGCCTCAAGCACAATCCACGCCTTATGCTGATTGACGATGCCGACCGCCCCGCGAAATGGTATTTCGCGCTGAAACAGAATCTGATCGACGAGCGTCGCACTGGTGTCGCTCCGCCACATCCCATGGACGGGCCGGTCACGTTGCACTGGCGCAGTTAAATGTATAGAAAGTTACCCAATAACTGACGCCACGTGCTGTCCCGCAATTCCCCTTGCGGACAGAGGGGAACCAGATATACTTTCGCGAACGTCCCCGGGTTCCCTTGCATTCATTCTTACGGAGGTCCAGAGATGAGCCGTCGCTCGCCCAAGTTTCGCTCGAGCATTCTGATGTCATTCAGTGCGTTGGTGATGTTATTCGTCTCCAGTAGTCTTGCGCTCTTGGCAGAGAGTGCAACGCCTCCAAAGGATGCTCCGAAGGAATTCCAAGCGACGCCGTCGCCTGAGCGGCTGGCGCGGGGGCGGTACATCGTGGAGGGATTGGCGCATTGCTGGGGTTGTCACAGCCACCCGGATTTCAAAAACGGCTTCGGACAGCCGGAACCCGGCACCAAAGGAGGCGGAGCGGTCGTTCAGAATGAATCGTTCGATGGTGCGCCGTACCCTGAAGGACTAGTGCACCCGAATATCACGCCGGACAAGGAAACCGGGGCCGGTACCTGGACCGACGCCCAATTCGAACGAGCGATCCGGCACGGGATTGGCCACGACGGCAGGGAACTCTCTGATTTCATGCCCTACGCATTTTTCCGGAGCATGACGGATGAGGATGTGGCTTCGGTGATTGTCTATCTGAGGTCCATACCTCCCTTGCACAATCCACTTCCGAAGAGGCATCTGCCGTTTGAGGTGAAGGTTGACCTGCATCCGGAGATGGAACCGGAGCTTCCGGCCAATGCCAGCGACCAGGTCAAGCACGGGTGGTATCTGGTGCGCATCGCGCAGTGCAACGATTGTCATACGCCCGCGGACGAGAAGGGCAACGCTATGACCGAGATGATGTTTGGCGGTGGTTTCCGCTTTACGGGTCCCTGGGGGGACGTGGTGTCCCCTAACATTACTTCTCACCCTTCGGGCATCAGTCACTATGACGCCGAAATGTTTATCAAGACCATTCGAACCGGACGTGCGTCGGGAGGGGTGCGGGACCTCAATCCTTTGATGCCGTTCAGCTATTTCCGGAACTTAACCGATGATGACCTGAGAGCGATCTTTGCCTATCTTCAGACCGTGAAACCCGTCAAGCATCTCGTCGATAATTCCGAACCGCCCACGTATTGCCGCATTTGCCGCCAGAAGCACGGATTCGGTGACAGGAATTAGCGAATCGACGAAAGGTCGAAGTCAACCGACACTGCAGCGCCTTCAGGCGGATCGATCTGCACCGTGGCGGGGTCAGACGAGAACGCATCGGCAAGAAACTCCAGTTGAACAGTGGCACCAACGAGCGTGCACCCACCATCGCCGCAAATGTAATCCGGCTCCCCGGAATAGCTGAAATCCGGCAAAGGCTTGTCCGGATCCTGGTTGAAAACCTGGATCTGAAAATCACGCCAGAAATCCGTGGGACGCGGCACATAGTCAGTGGGGCTGCCGGTCGTGCGCCCCAGCGGATTGCGCATGACTGCCGGATAGGTATCTGTCAGTTCAATCACCACCACAATTTTCACGGTTTCTACCTGCTGCCGGTGGTCGATCTCTGCCTGTTGCGCGCTGTAGCCGTAGGCTTGCGAACTGGAATACTCAGTGAGAAGGGCGTACGGGGTGAGGAAAGTGACGGAAGCGATGTATGGCCCCGTTTTCGGCGGCGGCAGACGCTTGGTATAGGAATCGAGGAAAGCGGCGAGTGATTCATCGTGCCGCTGGCCCATGAAATACGCCTGGCGCACGGCCGTATCCGACAGAGGTGTGTCAAAGGCCGGCGACAGTGGAGGAATAGCAAGGAGAACGGCGAGAATCCATGCAACACAGTAGGGCTGGGTAGGCGCCATGGACGACCCCTTGACTATGAGACGTGAGAAATGGCCGAGTTCGTTTCAGATGCGACGCTGAATATTCGGGAAATCCAACCAGACCTTAATGCCGCAGAAGTGGGAACCTTCCGTGCAGATGGGAGTGGTGATCCCGGCGCGGAGATGGCAGGGCGGGCCGATGTAGCGGGAAAGCTCCGGGTGTACCTCGCGGACTTGGGCAATCTCGTCCATGGACGCGTTGTAGATTTCTTCCTGCGCATTGAAACAAGTGCGCATGGTCCATTTGTGTAGGAGATGGAGGAGGGAACCAGTCTCGACAAGGCGAACGGATTTGGCGTTGGGAAGAAGATAGAGAGCGATTTCCGGGGGCACACCGCGTTCGAGGAGTCGATTCTTGGCAGACCATGCGTCGCGCATGGCGCGGTCGTAGACTTCCTTGGCGCGAGGGTTTTCCCGCAGCAGCATGGGCGTGATGTAGTCGGGTTCGCGGGTGTCGGCGAGGGTTAATAGCGGGCGCGAGCCGGGGATCATGCGGTGGCGTTGGTCCTGGCTGTCCGCGGTATGACTGATTTTCTTGGCGAAGCTATATGTGGCGTGCTGCAGAGCGCGCATCATGGGCGCATGAACGCCAATGTTGAGCGTTTCCAGGCGATAGAGATTGCGAGCCGGATTGAGTAGCCGGTCGACGGCTTCCGCGTCAGAACAGGCAGATTCCGGGAGGCCGACGACGGCGCGATAGGATGCCGCCATCACGTGCACGGCACTGCGTGAATAATCAAGAAGGATGGAGGTCTTGTCCCGAAGCTGCGCGTCGAATTCTTGCGCAAACGCGTCGGCGTGCGGTTGAGTTGGAGTGATGTCTTTCCACTCCGGCAGCTCTTCGAGCGGAGAGGTGCCGAAGCGATCGAAGAACTGCGGGTCGTGCTGGCGCACCTGCGTCACCATTTCGCCGATCACGGCGCGGGCTTCGCTCGGTGTGTCAGAAGCAGAACACATGCGCCATAGCCGGTGCAGCACGATTCCGGAGAGGGTGTGCACCATGGTCGTGAAAGCCGCGACCGGGAGCACATAGCGCGCAATTTCAATGGCGCGTTTCTCTGCCGACCGTTCGATCTTCTGCAGGCGCTTCGGGTGCGACATCGGGCCGATGTGCCAGATGTCGTTCAGGATCGTCCGCGCCTCGCCTACCAGCAGGGCGGAAAGCTCCCGGTAGTAAGCCCAGGCGCGGGCGACGGCCGCTTCATAGATTCCCCGCGCTCCCTCGTCGAAAAAGAGCGAGACCGGGGGAACATAGGCCTGAGCGCGCTCCATGCGCACATAGCGCTGGCTCTGCTGTTCGGAATTGTAAAACGGGTGCGCGTGCAGAAATGACCAGACAAACTGGCGGCTGATATTTTCCAGGCCAAATTCGAAATGCGCGTGCTGATAGACCGTATGGTGGCCGCTATAGAAAGTGGCCGCGCCAATATTCAGCCGTTGTTTATCCGTGATTTCTTCGGGATTAATCAGCCGCGGGGAGTAGCAAGTGCGCGCGGCCGCAATGGCGGAATCGAAGGGATGAGAGAAGGCATTGCGCAGGGTGACGCGCGGCGGAGCCGTTTCCACCGCATCCGGAGTGGGACCGCCATCAAACATGCGGGATTGTGAGGCCACGTTGAGATTCGATTCTACACGGAGCGGGTGCATTGGACAAAAGGTGGAAAGGAGCGGACCGGCATAGGCCGGTCCGCGGATAAACAAGATTGTGTGTTGCGGTTACCGCTTGGCAGCCGTTGCAGGAACGTTCGCGTATTTTTTCTGGAAGCGCTCCACGCGGCCGGCGGTGTCCACAAGTTTCTGCTTACCGGTGAAAAAAGGGTGGCAGCTAGAGCAAATTTCCACGCGCAGCATATCGCCCTTGATTGTCGAGCGTGTTTGAAACGTATGCCCGCAGGCACAGTGGACGGTCACAGCGTGATAGTCGGGGTGGATACCGGGTTTCATGTTTCTCCATTCTGTCGTGTCCGGTCTGCACGGCACCCCGACAGGGTCGAGGGAATCGAGCCGCGTCGCTAGGTCACGAGGCAAACCATAATTATAGGACAAATCCAGGGAAGCGCAAAATCAGGCATAGCGACAAAACCCAGGAGGTTGACAACCGATCAAGAAGCGGGAATGACGGCGGTGGCTTGATTCGAGTGGACGCTTTCTGTGCCGGAAGTGTCGACTGCAGTAACCACATAGTAGTAAGTCGTGCCGTTCGCGACCGTTGCGTCGTCATAGGCCAGCGCAGTGATCGCCGTGCCGTTCATGGGACTAAAGGAACTACCAGAGACTTCGCTGCGATAGACCCGATAGCCGATGATCTGGCTGCTGCTCGGGCCCCAAGTCAGGCGCACAGTATGCTGGGTGGGCGTGGGGTTCGGCGGAGGATTCGTCGACGACACACCATCACCGCTCAAGCTCAGGGTCGCTGGTGAGGAAAGACTTGGACTGAGCAGAGAGACTGTGGCTGCAGCGGGCCCGACGACCGTTGGGCTGAACCACACCTGGAAAACCACCTTCTGGCTGGGCGCAAGAGAGAAGCCGGGGGAAAGGCTGGAGTACCCAAAACCGGAACCTGCGACCGTGATGCCTTGCAAGGTCAGACTGATATTGCCGGTGTTCTGAAGAGTGACGTTTTGCGTGCCAGTGGTTTTCAAAACGAGGTTGCCGAAGTTGATGGAAACGGGTGTGACTGCCAGCGTCGCGAGGGCCTTTTCGCCGGTGCCCGACAGAGAGATGGAGTCAGGCACGGAGGACACGCTGGTCGTGACACTCACCGTGGCAGAAGCGCTCCCGGCAGCCGTTGGAGCGAAGGACACCGTGTACACAAGGCTTCCGGACGAGGGAATCGATTGCGGGGTCGAGGGGCCGGCAATGGAAAATTGTTTATTGGAAACGGACAGAGAAGAGATCGAAGCCGAGGCAGTCCCGGTATTCGAAATGGTGAGTGTTTGTTTGGCGGTTTGCCCGACCACCACGTTCTGAAAATTAAACGTAGTGGCCGAAAAGGAGAGGGAAGGGGAGGGAGGTTGCGTGGAATTCACGCTTGCACAACCAACCACGAAGGCGGAGACCAGCAGCAGGCTAGCGGCGCAAGTCAGGCTGCGGGCGGAGAAGGAAATTGAACGAAGTCCCAGCACTTGGAGAAAAATCCCCCGGTCTGCCATGAAGGACCAAAATATCTTTCGATGCTGGGTCTCGCAACCTGTCCCAAGGACAGTAATGGGACAGGGGGGTAACTGCCCCGCCCTGTACAAACGAACAGGTGCCCCGTCACTGGCGAGCAACTGGTGGTGGATAGCAAGCAAGACAGCGAGGAAGGGAGAGGCAATTCAGGAAGTTCGGATCCGACAATTACAAAGTCACTTGTGGGCGGAGAGCTCGCTTCCGCTCAGGATACAAAATGGCAGCCGAGCCGAAACGTGCCTTCTTTGGTGAGCCGAGACCATACTGGCCGAAGGTATACGCGAACGGGCGGAAGAATCGGCACATGAAGCACTGCAAGAATGCTTTCCGGCACGTCCTCGGGCTGTTCCAATTCGAGCGCGACACCTCCAAAACCTAAATCCAGTACACGCGCGCGTCGCGTTCCTTTTTCACCGATGACTGCATAAGCATTGGTGCCTGCCATGGAGACCCGCTCCGCCTTTCTCTGTACCGCATAAGAAGCGGGCGGCAAAATTGCTTGAACCGATTGGTTGCCGATCGATTGAGCTGCGGCCGAAGTGGCCGCTGCAAATTCCGCAGCGATCTTCTCCCCAGGGCGGCCCGTTATGATGGAAATTGGCTCGGGGACGGGGGGCGCTGGCGGAGTCATCGTTTGCGTTGCGGGACGAGAAGCGCCATTCTCGGTGCGCTTGTGATTGGCGTGCTTCCAGCGATACAGGCGCTCATCGGCAACATGAATCAACTGATCGGACTGATCCCCGTCTTGAGGAAACGTGGCGACGCCGTGGTCCATGGTGACGGAGAAAGCCAGTTGCAGCGGGCGCAGAGTCTCTGCGAACACGGTTTCGATACGCCGGCTGAGAGCCAGCGCTTGAGCCGCATCCGTTTGCGGTAGAAGAAGGGCAAATTCATCACCGCCGATCCGGAAGGCGGAGTCGGAAGTACGCAGTGCCTTCTGAAGCGTGGCGGCCGCTGCGCGCAATACCTCATCACCCCGGGGATGTCCGTACTTGTCGTTGACCTCTTTGAAACGATGAAGATCCAGAATCACGATGCCCAGAGGAAGACCGTAACGGCGGGCCCGGTTGAGCTCCTTTTCGAAATATTCTGCAAACAAACGACGATTGTAGAGGCCCGTCAGCGGGTCGGTGACTGCATTCACCTGGAGTTTCTTGAACTCGTCATATTCCAAAACCACCGGGACGCGGATCATTCCTGAGGAAGAGAGCACGTCCATGAGAACGGTTTTCAGCGAAATGGGCCGGCCGAGTTGCTCGGAAAGTTCACGACGGCGCGTGAGCATTTCTTCCCAAAGTTGCAGGCATTGACTTTCGCGCAAATCCAGGTGCGTGGTCGTGCGGAAATAACGTTGCAGGAACTGGCTGCGCGCGGGAATGTCCATGCCTTCGAGCGTGTCGGCGAGAAGCTCGAGGTAGGCATCCTCAATGGGCAAGCGCGGGGCCGCTGGGGCTCCGGAGCTGGGCATGGCTGGGTTTTCCCATATTCTGCCTTTCCCGCGGGGTTTGGGGCAGGCGCACTCACAAGGCTAAGCTAGAAGGGAGCAAGCCAAGTGCCAATCTGGACAGTGCAACAAGCCTGTCACGACCCGACGGTAAGGCCTTGGGGACGGCGGCATCTTATTACAAATTGGGCAGATATGCGAGTCTCACAATGAGCGCCCGACAATTCCAAAAGTACAACCAAAAGTGGGCTCTCAGGGATGGCTTTCGGGGGATAGTTACTTACTCCAGTGAGCGCAGGAATTCGAGCCCATAGATTCTCATGTTGCCTAGTACTTCTTGGCGTCGCACCTTTGCGGTAATGGGAGGGGTCTCGCTCGGTACTAGGCTCGACGAGGAGGCGGACGGAGCAGGAATGGTCAGATGCACAGTCTGGTTCACGCGAAGCAGGTATGTCGACGCAATACACGCCCCACGGGCGCTGATATTCAGCGTTTTGGTCAACTCAATGAATTCCAAACCCGTAGGATCCGAGGCACGAAGGAATACGGGAACCTGAATCTTGATCCGAGCGGAAGCGCGCGCTTGGACAGATTCATCCCGGCGACTATCCTTCAGTTGTTTGGTGCTGACGTCCATTGGTATAGTACTCGAGAACTAGTACAAAATAAGCAGGTCGCATGCCAGTTTGTGGGACGTCCAAGAAATGCCACATCGTTTATAATCAGCGAGTTGGAAGGAATGAATAGGCTTCTCACTAACGAGAAGGAGAAAAGACTGGAACAAAGCGCACAGGATTTCCCGAAAAGTGCAAATGGAACGCATTTACCATTGACAGCCAGGCAAGGGTCTGGAACGATGGCATCTCACCCATGGGAAAAGATTTTCCACAGGCCGCGAGGTTAGACTGAAAAGATGGGAGTAACCGCGTCGAATTCTCCGGGTGGAGTCACCCGGCTCGGGTCCAGCGTGTCTGTGGACCAAGTGCGCGCATTGCTCGATACGATGGACCGGGCAATCGCTCTGACCGATCGGGATGGACTTCTGCTGACCTTGAACGACCAAGCGATGAAATGCCTGGGACTGTTCGGTCTCGACGGCAATCGCCCGCTAAATATTCTTCAAGATGTGCTGCAGGTGAATGCGGGAGACGTACTCCACCGGATGGAACAAGGCCAGGAGGAAATTGCCTTGAATGGCAACCTCGCAGGCAAGCCCTATGAGGCACGTTTGCGATGGATTCGGGAATCAGATTGGCTTGCGATCGATCTGCAGGTTCCGGAGACAAGCGCACAGGGAACTGAGCGGATGGCCCAACCGACGGTTCAGGAATTGTTGCAGGAACGCGAGATCACTTATCGAAATCTCCTGGCCGCGTACCTGAAATTGCAAGAGGTGAACCGCCAGAAAACTGTGTTTCTCGCATCCGCCGCGCACGAATTGAAAACGCCTCTCGCAGTCATCAAGGGCTATTACGACCTCCTGCTTACGGGATCCCTCGGCAAGCTGACAGAAAAACAGCGGGACATCCTCGAGGAGTCCAAGGAAAGCTGTGAGCGTTTGGTACGACTGGTGTCGATGTTCCTGAATTATTCGGCTCTCGAGAGCGGAAAACTGGTTTTGCAGTTGCGTGAGAACGACCTGAGGGATTGCCTGGCGGAAATTGCCAGCCGATGGTCGGAAGCGTTCCAGCGCAAGGGTGTGAAACTCGACAGCCAATTGGATCCGTCGATTCCCACCTTCCGGTTTGACTATCAGAAGGTCCAGCAGGTGGCGTTCAATCTGCTGGACAACGCGTTGAAACACACGCCTGCAGGCGGAACTGTGACGCTGCGAGCGCGGCCGCATTTTTGGGAACGGCGCGTGACCCAGGTGGCGCCCGCTGAGGAGCGGCGGAGATTCCGGTTGCCACGGCCCAACAGCGCGGAAGTGAGCGTGACCGACTCCGGAGCCGGGATCGCCCCGGAGCATCACCAGGAGATTTTTGAAGATTTCATGCGCGTGGACAAGAACACTTCCGGAATGGGCCTAGGGTTGGCAATCGCCAAACGATTGATCCAGGCGCATCGCGGAAAGATCTGGGTGGAGAGCGAAACGCATGGCGGAAGCACATTTGCCTTCCTGCTGCCGATGGATCAGAGCTAGCGTCGAGAAGCGATAAAAGGGGAAGAACTGATGGCCGTAAAGGAAAAGATTCTGGTGGTGGACGACGAACCGAGCATTCGTAAGTATCTCCAGACACTCCTGGAGGTGGATGGTTTCGCCGTGGAGGCGGTGAGCAGCGGCAGGGAAGCGGTTTCTAAGATTAATCTTGGCGAACGGCCGGATTTCATCATCCTGGATGTTTTGATGCCGGAAATGAACGGGCTCGAGACGTTGCAGGAATTGATGCACCTGGATCGTAGCCTCAACGTGATCATGCTCTCGTGTTCGAATGAGGTTGGGACGGTGGTGGAAGCCATCCGGTTGGGTGCCCATGATTACCTGACAAAGCCGTTTGAGAAGACGGAACTCGACGCGGCAATGTTGAAGTCGCGCCAGAAGAAGCAGTTGACGCAGGAAAATCAGGCCCTAAAAGACTACTGTGATCAGGTGACCGAGGATCTGAGTTTCCTCGCCGCCAGTCCACAGATGGTGCGCATCCGCCAACAAATCCTGCAGATTGCGCCTGTAGACGTCCCGGTCTTCGTCTGCGGGGAAAGTGGCGTCGGCAAAGAAGTTGTGGCACGAATGATCCATCTGCGGTCGAAACGCAGGAATCAGGCATTCGTCAAGGTGAACTGCGCCGCCCTGCCCGGAGAACTGCTTGAATCGGAACTGTTTGGGTTTGAACAGGGCGCTTTCACGGGTGCAGTGCGCGCCAAGCCCGGAAAGTTCGAACTGGCCAACAAGGGAACCATCTTTCTCGACGAAATCGCCGAAATGTCCGTGCACTTGCAGGCAAAACTGCTGCACGTGCTGCAGGATCACCAGTATTCACGCCTCGGCGGGCGCCACCTCGTCGATACCGACGTGCGAGTTTTGGCGGCCACAAATGTGGATGTGCAGGAAGCGATGAAAAGCGGCCGTTTCCGCGAAGATCTCTATTATCGGTTAAACGTGTTGTCGATCAACGTGCCGCCCCTGCGCGAGCGGACCTCGGAAATCCCCTTGCTGTTCCGGCATTTCCTGGAAAAATACAGCGAGAAATTCGGCAAGACACTGCAAGCTCCTTCGAAACATCTCCTTGATGCGGCTATCAATTATCCGTGGCCGGGAAATTTGCGCGAACTCGAGAATTTCGTCAAAAGGTACGTCATTCTTGAGGATGACGAGGGCAGTCTCCGTGAATTGGTGGAGATGTCCGCGGCACGCCAGAGGACTTCGCCCAGGGAAGAGCCACGCCTGCCTCGGGAGCAAGGCCTGAAGGCATTGGTGCGCGGTTTGAAAGATGAAGCGGAGATGGAAGCGATCGCGGACGCGCTCGAGAAGACCCGCTGGTGCCGCAAAGACGCCGCAAAAATGCTGGGAATCAGCTACAAAGCCCTGCTCTATAAGATGAGGCAATTCAACCTGGATACTCCGAGGACCAGGCGGAACGCTGCGGCCAAAGCGGAGGAAGAAGCAGCCGCTGAGCAATCCAAGGTCTTGAAGACGGTCTAGTACGCGGTCGTTTCTACAGAGCACGCCTGCCAAAAAGAAATCTTGCGGGAATAGTTCGCCCGGGTTATCGTGCCCAACGAAAAGTACAAGCAAGCTGGAAGAGGGCGCAGCTGGCTTCAATCTCCACGGTACATTATCTGGAATTGGGTGGATCGCATGAGGAGTTGGGTGCGCGCCGGAATCCGGGTCTAACATGTCGTCAGGCCAAGAGATTCAAAGCCGGAGCGGATGATTGCGCACTATTGGCTCTTGATTCGAACTCTTAGTTCAGCCGATAGGCGACGGGGGGACGTCCCGTACCATGTCAACCAACGTGGCGTTGCACTGGCCAGGACCGCGAAGCTATCAACACTTCCAGTCTGCCTAAGACGAATACGCCTTGGGACCGTGGCACCGCTCATGGGGCCACGGGGGGGAGCCGAGAATGTCTGTAATGACAGAACGCCGGACGGCGCGACGTTATGACTTGACCCTGCCGATCAGTATTCGCTTTGCCGCAGAGAGCCTGATCAATCGCCAGGAGGGCAGGACCAGGGATATTTCCACGAGGGGCTTATATTTTGTGGTGACTCGGGACCTGCTGGCGGGTTCCGATGTGGACATTACCCTCACGCTGCCCGCGGAGATCACTCGCGGGAGCGACGTGCTTGTGCGAGCACAGGGAAAAGTGGTGCGAGTCGAGCGCCGGCTGGAAGACGGAGAAACGCGCTTGGGCGTGGCAGCGGTCATCGAGCGCTATGACATTATCCGTGGAGAGACACCGCGGGCTTAAGACTTCGGTAGCGACACCTGATCCCACATGGTCCGGAGCTCGAACTTAGTACCGCCGCCAAGCGATTTCGGGATTTTCTTATTGCAATCGAGAGTGTCCGGGGCGTAGCATCAGCGGAAATTTCCGTCCGGAGGCTCCCATGAGGGTTTCGGATCTAGTCGGGTCTCGCCGCGAAGTCTATTCCATCCCGGAAGAAAAAAGTGTCCTGGAAGCAGCCCAATATCTCCGAGAGAAAGGTGTGCGCTCTTCCGGCGTGGTGAACGGCAAGGGACAACTCGTCGGGGTCATTTCACAAAGCGACATTTCGGATAAAGTTGCCGCCGAGAACAAATGTCCCGCGTGGATCAAGGTCTCCGACATCATGAGTCGCGACCTCTTGACCGTAACTCCCGGGGTGACCTTCGACGAGTGCCTCCAATTGATGGAGCAAAACAAGGTCTACCACCTTTTGATTGTGGATGCGGGTGGAGACTATCGAGGGATGCTGTCCGTCAGCGATTTTCTGCGGGTTATGGCCTCGGACGAAAAGGCCAGAGCGGACCTGCTGGAATCCTACCTGTTCTCGGCTCGATAGAGAACTGGCTCGAGGCGTCGTCTTTTCGAGGCATGCCCCTTGGGCCCAAAAGTGAATCTAGGTTCCTCGAATAGGCCTTGAAAGTTCCCTCATCGCACCGGGAGTGGGAAAGCGCCTCCCTGGAAGGTACTAGTACACTTTCGCGACCCTCCTGTGTATTTAATTGAAAATACATATGTTAATTCTGGCGGCTTGGCGCTGGCCACTGAGCTTTAAACGAGTCATTTGGCTGGCTATGTGCTTTCCCCTTCCTTCGGTACAGATGGCTCCTGAAATTTCAGTCAAAGACGGCCCCCTTGAGGCCTGGAACCCCGTTCCACCCGAGGAGGTGCTATTTGGAAGCTCTCCTGCGATGGCGGAGGTAAGGAGTCAAGCCCGCAGGATAAGCCGGACGAATGTTCCTATTCTCATGACAGGAGAGGGGGGGACGGGGAAAGAAGCTGTCGCGCGGTGGATTCACGCCAATTCCGAGTACGCTTCTGGGGAATTCGTGAAAGTCAATTGCGCGGCCATCCCCGGGACATTACTCGAAAGCGAGTTGTTCGGCTACGAAAAGGGAGCCTTTACAGGAGCAAATTTCAGTAAGCCAGGGCGCGTGGAACTCGCGCACCGGGGCACGTTGTTCCTCGACGAGATCGCGGATCTGGATCTGCATCTCCAGAGCAAATTGCTTCATTTCCTGCAGGACGGCACGTTTTCCCGCATCGGCGATCAAATCGAACGCAAAATTGACGCTCGATTGTTGTGCGCAACCAACAAGGACTTGCAGAAAGAGACCATCGCAGGGCGCTTTCGGCAAGATCTGTACTACAGGGTCCACGTATTCCGATTGAGCCTGCCCTTACTCCGCCAACGGCGCGATGATATTCCCACGCTCGCTGAATTCTTCCGGCAGCACTTTCAAAGGCAGTTCGGAATGATCGCCGAGCCGTTTGCCGCGGAAATGTTGCAGTATTTGCGAAACCTGCCGTGGCCCGGAAATATTCGGGAGCTTTCCAATGTAGTGGCTCGCTACGTGTTGATCGGGGCCGATTCCATGATTTCTGCGGAAGATTACCCGAAGAAAAACAGGGCGAAATACTCCGTTGAACCAGACGGCTCGCCCGTGACGCTGAAGCGAATGGCCAAAGATGCGATCAAGGAAATGGAGCGCAACGTCATCCTGGAGGCACTTCGAGCGAATCAGTGGAATCGCCGCAAAACGGCGCAAGAACTGAAGATCAGCTATCGTGCCCTGATTTACAAGATCCACGAAGCCGGTCTGATTTCACGGCGTGCGGCCGCGCGCGGCTCCGGACTCGAGCCTGGCGTGCCACTAAGAACCAGCGACGATTAGGACGACCGCCTTTGACCGGCGGTGGATTTTGGCAGCCGCACTCACTCCTTAAGGAACAGGGATGGCCTCCTTCGCTGCCCGGGGAATTGCCGGCCCAAATAGAGGCGTTTTGTTGTAGCTCCCGGTGACTACCTGTAGATGTCCTCTCTGCGTCGGTGGCTCCGTCTGTTGAGAAGCAGACTTTTTCCCCTTGCGCTGGAATCTCTTCACTCAGGGCACTCCACAAGTGATACAAAGGCTCGGGAGGTGGACGTCCCATGAACGCCGTACCTGGGAAACTTTTTGGAGTCACGCAAGAAAGGCTGTTCCAAGCTGCATTCCACAGCGCGTGCCTGATGAAACCCTGTTGCCTTAACCTTCGTCGATTCAGACGGTCATCTAAGAGGTGGTCGCGATCGGCCACGACAGGGTTGCGGATCTGCTTGTGTCTTGCGGTCTTCACTGCCATGGGGCAGGCAAGCGCGCAGTCGAAGGCGACTTCGGAGAGTCCTGCGGACCGCGTGACACAGAAGGAATTGTTGTGGCAGAAGTTCGAAACCAACGTTCAGCAGAGCAGTCATGGCCTCGATGGCACCATGGGCGTTGCGATCATGGATCTCACGGACGGACGCACACTTCTGCAGAACCCAAATCTAGTGTTTGCGCAGGCATCGTCGATCAAGGTCGCGATCCTTGCGGAGTTGTACCGGCAAGAGCAGCAGAGTGAGGAGGGGATACCCAGCAAGATACGGTTGAGCGACTTCTACACCGTAGACAAGCGAGATCTTGTCGATGGCAGCGCCATTATGGGAGGGCTCACCCCCGGGATTACCCGTGTAACGAATCGTGACCTCGCGACCTTCATGGTGGCCGTCAGCGACAACAGCGCCACCAACGTGCTCATCGACCGCCTAGGCATGCAAAACGTGAACGCACTGCTGGACTCCCTTGGCCTTCACCAGACGCGGCTGCAACGGAAAATGATGGACGTAAAGGCGGCGCAAGAAGGCCGAGAGAACATCTCGACGCCTGGCGAAATGATGACCCTGCTCGCGTCCCTCTACCAGAACAAGGTTCTTAACAAGAAGCTGACCGACGACTTTTTCAAGATGCTGGGAACTCCTAAAGAAAGCGATATTCCACGCTATATCCCTGAGGATGTGGTCTGCGCGAACAAGCCAGGCCAACTCGCTGGCGTGCGTAACGACGTGGGCATTGTATTCGTGCCGAATCGTCCCTTCGTGATTGTTGTCATGACGGCATATCTCAAACACGAACGCGATGGAGACGACGCGATTGCCAGGATGGCGAGTGCCGCTTACGACTACTTTGACCGAGTTGCCCGATCCTCAACGTACGGACGTATCGTGTCGGAACGAGGTACGCATTAAGCGCCTCGGGTGCACGCGACCTTTCTGGCTCGTTGTCCAAGCAGAGGCAGGTCCCGCCGTGCCTTGAAAGGAAGGGGGATCGAGGAGATCCCTAGCTTAGCCCCGAACCTTTAAACCTAGTCCGGGCGCCAAAGGCAGGATGAGCTTGCCTTTGTCGACAGTAACGCCGGAAAAAGGATCGTTGCTGATGAGCAGAAACCCATCGAGGTCGGCATAGTCAACGAGGGGGGAAAGGTGAGCGGCCGCAGTGCAGGAGCAAGAGCTCGAAATCATGCACCCCAACATGACCTTCATGTCCAGGGCACGCGCGATTTCAATCCAGCGATGGGCTTCGAGGATGCCGCCCGATTTATCGAGTTTCACGTTGATCCCGTCGTAGGCTTCCTTGAGTTTCGGAATTGCGGCCGCGCTGGTGCAAGCTTCGTCGGCAATGATGGGAAGATGCACCTTGCTGCGCACGTATTTGGTTTCTTCGAACATGTGGGCGGGCATAGGCTGTTCGATGAACTCGACGCCCTGGGTCTCGAGCCAGTTGATCTTGCGGATGGCCTCCTCCTTGTCCGTCCAACCCTCATTCGCATCCACGCGAATGGGCTTTTTTGTTACGCTACGCACGGCCGCTATGGTCTCTTCATCGGTTTTTAATCCAACCTTGACCTTCAATACGGGGTAATCCGCGGCTTCTATGGTTTTCTGCCTGGTGATTTCGGGTGTGTCGATGCCGATGGAAAACGTCGTTACGGGCGTGGCCGTTGGATCGAGGCCGAAATACTCATACACCGGAATATTCAGCTTTTTGCAAACCCAATCGAACACGGCGATATCCACGGCCGCCATTGCAGCGCGCTGATGGTCGCCCAGGCGCTTGCGGATGCTCGCAAGGAAACTGTCGAAGCGCTTGGGATCGCCTTTGGCAATTTGCTCGAGGTTTTTCTCAATGGCCTGCTTCGCCTCGGCGGGAAACTCTTTGTAACGAATGATCGGTGCCCCTTCGCCATTTCCCGTAATCCCCGCGCGGGAATAGCGCACATTCACGGTGTCGCGATAGGCGCTCGATGACATCGTCGTGGTCCAGGTATGTCGCAGGGTCAGGCGCTTCAATTCGACACTGACTTCGGAGCCCTTTTGGTTGCCGGTGGATTTGCCGGTGGGCTCCTGTGACGCGGCGATCAGTTGGCCAGGCAGGACACTTGCCGCTCCCGCGGCACCCATTATGTTCAACCATTCCCGACGATTCATAATCTTGCCCTCCTCGCAGCCACCAGTAACGTGGTCCACGGTTTGTCATTCAGCACGCTGATCTGCACGCCAGGATGATTGTTGGTGGTGTCATGGATGAACTGGCCGTTTCCGATATACACGCCGGTGTGTGTGATTTGGTCTGCACGATCGCCGAAAAAGAGCAGGTCACCTGCCTGCAGGTCCTTGCGTTCGACCGGAGTCACACCGCTCCAGGCGGCCTGCAGATCCGCGTCGCGCGGCATGATAATGCCGCGCTGGCGCATCAGCATTTGCGTGAAGCCGGAACAATCAAAGCCAAAGACCGAAGTGCCGCCCCATGTGTAAGTAACACCGATGAATCTCTTGGCCACGGCGATCATTTGATCGACCGTCAACGGAGTGAAATCCCGGCTGACGTCGCCGGTCTGCACAAATCCCCGTGAATCATCGGGAAGTCGAACCTGGAGCCAACGATCATTATCATCAACCTTGTCGGGCAATGCCGCCAGTCGACTTTCCCAAGGAACCGTAATCAGAGGTGCGTGGGTCGTGACATCCGGCTCACGGTAGATATTGGCGCTCAGTTGAGATACGCGGACCACAAGGCCGGCTGCCGCGTACGGCTGGCCCTTGCGTTTTCGCAAGTTAGAGAGCTGAATCCAACCCGTGTAATCGTCGGCAGTCCTGATATCGACCCAGCCTCGCTTCGCCTTTAGCCGCGTCAGGTTTGCCGCATAGATGGCTTGAGACACTACATCCGATTTAAGGCTCGGTTCCCGGTACATGTTGACCACGGGTTTGATGACGACGTAATCGGCTCTTGCTGTAGGGGAAGGCTCGGTGGGGAAGGAGGCGCCATTCGCCAAGGCACGAAACGTCGCTGGATGTTCAAGGGCGGACGATGCTGTGAGCAGCAGTACGACGGAAAGAAGAAACGATAATTTGACTGCGCGCGGTTGCAAAGTCACGTCCCTTCGACGACCGAAATAACGGTCCTGCCCTCTTTGCCTAGACATCGTTTCTCACCTCTCCGCGAAACTCGCGGGCTACTGCCCTGGGCCACGTATTCGCCTGGGTGTTGGCCGCCCGGCTCGAAAAAGCACGTCGTCCGGAACCGTCAAGGGACGGGACGCGCTGCCAGTTTTCTCCCTGGAGATCCGAGGAGAGCCTGCACCTTCCTGATGTCATCTTCGGAGGGACAGAAACGCAGTAAGATCCCCTGCTCATCATTCTTAAGAAAGGAACTCACGTGATCCCGGCAAGCGATCGTATATGCGATGGAATCCGTCTTTGCCCGCAGCCGCTTCACGGCGGCGGAATCCGTGATGATGGCGTACGGAATGGAACCTGCCGGCAGATCGCGGTAGTACTCCAGGCTTTTCACAATCGTAGGAGCAGGATCCGTCGGGCTCAGGACTGCTCCGACTCGCTTACTCCGCTCCAGAGAGACGATTTCATAGAGGGCTTCCTTGTTCAGGGAAAGCGAGAGCACGATGACCCTTTTGTTCAGGTCGGATACCAACTTCTTCACAAATCCTGCGTGGTAGAAGGTCGTCAGTACGTAGTCCGCACGCTCGAGAAATTCGCGATCAGTGGACATGTCATCAGGAACTTCCGCGAGCGAACCGGTCAACATGCCCTTTATCTCAACGTTGAACTCGCTGAGTTCCTTGCCAAGCTCACTGACGTAATCGTCCACATAAGAGGAATGACATTCCAGAAAAGCCAACTTGCGCGGCGGGGCCTTTTGCTCGATGGCGGTGGCCCGGTGAGCGAGGTTGCGGGCAAAGGTCATGGGATCAAAGCCCTGTTGCAGCGCCGTGGCCAGCGTTTCATCCACGAACTTCGTCAAGCGCAACTGCTCACGGGCATCGTAATTGGATTGCTCATGAATGAGTGCAACTCTCCATCCGATGCCGCGGCGGGTCGCCAGCACACCACGGGACTGCAGCCACTTGTAAGATTTGTCTACGGTGAGGAAGGAGATGCGAAGCTGCCTGGCCAGCTGGCGGAGGGAGGGGGGCGCGTCGCCGTCTCGCAGCACTCCGGTCTGGATAAGATACATGAGCTCGTGAGCGATTTGGAGGTACAGAGGCAGACCGCTCTGCCGGTCCAAAGTGAACTGACTCAGTATCTGCACCGTGACGGGTTCGCCTGGAGGCTGTGCACCTGGGAAATCGTGACGACGCCGAGGTCTGGCCATCGTTTCAGCCTTTCCGAAGCCTGATTACGAATCGAAGCGCCGAGAGGCGCCGCCCTCGAATGGGCCCGCAAACGATGGTCCGCCCCTGCCCTTGCGCCACGCAAAACCATTCCATCGCGAGCGATCCACCGTGCTGCCCCACTCGGAATTGCCGTCTCACCGCCGTTCCCCACACACGGCCAAAGCGAAGAAAAGCAGAAAGGAGGAAATTAAGCTTGACAAGCGCCTGTTACAGCCGTATATCACAGCATAACAGTTTTCTTTTTGGGTGAAAAGGGCCCCTCTTTCCAACGGGGCTGCAAAGATGAGCGGAATGCCACGAACGTACTTTTGTCTTCACCGCCTTCCTTCATCCGATCTTTGTCGGTTCACTTTGCGCGTAACCACGCACTAAATCTCACGGGGGAAGATTGCCAGGCGAGAGGGGCTAGGTCTCGAAGCGAAATTTCAAATTGGGGTGGTTCATGAAAAAATTGGTCCTATTTGCGGTCATTTTTTATCTCAGCGTGTACGCAGCGGCAGTTTGGGGACAGGCGACAACCTCGCTTCGCGGAACGGTGACCGACCCCAACGGCTCAGTCATTCCGGCGGCGCAAGTGACGATTGTCAATTTCAGTACGAACTTCACGCGCTCGACCGCCACCAACGCCGAAGGGATTTATACCTTCGTTGAAGTGCTACCCGGGACTTACAACCTGACCGTGGAAGCAAAGGGCTTTCAGAAATACGAACAGCTCGGCATGGCTTTGCGTGTCGACCTTCCCGCAACGGTCAACGTGCAAATGAAAGTTGGGATGGTCACCGAGGTGGTTTCCATCACCTCCGAGGCACCTGCGCTCAACACCACCGATGCCAGCGTCGGCCACACGATGGGAGGCAGTGAAATCGAGAGCCTTCCGATTCAGGCGGAGAACATGCCGCTTCTGCTCAGCTTTCAACCCGGCGTAGTGTATAACGGCGAGAATCTTCTGAATGACAATTACGACACGCGCGCAGGTGCGGTCAATGGCGAGCGCAGCGATCAGAACAATATTAGCTTGGACGGCGTGAGCATCAACCAGGAATTCACGGGCCTGGCCTTTACCGGCGTTTTGCCGACCACGCAGTTCTCCGTCGAGGAGTTTCGCGTCACCACATCCAACTATGGCGCCTCCGAAGGCCGTTCCGCCGGTGCTCAGATCAACATGGTTACAAAGGGAGGTACCAACGATTTTCACGGTTCGCTCTATGAGTTCAACCGCAACACCGCTGGAGAGGCAAACGACTATTTCCTGAAAGCCAGCCAACTTGAAAACGGCCAGCCCAATGTTCCCGAAAAACTGGTTAGGAACATCTTCGGCGGCACATTCGGCGGACCCATTGTGAAAAACCGCCTGTTCTTCTTCGTTAATTACGAGGGCCACCGGATCGCACAGGGGTCCAGCGAGTTGCGCATCGTCCCGTCTGCGACGCTACGCCAGGGAATCATCCAGTACCTGTGCCAGGAGCCGTCCACCGGCGTGAAGAATACAGCCGCGTGTCCCGGAGGCAGCGTCATGGGGGCAGATGGCAAAAGCTACCCCATTCAGCCGGGGTATAATGCGCTTGGCCCCACGCAACTTGCGCAGATGGATCCGCTTGGTATCGGGCCGAGCCAAGTCGCCCTCGCCTACCTCCAAAAAACTTTCCCTATCCCCAATGACCTGTCGCAGGGTGACGGTTACAACTATGCTGGTTACCGGTTTGCTGCTCCGACCCCAACAACCGATGACTGGCTCATTTTCCGCTTCGACTACAAACTGACGCAGAATGGCAACCACACCCTTTTCTTCCGTGGGTCTGGGCGCGATGACCGTGTTGTCACGGCCGGGCAGTTTCTCCCGGGCACCCAGCCCGAACTCTCTTCTGTGGACCTTAGCAAGGGCTTAGTGGCGGGGTATACCGGCGTCTTCGGCGCAAACTGGGTCAATAACTTTCGCTACGGCTACACTCACCAGAGCGTCGGCTCAATTGGAAATTCGGACCAGACTTGGGTGTATTTCCGCAGTATGGACCAAGGCGTCACCTATTCCAGTCAGTTTGTCGCGCCAGTTCACAATTTGGCGGACACCGCCACTTGGATCAAGGGCAACCACAGCTTCCAGTTCGGCGCAAACATCCTTTTGATGCGGAACAACGGCTCCAACTACGGCAGTTCGTTCAGCGATGCGCTCTTGAATTCCGACTGGCTCTATTCCGGAGGCTTCGCCAATAAAAACAGTCCTCTGAATCCCGCGTGTCTCGCGCAGAACTCAGGGTCCCCAACTTGTTCTTCCTACGATACCCTTCCGGCCGTCGACAAAACTTTCACCAACGCGTACGACTTTCCCCTAGCGGGAATGATGGGGATCGCGAGCGAGGTGGATGCTCAGTACAACTACAAAGTCGTAGACACCACAACGGCTAGCCCGCTCCAACAGGGCGACCCCATCAAGCGCAACTGGGCCGTGGACACCTATAACTTGTTTTTCCAGGACACCTGGCATGCCACACGCTCACTTTCCGTAACCTACGGGCTGAACTACCAGTTAATGACCCCGATGACTGAAAAAAACGGGCAGCAAGTTACGCCTTCGGTGAATATGGGAGACTGGTTCAACCAGCGTGCAAATGGTATGTTGAAGGGAATCCCTGCAAGTCAGGCAGGGTTGATCAGCTTTTCACCATCCGGTTCCGTCTATGGAAGACCCGGCTTGTATAGCGCCCAAACCAAGAACTTCGCGCCGCGCCTGGGATTGGCGTGGTCGCCGAGCTACCACGGAGGATTGCTAGGGAGTATCTTCGGCGAAGGCAAGACGGTCATCCGGGCCGGATTCGGCATGTATTACGACAACTTCGGCCCGGAACTCGCTACACAATATGACGCTGGGGGGTCTTTTGGCCTGGCGACAAGCCTCTCGAATCCTTCGGCTACCCTGACGCTTAACCAGGCGCCTCGCATCACCAGCATGAACACTATCCCTGCGTCCATCACGCCGGCGGCTCCTGCGTCCACATTCCCGGTTCAATATCCTGTGGACGCATTTGCCATTGCCCGCGGGATTGACCAGGGCCTTAAGACCCCCTACTCCTACGCTGTTGACCTCTCGGTTCAGCGCGAACTACCTGGCCACATTACCCTGGATGTCGCCTACGTTGGGCACTACGCACACCGCCAACTCGTTTATGACGACGTAGCCGCTCCACTCAACCTTGTGGACACCAAGTCCGGCATCGACTGGAACACCGCGGCCACACGCATGTCACAACTGTGGCGCGCAAACACTCCCGAGAGCAGCATCAACGCCTCGACAGTTGGCCCCACCGCTCAGTACTGGCAAGACATGTTCGTGGCAAAACCCTCGTACGGGCTTTGCACGAGTAGTGGGACCACTCCGAGCATGCTGACCGCCATCTACGATCTTTTCGGACCCGGCTGCGGGAACCTCTACAACGAAACCTCGGCCAGCTTCTTGATGGACCTGTACGGCTTCCCAGTCGCGCCCGTAACAGGCTCCTACAGCTACTACAACCCGCAATATTCCTCACTTTGGGATTGGCGCTCGATCGGCCATTCGAACTACCACGCGCTTCAGGTTGGCCTGCACAAACAGATGGAGCATGGGTTTCTGTTTGGCTTCAATTACACCTACAGCAAGACCATGGACATTGAGTCCACGGCCGAACGCGGAGTGCACTACCTCACGGACAGTGTCATTAACCCGTTTGACATAAATCAAATGTACGCCCCTGCCGATTTCGACCTACGCCACCAGATCAACGGCTACTGGCTCGCTGAATTGCCCTTTGGACGCGGGAAGGCGATCGGCGGGGAAACAAATGGCTGGGTTGATGCCATCATCGGCGGCTGGCAACTGGGCGGCACCACGCGTTGGACCTCGGGCTTTCCCGTCAGCGTCTTCATGGGCTATGTCTGGCCCACCAACTGGGACGAGATGGGCTGGGCGGATTTGACCGGGCAACCTATTGGCTCGGGCACGTCCACGTCCACCGGTGCTCCCAATATCTTCCAGAATCCCACGCAAGCTGTAAACGCCTTTACTTATGCTTTCCCCGGGGAAAGTGGCGTTCGTAATCCCGTTCGTGGCGATGGTTTCTTTACTACGGACATGAACCTGCAAAAGAGCTGGAAGATGCCCTATGGCGAGAACCAAGCACTTCAATTGCGCTGGAGCGTCTACAACGTGTTCAACAACGCCCGCTTCGATGCTTTCTCGATGCAGGATGAGGTAGCCGGAGGAAGCACGTTCGGCAATTACAGTTCAACCCTGACGAATCCGCGAGTCATGGAATTTGCGTTGATCTACAAATTCTGAGGCCATGACGGCTCGTGGCACAAAGCCACTGTTCAACAAGGAACGTCGCATCGAAATCTAGCCCGGCCTTTCGCGTTGAGGGCTGAAGGACCGCAGTTCGTTCGGTCGAACTTCACCTCGCCACTTGGTACTCATCAGCTGCGGCGGAGCTGGAGCAACGAATTGGACCCCCTGTAAGGGCAGGGCTTATTCGTAGAATTCTACCACCGTGCACAGGGAGGCGCAGATGGAGCCGCCTATATTGAACGTGGCAGCCACATTCGCGCCTTTCACCTGCAGCGGCTGCGGGACCTTGCCAAGCGGATTCCCTCGAAAAGTTTTTTCAGTCCATTGCACTCGCTTCCCGATCCCATGATTTTGCCGGCTGATTTTTCGGCGAGCAATGAGTCACTGTACTCTCGGACATCTTTCTGATAGGCAAGCGGCCTTCCATCCACATATTTTCCGGCAATATCTGCGTCCTGGCATGCAGCCACAAAGTGACTGCGTAACGGCTGCTTAGAGAGCATTCCCCCGGCGATCCAAGCGCGTCAGGAGCACCACCACTTGCCTCTATGGGCAGGTTGAACCGAAGGGCAATGTTTCGCTAGTCCCCGGAACAGTTGACGTAGCTGTCCCTCTTTTGGTCTTCCCACCAGTTATGCCGATACCGCCGCCGCTCTACTCTCCTTCTTGGGGCAGGTTCGGAGGGTACGTCAATGAGATACGGTCATGCGCAGACCGTTGGGCGGCAGGTCGATTGGATGCGCGGAAGATTAAGCGTCTCGCTGGGATTACTTTTCATGATTCTGGTAATCCCTCCATTACTTCTTTTAAATGGCTGCGCCGGGGTTGTCGCCAGTAGCGGGAAACAGTTGCTGGCTGCTTTTCAACTGAGCCCCACAAGCATCAACTTTGGCCAGGTTGCGGTTGGGAAGCAGACGACCAAGTCGGTCTCGGTATCAAACACCGGGACTACCGCGCTGAATATCACGCAACTGCAGCTTTCCAATCCTCAATTCAGCGTTCCCGGAATGAGCACCCCGATGGCGCTGGCCGTTGGCCAGTCGACGAGCATTAGCGTGGCCGTCGATCCGACGTCGGCGGGAACCGTCACCGGGACACTGACTGCTCAGGGTGATTCAGGAAGTTCACCCGTTGTCGTGAGTCTGGCAGCGACAGCCGTGAGTTCTCAACCTCAATTGTCGGTTAGCCCGGCGTCCATCAATTTCGGAACCGTCTCCACAGGCCTGAAGGGTACCAGCAATCTTGTGCTGACGAATCAGGGCACGGCGGACCTGACAGTGTCTCTGATTACCATCACTGGCGCGGAGTTCACCATGAGCGGCATCTCCACGCCCAAAACCTTAACTGCGGGTCAGACTGCGCAGGCGGTGGTCACGTTTTCCCCAACAACGGCCGGTAGTGCCACCGGAAATATCAGCCTGACGAGCAATGATCCGACCAATCCTTCGATAAATATTGCATTGACTGGCACGGGATCGACGGCCGCCTCGGGACAACTTTCCGCCAACCCCACCAGCCTCAGTTTTGGAACCGTCGCGGCGGGGAGTTCCGCCAGCAAAACCATCGTTTTGACCAACACCGGGAACGCAGCCGTCAATATCTCCAGCGTGGCGGTACAGGGTGCCGGGTTTACCGTCAGTGGGGTAACTACTCCCGCGACCGTAAAATCTTCGCAAAGCGTGACTCTTACCGCGCAGTTCGCACCCTCGACGGCTGGCAGCGCCACAGGCACGGTCACGATTTTGAGTAACGCTGCAAATTCCACGCTAGCCATCCCCCTGAGCGGAACCGGCGCTCAGGCTGGACTATCGGTTTCGCCCACGAGCTTTAATTTCGGAAGTGTCGTTGACGGGCAGACGAAATCGCAGAGTTTCACGGTAACCAATACCGGAACCGCTTCCCTCACCATTGCTCAGCTGTCCGTGACCGGCAGCGGGTACAGTGCTAGCGGACTCGCCACGCCGGCGACAGTGCCGGCCGGCGGCAATGCAACGTTCAGCGTCCTGTTTGCTCCCACGACAGCGGGCGCCCTGAATGGGACTGTTAGCATCGCGAGCAATGCGCCAAATTCGCCAAACGTGCTGGCCTTGAGCGGTACGGGTGTTGCCGCAACCGTCACGCTTTCCTCAAACCCCACGAGCTTGAGTTTCACGAGCGTCAACGCCGGCAGTTCGAGCTCCAAGAACGTCACGATCAGCAACACCGGCAATACCAGCCTGACCATTTCGCAAGTTGCCGTAAACGCCAAGGATTTCAAAGCCAGCGGAATCACCACGCCACTCACGTTAGCCCCGGGGCAGAACGTCGGAATGAGTGTGTCTTTCACCCCGACAGCCTCTGAAAACATCACGGGTAACGTCACTGTCGCGACTTCCCAGGGAGCAAGTGCAGTTATTCCTGTGTCTGGGGTTGGCGTTCAACCCGCTCTGACCGTCACTCCTTCGAGCGCGAACTTTGGCAGTGTGACGGTTGGCTCTCCGAGCACACAGACCTTCCAGTTGGCCAACAGCGGCACGGGTACGCTTTCAATCTCACAAGTTAGCGTGACTGGAAGCGGGTTCAGCGTGGGGACTCTCTCGCTGCCCATATCTCTTACCGCCGGCCAGTCAACCAACGTTAACGTTCAGTTCTCGCCGGTCACCGCCGGAGCGGCTAGCGGCGGCGTAACGGTAGTGAGCAATGCCCCGAATTCCCCCGCCTCGATTGCCTTGAGCGGCACCGGGGTTGCGGCCACTCTGATCCTTTCCTTCAATCCCACGACCCTGGGCTTTGGAAGTGTGAACACGGGGTCTTCGTCGACGCAAAGCGTCACTGTCACAAACACGGGGAATGCGAACGTCAGTATTTCGCAGATCACCGCAAGTGGCACAGGGTTTACTCTGAGTGGGGCGAACACGCCGGTCACATTAACCCCGAATCAAAACCTGGCTTTCAGCGTGAGTTTCTCCCCGAGTTCTGCGGGAAGCGCCACGGGCACTGTGACAGTGACCAGCAACGCGACGGGTTCCCCCATGACGATTGCGCTTTCGGGTACGGGTGTCCAGACGGCCTCTCACACGGTTACGTTGAACTGGAACGCCAGCACTTCAACGGTCTCCGGTTACAACGTGTACCGGAGCACGACCAGCAACACCGGCTACGTCAAGCTCAACGGCGCACTGGTCACCGCGCTGAGCTATTTGGACAACACCGTCCAAAACACCACCACTTACTATTATGTGACGAGGGCCGTGGACTCGAGCGGCACCGAGAGCACCAATTCCAATCAGGCTACGGCCATTATCCCTTAACGGTCCAGCTGGATTTTCGAGAGCTAAATGGCCGAATGGCGCTACTCTGCTGCATCGGCAGAGTTCCGGGGGAGTCTCGCGTAACTCCACACGAGGACTTGAGCAAACAGGGCGCCCGCCGAGTCGATCAGCACATCGTGGAATCGGGCTTCCCGGAGCGGCACAAAGGATTGGTGCCATTCATCTAACCCGGCGTAACCTGCGGCGATCAAGAGCGTAATGACTGCCCACTCCCGTCTCCAGCCGCGGCGCGCTCCCCGAACACCGTGAAACACGGCAATACTGAAGGCCGCGAATTCCGTGACGTGCGCGGCCTTTCGAATCACGAAATGCATCAGGTGGAGCAGTCGATGGCTGGCGGAGGGAAACAACCAGCGCAAGAGCGGAAGGATGACGCGCGCAGTCTGCTCGCCACTGAAGTAGCGCGTCGAAAAGAGTGAAATCAGAATGGCGACGCAGATTGCCGGTAGCCAGTATTTCAGGCGAACGCTCAAGATCGATCCTTCGAACAAGTTGCCAGCAGACTTTCTCTACACCTCGCGAAGATTATCGGCCCAGCGCCAACTACGACATCCCTTGCCGTATCCCTTCTGAAACAAGAATAAGCTCGAAGCCAAATCCAGGATTGCGCCGCAAAACCCTTTCAGCAGAAAGAGTTTCCACGAGGCCGACCTTCGATTAGCTCGGCGCCAACTCGCTGATTGCATGGCGGGCCTGATCGGCCAGCGAGGATTTGGGATCGATGCTGATCGCTTTTTCCAGTTCTGACTTGGCTCGAACCGTGTTCTTGAGCATCTGGTAGGTCAGACCAAGGTGGTAATGATAGGTTTGGCTATTGGGCTGGCTCTTGACGGCGCTTTCGAAAAGCGGGGCAGCGGCTGAATACGCCCGAGTACGATAGTAGGCCCATCCCAATGTATC
The DNA here is from genome assembly GCA_963817085.1 of Candidatus Acidiferrales bacterium. Classification (GTDB taxonomy): domain Bacteria; phylum Acidobacteriota; class Terriglobia; order Acidiferrales; family UBA7541; genus Acidiferrum. The sequence continues at coordinate 420,445 of CAWFNI010000015.1, forward strand.
GGCGGTGTTGGGAAGATTTGGTAAGCCTTTCCGTGCAGTTTGCGCAAGGGTGAGCGCAACATTCACGTCCCCGTTATGCTCGAGCAGGAGATAGGCCAGGCCGTTGGCTGCCAAAGCATTTTCCGGCTGGATGGCCAACGCCTTCTGATAATTGTCCTGCGCGTGCTGCCAATCTCCGGATCTCTCGTAAAGACTCCCCATGTCCACGAACAGGCGGGGATCCCGAGGAGAGAACGCAAGTGCTTTCTGGTAGCCGGCGATCGCCAAATCTCCTTTCCCCAGCAGGGATTGCGTTTGCGCAAGCAGAACCAAGGCGGAGACGCTCGAAGGCTCAAGCTCAACCGCGCGGGAAAACGCGGCTTCCGCCAACTCCGGCTGCTTGGCCCGCAATTGGATTTCTCCCTGTAAAGCGTACAGTGCCGAAGAATTCGAATTGTGATTGATCTGTTCCTGGACGAACTTCTGAGCATCGGAGTCCTTATTCTTGGCCAGGTCAATACTCACCAGGCCCTTCACCGCTTCGATGGAGCTGGAATCGCGACTCAGCGCCTGCCGGAAATAAGCTTCGGCGTCATTGTAGCGTTTCTGCGAAAGGCGCAACTGTCCGAGCTTCAGGTAAGGCGTCGGCTGGTCCGGGGCCATCTGCAGAAGTTGATTCAGATCGGCTTCTGCTCCGGCGGCATCACCTTGATTGAATCGGGCAGTTGCATGAAAAAGGTACGCGTCGACGGATTTTGCAGAACTCTTTCTGAGCTGATCGCTGATCTCTTCAAGACCGTGCCAATCCGAACGAGCGGCGGCATTGTTCCCCAAAGCGACCCAGGCTTCTGACAGACCCGGCCGCAACCGGACCGCCTCGCGCCATTCACTCCCCGCTTGTTGGGTATTGCCTTTCTGCCTCAAGGCCACGCCCAGATGGTAGTGGGCAAGCGCGTTATCAGGGGCGCCCTTCACGGCTTGTTGAAGCGTTGTAATCGCCTGATCCGTTTGATTCTGACGAATCTCTATCTGGCCTTTCAGCACCAGCGCTTCCGGATCTTGCGGCGACTTTTTCAGAATTTCCTGATTCAGCTTGTTTGCTTCCTCGATGCGATTGCCGAGAATCAGAAGCTGAGCGTAGGTCTTCCGGACCGCCAGATCGGTGGGATATTTGGCGTCCAGCGCCGCGAATTCCGTCAAAGCCTTAGCATAATGCCCACGGCCGAGATAGGAATCGCCGAGGAGTCGATAGGCGTTGGAGTCATTTGGTAATTGTTCCTTGGCATCGGTGAGAACTTTTTCTGCCTGGGATTCCTGTCCCTGACTGAAAAACAACGCCGCGAGTGCGGCTCGGGGCGCCACATCCTTGGGAGCGATTTGAATCGCTGCGGTAAATTCCTTTTCAGCCTCCGCCCAACGCTTGTTCTGCTGGTAAAATCGTCCCAGCGTAATGAGCGGCATGACCGCCGTTGCATCGAGAGATTGAGCTTTCTTGAAGCTCTGTTCCGCGCCGGCAAGTTCCTTCTGTCGAATCTGAATATGCCCAAGGTTGAGATACAGGTCTGACCGGCGGGGCGCCATGGCGATCGCAGCATTGGCCTCTTGGATTGCCTCCTGCGTGTTGCCGAGAGTGACATCCGCGTCAGAAAGGAGCATCTCCACATCGGCATTTTGCGGATTGCTTCGAAGGATGAGTTGAGCGCGATCTTTCGCCTCCTTGGCTCTGCCCCCCGCCAGTTGTAGCCTGCCCAGATCAAGCTGCGCGGCCCAATTCTGCGGATCCAGATCGACCGTGCGGGACAGCTCTTGAAACGCCGAAGCCCAGCTACCCATTTTCAAATGTATTTGCGCCAGTTTGTAATGGGCCTCCACAGATCGAGGATCGGTCTGCAGGGCGCGCCCGTAGAAGATCATGGCCTCGGGGTACTTTCCCTGCTGCAATTCGCGATTTCCCTGTTCCAGGAACTTCTGTACTTTCGCTTGCGGGTTTCGAGAGCACCCGAACGCCAGCAGGCAACAGGCGAGGATGAGGGAGCCCACAAGGAAGAATTTTGAACGGCCGATCATATTACCCCTATAACTGACCGATTCATATAATGGTACCACCCGTATGGGTGCAATTTTGTAGCCTACGAGTAGGTTCGATGAGAGGTGAATTGCCTTCCCCTAACCGCAAGAAACTAAGCGTGTTAGGAACGACTGTGTTTGAGGTCAGATCGCCATTCGTGGAACACGGAAATGGCCCGAAGGGTCGAGTCAAGGCAAAGTGGAGAATTCCAGGACAAAGGGGATAGATTTCTTCCACTACACCAATGAGGAAAGTGGGATAATCGAGGCGGTGAGACACTCCCCTTTTTCGCTATGTTTTGTAAGTGCCTTTATATGAATAGGTTGTCTAGGTGAAGTGGGCCCAGGGCCGCAGCCCTGAACTGGTACGGTGAGTGCTACTTCAATTCGATGATACCTATGGATCTAGCCCGACTGAGCCAGTCTGGAAGCCTGGGTGAAAGGGAACTGGGACTTTATGATGCGTAATGGCGATATCACTGTCGCCGAAGTCAGGCGAATCCTCCGTCGCTACGGGTGGATTTTTCCCGCTGCGATGCTGCTCTTAGGGGCAATCGGTTTCCTCGTTATTCAGGTTTTGCCCAAGAAATACACATCTTCCACAATGGTGCTCGTGGAACCACCGGCGGTGTCACCCGATGTTGTTCCGACAGTGGTGAACGAGGATTTGTACCGCCATCTTGCATCCATGCAGGAGCAGATCCTGAGCCGTTCACGGTTGCAGTCCATCATTCAGAAATTCAATTTGTATTCAGAAGGACGTAACTCGGCACATATGGAGGATTTGGTCGAGCGTTTGAAGAAATCAATCGATGTCGAGCTGATTCAGCCGATGCCCGGCTCGGTCAATCGGCAACCACCGGGCTTCCACGTCAGCGTGACGGTGAGTGATCCGCATCTGGCGCAACAAATCTGCACAGAGATTACCTCGATGTTCATGGAGCAGAACGCCACCAGCAGGATGACGCAGGTCCAGAACACCACCGACTTCCTGACCCAGCAGCTTGATGAAGCAAAGGCCAATCTCAATCAACAAGATGCCAAACTAGCCCAGTTCAAACGGCAGTTTTTGGGGTCCCTGCCGGAAGAGCAGCAGAGCAATTTAAGCTTACTCACGGGCATGAATTCGCAACTCGAGGCCACGATCCAATCGTTGAGCCGAGCCCAGCAGGACAAGACCTTTAACGAATCTCTCTTGGCCCAGCAAGAGGTGACGTGGAAGGCGCAACTGTCCGGTGTACAAAGTACGGATACTCTGCAGCAACAACTGGAAACGCTCCAGGACCAACTGACCGCCTTACTCGCCAAATACACCCCGGAACATCCGGATGTCGTCAAGACCAAGACTCAGATTGAAGAGATCAAGAAGCGGATGGCAGCCTCGCAAAGTGGGAAGGGTTCGGGCACCCCAGTCCAAAGCACGGCCCATGAGCCGCCGCAGATGCAACAATTGCGCGCGAAGGTCAAACAAGATGACCAGAGTATTTCCGATTTGACAAAGCATCAGGCGCAGATTCAGGAACAGATTCGCACCCTGCAAACCCATGTGCAGGCGAGCCCCATGGTGGAGCAACAGCTGAAAGAGCTGACACGGAATTATCAGACAGCTCTCGACAACTACAATGATCTCTTGAAAAAACAGCAAAAGTCGGCGATGGCGGGGGATTTGGAGCATCAACAGCAGAGTGAAACCTTCCGTGTACTTGATCCCCCCAGCCTTCCGGTCAGTCCCTCTTTCCCGAAAAAGACTGTTTTCGTCGGTGGCGGACTGGGAGCTGGATTTGCCCTCGCGCTCGGCATTGTGTACCTGCTGGCTATAAGCGACAAAGCAATGTATACAGAAGGCGACGTCGAAGCATGTCTGAAATTGCCAGTTTTGACTATGGTGCCAGGTTTTGACATCTCTGTGGCTGGGAGGTATGGCCGGGCCTTACGATAGCAGCTTATAGGTGCCTGTTTGCCCGCAAGAAGCCTCTTTTCGGTGGGAGCGAAGATAAAGGAAAGGACCCGATGAGCCGTATACACGAGGCACTGAAGAAAGCAGCGACGGAGCGGTCCGCCAAGCTGGGAGACAAGCCCGTGCCCGAACTGGTGGAACTCGTTGGTGAGAGTCTAGTGGAGGAAACGCTCGCCGGGCAAGTGCCGAGAGAAGCTCGCAAGGGCGTAGCCGATCTTAGAGCGCCGGGGAGCGGCGATTTTGAGAAGCTAATTGAGCGATGCAGGCGGGGTGAATGGAAAGCCGATTCACGATTCAGCGTTTTCGCTGACGAGGCTCACTTTCGGCACGGGGCTGAGAAATTTCGTACTTTGCGGTCGAGACTCTTTCAGATCGCTGCGGTGCGACCCCTGAAAAGAATTCTGATCACCAGCAGCGTGCCGGAGGAAGGCAAGACGTTCATCGCTTCAAACTTGGCCCAGTCGATCATTCGGCAGGAAAAAATGAAAGTCTTGGTTATCGATGCCGATTTACGCGCCTCGCGATTACACCTGGCGATCGGAGCTCCTGCAACACCCGGCCTTACCGATTATCTGCGGGGCGACGCCGAGGAGAGCCAAGTTATTCAGGTTGGAAGCCAGGACAACCTGTGTTTCATCTCTGGCGGAAGTGCGGTTTCAAATCCGAGCGAGCTCCTACATTGCGAAAAAATGACTGCCCTGCTGGACCGGCTTACGCCAATCTTCGATTGGGTCATCCTGGATTCCCCGCCGGCCATTGCCGTCCATGACGCCTGCATCCTTGCCGATATATGCGATGGCGTTCTGTTCGTGGTGCGTGCGGGCAAGACGGATTTTGAAATTGCCCAGAAAGCGGCCGCAGAGTTTGGTGAGAGGAGTCTCCTGGGAGTTGTTCTGAATCGAGTGGATAAAACCGAAACATATGGGGACTACTACTACGGATATGCCCTGGAGAAGGAAACGAGGCAGGAACCGCGGAGAGTGGGCGGGCAAGCGACGCCCCCGAGCAAAGACCAACCAACGGATTAACCCACGGGGACGTTTCGAGGCGTGACCGCGAGTGGCTTTTCGCCTCGCTTCAGTAGCCAGTAGACGGGAAGCAAGAGCGCCAATCCGAGCAGGAAGAAGACCACCCCGCCTTCATGGTGCAGTCTCCCGTATAGAAAATCAGGATCGACGTAGTTGGCTAGAATCGTCAGAGTTGCGATCCTCACGCCATTCTTGATGACCATCATCAGCAGCCCCGCGATTACAAATACTGCCTTCTTCCAGAATCTCGAAAAAGAGAAATGAGCCACCAGCAATGCCAGAATCAGCAGGGCAATGCTCGAGCGGATGCCGCTGCATTCCTTGGCGACTTCGATGCTCAGCCTGGGCAGGCGGAAGAAAAATCCATCTCGAATGACAGGAAGGCCGCTCCAGTCAAAAACCACTTCCGCGACTTCGGCGGAACCTGCTTGCAGGAAGTAGATAATCCGATTCAGAAAAGGATCAGGGAAGGGAATCGCAAACCCCAGGAATGCCAAAGGAAACCATACCGCTTTCGCAGACTTCCCTCCGAATGCGGCGATAAATCCAGAAATGAGAAAGACGAGGAACGACACCACCAGGATAGGAAGAACTGTACTGGGGTTCCTTGGAGAGGGGAACAGGGCGATGGCGGCAAGGATGGCGGCCGGAACCGCAAAGAAGGAAGCCGCAAGGAAATCAAAACGAGGAGATGTCAATTGTTGGCGATCAAGATAGATCAGCCAGGCAACGATGCAGGGAATGATCAGAATATGCGAAGCGTTGTCGTTGTTGAGCGCGTACTCGATGAGGGCGTAAAGAGGTTTCCAGAAAGCCAGCGAGCAAACGAGAACCCAAACGGCGAAGATGAGCCAGGGGCGCAGTGCCGGGCTGGTGGGAGGGTTCAAGTATTAGCTCCATTGGCGGCGCGGTTAAAACAATCACTGGGCAGCTACATCCAATAAAGGTTCCGAGGTTCTCGCCTCAATCCTTGAACGTCTCGGATCGGTGGACGTAGTGTCGCTCATAGTATTTCAGATATTCACCTGAGCGGGCGTGTTCAAGCCAGGCCGTGTTCTGAATATACCAATCGATCGTCCGGCTCATCCCGTCTTCGAACGAGACTTGCGGCTTCCAACCGAGCTCGCGCTGAATTTTGGAGCTGTCGAGTGCATAACGGCGGTCATGCCCCGGGCGATCCTTTACATACTTGATCAGAGAATCCGGTTTTCCCAAGTGAGTGAGTATCGCTCGAACGATCTTGATGTTCGGCTGGGGCGAGCCAGCGGAGACGTTGTAGATAGACCCCGCCTTGGCGTGCTCCAGGGCCGAGGCGATGGCCCGGCAATAATCTTCTACGAACAGCCAGTCCCGCTCCTGCAAGCCGTCGCCATAGATCGGTAGTGGCTTGTCCTCGCGCGCATTCGCGATCATGAGTGGGATCAGCTTCTCGGGAAATTGGAACGGCCCGTAGTTATTCGTGCAGCGGAGAACGACGGCAGAAATGCCGTAAGTGTTGGCGTATGCGGAGACAAAGTGGTCCGCAGATGCCTTGCTGGCGGCGTACGGGCTGCGTGGATCAAGATGGGTTTCCTCAGTGAAGCTCTCACCCGCTGGTGCGCTTCCGTAGACCTCGTCGGTACTGATGTGGATGAGGCGGGAGAGCCGGAATCGCCGGGCGGCCTCCAGAAGACACTGCGTTCCCAGAATATTGGTCCGCAGAAAGGGCGAAGCGTCCTCAATGCTCCGGTCAACGTGAGTTTCTGCCGCGAAATTGACCACCGCGTCAATTCCGGATCGGAATACCTCCTCGACCGAACTCGCATCCGCGATGTCTCCCCGGACGAGGGAGTAGCGGGCATCTACGGCAACGTCAGCAAGACTCTCTGGATTGCCCGCGTAGGTCAGCTTGTCAAAGTTGATGACCCGAATGTCCGATCTCGACAACAATAAATGACGGATAAAATTTGAGCCAATGAAGCCGGCACCGCCGGTAACCAGAACTTTCAAGCGAGTTCTCCTCTGTTAGGTCAGACCAGGTAATCCTACCATCCCACTTTAGTCGTTGTGCCGGGTATGCCGCGGCGGCGCTCCTCGCCCGGGCACCTTGTTTGCCCCTGTTTCGGCCACCAGATTGGTCGCGCGCTGGAGTGATTCGAAGGTTCCTGCGTCTGTCCACCAACCCTCGAGAATGCTGTGAGTTAGCGTGCCTTCGTGAAGATACATGTTATTTACATCGGTAATCTCAAGTTCGTTGCGCCAACTTGGTTTGGTTTTGCCTATCTTTTCAAATACCGTACTGTCATAAAAGTAGATTCCGGTGACGGCATAATTTGATTTCGGCGATTTGGGCTTTTCCTCGATTCCCATGATCCGGCCGCTTGAAATTTCCGGACAGCCGAAGCGCTCCGGGTCCGGGACCTCCTTTAGAAGGATGTGCCCCCCATTCGGCTGTTTTTCGAAGGCGTTTTTGGCGCCGATGATGTTGTTTTCGATGAGGTTGTCGCCAAGAACAACACAGATCTTTTCGCCCTCCACAAACGGTTCGGCAAGCCGCAGGGCATCGGCAATCCCACCTTCGCCCTCTTGGTAGGTGTAGTGAATACGGCGAAGATCGAAATCTTTCCCATTAGACAGAAGACGCAGAAAATCACCCGAATTCTGGCCGCCTGTCACGACGATAATATCCTTGATACCCGCATCCACCAGAGTTTGGATCGGGTAGAAGATCATCGGCCGATCATAGACCGGCAAGAGATGTTTATTTGTAACGCGTGTGAGGGGATAGAGCCGCGAGCCCTTCCCGCCAGCAAGAACGACACCCTTCATTTGAGTATATTCTCCCTTCGGGTGAGTCTACCTTCAATTGGAGTACAATCGCTGATCGAGAATCTGATCCAAGGCTTGGCGGTGGTCATCAAGCACGACAATATCTGAGCCGATAAATCCGACTCCACCCCTGATCCAAGAGTGCAGTCTTATGGTGCACCTTTTGATTTGTGCGTAGCAAGTGAAGGCTAGTTCACCTATCCGGGCCAATTCTCGTGCTGATTGGCCCAACCAAAGGACGTCGAGCCGAAACGGCAGTGGCACTCCCTCGGGGAAAAGTTTCTGATGTCACAGGGATGGCTGAATGAGTGGTTTTGCTCGCAAAACACTCTAATCAGACGATCTCTCTCTGAGACTTTGGTTGTCTAGATAAACTCAGGCTTGAAGTGTCGACTGTCTTCAGCTCTAGGATCGTCCAGTTAGGCTGTCGACAAGCTCCATATACTCATGTTCTTTCACCGTCCAGTCATTCTTAGCGATAAACCCAGTGGCATTCTCCGTAAGCGCGCGCCTTTTCTCGGGATGTTGAATGAGATCCAACATGCAGCGCGCCAGATCGTCTTCATCTCCGCTTCGGAAGAAGCGGACGACAGAATCGTCAAAGTAATATCGGTCCACTTGAGTTTCGGATACGATAACCGGAACTCCCATGGCCATGAACTCGAAGATCTTGGTGCTGAAGGCCTCGTTGCCAAAAGAATCATTGCGCTTTGGAACGACACCAAGGTCAGCGGTCTCCATGATGTGGGCAATTTCCTTCAGTGGCCGGGGTGGTGGCATTTTGACTTGGCTCTCGATTCCAAGCTGCCGAATAAGGGCAAGCAGTTCTTCCTTTGCTGGTCCGCTACCGTAAATATGAAATTCAGCCTGAGGTAACTCACCGCAGATCTTGTGGAAGGCGCGAATCGCAATATCTATTCCCTGATGATGGTGCAAAGATCCTGGGTAGAGCAAAAGGAACTTACCGCCGCCCGAAGTTCCCTTGTCACTTCTCCTGAAAATAGAGCGGTCCGGTGCATTAAGGACGACCGTACATTTTTTAGGGGAGAGCCCTCGAGAAATCAAGCGCTCACGCCAAATATCGTTGGCGATAATCACGTGATTTGCGAACCGTGTCGAGGCACGCTCGAGACCGACCATCACCTGAAATAGTCCTGATTGTCTACCCGCCGTGAATTTGCTCGCAAAGAATTCTGGCAGAATGTCATGAATGTCAAGGATGACGGGCGTGCCTCGTAGCCGAGGAAGCAGCGCAACAAAAACCAGAAAATCCGGAACTGAATGCACATGTACTAAATCGTATTTCCGTTTCAGGTCGCTTTTTGACACTTGAAACAACGACCGCAAAAAGAAAGCTAGAATTCGCGAGGCAAAGGAAAAGGCTGATTTCTCATCTTTTAGACGGCCTTGCAGGCGATATACTTTGACCCCACGTAGAACTTCCACTCTTGGACTGCCCTCATGTCCCAGCGCGAACACTTCGACATCATGGCCTTCTCGAACGAGCGTTTCTGCGTACCGCATCACCCGATTGTCAAATTCATAATGTGAGTACGAGACCATGCCGACGCGTAGCGGGCGTTGGGATTTCCCATTACTCTGGGCAGGGCCCCGCAAGTCTGCCACTCTTGTCGGTACTTCTTCGCCTTTTGTCAAAGCCATTTCAGCTGTCACACCTTTGCAGGACAAGCGGTTTTCGTCCCGTAGTTCACTATGATGCAAACTCTCACGGTGGGTTTGCCCATCGAGAGCAATCGTGCCCACCGTCCCGTTAGCGTCTAGTGTGTCACGAGAGGGAGGTTTGCCGCATTCGGCAAGTGTATTCTTTGTAGTCAGAACGACAGGGGGTTCGAAAGTGTTCTCTTGGGACGTGGAGGGGCCCGGCCAGTCGGCCGGCGCGGGCGGATCAAATGAATATGCTACCGCACCGTTGACCAAATTCGCATAAGCGATTCTGGCCCGCTCCCTGCCTTCGCCAACGATTTTCATGGAATCCCCGTCGCGGACGAGTGTCATGTGGTGGCGCATTCGCCACCACTGATCAATCTGTGCCGGCAAAGCAGCCCAGACGTTATCGGCCACGCACTTGTCGACAAGGTAACCTAGTAATTGTCGATAGGTAGTTTGCGCTTTTTTCGAAATCAGATAGTCAGGGTGGGTGATTATGCTAACGAGGCCATTTCCCTTGATGATCGTTTCAGTTTGTCGCTTCCAAAGGTCAATCGAATATTGATTCAAGATATGGAATAGAGAATAGTCCTGGGTCGCGGTGACTGGTATCTCAAGTATATTCCCCACGAAGTACGGCATGATAGTGCAACATCCACCAGCCTGCGGATCCAAATGGCCAGCACTCGGTACCGACATATCGTAAGAAATGTCGAGTGCATCGAACCAATCTAATTGACGATAGAGCGCGCCGGATCGGAATCCCCGCGTACCAAATCGAGCCGCATATTGATTGATCTGCTCCGCTCTGCGGCGAAATTCTTTTCGCTCACGAAATAGATTTCCATCATGATTGAGATCATGAACGTTCACTTCGAAGCCGCGGTTCTTGATTCCTTGCAGAAAGGAATCGGGTACTTCATACCGCTCTTCCGGCACCACTTGGAAGGATGAGCGAAACCCAAATTCGCTATCAATGTCCATCAGGGTCGGACAGAACTTCACTCCCGCTGCAGTTTCAACATCGTGAGTCAAAATGAATGCTGCCCTCGCGCCCGCAGGCCAGAACCAAATGAAAGGGATGGGGACGTTTCCGTTCGCTTTTAGCGCCAATTCCATTAATTTTTCGAACAGGAGATCCACCGTTCGGTCCACAGGCCAGCCAGGAAACGGATTCTTCATCTGGCGGCGGAGGGAAGTCCGCTGCAGGACTCTGCGGATTGGGACCGGCAGTATGGGCCTAAAGAAGTAATAAAGATCTCTAATGGCCCCGCGGCTCACGGCTGGGGTGGAACCAGGCATTCCGCCACTTAGGTAACGCTCGTATCGAAGATAATCGGCGACCTGATCCGGATCAAAGGGGAGTTGGATCTTGCCGCCAGTTACACGAACTGCCGGCAGCGCATCCCCGAGGTCATCGGACCAGTGTTTAGCTACTGGAACCGCCGCGGTCTTCCCGTAGCAGGTCAGACCTTCCCCGAACCGAAAGTATCCGGGCTTTTCGGGGACATCGCCTTCCAACTCAAATTGAACCATTTCTTCGGGACATCGGAAGTGATCAAAAAGATGTCTGCTCACTAGTAGAATCTCCCACACTCTGCTTTCAAAGGAGAACAAATGTCTGCTGCGGTCCGGATGAGCGGACGTTCGCAGCACTCGAGGTTTTAAAAACACTTTGAAGATTTATTTTTGGTTTGACTTTAGTGGGCCCATGGAAATCTGCACCAACAGACCCTCTCGGGACCACAAGGCATGTCGACCGAGAAAGCTGAAAACTTCTATGGTCAAATGGAAGCTCTATGTGGTAGATGGTTCAACCTCTGGGAAACTCTGGATATGAATGGTGACCACCTTCGTGCATTGCGTTTCCCATCTGCCGCTCGATCCTGGCAAATACTCGCTGTGCAAAGAAGCCGACCATCGTCTGTTTCTCGATGCGGTTGTCTTCTTTGAGGAAACCACACACGGCCTGTAGGCACGATTTCAAAAGCGCATAGCGCTCTTCGTAGATGACTATTGTAATTAAGTGTCAGACCATGAATACGTCTGTTGCCTACTCACGCGGTGACCATCGCATCGTCCCATTGTCCGTATCTAGGATGAAACCAACGTGCGCGGCGATTCAGATTGAGTTGGTGTTAGCTTTTCCAAGCCGAGCGACCACTTCAATATAGAAAACCATTTCCCCATTGAAAATCGCAATCGCTGCCTTCTCTCAGAATTGAACGAAAGGCCTATCAAAAGGGCAATTATGGCCATACGAATGAGTGCAACCGGTATTCTCGAAGCGCGAAAACACTGTGCGTAAAGATAGCCCCGCATATTTGAGAAGTATATAAACCTAGACTCCTGCTGCATTAGGTTCGGGAAGTAACTTGGCTTCTTCTTCGTACTCTGCCCATTGTAATGGATAATGCTGGCGGTTGGGAGGTAGTAGGTCCGCCAACCCGCGAGATGAGCCTTATGGCAAATATCCACATCTTCAGAGTACATGAAATAATTCGTGCTGAAGCCCCCAATTTGCTCAAATACGTCTCTCCTGATCATTAGACTTGCGCCTGAGACAGTGTCCACGATGACGGGATCAACTCCGCGGCTAAAAAGTGGGGCATTGCCCCACAAACGCGATTGAGGGAACCATTCGCGGAGAACATCAGCATCCAACATCTGGTTCAGAATCGTCGGGAAGGCCTGGACCGCAGAAGTCTGCACTGACCCATCGGAGTTAAGAATATGGCAACCCAATATACCAGCATCCTGGTGGGAATCGAGGCACTCCTTCATCGTCGCGAGGGCGTTCCCTAAAATCTTGGTGTCAGGATTCAGGAATAAGAAAATGCGACCAGCAGACGTTGCTGCTGCAGCATTGTTCCCGCGGGAAAAGCCAAGATTCTCGTCGCTTTGAATGTAACGGACGCCTGGAAACTCTCGCCGGACCATTTCCGCGGAGCCATCAAAAGAAGCATTGTCAATTACAATCACTTCGAAACTGAACTCAGGAGGATTTTTCTCGAGGCTCTCGAGGCACTCCCGCAAAAAAGTGCATGAATTCCAGTTGATGATGATAACCGTCAAGTCCACAGCGCTGGCTCGAATCATCATTTCCCCTTCACCGGTTTTACATTATGTTCGGTGGTCACTCTTAGTCCCCTGAATCAACAGATGGATATGGCTGGTTCCCCAAGACTCCGCGCTCAAACACGTGTGGCCCAGATGAATCCCGATACATCACGATATCTGGTAAACCGTTCGATTCGATATCCCTGCTTCTCCAGAAACTTCGCAAGCGCATCTCCGTTACGCCTTTCGGTATCTAGATTGTGGTACTCCAAACGGATATTAGGCATTCGCGCGAAGTCTTCGCTCGTGCAGCTTTCAAGAATCTCATACTCAGCGCCTTCACAATTGATCTTCAGTAGATCAATCGTGGCCAGCCCTTGATCCTTGAAAATACTTTGCAGGGAAACACAATCAACTGTCTGCAATGCGCTTTGTCCATCCTTGATTACCAGGCTATTGAGCGGTGAATAGCTTATTGCCATCTCCTGTTTTCCAGGGCGGGAAGAAACAGCACATTGAAGAGCGCTGACACGCTCCTCCAACGAATTGACCCCGATATTCTGCTTCAGAAAATCAAAATTCTCCTTCTCAGGTTCGAGGCTGTAGATTCTTGCTTTTGGATATTTCATCGCTGCGTAAATGGTAAAACTTCCCATGTTGGCCCCGATATCCACGATCGTCCGCGGATCTGAAAGAAGTCCATATTCGCGTCTAACAAACACTACCGCGATGGTTCCCGCCAACGTCCCCATGCCATCGATCAACCGAAAACCATTTCGCAACCTATATTCTGCCGGCCGCCTCCGGCGTGAGAGGTAATTCCACAGATATATCGGCCAGTTGCTAAACTCGCGGATAATTCGAGGAAGGTAAAATACGAAAGTGAAGTAATGTTGTGAGATCATAATAGTGGCCTAGTGAGTTCAAGTTTTGAGGAACACGATCGATTATGCCTGCGTTGCAAATCCTGCTGACTCTCTATACTAGATTAGAGCCTGCACCTCAGCGAACATACAGCCAAAAATTGTTGGATATTTTCGTGAAGGGCTGAATGGCCAGTGGTCACAAGGCCGAATGGTTTGCAATGGAGTTCTTCGTTGCGCTCTGTTAGTGGCTGGTACCAGCCTAGGCTCCCGACAACCGCCTCAGGATGGCCTTCGCAGAATTGCTTATCAGCCCGTTCTTGAGCTTTTGGATTTGTTCCTTGCGTAAATAAGAAACGACTTCATCTGGCAAGGCAATAGGATAGCCGCCGAGTCTGGCATAAAGGAATCCCATCAAAGACAGCAAGCTCCCCAGGAAATACGGCTTATTTGTGATTTTGGCAAAACTTCTAACCAGAAAGAAGAGAGTTCCGTAACCGAGCGAATGAAACCGCATTCCAAGTTTAAAACGCGCGCGCACTATGTTGTCATTCGCGGTTCCCGTTGTGCGGTGTTCCCATGCGGGGTTTTGGGGATTCTTCCGGACAGTCCAGCCCTTCATTCGAGCCATTATTTCCGCGGCAGCGTCAATGCCACCTTGCTTGAGCGGCAGATAACCACCACCAATTTGCTCAAGGCATTCTCGGCGGAATAATTGCACCGCTCCACCCACGCTGTCTAACGTTCTATCGTAAGTGACGAAGACTGAGTCGATCTTCGTATAAACCATGCCCCCGGTGATTCCAAGTTTTGGATCCTTTTGAAATTCATTCACGATGTTCTGAAAATAGTCGGGGCCCAAGCTCATGTCCGCGTCGAGATTACCAATGTACGAGAATTCAGTATCCTTAATCGCGGCAAGCGCGGAATTGAATGCAATCGCCTTGCGGCCAAAATTCCTATTTCTGTCAGCCTGTAAATTCAGGAGCGTGATGAAATCATACTTAGCCATGTACTCCTGCACGATCTCGGCCGTGCGATCGGTGGATGAATCGTTTACGATAACCCACCGTACAGGTCTCAGTGTTTGAGATACGACAGATTCGAGGACATTTCGAAGTAACACTTCTTCATTCTTGGCCGGTGTAATCAGGACATACGATGTGTTCGGCGCGATTGTCATATGCAATAAAGCAATTCGTTTGATTTAAGGGTTCTTCGGCGATTGGCCATTGAAGATCGTTAGCTGACTCTCAGCCTCGAGTGGGCATATGAGTTCCTACGACCCGTCTCTCGCGAACCCAGGGTTTTTGAATACGGGGAGCCCCTTCTTCCGCAATTCTGTTCTGAATCAGGGTCGCGTCTTTCATCGGCAAGTAAGCCACCACAGTAATGATGACCAGAAGTAGAAACCAAGTAACTACTGACTGATCGAAATAATCCACACCGACGAAGGCCATCATCTGCGAAAAGAGCGCCGCTCCGATGATCCAAACCAACTGCTCTTTCGCATTCTCTCCCCTAAGGGCTTTTCGCCGATTCCCGATCCAGCGATAGCATACGAAGAACATGGCGACAAAGCATACAAAAGCGATTAACCCGCCACTTTCTCCCTCGTTGACGTATTGATTGGCGCGATCCCACATGTCCCAGCCCCAATTGGCGTTGTCATGGGTACCGACCAGCCACCAATCGCCAAAATGGCGGATGAAATTGTCGATGAGCATCGCTCGATGGTAGCCAGTTGAACCTCCGGAGAGATCGATGCGACCGAGGACAAACCACACGGGGGCCTTCATCACCAACTGAAGTCCCAACACTATGCTGAGGAGCCCCCAGCGAAGCACCCGCATGTGTTCACGGAGAGGCCACAGGCAAAGCGCAAATATCCCGCCCATCAGGGCCAAGATCGGCGTGCTGGTCGATGCCATGTACGCCATCACCAGGCAGGCAGTCATGCCGACAACTGGAACAAACCATGTCTTGCTCCTCTTCCAAAGCCACAAAAAGAGACAGAATGTGGTTGCGCCGTAAGCTCCCGCCAAAAGCGCGTGCCCGAAAACGGCTTGTGCCCGGATGCGGCCTTCACGCATTTCGGGCACAGCCGCGACACCCCCCAAAAAAGCAAAGAAATTTTGCCCTTTAATATGTTCGTACACCATTCCGGCTGCAGCTACAACTGCAACAACGGCGAGGGCCTTCACTGCGCGGGCAGTGTCCTCTTCGTCTTTGATGAGACTCCGGAACAGGAAATATGACCCCACCGAGCCCATCAGAAAACCGGCCTGATTCGCGGCCGCCCCGACATCTTTGTACAAGAGAACCGTAGCCAGGGCGTGATAGCAGGCCCAACCAAGAAATACTTTATCGAGAACGTTGAATCCCCCTGGCAGGAGTTTCTCTCCTCCGGATAGGCATGAGACTCCGACGCGTGCCCAGCCGAGTAGGACGAGGAAGCGGAGCATATAGAGATGGAAGCCACCGATTACCAAATTCTGGCCATAGGGTATGGCCAGCATTCCCACGAGCAATGGCATGATCACATACTTGCGCGGGAGTGTGAAGACCAGGACGGCAATGACAACAACGGAGGCCAGAACTAGCGGATGAATGACACTGGAGGAGGAGCCGCCGCCAAAGGCTGCAACTCCCGGATTGTAGATCGACTCTTGCATGGTGCGAACTAGTCTAGCCTCTTTTGACCGGCCAGGTTACAAGCCGACGAGCGAACCACTCTTGGTGAAAATCATGCCTTCAGAAAAACAGCATTGATACTGTCGCCCGGACCAAGCAGCGACGCCGCATGAGAGATAACAGGGAATACCGTCCACCGCAGAAGCTTTCGAAATACTCTCCAGGTAAATGTGGGCGGCCCGCCCTCCGCCATAGGCGTGCGGGATATTCCCACCATCTGAAGCAAGTCATCATTTATATAGTGAATGCTGAATTCCAGGGAAGAGCTGCGTACCGTCTCGATTAAGGCCTCCCGAAAGCCGGCACATTCGCCCAAGTGTCGCAGCGAATTGGGACAGAAATGAGAGAGATGCCGAGGCAACTCCAAGCCGTACCAGTAGGACCGAAAGAGCCGTGCTTCCCCAGCATCGATATTCGGAATGTAAATATAGAAAATGCCGCCAGGTTTCAGCAACTGGAACACTCTTTCCATAACCTTCCTTGGTTCATATACGTGTTCCAGAACGTCAAAGGACGTGATCGCGTCAAAAGACTCCTTGGGGAACGGCGCCTCCATGATATCCCCAATGAGAACCTTGGCTCCGCTGCGCGCTTCCGCGCTCCGAGCAGCGTTCTCAGACATTTCAACGCCGTAAAGATCCCATCCCTGGCCCTTCAGGGTCTCCAAAAAGGCACCGGAGCTACAGCCCAGATCCAGAAGCGCGCCCCCCGATTTAAATTTTGCAAGAGTTCGTCTGCGTGCTTTCCAGCGCTCTGGAGAAGTCTCTCCAGCTTCGATAATTAACTTATCGTAATTGGGTCCGTAATGTCGTCCCATCTCCGCAGGTGTTGGCGCATTTTGCAGCCAGACAAGGGAACATGAGGGGCAGCGCACGAGTTGATATCTCTCGCTTCTGCGATTGAACCGGTCAATCCCGCTCAACCACTTTTCGAATCCGCGGTGTGCGCAAACGGGACACTGAGAGTACCCATGCGAAACTGGCATTGTTATGTGATCCGTTACAGAAACTCCGGTGGACATGGTCCTCCTACGTCTTTTTTCTAAAAAAGCGTGGCTCATTGATTGGCCGGTGATTTCTTTCTCCGCCAGACAGTTTCGATTAGGGTTTGCCTTTCGGAGCTCGATAGTGCGTTTGTAAAAACCACTGCAGGCCATATGATGATAAGACTGGCGAGGGCGATTTCGCCCAACCTAATGGTAGCTGCCATTCTGCTGTCGATGTTGGTCCGTGGCGTTAGGATCGCAGGTAGACTCCCGGCGACGATGAGCACTCCCGTGACAGCAGCAACCCTCAACGCATCTTCAGCTATCACCTTGACGTTTATTGTCCCAAGTGTCGTGGACATGGCGAAACACATAAACACAACTCCTGCTAACTCAGCGAATGCCATTCCGGCAAGCACGCCCGAAAAGCCAAGTTTCGTGCTGAAAATGGCAATTGCA
Source organism: Candidatus Acidiferrales bacterium (assembly GCA_963817085.1). Taxonomy (GTDB): domain Bacteria; phylum Acidobacteriota; class Terriglobia; order Acidiferrales; family UBA7541; genus Acidiferrum. Next base: position 438,013 of record CAWFNI010000015.1, read on the forward strand.
ATGACCGAGCCGATACGCAAGATCTCGCGCACATTGTCCATCAACGCTTTTCCAGATGCGCGGTAAACGACCAGCTGAAGCCGCGCAAAGGCACGCAGAAGACCGGCCAGCGCGGTCAAACAGATGGCAACAGAGAATTCAGGTCTTGATTCCCCGGTCCAAGCCATGACTATCGTAGCTCCAAAGACACAGACCGCGGCCAAAGGCGGGAGGGCGGTTGCCAAGGTCATCTTCAAAGATTTTTGCAAGAAGACTCTCATGCGATCTAAAGATTGAGACGCGAAGACCGCAGCCGCGCCGGTAAGGATCGGAACAAACGTTGCATCCTGCACGATGAGCGCCGCGCCCACTAGCCTAGTGGCGACAGCGAGGACCCCCGCGGCCTCGGCTCCAAACGATTTCAAAATGGCAATAGGTAAAATCGCACCATACATTACTTCGAAGATACTGACCAATTGATAGCTGCCAGCGAAGCGCGCCAACTCCGGAAAGGTCTTTTTCTCGAAATATTTAGTGCTAATTCTTATTTCAGGGAGGATCCATCGAGATGCCCTGAAACACAAAAACAGGTAGATCAATTCAGACGTTGCCATGACGACAGTCATCGCGAGCAGACCAAACCCAAGCTTAAGGAGCAATATGATCGCAATCGCCTCTAGCAGGGTCATCACGGCGTTGTATTTGCGGGCTAGATCGACTCGATGTCCGCCCATGACGATGGCTTCATACACAGCCCCAAAGTTACTCATTGCATAGGCAAACGCCAGCGCTGAGATGGAAGCGGAGGCGGCAAGCAGAAAATGTGGCGGCACCCCGCTCAGCGTGGCCAGCCCTTTCGCAAAGATTGCAACGGGAATAAGTCCGGTCACAGAAAGCAGCAACATCGAAATGCCGCCCGTACTCAATAATCTATTGACTCGCTGGTAGTCGCCCGTGACGGTCGCCTCAGCTACGTATTTCTGGAAGGCTGACTTGACACCTGCGGTTCCGAAGCGCATGTATCCGGCGGTCACCATGATGATGGACCAGATACCATATCCATCTAGTCCCAAATGGTGGATAACGACTGGAACAGTGAAAAGCCGCGTCGCAATTTGAACCCCGTTGGCAATCACGCCAAAGAGGGTGTTTTTGCCAATGGATGCCGCCAAACGGCGATCTGACGAGGGCGTGGAGGCGGCGTGAACCGTCGGTGTAGAGGTTTGCATACAATTAGAAACAGCAGTTCGCGCCAAAGTTCTAGGCAAACTGCCTACCTTCGTGTATTAGACTCGGGTAAGGATACGTAAACAGGCGGAGAGTTGCGAGATACGCCGTAGCGACTTTGGAAACCTGTTACTAATTCACCGTCGCAGCGAGTCCAGTCGGCGGATTCGGCTTCGTACCGGTGGATTGGGACCCAGATTGGTACGCACCCATATCCCACCCGCCGCTCGAAGGCCGAGCGACTCCTGCCTTGTCGAAGCAGAGGGCGCCGAGGCCGGGATTGGGCTGGCCGTTGCAAATAGAGTAGAGATTTGCACCAGCTCCGATGACCGGCGATCCTGCTTGCGGTTTGTAATTCGCGTCTAGATTCGGACTGCTCGTGATGGTGTGCGCGTCGAATCCGGTGCTGGATTTCCAAGTGGTGAACGAACCATAGCTAGTTCCGTTGTAGTTGAACATGGTCCCAGATAGATTGTCCCAATCGTTGTAGTCACAGGTAGAAACAGAAGCGTTCCCCGTGTCCATGACCTTCGGCGCGTTCGAGATGTTGTTCTCGAATTTCTGGCCGCCGCTGACCGTTCCGGCAGACGTGACGGTTCCGATAGACTCGCCCGACACCGGGCTTCCCTCGCCTATTACGTTATTAAAGAACTGCCCCTTTGTGCTCTTGTCGTAGACTTCCCCATCGCCTCCGTTTGAGCCACCGCACCCCGGGCCGCCGTTCAAGATGTTGTTGAAAATGTACGTGGTCGTGTAGGCCGAGGCCGGACTAGTCTCCATGTCCAGGTAGATTGATGCTGTGCAGAAGCCGTTGTTCGCCATACCGATGTCATATACCCAGTTGTTGTAGATGTTGAAGTAGCCGCCCATCACCGCGCTACTGTGAACGTTCCAGACGTCGATTCCGTCGTGGTGAAAACAATCTCCCGTACAGTCCCACTTCGCGGTTCCATGAACGACGTTGTTGTAGAAGTTGAAATTGCTCATCTGAGCGCCGCTGTTCCCCGAGCCGCCGCCAATACCCATGTTCATATTGAAAATGGTATTGCCATGGATATCGAGATTCGTCAGCGTTCCGACTGACTGGATGAAGATTCCCGTATTCATGTCGTGGATTGTGTTGTTGAACACCGAGACCGTGTTGGAGTCGTACACCTCGATGCCCACGGGTGGAGCGATGCCACCACCGCCCGGAGAATCGCTCGTGTTTCCGGTACGGTCATATAGGTCTCCGATGGTCAGGTTCTTGACGATGATGTTGCTGGCGCTGTTCACCCACACGCCGATTCCCAAACCTTGATGCTGGGTGCAAGCACCCGCAGGACACGTCGCTCCACTCGTGCCGTTCAACGTCGCCTGGATAAGTCCGTTCGTTCCGCCGTCAATGACTATGTAAGAGCGGCTGTCGAGGTCAATCGCTCCGCCTTCGCTGTTTGTCCCGCCCGACCAGTAGGGGAGCTTGAAGGATTGCTCCTGTTTCAAACAGGATGGTAATGGGATTTCCGCTCGTTCCGTTCGCCGTTGGATGCAATCCGGTAGCACCGGCCGAGAATGAGAACGTCCCGCAGAGATGAACCGTTGTACCTGGTCCGATCTGGCTGGCACCCGAACCCCAGTTGCTGGACGTATTGAAGAAACTCACGGCTCTGGCATCTGCACAATCTGCCCCGTTCGCAGCTCCGGTCGCGTTCTGGGCGATGTAAATATCGTTTGCCTTGGTAGAAACAACAGCGAAGAAGAAACCAGCTATCACGAAGATCAACTTGCGCATCACGCCCCTCATCATCCCGCTCGGAAGGTGCTCACTTAAGCAAAGGAAGCGTCGCCGTGGCGAACCCGAGCGAACTCGCAAGAGGAATGTACCGCGCCTGGTCCTATTGCGAGCAACCTCCTAGGCAAGAACAGGATAGTGAGGAATGCCCAACTGGCACCACTGTATTGTAGGACAGAAAAAGGACAGGCAGTGCGACCATGGTCGTTTTATTGACTCTTAACTCCGGAGAAAAATCCCAGTTAACGCATTTAATATCAATGACTTCCGATGATCATGGGCGTGATTCGTGCGCCTTGTGGCTCCGTTGCATGATTGTCGTATTGTGCAAGATCGACTTCTTAATGAGTTGTGGCCAGTGCAGCCAATCGTAGCCACCTTCGAGTTTGGCCCGCAACATTCCTGCGTCGTCCCAACTGTTCACTGGAAGACGCGGGAGGAAAAACTTATTGTGTTTTCGACTTGCTCGACCCAGGATCGTCGAAACACCCAATTCATAGGCCAAATTTCCCATCAGACCTTCTAGAAACCGAGAGAAGGATGCATCCTCCTCAGGGAACGCAAAAGGGTAGGAGAATAGTTCGACCGGCGCGCCCAGGTTCTGTTCAATGATCTCTTTCGATCTCCCTAACTCGTATTCAATCTGGTCAGGCCCTAGGGATCGCAAATCGGGATGCGTTATTGTGTGCGAACCGAAACAGACTCCTTCCGCTTGCAACTCGCGGACGTCCTTCCAAGTCAGATAGTCTGCGCCTTCAATTCTGGCGGGCGTGTCCTGAATCCTGTCTGTGGCAAGGAATATCGTGGCACTGAAACCGCATTGCTTCATGACTTCGAATCCGTCAGTGTAAAAATCGCGATAGCCATCGTCAAAGGTGATAACAACTGCCTTGGACAAGTCTGTGCCCGCTTCCAGGCCGTTCCATGCCTCGCAAAGGGTGATGGTACGGTATCCCTCATGGCGCAACCAGCGCATCTGTTCAGAGAAAACTTCCGGCAAAGTATTGATGTGGTAGTACGGATGCGCCATCCCAAAAAGATTGTCGGAGATACTGTGATACATCAATATGGGCACACGCGTCCTCTGCCCTGCACCAAGGAGTCGCACCAGTGGGGAGGACACGCAAAGAGTGGCCCAACGATCGAATCGTGGCATTGAATATGATTTCTGTTTGAAATAACTCAACGCATGTTTCCGTGGAAAAAATGGATCAAGGTAATAAAGGCTGGCGCCCATCGCCGCGCAGAAGCTATCGCTCGAGAAACGCCCAGGTTTCAGAGATCGCCAAAATGACCCTTGCTTGATCGAAACCTAACGCGACAGAGCCACTCTCGTTCCTACAAACTTTTTCACTTGATGAACGACTTCGAACTGCTCGTCAGCGGTCAACTGCGGGAACATCGGGAGGGAAACAATTTCGGCGGCGACGCGCTCGGTGACCGGGAAGGCTCCCTTCCTGTAACCGAGATGTTCGTAAGCTTTCTGCAAATGAAGTGGGATTGGATAGTGGATCCCGGTGCCAATCCCGGCTTCGGAAAGGTGAGCCTGCAAAGCCTCACGATCTGGCACCCGCACCACATACAAATGATAGACGCCCTTTGTCCAAGGCGCTTCAATTGGAATCACGATCGAATCCTTGGCGTCTGCGAATAGCTCGTGATAATGGTGGGCGAGTGTTCGGCGCGCTTCATTCCACTTCGCAAGGTGACGCAGTTTTACAGACAGCCAACCCGCCTGGATGGAATCGAGCCGGCCATTGTAACCTTCGATGTCGTGATAGTACTTCTTTGCCTGGCCATGATCGCGAATCATTTTCACTCGCTGGGCCATGGCCTCATCATTCGTCGTGATGGCACCACCTTCGCCGCAGGCACCGAGGTTCTTTCCGGGGTAGAAGCTGAATGCGGCAGCCTTGCCGATGGAGCCTGCTTTTTGCCAGGCGTTGGCCTTCTTTGAAAAATACTCGGCACCGTGGGCCTGGCAGGCATCCTCAATCACCACCAGATTGTATTTCGCAGCAAGCTCCATGATCGGGTCCATGTCCGCCATCTGCCCGTAAAGATGCACGGGAACGACCGCCGCAACCTTCCGACCAGAGGCGCGCTCGATCAGTTTTCCAGTCTTTGTGTCAAAATCACATTTTTTCTCGAAGTATTCCCGCAATTTCTCCGGATCGAGTGTGTAGGTCTTTTCGTGGATGTCCACGAACTCGATGGTGGCACCGGCTTGTGAGATCGCTTCGGTCGTAGCGATGAACGTATGAGGAACTGTCACCACGATATCCCCATGTTCGATTCCGGCAGACATAAACCCGAAGCGCAGCGCGTCCGTGCCGCTATTTACGCCAACGCAGAACTTCGCGTTGCAGAATCGAGCAAACTCGCGCTCGAACTCTTCCACCATCGGCCCGCCGATGAAGCCGGCGTTACTGAATGCCTTCTTCACCACCGCCAATAATTCATCTTCCAGTTGTTTGTGAGGTGTCACCAGATCGAGAAACGGGACTTTCGTTGGATTAGCCATAGCCTTACTTTTTCTCCTCTGAAATAGACCGCAGAATTCTTGCGGGATTACCGGCCGCAATTACGTTTGCTGGTACGTCCTTGGTTACGACGCTGCCTGCCCCGACAATGGCGTTCTCGCCGACGGTCACGTTGCTCAGAATCGTTGATCCGGAGCCGATGGACGCTCCCTTTCGGATCAAAGTCTTTTCAACCTTCCAGTCTGCTTCCGACTGCAAGCCCCCGGTGGGCGTTGTGGCGCGCGGGTAGGAATCATTGATAAAGGTCACGCCGTGGCCGATGAAGACGTTGTCCTCTATCTCCACGCCCTCACAAATGAATGTGTGACTGGAGATCTTGCAGCGCTTGCCGACACTGGCATTCTTCTGGATTTCCACGAATGCGCCAATCTTCGTCTCATCCCCGATCTCGCATCCGTACAGATTTATGAATTTGGAAAGTTTGACGTCTCTCCCGAGTTTCACCGTTGGGGCAATGCACACAAACTCGTTCACAGGGCAACCGCCTGTCCGCGGCTACGGATGGATTTATCTGCCGCTTCGAGGATGCGGACGACTCTGAGTCCCGCAACCCCATCGTTGAAGGGAGTTGTGTTCTTGTCGATGCACTGCAGGAAGTACGCGGATTCTGCGCGGAGCGCTTCGATTTGTTCCAACTGGGGGGCATGCATGTCCCCTGAACGGTAGCTCACCAGCAATTGATGTAGGTTGCTGGGGTTAGCAGACATACTGACGCCCTTGTCGTATATCTTGATCTTTTCATCCGCCTCCAGGTCGTTCCACACCAACATCTTCTTTTCACCGCCGATGAGCGTGGTACGCACCTTGACAGGGGACAACCAGTTGACATTCACATGCGCGATGACGTGTTGAGGGAAATACACGGTGATAAATGCAACGTCCTCGACGCCGTTCAGATGCTTCTCTCCCGTAGCGACGACCGCTTCTGGCTTCGCGCCGATCACATAGTCCATGATGGAAAGATCGTGAGGGGCAAGATCCCAAATCACGTTCACGTCGTGCTGGAACAAGCCGAGATTGACGCGCAAGGAATCGTAGTAGTAGAGATCACCCAATTCCTTCTGATCGACCAACTGCTTGATCTTTTTCACCGCGCCGGTGAAGAGGAAGGTATGATCCACCATGATCTTTAAATTCTTCCGGTCCGCCAGTTCGATGAGTTCCTCCGCCTGAGCTCCGCTGCAGGTGAAGGGCTTCTCCACAAAGATGTGTTTTCCGTTTTCCAGGGCGTTCTTGGCCAGCTCGTAATGTGTCCATACGGGAGTCACTACCGCCACGAGGTCGATGTCTGGCGATTTCAGAATGTCATTTTCGTCCACACTGAAAGCCATGGAAGGAAACACCTTGCGCAGGCGTTCTGCGCATTTGGGGTTCTTATCGCAGACCATCACCACCTGAGAACCGTCGTGGGTGTGGAAATTGCGAACGATGTTCGGTCCCCAATAACCATAACCAATCACACCAATACGAATCATGGGTCCTTCACTTTCTGGGATGTCTGCATCGCAGGGTGGAGCGATCCGGGTGATGCAGACCAGTTTCAGATTGCGGGCAAGCCGAGGTACCTGGAGCGCAGCTTTTCATCAAGAATAGAGGAGAGTCGGTGAAAAGCCGATGGAGACAGGGAATCAAATGTTCTGAACAGAATGGTTAAATAAGAAAAGGTACAAGCGCCTGACAGGGACGCAAGAGGAACCGCTCAGTGCGCTCCCTCACCCGTCAGGACTGCACCAGGAGTTTGCATAAGAATCTTCAGATCCAGCCAATTGGACCAGGTTCGCGCATATTTGAGGTCCAGACGAACCATTTCGTCGAATCGTGTCCGGCTGCGGCCTTCGACCTGCCACAGGCCGGTAATTCCGGGCTTGATCTCAAGCACTCGGCGGCGGTGCCATACGTTGTAGGCGCGATACTCATAGGCGACTGGAGGGCGGGGACCCACGAGCGACATATCGCCTACCAGCACATTCCAGAACTGAGGCAATTCGTCCAAACTGGTCTTGCGCAGGAAATGACCCACCTTCGTGATTCTTGGATCCGCCTGGATTTTAAAGACCGGTTTCTTCGAATTTGACGTCTCGTTGCCATCTACTTTGCCTGCAATGAACTGATTCACGTACGCTTCGTGAATCTTCGAGTCACAATCCGTGCGCATCGACCGAAACTTGAACACCTTGAAGTTCTTTCCATGTTGGCCCAAGCGTTCTTGGCAGAAGAAAACGGGGCCCTTCGATGTCATTTTGATAGCTGCTGCAATCAGAGCGAAAAATGGGCTGAAGAAGAGAAGAGCTGCGGAGCTGCCGAAGATGTCGATCGCGCGCTTCAGGGCCAACGAAAATTTCTTCCGTTCATCGCGACGGGAGAATTCGGGGTAGAGCGCAACATCGGCGGAGTGCCCCCCGTCACCGTCGCAGACCTCCTCCGGGAAGAAATGAAAGGAGACCGAAATGCTGGATGCTTTATCTTTCCCGATCGCATTTTCGAAGACGCAACGCAGTTTTTCGACGAACCGCTGTTGGATCAGGCTCGGAGTGGCGTCCCCCAGCTCGGTGCCTATGAGGCCGATCATTCTGTTCTCGACGTACCACCCGATGACGTCGGTTTCCCGGGTGGCTTTAGAGAGTTCTTCGGCAATTTTTCGGGCAGTTCGGCTTGTCTGTCCATTTGCTGACACGCTGCTGAGATCCACAAGCATCAGCACAAAACGGTTTTGGGTGCGTTCCGCGCGGCGACGCTCAAGATAGAGCATGGAGACAAAGGCATCTTCGTTCAGAACAATCCGGGTTGGTGCATTCTCCATCTGGGGAACGGAGAGGTGCGCCTTCACCACTAACTTTCGCGGGACGTTCTGTTCTGGGATTGCGGTGTTCGTTGCGCTCATCGTTCTCTTTTCACGGGCCTGATTTTGGATTCGTACTCGACCATCAATAGGTTGTGGCGGGAACCCTGACGGCCTTTTCTGCGAATTCCTTTGTGCTTGCCTGACGCTTTTCTTTGCCGATGGCAGTGAGCCATGCAAGTTCAACTTCAATGGCGACCGAGCGCTGCAATAAACTGATGGACAGCACAACGCGGTGGCTGCTTTTGAAATTGATTAGGATCCCTTCGAGTCCACGCAGGCCTCCATAATTGACGCGCACTCGCTCCCCGGCCTCAATAAACGGCCAGGGTTGCCGAGGCGCCTCACAGGCAACCGCCAGTTGAATTTTCTCGATCTCGTCATCCGCCACTGGCAAGGGAGTCTTTCCATTGCCAACGATCTGAATGACACCGGGGGTCATTACCAGTGGCCGCCGATTCAGAAAATCAAACCGGCAAAACAGGTACCCAGGAAAGAGTGGCTGCTCCAATTCCTTCACACGGTCAGACCACTGACGCTGACATTTGTACGTTGGGAGAAAAAACTCGTATCCCAAACTCTGCAGATGAAGTGATACGGAAGTCTCCTTACGCGACCGGACCTGCAGGGCATACCACAGGGGTCTCCCAGCTTCCGGAAAACCACCTTTGTCAAAGAACAGGCTCAAGTAGAGGCTCCTTGCGGTACTGCGGGGCGGAGAGTCCGTGGAAGGATCGGTTAGGCTACCGCCATTCAACTCCCACGAGAACGCTTGACACGGAAGCATGGGGCAATTCCCCTGCCATCCCGCGCATTCGGGCAATAAATTTGGCGAAAAATGTCCGTTCATACCAGAAAGAAAATAAAAGACTTATTATGAAGATAGAAAGACCAGCAGAGGCGCACGTTCCCTGGCGGCAGATCTGATCATAGGGATGAGAAATCCTCTGCCTTATAGTTGAAGTGCGATTCCGAACATTGTCCTAGAGAAACCTGATGTAAAGTACTTGTAAAGTGTTCATTGTCAGGATATTACAGATAGGCACGAAGCGCCCATCCTCCCGGTTTAAGCCCGAAGAGACTCTTTGGGTGAGAACGTGAGGAAACCGTCGAAGAGCCCTCGGATGACACTTTCTGTCAGCCCGTTCAGCGGTCTGAATGCCCGGAGTCGTTTTCGTCCATTCTCCGCTATTCTGCTCAACATCAATACGTTGCCGACATTTTACCACTCATCGAAAGCGGCAAACTCCTCTTCCTCCCCCAATGCCGCCTCTCCTCCGGCCGAGGCGAGATGGCGGGAAATCATTTCCACACTTTCTTCCCTAGCGCTGCCAGGCCCGTTACCTTGGCATCCATCCCTGGAGCGCAAGAGCAATTATGCTGGACCCTCGTCGGTGATCCGGGAGGTGCGAGCATTCGACACAAGGTGGCTAAAACTCATGCCCGATACTGTCTTGATCTATTACCATGTAAACTGGTACTCCCGACCGAAGCACCTGATTACCTTGCCGGCAAGGGTCGTTTTGCAAAGCAATCGGAGCTTGCAGTTGAGTGCCTTCGCAGGACGAAGAAGGCCGTCCGAGAATCCCATCAGGCCTGGCCGACGCGGCGGCGTTCAAGAACCAAGAATCTTTACGCCCTGCGGGCTTTGCTGGAATTCCCGCGCCCCAGGATGTGCGGCATTATCCTTACAAGGGAATGTCGAAAGGGATTCTAGGATTTTGACGCGCACAATGAAGGTGCCCTCTAGAGTAGATTTGTTATAAACGTTCGTCATTGAACGCAAATGAACAAGATCCCTAATTCCCAATTTTGATGTAGTTATCCGGTGACATTATGGAAGTGCACGAAATCAATCCTCTTGAAGATCCACGATGGGAAGGATTTGTCGCATCCCATCCAAGGTCCTCGGTGTTCCACTCTCGAGGTTGGATCGATGCGCTGCGCCGCACCTACGGTTATACACCTCTCGCCTTTACTGTTTCTCTCCCGGGGCAAGAACTGAAAAGCGCGATTTTGTTTTGCCGGGTGAAGAGTTGGTTGACTGGACGTCGTCTCGTCTCGCTTCCATTCTCAGATCATTGCGAACCACTCGTGGCCGAAGTGGCAGATTTAGAGTCTTACCTGCCTGCACTGAAGGAAGAAGCCCAGAGCACCAAAATCCGCTACATTGAGATTCGTCCGCTGCAGTTGTCTAACAACGGTGGAGGCTTTTTTCGGGCGCACGAGACTTACTGCTTTCACCTTCTGGATCTGAGTCCTGGTCCGGACGCATTGTTCCGAAGCTTTCATAAGGACTCCACGCAAAGGAAGATCCGCAGAGCTGAGCGCGAAGGCGTGACTGTCGAAGAGGGTCGCTCCGATTCACTCCTCGGTCAGTTTTATCGTCTCCAATTGCTCACTCGACGTCGTCATCAACTTCCTCCACAGCCGATGATTTGGTTTAGCAATTTGATTGATTGCTTGGGAGAAGATCTCACGATTCGTGTGGCTTCGAAGGACAAGCGGCCCGTCGCAGCGATTCTTACCCTCCGTTTCGGGAAAACTGTCACCTATAAATATGGATGTTCGGACTCGAACTTCAACAATCTTGGTGCAACGCACATGCTGTTTTGGCGGACGATCCAGCAAGCGTGTTCATCGGGCATGCAGAATTTTGATTTGGGTCGGTCAGACAGGGACAATGAAGGCCTGGTCACCTTCAAGGACCGTTGGGGCGCCGAGCGGTCGTCCCTGACCTATTTGAGGCATCCTGGCAGCCGCAATTCGGTCCCTGCACCTAGTTGGCAGTCGCAACTGACCAAATTTGTCTGTGCCCACGCTCCGGATAGCGTGCTGCCTGCTCTCGGAACTCTTTTCTATAAGCATGTTGGATGAGGAAGAAGGCAAAGTCGGCATCAAGGGCGAGCAGAGTACAGACTGAAATCCCGCCGTGGATTAGAAGAGTCGGAGGCGCGGAAAGGATTCGAGTGCCAAGATTGAGGTTTCGCAGAACCCACCCTTACCGCTTGGGTACTTTGCCTTCCATCGGGAAAACGGTAGTGTCAAGATTCTTGCGCGCATTTTGAGATCGATTGCCTGGTCTTGGTGACTTCTTCTCCCGAGAGGATAGCCAAAATTCTCGCGGCGCATTCGATCACGCTGCATCCACTCGTTCGGCCCACGCAGGTAATCGGGCGTGTCCGTTTCCGCATTACCGACTATAATGTGTCTCCTGGGACTTGGCCACCAGGGCGACGGATAACGATCAGGATCGGCCCGAAGTGAGCCAAATGAGAGATCCCAGTTGAACTGAAATTGCAGGTTAAAGTGGCGACTAACCGGATAAGTGGTGGATTTCGTTGGATCGCATGGATCGGCCTCGTATTGGGAATCGCGATGTTCCCAACGATACTATGGCTGGAGGACCGGCCACCCACGACCAACTGCAACGACCAAAGCTGGCTCAGCTCCAGCGACAACGTGGTTTTCGCGTCGAAGGTCGTCTTTGAGCCCTGGTATGGCCGTCACAACGTCTACGGTGTCTTCGTGATTCCTGCTCAGTATCGTGATACTGAGTACTCATCAACTGTTATCGTCCGGGGAGTGAAGGAGCATGCCACTCTCAGCCCGCGTCCAACGAAAGAGCACGGGATCATCATTCCCAACGTGCCAGACCGTTTCGTGAAGCACGCACACATTCACACGCGAGTCGCGTTGTGGTTTCTCTTGACCGGTCATTTCGGCGATCTCCGGGCCACCTGCAATTGGGCGCTCGTGTTCACCAACAAAAAGCCCTGAGATCAAGCATTCTCCTTGTTGCCGCGCAGTCTTGCTCCAGTCGGTCCGTCAAAGTCTCGCCGAGCACCAACACCATGCCATGATAGTGTCTTGCCTCAACTGGTACCGGAGAGGGCGTTCTTCCGTTAAGATAACGGAGAGGACGCATGAGAAAAGAGCGAAAGCACTACACAGCGGAAGAAAAGGTTGCCATCCTGAGGCGGCACCTGTTGGATAAAGTGCCGATTTCCGATCTGTGTGAGGAGCATGGACTGCAGCCCACGGTGTTCCACCGTTGGCAGAAAGAGCTCTTCGAGAATGGCGCTGCAACCTTCCAGGGCAAGAGCCGGCCGGACCATCAAGGGGAACAACAGCGGATCAAGTTCCCTGAAAAGAAGATTCAGACAGAACGCCTCCGCCCATCCCTGACTCGGAAGGGCCGCAAGCCAAGCACTTTCAACTCTCCGGTTGAATGCCGTGCCAAGAGACGTACGAGTCACAGTCCTTCGGAAAGCGATACGCTTCGACCCTGAATCGCTCGGCGCCCGCCGCCATGCGGCAGGTGCTACCAGTTTCTTGGGATGACTTCCTTCAGTGCGGCGTCATCCATGGGTTGTAACGGCTTAAAGGTAGTCGTTACTTGGTAAGGCGTGTGGGTGGCAACGGCATCCTGAATGGCTAACGCTAGTTCAGTCACATGCAAACAATAATCAGTCGGCAGTCGAAGTGGACATTGTTCGGTAATCGTTCGCGCCAGTTCTGCAATGCCTCGCGCATAATCCATGCGATATCTCGCCTGTCGCTTCTTCCAGCTAGATTTCTTCACCGACGGATATGTTCTAGGACGGAGGTCTAACCAATGCTTTATGAATGGGTAAGCCTTGGTTATCGCATACCTCTCGGCCCGATACTTCAGCTTGGAATATCTATCGAGATACACTGGCGCAGAAAAGTTCCAAGATTCGTCAACGGACAGGATTCCCGTATCTCCCACTATTTTCATGCCATGGTTGTAAGGGCCCACCAGGCTGCAAGTCAACCTGGCGACCATTCCTGATTCAAAAGTGATGCACGCAACTGAGAAGTCCGGTGTCGTCACTTGCAGACACTCTTCGGGCGAAATTTGCCTGCTAGGCCATAAACAATTCGAAAAAGCCGTGATGGATTTGGCCGGCCCAAAGAAGGCTGTAAACCAACCCAGATAATACGCCGCATGTTCCACCGTAACTCCCATTTTGAATTCTTCCCGGTAATCGTAGGGTGCGCCCGATGGTGAGCGCCATAGATTCGGCTCCGCCAGATGAAATGGACCATCCTCAAGTTCCGCATACACTACGCGAGGGGTTCCTATCTCATTGTTGCGCAAGGCTCTCCACAACGTCTGGGCCGTCTCTCCCAATAGACTGCATGGGGCCACCGACAAATGGAGACCCTTTGCGGCCGCTAACTCCGCCAGTGCTTGGGCCTGTGAAAATGTCGCCGCTAGGGGTTTTTCGGTATACAAGTGCTTCCCGGCCTCCAAACACGCCTTGGACACTTCAAAATGACTGCTCGAATTGGTCAAATTAACGATCATCTCGATGCTCGGGTCGGCCAACATCGCTTCTAAGGACGGGCAAAGTTTTACCGAGTGATAACCGCAAAATCGGGAAGCATGTTGCTGATCGTTGTCAGTCGCCGCTACCAACTCCAAATGAGGGTATTGCTTCATGCTGTCGAAATAGTGGTCGGCAGTAAAGCCACACCCTACGAGTCCAATGCGCATGGTTCCCCCAAACTGTCAAGGGCATCTGAATTTCTACAATTACTTCCGAAGGCGTACCTGACCTCAGCGAGGTTAGCAGAGCGTAGTGTAATCCCGCAACGGCAGAATTGAAAAGCATCACGGCCATGGGCTGTGATGTTGGGTGCGGAAAGTGTCCGGGTGGATTTTCGGAACGCCGGAAACAGCTATTTCCCGTTTCTGCACGAGTGTCCTCGCCAGCCCGTCGGCCGCTTTCCTTTAAACCTACCCAAGATGACGGTAACAGAAGTCACCGAATAACTTTTGAACTGCCGCGGGAGCGTATCGCATGACTCCCTTTGCAGTCGCCTGAAGAGCCAGACTGATCGCTTTCGAGGATTCTTTACCTTGCGCTGGTTTGGAACCCGTAAGACTAATGAAGTCGGTCAAGTCCTCTTCCACGGTAGCCCACCGCCTCTTGTAGTCGAGCAAACTCGCGTTATCGAGCGACGTGCGGCCGAAGCTGAAGCACTTGGCGCCACTACTCTTGGCGCGCTGAATCGTCTCCCAACAAAGTAGTTGATTGGCGCCCGGGGGCGCGTTGTCCGCCTCGCCGTTATATTCCATGGTCCATTGGTCCTTGAACTTCAAGGCCAGGATTCCCCCGACCGGCCTACCTTCGTGCACCGCAAAGTACAGTGCGATGCGATCTGGACGCAGGCAGCGATACATCTCCTGAAAGAAGGCGAATGGCATCGGGGGAAGCGAGAGCCTCAGCCGCGTGGCCACCAGCATGCCATGGAATGCACGCAGGCTTTGTTCATCCTGCCGCTCTTCAACGATGACAGCTGTACGCCTGGCCTTCTCCACGCGTCGGCGCACGCAAGACTGGTGGAAACTGCGGAACAGCACATCGGTATTCTCGGCTAGCGGCAGGTAGTGGTGCTTGTATCTCGCGCTGGCCGTTAAGAGTGCAGGCATGCAGTCTGCGCCTACTCGTCTGGTACGAATTTCGATCCTTTGACTCCTGTGTTTCCTGGACGCGTCCTCAATTGCCGGCCACAGTGAGCTGAACTCTTCCTTCGTGGAGACAAGCGGATCGCACATTGTTGCAAAGGGCACACTGACAATTCTATTTCTTAACAACCAACTAGTTACCATATATATCGGTACACCAGCCTGTATTTGCCCGCCTTCATCCCTCATAACAAGGAATTGTCCGCGGATGTGCCCAAATGCACTTTCGAGGACCCTTTGCCACGATGAGAGGTGATAGATGAGTCCCAGCGGATGCCGAGTGACAAAGGCATCCCACTCGCCCCGCTCGTCAGGCGACAACCAGCCAATGGTGCTCATATCAGAGTGTCCCCAAGGAGCAGCTCACGGCCGCCCGATCTTCTTCGCAGCCTCTCCCACAAATAGTTCCTGTTGGGCGAATGCTCCCTGTGGCAGGCGCCAGGAAAACTGCTCGGCGATGCTGCGTCGTTTGTACACCAAAGCTCTCGCCGGCTAATCATGCTCAAAGGGTAAGGTTTCCACGGGCTTTCTTCCCACCAACCATGCTGTGCCTCTCCGAATTATCGCAAAAAGAATCATCCACCACCCGGACATCAACAGCAGAAAACCATCCCGATAGAGCCCGGCGCGTATCGCCGTCTTCGTCCAATAAAAGATCAGGCCCCCAAACCAGGCGGACCTTTCAACCCAGCGTTCACGTCCGCCGGGATATAAGCCGGCTCTCGCCTTTCCCAATAATACAAAGATCCCCTCAACAAAAGGCAAGACCCTACTAACCGCATTCGTCAAATGCATCCTGTACCATACGGTATCTGGCGCAAGCACAAGAATCATCTTCCCCGATACCCCCAACTTCGTTACCAGGTCCTGTATATCCTGATAGAAAATATCTGGCGACCAGCCGCCTGCGGACCAGAATGTGGAACGCTCAACGACTAGAGTACTTGTATTAAAAACACAAGGCCTGTCCTTGGCAAAAAAGTTAGCGTACTCGACGAACTGAATGTCGCGGGGAAGATCAGCCGTCTTCAACTCCGGAACCTTTCCACGAAAGATAACACATCGGCCGAACATAAACTTGGGACGGCGGGAAGCTATAAGGCGACCATAGACCTCAAGAGCCCATGGCATCAAGACGTCATCACCATCCAAGAAAACCACGTACTCTCCACTTGCCAGAGATGCACCATGGTTACGTGCCGCAACGGCTCCACTATTTGTTGGAAGCCTTGCCAAAATGATGGACTCGCCAAAAGTGTTTAGAACGTCTGCAGTGCCGTCGCTAGAGCAATCATCCACAACGATAATTTCCTTGCTCGGATACTCTTGGCCTAAGGCAGATTCAACGGCCTGCCTTACAAAATCCTCTTGGTTATAACAGGCGACCACAATACTAAATACCACGTCTGACAATTGCCTATCTCCACGAGTCACATGTCGGAACTGGCGCGCATCACATCACGAAGCGTCGGAAGTATATTAATCTATTTGGCGCTCGACAAAGAAACCCAAGAGGGCAGGGCGTTCAGGCCACAATTACAGGCACCGGATTGGGAATGGAGCGGGCGAAGGGAGTCGAACCCTTACCTGGGGCTTGGAAAGCCTCAATTCTGCCATTGAACTACGCCCGCATCATCTGATACTACGGGTGACCACAGATTCCCAGCAATGAACCTATCGGTTCAATTTACTTGGTACCATAGTAACAGTCCTCGGCCCCTCCTAGAGTTAAGAATTCACAAAGACCAAACAGGAATTAGCTTGCCGCCGATACTTCACCAGAAGGCGCTTCCTCGCGCCGAAGAAATGGAAGGTCCTTCAGCTTCAAGAACTGCTTCTCGAAGAGATGCCAACTCGTCAAGGCGATAGCAATTGTCGCGGCAAAACCTATGCAGTTCAGGGCCACAATCGCCAGGAATTTGTTGTGCAATAGTTTCGCCAGGTTATCGCTTTGAAGTCCGGCTCTTGCGCAGAAAGCAATGAATGGCACGTGGCAGACGTAGAGGCAATAGCTGTACTTTCCGAAGAACCGCAGAAATGGCGAACTTAGGAATCGATGCAGAAGACTCTCCTCGCTTGAGCTAACTGCCATCGCCAGACATCCGCCGAAGAATATTCCCAAGAAACTGAACCCAAAGGTACTCAAAAGAAAGGTCGGGTCGTGGCCGGGACCAGCCACGCTCTGTGGATTAAGAATCCGAGATACAACTACTGCACAGAACCCGGAGATCGCTAGAAAAGGTGCCCACTTTTCAACAATCTTCCAATCACTGGGATTCCGTGCGGCAAGCGCCAGCACGGCTCCGATGGCAAGGGAGTCCGCCCGGCAAATCGTCCATGTGTAGGCAACCATAGGAAGGTGAATCCCATATGCGACGACCCGCGAGACAAGTCCTAATGCCAGCAGGCCATAGCAAAGAGCCATGAGACGTCGCCGCGCCAGCGTAAGTACCAGGAACGGCCATACAAAGTAGAATTGTTCTTCAATAGCAAGGGACCAAAAATGCTGGAGTGGAAGTGGAACTCCGGAAAATCCCGTTAACCCCTCGTACCAATTCAAAAGGTAGCTCCAAGCGAACAGTCTCTCCAATGTGCTGCGATGGGTGTCTGAAAACTCTCCGTGATGGAGATGCGTCAAGACGAAAGGTATGATCCAGAAAAAGAGGGCCAAGCTGGCATAATAAAGTGGAAAGATGCGAACTGTTCTGCGGGCATAGAACACCCGGTAGTAGTGCTGACTGCCTCGCGAATCATACAGAATCCCTGTTATAAGGAATCCAGACAGGACAAAAAACAGATCGACTCCTACCCATCCCATGCCTGCTGCTGTTGAGTAGACCCGTTCCCATAGCATTGTTCCAGTCGTGGTACCAAACAACCAGAAATGGAACATCATTACCATGAGGATGGCAACGCCTCTTATCCCGTCCAGGACCGGTATCCGCCTGTCGGGTGTCCGCAATTTGTCATTCGTCCGGGGCGCTTGGCGAGTCATCGTACCCATTATAAAGCTGCCAACTCGCGCGATCCGGAATCCTTGAAACGGAATGTTCTATCGAGAATGAAAGGGAAGTGCATTCGAAATTCCTCGCGCCGGGTCGCGGGCTTTTGCTCATGTTCTGTGATAAGTAGGCAGGAATTCCCTGGGGACATTCACGAGGCAAGGGTACTTCGAGTCCCTTTCCAATATTAGGGGATTTGCCTCTCCCCAAGAGATATGAAGATCCGGGTCCATCCAGAGAATGCCGCGTTCGTCCGCTGGATCATAAAAGGTGCTGCACTTATACAGGAACTGGACTCGCTCGGTGAGGGCCAGAAAGCCGTGAGCGAACCCGGCCGGAACGTAGATCTGATTTTGCTTCTCCGCAGAAAGTAGCACGCTGGCCCACTTGCCGAAGTTGGGCGAGCCGAGCCGGATATCCACCGCCACGTCCAACGCCTCGCCTTCCACGACCCGGCATAGCTTTGCTTGCGGATGGCGCAACTGATAGTGAAGTCCGCGCAGGATTCCTTTCTTGGAGCAGGAGTGATTGTCCTGGAGGAATGAGTCAGTTATGCCCAGCTCGGCGAATTTGGCGCGGTGATACGTCTCCAGGAAGAAGCCGCGGGCATCGCGAATGACTCTGGGGCGCAGTTCGCACACGCCTGGAAGAGATGTATCGAATCGCTGCATGAAATTCGTGTCCCCTTACGCTCTGATGATCAAGCCGGGCTCTTGTACCGGATTCATTGAGATAGTTTACATTACCGTACGAGGCTGCGAATTTGGATGTGGCACCAAGGGGTGACAGGCCGCGGGGGCAGGCGGAAGGGAGATCGATTTTGGCATTCGAACCGGAACGCAATCATGTTCGGCCTTGCGGCACGTGCCCGCACAGAATTGACCGTGATCGTTCTTGGTCCGCAGATGAGATGCGTATCGAAACTCCTTTAGCTTGCCAACACGCTGGAATCTTCAATTGAAGGCGGCTATTTGTCTTTACTCAGAAGGAGTCTTTGAACGATTGCTGTTCGAATCAGCATGACCCCAACAACACTCCCAAGTGTATTCGTGATTATGTCCGTGGTGCCTGAAGTGCGTTGCGGTATGTAAGCTTGCAGAACCTCAATGCAGAAGCTTAGAGTGCCGCCCGCCAAAATGGTCAACCAGGCAGCCCTGCGACCATAGCGAGTCAGCGAAAAATAACCCCCAACGACAATCCCAAAGGGAACAAACCCGGCGATATTCCTCACTAGATCATTCAGATACGACCAACTCCAATCGAACTCGTTCCACGGCAATCGCAGAAAGGCTTTATGGGGGACCTGGAATCTCTTCGGAATTTGCAAGTCTACGCCGCCGCTTACTTCATTGTGAATCGTGCGCCCAGACCGCTCGTCAAATAGATATCGCGCCACAACCCCGGCAGTCTCACCGCTTTCCAACTGATTCCCGTGCGCCCAGCTCTCGTGGTGTGCCAGCACCTCCGCGGCTGTAAGTTGCTTCGAATAAATGGCCAATCCGTGAATCTCCCCGATCCACGGTTCGGAATCCCCCGCTGCCGTTCCCAACACAATTTGCCCAGACATGTCGCCGGCTGTAAGTCGAAACTTTACATAATTCTCACTCAGCTTCCCATCCAGGTAGAGGGAGGTACCTTTGTACCCCGAAGTGAGCGTGACTAGAGTAAGTTTTCCCTGCTTCAAGCCGTGATCGAGATCAACCTTAAAGCGTTTTAGCCTGCCGTCAATATCTCGCGAATCTCGAGACACGATCAGCCCGTCATGATATTGCCGCAGGCGGAACCGCAAGGGATTGTCGGGCTCGTAGAAATCGAGCACTGTATACACAGACCGCATTTCGGAAGGCTCGAGCCAGATCTCCAGGCTGCAGGGTCCCCCGAGCGTCGAGTTGGCGTCACTGGCTACCGCGCGGGGGCTCAAAACAACTCCGGTCCGTCCAAATTGAATCCCGTCTAATCCTCTCAACCAACTCACGTGATTGACTGGGAACGGATTGAACGGCCAAAGAGTGCAGAAGAGAATTCCCAGCGTCACGCCGATTGAAAGCGTGCAAAAGATCTTCTTCACCCTAGTTCCGTGAGTCATTTGGCCCGGAAGCAGAGTTTGCGCGGCAGATCTCACTGGCTGGCTCGACCAAGCAGCCCGTATGTCATTCTTACTTTCTTTCTCGTGATGTCGTCCTGGGGGGCCCTACCCGGAAGCGCGACAGCGCCTCTCCAAGGTTTTGAATGAACGCTTCGGAGTTATAGACATCCAAACCTGGTGCTGTCTCTCCCACAGGTGCAATCGGCTCCACTTCGTCCAGCTGGAATTCCCGTGCCACATCCTCGACGGTCTTTGGCTTAATAGGCCGCTGCTGGTCCACATACCCGTTTACGAGGGAGTGCTCGCACAATAGATTCACTACGCGAGGAATGCCCAGCGAATAGAGATGAACAGCGTCTATCGCTTCTGGGCCGAAGATCGGCTGATCACCTGCCCCCGCTATCTTCAGGCGCATCAAAATGTAATCGTTCGTTTGTTCCTTGGTCAGCGGTGTTGTCTTGCATCGCAGCATGATCCTTTGCCGCAACTGCCTGAGTTGGGGAAGCTTCAGCTTATCCTCAAGTTCCGGTTGGCCAGATAACACAATTTGCAGCAGTTTGTCGGTCGATGTCTCCAGATTTGTCAGCAATCGGACTTCTTCCAGAACGGGATACGTCAGGTTCTGCGCCTCGTCAAGAATCAGGACCACGGTCTCCCCGGCGCGATAGCGATCCAGGAGCCAATGGTTCAGCTTCAATAGTTGCTGGCTTTTCGATTTGGAGTCGCACGAGATTTCAAATTCCGCCAGAATGAAATCGAACAGTTGGCTCGAGTTCATGCGCGAATTAAATAAGAAGGCGGTTCTAGCCCGTCTGTGGTGCAGCCAATCCAGCAACCGGTTTACCAGCGTTGTCTTTCCCGTGCCGACTTCCCCGGTCAGAGTGATGAATCCCTTTCGCGTCTGGATTCCGTACATCAACCCTGTCAACGCTTCCTCTACCTGACTTGTCAGGTACAGGAAGCGGGGGTCGGGATTGGCGTTGAACGGGCTTTCTTTTAGCCCAAAAAAACTCTTGTACATAAGGTTCCGATGTCCGTCCTATTTTCCTCAACCGTCAATTCTTTTCCATTCTCAAATCACTCTCGCCCGGCACTTGGGAATAAACTCAGCGCAACACAAATGGCCGCGTGTGGAACTGCAATGTTATCGAAATTACATGTTGGAGGTAACTCGAACTGCAAGTTGCTCCCGTACAGATCGGTTGGTTCGTATTCTCGAATGTGGCCATATAGGAAGCGGAAAGATCGACGTTTCTCCCGACTGGCCTGCTGATTCCGGCGCCCGTAAACCAATCATCATAGGTTTGTGCCGGAGTGCCAGAAGCATTCGCCAGCGAACTATTTCGCGAATACCCCATATTTATGCTTCCGGTCCAGACGCGGCCCAGCTGTCTCCCCAGATTCCCCGTCACTTGATCCGTCGTTGAGCCCAATAAGAGGCCGCTCCCCGCAGTCAGGCCGTGAAAATAAGATATTCCCACGCTGCCATGCTGAAGACCATAAGTGAGGGAAGTACCAGCGGATACACCCACGTTCCGAGATTCGTTGCCGACCGGGACACGGAAATAGGTAATTTGCGGCCCGCCGAAGAGTTGCAGCGCCAGTTTTCGCGCAATTTTCCTGTCATACACGAAATTTGCGGTGTGACTCCCAAGCGCTTGGGGCTGACCCGTATAGTGGTAGCCCGCAAATCGGTAAAGGATCCCGATGGAATCCTTCCGGCTCAAAGCGTAGTTATAACCGACGCTGCCAAGCGTCATGTCATTATCCACGTTTCCGAGCTCCGTGAATCGTAACAGCCCGTAAGAGCCTCCGATGGTGACTGAACCTCGACGGCTAAGTGAATAGGTCACTTGCACCGCCGCCGCGTTGCTATAGCGTGGGCCGATGGCTGAATAGATGCTCTGGTTAGGCACGATCGAAGCGCCTAAGCCGGGGACAGCCGGTCCTAATGTCCCGTTAATCCCGGGAAGGGCCAGATTGGTTCCACCTGCAAATCCAAACTGCGATTCCGGAATATAGGAAAAGCTATCGAAAAATTGAAGCTCCCAACGATTCAGCGAAATCGTTTGTCCTGCCGATAGCTGCTGGAACCCACCGTTGTTTTGCAAACTGTCCGTCGTGAAGTACCCTCCCCCGGAATAATTCACTCCCAGTTGGGCATGACTCCATGCCTCCAGGAGGCTCAACTGCCCGCCGATGTAGTTATCGGCGTACCAGCCATTAGTACCTTGTTGGCCCGGAGGGCGGGATTGAACCACACTTCCGTATTCGAGGCCGGGAACCCAGTAGCTATGAGCGAGATCAGGGGCCCCCAGCGTGGGTGACTGCAATCCGGTTGCTGGGCCCGTATCTGGCCGCCAGTTGACTGGCTGTTCTTCGTTATTCTCAACGGTTGCGTTCGGGTCGTTGACGATGGCCGGTAATCCGCGCGCCGCCGCTTTCGGCTTCGCTTGTGTTTCCGGTGGTTGCGGTTCTTGGGTATCTTGAGCCCACGTGCCACCGGCGACAGCCGCCGCCCCAAGCATCAGGAGAACGAGTTTCCAAATCTGTTTTGACGTGCTCATAAACTGGCCTCAAGGCACTACAATGACGTCGCCGGGCTGCAGGAGAATGTTGTCTTCCGGCTTTTTCCCTTTGACCACATCCTTGTAATTGAATGGATGTTGGACCTGCTTTCCATTCTCGACACGCAAAATATAAATGTTTTTGATCCTCGCGAACTGCGTAAAACCCCCGCAACTCGAAAGTGCTTGCAGCGCCGTCATGCTCGGGAGCAAGGAAAGCGCTCCAGGCTTCATCACCTCGCCTGTGCAGTACACTCGCCGGCTATTGATCTCCGTCACGCTCACCGTCACTTGCGGACTATTGATGAATTTTTTGAGTCCTTCCCGGAGGGAGTCCGCCAGCTCCATCGTCGTAAGTCCTGCGGCCTGCACGTCACTCAATAACGGCAGAGAGATCTTTCCATCGGGCCGTACGGGGATCGACCTTGAGATATCCGGCTCTTTCCAAACATCGATTCGCAGCACATCCTGCGGTCCAATCTTATATTCGCCCTCACCCGCCGGTTTTGCCGCTGTGTCCGTGCTCTTTGCGGGTGTTGCTTGAACTGCATTCTTTTCGGCCTCTTGCGCGCGTACTGAAGTCACAATGAAAGCGCATGCCACTGCCACCAAGCACAAATTCTTGATCATTTGCTCCCCCCTCCCAGTGTCCCTTTTCCAATCTCCCCGATCTGTTTAAGTTTGTACAATAGTGCTTTATAGCTAACTTGAAGTTCCTGCGCTGCCCGCTTCCGATTCCACTTTGTGCGCTCCAAAGCTTCCAGTATCATCTCCCTTTCCGTCTGCCGGGAAGCAGCCCGCGCAGCAGCCTTCAAGGATGAACCTCTGTCGGCATCACCTGTCTCAGACCTCTCCGCGATTCTTACGCGAAGCTCGTTGACCGGCGACCTTGCGTCCTCCAGTGCCACCATTCTGCGCGACAGGTTTTCCAGTTCCCGTATATTGCCGGGCCAGTCATAAGCCAAGAGCTTATTCATGGTCTCTTGGTCCAATTTCGGAGCGGTCTTCTTCATCTCTTGTGCATGCTTTTGAAGGAAATACTCCAGTAACGCCGCGATATCCTCACGTCGCTCTCGCAAAGAAGGTAACCGCAGGCAAGCACCGTTAATTCGGAAATAAAATTCCCGGCGAATTCTTCCCGACGCCACGTCCTTTTCCAGCTCACGGCTTGTCGCGGCGATCACTCGGATCCGGGATCCTTCGCCGATGCCCCATTCCACTCCATCAGGCAAATAGGTGAGCAGCAGCTTCTGGCATGCCCCATCCAATTCTTCGATGCCATCGAGGAAAAGATGCGTAGTTCCCTGAGCCTGTTCTCTTGGCGTGTGCAGGTTTTGAAGTACGCTTTGCAGCCGCGCGTGGTCGATGGTTCCACAAGGTATCTTTAACAACGGCAAGGCGTTCTGGCCGGACAACCAATGGATCATTCGAGCGTAGACATCCTTCCCTGTACCGCTCTCGCCAACAAGAAGCACAGGTATATTTGTGGCCGCGAGTTGCTCTACCGTCGCATTCAAATCCTGCATCGCCCGAGATGAGCCACAAACGATGCCCGCCTCCTTCAACTTGTCCCCGGGTTGGATTGCTATAGTGTTCATGTGTTACACAATGGAAGCTGCGCTCGCCATCGAAAGGAGCAGTCCCGAAAGGGTCGCTCTATCACTCCCGACTAGGTAGCAACTGCACTTCCATCATGCGCCAGTTGCGGCTCAGGGCGCATCTCTGTAAGTCATTACGCTTTAAGAAGTTACCAATTAACATGGCCTGACGGCACCTGCACCTCCGCCACCTCGTCCCAGAAAAGTTCCACCTAATGGCACCAAGTTACCTCTCGATCTGACTCCGTGAAACAGGGCACACACTAGAAGCTCTTTGTTTTCATGCTCATGGGGAATTCTCCACCCTGTCTGTCGGGCCTACCCGTAGAACCTCACCCACTCCTTTCCCGACTACTCCCCAAGGCAAGTTCTTGCCTGCCCGAGCTGCCGGCGGCTTGGGACCCGGCCTGTTAACGGAGGTTCAAACCTGTGCTTCCCTCCCGTGGTGCCCTTGGAGGTGATAAGCTTTTCGTGGTCGCGTCCAAATTCTCTAACGGCGTCGTTCCCATAGAGGAGAACTTAGCTCCCTTGCAAAGAATTGAGGCCTCTCTACCAGGTGTACTTGAACTTCGTCCTAAGGTTCTCCGCGATTCCCGTGGCTTTTTCATGGAAACCTACCATCGGGCGAAATTTGCAGAACTGGGAATCACTGATTCTTTCGTTCAGGACAACCACTCCGCGTCTTCGAAAGGAACCCTTCGTGGCCTTCACTATCAGTTGCATCGCCCACAGGCAAAGCTCTGCCGGGTGGTAGAAGGCGATGCGTTGGACGTTGCTTTGGACATCCGGCTTGGATCTCCTACATTTGGCCAATGGACGGGAGTGGTTCTTTCCGCTCGAGATCAAAACCAGATCTACATTCCCGCTGGTTTTGCCCATGGCTTTGTCGCCCTTTCCGAAAGAGTTCAATTCCTTTATAAGTGCAGCGATTTCTATTCTCCCGCGGATGAGCGCGGGATTCTCTGGAACGATCCCGGCCTCAATATTTCCTGGGGAATTGCCGATCCCCTGATCTCGGAAAAAGATTCCAAGTATCCAAGACTTTCCAGTGTCCTGCCTGAGGACCTTCCCCGGTACGCAGGAAAATGATCACTCCAGCTCCCATCTTATTAACGGGCAAGAATGGCCAAATCGGCTTTGAACTACAAAAACTGCTTCCTCGGTTAGGGAAATTGATCGCCGTGGATCGCGAAGATATGGATCTTACCAATCCCAGTGAGATTCGCCGCACGATTCAGGGGATGAAACCTCGGCTCATAGTAAACGCCGCAGCGTATACGGCCGTCGATCAAGCCGAGACCGATCAGGAGTCCGCTCGCGCGCTTAACACCGATGCTCCCGCCATTCTGGCAGAAGAAGCAAAAAAACTGGGTGCCGCGCTGGTGCACTATTCAACGGATTATATCTTCGATGGCTCAAAACGTTCTCCGTACGAGGAGGACGACCCAGCAAATCCGTTGAGTGTCTATGGCCAAACCAAGCTCGCTGGTGAAGACGCCATCCGCCACATTGGAGTGCCCCATCTGACTTTTCGCACCCAATGGGTGTATGGCACGCGAGGACAAAACTTCCTTCTCACGATCCTGCGTCTGGCTACCCAACGCGAAGAGCTGCGGATTGTAAGCGATCAGGTCGGCGCACCCACCTGGTGCAGGGCCATCGCGAGCGGGACCGCATCGGTTCTTCAGAATCTTTCGCTTGATTCCGACCTGGCAACTTCCATGTCCGGTGTTAGCGGTACTTACCACATCACCGCGGGGGGAACCACGACCTGGTTCGATTTTGCCCGCGCTATCCTCGATCAGGGAACCCGCACCCCGGCGGATGTCCGCTGGTTTGCCGCTGCTACTTCAGACCGGCCGCTGATCGTTCAGCGCGTTCTTCCCATTACCACCGCTCAATATCCAACACCTGCAGGGCGTCCCCCCTATTCCATCCTCTCCAATGAGCGTCTTCATCGGACCTTTCGTGTTCATTTGCCCGACTGGCAAACTCAATTGCACTCCGCCTTTTCTGACCTGTAATTCAATCCCGGTGTGAACTTTCGGCACCACGCGCGGCACCTCGCCTCAACAGATGGGTAACGTCGGCGTCAGTAGGAACGCGTGCGTCTGACCTCCAATCGTCCCGTATCCAGTGATCTGACCATGCCGGTTGAGCGCAGTGGCTTTGGTCAGCACCCATCCTGACTGCGAGGCAATCAAGTTGTTCAGGTCTTGCATGCCACTTTGATTGCCCCAAACAAATGCATGACTCGTCCCGCCGCTGTTCGCAAAATCGCTGCTTCCGACCACGACGTCGCGGCGATTAATGCCCGTTGCGGAACTCACCCGCCCTCCCGGCAGCGTTCCGAGGTCCCGCATTCCGTCGCAACGGGTCCATAGAAAGGCGTGATTGTTTTGCCTTCCCGAGAGAACTGACTCCCCGGCTACGTGACACAAGTGATTGACCCCGTAAGCCAGGCTATTGTCGTTGCCCGGCAGAGTACCAAGGTCTTCCATTCCACAGCAACGACTCCAAAGAAACGCGTGATACGTAGGAACAGGCTGCAGTAGGTGCTGGAAGTTTGAATAGCCGACAACCTGGCTCGCGTTGCTGATCGCCGTGGCGCGGGCAACTTGGCCTCCCGGCAAAGTTCCCAAGTCCTGCATGCCAGCGCCCCGGTGCCACAGAAATGGGTGCGCGTACTGGTTCGGATTGGAGGCGTCGCCAACCACTTCGCCGACTCGATTAACCCCGAAGGCCTCGCTGGATACTGTGTTCGGGAGAACTCCAAGGTCTTGCATTCCCGCACCGCTGGTCCAGAGGAAAGCGCGTGCGCTCCCACCTGGCACATCCGAAACGCCAACGACATGTCCCCAGCGGTTGACTCCTTGAGCAACGCTGCCTCCCCCGCCTGGCAGGCTGCCCAGATTCCGCATTCCCCCAGCAGGCGACCATAGAAATGCATGCGTGGAGGCTCCAGCAACCTCGCCTGAGGGATTTATTCCATAACCGGCGCTTCCGGCAACCCCTGGCAGTGTCCCGAGATCAGTTATCGAATAAACGGGCGCCATATTTCCTCCTTCAATCTCCGCAAGAATTTAGAGACGGGCGGCAGGGTGGAAGAAATCGAGGACCCCATCCCAGTGATATCAGTCGACCACCGCACTCAGTCGTCCGATTATAATTTATCTAATATATACCGTAGTATCTAATAATGCGACATTCAGTTGAGCGTAGAGGTTAGTCATTCCACTTGCTGGCCCTGGAAAGCTGCAAACTAGACTCGTTAATTTGTTGGTCGTGGCACTTCTTGCGTGCAGGCGGGATTGCTCTAGTTCTAAGGCGAAATCAAACGAGTTCAGCCTTTGTACGCCAAGCGCCCCTCCCTCGACTTATGCATTCAAACCAACAACGACTGAGGTGGTCTCGATTGGGACCTGTTGAAGTGAGTTCTTGAAAAAGACCACTACCTCTGCGACCAGTCGGCTAGAGTTTAATGACAGACTATCCTAGGACTTTGCCGTACGGCACCAGCCCGCGATCGTGAGCAAGAAACACAGCGCGGCACCGTGGAAAAAACTCATGTAGGAAATAGCCAGACCACCGGGCGCACCCGTGAACGGCAAAGAGATATGGAGAGCCATCAACATCCGCATGATAAACGCGACGACAGTACAGATCAATCCTAACCAATAGCCTATTGTCGAGAGTTGTTTTTCCATTCGTATCTCCCTCGTTCAAGTTTCTTGCAGCTTGGCCCGTGCTTGGCTGTACGTTACTCTCGGTCGGCAAGGGAGTCAATTGCCAGTCTTCTGATGAGCAAGAATTGGCCGCGAGGACAGATTTGCTCCCCTGAGCCCCGGAAACTAACCTCTCCCCAAATAGTCTTGGAATCTCGTCAACGCGGTGTCTCTAACGGTGCAGGCCATTGCAGGAGTTTTTCCCGGACTGCTGCCATCTTCAGGCACACCCCTCCGTTGCTGCTCGAAGACCATCCCCTTCTATCCCGTTTTCTCTCGGTGTTGCTCACCAAGAATCTCTTCGATCACCATCGACCATGATGAATTATTCGGCTCCCTCTTCATCAAGGGAGGTGGGTAACCAAGGCGCGAACGATCGTGAAGAACCCGATTGGAATGTTCGAGGCGCTAGATTGTGCTTTCCCGAGCGGTCAGGGCACGACAGCCGTAGCCTCATTCGAGTACATGCTCTCGACACCCGCGGAATCCACCGCAGTTGTCACATAATAGTATGTAGAGCCTGATTGTACCGCGGCGTCTGCGTAGGCGGCCATTGGAACGAGCGCCGAATTGACTCTTGCGTACGGTCCGCCCGATGCAGCGCCGCGATAAATGTTGTAGCCTGCAACCCCGGTGGACGATTCCGACCAGGTCAGGCTTATCGAGTGAGAGGCGGCCTGAACCCCCGATCCGGAAAGAGCAACGGTCAAGGGTGAATTGGTTGCCGTGCTCACGATGGAAAGGCTCCCCGGCAGACTTCCTGCGCTGAGGGGGGCGAACACAACTGTAAAACTCGTGCTCTGACCAGCACTCAAGCTGATCGGCAGCGCCACGCCCGTCACGCTGTAGGCAGTGCCGGATACCGTGATTTGTGATACGCCCACACTCGAATTCCCGGTATTCGAGATTGTTAATGTCTGACTGCTGGTGGTGCCCACGTTCGTGCTCACGAAAGTCAGCGAGCTTGGGCTTGCCGATAGCTGTAAGGTTTGCGCAATTCCCGTACCGGAGAGCGCTACCGCCAAAGGTGAGCTCGGCGCGTTGCTTACCAGCGAAAGAGAAGCGGAGAAGTTGCTGGCTAGCGTCGGCGTGAAACTCACGGTGAATGCCGCAGAGCCTCCTGGTGCCACCGTGAGTGGCAACGCCAGACCGCTCACGGCAAATCCCTGGCCGCTCAGTGCCGCCTGCGTCACCATCAGGTTTGCGGTGCCTGAGTTCTGAATGGTCATCGTCTGCGTATTGCTCGAACCGACGGCCACATTGCCAAAAGAGACCGCATTCGGCACGACCGCAATTTGCGGCTGCACGCCGGTGGCGGAGAGCGTAACCGTTGTTGGGGAATTGGTGGCCGTACTGAGCAACGTCAAGCTGCCGCTCGATGACCCCGCCACGGACGGAGTGAACGTAGCTCCGATCGAGGTGCTCTGCCCCGCGGCCAGAGTCAAAGGCAAGGTGATCCCTGTCGCCGTGAAGCCCGTTCCTGCTGCGGTCAACTGAGAGATGGTCACGCCGCTGTTTCCGGTGTTGGTGATAGAGACTGTTTTTGTGCTGCTCGTGCTGCCCACGAGTACGTTTCCGAAATTCAAGCTCGTGACGCTTGGCGTGAGCTGAAACGTCTGTGCACTTCCACTTCCTGACAACGCGATTGTCGTGGGCGAATTCGTGGCATTACTGATTGCTGAGACGTTGCCGGTGATGCTGCCCGCCACTGTAGGAGAAAACACCACTGTCAGCGACGCGCTCTGCCCCGCGGCAAGCGTCATGGGCGTGACTATTCCCGATGCCGTGAAGCCCGCGCCGGCCACAGTTACTTGAGAGATGGTCACACTGCTGTTTCCAGTGTTGGCGAAAGTAATCGTCTTCGAGTTGCTCGAAGTGCCGACGAGCACGCTTCCAAAATTCAAGCTCGTGGTGCTCGCCGTGAGCTGGAGCGTCTGCGCAGTTCCGCTCCCAGATAACGCGATTGTCGTGGGCGAATTCGTGGCATTGCTTAGGACTGAAACGCTGCCCGTGACCGTCCCTGCGACCGTGGGTGAAAATGCCACCGTCAACGCGGCACTCTGTCCTGCCGCCAGCGTCAGGGGAACCGCGAAACCTCCGGCCGTGAATCCCGCTCCGGTCACAGACAACTGCGAAATAGTCACGCTGCTGTTACCCGTATTCGTCAGCACCACTGGCTGCGAACCACTCCCTCCCACAAGCACGCTGCCCAGGTTCAGGGAAGTTACGCTCGTGGATAGCAGGTAGGTTGGAGTGGGTGACGATGGGGCTTGGGCTGTGGCCACTCCAGTTCCTGAAACGGCAACCGATTTCACCCCGCGCAAGTACCGATTTAAGGAAACGCTTATGCTCCCAAAAAAAGTTCCTGCCGCTGTCGGTTGGAACGCAACTTGAAATGACACGCCTTGCCCGGGATTCATTCTCAGCGGCAGCAGAGGGCCCGTAACCTTGAATTGACCACTACTACTTGCAACGCTCTGTATGGTTATTCTCTGAGACCCCGTGTTCATTACCGTAAATGCCTGGGGGGAACTCATGGCACCTACTTTTACCGACCCAAAATTTAAGGAAGAGGGACTTTCACTTACTCCGGAATTTGCTTCGGCGCTTGCTCCCCACAGACTCCCGAGGATCACCATCGCCACGGCACACACCCGCAGCCACGACCTGTTGCCCAATTGCATCAATTTCTCCGTGCTGACTGACATCTTTGGGTCGGGGAGGGGGGACCGTGGGTGCCGTCGTTAACCACTCGCGACTTGCCAGCACTCGCAGAGTAAAAGCCACCAGCGCCCTAATCTACTGGTGTAGTGAACAGTTTTAGTACAGGCGCGGCGAATGGTCCCGACGAACAATGAACGGCTGTACGCCAGTAGCAATTCCGGAAGCTGTACGAATCTTGCCCTCGAACAATAAGAGGAAGTGGGCTTCAATCCACGTCAGCTCATGAAGGGAAACCGCGAATCCGTAATATGGGAATGGCACGAGGGGATTCATGCAATCCGCAGCCTGTCTCTGGCTGTGGAGGGTGACTGGCCGCCTCTCACCGTGGTTTTCTGAGTTCCTGGTCGCGGCCAGTGAGCTCCAATTGCTTTCCCTCCGCTGAGCACGCGAAATAGTGCTGCACGTAAATAGGTGCTGCCATGAAGACCATTATTACGTTGAAAATCGAAGCGGAACTCCTACGGGAAGCTCGTGTTCTTGGCGAAGCGCGCAGGCACCATGTATCATACCTATAAAGGCGCTCTGCCGTCTCTGCGCGCCCTGTTTATTCGAGAGTGTGCGATAAGACGTTTCTCTGAAGCCTTAGTTTTTGCATTGAACTGCCTCCTTTTCGTAGCATTGCCTCTCAGAGCGAAGCGACTTCCTTCAGTCTTGCCAGCACAGTGGTTATTCTCTCCTGACTCGCTGCGTCCGGCGGCAGATGTCCCGGGAGCGCATCCAGAAACTCCCGCGCTGCACAGAATTTTGCAATTTTTTGAGCAAGGTAGGAACGAACAGTATTGTGGGCTGCTCTAATTTCGCCGACCAATTCTGGCCTGCCATCCACAACAGCAATCACATCTTCCAAATCACGACTGCCAAGGTAGTCGTTCTTTCCTCGATCTCCAAAGGCTTCCAGTTTGGAAGCACAAAAATAGACCGGGTTCACGAACAAGATTTCCAGCCCAGGTTCTAATTCCCGCTGCTCGGCGCTTTCCATCGCGGGTCGGTACCAACTGTTTCTGAACCCCAAGATCTTCCCTTCGAGCGGCATCACATCGAGCGTGGTGGTTTCTTGGCGCCAACGACAAAGAGGGGCTCCCACTCGTGTGTCTTCCCGGAAGCCAAGAGCCTTTAGTTTTTCGGAGAATTTGGTGTATTCCATGTAGGTCGCACGTCCGCAGCGGCTGTGTCGGTAATGTGCAGGCCGGTCGTGCAGCCTCCGACGAACACTAACTCACCGAGAATCGGCTTCAGGAGCTTCGCAGCGTCGACAAGGAGTTGGTAGTTAGGGTTGGCCATGAGCTGTCCGTAGTCTACGCACCAAATCCTGTTCGGCGATCTTTCGCTCACGCGCGCGCCCGTCTCGAATCGCATCGACCAGCGCCAAAAGCTCATAGAGTTCCGAATCGCGCAGCGCCGCCTGGGGGACTTTCCTGTAGAGAGGTTCAAGCCCGACCCCGCGGGTATCTCCCTCGGGCCATGGCCACACCGGTGGAAGTTCATTCGACATCGCGAGTTCACTCTTAAGGGGTTCTGCTGCATAAGAAGTCGGAACCCCTCTGGTTACGTCGCTGTGTTCTGCCGGGAACGCGTACTTGAGACCATGAATCAGGAATTCCTCGAGTGCCGAAATGTTCGGGCGGTCTTTCAAGCCTGAACCGTGTAACAGTCGAGATATGCGGAGCCGACCGATTGCACCGTGCACCTCGGAGGGGCTGAGGCTCAGATCGTTTGCAATAATCGAGATAGGTGGACGCACATCGGGATACGCGCACAGTTTCA
The DNA here is from genome assembly GCA_963817085.1 of Candidatus Acidiferrales bacterium. GTDB lineage: Bacteria > Acidobacteriota > Terriglobia > Acidiferrales > UBA7541 > Acidiferrum. The sequence goes on from CAWFNI010000015.1 coordinate 470,337, forward strand.
GCGCCACGACAACGTCTTGGGGCTTTAGGCTCATAGTGGCATTCTATATTCGCGATTCGCGAATAGCAAATTAAATTTACAAATATGGAATACGCTGTCCTGGTATCCTTGGCCGGATGCATCAGATCCCGAACGCTAACAGTCGAATCAGGAAGCTGTACGAAACTTGCCCCCGGGGCAAGAAGAGTGAAGTGTGTTTCAATCCACAGCCTATCTTTGGCTGCGGAGGGTGACGGGCCGCCTCTTACCGTGGTTTTCTGAGTTCCTGGTCGCGGCCGGTGAGCTTCAATTGCTTTCCCCCCGCTGAGCACGCAAAATAGTGCTACACGTAAATAGGTCCTGTCAGGAAGACCAATATTACGTTGAAAATCGAAGCGGAACTCCTACGGGAAGCTCGTGTTCTTGCTGCCGAGGAGGGCACTTCCATCAGTGCTTTGCTTGCAGCCCGGCTGGAGCAGGCCGTGCGGGAGCGCAGGGAGTATCGTCCTGCGCGCAGACGCGGCCTGGCCCGCCTGCGGAGAGGCTTTGACTTGCGCTGGACGCCCCCTCGCTCAAGGGATGAACTCCATGAGCGATAAGCACTTCGTCGATACCAATATTCTGGTTTATGCGCATGACCGTTCCGCCGGAGTCAAACATCAACGCGCTCGAACGCTCTTGGAGCAGCTTTGGGATTCGGGCCAGGGCGTATTGAGCATGCGGGTTCTACAGGAACTGTGTATTAATCTCTGCCGAAAAGATCAGCCATGCTCTGCCGGTGAAAGAGGTCCGTCTGCTGATCCGGGATTACACAACGTGGGAGGTCGTCACCAATTCTCCCGAGTCTGTTCTCCAGGCGCTGGATATCGAGGTACGCTAAAAAACTTCTTTTTGGGATGCACTCATTCTTCCGGCAGTTGAAAGTTCAGGCGCATCTATCCTCTACTCCGAAGCTCTGGCAACCGGGCAAAGCTACCGGGTAATTCGGGTTGTGAACCCGTTGATCGCTCCCAGTAGTTCGCAATAGGCACCTGCGATCTGTACACTCGTTCCGGATTCTCATTTGGCAGCAAGCGGACTCAGACGCACTCCATCTCGTGAGCGATTGGACAAGGCATCCGACTTTACCACGCGGCCGTGGTGATGGAGCGCGCAGGCAAGGTCAGGTGCAACGTTTTCCCTTTCGATTCGAGATTGATGTCTGCATTCTCATTCAGGCTGTTCAGCAATTGCGCGACGTAGCCGCCCTCCGGGGTCCCGAACGTCATCACGCGCACGCCTTTGGTTTTCCCTGCCGTTTCCAAGCGTACGGCCCCCGGCCGCACAAATTTGCTGAAGTGTGCCAAATACCAGTAAGTTCCTGTATAGGTAATTTCGTGTGTGGTCTTGTTGATAATGACCACGGGATGTTGCGCGTTGGGGTCCGGGTTGCCGTGCACTGGTGACACGGCCCAAGGCCCGCCGGTCTCGTCCAGAATCGCATTCCAATACAACCACGCGGACGTCCCGGCCTCGAGATCGTCAAAAATAATGTTGCCCCATACATCGCCGTCGTCGAACTCGTAGATCGGCAGTTTCTTGTTCTTCGGATAGCCGGCCTCGTAGGCATAGCATAGCTCGTCCATCCAGAACGGCAGATCCGTATACTTTTTCTCCAGTTCGGCGATCTTGTCGAAATTCTTGAAATCGTAGCCGTGATAAGCCACCACGGACACAAACTTCCGCGCCTCGGGATCGTCCAGCACCACCGGATACCGCTTGTACGCCACTCTCCGCTCCGGCGCTTCGCTCATCATCAACTTCGTGGTCAATCCGGATTGACGCAGCGCCGGGCCGACAAAATCGCGCAAGAGCACCCGGATCTCCGGGTATTTGATCTTCGTGTACACCTCTTCAGGTTCGTTAAACAGGCTCAAATAATCGACCACGATGCCGCGCTTCTTGTACTCTTCGAGGTAACGCACAAAGTACTTTGCCAGCACCGGATAATATTTTGGCGGAATGTCCTGGTGCTTCTTCACGTCGTACAGCATCCAGTCCGGCGGGTAGTCCATCGGCGCTTGCAGGGCAAAGTTGCCGTACTTCCGCGCACGCAAGATGTAAGTGCCCACGCCGCTTGGTCCGAAATCGCGCTCTACGGAAAAATTCTTCAACTCCACGTCGCCAGGTGTGTCGTCGTAGGTGAACCAAGGTCCTGCGGACTGGAAATCGGTGCCGGCCAGAGGTGTTTTCATCGCCGTGTATCCTGCGCCGTCCTTCGGGTCAAAAAGGGCCCGCAATACGTCTTCTTGTTTGTCCGCGGGCAGTGTGTTCAGCGTCATCAACCCCGCTTCCATGATTGACGCTCCAAATCCAGCGATCTTCTGATGCTTCACGGAATCGTTGATCCGAAAAGTCGCACCGCCCGTGGCTTTACCCTTAGAAAACTGCGCATCTGACTTCGCGGTCAGGCGGTCTCCTGCTTTCGAGGAAACATGCAGTTTTACTGTTTGGGCCCGCAGTCCGGCGGCGGTCAAGGCCAGCGTGAGAATCAGAGTGAACGGTAAGAAGCCGCTTCGGGTGCTCATAAGTTTTCTCCTGAATTGCTACCGTTGTTCAGAACGTGTACTTCAGGGCGAACTCAATCTGTCGATTATCCGTCGACGTACTGGTGATCGCTGCTCCGCCCGCCACATCCGGGTTTGCTCCCGGCAACCCAAAATTGGGATGATTGAAAATATTGAAAAATTCTGCCCGGAATTCAATCTGCTGCGACTCCCGGATTTTGAAGTTTTTCTGCACCACAAAGTCAAAATCAACGAGATTCGGACCGCGCAGATTTCCTATTGCGGAATTTCCCCAATTCGTGGCAAAGGTCTGGCCCGGCGCGAGAGCAGGAATCGCAAAGGCCGCCTGGTTGTACCAGCATTGTAGAGTCTGGTGGCCAGGATTCGGGCATTGAAAGACAGTTGCCTGGTCACCTGTATTGAATGAGAAGTCGTAGGGGTTGTGGATTTGATCCGGTCGAGGGCTAAAGCTTCCCGTATTCGTATAGTCGGCGGAGAGAGTCGCGGTCAGAGCTTCACCGGTCTGGGCGGTAACGATGCCGCCCAGTTCCCAGCCGCCGAGGAGGGCATCCGCCACACCCTTCGCATCATTCATGAACTGGCGGCCTCGCCCGACCGGCAATTCATATAGGTAGCTGACGGAGAGCCGTTGGCGAATGTCAGGTGCCGCTGGTCCGTATTCCGCGTTGGGGTTCTGGGAATTCTGGATATATGCGCCGACGTTTCCATCGGCGTTTCCAAGGTTCTTTCCAAACGTATAAGCAACCAGCATATTAAACCCGTTCGAGAATCGCTTGTTCAACGACGTCTGGAACGCGTTGTACATGGTATGTAGCTGCGCGTAGTCCAAAGGCAGAATCGACACGAGGCACGGCTGCTGATTGAAATAGGGACGCCCATAATTATTCGACAGGCAGTCGGCCGGAGCCGGCCCATTGAAATTGCTGTCGAGTGGTTGCGTTGCCTGATTAAGGTCACTCGATTCGTGGTTCCAGAGGCGATAAGCGTGCGTTCCCACGTAGCCAGCTGTGAAAACCCAGTTCGGGGCGAACTGGTGTTGGACCGTAAGGTTCCATTCCAAAATTTTGGGAATAAGACGCTTGGCTCCTGTAGTTTTCACGGAGCCTTGAATATTTGCAGGGTCATAAACCGGAAACGCGTCGGGGAATCCGGTCGAAATCAACTGGGCTGCAACCGGCGTGCTGCCCGCACTGTATTGCGCGGCATTGAAAGTGTCTTGAGGCGGGTTCAGCCCCAAGTCATCGAAGATGTTCGATTCGGCGGAGTGAAAGATTCCGAAGGCGCTTCGCACTACAGTATTCCGCGGGAGCGACCACGCCAACCCAATGCGCGGCGCAAATCCGCCCTTGTCAAACTGCACCCCGGCGTGGGGTAACGCTCCCGTGCCATATGCAACGTCCAACATTCCCGTCGCTAGATTAAAATTACTGACTCGGCCGCCCGCGGGCGAAGTAATTTCATAGCGAAGTCCGATGTTCAGCGTTAGGTCGGAACGAATGTGCCAATCGTCCTGTACGAATTCCGCAAGGTCCCAGTATTTCGTCAGGTAGTTGCCTTGCAGGAAGTCTTGCTCGGTAGCATTGGCCACTCCGGTCAGAAGATCAGCAAAAGCATCGCCCGTGTACAGTCCGCTGAACACAAACAGGCCCCGCGGCGCCATCACCTGATAAAAATTGCGGGTTTGCCTTCGGAAATCCACGCCGAATTTCACGGAGTGCCTGCCACGGACCCAAGTCAACGTGTCCGCAATCTGGAAAATATTTTCATACACATGCTCGGGAAGCCACTCCGAATCACCAAGCGAGGTGTATCCCGCAACATCGATGTTCGTCAGGCCGGAAGAATTGAGGTCCCCCCGATTGGCGTTCGGAATACCAAGTTGCTGGCCGAGATTCTTGCCGTAGTTGAAGGGTAGGGCGTTCACCGAATAACGGAAATAACCGCCGTGTAGGTCATTCAATAGCGTTGTCGAAAACATATGGGTGTAACCGATCCCGAGATGCTGGCCGCGAGATTTGCTCACACTCGGGCAGCAGTCCGATCCTCCCAGATCACCGAGTGGTCCCGGGCGTTGGCTTCGGACATCACTAAAACTATAGGACGCAAACATCTGATCCTGTTCCCGGAACCGGTTATCGAAGCGAATGTCAAACGCATCCTGATTGTTGATACGCTTTTGATTCGCAACATAATTCTGGGTGAAATGATTGGGATTGGAAATGTCGGAGGGAATCGCCGCCGGATAGAGATTCAGTACATTGGATCCCACAGAATCGATCAATGGGGAGCCGTCGGGCTTCGTGGCCAGATCGAGTCGATTGCCGGGGATGTCCTGCCCGGTGTAAGGGTTCACAAGTTGGATTCCCTGGGCAGCCAAAAGCTCGCTAAAATCCCCGGTTCGTTCGCTGGCCGTGGGCACGCTCGAAATGAACGGATCGGTTTCGCGCAGGCGATAGCCCTGATAGTCGCCAAACAGAAAGGTCTTGTTCTTCCGGATCGGCCCGCCAAGGAACGCCCCAAACTGATTCCTCTGGAATGGTGCCTGTCCCGGGCTGAAGTAGTTCAACGCATCCAGTTTGTCGTTGCGAATGAATTCATAAGCCCCGCCATGAATCTGATTGGTGCCGGATTTAAGCACCACGTTGACAGCAGCTCCGCCCCGCCCGAATTCCGCACTCATCGAATTTTCTTCGGTGCGAAACTCCTGAATCGCATCCGGTGCCGGCAGGACGATTGTGCCTCCCAATCCGAATTCATTATTGTCCACGCCATTCAGCAGGAAGTTGTTGTTGGTGACGCGCAAGCCATTCACCGAAATCGCTTCATTTGCGCGCTCATTCTCGAACACTCCACCGCTGACGTTTGATCCTGTCTGCCCCCATTGGCTCCTGGGCCGAGGTACGCCAATTGAATGAAATTTCGGCCGTTTAAAGGCAGTTCTGTAATTCGTTGTGTGCTCTCAATTGTTCCGAGAGACGACGTTTCCGTCTGCAGCAGCGGTGCCGCGGAGGTCACCTCCACGGTCTCGGTCTTGGAACCCACTTGGAGCGCCAGATCCACGCGCACCACCTGATTCACTCCCACGTCCACGCTGGATTCCAGCGACGAACTGAATCCCTGTTTCTCGACGCGCACCGAATAGCGCCCGATCTTCAAGAGTTGTGCGGAGTAGTTTCCCTCACCGTCGGTTTTGAATTGAGAAGCTTGATTGGTTTGGAGATTTGTGACGGTGACGTCGGCGTCGGCCACCCTGGCCCCCGAAGCGTCACTCACTGTGCCCACAATTGCCCCGCGATCAACCTGCGCGGATGCTGTCGCAGACAAACTGACAACGGCTCCAGAAATAAGCAAAGTGGGAACAATCAACTTGCGAACCTGAATCAACATGACACCCCCCTGAGCCAACAGAAACGTTTGTTGAATCGAGTTAATATTGCACCGGCTGCCTTCTGTCAAGTAAGATTTGCCCATCCGGGTGCAGCGAGCTTCCGCTTCACGTGTTCAGCTTTCATAATGCATCTGAAATCTCAGCCCAAGGAGAACACCTCCTATGAAAGTCACATTGGGACTGTTTCTTGCATTGCCGTTTGCTATGGCCATTCCGTCACAGAGTCCAGCACCTCAACCAGAGAAACGCCTGGAAGAACTTCAGAACAAGACGATTCTTCTTTTCACGCCACATCCCGATGACGACGTGTTTGGTGCCGGCGGTACCATCGCGCTCCTCAATCGCAATCACAACAAGGTGTACATCGTCGTTTACACGAATGATGACAAGGGCTCTTACGATCCCGACATGAACTCCCAGCGCCTAGCGCAAATCCGTCGTGCGGAGCAGGAAGTCTCCGAGGGCGTTCTTGGTACGCCAAAGGAAAACATCCTGTGGATGGGCTATGACGACGGCATGCTCGAATATGCGCCGCAACCCAAGCTCACCGAGGAAGCCACTGCCATCATTCGCCGTATCCGCCCGGACGTGCTTCTCAGCGTTGACCCCGGTGAGTGGTATGAACGTTGGCACAAGAGCGACCACCGCATGGCGGCCTTCAACACCATTGATGCCGTGCGCGCTGCGGAGTTTTGGCTGTACTTTCCCAATCAGAAGCTCCAGCAAGGGCTGCAGCCCTACAAGGTTCCGGAAATGTATTTCTTCTATCCTTCCCCACAGGAAGCCAACTATTTCGTGAACATTGACCGTGTCATGGATCTGAAGGTCGATGCTGCCCTAAAACAGGTCAGCCAGTTTGAACCGGCGGTCAATAAGTACCGGCCAGACTGGGATGCCAAGGATTTCGCAAAAGTAAAAGAGGAACTGCGCGGCGAGCAACCACGCAAAGAGGGCCATTTTGTGGAAGCATTTCGTTATACCACTGGCTTCAATCAGTTTTAGTCTCTTTTCAGGCACGTCAGGAGATTCCTATGGCGGAACTTGCACTCAACGGCGGTAAGAAGTCCAAACAAAAATCAATTCCTCTCTGGCCGCAATATGACGATGCAGAGCGCAAGGCGCTTATGGAAGTTCTCGACAGCAGGGTTTGGTGGAGAACCCCCGGGACGCGAACTCTCGCCTTTGAGCAGGAATTCGCCAAATTCCACGGCGCAAAACACGGCATCGCCGTGACCAACGGCACCGCTGCTCTGGAAGTCACCATGTCAGCTCTGGGCATTGGTCCCGGCGACGAAGTGATCGTTCCGGACTTCACTTTTGTCGCGACCCCCAGCGCCGTTCTGTATGCTGGCGCGCTCCCCGTCACCGTCGACGTTTCGCCGGACACTTATTGCCTCGATCCCAAACTTACGGAGGCGGCCATCACGCCGCATACCAAGGCCATGATTGCCGTTCACATGGGCGGCCATCCCGCGGATTTGGATGCTCTCGGCGAACTCGCCAGGAAAAAAGGGATTCACCTTGTGGAAGACAGTTCCCACGCTCACGCGACGGAATGGAAAGGGAAACGCATTGGCGCTCAAGGGACAGCTGGCACGTTCAGTTTCCAGGCCAGCAAACTCATGACCGCCGGCGAAGGCGGCATCATCATTTCCAATGACGATGCTTTCGAACGGCAAGCACGCAGCGTCCACGACTGTGGCCGCATGCCCGGCGAATGGTTCTACAGTCATTTCATCAATGGCTCGAATTATCGCTTGAGCGAGTGGCAGGGCGCCATTCTAAGCGTTCAAATGACGCGCCTCGATGCGCAAACAGAGCGACGTCACCGGAACGCACGCCTTCTCGACAGACTCCTTTCCTCGATTCCGGGTGTTACCCCGCAGAAGCTGGACCCCCGGTGCACGCGCAATGGTCACTACGCATACATCTTCCATGTAGATTCGAACGAGTTCGCCGGCGCCGGCACGGAAAAACTTATCCAAGCCATGAATGCCGAAGGCATCCCGAATCAAGCCAGCTACCCGCCCATCCACGCCCTGCACGTGTTTCAAAGCGGGGAGTACCGCAAACGCCTGTGTGGATCCCAAGCGACCGAAGCCCACGCCTTCCTCAAGGCAAACTATCCCAACACGAATCGTGCCGCCTTCGAAACCATCTGGATTCCTCAACCCGTGCTTCTTGGCGATGAAGAAGATATGCACGAAATCGCAAGTGCCTGGCGCAAAATCCAGAAATTTGCAAAAGAGCTGGTGTGATTCGCGTCGAGAAAAGGAAGTACTGCGGCTGGCCAAACGCATACTTCCTGTCGAACGATGCGGTCGAACTGGTTGTGCTGGCCGATGTCGGTCCTCGCGTTGTACGCTACGGGCTCCTTGGCGGCGAAAATCAGTTTTATGAAAACCCTGAGCATGCCGGCCAGTGTGGTGGCAATGTATTCCGGCTGTACGGCGGCCACCGTCTGTGGGCCTGGCCCGAAGTTGAGCGCACGTATTTCCCGGACAATCATCCCATCGAGGTCATCACCACTCTCTCCGGTGCCACCTTCACGGCTCCGGTCGAGGCCGCACCACCCGGGACCGCCCTGCAGAAGACCATTTCCATCGAGCTCAGCGAGCAGGGGACACACGTCAAACTCGTCCATTCCATCCGCAATCTCTCTTCAACATCTACGCAACTCGCTCCCTGGACCCCCACTATGATGCGGCCTGGCGGCCGCGCCATTCTCCCGTTTCCGCCGCGTGCCGCGATGGACAAAGAGCATTTCCAATCGCTTTCGCCGCTCACGCTCTGGTCCTTCACGGACTTCAGCGACAGCCGCTGGGTTCTTGGTCAGGACTTTTTGCAGTTGATCCAACAGGAGAAACCGACGGGGCGCTTCCCGGAACAGATGAGTGGCCTCCTCAATCCCGCCGGATGGGGAATCTATGCGCGTTCGGGTTGTGTCTTCCTCAAGCGTTTAAATGTAGTGCCCCACGCGCAATATCCGGACTTCGGATGCAACTTTGAACTCTTCACAAATCCGGAATTTCTCGAACTTGAAACACTTGGTCCCATTGTGACCATACAGCCTGGAGGGGCCACGCATCACACCGAACACTGGTGGCTCTTCGATGGACTTCCGCCTATTGACACCGAAGATTCCGTCCGTTCCGTTGTTCTTCCACTAGTGACAAAAGCCATCCGCCAGCAATTGTCCAGCGTGGCTTTGAAAACCTGTGGAGCATCTGCGCTGGAACAATTGGGAAACAAGCCTTGCCGAAGACCGCGCAAAACCGTGATGCAAGACATAGGAAAAACTAGAGGAGCCATCTGCTGATTGATTCTGCTCTTTCCTGGGCCAGGATGCCCAAGATTTAGAAGCTCTCCGACTAGTGTTGTGCGCCGTGGGAGACGGCGAGGATCACGATGCGGGCCTTCTCGATAGCATACGCAGCAATAAAGGGCGTATTTGAAATGACGAGTTCACGGGTGCCGGGGACGCGGCCAGCTCTGCCCGACATAGGGAAGGCATCAAGCTGCTGAACGCTGGTGACGATCTGCATCGTGATCTGGGTGGCAACTTCCTCACTGTTGGAGAGAGCGACGCAGTCGTGAGCTTGATCCAAGTGCCGAGTTGCCTGGTCGGTCCACTCGATCATCGGCGTGCGCGTCCAGACCCCTTGAGCCGTTTCACAACCTCCTTATGGCTTACGACACGGCCTTTCCGCATCTCCTCCAGCCCCGTATGAACCAGCGCGTCCTGGTAGGTGTGCAGCTCGATGTAGTTGGTGATCGCTTCGTTGATGAGATAGCTGTGCGGAAGGTCTTGGGCGGCGGCCAGCAAATCGAGTGCAGCGATCTTTTCAGCGACGGCACGAAAACTGATGGTTTTCTCGTTGCTGCTCATAATGCCAGGATGATCACACGTATTATTGTGTATTATAGACGGCAAGTCCAAGATTCCCGTGGGTGCACTGTGAGAGCTGCCCCACGTATCACTCGCCAATAAATCCCCAAATCGTTCCTCCACCATGCTCAGAATCGCGCCGGATCTGGGCGCGGACGTGACGGGAGAACATGCGACTGACGCGGGTGTGTGCAAGCGGAGTCCGGGCCTCAATCAGTTGTGCGGGGTTGCAGCGGTTTCTCGAGGGGTGCAGCGAGAGTGCAAAATTAGCCGCGAGGCTGTCGTGAACTTGCATTTTTCTTTCCAGAGGCTGGGTTCTTCGGATCGTCCCCGGCTGGCTCGCCGAGACATTGCCTGGCCAGCGACACATACCGCAGTTGTTCTTTAATCTGTTCCCGTATTCGAATCGGTGTGAGCCACAGTTATTCATCTGGCGTCGAGCAAGTCCACCCGTGCTGGTGCTTCCACTCCCTCTTAAACGATCTGGGCTTCGGGCCCTAGGAAAGCAAGCGCTTGACCACTCTAAGAATAAGGTCAAATGCTCTTGATTCCATGCCGACGAACTCTACCCCGATGCCTCTACCCGGTGTGAAGGAGCGGACCATGGCGAGTATGCGAATCTCACCCTCTTGCACCGAAAAGAGCAATTCAAGGCGGGTGCCCGCTGGGATGGCTTCTTCGGTTACAAGCAACGCGCCCGACACACTGAAGTCTTGAACGCGCAGGGTAGTGCGCCGATCATCGAATTTACAGGACACCCACAATCCGGCGGGTGTAGGGATGCGCTGGTTTTTCCTTCGCTCGAATTGGGATCGCGGTCTCACCCTCAAGAGGAATTCAAACCGAGCGAGTTCTCATCTGCACTTTACTCCAAGCAAGGTCTGAATTCCCGAATTAAGCAACACGGGGCGAGGATGAGTCTGGGGTCCGAGGAGGTCCCTGAATCCCTGAAGATTCATCGCTACCGAATCCCACCAGTTCCACGCCCAAGTCTCCGTTAAGCGAATGAAATGACAAATGTTAATGCGGTAATAGCGAATACAATACGAAAATAACCTTTCCTTCAGTGAAAGTGGCATACTCTTGTGAAGAAAAACCTCCCCACCGAAGACCTATAGTGCTCATATCGTATTGAAAGGACACGACTTGGTGAAGCTATCTTCAATCGAGTTCGCCACACGGGAAGACCTCATCCTGACATTCATCGAGCGCCACGCAGACTGGATTGCCAGCAAGCTAAAGTGTCGAATTGCGGAAACGGTCCTCTTGGAACTGGAGTTCCCCATCGTCCAGCTAGCATCGATGCATATTCTTCCCGATGTTGTTTTGGTCCAGTTTCAAAGGACGGTGATGCAAAAGCTGAACAAACTCACCGAATCCGTCGAACTTCCCCCGACCATCTTCCCGGCATTTCGCATCCGTCCAGCGCAGAATTCCACAGGGCTATTCAAGAACAGAAAACGCGTCCTGCAAGCGCACTGGGAGGATTGCCCCGTCTTGGTGCGCTTTCGTGATTTATCGCAACCTGTCGTCCTGGCAGGCATACCGGTCACACCCGCAGAAAACCCAGGCGACGTTTGCGACTGCGTAATTGTGAAGCGAGAGGTCGCGCCAGAATTCCTGCAACTCATTCAGAAACTAACGGCACGCAGCCGTGAGTCTAGTTTGTGCGTTTATGGCGATGGCACCCGGAGCATCAGGACTTCAGCTTGGGATGACCTGGTCTTGAGCGAATCCGTAATCAATCTCGTGCGGAAGGATTTTGAATCGTTTCTCCATCGCGAAGAGTGGTTCCGAAATAACCGATTGCCCTTCCGCCGCGGGTATCTTCTCCATGGGCCACCCGGCAACGGGAAGAGCAGTCTTATCCGCACTATGCTCACCACCAGTGGCCTGACAGGTCACTCCATCCGATTGTTCCAAGAGCAGACAGATGACGCCCATTTGGAAAGAATGTTCCGATGCGCCGCGAATACCGCACCCTCTATGGTCGTGATTGAGGACATTGACCGGGCCTTCCCTCGCACGCCCACACCTGGAGTGCGCTGCAACGTCAGCTTGCAACAACTTCTGAACTGTCTCGACGGGATAGATTCCCAGGATGGAGTTATCGTAGTGGCAACAGCGAACGACCCAACCGTTTTGGACGCTGCAATCCTCCGTCGTCCGGGACGCTTTGACCGGGTGGTGGCCGTCCCCGCGCCGGATCGCCAACTCCGGCTCCGGTACTTCACCAAGTTCAACCCACATTTGAACGAGGAGGCTCTTTTCCGGGTGGCGGAGGACTCTGATGGCTTTTCTTTTGCGCAACTGAAAGAGGCCTATATTCTCGCCGGCCAGAGAGCGTTTGAGCGGAACACGCATGTCACCGGTAACGACCTTTTGGAGGGGATACGTATGCTCCGAGGTGGTATGGCGCTCGTGTCGGACCACAAACGGAAAGTGGGATTCGTGGAATCCTCGTTTCAGGGGGCGGAAATAAACACAGTCGCAATGGAAGGAACATAGGCACCGATGCGGAACATGAAATACAACCATCGGCTCACACTTCTTGTGGAGAATAGTGCGAGTACAACGCTTCATCTCATCGTCGGCAGCGAAAGAGGGTTGGTGTTCTTTGCCTGCGAACAAGCGCCACTCTTGACCTTCAAAAGCCACGGGTTGCCCGCCCGCTGCCCGATTTGCTGTGCGCTAGATCCACTCAATCACAGAATGGGATGACTATTCCGAGGAATGACTAGGGGTAAGGAACAGGTCTGCTGGACATCTGGGCTGAACCGAGAGTGCGGGGCACTATCCTCCTGGAAGCACGACAACCTGATAGCGTCTACCTCCTTTCTCGTTGAGGCTGGACGCTATTCGTGTTTGTAAGCCGAAAATGTCGGATGACCTTGCTCGAGTCGGGGAAAAGCTCCGAAAACTAGAGCAGTGCAAACAGGATAAGCCAGCGACGGACAACATCAGTGTCTCGCCAAACGACCTTAGCCTGCCTGAGCTGGAGCCTCACTAAAGCTCAATCGGGTTTTGCTGCTGGTGGCGATGGTGGACGTCCGCCCATGTCGGGGCTCATCATGCCGGGCCCCATCGACTCCATGTGCTTTTGCATCTGGTCCATGTGGCCGACCATTGTTTCCCACAAATCCACGTTGGCCTGCCAGCGTGCTTTTTCCGCGGGATCACTGATCGTCCCAACGTTGGTTTTCATCTGTGCGAGAGAAGACTTCATCTTCTCCACGTCGGCTTTCATAGCCGCCATCTGCTGCTTGTGCATCTCCATCATCTTCTGACGGTGCTCACTGCGCATCTGGCTTTGGCTGCCGCGCCCGCTCGCGGATGCTGGAGGCTGCGAGGGTTTTTCCTGCGCCCATGCCGCAGAGGTAAAGGCGAACATCAGAACGAGTAGGAAGATCTTCAATTTCATCGGAATTTCTCCTTTCCAACTATTTCACTCAATAAGTAAAACTGAGTCACGAACTCGGTAACCTGACTTAGCAACGACTGGAAAAGTCTTTCCACAAAGGAAGGCCCGCGACATAGTCGTGCTCAGGTCAAGGAGTGTCGCAGGCCCTGGGGGAGTTGAGGCATCCTTGGGTGCATTTTCAAACTATCTTCCTGTGTAGACCGTTTCTGTCCAAAATTGTACAGGTATGTGTCCGATTAACGGCTTACCAGAGAAGTTGGCCCCGCTACCCAGGTTACAACTTTGGCCACTTACCGGGAGATGGACCGGCGCTGCTGAGCCAGGAGAATTTGTGATAAGGCGACTCACCCACAATTGTGCGGACGCTAGGTACTCCTTCGTTTCAAACTCTCGCAGCCAAGCACTGACCCCGCCGCTTTCGGGTAGTATGGCGGTGCCGTGAGCGGTTGAAACGCAGAGAGTCCCCGGGGCAAATCGGTGTTGCGGCTGCCGACTAGTGCCGGTCGTTCTCGTGCTCGTGGTCGCGATGGCAGCTCTGCCGCACCTGTTCAAGCTCCTGACGTCGTTGCTCGGCCTGGCGGCTATGTTCGCCGTGGCGAGCAATCTCCTTCTGGAGTTTCGCTTCGGCCTTGTGGATGCGCTGCTCGCACTTCTCGTCGCGACCGTGATCTTGGGCGCGCATAGCCGGGGCGCCAGCGAACAGCAAGACTCCACCCAGAGCCGCCGCGAGCATAGCGGACTTCCCTTTAGTTGATTTTGGTACCATATTCTCTCCCGTGACTACGGCCTGAAGTTTCGTTTGGAAAAGGCAGAATCTCCCTCCCGATACCCGGACTCGCCTGCATGTTACGCTGAAGGCCTTTGCACAACTGTACAAAAGCGAACAGCGCGTATTCGCGGCGGTCTCTAAGACGTCGGACGAGACAGCAAGAAAAAGTGGTATTGGTCGGTCAGGTCGGGTTGGACGGTCTCAGTTCTCTCGCTGTCCTGTCCATATTAATTCTTCATTTTGTTAGGCCATCTCCCAGCCGTAGTCCCTCCCTGGTGCTACTAAGTCTTCTTTCAGTGTGGGAAAACTCCCGATAACGCGCAAACCGTATCACCACCACCAAGCGGCGGCGTGCCGGGAGGTGGCCACTTTACGAGGCGCCGACTTCCCGATCCGCACTTGCTCGCACCGAACAGCGTATACTTCCGACACACACTATCCCCGCATGAGGGAGCTTCCAATATGCCAGACGAAGAGTGGGTCAAAACACTTGAAGATGGCAGAAAAGTAAAGTTCTTCTACCAAGAACTGCCGAACGACGGGGCATTTATCACCGCGCAGATTGGGGGGAATGAGGTGGTCTATTCGGTCGTATTGACAAAAGCAAGAAACCCGCTGAGTCATGAAGATGTTGAAAGTCATTTCAAGGGTGAGCTTTCAAAGAAGTAGTCTCCTCGTTTTGGAACTGTATCCGCGGTGCCACCCGCCGCCAATAGTTGGAGCGAATGAGGTGCATGTCTTCTGTGCTGATTACGACAACGAACCCAGGGGGAACTCCCGCAGCTTCCCCTTCCATGCCACTTTTCAGGGCAATCTGCTGAGGTAGGACCGACCGTCACGGAGCCGTCCTCCTCGGTGACTGAGACCGTGTATTTGTCCAGGTCCAACTTTTCCCGTTGAAACACAGGTTCTGCGGCGTACAGCCACTTTAGGCAAGCACCCGAGGACTTCGAACGCGGTTTCTGGATAGTTTCTGGGTCGCCGACAGCGCGTCCACAATCATGCCCTCGACTGGCATTGGGCGCGTCCGCTGCTGCTGGATATTGCGGTCAAACAGGCCGCCGCCGTTTCCACTTTCCAGAACCCTACTGTGGTATCCGAAGACATAACTTGCGCGGGCAAGATGGGCCGCCAGGATGCGGCGATGGGCGAGGGCGCGATCGCGAAGGCTCTCTAGAGAACAGAGGACATGGTGTATATTTCGAGTTGTTACGCTTTTGTTTCGTAATATTTCGTTTTCTTTCGCTTTTCTGCTATGGTATCCGTGTCATCAGTTGATTTTCGTCAGATGGGTGACCATGGCGGTTAGTTTCGCGCTACGGGAAGCCCCTTACGCGAGGAGTTGGCGATGAAGAAGTTACGGCTCGGAGCGGCTCTACTGCTCCTGTGCGGAGTGGCGTCTGCTTCATCCCCGTCGTTCAGGCAGCCCCGGGTGGCAATCTTTCTGAGCAAAACCAGCTACCACCACGCGTGGGAAACAAGTCAACTAGCCGGACACGGCTGGGTCGGTATCGCGACGCTGGCGGGAATTCCCTACGACACACTCTTTGTAGAGGAAATGCCAGGCGACAAAGAACTGTCGAAGTACTCCACGCTTGTGTTTGCCCAGGCGGCACTGGTGGATGACGCGACGTACTCACAGATCGTCCTTCGCTTGCGCGCATATCTCGCTGGCGACCACAGCGTGATCCTCGACGGACCACTCGCCATAAAGACGAGAACGAGAAAGAACGCGATCACCACGTTCTCGATGATCTGCTCGGACTGGAATACAAAGGACTGCGGGCGGGAACCGAATACCGGATTCGAGTCACTTCAAATGATCATTATGTGACGCGTGGATTCGAGGTGTCGCAGTTCCTAACGCCGGTGCTCGCGTCCGCCACAAATGTGCTGCAGCCGAGATCCGGCGGGGCGGTGCTACTGGTCTCGACCAATGGCCAGCAGAGTTTGCCTTACCTTTCCTGCCTAACACGCGGGAGTAGCCGCGTTATTCTGGTCAGTGACTTTGGAACCTCAGCAGGCGCGGGAACCTTTTTTCGCAATGACCCGCCACAGGTCGCTTATGCGAACCAACTCTGGAACGCGATGATCCGCGCGGTGCACTGGGCTAGCTTATGGCGATGTGGACGTCCCGTTTCCCGCTCCGCAGCTCTCCAACGCCAACCTGACCGCGGTTGTGCGCTTCGATGGAGACAACAGCGGCGACCTCAACTACCAACTCAAGACGCTCAATTTTCTTACCGGCGTCGCGCAGGATACCGGAGTAGTGCCGCTCTACACCTGGGTATCCAGCTTCGTGAAGAAGGCAGGTTGGGACAAACTGGCGCCGCTCGGCAAGCATCTCGAGGACCTCGGGGGCGAGATCGGAACTCATAGTAAGTTCCACGAAATCGATCGCAAAATGACTCCCGATCGCTGGCGTGAGGAACTCGACGGGTCGGTCGAGGAAATCGAGCAGAACATGCGGGCGCAGGGTTTTCCGATTCGCAAGATTCAGTCCATGATCAATCCGGGCGACACGATTCCGATGGAAGACTACGGTGAAGTAGCTGGGCGCTTCTCGTTCTACATGACCCATGGCCTGGAGCAAAGCGTGCCACTCGGTTTTGGCAACATGACATGGTTTACCGGTGCGAACAAGGACTTCGTCCTGCTCGAGAATTCCCCCCACCCCGACTACCAGTGGTTCTATGACCCCACGTGGAGCTATACGACAGCTCAGATTACCGCCAACGAAGAAGCCATCTTCGACCATATGTTTCACAATGTCGGGCGTGGTGTGATCTTCAACGAGATGTGGCACGACTACTCGATCTCGTCCGCGCCCGTCAATGAAGGCAAGGACAAGCGCATCACAAATGAGAACAACTTTCCGTTCTACGAGGCAATGAAAACGAAGTTTGGCAACGCTTCCGATCTATTGTCCGGAACCGCAGGAACTCGCGCAAAAACTACGCGCGATGGCGCAATGGAATTATTCGTGGAAGGCATCGGACGACACCATCGAGATGACGCTCGACCTCTCGAGTCTGCGCCGAAATGATACTGCGGAATCTCTGGGTGGCATGGGAATCCGTGTTGAGAACACCCGGAAGTTCATCCAGTCGGTCCTGATCGATGGACGCGTGCATCCTGCCTTTGATGACCGGCTGTTGATTCTGCCGAATCTCGCACCGGGGAAGAAGCACTCCATCACGATCAGGCTGGGCGCACAACCAACCAGGGCGACTCATCTGACTTACGTCTCGAAGCTGATGACCGACGTCGACGCCGACGCCGGCGGGGCTGGCCTTCAATGTAAAAGCGAAATCAAAGGCCAGATTCGCCGTTGCAGTCGCGGAGCCAGCGATCGCACTGAATGCCGATTGGCAGGAGTGGGACAGCAGCGACGGTCGCATCAAGGGGTTCGTGCGCTCGGACCGCCGGATTGAACTGGCGAAGGTATCAATCCCCGGGCTTTATCTGCTACGTGCAAACCTGCCGATCCTCGCAGTGAATGAAAGCCCGGGCACGCTGGCATTGCGACTCGCGGCCTCCAGGTCCGGAAGCGCCGCAGGTTAGCTTGCGATCTGACCAACAGTTGCGTCGAGCGACACTGGGTGGCCAGGATTTGAAAATAACAAACATCGGCCGAGACGTATGAGTTGGAAATTCCACACTTTCACGAAAGAATCAGAACTAGTTCTCTATTTTCTGGAGACGCACCGTTGAGCAAGTCCGCAGCGCGTAACCGTCGCTAGAAGTTGGGATCGATTGGCGAGCTCTTTCTGTTGCGTACTAGTCTTGCGCCCAGCGCGATCTTCGGTCACGAAAAGAACCACAGGAGGCAGTATGCGATCAAAGCTTCTAGTCGGATACGCACTTCTTGTAGTTACGGCGTTGATGGTCACGTTCGCGCAAGAAAAACCTGAAGCCTGGAAGCCCGACACTGACTGGGGGCATTGGCGACTTGGACAGAAAGCGGACCTGGAATTCCTGAAGACGAACAACATGACCATCACGTTCGGAAGCGGCGCGCCCAGCTTTGAGGACGTGAGTCGCGAAGAGTTCAATCACGGGATGGAGCAAGCGAAGGCAAACAATCGCGCCTTGCACGATAAAGGCTACATCGTTCTTCGATACCTTACGAGTTCGCTCCACGGGCGTTCGGCGTCGAACAAAGACGAACCGCAAAAAGAACAGATCCGGATGCTGCAATTCTGGCGCGAGAAGTGGAGCGACTACGAGGATTACCTGGGTCCCAAGCCGGCAGAAGACCCGACCACGTGGATCACGGTTCGGCCGGATGGCAGTTTTCCTCACTATCGCTATGCCCCCTACGGCCAGGAAACGACGAACGAGTTCGAAACCTGGGGCTGCCCCAACAATCCGCACTTCACGCGTTTGATGGAGGGCCGGATACGTGCGCAGGCGGAAACCGGGATCGATGGCTCTTACATCGACTGGACGCAGATCGCGGGAGGAACGTGCTATTGCGGGTACTGCAAACGGAATTTCGCTGCGTATCTGAAGAAGAACCTTCCAGCGAAGGTGGCGCAGGCCAAGTATGGCGCGGACGACTATGACAACATCGCGCTGCCCAAGAAGCGCGGTGAACCATTCTGGACGGAGTGGAATACCTTCCGTGGTTATTCCGTAGCTGAATTCCATCATCGCCTGCGCGAAGTCGCCCGGAAGTACAACCCCAATTTCATGATTTCAGGAAATGTGTTTGGGGGATTCGGCTACGGTCCGATCAGCTATGACGCGGCCGGCAACATGGAAATGCTCGGCCGCGACGGATACGACGACTTCGTCTACTCCGAAGTGCAGGAATTCCTCGACTCGGCGCCACGCAAGGACGAACAGGGCACGAAAATCACGAATAGTCCGGCATTCAAGTTCCTGGCCGCAGCCACACATGGCAAACCGGTGATCGTGTATGCGACAGAGATCACGCCGCCGATTTTTCCCCATCCCACTGAGCGCTGCTTGAGTGCGATGTCTCAGATCAACATCGCGGAGGCCGTAGCGAATCACGCTGTCTTTCGGGAAAAGCGATTGACGCCGGCGGGCGCCACTCAGATGTATCGGTTTCTGGCGGCGAATGAGGAGAGTTTGCGCAACGTACAAATGCACGCAAACGTCGCGGTGGTAGCCTCATTGCGACAGTATCTCGCGGATGAGTTGAGCTTTGCGTTTAGTGCTTCGCGCGTGCTGGCGGACAACGGGATCGCTCACGTCATGCTGACGGAAGACGATCTATCGAGCCCGACGATCAACCAATTCGATATGGTGGTCGTTCCCTATCTTCCGCTGATGAGTTCGGAGAATCAGCAAGCGCTGGTGCGTTATGCCAAGGGCGGCGGCACGCTGCTGATCCTAGGTGCCAGCGGCAGCAAAGATCAGTACGGCCTTGCGCAGCGTCAGATTCCCTTGGCGCAATCACTGGGCGACGGACAATATCCTGCCGGCGAGGTCACGCGGAGAATCGGCAAAGGGCAAGTGCTGTTCGTCCCTGTGAAGGTTCCGCCCATCCCGGTTCCTGATCCCGATGAAGTCGCACGGGGACTATACGACCTTTGGTCCAACGATGGCCGACGTCTTCGCTGACATCCCGGAGGGCTACACACGGAACCGCATCGACCCCGAGTTGCGCAAACTTCTGGAGCGAGTTGCCGGCAAAGTGCGGGAGAGCCTGGGCACACGCGTGACGCGCCTCACATCGGTAGCTCCGTATGTCGAAATTACTACGATGATGGAAAAAACCAATCGATGGATGCTGCTCCACATCGTTAACTATGACGTGACGGTGGACGGCACGATCACGCCTGCACGGGACCTGAAGGTGCAAGTGGCGATTCCTCGCGGAAAGACCGCTCGAAGCGTTAGCTGGAGTGGAACGCTCGCCGAAATGCAACCAATGAAGTACAAGACGGTGAGCAGGGGCGGGCGTCAGACGTTGATGCTCGACCTCGATGAGGTAAGCATTTATGGGCTAGCGAAGATCGAACTCGAGTGACACATTCCCCGAGACGAAGAGAGGTGTGCTGCCCAATAGTTCCAGTCCGAACCGCGTAAGCGGCACAACAATCGATCCTCCGGGTCAACGCGAGTGAATTGGTCAGGGCTCAGAGCGGAAACCGCTTGCAAAAGCCTGTTGTTCGCCTAGGTCCTGACCTGCCCTTGGCGTAGGTGTAGACTCATCACATGATGCAAGGGCTGATTATCAGACGGTCTCTGCTGCTAGTGGTTGCCCTGTTCCCATTGAGTGCCCAAGACATCCTGGGGTGAACCCCTCAACTGTCACAAAATCTTTGGGCACACTTTGCAGGGAGAGGATCGCAAAGAAGGGAATCTGACTAAAATATAAATTTCAAATCCAATTGGATTGCGCGGTTACCACCTGATCCGAGAACGGGGTCATTGGCCGCTACGTCGGGCGTGACGCACGCACAACCCATCCCTAATCCAACAGAAGGATCGTTGTTGGCATAGCCATTCGATCCCCCAAATGGATTGGAGAAGTTCGGGTGATTTATAACATTGAAGAACTCGGCGCGGAACTGGGCGGTGGCACGGTCCCGGATCATCCAATTCTTACTCACCGAAAAATCCCAGTTGCGGAAGCTCGAGTCGCGGAAAATGCGTTCGACAATTTCGCGTACAATTTCTCTCGCGCTGTGTGCTGGCCACGCACACCGAGATCTTCATTTTGTTTCTCGGGCTGTCTGACCCGGCGACAATGTGCCAATTCCTTCGCTCTGAAGGCATCGGGTCCATCGGGCAGGTGACTAGGAAATGCGTTTCGCAGATTGCTTACGGGGTACGATGACGCTCACGGATGGGGCGTGGGGGACGGAGTTTCAAAAACTCGGCGCTGTGGCTGGCTCCTGCCTCGACGAGTGGAACCTCTCGAAGCCGGAACTCGTCCTCCAGGTTGCAGAAAGCTATGTCGCGGCAGGGAGTCGCGTCCTTTTGACCAACAGCTTTCGTGCCAATCTCATCGGCTTGTCTCCTTACGGTCTGCAGGATCGTGTTGAAGCTATCAATCGCGCGGCCGTGAGAATTTCCAGGAAGGCCGCGGGCAATTCCGCGCTGGTGTTCGCCTCCATCGGCCCCAGCGGGAAGATGCTCTTGACCAAGGAGGTCAATGCGGAGCAATTGAAGGAGGCGTTTTCTCGGCAGGCTCAGGCACTCGCCGCAGAAGGCCCGGATGCCATATTGATCGAGACCATGACGGACCTCGCCGAAGCTCGTATCGCCGCCGCCGCCGCTCTCCAAACGCAGCTCCCCGTGATTGTCTCCTTCGTCTTCGATTCGGGGAAGAATCGTGACCGGACTCTCATGGGCACCACTCCGGAACAGGTGGCGGCGGCGCTGACGAGCGATGGCGTCCACGCCATCGGCGCAAACTGCGGCCTGGGTATTCGCGACTTCATCCCCATCTGCAAACGCCTCGCGGCCGCCTCCCCGCTTCCCATCTGGATCAAGCCCAACGCGGGTCTGCCGGAGATGGTCGGGGGTACTGCTCATTACAAAACTACACCTGCGGAATTCGCTGCCTACGTTAAAGAACTTTTCCAGGCGGGCGCCACCTTTCTCGGTGGCTGCTGTGGCACGACTCCTGCCTTCATTCGTGCGCTAGCGCAACAACCAGTCTTTCGTTCCCAATCGGCAAGCGCGATTCCCCCAAAACAATAGTCTTTTACGTTTCCGATGCCCGGTGACGGCAAGTTGACGATGCCCCGCATTCTTCGCAGGGCTCCCCTCCCGGCTGCATCTTTATGCCGGCTCCGATCACCATCGACACGGACTTGCAGGGCATCATCAGAAACGACGAGTTGAGTTTCACGCCGATGGACGCGGCATCCACGAGCGAAAATACTTCCCTCTGCGCTGCTCCCAGTTCCCAGCCATTCGTTCCCGGATAAAGTGGCGTCGTGGTCGTCAAATGCTGGCCCGCTGCAAGCTTTGCAAAATATCCTCGGAACGCGATAATCAGCGCGCCGACCGCGGCCGTTGCATACCCATCCAGAGCGAGCGCGAACGTCGCATCTTCCCTCGTGGCCTTCAGGATTTGTTCTTCAATTTCCGCACCAACCGTGGCGACCGTCACAATGGCAAACTCTGCTCCCGCAAGTTTTCGCGCAACCCCTGAGCCCCTCAATTCCATCCCATCGGTCAGCAGCGCCAGCGCTGGCCTCACTTCTTGAACTTTCAGGATTCGATAGGCAACTTCCGGCCGAATCCACGCTTGCCCCTCGGCAATCGCTCTTTCTGCTAGCGCCACCAGCCGCGGCTGGCGCAGGCGCACTTTACCCGCGTGCGCTCCTTGTCTCTGCAGAACCATGTCTGCAGTGATCGCCAGCTCCCAATCCCTGCGTATCTCTGTCTGTCCCGCTGTTAGTTGCACCCGCGTCATCTCCAGGCCTTTACCGTTGCCGCGCACTCACAGTTCTGGCAAGCGTTCCATCCCCTCTCGCCTTGCTTGCTCCTCCACAATATTCCGCAAGGCCCTCTCTACGTCGGCCCTCCGTTCCGGCCGCTTGTAGGCGGCAACCAGTTCGTTCACCCTCTCCTTCGCGCGGTCGAAGGCATCCTGTCTTACCCGCTTCCTCCCACGACCGCAGCGAGCCACGATCGATCACCTTCGTTGGAATATGCTGCTCTTGCCGGAATAGCCTTCGTGTCTCCGGCAGCTTCAAGAAGTCTCCTTGTGCCCCCGCCTTTGCGAACATATCAAGCGCGAGTGTTTCTGACCGCTCTTGCACTCCTTGCACCAACCGCTGCGCCATGGCAATCGATTCCGTATCCAGCACAAGCTTCTCCGCGCTGTGACAAGCCAGGGAATCCAGCATCCCCGCCCCGGAAATCATGTTGATTCCACCAAGCATTCCCATGATTGCCGCGATCCCGCTCTCTTGACCCGCCTGCGCATCCAACGATTTCGCATCGCTGCCAATCAGGTATCCATGCGTCGGCAATCCCAGCGATTTTCCGACCTGAGCGCACCCCAAATTCAGCATGCAGGTTTCTATCGCTCCCATCGCCGTGATTCCGCTGCGCATGTCAAATATCGCGGGCGCTCCGCCCCACACAACGGGAGCTCCAGGCTGCGCCAGCTGGTGAATGGTGATCGCGCTGATGGTTTCCGCCGCATGTTGCACGATGCTCCCCGCAAGGGTCACCGGTGAAGCCGCGCCCGCCAGCGGCATAGAGACGATTTCGGCGGGAACCCACGCGCGCGCAAGATCAACCAGATTCTGCCCCGCAAATTCTGGAAAATGTAATGGGGGCGAGGGACAAACATCAAAAATGGCTCGCGGCTTTGCTCGTAACGCTGCTTCTCCTCCGCTCTCCGCCGCCAGCATCTTGATCATGACCGGTGCGGTGTGCGGTGAAAAAGCTCCCGTCACAATCGGCTTATCCGAATAGAGGAGCACCACGAACAGCCGGTAAAGATCTCCTATTCCCTTTGGCACCTCATTGCAAACCACTGCGGTCGATTGCGCTGCGTATTGCGGCAGCATTTCCGCAACCTGCACCAGCCGCACCAGATCCGCTGTCTGCGACATCCGGTGCTCCAGCGTCTCCGGGTCAAGCACGTGCACGCACGATGAACCAGGGTCGAACTGTACATTGTTCCCGCCGTATTTCACGGCTGGTTGGCCCGCCCGGTTGTACAGCGAAAAATCGCGGGGCACTGTCTCGATTGCGCCCCGAGCCAGCGACTCCGGAATATGCACGACTCCATTTTCGACGCGCGCGCCGGCCGCCGACAGGACTTCCACCGCTACTTCCGCCTGCACCGTCACCCCTCTCTCTGAAATCAGCGCGAATGCCTCCGTCAATATTCTCTGGATCAGTTGCGGTTCAAGAAGTGAAAGGCTCGGCTGCATGGGGATTCGAATCCTGGCTTTCTTCTTACCGGAATATATTCAATACCCGTTTTCGCGCCTTCTTCGCAGAAATCTTCGCCCTATCTGTGCACCAGGCTCTTTGCCAAAGCTACCGCCGCCAGCGCGTCCTTTCCGTAGCCGTCAGCGCCGATTTCTCTCGCCCAACTTTGCGTGGCCGGCGCTCCACCGATCATGACCTTCACTCGTGGTCGCAATCCATGGCGTTCCAGAGCCTCGACAACGCCTTTCTGACCCGTCATCGTCGTGGTCAGCAAGGCCGATACCCCGACAATATCCGCGCCGAGCTCCTTGGCTTTCACCGCAAAATTCTCGCACGTCACATCGACGCCGAGATCAAATACCTCGAATCCGCTTGCCGACAACATCGTTCCGACCAGTGTCTTCCCGATTTCGTGAATGTCGCCCTTCACGGTGCCCAGTACAACTTTCCCCAGTGTCTCCCGCCTTGCTCCCAGCTTCTGGATCTCCGGCTCCAGAACGGCCGTTGCCGCTTTCATCGCTTCGCCCGCCAGCACCAGGTCCGGCAGGAACATCTCGCCTTGTTCAAACTGTTCGCCAACCGCGCTGAGGCCCCGCAGGAACCCTCGGTGGATTGCTTCCAGCGGATCGATCCCTTCTGCCATTGCGCGCTGGCTGAGTTCCCTGGCTCGATCGGGGTCGCCCTCGAAGATGGATTGTTTCATCGATTCGAAAAGTTCATCGACCATGAAGTGTTTGCCTCGCGTGCGATCTGTACCTCGCGAAATCACGCGCTTTTGTGATCTGGTTGTGAATTGTCCTGATGGCACATTTCTGTGGGAGGGAACAGCTTCTTCCCTCCATGGTCGGGCCGCGACGCGTGCCTTGAAAGAAGAAGCCCGGGAGCGTGTCTACATCATAGTTAGCAATGATGCTTCAAGTCCACCTGTCCCGGGGCCGCGATACTCGCCCTTGTCACGGTCACCCATACCGCTTGACGGAGTTGCCTACGGGGCTACGCCTCAAGACTCCCCGGGCGTCGAACCGAGCTCGGCCTCGCTGAATTCCTTGTCGTCGCACAAGCCCTTCTGCAGTTCATGCAGGTGGAGCGCCTTCGACGATTTCCCGCACAATCTCCCTCGCCCTCTTTTCGTCGGCCGCTGAGACAGATACCTTGGTCTCTTCCCCAGGATTCCCCAGGCGAATTGGGATTTGGTTTTCCCTTAACGCTGCGGTAAGGAACTGTGCCATCCGGTCGTCTATCCCGGTCCACACTTCCACCGCGGGATCTTTTTCCGCGCTCACGACGGGCGGCGCCTCTTCTGCAGGCGCGCCGTCCTGCGCCGGCAGTTCCACGTCCTCAAGGTCTTCCTCCAGAAGCTTCTCGAGAATTGCCTTCGCGGCCGGGAGATCGCGCGACCACACCGCAACCTCGAAACCAAAGCGAGGCTTCCAGTCAATCGGGAGGGTGTCGGCGGTAAGCGCCACTTCGTCGTCGCCCAGAGCCCTGTCGGAAAACAGTATCTCCGTTGTTCGGAGCCGTTCGAGCAGCACCCAGTGCAGCGCCGGATTCTCCCGGCCCAAAGCATGACAAGAGACCCTTGAGGAGCAGGTTTCGATGACATGCGATCCTCCTTCTACCCGGAAATTCGGCGGCGCCGCACAGACGATGCGCCACTCGTGCACCCTTATTTTACTCCTTCTCCTTTTCGTCGTGACCTTCGTGCGGGCAGGCTGGTGGTAGACAAGAGGATGGCACTGGCCTTCTTCAATTTCTCTTCTCCAAGCGTGACCCCGAAAATAAAACTTGCAGAGTAGCTGTCTCCAACCCCCCTGGATAGTCGCAAGGCTCTGTTCCGCTGGCCCGCCAGCTCACTCCACCAATTGCAGATTCAGCGCGATGCGCACGCCGTTCACCAGCACCTGTCCTTGATCGAGGAGCTCCTGGTTCGTTATCTCGGAATTGGCAAACTTTTGTGCCAGTTTCTTGGGAAGAAGAAACTCGATTGCCTCCGACCGTTCTTCGCCATCGGCGCTTGAAACCAGAGGATTCACCACCGAGAAATCGTAATAATCCACTGGCACATCGCTGGGGATCCGCTCCAAAACGTCTTTCATCTTTGGCGCCACGAACAGATCAAATGTCAACGCTGCGCGTTTGTAGAGCGACGCTTTCCCCGGATCGTAGCGCGTGGTGTTCTTCATGGTCATCTGCAGCACCATCTGCTTGCTCACCACCACGAATGTCGGCGGGTCATAATCCACGAAACCAAACTTTGCCTGGCCTTCTTTCGAAAGTGCTTCCAGTTGCGGCTGATACTGGGTCTGCAACTTGTCGGCGTCGGCCGGTGTCACCGCAGGCTTGGACTGTGATAAATCGACCTTGGGTGCAGCCGATGCAGCGGAATCCACGGGGTTACCTGATGCCGCCGAAGGCAATAGGTTCGGATTACTGCGGATCAGCCTGCTCGCTGACGTTGAAGCTCCCGCGATCGATGTCGCGTCAATCTGCGAGGATTTCGAACGCGCCCGCGTGTCCACAACCGTAGGATCACGGTCCAGCAACGACAGCCCGTATTCCTCCCCACCCAGAAATACCAGGGAACGATTCAGGATTTCCTGGCGCGCATTGTCATCCTTCTCCATCACCATTTGGAACGCGTCTTTGCGGTCCAGCACCACCACCAGGATGTCTTTCCCCTCGTAGTCATAACTCTTTCCGGCATCGCGGACGTGGAATGCAACCTCAAATCCAATGGCGTCGCAATCCACGTCCGGGGGAATGTTCTGCGTGACAATCTGCAGCATCGGCAGGATCACGTCGCGAAACGTGCGCGCGGCCCGCTCGTTGCGCGTGAATTGCTTTGAGTCGTACGCCGCATTGTAATTTCCCGTCGCTTTCAGAGTGACACGGTCTCTGAAGCGCACAAATTCCAATCCTCTGGTATCCGCTTCGACCTGCTGCGACGGGTCCAGCCCCACCAGGCGGCTCAGATAGAAGGGAAACGGGAACTTAGCCTTCGCAATTTCCTGGTTGATGGCCTTCAGTTGTGGGAAGTACTGCTTCTCAAGCTCTTTTAGTTGAGGGTTCAGGATTTCGTTGGGGCTCACCTGGGCGCTCGCACTGACCACGCAGCCGATGCTCAACGCCATAGCCCAAAGAACGTTAAGCACGCGGATTCCCACGCTTGAGCGCATCGTTTTCATCCCCTGATTTTAGCATTCACTACTTGGATGTGTATTGTGAGCCCGGCCGGCCAGGTCTCTGGTAGGCTGGCTGCGCGATTGCCCGCGTGAAGGCGATCACCGCCCTGATCTCCTCGGAGCTCAGCGTCTTCCCGTACGGCGGCATCATCGCGGATTTTCCCAATGCGCTGCCGCCCAGCGTAATGATGTTCTGCATGTACTCGTCGCTCTCGCTGTTCAGCTTTTCCCCGTCATTTATCAGTGGCGGCATCGGAGTCACGTTGCTGCGGTTCGACGGCCCCGCGGGGGTGGCATCGGCGTGGCACCATACACAGTATTGGTAAAACACGCGCTTGCCCTGCGCCTCCTGGTAACCGAGATTGATCAGCTTGGTGTTGTCGTTCCAGTCGGGCTCGCTATCGTAAGCGCCAAATGCCACTCCTGGCGCAACTTTCGCCGCGCTCTTCTTGCAGCCAGAGAGCGCCAGCGCGCACAGCACACTACCCACGAGGAGCGCGGTCATCATCAGTTTCGCTTTCATCGGCCCGCTCCCTGCGCGATTCCGTGCATGACCGCTGCGCTCTTCGAGTTCTGCGGTTTGATTCCCACTCGCAAAGTCATCAGATACGCGGTCAGAGCCCGGATCTCTTCGTCTGTAAAGTTGCGGCGCGGCTCAATCGTGTCCGCCTGCAACGCTTGGGGGTTCCGCAGCCACGCCTCGATCCACGCCGGCGTCAGCCAATTTCCAGCGTTGTTCAGATTCGGCCCCACATATCCACCGGTTCCCCCAATCGTGTGGCATGCCTGGCATTGATATTTCACGTCGTACAGCTGTTTGCCCATCGAAATCATTGCCGGCGTGAATTGCCGGGCATCCACGCTTTCCGGATTGACCTCAGGTTTCTGCACCGCCAGCGACAGGTACTCCGCCGCGGTCGCCGCGTCCTTGTCCGACATATTGAATTGCGGCATGCGCAAAATCAGTGTGGGTCGGATGGTCTGTGGATTCTTCAGGAAGTCCGCAATCCACTTCTTCTGCGCCCGGCTGCCTTCAAAGGAAAGATCCGGCGCCAGCGTTCCGCCATAGCCGTTAAACCGGTGGCAGGCGTAGCATTTGTAGCGCTCATAGACTTCTGCAAACGCGCCGACCGCCTGGAACGAAGCCTCCTTCTTCGGCACGACAAGGTGTTGTAGCGCACTGGTTGCTGGCGGACCGGTCTCGCTCAACAGCGCCGTGGTCACGGCGTCCAGATCGGCCTGGTTCCAGGTGTATTGCGGCATCCGCGCTGCCGGATTTACCGCCACGGGATCCTGTAACTTCGCTTGGATGTAGGACACCAGGTTGTGCTCAATTTTTGCCTTGCTGAACTCCAGTTCCGATGCGTTCTTGGCCCCCAGGGCCGTCAGGTCGGGGCCGAAATCCTTCTGCCTTGCCTCTCCGCCCAGCGCGTGGCAGCTTGCGCAGCCCTTCTCGGTAAACAACCGCTTCCCGGTTTTCACTTCTTCGTCGGTGGGTTCGCCGAGTTGCGGCATATTTGTTAACAAGTCTGAATCCGTCAGCTTGTTCATCACGTACTGCGAGACCTTGTACAGGTCTTCATCGCTCCAGCCGTACCGCGGCATGTTCGTGTGCGGCAAATACCCTTGCGGATTGCGCAGCCACGCCACCAGCCATGCTTCGCTGACCTTGCTGCCTACCTTTGTCAGCTCCGGGCCGATGTTGCCGCCAATCAGCTTTGGTTTCTCCAGCGCGCGTCACTGCCAGCGGATGGCACGTGGTGCACATCATTTGCCGGAATCGCACTTCTCCATCCGAAATCAGGTCTGGCTTCTTGCTCCATGCCGCAACCACTGCTGGATTTATCTTGTACGTCTCGATGGGCTTCGCCTTCTGCACGCTCAGGAACGCCGAAAGAGCTCTGATTTCCTCGTCCTTCAGCCGAAATTTCGGCA
Organism: Candidatus Acidiferrales bacterium; assembly: GCA_963817085.1. Lineage (GTDB taxonomy): Bacteria > Acidobacteriota > Terriglobia > Acidiferrales > UBA7541 > Acidiferrum. Next base: position 499,352 of record CAWFNI010000015.1, read on the forward strand.
TGCGGGATTCATCGCCGCTTTCGTAGCCGTTCACGGTCGTGTTGCCATCCTTATCGAGAACGGTTCGCGGCTCCTTCAGCCATTTGTAAATCCACGCGCGCGAAACCTTGTAACCGACGCTCGAGAGATCCGGTCCCAGCATCGGCTGGTCCAAATTGCTCAGTTTGTGGCAGCCCTGGCAGTTCAAGTACGTCAGGAGCTCCCGCCCTCGCGTCAGCTGAGGAGTCTCTTTGAGTTCGGCTTGATGACAACTCCCGCAGGATGCTTGCAGGAAATGGGCGGGCAAAATCGGCTGTTCCCAGGCCAGCGTGGTTTCGTGCGCTTCGGCTACTTCCGTTGCCGGCCCTTGGCCGCGGTGACATACGGTGCAGCCCCAATCCCGCACCTTGTGGGGAATCGGCGGGTGCGCGCGAAACGGCTGCGGCACGGAAGCGTCCGCCAGGCTCGGCTGGGTCATGCCCTGGTGACAGGTCGTGCAGCGGTCTGTCACATTCATTCCCGGCAACCACACCTGATCGATTTCCGGCTTGTAATCAGCAAGCAGTCTCTTCGTGTCCGGCCGGCCCTGTGCGTATTTCACGAACGCGCGTTTGTAGTGCTTCCACTCGGCGCGATAGTCCTTCACCGGCGATATCGCCAGCACCAGCACGCAAACCACCGTGCTTATCGCAAAGGTAAGCCGCAATCTCTCCGACAACTTACCCATCTCTTCAGCCGGCATGTGTCCCCCATGGCCACACCCAGGACCAACCCGGGCCGCGGAAAAATGTCCCTACCACCGTCAGGCAAATCGCCGTCGCGATGAACCAGGTCATCACCCACCAGGACAACGGCTTCGCTCGCAGCCCTCCCATCCATCCGCTCGTCGCTTTGGACTGGTAGGAAGCCACCAGCAGCGCCGCAACCAGCGCGGTCGGCACAATGATCGTCCAGGCGTCGAATACCGCCAGGAAGATCAACAGCGCAATCACCACCCCGATCACAATTCCCAGCCGTTTCGAGGCTTGTTCGCCCCAAAGTGGTTTCCCCTCGATGTTCACGTGGAAGTAGGGAATCACGATCAGCGCCAGCAAGACCAGCGTGGGAATCAGGATCCCCGCCACAAAGGGCGGAAAAAAGTGCAGCAATTCCTGCAATCCCAGGAAATACCACGGTGCCTTCGCGGGATTCGGCGTCAGCAGCGGGTTGGCCAGTTGTTCCAGTGGCGCGTCCCAGAACAGCGCAATCAGCACCATCGCGATAATCAGTACCTCGAAGACGATGGCCTCCCGGATCAGCAGGTGCGGATAGGTCATCAGTTTCGGTTCGCGATCATCTTTGACCTTGGCGGACGTGTTCCGGGTGATGAAAACGATCCGCCGCGGCTCTTTCTTTGCGTCCGAACTGAATCCCGACTCGATTTTAGTTTTTTCCATCATCTTCTTTTGACCGTACCGTCAGTCCGCCGTCCTTCTGCACCCGCCAGAAATGCACGCCGATGAAGAGAAACGCGAGTAACGGGAGAATAACCACGTGCAGCACGTAAAAGCGGAGCAGCGCATTTTCGCCAACGATGTTCCCCCCGAGCGCGACGAAGCGAACCTTCGATCCGATGAAGGGCATGGCGGAGATGATGTTCGTCCCCACCGTCACCGCCCAAAACGCCAACTGGTCCCAAGGCAGCAGATAACCCGTATAGCTCAGGAACAGTGTCAGGATCAGCAGAACCACTCCCACGACCCAATTGAACTCGTGGGGCGGCTTATACCCTCCGCGGTAAAACACGTGGAACATGTGCCAGAACACCAGCAGCACCATCAGGTGCGCCGCTATGCGATGCATGTTGCGCAGAAACACTCCATTCGACACGACGAACCGCAAATCCTTCATGTCGTGGTACGCATTCGGCACCGCCGGGTGGTAATAGAACATCAACAACACCCCGGTCACCACCAGGAGAATGAAAAGCAACAAGGAAAGCGACCCCAGGTAGTACGCCGCGCGCACTCGCAACGACTTCTCGCGCACTTTCACCGGCAGCCAGTGCAGAAACAGGTTGCCGAACACCGCTACGCTTCGCGTACGGTTGGTGACTGCCGGGCCGCGCCGGAAAATGGACTTCCAGACCCGGGTAGTCCGGAGGTTTTCGAGAGCTGTATGGATTGAGGTGGCCATAATTCTCCTTACGCCCTCAGGACCTTGTCTGGCTTGATTACTTCCAGCTTATCCACCAGCAGTTCGCCATCCGCGGTCAGGTTGATAGCGTAGTGTGGCAACGGGCGCGGCGCCGGGCCCTCGATCTTCTTTCCGTCCCGCTGGAATTTGCTGCCGTGGCACGGGCACGCAATCATGCTCGCTTCCGGCTTCCACTGGGTGATGCAACCGAGGTGCGTGCAGACCGCCGAAACTGCGTAAAATCCTGCTTCCGTCCGCACGATGTACACCAGTTGGTCCTGCAGAAAAGTCACCGAATTCACCGGATAAAGATCCGGACTCCCCGCGCGAAACGTGGCCGGCGGCTCGAACAACACGTTCGGGGAAAAATATTGATAGGTCAGCGTTGCGCCACCCAATCCCGCAACCCCCAGAGCTCCCAGCGTGATTTCGTTCAGAAAATCCCTTCGTGACACGCCCGGTTTATCGTTCGGGGGTTCTGGCGCCTGGTTCTGCCTGGCTTCGCTCATGGTTTCGCAATAATCTCCTCATGGATTATCAAGCTTGGGTCCTGGTCGAAAACTTCGAAGGCCTCCATCGAAATCGTGTTCGCCGGGCAGCGTTCTGCGCACAGGCCGCAGCGGATACAGATGGTCTCGTCCTTTACCATCACCGAGCCTTCCACCTGGTTTAATTCTTCCGCCGAGATGTGCTGCAGGTCCACGGTGCGAAGTTCCCGCTCCCTGCCCAGGCGTTCCTTTTCCTCCACGGTGAAGGCGAATTCCTTCAGCGGCACGAGCGACAAGCAGTTTTCCGGGCAAACATCCACGCAACCCCCGCACAGAATGCATTCGGTGGCGCTCGCTTCATTGCCTTCAAAAATCGTATTGATCCAGCACTGCAGGCAACGGCTGGCCTCGCTTCGCGCCTGCTCCTCGGTGTACCCGGTCTCCACTTCCGCCACGCCGGTGCGCCTCTCGATCGGCAGGGCCGGCACCGTCAGCCGCGAATATTCATCGTAGTGGGCCGCCATCTCGTGATGGTTCAGCACGGTGATTTGCACGTACTTCTCTTTCGGTTTCCAATCCGGCCCGCGCAGGAACTTGTCGATTTCCGTAGCCGCCTTTTTGCCGTCCGCAACCGCGTTGATGATCAGTCGAGGCCCAAACGCAATGTCCCCCGCCGCGAAAATTCCCGGCGCGGTGGTCATCAAGGTATCCGGATCGATCTTCAGCGTGCCCTGTCGCGTGGTTTCGATGTCGTCTTCCGGCTTCAGGAAGGTAAGGTCCGAAGCCTGGCCGATCGCCAGAATCACCGTGTCGCACGGAATCACAAATTCCGTGCCTGCCTCGAACTTCGGATTGAACCGCTTGTTCTCGTCGAACACCGAAATGCATTTGGTGACTTCCAAACCCGTCAGCTTGCCGTTCTTTCCCACGAACTGTTTCGGGCCCAGCGACGGGTGCATTTTTATCCCCTCCAGCACCCCTTCTTCAATTTCCTCCTCTGAGGCCGGCATCTCGGCGCGCGATTCCAGGCACACGAGTTGCACTTCCCGCGCTCCCATCCGCAACGCCGCTCGTGATACGTCCATGAACTCCTTCATGGCCACGTCCATTTCGCTGGAGGTCAGCTCATTGGGAAGTACAACACTCGCCATGTCGGTCATCAGCTTCTGCTGCTGCTCGCGCATGGCCGAGCGCGCCACGTCGATGGCCACATTTCCGCCGCCAATCACCACCACGCGCTTCCCGACTTCGAAGCGGTAGCCCAGGTTGACGTTAAGGAGAAAATCGATGCCCTTGACCACTCCGTCCAGTTCATGGCCGGGGAGATTCAGATCGCGGCTGCGGTGCAGCCCGAACGCCATCAGCACGGCCTTGTATCCCTGTCGTCGCAGGTCTTCCAGCGTGAAGTCGCGCCCCAGCCGCATGTTCAATTTCAGTTCAGGTCCCAGATCCAGGATTTCCCGGATTTGCGCCTGCAAAACATCGCGCGGTAACCGGTATTCCGGGATGCCCAGGTGCATCATGCCGCCCGGCACCGCGGCCGCTTCAAAGACAGTCACGGAGTAGCCGAGCAAAGCTAGATCGTGCGCTGCCGACATGCCCTGCCGGACCAGATCCAATCACCGCCACTTTCTCGGAATATATGACTTCCGGCTTTCCACCGAAAACGTCGATCGGGTTCCTGGACTCTGGCCCATGGCGTTCGGTGACGAACCGCTTCAGCGCGCGGATCGATATCGGCAGGTCAAACTGGCCGCGCCGGCATGCGGGCTCGCAGGGATGCCCGCACACGCGGCCGCAAATCGATGCAAAGGGATTGGGGGTCCGGGCGTAGCGATACGCTTCTTCGAACCTTCCCTGCGCGATCAGCGAAACGTACCGTCCGGCCTGGGTGTGGACGGGACACGCCTGCATGCAGGGAAAGTTCGACTCCAGCCATTCTAAATCGACCAGCTTGGTTCGCGTCGTCACCTGGCTCGCTCCGGATCCCCTTCTCCGTTCCCTTTACTTCTTTACCGTCAGATCAGCGGTGACCGTGCCTGCACCTACTTCCACGGCCTGCGTGGTGACTTTGCCGTCCTCACTCCAGGTCTTCAAGGTGTACTTGCCCGCAGGAACGTTTTTGATTTCGTAGTTCCCGCTCTTATCCGTCACTGCGAAATATGGCGTCGGCGAAACCACGACGTAGCCATTCATCTCCGGGTGCACGTTGCAGAGCAAGCTCGCCACACCCAGGTCATTAAATTGGAAGCTCTTCCTGTCACCCTTCGGCCAGGTGCCCATGTTGTGTGCCAGCTTCTTGTTCCCGCTGATGCTCGGCCAATACACGTTGTGGCCGACCGGGTCGCTGTTCAGAAATTCCACTGTCGTTCCCACCTGCACCACCATCACGTGTGGGGCAAACGTCATTTTCACCTGATCCATCACCGGCTTGGCCGATGGTGCCTCAAACTTCTTGTCCGGAATCGCGTCAACATACACGGCGATGTTTTCCGCTGACTTGATTCCCTGCACGCTGACCTTTCCCTTGATTTCTCCCGCCAGGCCTGCGCCCGCCAGGAGCAGCACCGCACCGCTTATCGCTACCGCCTTTAACGCAAATAGACGTACCTTCATTGTTGCCTCTCGTTTCCCTGGATTTTTCCCAGAAATCATTTGCCCAGCGAGAATCGGCTAGAATACGTAGTCGATTCCGGTCAGGAACGTGTTCGGCCGGTAAAAGACCGTGTAGCTGTTGACGTCGGTAACCGGCAGTTCCCATGTGCGCGAATACTCGCCGACGATCTTGATGTTCGCGCGCACCAGCACTTGGAAGCCCGGGCTGATCCGGTTCCGCGTCTTGTCTTTCGACACCCCATTGTAGAAGTCCGTGGGAGAATTCACAAAGTCGTACCGCATCGTTCCAATCAGCCACGGATAGAACCAGTAGTTCCCGCCGACGAATCCACCCGTGTACGTGATGGCCGGCGCGCTCAAGAGCGTCTGCGCTCCACTCACTTCATCCGTTGTAACCGTGTGATTGTCGTCGTGGCCCACCATCCCCAACCCAAACAACTCCAGGTGACGGTACTTGAAGCGCAAGTCCCCACCGGCTCGATAGAATGACTCATTGAAGCTTCCGAGCCCCGGATAGGTGGCAGGAGTGCTCCCAATATTTTGCACATTCGTGCCGTGGTAGAAGAATCCTCCGACTCGAATTGACGTGTGATCTCGCGGACCCGTGGGTCCCGCCGCCTGGATGGCATGCCGGCTTTCCGGATCGCGCTCCAGATTGAACTGATAGGAAGTCCGCAAATAGACATCCTTCGTATTTCGGATGGCGGGCGAGTCGTTATTTCCATTCGTGATGGCCACTGACCACCAGAAATTTCCGTCGTTCGGATAGCCACCAAATTCAATCGCGCGTTGCGGCGCGCCCAGCACGAATGGATTGTTGGTCGTGCCCGCAATTCCGGCCACATTCACCTGGTCGTATACGTCGTAGTCCGAAAGGTAAATCGTCCTCGCTTGTGTGAATGGCAGGTCGAGTTCAAATTGCCCGAACCTGACATTCAATGCATCTTTCGGCAAGTGGAAGAAGTGGCCCAGGTCGTTGTATTTCAGGTAGCCGTCACCCAATCCTCCGTTTGCACCGGAGCCTCCCGTGGAGATGTCATCGTCAATCCAGAAGGAGAGATTGCTCCCAAAACTCCCCGCGCTGATGATCGTAAAGGTATTGGGCTGAAACAGGTCGGTGCGCGGCAGGTAGGAAGAAGTCTGATTCACCCCATTCGGCTGGCTGGCGTTCACTGCCATCGAACCGGAATAACGGAAGGCAATCGGCACGGTCCCGGGGATTTCGCCGGGATAGACCGCGTCCGGAAACGCTTCTTTCTGCGCCTTTGACCCCAACATGGCCGGTTCCTGCTTCACAAAGGTTTCGTCGTCCTTGGGAAACTTAAAGCCGTTCTTCTTGAATGCCAGCCCGAAATCATTCAATTCGGGGTAATTGTTGTGGCACGTGGTGCAGGAAGTCCCGTACTTCCTTGAAAACGCGGGAATTGCCTTGCCGGATGGCGCCAGTACGAGCAGAGTTACCCCCACGATCGTCCCGACCAACATCGTCGCGAGTATCTTCACTGTAACTTTCTGATTTGTATTCACTTATCCCAGCCTTGGCCCCAGAATGGGCGAAAATTTGTGACTGATGACGCAAGGAACTGTTCAAAAACAGCGTCATTCTCCGCTGAACGTTACATTAGTGCGGTGATTATTGTCACCTTTTAATGTGACGGAAGTCACATCTCGCCCTTGAACTCTTCTCTTCTTGGCTTCTTCGCTTCTGGGTGGGGAATGGGTCCAAAATCAGGCTCAGCTTCCGTAAGCTATTTCTTCAGTGAGCGAATAAATCCCACCATCTCCTTCACCTGATCCGGGGTCATGGTCTTGTAGGGGGGCATTTTACCTTTTCCGTTGGTAATGGCGCCGCTCAGATCGGCATCGCTCTTCTTCTGGACCTCGGCGGAGGTGAAATCGGGAGTCTTCATGGCGGCTTTGCCCTTGCCGTCCGCTCCGTGACACATCGCACACTTGGCCTTGAAGGTTGCCTCCGCGGCGCCAACATCTGCCTTCGCCGGCGACCCGAACAGGCATGTGCCGGCCAGAAGTGCGGCGGCCAACGTCATCGTTCCGAGGTTCTTCCTTGTTGTCTGCATTTTTCTCTCCCTGATAGAATTTTGGCGGAGAGTATTTTCAGCTCCCCGCGCATTTCAAAACCTGAAGCGGACTCTTTACAGAACTAGCGGTGGACTTCTCCTGCCTCGACCTTGCCACCACCACTCTCTATTTGTCGGATATACAGCCGCAGCCCAATCAACACGACCAGAATAATCACCAGTGACAAGCCCAAACCCCTTCGGCGACGGTCCCGCTCAGCCAGTGCCGCCTGGCCCGCAGCTTGTGTCTTTGCTGCAATCTTCAGACCTTCTTGAATGTCCTGCTCCACAAGATCAGTCTTAAAACTGTGAATCGTGACACGAGCCTTGGTCAGGAAATCTCGAGCTTGATCTTGTTCTGTTCGAGCCTCGCTGACTTCCATTCCGGAAGATTCGGCAACACCCAGTGTTTGATCGGCCGCTTTGAAGGCCCCATCCAACTGCGTCAGATCCTGCAGCATTTTCGCTCTGGCCTGATCGCAGGAGTCGCCCGGCTTATGGCAGCGCATGCACACAGCCTCGGGGCCCGCGCTGAGTTTCGCGTCTGTGGGACGGTTGACGTCATGGTTGCTGTGACACACCACGCATCCGGGAAGCCCCGCGGATTGGAACGCCGCCTTGTGCGTGCTCTTGTCATACATCTGGGCTTGAAAGACGTGGCAATTCGCGCAGACATTCCTTACCGAGTCGATTCCTGGAGGCGCGGCGCCATGATTTCCGTGGCAGGTCGGGCAGGTCGGCGCGCTGAGATCTCCGCGAACCGTCATCGCTTCGAAGTGCACGCTGCTCTTGTACTTGGCGAACTGGTCCGTGGGGATGCCGTATCCCTGCATGTATTTGGCGTCGGAGTGGCACCGGGAACAGGTCTCAGCGACGTTCAATGGGCTGATCTTTGAACGCGGATCGCTCGCCGGGCGCAGGTCGTGCACGCCGTGGCAATCGATGCAGACCGCCACCTTGGTATCTCCTTGCAGCAACCGTTTGCCATGCACGCTGGTTTTATACTGGGCCAATTGGTCGGTCCGCAGCGACGGATTGTACTTGCGCATGAACGCGCCGTCAGAGTGGCAACGGCCGCAAAGTTCCGGAATCTGGTTGCGCAGAATTCTCCCGCGAAAACCGGCGGCCTTGCTCATCGCGTCCATGTCTGCCTTGGTGGGATCGCCACCGTGACAACTGGCGCACGTCAGTCCCTTTTGCGAATGGATGTCTTGAGAAAACTGGGCTGCCGTCACCTGCAGCGGAGGGTCGAGCGCGCCGTGGCAATCCAGGCAAGTACTCGGCGTTTGGGCGCGGGCCCCGGCCGCACAAACGCACAGCATCGTCAAAGAAAAAATCAACGACCGGCGCAAGCCGCTATTTAGCCATGTATGCATAGATTGTCATCGCGATGATATAAGCCAGAGCGAACACTCCGGCGCCCAGAACGAGTTTCCGTCCGCGCTTGCCGCTTAATTGCTCAAAGAACGGCAACAGCAGCCAGATCACCCCTGCCGCCCCAAACGCCAGGATGCCCAGCACATCTCCGTCGACAAACCAAAGCTTTGCTGGGATCTTCTTGAGCGTCTGGAACATGAACATGAAATACCACTCCGGCCGGATACCGGCGGGAGCGGATGCAAACGGATCCGCCTTCGTACCAAGCTCCCAGGGAAGAATCGCTGCCAGTGCGCCGAGAACTCCAAGGGCGATGTACCAGGCCATCAGCTCACGCAAAAAGAAATTGGGAAAAAACTTTATCTGCCGCGCTTCACCTGGGAAAGCCTTCCAGCGAGCCTCGACGGAAGGCGGGACGCTCATGCCGAAGTATTGAACCAGCGCAATATGCAGGAGCAGCAACAGAACCGTCAGCCCGGGCAAAAGCGCAACGTGGAATCCGAAGAAGCGCGTGAGCGTGGCGCCCGTAACGTCTTCACCGCCGCGCAGAAAGACCTTCATGCCATGGCCGATGACCGGAACCTGGCCCGTGATTTCCGTTCCCACTTTGGTGGCAAAAAATGCAAGCGTATTCCAGGGCAGCAGGTAACCACTGAACCCGAATCCCATGGCCAGAAACAGCAACACCATGCCGGTGATCCACGTCAGTTCCCTGGGTTTCCGGTAAGCCCCCAAAAACAACACGCTGAACATGTGACAGAACGCGGTAAAGATCAGCAGATTGGCGGCCCAGGAATGGACGGAACGCACCAGCCAGCCGAACTGCACCCGAGTCATGATGTACTGAACGCTCTCGAACGCCTCCGTGGCGCTGGGCCGGTAGTAGAGGAGCAGAAGGATGCCAGTGCATACCTGGATGCCAAAAAGAAAGAGTGTGATCCCGCCGAGGAAATACCAGTAGGAACGGTCATGCGCGGGGACCGTTTTCTTCCGCAACGGAGCGGTCAGTTCAGCCCAGTTAAATCGCTCATCAATCCAATGGTGCAGGGCGGCAAACAAAGTCAGGCCTCCCTCTTCAGGGCGACCACTACATCTTCTCCGCGCTGGTGGACCTCATATACCTCGAGAGGCCGCGGCGGTGGGCCGGAGACGTTGCGGCCATTCAGATCGTAGATACCGTTGTGACAGGCGCACCAGATCTCCTGCAGGTCAGCGCGATATTGCACGATGCAACCCAAATGCGTGCACGTGGCGGAAAGCGCGCGATACGTCCCATCGCTGTTTCGGATCAACAGCCCCGGACGGCTGCCAAAGCGGAAAATCTTGGCCGAATTTGGCTTTAGTTCGTCAATCTTCCCGGCGGTGACTTGATCGCCTCCGAGTTCCGCCACGCGCGGGGGCACAAGGTATCGAAGTACGGGGTAGATGAAAGACGCGAAAGAGCCAAGCAGGCCGCCCCCAAGCAGGATTTGGATCACTCGCCGGCGTGCCGGCTTAGGCTCGGGATTGGATTCAGCGGCCATGGACTGAACCTCGGGTATCAAAGACTGCGGTAGTCTGCGCAACCATCTTTGCCTTCCTCATGACTTACTCTCTTCCTCGTCTAGGCGGAATGCTTCTCCACCGTCCTCTGCATCTCCCGCAGCCACATCGCTTGGAACAGTTGCAGGCGATGGCCAATCACTACCGCCAGGTTCAAAGTAATTTTGTAGCCCACGCTCGGGTTCTCCGCGAAATGCTTGCGTAACTCCTCGCGCGGCAGGGCGATGACCTCCGAATCCAGCGGAGCTCCGGCGGCAAGCGTGAACTTGTGGGGCGGAATCAACGCTGACCAGCCGACGGTCTGACCCGCGGTTCGCTCTTCGACTACCACATCTTCTTGTCTCCCTCGAACCTGCATCGGAAGCGTCAGTCGTATCCGCCCGCGCTCAACCAGAAACAGCCGGTCGGCTGGCTCTCCCAGTCGGAACAACGTAGCGCCGCTCGGCAGCGCGACCCTCGTGCCAAGGGCTAGAATTCGTTGCGCTTCTTCGGCAGTCAGGTCTTTCAGCAATTCCGATTGTTCGGAGGCCATGGGGGCGAGCTCAATTCACGAATGCCGAGGTGGTCTTGGTGTGCAGCTGGGCATGCGAAGGAGACTCGAGAAAGGACTCTGCGGCGGCCTGCTCCAGTCGCACGTGGTTTTCAATTTGCGCCAGCAGGACTTCCGTGGGCAGTTGTGGCCGCTGATCGACCGGGAGCACAACCTGGTCTCCAAAGAACCGTCCCGCACCCGTTGCCTTCGTTGGCCGAAGTTCAGGTTGCACACCACTCGAGGGCGTTTCCGTTCGCGTCGCCGCTCCAAATGCGATTGCCGCGACCGCCAGCCCAAACATGCTCATGCACAGCGCCATCAGGAACATTTCCATGGTTGAGTACCTCCGTTGGCCCTCCCTAGTGCACGTCATCTGCCAGCCCTAGTTCATCCTAACTTCTTTGGTTTCAGCTTTGGGAAGCGCACGATCACAACCTAGCTGACAAATTGTCAGGACAACTCTGACATTTCGTCAGTCATTGACGCATGGAAGCACCGTGTGCCATGCTTCCCTCCATTCGGCACCCAACCACATGAAGCTACGTTCCACTAGCATGACGGTTGTACTCGCCCTCGGTATTTCAGTGGTTGTGGTTCTTACCTGCACGGTGGCCTCCTACATCTACTCGGTCCATCACTTCCAAAGCTTGCTGGAAACCGCGCGCAACACCGCACTCGCCGAAGGCAATCTCATCAGAGTCGCGCTTGAGCACCAGATGATAGAAAACGACCGCACCCTGATTGCCAGCATGATCGAGAGTTTTGGAAAGCAGGAACGCGTCGAGCAACTTATTCTGTTGGACCGCAACGGTGTCGAGCGCTATTCGAGTAAGCCCGGAACGGTCGGAAACAATTTCAGCATCGGCTCTCCCACTTGCCAGGTTTGCCATCGTGACCCGCCAGACCGCAGGGCTTCCAGTCGTGTCATTGAGACGCAAGGCGGTCAGGTACTGAGAACCGTAGTGCCGATTCACAACCGTGAAGAGTGCCACCGCTGCCACAATCCGCAGCAAAAGATTAACGGCATTCTTATCCTGGATTACAACGTCGGCGAAGTCCGTGCCGCCATGACGCGGGACTTGCGCTGGATGGTGGCAGGAACCGGCGCGTTGACCTTCGTCATCGCCGGCACCATTCTTCTGCTCGTCCGCTTCTCTGTCCTCCGCCGTCTGAACAGTTTCGAAACCACTGCGCGTCTGATCTCACAAGGCGACCTGGAACGCCGTGTCCCGGCGGAAGGTTCGGACACGCTGGCATGGCTCGGCCGCGAGTTCAACGCTATGGCTGATTCCGTCGTCGGTCTGGTTGGCGAGGTCCGCACGCAGCGGGAACGCCTCGAAACCGTCATCAACAGTATCGATGACGGTATTGTCGTCCTTGACCCAGCGCGAAAGATCATAGCTGCGAACGACGCATTCCTTCAGCGCACCGGCAGCCGCCGCGATCAGGTCCTGGGCTATTGCTGTCTGGATGTCGGCCCGGGCCCCTGTAACGTGGCCGACTGTCCCACGCTGGCTTGCTTGCAATCCGGTGCTCGCCAGGTGCGCATGTGCGAGCGCAAAACCAGCAACGGCGCCCCCGCCTGGGAAGAAATTCACGCTTCCCCCATTCTCGACTCCTCTGGCCGCTTAACCCAGGTCGTCGAGGTCTGGCGCGACATCTCCGAACGCAGGGCCGCCGAGGCCAACCTTGCCGAGTCGCACCGCCTGGCCTCTCTGGGAATTCTGGCCTCTGGGTTTTCCCACGAGTTGAACACCCCGCTGGCAACCGTGCTGGTCTGCGTCGAAGGAATTCTCCGCGAAACTCCCACTGCAGAAAATGGAAATGCCGCCGTAAACTCTTCCAATATCCGCGACAGCGCCACCATCGCCCGCGAACAGATCCTGCGCTGCCGTGGGATTACACAACACTTCCTCAGGTTCTCCCGGGGACAGCGTTCCTCCGGGGACATCGTGGAACTCGATGCGGCCATCGCTGCCGTGCAAGGGCTTATCAATCCCACGGCCGCCGCTCACTCCGTGAACATCGAGGTGCGTCCATTCCCCTCGCGCTTGCGCGTGCGCGCCGATGAAGCTGAATTGCAGAATCTGCTGGTCAACCTGATTCTCAACGCCATTCAGGCCTCGAAACCGGGCGGCCAAGTTGTCGTCGAAGCCACCGCTGGAGACACTGTGCACATGCGTATTTCTGACGAAGGCTGCGGAATTCCTCCGGAATACAGAAAGAAGATTTTTGAGCCCTTCTTCAGCCTCCGTTCCGGTGGCACCGGGCTCGGCTTGTTCCTCTCGTTGAACGCGGTCCGCAGTTGGGGCGGTGATATCCGTGTTGAAAGCACGCCCGGAATCGGGTCTACCTTTGAAGTTGTGCTGCCGGCGATGCAAACGGGCTTGCAACCGGAGGCCAGTCAATGAAGCCGGCTTCCATCCTCTTAGTCGATGACGACGCTACTTTTCGGCAGGTGATGGCCAAAGAGCTTTCCCGCCTCGGCTATCAGGTCGAAACGGTGGCCACGGGCGAGGAGGCTGTTCGTCGGGTGGCCACGTCAGAACCCCATGTTGTCCTGCTCGACATGCGCCTGCCCGGGATGAATGGCCTTGAAGTGCTGAAATCCATCCATGCCAGCGCGCCGGCAACCGAGGTTGTCATGTTGACCGGCCACGGCTCCATCGATACCGCGATTGAATCGATCCGCATCGGCGCTTTCGATTATGTCGTGAAGCCCTGTCCGCTGGATGAGCTTCACATTCGCATTCAAAGAGCCGTCGAGCGGCGCTCCCTCCAGCAACGCGCCAATCTTCTCGAGCGCGGCTTGACCCCTCCCGATCTCGGGAGCTCCTTCATCGGTGAAAGTCCGGAGTTCCGCCGGCTGCTCAAGCTGATTGAGCTGGTCGCCCCGAGCGAGGGCACGGTGCTCATTACGGGCGAGACTGGCGCGGGGAAAGAGCGCGTTGCCAAGATGATTCACGCGCGCAGCCCTCGTCGCTTTCGGCCGTTCGTGGTGGTGGAGTGCGCCACCTTGCAGGAGAATTTGCTCGAGAGTGAACTGTTTGGACACGAGCGCGGGGCGTTCACCGGTGCGGACCGTGCGAAGCCAGGTTTATTCGAAGTCGCCAACGGCGGCACCATCTTTCTCGACGAGATTGGTGAGGTCAGCCCCGCAACGCAGATCAAGTTGCTCCGCGTCCTGGACGCCTCCACTTTCCGCCATGTGGGCGGCACAACCGAAATTCGCGTTGACGTGCGCGTTTTGACCGCCACAAACCGTGATATTTCCTCCATGGTCCGTCAAGGCCTTTTCCGCGAAGATCTCTTTTACCGCCTCAGCACAATCACCGTGGAAGTTCCTCCCCTGCGGGCCAGAGGCGCTGATGTGGATCTGCTCTCGCAACACTTTGTGACCGCTCTGAATGAGCGCTTCGGCTCTGGCAAACGGATTAGTGAGGAAGCCTTGCAATTGTTGCGACGCCACGACTGGCCCGGCAATGTACGCGAACTTCTTCACGTTGTCGAAGCGGCCATGGTGTTATGCGAAGGTGCCTGCATTCTCCCGGAACACCTTCCCCCGCTCCTTCGGAATTCGCGGGTCTACGCCCAGCCGGCTTTTTCATCGAACGGCTCTTCCCTTCCAACCCTGGAACAGGCGGAAAGGGAACACATCCGGCTGGCGCTCGAAGCCAGCAAAGGCCATCGCGGAAACGCGGCCAAAATTCTCGGCATCAGCGAACGGAATCTCTACAGGAAGCTTCACGACCACGGTCTCCTGCCCTGAAGCAGAGGCGATGTTGAACGTATTTAGCTATGGTCGATCGAGCGCAAAGGCAAAGAGTGCCGAACCAGCCGGAATCACCACGTACTGCTTGCCGTCGAGTTGATAGGTGATCGCCGTCGAATAAATTGCGGCTCCCAGTTGCACGTGCCAGAGATCCCGGCCAGTATGTGCATCCAGCGCGATGAAATTTCCGTCCGAGTCTCCCGCAAACACCACACCCCCTGCGCTCGAGAGCGCGCCGCCGTTCGGATTGCTGAAATAGGGGAACTCCCACTTCAATTCGCCGGTGAGCGGGTCCAGAGCCTTGAGCGCCCCGGTCGGCCGCGTTACGGGATCGGGGACGTACACGCTTCCCAGGAAATCGTGTCCCGCGCGGTATTTTTGCGGCGAACTCGTGAAGATATCGCACTCATTGGACGTGGCGACATAAAGCAGCTTCGTCTCGGGGCTATAGGAGGGCGAATACCAGTTCGTGAGTCCGAGAGCGCCGGGACAAACGCGTTGACCGTCCGGGCTCGTCGGCAGGTCGGTGTTGGGAATCGGCTTGCCATCCGCTGAGATTCCCTTCGCCCACGTGACACGTCCAAACGCTTTTGCGGATAAAAACTGCCCGTTGGTGCGATCCAGCACATACAGAAATCCATTACGGTTGGCCAGCACGAGGAGCTTGCGCGCGCGGCCATTCCAATTTGTGTCGAGCAGCACGGGAATTTGCGTGGCGTCGTAATCGTAGAGATCGTGTGGCGTGAATTGGAAATACCAGCGCAGCTTGCCCGTGTCGGGATCCAAAGCCAGAATCGAGTTGCTGAAGAGATTCTCTCCCCCGCGGTCCCCTCCATAGTTGCTCGGTGATGGATTCCCGGTCGGCCAGTAAAGAAGATTCAGCTCGGGGTCGTAAGACCCGGTGATCCAGGCCGGTGCTCCTCCTGTTTGCCAGGAATTTCCGCTCCACGTCTCATGACCCGGTTCGGACGGACCCGGCACGGTATTGAATCGCCACAGGCGCCGGCCCGTCTCGGCATCGTAGGCGTCCACAAATCCGCGCACGCCATACTCGCCGCCCGACACGCCGACAATTACCTCATTCTTCAGAGCCAACGGCGCAACCGTGAAAGTATAAGCGCGGTTATAATCCGCCGCAGTTACGTCCCACAACAAATTTCCCGTCTTCGTGTCTAGCGCGAGGACATGTGCATCAAGCGTGGCCAGGAACAGCCGGGTCCCCAGAATTGCGAAACCGCGATTGACCATGCCGCAACACGCCTGCAATTTGTCAGGAAGGTTTCGCTGGTAGCGCCAGATGGCGCGTCCCGTGCGCGCATCGAGCGCAAACGCCCGGTCGTTCTGGCCGGTCCCATAAAGGACTCCATCGACAACGAGTGGCGTGGTTTCAAACTGCCCGAGATCGCCGACCTGGAATGCCCACTGTAGCGAAAGCCGCGAAGCATTGGCCGTCGTGATCTGGTCGAGGGTGCTGTAGCGCCAGCCCGAATAACCGCCAGAGTAGGTGAGCCAATTCTGCGGTTCGCGAGCCGCCGCACGCAGACGATCGTATGTGACCTGTGGACTTGCAACACTGCCGGTCAAAAGCAGTAATGCCAGCAATCTCACCGTCTTTTTCATCAACATGTCCTTGAGAATCGGCTTTGCTCTGGTACCCGGAATATCCGGAATTTCGCCCCACAAACTGCCTTACCCGCCGCGGAGTGTCTCGAGGTAGGCAAGCAGATCCTGAAGCTCAGCGGGGCTGATCATTCGCTCGGAATAGGCTGGCATCAGCGATTTCCGCTCGTGCAGCACTTCCCTCAATTCCCGCTTCTGCAAAAGGTGGAGCTGCTGATTGGTATCAAGTAGCTGGAGGGTAAAGGTGTCCTCGTTTTTGGCCACTCCGGTGAGTTTCTCTCCGTTCTTCAGAATCACCGTTACTGTGTCGTAGACAAGCGGCAAACCGTAGTGGTTGTTGGGATCGAGCATGCCGTCGCTCAGTTCCTTGTCCGGTTCGTGAATGGACTCCGTTAGATACGAGACCGAACGCGAAGCGCCAACCCGCGAAAGCTCGGGGCCCAGCAGGCCTCCGCGGCCATTCACCATGTGACAAGTAGAACACCCTGCCGCTCCCCTGAAGAGTTTCTCGCCATTGGTGGCATCGCCGGGCATTCTGGGCTGCGGAGATGGCGCAACAGAGCGCAGATAAGCGATGATCGCCCATGTCTCGGAGTCTTCGAACCCATTTGCCGGCATCTGCGTTCCCGGAACTCCCTGGGAAATCGTTCGGAAAATTTCGGAATCGCTCGAACCGTGGGTCCAGCGGCCTGAGGTTAGATCGGGCCCGCGTCCGCCTCCGTGGGCATTCAGACCATGACAAGGTGAACAGTTGGAACGAAAAAGCGAAGCCCCTTCCTTTATCGCAGAGGGATCTCCCGCCAGAGGGTTCGAGATGGCCTTCTCCTGGGTGGCTTGTGGCTCGGGGACGCGCGATTCCACGGGGATGACGGGTGTGATAAGTAGAGCGAGAATGCCAATCCCCTCAGCCAGCTGCCTTGCGCGCTGATGCACGGTCAGTCTCCCTGTCATCGAGCGAGAAAATCCTGGCCAATTGTATTCCAACTTGAATCAAGTTGCAGGGCGACTGAACGATCGAGAGGTTCGCCTGGCACCACCTGTGCCGGGGTTCGACGCACACCTTCCCGTGTGGAGTCGGGCAATTCCTGTGACTCTCGATGTTATGAATCTGATACCGCTCTACAAGCCCACAAGCTCATCTTCAATATCCGTCTCGCGGGCCACGGCGTCCACATGCTGTTTCAATGTCGGCCAACTCGTATAGCCATACTCGCGTGCGATCACGTGCTGTGCGTCAGCAAGCCTTGGGTTGAAGGTGTCAGGCAGGGAATCGAAGAGAAGACAACGCGCCAGGGCCGAAGCACTACCTTGGCGGCAATCCCGCAAAAGCGTCCTTACTTGGTCGTTGATAATTCTAAGGTCTGGATTCCGGGGTAAAGGACGAACCGGCATAAAACCTCCTTTACCGCCCGCGTCCGCTCAAAAGCAGGTTAGGAGGCCACAGCGGTCGACACCGGAGCGCCGTCGTTGGGACCTTCCGCACCAGCGGGCCGGGTTCACTTACTTCCAAAACGCATTATACTCCCCTGCAACCGCGCAGACTACGTCCTCCTCGTGTTTTACACTGTCGGCACCGCATCCATTGACTTGAATTTCACAGGGGACTACGATTTTGATTAGAGGGTGAACGGCAAGGAGATCCTCCCATGCCGCCCCGCGCGACGCAGAACAGCTTCCTCTTCAAATCCCCAAAGGTATTTGTGCTAATTGCGTTCTGGCTGAAGGTCTCTTGTCGGCCACTTTCTCTCAGCCCCGTTTCCAAGGCCTGCATTTCCGCGCCGGCTCGCTGGCATGGCGGCTCTCCACCGTCCAGCCGCTCGCCGACACGAATCTCATGAAACTGCCCGAGGTGACTCTATGAAATCAAAGGTGAATTGGAAACCGCTGGGGCACTCAGCAAAAAGGTGGCATGGAATTGCCTTACGCAAAGATTCGATGCCATCGCCGCGCGCAAGCCGGCCACGTACAAAGAAGGGTGCTTCTGATGAGCCCATGTGGAGATGATTCGGCACCTCATCGTCAGCTTTGATGCTCCGCATTTGCGCAAGACAGGGAGGGCTGATACCCCGCCTCTGCAAGTCCCAAACGGGTGGCCGGGTCCGGTGGAAACGGACAGGACATTTCGCAGGAGGGTATAGTGCAGATCGAACTTTCTCGAAATCATCCTATGAGCCGCAATCAGCTCAAACGGTTGCACGGTTTGTGGCATCGCTGGGCAGGGCGCCTGGCTCTCCCGCGCGACACGGATCGCGAATTGCGCCATTACTATGTCGAGCGTTTCACCGGTGGCCGGGCGCAGGAGACGCGCGAACTCACCGAAAATGACGCGGCCTGCGTTATCGAGTGGCTCGCGAGGTTAACGCATCAAGCAGAATTCCGCCTGAATCAGGCGGCAGGCACAGCCGGGAGGCACGGTTTCCCGCTACGCGCTCGCGTCGCGCCGGGCCCCGCGGCATGGCGCGCGCTTTGGGACTGTGCCGCCGCTCTAGAAATGCAACACGCAGAGTTCGAGACGTTTGTCCGGAAGCACTATGCAGGTGTCGGTCTGCATGGTTTAAGCGACATTCATACCATGGCCGACTTGAACCGGGTTCTTTGGGGTCTCAAATCGATTCTGCGCCGCCGGCAGGCAAAAGGTACCTCTCGACTTCCGGGAAAACGGGCTGCGTAGCTTTCGTCGTCGGTATGCAAGGCGCAAGTAACGTAAGGCGAGGAGAAACCTCGCGCAAGCAGGAGGCCGCATGAAAATTCTTGTCGCTATCGATAATTCCAAGTACTCGGAAGCTGCAATCAATGGGGTAGCAAATTATTTCAAGCCACAAGCCACGGAAATCAGGATTCTGCACGTGCTGACCCCGATTGTACTTTCCGCGCTCCCCCAGATGTCGCGAGGATATGCTCCGGAGTTGGAGGAGCAGGCAAAAGAAGCGCGCGCGCTCGTCGATAAATACGCGCAGAAATTGCGTGCGGATGGCTACGCCGTCGATACCGTGGTCGAAAGTGGCGAAGTCCGCGAGTGCATCATTGATACTGCCGCGCGTTGGCAGGCCGATCTTATCCTCCTTGGATCCCATGGACACAAGGGAATGGGTCGGCTATTGCTCGGCAGTGTCGCTGAATCCGTCGTTCGCCATGCGGCCTGTTCGGTCCTGGTTGTTCGCCTGCCAATGAGCCAGTAGCCCTGGGCGATCAGAACCGCATCGGGATCGTGATGCGCTCTCGATCTCACCGGCTTCCCGCGTCAATCTCTCCCGGCTCGGTTCTCACTTCGACATGGCGGGTTCGCTGGTGTGTTTTGCCAGCAGGGCATTGACCTTTTCCATGACCTGAAAAGCATCGGCCACGTATAGGACGTCCGCCTTTCCACGCGCCCAGCCGCAATTGGGGTCCAGGTTGATTGCGCGGCGCTCATGAATGAATCGCCACCCGACCACATGCGGTTCCTCGCCATGGCAGCAAGTGGAAAGTCCTTTCAGATGGCGTGGCGTTGAGCCTGTCTGCCCCACCTGGTTCATGTGTGTCATGAAGCCGAGCACCGCCTGGCTTTCGCCGCTCTGATCCACCAGCGATTTGCTTCCGCCCAGTGAGGCGCCGGAAGTGCGCAGAAAATCTAAAATCAATGTCTCAGCCTGTTCCGGATGTGCTTTTCCGTCCGGCTGCTTCTTCGTCCACCCGGCTCCGGCAACAAAAAGCAATTCCGCATCCGGGCGGATGGTCTGAGCATCCGTTTTGGGCGCGCGAATCTCCCCAACCGTCGTGCGCCTCGCTTCGCCTGACAGCTCTACTTGCACTTTTTCTACTTCTCCTCGGCCCGCCGCGCCACTCCATGGCTCGTGACATCCCGGATCGAGTAGCAGAATCCACGGGCGTGCATTCCGCTGTATCACTCCTTCCAGGCGCTGGCGGTAGAACCACCGGCTGGCGGATATTCCCCCGTCGCACGCGCTGACCGAAGTAATGTGGGTGTCGACTTGCCCGTGCAGCCGTTGCGCTAGGCTCGGAAGGGCGCGCAGAAATCGCGAGGTCCCCGCTGCCAGAATTAGCGTCGGCGCAGTAGCCCGGCACAACGCCTCCGCGGCCCCAGCGTCGCTGGCAAACCTCGGTTTCGCAAAATCTGCTCCGGCAACGCCCAGAATTCGCCTGGCCCCCGCCCTCGCGAGCGAATCCGCGGCAAACTGAACGTCTCCCCCAATTAATCCGATGTCCAGAGGCCCACCCAGTTGCTCCGCCAGCTCAAACGCGGCCCCTAAAACTTCGAACGCGGCCTTCGGCAGCACGCTACCCGATTCGTCCACATGCGCTATAACTAAAATACTCTGCGTCATAACCTCACCTATGTCTTAGCCTCGCTCTGTCCCTCAAATCTCGGCCGCTTCATAGTTGTTGCTCGACCCGAACTTTTCTTTCACTTTCGAGTAATCCATTCTGCGATTTCCTGCGCCATCTCTTCCGTGGAAAGCTCCTTCACGATGCGGGTCTGCCGCTGCTGCTTCGGCGGGCTCACCCCTCGATAATGCAGCCCTTCTCTTGAAGGTGCCGCGGGTTTCGCCCGCTGCAACGCGGGCATCACCGTGCGCATGTTGACCATCCCGATCTGCGGATTGTTGCGCGGCTCGGGAAGACTGCCCGTCGCCCATCCGAGCAGCGCTGGCGGCCCTTGGCAAGTCGATACCTGGTGGAGCCCGCCTTCGATACGCTCCAGTATTTCAAGCGAGCCATCTGCCTGCACGCTGACTCGATCAACCCCTTGAAACTGGTCCAGAATCCCCAACCTCTCTCCAATCAACTGCAGGGTCACTCCGGCGCCCCGTGATGCCGATTCCCAGCCTCCAAACAGCAATAGCCGTGATCGGTCCAGGCCCGGAATAGCGCCGACGGCCTCCGCAAGTATTTCCGCCACCGAATGAGCGTCGACGAACCCGCTTGCGGATCCATCGATCGCCACCAGCTCAAAGCTCACTTTCTGCGCAATCGTCATCATCACCTGTTGCAGCTTGGCTTTTGCTCCCAGGCTTACCAGCCACACTTTGCTTCCCGCCACCCGCGCGGCCAGGTTTGCCGCTTCGTAGAGCGCGTGCCCCGCCCAGGGGTCAAGCACCGCGGGCAGCAGCATTTCATTCTTCAGTCCTGGCCCGGCAGGCGTCTCCATTGGCTCCAGCGTTTGCAAAGGGTCCGGCACAATGCTTCCGCACACGACAATCTGGTATCCCGTACTCATGGTCTCGGCTTCCTTTATATGTACGTGTCCTGGCTTTGGATTTCCCACTCAGTTCAATGCGGAATGCAATCCGCCGGCGCCAGCGCGAAACTCCACGTTGCTTGACCGGCCCTCCGTTTCCGCCCGGCAATTCCACAAGCACGCCCCGCAGTAAACGCACTTCTCCCGGTCGAAGCTGGGCACGCCGTTCTCGCCTCGCGTGATGGCTTGCCCGGAACACATCTCTACGCACAACTTCGGTTCACAATTGCGGCACACTTCCGGGCGCACGAAAACGACGTGGTTGGCATAACCCGGCGGCGCCTGCACGCTTCCGCCCATCAGCAGCGCGTCCTGCTGAGACACCAGCAACTTGCCATCGAGCGGAATCTCCGGCCAGCCGCAGCGATTCATGACCTGGTCATGCAGGGGCAAGCCGTGTGCAATTGCGGCTTCCGCCATGCGTCTTAATTCCGCCGCGGGAATACGCCCGGCATAAAATTTCTCCAGTGAGGAGCCTGCGCTGCTCGTCGATTCTGCCCGAGTGGGAAGCCCTAGTCTTCCACGTGAAAAACCAGCCAGGGCCATGCCCAAAAGTCCGGGGATCATGCCGTACGGGAAACCGTTCCGCGAGTCCGTGGCCACGCGCGATTCCCGGTCCACCCAGCTGTTTCGCCGCCTCCCCCCATAAGCTTTTTCCAGGTTCTCCCGCGTGAACGGTTGCTTCCGTTCCAGCAGTTCAATGACGGCCTCCGCCAGTTGCACCCCTGTGGTCCAGGCTTCGTCCACCCCGGATCCTGACAGGACATTCGTGCTTCCGGAACCCTCGCCGATCCGCGCGTAACCCTCTCCCGCAAGGAACGGCTCCCCGTGGCGCCCCGATTCCTGCAGCGATTTCGCTCCCCAGGATTTCAGCGTCCCGCCTTCCAGGTGCCGCCACAGATAAGGATGAAGCACGAAATGTTGCAGGTAGCGATACGCCGTGCGAACCGGGCTCTTAAACCACGAGGGAATAAAGATCCCCACGGAGGCCATGCGGTTCGGATGCACGTACAAAAAACCAAAAATCTCCGGCTCAGGGAAACCAAACGTGTGGTAGACCGTTCCAGGCTTCAGACCGCAATCCTCCCTGAGTTCGACCACCATTTTCATTCCCAAAGCCCACTCGCGTATTCCATTACCTTGCGGCAATCCAAATTGCTCATCGATCTTTCGTCCGACCGCGCCCACCGGGCCATCGCCCACAACCGTCAACGCCGCTCGAACGTCCATCCCGGGCATGAATCCTTCCGCGGGAACCCCGTTGAGATCAGTACCCTGATCTGCTAGGCGAACACCACTTACGCCATTGTTTTCCATCAATGGCCCGCTCGCTGGCATTCCCGGCCAGATCTGGACCAATCCCGTGGAAGTCAGTTGCTCGCCCACCCATTGATTGAATTGTCCAAGCGATAGCACCAGGCCATCGTGTTTCTGCATGAAGCTGGGAATGAAGGGCAGTTCGACCGCCTCGTCTTTGAAATGAACCAGACTCCCCAACGTGCGAATCACATGGTCCATAGCTCGCAATCCCAATGATCGCCGGCTCGACTTGCTCGGGTCGAGCAAGTAGATCAGTTTCTCGGTCCTGACCGGAGCCGCCATCGGAATTTGCGTAGGATCAAGATCGGGGAAACTTTCGCGGATGCCGCGCGCCCGTGTGACCACTCCCGAAACGCCGAACCCCAAGCCGTCCGCCCGCTCGCAACAGATCACTTGGAGTGGCGCGCCGGGTAAAATCGCGCTCTCCAGCCGGGGCGTACCGTCGGCGTTAAGCAAGCTGCGCGAAAGCGTGGTCAGAAAGCCACCCATCGCCGGCCCAAAGCCCACGCAGGCGATGTCCACCGCCATTTCCTGCCGTTCCGAGGTGGCACTTTTCTCGGGCTCTGCAACATTCATGCCGGATAATCCAGCACTTCCGGAATCATCAGCTTCGAAACCGCCTCGGCCGCGCGGTCCTTCGCCAATCGCGCGCCCGTCAGGCAGGTGTCCAGCTTGGTGTGCAGGGCGAGGAATGTTTCTGCGCCGTTGCATTTCGCGCACGGGCCCGCTTTCTTCGGGTGCGATCCATCATTGCCAATAATATCCGTTGTGCACGCGGCGATCCCCGGAATGAAGCCTTCCAGCGCGTCGATCTCTTCCTGCAGGAAGCAGCCGTGTGCTCCTTCTTCGTCCCAGGCCGGATGACGGTTGTAGCCAAACACCAGCTCCGCGCAGATTCGCGCGACTTCTCCGCTGGCTCGCGCCGACTGCACATGGCACAGATCCGTCATGAAATTCAGCATCCCCCCCAAGCCTTCCGGTACGGAGGAATCTTCCGCTCCGCGGCTCTTCAGTTCCAGCACGTCCAGAATCTGGCACCGCGCCGCCAACAACCAGCAAAGCGCGTCCGCCATAGGGAACGTCACGCCCTGCCGCGCGCTCTGATACAACTTGTCGCCGTTGCCATCCGTGCTGTGTTGCAGTCTCTCCAATGTCCACAGCCACATGGTCATGGCCGTAGCCAGTGTGCATGCCCCCGTGCCGGGATTCTCAGAGGCAATGCCGCGCATTTCCCGAATCCAGTTCCGGAATTGCGCCAGGAACACCGGATTGATCATGGTCACTGCGCCCTTTGCCATACCGGCGGTGTCAAGGGGACCACGGTGCTGGGAAGCTGCCAGTGGTGCCACGATCCCACCGTCTACGGCTACAACAAATCCGGCGACATCAAAAAGACCTTGAACGGTTACGGGGCGGCCTATCTCTCGAAAGGCCGCAACGAACAGGCCGTGAGGGACATCGCCAACGAGGACTCAGATCTCGACAGCTATTCTAACGCGGTTGAAATCGCGGCCCTGCGCTTCCCCGGCCGACAAATTGGACGACCCGACGAAGGTGCCGGCCCCCTTCAAGGTTTTCACCCGGGATCAGCTCGAGTGCCTGCCGCAGCACACCCAGTTCCAGTTGCTGAACGCCACCAAGTCGACGGACTCCTATGCCGAATTTTCCGGAGTTGCGATGGATGACCTTCTGAAAGCCGCTAAAATGCTACCGGCGGCCGCGAACATCCGGTCTACTCCCCGGATGGGTTTGCCCAGGACTACTCCCTGAACCCCGACCCGAAGCTTTACCATGTGATCGGAGACTACCCACCGGCGCACTATCATTATGCCGCGGAGGCGGACATCTTGCTCAACCCGACCACAGGCTGGTGCAGCTATTCAACTTTCGGACCGGACCTGGATGAGAACGAACTCATCGAGAACGAGAATGGCCTGAAGTTGCTTCTGGCGCTCTGGCGCGACGGCGCGGAGCTTGTCCCCGGCGTTCTCGGCAAGGACAACAAGCTTAACGGCGAAGGCCCGTTACCGCGTCGTGCCGCCGCAGAAAGACCCGGTCACCGGACCAGCGCTCGACGAACAGCGATCCGGCCCGTGCCCTGGCCGTATAATGCGGATGGCGATCACAACGCCGGCTTTTCGCGTCGCTCGACGACGATCGTCCGGGTGGAGCCGCTTCCTGAGGGGACGACGGATATCGACCCGCTCGAGGCGGGCTGGCAATACGTGGACGAGTCGAAGATCGTCGTCTACGGGGCCATCGACCCGTTGCCGACGATCCTGACCAAAATGGACGACCTGCTGGCGGCGCTCGATTCCTCGAGCTCGACGTCCTTCAAGAAATCCCATCTACCGGAACCTGCTGATGATTGAAGTGGGTCTTGCCAAGCAACTTGCCAGGTTCGGCAAGCACAAGGCGGCTCTAAAGGTTTTGAGCAAGATCGTTCTCGAAGCACGCCGACGGCTGCAGCACCGCAGAGGGACAGCCGGACAAAGACGACTGGGTTACCGACTGCAATCTTCAGAAGAAAGTTTACTGGGACCTGCACGAATTGATCGTCCTGTTCGGCATCATTGTTTAGTACCCTTTATTCCCGAATGGCCCCGCTGTCGCCATCCTGAGCGGCAACGGGGCCACAGGTCGATTAAACCTGATGCTGGATATGGTTAAACCCTGTGAACTGGCCCCAGCGCGTCCCCTTTAAACGCACTGTCTTGCTTAGAACCTGTCGACTGTGACTCCAAACTATGGTTGTCCCGAGCCTCCGATAGTGTAGCGTTGACTTCCACCCGTCTCTTCGATAGAAAAAGAGACTAACAGGAATTATAGGGCCAGCATACCGGCCGCCCGCACTTCAGCCACTTTCACCAAGCGCCTATCTTTCTCCGGGCGGATATCGTCGAGTTCTCCAGTCTGCCGGTTTGTTGAGGCAACCCTCCAAACTCAAATTTCATTCAGGGGGCGCATATGCCAAGGAAGAATCCCACTACAGGTTCCGACGGCGTCACCCGTCGCGGTTTTCTGACGTCGATGGGCGCCGGGGCGATCGGCGTAGCGGCATCGGAAGATCTGTTCGCGGCCGGCAAGGAAACGGTCGATGCGCAGGTCATACCGGCGGGCCAGACCTCCAAAATCTCCCTGCGGGTTAACGGCGAAACCCATGTGGTGCTGGCGGAGCCGCGCTGGACATTGCTCTACTGCCTGCGCGACGTCATCGGCTTGACCGGCGCCAAACCGGGGTGCGAACGCGGGGAGTGCGGCGCCTGTACGGTGCTGATCGACGACGTTCCCCGCTACGCCTGCCTTACCCTTGCGGTAGAAGCCCAGGGCAGCGAGGTCACAACCCTGGAAGGACTCATGGGCGGCGAGACGCTCGGACCCGTGCAGAAGGCTTTTGCGGAAGCCGATGCCTTCCAATGCGGCTACTGCACTCCTGGTCAGATCATGGCCGTAGAAGGTTTGCTGCGGGCCAACCCCAATCCGTCCGCAGAGGAGATCCGCCGGGGAGCGAGCGGCAACCTCTGCCGCTGCGGGGCCTACAAACATATTTTCGAAGCCACCCACCGCGCGGCCGAACTTAAGCGCGGAAAGTGAGGACAGCCATGGCGGACGAAAGCAAAGATATCTACTATATCCAGGGAATTCCGGTACCGGAAACTCCTCTGCCGGGAAAAGAGCCGGCGGCCTGGAAGGAGACGAACGTGGTCGGCAAGCGTCTGCCACGAGTGGATGCGTACGAGCGAGTAAGCGGCTCGGCCGTCTTCCCATCCGACGTTCATTTGCCGAACATGCTCTATGGGGCGATTCTGCGATGCCCGCATCCGCATGCCCAGGTCAGGCACGTCGACACGAGCGCAGTTTCCAAGATGCCCGGGATCCGAGCGGTCATCAGCGGCACCACGCCGGAAGCCGATCTGGTGTGGAAAAAGGACGCAGCGGGGGAAACGCGCCTATTCGACCCTCACTGCCGGTACGAGGGCGAGGCGGTGGCGGCGGTCGCCGCCGAAACACCTTACCAAGCCCGGGACGCCATCAACGCCATCCGGGTCGACTACGAGGTGCTGCCGTTCGTGGCCGACGAGCGCAGGGCGCTGCAAGCCGGGTCCCCGCCCGTTCATTCGAAGGGCAATCTATCCAAGACGGACACCTACGAGCGCGGCGATGTGGCCAAGGGTTTTGCTGCTGCCGATGTGGTGCTGGAAGAGACTTACCGCACCGAGTGCGAGCTGCATACTCCCCTCGAGCCTCACGGCTGTGTCGCCAACTGGGAGGGAAGCTCGCTGACCGTTTGGGAATCCTCTCAGGGGGTCTACGCGATCCAATCCAAGGTCGCCGAAGTATTAAAAATTCCGCTGGCGCGGATGCGGGTCATCGGCCACTACATGGGGGGCGGGTTCGGAAGCAAACTCGAGGCCGGCAAGTACACCGTCATCGCCGCCCTGCTGGCCAAACAATCCGCCCGTCCGGTGAAGTTGTTTTTGACGCGCGAGGAGACCTTCCTTGCCGTGGGGAACCGGCCCCCCTGCAACATGACGCTCAAGGCCGGTGTCAAGCGGGACGGGACGCTCACGGCGCTGGAGTTCACCTGTCTCGCTACGGGCGGCGCCTACCCGGCCGGCGGAATCTCGCTGGTGGACTGGCTCATTCGCGACCTCTACACCTGCCCCAACGTGCGCACGACGTCCACCGACGTCTTCATCAATGCCGGCCCGGCCCGGGCGTTCCGCGCGCCCGGCCACCCGCAGGGGGCCTGGGCGCTGGAGCAGATGATGGATGCGCTGGCGGAGGCCGTCGGTATGGACCCGGTTCGGCTCAGGCTGAAAAACATCTCGAGCTTCAGCCAAGCCCGCGAGGGCAACCCGGCTTACACAACCACCGGCTTCAAGGAATGCCTCGAACAGGGAGCTGCCGCCTTCGGCTGGGAAAAGGCGCGCCGAGAAACCGGCCCAAAGGCCGCCCAAGGCCACATGCGGCGGGGGGTCGGCATGGCAGGCGGCCTGTGGTTTGCGGGCGGCGGCCGGCCGCCATCCACCGTGATCGTGAAGCTCTTCGCCGACGGAAGCGTCAACCTCAACATGGGGGCCAGCGACCTCGGGACCGGCACGAAGACCGTGATGGCGATGGTCGTGGCCGAGGAGCTGGGAATCAAGCCCGAAGCCATCCAGATCGAGAACGCGGATACCGGCACCACCCAATACGCAACGCCCAGCGGCGGCAGCAAGACGGTGCCCACGGAAGCCCCGGCGGTGCGAAACGCTGCCGTGCAGGTCAAGCAAAAGTTGATGGAAATGGCGGCTGAGGCGTTGAAGACGGATCTGTCGGAGCTGACCTACCAGGGGCGCGAGATCGTCTCCCGCCAGGATGCCTCCAAACGCATCGCGGTGAAAGATCTCGATGCCCTGAAGCGGCAAGGGGTTGTGGTCGGCGTCGGTTATCGCGGCCCCAATCCGAAGAACAAAGTCGTCAACCCCTTCGCGGCGCAGTTTTGCGAAGTCGAGGTGAACACGAAGACCGGGGAGCTGAAGATCCTGCGGTTCGTGGCGGCCCACGACAGCGGCCGGGTGATGAACCGGCTGACCTATGACAACCAGGTTTTCGGCGGCATCACCATGGGGATCGGCCTCGCCACGACGGAGGCCCGCATTCTGGACGCCGGGCAGACCGGCAAAATGGTCAACCGCAACTGGCACGATTACAAACTGCCGACCGCTCTCGATGTACCCGCCGATATGACCAGCCTTCCGATCGAACTGGCGGACATCGAAGCCAACAACACCGGTGCGAAGGGCCTCGGCGAGCCCGTGACCATCCCCACCGCGGCGGCCGTGGCCAACGCGGTCCGTCACGCGACCGGCCTGCGCATCACCCAAACTCCCATCAACCCGCTTCAGCTGGTTCAACGACTGGCGGAACGCCGAAAGGAGGGATGAGGCATGTTCCCTAACTTTGACTACGTTCGGCCGAAGTCGCTTCAGGCGGCGATCACCCATCTTTCGGACGAGGGAGCGGTGGTGCATGCCGGAGGCACGGACCTGCTGGGCTGCCTGCGCGAGCACATCTTCGCGGTCAAAAAAGTCGTCAGCATCAGTGCCGTCAGGGAACTGCACGGCATTGCCGAAGGCACCGACGGAACGCTGCGGATCGGTGCGCTGACCACCCTCCGCACCGTGGCCGAGCACCCGCTCGTCCGCAAACGTTTCAGCGGTCTTGCTCAAGCGGCCTCCGAAGTGGCCAGCCCGCAGCTGCGCAACCAGGGAACCATCGGCGGCAACATCTGCCAGAAACCGCGCTGCTGGTACTACCGGGGGGATTTCAACTGCCTGCGCAAGGGCGGCGGCACCTGTTTCGCCGTCGACGGGGAGAACCAGTTTCACTGCATCTTCGGGGGCGGCGGCACCTGTTTTATGGTTCACCCCTCCGACACAGCGCCTTGCCTGGTGGCCCTCAACGCAACGGCACGTGTGGCCGGGCCCAGCGGGGTGCGCGATGTGCCCCTGGAGAGATTCCACGTGCTGCCCGAGGTCGACGTGCGACGTGAGACCGTCCTGGAACCGCGTGAGATCGTCACCGAAATTCGTATCCCGCCACCGGCCGCCGGAACCCGAAGCTCGTACCGCAAGGTGCGAGCGCGGCGCTCCTGGGATTTTGCGCTGGCCGGCGTTGCGCTGGCGCTCAGATTCGAGGGCAGGCGGGTGGTGGACAGCCGGGTGGTTTTCAGCGGGGCGGCTCCCGTGCCGTGGCGCAGTGCGGAGGCGGAGCAGGCCATCCGCGGCAAGGAACTCACAGCCGAAGTCATTGCCGCCGCGGCGAGGGCCGCTGTTGCAGGGGCCGAGCCTCTCGAAAAAAACGCCTACAAGATTCCGCTGTTTCAGGGTGTGATCGAAGAGGAGTTGACCCGGATGAGCGTCTCTGCGTAAAATGCCGATCATGCCCGAACGACTCATAGGCGAGGCCATTAAGCCCCTAACCGAAAATGAATTTTCTCGCCCATCTTTTTTTAGATAGCAGCAGCGACGATGCTCTTCTTGGAAGCCTGCTGGGGGATTTTGTCAAAGGGGACACCGCAGGTCGTTTCAGTATCGAAGCCAATTATGAAGCCTTGGAAAAGGATTTCTTTGCGTTTTTCCCCGATCTCGCGCGACTGCGCACAATGGAAACAGGGGCGTGCGCGCGGCGCAGTCCATATGCCGGCCCTCTAATAAGAGACGAACCAGCAGGTCTTTTCTCTTTTTCGCAGAGCAAACCCCGCAAATTCACGCTGTCGCTCTACTGCCGATCATTCGGATTCAATCGTGTCACTTTTGGTTATCTTCGGTAGTTATTCGACATTCCGGATTATTCCATTGACTGCAAAGCACAGGATGCCATAGTCACCGAATAGATGGTGTGTTCGTTGAACGGCGCAGGCTCTCAACCGCGAAAAATCATGGAGGAGACAATGAAATTTCGAGCGATGGCAGGTCTAATTTCAGTGATGTCGATCTTGTTGGCGTTGGTGATAACGGGTTACGCACAGCAAACCTGCACGGAGTCCTACGGCAAGGGGCCCAACATGTTCAGTCTGGCGACCGGCAGCCCGGGCGAGTTGGGGCTGTTGAAGGCACTGGGCGAGGCCTTCGCCAAGAAAGACGACACGACGCTGTGCTGGGTCAAGGCGGGGTCCGGCGAGTCGCTGCAGCTTCTCAAGGACAAGAAAGTGGACATGATCATGGTGCACGCGCCGGAGGCCGAGAAAAAGGCAGTGGCGGACGGTTGGGCGGCGAACCGGATATTGATCGGGTCGAATGAATTCTACATCGTCGGACCCGCCGCCGATCCGGCCAAGATAGCCCAGGCGAAAAACGTCGTCGACGCGTACACCAGGATCGCATCAGCGAAGGCAAAATTTTTCTCGCGCGGAGACAACTCGGGCACCCACAAAAAGGAAATGGACGCCTGGAAAAAAGCCGGTCTGACGCCCGGCGGCGAGTGGTATATCGTGACGAAGGACTTCATGACCGCGACGCTCAGGCGAGCCGACGCGGAAAAGGGATACTTCATGACCGACAGCAGCACCTGGGTGCGCCGGAAAGAAGAACACGCCCGATCTCACGATACTCTTCCGGGGAGACAAATTTCTCGTGAACACCTATCACACGCTTTGCCAGCCGGTCGGTGCGACACCCGGGCAGGCATACGCCTCCCGGTTCATCGACTTCGTGAACTCCAAGGGGGGTCAGAACATCATCCGCACCTACGGCAAAGATCTTTACGGTGAAGGCATTTACAACGACGCCGCCTACGCCAAAAAATACGATCGCTGACTTTGCCCGGAACGGCCCGGTCGATTGGGATAACGCCAGGCTTCGAAGACCATTTTGGCTGCGTAATACGGCTAAGGTCAAGGCGCGCGAATCTCGCGGCGTGAGGCGTACTTTCGTTGCGCCACAGCGCCTCGAGATGGAGCGTAACGCAGAGATTGGCCGTATTACACAGCCATCAGATTTTTATCCGCAGTCTTGCGGATAAAAAGATCGACCGCGATTCCGATGCCGAACGCCCAGGCCATGTTGGGCACGGCCAACGCGATGCCGGTGATCAGCAGCGCCACGAAGTACTCTTCGTTGCCCTTGAGGCTCTCTCCACCAGCGGGCAGAGTTCCAGCCCCGCAAACACCAGCAGCACGCCCAGCACCGAGTTGGGGATCATCGCCAGCAGCGCAAAGCCGAACTCGCCGAACGCCAGCGCCATGACGACGAAGATGGCGCCGATCATGACCGGCGCTCCGCCGGTCCGCGCACCGAACCGGTAATGCGCAGCCAGGCCGCCGGTGCCGTGGCACATGGGCAGCGCCGAAGAAGCCCGCCGGGAAATTCGCAATCCCCATGGTCAGAGCGAATTTGCCCGCCTTGCTTTTGGAAAGCAGCGGGCTTTGCGGGAAAAGGGTGCTGCAGGTGTCGGCGGTGCCGACGCAGGCGTTACCGATGGTCAGTGGGATCTGCGGCAGGATCAGCATGATGAAGGCCGTCCAGAAGTCCGGCAAGGACGGAAAAATCACCTGCATGCGCGTGGGACCGATGGAAAGCGCTTCTGCGTTAAACCCGCCCAGCGCAAAACCGGACAGGACCCCGGCGGCCAGGGCAACGAGGGCCGCCGGAAATTTCTTGTTCGCAGCCCTGAGCACCAGCGCGAAAACGACTATTCCGATGATGAGATTGATGTGATATTCGGCGAGCCTGCCGGGAAGCCCGTTGAGAAACACCTGCGGGGAGACGATCAGTTCGATGCCTTTTTTCAGGAAAACCAGCCCGAGCGAAAGCTGGATGCCGCGCACGACGGGCTGGGTGAACAGCTTGGCGAGCTTGTCAACAATACCAGTCAGCGCGAACAAGAGCAGCAGCGCGCCGAAAATGATGCCGGAGGCGCCGATCACGGGCTCGGTGATCAGCGCCGGATAGGCGATGGCGATCGCCCCCACGGCCTTCAGGGGCTGCACCGGCACCGGCAGTTGGAAGTAATACCCCGTGGCGAGGTAAAACAGCCCGAACGCCAAGAGGACCGTCGATGGGCTCAGCTTGTTGATCAAAATCATTCCGACGACAATGGGCAGCAGCGTGCCCAAGTCCCCGAAGGCGCCGGCAAGCTCGACCCGGTCGAATCGCAAGGCGCTGTCGTCGGTCTGCGGCGGGTTTGGGGTGATCGGTTTTGCAGCGGCTGGATTGTCCATCGCTCACCTCGCAGGTTTTGATGACTTTTTTTTCGAGACCATCAAAAATTGATGACCTCGAAAAAAGATGCTTGCATAATTGACACGAAAAATATAATATCGTGTCATATATATATGTCGCAACGGTCAGGGCGCGTCAAGGTCTTTTGACGCGAGGCGCACTCGCCACGAACCCGGCGGGTCCGGACCGGAAAGGATGAGAAGCTGAAAAAATGAGCGCCGAGTCCGCCCCAAGTACCGAATCACGCCCGCATCCTGTCGGCCTGGATTCGGGCCGTTGTCTGGACCCCATCCAACTCTACCGACTGAGCAGGCGCTTCCGGGAGCTGGCGGTATTCCCTCGCCGTCCGGATCTCGGTCTTCCGCAGGCGGGTCCTTCGGATTTTTGTGCTGATCCGCTTCACCGGGGCACGCCTCAACGAGGTGCCGGGCCTTGACCTGGAGAAGGAAATTTCGATCCCGAGAGCACACGGTCCTGTTTCGCAAAGGAAGCCGGTCCGGGATCGGGCCGACCGCAAAGTGCAGATACCGGAAGGGTGGCGGCCGAGGTTCAAGGGGTCTTGGCGTCTCTTCCCCTCGGAACGGGAGGGTGTTTGCTCAAGCTGGACCCGGCCATGTGCGGCGCAAATTTTACGAGCGGGCCGAGGCCTGCGGACTACCGGGGAGCTGGGGGCACCTGAAGTCATTCGCCGTTCCGGGCCGGTGGAGCTGATGCAAGGCAACATGCCGCTCTCCGGTCGTCCAGAAAATCCTCGGGCACTCGACCCCCAACCTTGCCGCCTCCTATGTGAAATTCTCCGAGGAAGACATGCACCGGGCCGAGGCGTTTTTCGTCGACCGCGAAAATCGGCGCAAGACCAGCGCCCGCAATGAGTTTTTCGGGAAAATCGAAACCCTGCGCAAAGGCGACGTTCAGGCATGGGTGGAGATCTCGACACCGGGCGGCTACCGCATCAGCGCCGTCATCACCAACCACAGTTTGAAGCGTCTCGGACTGAAACCGGGAGCCCTGGTCGCGGCCGAAGTGAAAGCGCCATGGGTGACGATTCACCGGAGCGCCGATGATCCGGAGTGCTCGGCGGACAACGTGCTCGGCGGGACGGTCGCACGAATCGTGCGCGGAAAGGTGACGTCGGAGATCGTGGCCCGCATCGCCGACGGCACCGAGATCTGCTCCATCCTTACCGAGCAAAGCCTCAAAAAACTCGGCCTTCGGCTTGCGGACCGGGTGTGGGTGGCCTTCACCGCCTTCACCGTGGTCCTGCATGCCGACTGATATGCCGCATGCCGCATTCCGTGGGAGTCCGCCGCTGGCCCGCGATCATCGTGGCTGGAAGCCACTCCCACATAAAATAAATTCGGTCCACATTAGGGTGGCACAGCGCGTCATGGCCTGCTTTCTGTTCAATTATCCGGATTGAAGTGGACGGCCAAATGTATTACATGATAAGCGATTCAATCGAAATCATTGCTTAGGTGTGAGGGGAGTCTAAAGCGAATAGGAATGAAACTGAAACCAGTCAAAGTCGGGCGCAACGACCTGTGCCCCTGCGGCAGCGGATTGAAATACAAGAAATGCTGCGTTGGCAAAGAGGACGCAGCCCTGCCTGCCGACATCGGGGAGGTCTACGCCCGTAAATACCGCATCCGCGTCAAAACGGAGAAGGACATCGAGGCGATTCGCCGCGCCGGCCGCCTGGTGGTGGCGACCCTGGATCTTGTCGCCCCGCGCATCCGACCCGGCATAACAACCGATGCCATCAACACCTGGGTGCACGAATTCACCGTGCAAAACGGCGCCATCCCCGCTCCCCTCAACTATCACGGCTACCCCAAGAGCGTCTGCGTGTCGGTCAACGAGGTCATCTGCCACGGCATCCCGGGGGAGCGCGTGCTCGAGGACGGCGACATCGTGAACGTCGACGTCACTTCGATCTTGGACGGCTATTACGCTGACGCAAATCAGACCTTCTTCGTGGGCACCCCGAAACCGGACGCCCGCAAGATCGCCGGGGTGGCCCGCGAGTGCCTGCGCCGCGGCATGGCCATGGTGAAGCCGGGCAACACCGTCGGCGACATCGGCATGGGCGATCCAGGACTATGCGGAGTCCGAGCACTGCTCGGTGGTGCGCGAGTTCGTGGGGCACGGCATCGGTTTCGATTTCCACGAACCGCCCCAGGTGCCGCACTTCGGCCGGAAGGGGGACGGGCTCACCCTGATCCCGGGCATGGTCTTCACCATCGAGCCCATGATCAACCTCGGCCGCAAGGAACTCAGAATTCTCGAAGACGATTGGACCGCCGTCACCCGCGATGGGTCCCTCTCCGCGCAGTTCGAGCAGACCCTCCTCGTCACAACGGACGGGCACGAAAGTCTCACGCCTTTCGACTTGTAAGATCTCCTTCCGGTTCTTGTTTGTGTAGATTGCCCAAGCAAAGACGCCATCCTTAGCCTGAAACCATCAGGCCGAGTCCCCTTCCCGCTGCCTTGAAAATGGACGCCTGATTTTACGCTTGACATATTATGGGCATATGCTCATAATACTGTTCTAAGGACAGTTCGATATGGCCAGACCCAAACGTTGCCGACGAATAGGATCCACGCCCGGGAGCAGTTATTTTAAACCGCGGGGCATTCCGCTCTCCGCATTGGAAGAGGTGGTTTTAAGCTTTGACGAGTTCGAGGCCGTCCGGCTGGCCGACCTTGAGGGCCTCTACCAGGACAAGGCCGCCGAAAAGATGGGCATTTCTCGTCAAACGTTTCGGGAGGATCATCGAATCGGCGCACCGCAAGGTGGCCGAAGCACTGGTCCGGGGCAAGGCATTGAAGATCGAAGGGGGGGCGATTGAGATTGCTTGCATGAAAATGTTCAAGTGTCACGATTGCCGACACTCATGGGAACTGCCTGATGAAACCGGAGGACAGGAGAAATGCCCTTCCTGCAGCAGCGGCAACATCCAGGCAGCACAGAAGGGCAGAGGACATCAAAGCGGGCATGGAACCGATCGCGGCAGGTGCTGCCGCGAGAAACATCAAACTGAACCAAGGAGAAATCACATGAAAGTGGGTTTTGCAGTCGAGGCCAATGAAGGCATTGAGAGCAAGGTTTACAACCATTTCGGCTCGAGCGCCGCTGTTCATCATCGTGGATGCCGCCACCAAAGAAATCACAACCGTAAACAACAAAGATCTGCATCATGTCCATGGCGCCTGTAATCCGATCAAGCGCTCGACGGGCAGAGCGTGGATGGATGGTGGTCGGAGGCATCGGCGCCGGCGCCCTGTCCAAACTCAACGCAATGGGAATCAAAGTCTACGGTTCCGCCGCCGTCACGGTCAAGGAAAACCTGTCGCGGTTTAATGAGGGCAAGTTGCTGGAGCTCTTTCCGATCAACGCCTGCCGTGGGCACGAAGGCGGATGCGGGCATTAACCGACATGCAGGGACATCCGGGTAGGCATAAGGAGGTAGGCTGTTGAAAGAGGGCCCGGCACCCGGCGGCGGCAGCCCGTCGCTGTGGCTATTATTCGCCTCTTTCCTGCGCATGGGGCTGACCGCCTTCGGGGGTCCCGCCATGGTCGCCTACATCCGCAAGAGGGTTGTCGGCCAGAACCACTGGCTCGATCCGGACTCCTTTCACGCCGGGGTCGCCCTCTGCCAGGCGATTCCCGGCGCGACCGTCATGCAGCTGGCGGCCTATATCGGCCTTAAACTCCGCGGCGTGCGGGGGGCGATGTGCTGCTACCTCGGGTTTGGCCTGCCGGCGTTCCTCCTCATGCTGGCGTTGTCCATGGCCTACTCGCACGCGCACGCCCTTCCGGCCGTGATTTCGGTTTTCAGCGGGCTTCAGGCCATCGTTGTGGCGATTGTGGCGAACGCCACTGTGTCCTTCGGAAAGACCGCGCTCACGCACTGGAAGCATTGGCTGATCGCCCTGGTTGCAGCGGGGCTTTTCGGACTCAAGGTCAACCCAATACTCATCGTTCTGCTGGCGGCCCTTCTGGGCCTTCTCCTCAATGGCAGACCGCCGGCGCCTCGGAAGGCTGCGCCCACCGGCCGAATGGAGCCCGCCACCCGCCCGTTGCTTTTCCTTCTGCTCGTTTCCGTCGCGGCATTCACCCTGCTCTTCATATTCAGCAGCGAGCTCTTCCGCCTGGCCATCCTCATGTCCAAGATCGATCTTCTCGCCTTCGGGGGAGGTTTTGCCTCGGTCCCGCTCATGTTTCACGAGTTCGTCGAAGTCCGCGCCTGGATGGATGGCCCGACATTCCTGAACGGGATCGTGCTGGGGCAGTTCACGCCGGGGCCCATCGTGATCACGGCGACGTTCGTAGGCTACCAGGTATACGGCTTCTGGGGCGCGATCGTTGCCACCGGCGCGATTTTTCTGCCCTCCTTCCTCATTCTGATCGGTGTCGCCCCCTGGTTTGACCAGCTGCGCACATCGCCATGGTTCACCCGGGCCATCGACGGCATTCTCTGCTCTTTTGTGGGGCTGCTTTTTTCCGTCACCATCGGTTTTGCCTTGAACGTCCACTGGGACTGGCCTCACCTGGCCCTTGCGGCGGCAGCCTTCGCCGCCTTGTTTTTCAAAGTGGATATCCTGTGGGTGGTTCTGGCGGGGACTGCGATTTCAGCCTTCGCATTCTAAATGAGGAATGTGACGATCGTAGTGCCGGTGTTGATGACCAATTGCCAGGTATCACTGAAGTGGAATACCGGCCCGGTGACGATCCACACTGCAATGACGCAGACGGCAAGGACGAACACTCTTGGCCGACCGCAGAAGTGCGCGGCCGCCTTCGCAAACCGGGAGTACCAAGCGGTGTTACTCATACGAAACCTCTCTTTGGGCGTCTAACGTTTGACATGACGACGACCCGCCGGCTTGCCGGGGACTGTCAGCTCGATGGAGGGGTGAGGCGGCTATTGCCAAACCCCTTGTTGCGCGACCTGTGCTTTGATGGCGTTGACGTCAAGTTCTTCGATGTAGCGAAGCAGGTTCTGCCACATCGGGTGGAAGCCAAAGCCCCCGTCGACCATCTCATCCGTGGCCTGAGCCTTCGTCCAGCCTTCGAAGGCGATCCGATAGATTGCCACCATTGTCCCGGTGCGATCCGAGCCGTGCTCACAATGCACGAGCACTGGTTGCATGGCGGGGGTGGTTACAATGCGCAGGAATTTGACGACGTCCTCATCCTCAGGGTGCCACGTCTTGAACCGAATCTGCTCCAATCGCAATCCCGAGGCTTCTGGAACAAGGGGAAGGTCATCGTGGAAGGCTCGCAGCGAGACAATGGTTTTGATCGGGCGATCCTCGTTTGCAAGGCTCGCCTGTCTGCCCAGAAACACAAAGCCCTCTTTCGACGGCTGAGCTGAGCGATAGAGGGATGAGTTGACGCGATGGAGATTCGGCAGTCCAGGGCTTGCTGCAACCGGACTTGCCCAATTACCAGGCCTCGGACCCGCGGCGGAAGGCGCAATTGTCAAGCACCCTCCGATGAGCGTCAACACGCTTAGAAGTGCTAATAGAATGACTTTGCATCGGACCCCTTGGGCAGCCTGCTCATAGCTCATAGCCACTTCCTGCCTGCGTTGAGAAAAAAAGTCGCTCTATCCGCCATACGGTTTGCCTAACGATTAGGACTCAGCAGCGAGCGTCAGC
>CAWFNI010000016.1:0-12609 GCA_963817085.1 Candidatus Acidiferrales bacterium
GCCTGCCTGGTTTCGCGACGCGAAGTTCGGCATCTGGGCCCATTGGGGGCCGCAATCTGCTGCCGAGCATGGCGATTGGTACGCGCGGAACATGTACATTCAAGGTTCCGAGCAGTATAACTACCACCTCGCACATTACGGTCATCCCTCCAAATTTGGCTTTAAGGACATCATCGGCACTTGGAAAGCTGCCAATTTCGATCCTGATCATCTCGTCGGCCTCTACAAGAAAGCCGGCGCCAAATATTTCGTTAGCATGGGCGTGCACCACGACAATTTTGATCTCTGGAATTCGAAGTACACGCGATGGAATTCCGTCGGCATGGGCCCTCGCCGGGATATCGTCGCAGAGTTTCGCAAAGCCGCGCAAAACCACGATTTGCGATTTGGCGTCAGCGACCATCTTTGGATTTCTTACAAATGGTTCGCTGTAAGCCACATGAGTGATGCGAGAGGCCCGCTCGCAGGCATCCCGTATGACGGCACCAATCCGCAATATGCTGACCTTTATCATTCCCTCACGGACCCCAAGTTGCTGACCGAAGAGCTTGATTGGAATGAGGAAGGGATTCCCGATTCGTGGAAGGCACACTGGTTTCAACGCATCAGCGATCTGGTCGAACAGGCGCAGCCGGACTATCTCTATAGTGACGGCGCTCTCCCATTTGGCGAACGCGGCCTGCAGATGGCTGCAAATCTCTATAATCTCAGTGCGCGGCGGAATGGCGGCCAAACGCAGGCGGTCTACCTCAGCAAACGCGCGGAAGATTGCGCTATTGGCACCTGTGTCCTGGACCATGAGCGTGGGGTACTTGATGAAATCTCCGCGAACCCCTGGCAGGCGGACACGTGCATCGGCAATTGGCACTACTCACGCGGCATCCAATACAAATCCCCCAAATTCGTCATCGATATGCTCGTCGACGTGGTGAGCCGCAACGGCAATTTGATGCTGAACTTTCCTCTGCCAAACAGCGGGATGCTGGATGACGAGGAGCTTCGCATTCTAGCGGACATCACCGGCTGGATGAATGTAAATGGGGAAGCGATATATGCCACGCGCCCGTGGAAGATTTCTCGAAGCGGTCCTGGCACGAGAAAGCCCGCCTCTGGCGAAACGAATTTCAATGAGAAGGATCGCAAAGATCTCACTCCCGAAGATGTTCGGTTTACCACCCGGGGTGACATCCTCTACGCCTTCGTGATGGGTCTGCCCGAAAAGCAGGCTGTCTTGCCGCCCCTTGCTACAACAAGCGATTTGAGGATCGGAAAGATTGCTCACGTCGAACTGCTGGGATTCCCCGGAAAACTGAATTGGGTCCACGACGAAGCAGGCCTCCGCATTAGCCTGCCTGAGACCAGACCCTGTAAATATGCTATAGTCTTCAAAGTTCTAGGCGCGATCTGATCGCTTTGTTATTTCGTTTTGAATCTTTCCCGGTAATATTTCTGGAATGCGAAGTGCGCAAGTTTGCTTCGCCCCAGAGAGCCGTCTGCGCATCGCGCCACCAGCGCTCCGCCCAGCGTCAAGATGGACAATGAGTCCCTTCTGATTTTTCCCTTCCGGGCGCTCAGCTTTAGAGAAGTCGGCCTGCTCAGCGATGAGCTGCAGACTGGTGGGGGCCGAAATTCGTTGACAAGGGTCCCACGGGGTGCGACATTCCCGTCAGGCTTATCACGCGAATAGCCGTAAACGTTTACGGAGTGGCCCATCATGACGCGACTGCTTTCCCGGATTTGTCCCCTGTTTCTCTTTTGCCTTGTGTACCTCATTGTCGCCCCCGTTGGCTCTGCCCAGTGGCTACCTCTCAACCCCGTAAAAAGTGTGGAGTCACAACCTGACGGCGCGCTTTTCGTTTTGGAGCATGGCTACTTGCGCTTCCAGGTGTGCGCCGATTCCATCGTGCACATCACTTACTCTGTGGAACGCAACATCCCCCGGCACCCCGATTTTCTGGTGATGAGGACTTCCTGGCCAAAAACGGAGTTCGCACTCCAGACGGACGATCCCAAGGTCCTGTCCTTGACGACAGCCCTCCTGAAGCTCGTGGTCACGCGCGCGGACAGCTCCATCCTTTTTTACGACGCTGCGGGAAATAAATTGACTCAGGAGAATACTCGCACTCTCACTCCAGTCGAGGTGAATGGCGAAAAAACATTTCACTCCGAGCGATTTGTGAACATGTGGGAAACACAGGAAGCATTCTATGGCTTGGGTCAACACCAAGGTGGCGTGTTGAACTATCGCGGCGAATCCGTGGACATCTCCCAGGACAATACTAATATTTCCGTCCCCTTTCTGCTTTCCAGCAATGGCTACGGCATCTTTTGGAACAACGGGTCCCGCACTCGCTTCAACAATCGTTTTGTTCACGCTTTGTATATCAGCTCTGAGGTTGCGGATTCCATTGACTACTATTTCCTGTACGGTCCCGAATTCGACAAGATTGTAGCAAGCTATCGCGACCTGACGGGACAGGCTCCTCTCTTCGGCAAGTGGGCCTATGGCTATTGGCAATGCAAAAATCGCTATGACTCGCAGAACGAGCTCGAGGCCGTCGCCCGCAAATACCGCGACCTCCACATTCCATTGGACAACATCGTGCAG
Organism: Candidatus Acidiferrales bacterium; assembly: GCA_963817085.1. Classification (GTDB taxonomy): domain Bacteria; phylum Acidobacteriota; class Terriglobia; order Acidiferrales; family UBA7541; genus Acidiferrum. Next base: position 2,609 of record CAWFNI010000016.1, read on the forward strand.
GATTGGTTCTGGTGGAACATCATGGGGGACCCCGTCTTCAACAAGAATTATCCGGATCCGAAACGAATGGTCGAAACTCTTCACAACAACCATATTCACCTGATGATTTCGGTGTGGCCCTTTTTCCGTCCTGGTTCGCCCGTTTACGAGGACATGGATAAACGCGGCTTCTTCATCGACAAAACCAAGGTCAGCGGATTCCATCCCGCTGGAATGGCCCTCTACGACGCCTTCAATCCGGGGGCTCGCAAATATTATTGGAAACTTATCGACGATGCTCTCTTCAAGATTGGAGTCGACGCTTGGTGGCTGGACACCACGGAGCCTGAATCTGAGGGCCTGGAGACCAACCTGCTGGTCACGCACAAAGTGGCTCTCGGCAACGGCGCACGCTATGCCAACGAATTCCCGCTGCTCACGACCACCGGTGTTTATGAAGGCCAACGCGCCGCATCAGACCAGAAACGCGTCTTCATCCTCTCTCGCTCTGGCTTTGCCGGAATACAGCGAAATTCGACGGCTGTCTGGTCTGGTGATGTGGATCCCGAATTGGGAGACTTTCCGTCGGCAAATTCCCGCCGGGCTGAATCTGTCCGTTTCCGGCATTCCCTATTGGACGACGGATATCGGCGGCTTTGTTTCCGCCAATCCGGATGACCCGCAATACCGCGAGCTGTATATCCGTTGGTTCCAGTTCGGCGCATTTTCTCCAATTTTCCGCGCTCATGGCACTCGTACGACCAACCAGAATGAAATTTGGTCTTATGGACCCGAAGCGCAAAAGATTCTCACTGCCTACGATCAATTACGCTATCGCCTGATGCCCTACATTTATTCCCTCGCCGGGCAAGTTACCAATGACGGCTGCACGATTATGCGTCCACTGGTCATGGACTTCCGCAACGACACCCGCGCGCAAAATATTCCCGATCAGTACCTGTTCGGCCCGTCGATCCTCGTGAACCCTGTCACGGAACCCGGCGCTGTTTCCCGCCACCTCTATCTGCCGAACGCTGCCTGGTACGACTTTTGGACCGGTTCATCCATTCAGGGAGGTCGCGCTGTCGACGTGCCCGCGCCTATCGATCGCATCCCTTTGTTCATCCGCGCAGGTTCCATCTTGCCGCTTGGTCCGGATCTGGAATACGCGGCGGAAAAGCCTGCGGATCCCATCGAAATTCGGGTCTATTCAGGCGCAAACGGAATTTCACGCTCTATGAAGACGAGAATGATAACTACAACTACGAGCAGGGCGCGCATGCGACCATTCCCTTCTCCTGGGATGAGGCCACGCACACGCTGACCATCGGTGATCGCTCGGCACCTTCCCCGGCATGTTGGAGTCGCGCACGTTCCGTGTTGTTTTCGTCGGCGAAAATCATGGTGTGGGAGGCGGCCTCACGGAGCATGTGGACAAAGTCGTACCTTACTCTGGAAAGAAGATTACTGTCGCTCCATAGGCCTTTCAAAGATCCTTCAGGCGGGAGGCGTCTGTGAGTCTGATTATGTTACGCCGCATTTGGATTGCGTTTCTTCGGCTTTCTGTTCTATTGCGCAGCTACGCATATCGGCGCAATCGCCGAGAACCGTTCCTTCCCCACCCAGCTTCCTGGCCACAATGCGCTCCTCATGGGCACTGATTGGTATCCGGAGCAGTGGCCGGAAGCGCGCTGGGAAACGGACCTGCGCATGATGGAGGCTGCTCATTTGAACGTCGCGCGGCTGGCGGAGTTTGCGTGGAGTCGCATGGAGCCCTCCGAGGGGAAGTTTGACTTTGCGTGGCTTGACCGCGCGATTCTTTTAGCGGAAAAACATCACATCGCCGTGGTGCTTGGCACTCCGACCGCCGCTCCGCCGGCATGGCTCACCCAGAAATATCCTGAGACTTTGCGCGTGGGACCCGACGGTCAGCGGGTCACTCATGGCAACCGCGCTCACGGGTCCGTGACTTCCGTCAAGTACCGCGAATTCTGCCGGCGCATCGCGGAAGAGATGGCCAAGCGATACGGCCACGATCCCAAAGTTGTTGGCTGGCAGATCGACAACGAATATGGCTATTCCGAGATGTCCTTCGACCAGGAAGCGCGGCAACAGTTTCAGCAGTGGCTCAAGGCCAAATACAAGACCATCTCTGCCCTGAACGATCACTGGACCACTGCCTATTGGAGCCAGACCTACGACAATTGGGCTGAAGTTCCCATTCCCATCGGCGAGCACAACCCTGGCTTGATGCTGGACTGGAAGCATTTTGTCACCTATGCCTGGACTAGCTACCAGCAGAATCAGATAGACGCCTTGAAACCCCACTGCGATCCTCGCCAATTTATCACCGGAAACTTCATGGGCTACGGCTTCGATGGCTTCGATCATTACATCGTCACTCGCCCATTGACGTTTGTTTCCTGGGACGATTATGTGGGAAGCGGCCACCTGGATCCCGATGCTAACGGCCTGAGCCACGACGCCATGCGTGGATTGAAGCGTGAGAACATCTGGATCATCGAAACGCAACCGGGTTTCGTAAATTGGTCAAGCTTGAACAACTCTCTGAACAAGGGTGAGGTCCGCGCAATGGCCTGGCATGACATTGGCCACGGAGCCGACGAAGTAAGCTATTGGCAATGGCGCAGCGCCCTGAACGGACAGGAGGAGCTTCACGGGACGCTGGTCGGGGCAGACGGCGAGCCTGTGCCGCTTCTGCAAGAAGTGTCACAAACGGCAAAAGAATTTTCCGACGTGCAGGCGGCTTTTCGGGGGACGCGCGTTGTCTCGCAGATGGCGCTGCTCAACGATTATGACAGCCGCTGGGCCATTGACTGGCAGAAACACACGGACAAGTACAGTCAGTTTGACATTCTGAAAAACTACTATCACGCCCTGCGAAAGATTTCTCAGTCCATTGACATCGTGAATCCCGATGATTCCCTGGATCAATACAAACTGGTCGTCGCTCCCGATTTGTACCTGATTCCGAAAGCGCGCGCCGAGCATTTGGCCGCCTACGTGAAGAATGGCGGCCACCTGGTGCTTGGACCGCGCTCCGGCATGAAGGACAAATACAATGCCCTGATTCCCATCCGGCAGCCAGGCTATCTCGCCGAAGCGCTGGGCGGCCATGTGGACCAGTATTATGCGCTGGAGAAAACTGTGCCGGTGAGTGGATCACTGGGGAACGGCGAAGTTTCCATCTGGGCTGAACAACTCACGACAACAGCCCCTGACGCAGAGGTGCTTTTGCGTTACGGAAAAAGCAATGGGTGGCTGGACAGCCAACCTTCCGTGGTTACCCGGCGCTATGGCCGTGGCCGTATCACGTACATTGGCGCGGTCTTGGATGAAGAACTGGTTACAGCTGCGGCAGAGTGGATGGCCAAAACGAGCGAAATCGCGCCCGCGTTTGGACCGGTCCCCGATGGAATCGAGGCCAGCCGGCGCGTCGGTCCTGGCGGATCAGTGTTCGTGCTCATCAATTTCAGCCCCGCGGATCGCACAGTGACTCTTCCTCGTGCCATGCGTTCGCTTCTTGACGCGCGTGACACAACTCAACTCGACTCTGTCGCAATATGGCGTGGCGGTCTTGCTTGATTCGAAGAAGCCCTGAGTGCGCCTCGACGGTAAACGGTCCGTGGGCTGGACACTCAGCCCGCAGCCCGAGACGCAAGCAAGTTAAGGGCACAGCGTGGGAAAGCGTACAGGACTCGCGGTTAAGGTTTTAACGGAGCTAATCGGCGATCAACTTTCCAGCTTGAAGATCCTCTCCATCAATAGCCATTTCTCGCCCGGTCGCGCGTCCGGCAATGCTTTCTGAAATCGCCACATGAGGTCTTCCCATTCTTGTACCTTGGAATTCTTGCGGTCGGCCGCTGCCTTCTTCTCAAAAGAGAAGTTCTCATCGACTTCCATAATCATAAACATCCTTGTTCCCTGTAGATATATTTCCAGGTCACAAATGCCGGCGTCGCTGATGCTTCGCGTAACCTCCGGCCAAATTCTCTCGTGGTACCGCTTATACTCTGCGATCAGCGCTGGATCGTCCTTTAGCTCAAGCGTCAAACAGAAGCGTCTGCTCATGCTAGCGCTCCCTCTTTATCTAGGGCAGCGGATCCCCATTCGGGCACAGTAGTGGGTTTATAGCCGGACAGTCCGAAATAAAGAATGAAAAGATAGCACAACAACGGCACGACAAACGCCCTCTGAATGCTCGACGCATCCGAAATGCGCCCCATGATCGCCGGGAAGAACGCTCCGCCAATGATTGCCATGACTAGAAGAGAAGAACCACGCTTGGTGAGTTGTCCGAGGTTCTTGATGCTCAGCGCGAAGATCGTGGGGAACATGATGGAGTGGAAGAACCCGATCAGCACCACCGCCCACACCGGCACCAGGCCAGAAGCCAGCAACGCCACCATCGCGCATATAAGCGAAGCCGCGGCGAAGAAGGATAGCAATCGCGGTGCAGCAATCCTCTTCATCATCGCCGAACCGATGAACCGGCCAGCCATAAATCCTGTCTGGTGCAGCAGCAAATAAAGTGCGGCGGTCCTGGCGGGAGTTCCAGGGACGGAAAACTGCGCATAACGGATGACAAAGCTCGCCACCCCGACCTGGGCGCCGACGTAAAAAAACTGCGCGAGAACCCCCTTCACAAGATGGGGATGAGACAGCACGCTTCCGGAAACCCGCCCCGAATTTCCAGCGCTTGCTTCCGTCGTCTTTTCTTTCAACTCTGGCAAGTGCGTGAGTTGAATGAGCACGGCGACTACAACAAAAATCCCCGCAATGATCAGGTAGGGTCCCTTTACGGTACCGGCCTCCGCCGCCCGGTAGGCATCCAGTTGCGCTGCGCTCATCGCCGCAATTTGCGCCGACGGCACCTCAACGCCGGTGAGGATGAAGGCCCGTCCGACCAGGGGAGAAAGCATGGCGCCGACCGCGTTGAACGACTGTGCAAAATTCAATCGCCGCTCCGCGCTAGCGACCGGGCCAAGTATTGTCACGTAGGGATTTGCGGCCACTTCCAGGAAGCTCTGGCCACAGGCCATCACAAACAGCGCAAAAAGAAAAAAGCCGTAAACCCGCGAGGCGGACGCGGGAAGAAAAAGTACAGCGCCCACAGCACACAGGAGCAATCCGGTGAGAATCCCCTTTTTGTACCCAATCCTTTCCATCAATCGCCCAGCGGGAAACGCTGCCAGAAAATAGCCGCCGAAAAACGCCACCTGGATAAATGACGATTGAAAATCGCTCAGGCCGAAGGCTTTTTTCAGGTGTGGGATCAGAATGTCGTTGAGGTTGACGCCAAAAGCCCACAAAAAGAACAGGCAGGTGATAAGGACGAAGGGCGCGAGATAGCGACGCTCCGTCACGGGAACGGAATGATTTTCACTCACCGCCGCGCCTGCAGAACTTGCCATCCATCGTCTCCGTCATGTCAGCGCCCGGTCTAAATGAGTGTATCCGGCGTCCACGAATACATGTTGTCCCGTGATGTGGCTTGCTCTCTCCGAAATCAGGAAAATGACTGTGTCGGCGATTTCTTCCGGTCTGGTCATGCGTTTCCCCAGGGGAATCTTCGAAATAATGCGCGCCAGCTTTTCCTCGGGATTCGGAAAGCCGGAGACCCACTGCTGATAAAGTGGTGTCATCACTTCCGCGGGCACAACGGCGTTCACGCGGATCCCCGTGGGAAGCAATTCCGCAGCCCATTCTCGCGTGAGGCCCAATATCGCTGCCTTGGCGGCCACGTAACCGGATGTTCCGCCCTGCCCCGTCACCGCGGTTTTCGAGCTGATGTTCACGATCGACCCTCGCGCCCGTTTCAGCGCAGGTAGAGCACAATGAGCCATGGCGTAGTAATGTACCAGATTCAGTTTCAGTGAACCGACGAACTGTTCAGGCGTGCCGTGCTCGAGTCCCACATTGTCATTGGCGCCCACATTGTTCACCAGCGCATCCAGACGGCTAAAGTTCGTTAAAACCCGTTCCACGGTTTCGCTGCAGGTCCGCGGTTCCGCGATGTCCCCCGCAATGAACTCACTGGTTGCTCCGGAGTCCCGCAACGACGACTCCAATTCCCTTCCTGCCTCGACATCGCGATCCAGAAAAACGGGAATGGCGCCTTCTGCCGCGCTGGCGCGCACGATTGCGGCTCCGATTCCCTTCGCGCCACCGGTCACTAAAACCACTTTTCCTTTTAATTGAAGGTCCATAAGTTAACCGCGCAAGTTGAAGAAACCGCCGTCCAACGGATAGTCAACGCCGGTAATGAAGGATGCCTCGTCGGAGCAAAGAAACTGCGCCAGCGAAGCCACTTCCTCCGGCCTCCCCATTCTTCCCACAGGCTGTGACTTCGCCAATTTTTCGTACATCTCTTCTTCTCGCCCCGGATAATTCTTCCGAAGGTAATCATCCACAAACGGCGTGTGGACGCGCGCCGGCGATATACAGTTGCAGCGAATATTGTCCTGGAGATAGTCCTTTGCCACCGAATAGGTCATGGCGATAACCGCTCCTTTGCTCATGGAATATGCAAAGCGGTCGGAGAGTCCGGCGGAACCTGCGATGGAAGCCATGTTGAGAATCACGCCGCCGCCGTTTACCTTCATGTGTCCCACGCACACGTGCATGCCGTTGTAGATGCCCTTCACATTTACGCGAAACAACCGCTCGAAATCCTCTTCCGTCGTATTCTCCACCGATCCGATATGGGAGACGCCAGCGTTGTTCACGAGGAGATCAATCCTCTCTCTGGCGAATATTTTTTGAAACACTTCCTGGACCTGCTGTTGGTCCGTAACATGGCAGGGATGAACGGTTGCCGTTCCGCCCGCATCGGCAATGTGTATCGCCGTCGCCTCCGCCTGCTTCCGGGCAATATCCACGATTCGGACCGTGGCTCCGTTGGCCGCGAAGCACACCGCAATCGCCCGTCCTATACCGCTTCCCCCGCCGGTAACTATGGCTGTCTTCCCGTCCAGCCGAAAATTCCTGGTACCGCTGCTCTCCATCTTCAGAGGGAAATACCTCGCTTCCATGGAATAAAATCGACCTGCCCCTTCGATTCCGCCTTCGTGCGGATTCCCCCGCTTGCCACGTGAATCACAAACTCGAGAACTTCCTTCCCCATCCGCTCGATGCTCTTCTCTCCTGAAATAATTCCCCCCGCATCGATATCGATGATGTCCGGCATCCTTTCCGCCAGCGCCGAATTAGTGGAGAGTTTCACCACTGGCGCAATGGGATTTCCAGTCGGTGTTCCCAAGCCCGTTGTGAACAGCACCAGATTGGCTCCCGCTCCCACTTGCGCCGTCACGCGCTCTCATGCGTTGCCCGGCGTGCACTGCAGGTTCAATCCCGTCTCCGTGGCAAATTCCGGATAATCCAGAACCGCCGTCACCGGAGAGCTACCGCCCTTTCTGGCCGCGCCTGCGGATTTCATTGCGTCGGTCAATAATCCATCACGAATATTTCCTGGACTGGGGTTCATCTCAAAACCGGATCCCACGGCCTTCGCACGCGCGCCGTAGCTTTTCATCAATTGAATGAACCGATTCGCAACTTGCCGGTCCATGCTGCGGTTGATGAGATCTTGTCCGCGCCGCACAACTCAGGAAATTCCGAGAGGATGGTCCGCGCACCCAAGGCGCAGAGAAGATCCGAGGTATGCCCGATGGCTGGGTTCGCGGAAAGGCCAGAGAAGCCGTCGGAACCTCCACACTTCAATCCGACACACAGACTGGAAAGCGGTGCGCTTGTGCGTTGGCACTCATTGGCTTTCATCAGGCCAAGAAAGGTGTCCCGAATCGCCTCCGTCAGCATGGCCGCGTCCGTTCCACTTCCTGTTGCTCCACGATGACCAGGGGCTTCTCAAAATTCGGATTCCTCTTGCGCAGTTCTTCTCGCAGAACGCTGATCTGCGCATGTTGACAGCCGAGGCTAAGCACCGTGGCCCCCGCCACGTTCGGGTGATGGATGTAACCTGCAATCAGTCCACAGAGATTGTTCGAATCCTCCCTGGTTCCGCCGCATCCTCCTTCATGGAGCAGAAAGCAGACGCCTTCCACGTTCTGAAAAATTCGGGCAGTCTGCGGACTCACCGTGTCGGCCGTCAAAGCCCGGGTCTCGATCTCCCGCGTGCGGCCTTCTCGATAAAGCCGGGCCAAGTCCGCCACCTGCTGCCGGTAAACTTGCGGCGGGGCAAAACCTAATTCTTCCTCAAATGCCTGTTTCAGCACCTCGATGTTCCGGTTCTCACAAAACACCAGGGGTACCACGATCCAATAATTCCTTGTCCCTACTTGTCCGTCCGCCCGCCGGTATCCAAGAAACTTTCGCTGCTGCCATTGAGAAACTTCCGGGGGATTCCAGCGGAACTCGCCCGTTTTCTCGTGAAATTCGCCCGCCTGATGACGGACATTCTTCGTCGTAAGAAGCCCGCCTCGGCGGATTCGTTCAATCACCTTTCCGACAATCACTCCGTACATCCGTACACTTGCGCCCACTTCGAGATCATCGGCGGCAAACTTATGTTTTGCCGGGACCTCAGATTCCAGGGTATAGAGTTGGGAATCAAATTGAATCTGCTCGCCTCTTTGCAGGCCGGTCAGTGCAACCAGCACGTTGTCGCGCGGCTCGAGTTTGAGCACCCTATTCAACACGGCGATCAGGCGTTCCTTTTTTCTTAGCGTAACCGTTTACGCCTACTTCCCTATCGCTCCCCGGGGCATTGTAGAACATCGCCGCCGTTTCGTCGCGCCACCCTTTCATCCGGTCTTCAATCGCCAGAACTTCGCGGCATTGCCCCCAAGAACCGCTTCGCGCTCCTCCGTTGCGTATCTGCACAGGTAGTCGTTCACCAGGCTTACGGTTCCCTCATAGGAAGCCGCCAGCGTGCACACCGGCCAGTCTGAGCCGATCATCAAGCGCCTGGGTCCAAAGCATTCGAACGCTACGTCCAAATAAGGCTGGATGTTTTCCGGCTTCCAGGCCCACCAGTCTCCCTCTGTGACCAACCCAGACAACTTGGCATGAACATTTGGGAAGCCTGCGAGTTTGCGGATTCCGCGTGCCCAGCTGTCGATGGCTCCGCTTTTGATGGGAGGTTTGGCCAAATGGTCCAGCACAAAGCGCTGTCGGGGAAATCGACTCACAAACTCCACTGCCGCAGGAAGGTGCTTGGTGTAGATCGGATGTCGTAGGCGAGCCCGAATTCTTCCAGCATGGAAATACCGCGCAGCAATTCTGGTTGCAGCAGGAAGTCATCCGGCTCGCTCTGAACAATGTGGCGAATCCCGACCAGTTTCTTCCTCTCTGCCAAAGACTCCAGATCCGCGCGCAATCTCGGCGAACGCAGATCCACCCACCCCACGACTCCGAAAATGAAGGGTGTGTCATCAGCCAAATCCAGCATCCAGCGGGTTTCTTCCAGAGTCTGTCGGACTTGAATGAGAACGCTCCCTTGAAATCCCGCCTTGTCCAAGTGTGGTTCTAACTCCGCAGGCAGAAAATCCCGGCGAATCGAGGCCATCGTCTCATCGATCCAGCCGTATTCCCGCTGGTTATAGATCCAAAAGTGCTGATGAGCATCGATGTGCATCTTGATAGTCGGCCCGGGAGCCAGTTGAGCGTTTCCGAGGCTGTTCCTCCCCCATCTGACGCCAGACCGCTCTTTCGTACCGAATTCGGGCTTGCATCGCCGAGACCGGCCAAAACATGCATATCACGTTTACGGTACCCGAGTCAGGTCCATCGCTCTCATTCTCTGCTCGCGTGCCAAAAAACTGAGCCCCACTCCTCAACAATCAGACCATCTAAACACCCACCCTATCGCATTGAAACGATGCCGGATAACGGAACTATGTCCCAACCAGATGGAGTTACTTATACTGCCACGGGTGCAAGCTCTCGATAAGAATTTGGCTCCCACAAGCATGGAGACCGTCTGGGTTCTCTGCTTGGCGTCCGAGTCATGCCGATCCCAATCTAGAAGCACGACGGAGTTG
>CAWFNI010000017.1:0-431918 GCA_963817085.1 Candidatus Acidiferrales bacterium
AACAGGCGATGCCCGGCGCCTTACCGGACCGCCAGTTTCAGGCCGGGCGCGCTCATCTGCGCTCCGATCCCCACGCGAATCTCCGGGTCCGTCCCGGCGTCGAACGGGAGAAAGAAATTGATCTGATAGAGGCCTCGCCCATCCAGGGCAAATCCCGGCGTATAACAGCAGCGAGGGGTCTAGCGCCTTGCCGTTCAGGTACACGTGGAAGTCTTCAGATGTCCGTGAGCGGCCTGCGAGTTGGGGAATTGCGTTCGTCGCCAGCGGGAAAATCGGTCGGGCCCAGCCCTTCGGCATATAGGATCACCAGGCCGCTGCCGGGGGACGGCGTATCGGGCTCAATCGTCGAGTAGTCCGGCCAAAGCTGCGCGATGGCGTAGCCGGGCGCATTCGGCGACGGGAACAGCGCCGGCGCCGCCTTGAGAAGCGCGATGGGGACCTGCGGTCCGGCCACCGATTCCCGCACCAGCCACACCAGGGATTGCCCCGCAATCTCATCGGCCGGGATCAGGAAACTGACCTGCGACTCGGAAACGTAGAAAATCGGAGCGGGGAACCCGTCCACGAATACGCGGACGCCGTTCAGGGTAGTGGGGATCGTGCCGCCGGCGACATCGGCTTCGGTCAGGACGCGGGTCGAGTACGCAAGCGCGGTTCCGTTGATCGTAACTTCCATGTTCGGAGCGAACGGCCCCCTGCGCGCCATTGCACGTCGCCACAATCGAATCGGCGGAATAGGCGGGCTGAACCACCGCGGCGAGCGCGGCGCGGGACCGCAAGGCGATCCGCTCACCCTGCATATCCCCGCTCACAGGCCCGTCGGCCGCGGCGGCTATGCCGCCGGACACGAGGGCTGCAACAACCGACAAGCGCAACGAAATCATAGATTGCCTGATTTACTTACTAGTCGGCCCAGCGGCGCGGAATTCTCAAGATTCTGCGGGCCGTTTCTGTGGGGCAGATTCCCTGGTCTGCGGCCGGCGCCCTCGTCGGTCCACCGCGCAGTATTACGGCCCGGAAACCGTCGCAATCAGGCGGCGTCATCCGTCCCGCGGCGAAACGGCTCAGGGCCGCTCAGCTCAGTAGGACTGCATGGCGGAGATTGGCACGCGAAGCGCGGGCTCGTTACCCCAGTTCCGCGCGCACCTTCTTCGGCAGCTTCGCGACAACCAGATCGTAGGAGTTGCGCAGGCGGCGCTTGAGTTCAGCCGGCGGCATGGCGTCTTCGTGCTCCAGCGCCACCCAATGGGCTCTTGCGAGGTAAGGAGCGGGGATAATGCCGGGCCGCTCGATGAGTTCCGCAAAGTCCTCCACCGAGCATTTGAACATCAGCCAGACGCCGCCAGGCTCCAGCGCGCCGATAGCGATCACCTTGCCCGCCACTTTGAACACAAGATGGTCCTCCCACTGCACGTTTTCGGTTACGTGCGGGAAACTGCGGCAGACGCCGCGAAGCCAGTCGATATCCATTATGATTGAGTCCATTGTGGGGCAGACCCCCAGGTCTGCGCGGGTCCCCCTGGACCCGCTCTTCGTACAAGGCGCCCTGTTAACCGCGAAAGGCCGGCCAGGGGCCGGCCGCAGACCGGGGGTCTGCCCCACAAAGATCTGCTACTTTGCGATCTTGACCATCACTACGCCATGGGATGGCACTTCAGCAGAGAACTCATCGGTTTTCGCGCCCAGGTCTTCGTGTTTCCACAGGTCGCGCACTTTGTGCGAGCCTTTGATGCCGATGTCGCTCCACTTTGCGGTCACCTTGGCGGGCGCGGCGCCCAGATTGAACAGGCCCACCGCATGGCCGCCATCGGCCAGGGGTCGCGCGAACACCTGGATGTCTCCGCCCGTGGTGCTGCCCCCTTGGGGTGGCTGGCACGGAGGTCGTTCGGCCGCGGGTACCGGCGGGGAAACGCGCACCGCCTGCTTTCCGAGCTTGTCCTGATCGACCGCGATCACTTCCCGGTTGGTCAGGATCTCCTTGATCGCCGGCGTCATGTCGCGCAGATCGTTGCCCGCCAGCAGCGGCGCCGCCAGCATGCACCACAGGCTCATGTGCGTCTGGTATTCGCGTATCGGTCATGCCGCCGTTGCCGATCTCCAGCATGTCCGGATCGTTCCAGTGGCCCGGGCCGCGCGTACTTCTCGCCAGCCCGACTCTGCTGTCGAACCCGATGTTCATCATCGATGCCCAGCTGATCGCGGATGTCGCCGGTGGTGCGCCACAGGTTGCCGCCCACATCCGCGCCCCATTCCCACACGTTCGTTGCTGCCGTACTGGCAGAGGCTGTAGACAATCGGCCGCCCGGTCTTCGAGCAGCGCGTCGCCCATCTTCTGATAGACCGCCTGCATCGTCTTCGTTCTGGTATTGCACGTAACCTGCCCGCGCTGCACCAGTCGTACTTCAGGTAATCGATGCCCCACGCGGCCTACGTCTGCGCGTCCTGCTCTTCGTGCCCGTAGCTGCCTTCGTACCCGGCGCAGGTCTTCGGCCCGGGCGAGGAGTAGATGCCGAGCTTCAGCCCCTTGCTGTGGACGTAGTCGGCCAGCGCCTTCATGTCCGGAAACTTCCTGTTGGTCTGGATCATGCCCTTGCGCGTCGCGCGTCCTTCCCAGGTGTCGTCGATGTTGACGTAGACGTAGCCCGCGTCCTTCATGCCGCTCGACACCATGGCGTCCGCCATCCCGCGCACCGTCCTCATCGTCGACCCGCCGGCGAACTTGTTCCAACTGTTCCAGCCCATCGGCGGCGTTTTGGCCAGGCCGTTGTCCGGCACGGGCTGATAACTGGTAAGCGTCACGCGCGGCGCCGGAGGCGCCAGCGGAGCCGGAGGCGCGGTGGAAACTTGCGTGAACTCCCACGGGGTGGACTGATTGCCGCCGCGTCCCGGCCGGGCCAGGATCAGCTTGCCGCCCTGAAGGGTCGCCGTGAAGGTGCTGCGCTGCACAGGCGCTGTCTGCCCCGGCGCGCCGCGTCCCGGCCGCTCCGTCACCAGCGTGACGTCTTTGCCATTCACGGTTCCATCCACGATCGGGCTCTGGCCATTCGGCTGGATCATGTATCCCGTGACCTTCCCGCCCTGCACGGTCAGCCCCAGAACCACCTTGCGTGCCTCATCCACCGTGGCGTATCGCGCCTCCCAAGTACCGGTCAGGCTCTGGGCGCTAGCTGCGGCAACGCATGCAAACGCGGCGCACAAACGTAACCACTTCATCGAGGCTCCTCCGAATTTGAGATCGTAATTAATGGTTTTAGCAGGTTTAGCCTTGTGGCGGGGCGCCGATGCTCCGCCGTCGTGCGGGTGCGCGACAAAACAGTGGGCTTCCTGCCGATTTCGGGACCACGCTCCGGAATCCGAGCGTAGCGCCCACTTCCGCCTCGTGTACACTGTCAAACCTGGCATCCGGAACGAGCCACCAGCCGATAAGCGGTTTCTATTCTCCCCATCCAAAACTTTTGGGGCGGCTGCCGACGTCATCGTTTACCGTGTAGTTTCGCTCACCACGTCGTGAGCCATCTCTGCAAGGGGAGGACCCACCGTGTCGTGGCGTCTATTCGCAGGTTTTCTGGTTCTATCGTCCGCTCTCGTGGCGCAGGTTGCAACCCAGGCGGCGCCCGCCGACCTCGCTTCATTGCAGGCGGCCATTAAAGCTTCCCAATCCGCCGGGGATAACGCCTGGATGCTGACCAGCGCGGCCCTGGTGCTGCTGATGACCGGCCCCGGCCTGGCGCTGTTCTACGGCGGCCTAGTTCGGAAGAAGAACGTGCTCGGCACCATGATGCAGAGCTTCGCCATGATGGCGGTGGTATCGCTGATCTGGGCCGTGTGCGGCTACAGCCTGGTGTTCGCGCCGGGCAATGCCTTCATCGGCGGATTCCTGTCGTTACGCCTTCCTGCAAGGGGTCGGCGCGACCCCGAACCTCGTCTACGCTCCCACCATCCCGCATCAGACGTTCATGATCTATCAGCTCATGTTCGCCATCATCACGCCCGCCTTGATTGCCGGCGCCTTCGCCGAGCGGATGCGGTTCGGGGGCATGGTGTTGTTCTCCTCCCTCTGGCTGTTCCTGGTCTACTTCCCCGTGGCTCACATGGTCTGGGGCGAGGGCGGCTTCCTGAACGCCAGCCTGGGCGGGCGGGTCCCGGTGCTTGATTTCGCCGGCGGCACCGTTGTCCACATCACCTCCGGGTTTTCGGCTCTCCTTACCGCGCTCTGGCTCGGCACGCGCGCGGGCTACCCCAAGGAAAAGATAGTGCCCCATAGCATGACCCTGAGTTTCATCGGCGCCTGCCTGCTTTGGGTGGGCTGGTTCGGATTCAATGCGGGCAGTGCGTTGGGGGCCTCTTCGCTGGCTTCGAGCGCGTTTGTCGCCACCCACATGGCGGCCGCGGCCGGAGCCGTGGCGTGGATGCTGGCCGAGAAACTGCGGAACAAGAAGGCCAGCGCGCTGGGCGGCATCTCGGGCGCCGTCGCCGGATTGGCCACGGTCACCCAGGGGTCGGGCTTCGTGCAGCCCTTTAGCGCCATAGTTTACGGCCTGGTGGCCGGCGCCCTCTGCTATTTCATGGTGGCCGCCGTCAAGGAACGGTTTGGCTATGACGACTCGCTTGACGCCTTTGGCGTACACGGCGTCGGCGGTTTTGCCGGCTGCCTTATGACCGGCGTCTTCGCCACCAGCGCCGTGAACCCGATCAAACTCCCGCGGCGCCGCCGGCCTTGGTCTCGTGGACGGCAACCCCGGCCAGATCCTGAATCAACTCATCGGAGCTTTGATCGGCATTGCCTTCGCCATCGTCGGCACCTTCCTTGCGCTGAAGATCGCCGGCCTCGTGACTCGTCTCCGCATGAACCCGGGCGAACAGGCGAGCGGCATGGACCTCACGCTGCACGGCGAAGAAGGCTACAATCTGGAGGCATAAGTCCATGCTCAAGATCGAAGCCATCATCCAACCTGACAAGCTGGAAGCCGTCAAGGAGGCCCTCAAGGGGATCTCCATCAGCGGCCTCACGGTAATCGAGGTCCGCGGCCACGGCCGTCAGAAGGGCCACACGGAAGTCTACCGCGGGCGCGAATACAGCGTGGACCTGCTGCCCAAGATCAAGCTGGAGATGATCGTCCCGGCGGACCGCAAGGACGAGGTTGTCAAAGCCATCGCGGAGGCCGCGCGAAGCGGCCGGGTCGGCGACGGCAAGATCTTCATCTCGGAAATCGCCGAGGCGATCCGCATCCGCGATGACGCCCGCGGCGATGGCGCGCTCTGACCGAAACCGGCATCGCGTCCCGGCTCCTTGCTTTTGTGCGCCATAACCAAGTAGCCTTCGGCATGCCGGCCTCGGCCGGGCTGCCAAACTGCAAAAAGCACATTTGCCTTGCTTTTCCGGGTGTCGGGCGCTAGCCTGCTCTGTACAAATTACTCCGCGCATCGCGCGGAAACCGGAAAGGACAGCCATGAAGGTTGCTCTCTATTTACTGACGGCAGTTCTCGGAATCGTGCTCGCCGTGCATCTGGCTATGAACGGCAGGGTTGGAAGCGCGTTGGCTAACGCGCGCGTAGGCAACGCGTTGTTCTGGTGCATCGGGGCGGTCACGGCTGTGATCGTCGGCTTCACCGGCTGGCGGGCAAACTCTCTGGCGCCTCTCAAAGACGTTCACCCGGCGCTGTTGACTGCCGGCATACTGGGCGCATGTCTGGTCTTCGCCATCGCATGGACAATTCCGCGGCTCGGCGCGGGACCGGTTATGATCACCATGATCGCGGGGCAGGTGGTCGCCGGCCTCGTGATGTCTCACTTCGGCTGGCTTGGCTCGCCCGTCGACCGCATCACTTCGATGAAGCTATTCGGAGTGCTCATGATGGTCGGAGGCGTGGTCCTAACTACGCTCGGCAAGTGAGCTAAGAAATAACCGGCGGCTGTGGGGCCAGCCTTACGGGGCTGCCGCCGCGCTTCGTCGCGGCGTTCGGACTTGGACTCAACTCCGACATCAGCCCGGAAGAGCCGACCCCACCCATAGGTTCCAGCGCGGTACCGTGGGGCCAGCCCTTCCGGGCTGCCGCCGCGCTTCGTCGCGGCGTTCGGACTTAGCCTCCTTGGGGTCCACCTCATTAATTTTCCGCCCGGGTTCCTGTGCCGCCAGCGCGGCACGATGGAGCGCCATACTCGCTCCGATCTCCGCCGCTTCCCCCGAGCTTCCCGCCGAGGAATTTGGCTTCCTCCCCCCCCAGTTGGGCAGGTCCGGGCAATGCGCCTCTACAGAAACTACGCTACGGAGACACGCGACTGACTAGCGTCATGTCGGGGGACTGCCCGCCGCCCTTGACACGGCTGATTTGCTAGAATCGCGTATCGTCAGGAGGCGAGGAGCATATGCACAGAGCGACAAGCAGCTTGGTTCTTGCGATAGGCCTTTTGCTTTCGGTGTGTGGCGTGGCGTCGGCGCTGAATTTCAAGGGTGAAACCGGGAACAAGGCGACGTTTGAAACGCTCGCGGAAGCCCACCAGAATTCGCCCGCCGTTGTGCGGGCCTACCAGGGCGGCAACATGGCAGGTCCTCCCCCCGCGGGCCGCGGGGCTGCGCGTCCCGGCGCCGCTGGCCCCCCCGCAGCGAGAACCAGGGCCTTTGCCGGCCATCCGGCGCTGGATAATTACCCCAAAGGGACGACGTTCGTCTACCGCTCGCCCAACATGTACGGCGGCCGCGCGGCGGCGAGACTCAATACCAACCTCATCGTCTATGTCGAACGGCGCTTTGACGGCAAGGACGCAGCGTTTGCCTATTTGCAGGCCGCCGGCCTGATCGGCATCGCCGACGAAGCCACCGGCAGCATCGTGCTCGTCACGCCGGTCGGCGAGAAGTTCGGCGCCGCGGACGTGGCCTCCTATTACGCCCTGCAAACGGCGATGCTGGCGCAACAGGCCTCTGGAGTCCAGGCCGACGGCGCCCCGGTCTCTTACACCGACGCCGAGTATTTCGGCGGCTTCGCCTATGTCTACTTCATTGGTGTGGACGGAGGCGCGACGTTTTTCAATAACTACATCGCCGGGACGTTTGACTTCGCCAGCCGCATCGCGGGCGCGCTGCTTGTCGGCGGCGGAGTGGACGAGGTTCGCAAGGTTTCCACCTTTGTACCGGTCTATCTGGTGAATGCCGGCGAAGCCACGATTGAGAAATACAAGGCCGCCAATCGCGTCGATGCCGTGAAAGGGGTTGGCGACGTCGTCGTTCATTACAACCAGGCGCAACCCTTGCAGCGGGTGGTGCTCGCGAAGGCGAATCCCGTCAACCTCGCGGCCGTAATCAACGCGGCCTATCACGACATGCTCATCAAGGCGATGCGCGTACCGGTCGCGTTGCAGGCCGTGTACAGCGCGGGCACGCCTTACAGCGGGTATAACTTCGATCAGGCGCCGTACTCACTGTGCGAGCGCAACGCGCTGATCGATCATGTAACCGGGAACGGCATCCACCTGATCTCTCACCAGGGCGAAAACCGCTTCGCCGGCATCAAGACCCAGGCGGGCGAGTATCTGGATACCTGGTACGAGTACCTGCCCGAAGAAGTCCTCAATAAGTCCGCGGCAAAGGGAAGCATCCCGCTGATCCTGGGCAACCATGGCGGCGGCGACGAGCCGCGGCAGTTCGTTGATGAGATTGGTCTGTTGGCGCTGGCCGGCAATGAACGCGTCGCCGTGGTGGCGGCGGACCATCAGAGCCTTCCCAACGATGTCCGCGGCCCGGCGCTTACCGCTCTGGTCAAGTACATGCTTGCAACATATCCGGCGCTCGATCCCTCCCGCGTGTACGCCATCGGTTACTCCATGGGAGGCGGGGCCACTTACACCGTCGGTTACTACCAACCCAGCCTGTTCGCGGCCATCGCGCCCATCGCGGGCACGAACGTCGACCCGTCCAGCGCGGAAGTGGCGAGGTTCGCCAATACCCGGCTGCCGATCTACCTTTCCACATCCTCGTACGACGTGCGCCGCCTCCAGGCCGCGGAAGGCCGCATCAACGACAATCTGGCCAACCAGGTGAAACGCTGGTCGGGCTTCAATGGCATCGCGCCCTTCAACTTCGATTTCGAGACCTATAAGCTCTCCGGCTTCAAGGGCAATTCCTGGACCGTTGAGACGCTCAACAACGAATACGCCTCGTATACCTGGTATCTAACGGATAACAAGGGCGTTCCAATGGTGGCGCTCAACTATGTCAAGGATCTCATCCACGCGCTCTATCCCGAATACGCGCGAATTGCCTTCGAATACATGAAACATTTCTCGCGCGATCCGCGGACCGGCGCGATTCAGTACGATTCTAAGTAGGATAGGCTGTCAAAAAGGCATGAAGACTTGTTGGCCGCGGATAAACGCAGATGAACACGGATCTGAAAACAAAGAAGGAGCCAGCGTTGATCGGCGTTCCTCTGCGGCCAAAAGCAGCTTCCTGTGCTCACTTATTCCTCGCTGATGCTGATAACTGATAACTCTAAGGAAAGTAACCGATGTCTAAGCACCCGTTCCTGACGCTACTCGCGAGCCTGACGCTCGCATCCAGCGCCTTCGCGCTGAACTATACAGGAAGCCAGAAGAACCAGGCGACCTTTGAACTCCTCGAAGAAGCACGTGTGAACGGCCCCACGGCAGTCGCCGCCATCGATGGCAACACCGGCAGGACTTACAAGTCCCATCCCGCCCTGGACGGCTTCCCGAAGGGAACCGCTTTTGTCTACAGGTCGGCCAATATGTACGGCGGCCACGCCGCGGCCAGGATGAACACGAACATCATGGTCTTCGCCGAGAAGGCCTTCGGCAACAAAGACGCCGCGCTTCAGTACCTCAAGGACCTCGGCGTAATTAAGATCGTCGATGAGGCGATCGGCAGCGTCGTCCTGGTTACGCCGGCGGACGGGAAAGCCTTCGGCGCCGGCGACCAGAAATATTACTACGCTCTCCAGACCGCCATGTTCGCGCAAAAGGCGTCCGAACCCGGCGGCAGAGGCGCCGCGGGTTACTCCGACGGCGAGTACTTTGGAGGGTTCAGCTATTTGTATGTCATCGGGATAGACGGCGGGGCCACCTACCTCAACAACTATGTGGCGGGAACCGTCGACTATGTCGGCCGCATCGCGGGCATGTTGCTCATCAACGGCAAAATGGAAAGCGCCCGGTCTGTGGCCGGGCTCGTCCCGACCTACCTGGTGAATGCGGCGGATTTCATCGTGGAAAAGTACAAGAGGGCCAACGGCGCGAACGCGTCCGAGAGCGCCAACGGCGTTGGGGCTTTCTACAACCAGGCGCTCCCAATCAGGCGAGTGGTGGTAGCCCAAGACCCGAGCCCGGATTCGGCCAGGTATGTCAAGGACGCGTACTACAACCTGTTCGTCAAGGCTATGCGCGTCGGCGTGCTCAAGCAGGGCCTGAACTCCGCCTCCACTCCGTATCAGGGCTATGGCATGGACCAGGCGCCCTATTCGCTGTGCGAGCGGAACGCCGTCATCAACGGCATCACCAAAGACGGCATCCACGTGACCGTCAAATCCGAAAACCGTTTTAACGATGTGAAGACCCCCAACGGGGAGTTCCTTCAATACTGGGTTGAGTATCTGCCGGAAGAAGTGGTCAATGGCACGGCTCCGGCCGGCACGGTGCCCCTGTGGCTCGCGCTGCACGGCGGCGGAGACGACCCGCGCCAGTTCGTGGATGAGATCGGCCTGCTCCCGCTGGCCGGCTCCGAGCGGTTCGCCATTGTCGCGCCGGATCACTCCAGCATCGCGAACATCCTCTCCGACATTCTGCCCAAGCTCGTGAAGTACATGCTCAAGACATATCCGGCGCTGGACGCTTCGCGCGTCTACGTCACGGGTTACTCGATGGGCGGCGCCGCCACGCTGCGCGCCATTAACGGCGATCCGTCCGTGTTCGCGGCGGCTGTCCCCATGGCCGCGGCCCCCTATACCGGAACCTCCGAACAGGTCGCGCAGTTCAAGAAGGCTCATCTGCCTGTCATGTTCACTACCTCCGCGTTCGATTTAGGCGGCGCGTTCGATCAGGTCAACGGAACCATCGCCGCGGGTTACCAGACTCAGCTCAACCTGTTCCTGGGCTACAACGGCATGAAGAAGATCGACGCGTACGATTTCAAGACTTATCCGATCGCCGGCTTTAAGGCCGACCGCACGGAGCGCGTCACCCTCAACGGCGAGTACGAGAACACCCGCTGGTATATCGATGACGCCGATGGCGTCCCCATGGTCGCGCTGGCTTACACGGCGAATCTGATTCACGCCCTGTATCCCGAGTACGGCAGGATTGGGTGGGATTTCGCCAAGCGCTTTTCCCGCGACCGGAAGACTGGCGCCATCCGCTACAACCCGTATGTCAAGTAATTCGGAGGCGGTTTGAATGCCGGGATACTGTGTGTCGCTGCGTGCGGCGCTTCTCTTCTTACTCTTTTCCGGCGCCGTCCTCGCCGCGCCGGCGGAGCCGGTGGCGCTCCGCTGGGGTGACCTTCCCCCCGTGCTACAGGGGCGGCAACTCTCAGTCCGCCTGACGGATGGGGCAACCGTCCAGGGCAAGTTTTCCAGTCTGGAAACAGACGCCCTGTCGCTCCGGGTCGCTAAGACGAGCGACCCGGCCAGGCATCCCACCGGCGCGACTATTCTGGCGAAGCGGGACCTGGCTCAAATTACCTTAAGGCGCCACACCGGCTGGAAGGCAAGGACTATTGGCCTGATCACGGGCGGGGCGATTGCCGTAGCCGCCGCAGGCACGCTTCACGCGATTTCGACGAACGAGGTGGGCGGCTGGAGTTCGGGTTCCGCAAGCGCAGCCGCCGCGGTAGGTTCCGGCGGGGTCGGCTTCGGCTATCTGATCGGCTGGCTGGTCGATTACGCGCGCGCCCGGCCCGGGCAGGTACTGCAAATCCTGCCTGACTAACTCGTCGCAAAACGCCGCCGCTCACTGACCTTCGCCGGTAAGTGAAGCTCCGCGATTCGCAGCCCGTCCTATGTCCAATACGGCTCGCCGGCCGGGATCCACTGAATCGGCACGCCGGTGATAAAGGTGCGGAGCCACTTCGCGCACTCTCCCATTCCCGGCTCTTCCGATATGCCGTGACCCAGCATAATCAGCCCCTTGGGAATTCCCAATGCCGCGGCATCCGCCACATAGCTGACGTTGTCAAACGATCCGTCGCTTTCTTGCGCCTCGCCGCCGATTACAACATCCGCGTTCGCCGTCAGTCTTGGCGTCGCATACCCGGGGCCGACCAGAATCTTACTGACTTTCGCGCTCGGGTCTCCCACCACGCGCATTGCGCGCGCTCCCGAAGTCTTCTTGATCTGCGAAGCGAGCGCGCCCAGCGTGATTTCGGGAATCACGTGCACCCCGCTCGACATAGGCGCGTTCTCGTCGATAATTCCCGCCAGCTTCAGCTCGCCTACTACGGATTGGTCCGGCCTTCTCGCGTGCTGCCCGTCGTGGAACCGCCAGATTATAAGGCCATTCTCGAGGCAGTAATCCTTCTTCAACTTATACAGCTTGTTTTCGAGAAGGTCTTTAGTGTCGTCCCTGTCGTTCCACCACGTGTCCTCGTGGGAGATGATGAAGTTCAGCTTGGCTTCGTGCGCACGTTTCAGCACGTCGAGGTTAGACATCCACGTGGTCGCGATGCCCGTCACGGTCGCATCCGGATTCCCGATCTTGATGTTATCCCGGTAGCCCCGCTCCCCACTCCACGCGGACCCGAGCTCCTTCTTCAACGCTTCCAACACCTCGCGCACTGTCATCAGACTGCCCTCCAATACGGATCGCCCGCGGAGATCCACTTGATAGGAAGCTCCTTTACTACCGTCTTCAGCCAAGCCGCGCAGGCGCGCATCCCAGGGTCCTCCGACGCAACTCGCCCGATCGTCACCAGGCTCCTCTTTTCCCCCGCCGCGTTCATATCGACGGCATAAGGAACGCTCTCCCACTCCCGCACTTCGCCGGTCAGCAGCAGGTCTACCCGATCGAAATACTTCAGCATCATCTCCGGCGGCAACTGACCCGGATAGAGCATCACGCGCCGTATCCTGGCCTTCTGGTCGCCTACCGCGCGCAGGCCGCCGCGGAGGCTCAGTTTCTTGCGGATCGCCGCGACCGTATCGGCCAGCGTGGCGCCCGGAATGTCGTACAGCGGAACCTCGCCTGGGACGCGATGCGCGGCCCAGCCCAGCGACTCGGCCAGACCGGTCGCCATGTCGTTCTCCTTCCGCGCCCGCCAGTGGTCGTGCAGCCGGAAGATCACAAGGCCGTTCTTGTCGATGAACTCCTGCTTGGCCGTTTGGACCGGATCCGGCTCGGGCGGCGCGGCCGGCGCGGCGGGTCCCCGCCCGGCGGCGCCTGCTGCGGGCCCCCGCCCGGCGGCGCCTGCTGCGGGCCCGCGCCCGCCTCTACCCGGAAAAGCTGGGGCCGCGGCGCCGTCTCTGGATCCAAAGAAGGTGGGCTCGTGCGTCACAATCAGGTTCAGCCCGGCCTTGGAAGCCCTACGCAGAACGTCCATGGTCGCCATCGCGGTGGTGGCGATCCCGCGCGCCCCGGTCTCCGGCTTCCCGGTCTTGAATCCGTCCATCCCCGTTGCGGGCCAATCGCCGCCGAGGGCGGATTGAATCTGCTTCACAACGTCCTGCGCCGTCGTGGCCGCACCGTATACGGGTGCTTGCGCAACCGCCAAGGTCCCCGCAATCCGCGCAAATGCCCTGCGCGAAATACTCCGAGAGCTCATATTGGAAGATCCTTCAGGGAGAGCGTATCATGGTGCGCACCAGGCCGCATTCCTTTACCCGCAATCGCCGCCCGTGACGTCCGCCCCGCCGGGAGGTAAGCTGTTCTCAACGTCAACCCGGCGCGGCGGAGACCGGCAGGGTCGCCTGAGGAACGGCAGTTCGTGGTTGACGCCCGGCTGAGGGGCCAGTTCGAAGTACAGAGATCACTATGCGGATTTCAGCAGTCCTTTGCATCGCGTTCGCGCCGGCGCTGATTCAGGCGCAGGAGGCCGTCTCCATTCAGGTGGATGCGCAGGCCAGGGTTGGCGTCTACAAGCCCATCTACTCGTATTTCGGCTACGACGAGCCGAACTACACCTACATGAAGTACGGGCCCAAACTGCTGGGCGAAGTGTCTCGGCTGAGCCCCGCTCAGACTTACGTCCGTACCCATTTCATGCTGTGCACGGGCGATGGAACCGCCAGCTTCAAATGGGGATCCACCAATGCCTATACCGAGGACGCCTCGGGAAAGCCGGTCTATGACTGGACCATCACGGACCGCATTTTCGACACATATCTAAAGGCCGGCGCTAAGCCGTTTGTCGAAATCGGCTTCATGCCCCAGGCCCTCTCCACGAAGCCTGACCCTTACAAGCCGCCGACGTGGATCCCGGGCGGGCGCAACGATCAGTACAGCATCGGGTGGACCTATCCGCCGAAAGACTTCGACAAGTGGGGCGAACTCGTTTACCAGTGGGTGCGCCATGCGGTCCAGAAGTACGGACGCGCCGAGGTGGAAAAGTGGTATTGGGAAGTCTGGAACGAGCCCGACATCAGCTACTGGCACGGCACGGCCGAGGAGTACGATAAGCTCTACGATTACGCCGCGGCGGGCGTGAAGAAGGCGCTGCCCACCGCGCGCGTCGGGGGACCGGCCACTACCAGCCCCAGGAATGCCAGGGCGGCGGAGTACCTGCGGCAGTTCCTGGCGCACTGCGCGGCCGCGAAGACCCCGCTCGATTTCATTTCCTACCACGCCAAGGGATCGCCGCGAGTGATGGGCGATCACTTGGAGATGGGGCTCTCCCCCGAAGTGAACGACGTGGCGAAAGGGATGGAGGTGGTCAACCAGTTCCCGCAATACGCCAAGCTGCCGATCATATTGAGCGAAGCCGACCCCGAGGGCTGTGCGGCCTGCACGGCGCGCGTATATCCGAATACGGCCTACCGCAATACCACGCTCTTCCCGGTCTACACCGCGGAGGCGGTGAACAACATTTTCACGCTGGCCGACCGCCTGAAGACCAACATCGAAGGCATGCTCACGTGGAGCTTCGAATTTGAAGACCAGCCGTACTTCGACGGGCTCCGCACCCTGGCCACCAACGGCATCGATAAGCCGGTGCTCAACGTGTTCCGAATGTTCGGGCTCATGAGCGGCGACCGCGTGAAAGTGGAATCGAGCGGCGCCGTGGACACGGATGCGATTCTGAAAGCGGGAGTCCGCGAAAAGCCGGACGTGAACGCGCTCGCGACGCGCGGCGAGCGGGACATCTCCGTCATGGTGTGGAATTACCATGACGATGACGTCCCGGCGCCGGCCTCGCCGGTGGCGTTGACCATCGCCGGCGTCCCCCCGACGGCCACGCGGGTGCTGCTGCGCCACTATCGCATCGACCAGGAGCACAGCAACTCCTACACGGTTTGGAAGGCCATGGGGTCGCCGCAGAATCCCACCCCGGAACAGTACGCCCGGCTGGAAGAGGCGGGGCAACTGCAATTGCTCGGCTCTCCCGTTTGGGTTGCGGCCGAGGGCGGCAAAGTGAAGGCTGAATTCGCGCTGCCGCGGCAGGGCGTTTCTCTCGTGCAATTGAGCTGGTGAAATGCAGGCTAGGTCTTTGCGCTGGCAACTGGCGGGGCTGATTGCGGCGGCGATCGCCATCAGCTACTTCGACCGGCAGACGCTGCCGGTGGCCATCCAGGCGATCCAGCGCGAGATCCCGATCTCGAACACGCAGTATTCGCAATTGCAGGCGGCTTTTCTGATCGCGTACGCGCTGATGTATGCGGGCGGAGGCAAGCTGATCGACGTGCTCGGGACGCGGCGCGGCTTCGTCCTGGTCATGCTGTGGTGGTCCGCTGGCCTGCGCCAGCCAGGGGCTGGCGACGGGAGTCGCCTTTTTCGCCGTGAGCCGTTTTCTGTTGGGCATGGGCGAAGGCGGCGGCTTTCCCGCGGCAACCAAGGCGATGGCCGAGTGGTTCCCGGTGAGCGAGCGCTCTACCGCCATGGGCCTTATCAACGCGGGGACGGCGGTGGGGGCCGTGCTGGCGCCGCCGCTGATCGCAATCGTGCTAAGCACGCTCGACTGGCGCTGGATGTTCTACCTTTCGGGAGCGGCGGGGCTGGCGTGGACCGTGTGGTGGCTGGGATCTTATCACTCGCCCGCGAGCCATCCGAAACTGGGAACCGCGGAGCGCGCGCTCATCGCCGAGATCCGGGATCCCCAACGGGAAGCGCCCGGCTTCAGTTGGCTCGGCCTGTTCCGGTTTCCGCAGGTGTGGGGCCTGGTTACGGCCAAGTTCCTGAGCGACGCGGCGTGGTATTTTTACCTGTTCTGGCTGCCGAAGTATCTCTACGACGTGAGGCATTTCGACACGAAGCAGGTGGGGTACTTCGCCTGGATTCCATACGCGGCTTCGGGCGTGGGCAGCCTCACGGGCGGCTGGTTTTCAAGCCTGCTGATCCGCAGGGGCCACTCGCTCGACCGCGCGCGCAAGGTGGCGCTGGGCGCGAGCGCGGCGGTAATGCCGCTGATCTTCTTCGTGACCCAGTCTCCTGTCCAGGTGGCTATCGTGCTGTTCAGCATCGCGTTTGCGGGGCAGCAATCGTGGTCCACCCTGGTGATGATCCTGCCGGCGGACATCTTTCCTCAGTGCGCGGTGGGCTCGGTAGCGGGCCTGGTGGGCTGCGGGGGCGCGATGGGAGGAGTGGTGTTCGGCCTGGTGGTGGGCTATCTGCTGGACCACGGTTTCGGGTACGAAGTGGTTTTCGGGCTCGTGGGAACGTTTCACGTGATCGCGTTCTGCATCATCCTGCTGACGGTTCGAAAGGTCGCGCCGCTGGCCGCGGTTCCGCGGGTCAAATTCGAGGGAGCATAAGGGACATGAGCGAACAAAAGACGCTGGGCATCATCCACGCAGTCAATCTGACTATCCGCGCGATGCAGCCTTTCATCGAGAAATACATTCCCGATGTCGAGGTTGTGCATCTGTGCGACGACACCATTCAACGGGATAATATCCGCGCGGGCGTGGGAGTCATCCCCAAGGTCAATTACTTCAAGTTCGCCCAGTATGCGCACAACTCTGGAGGAAGCGGGCGTGGATATGATCCTGCTGGCCTGCTCCACGTTCAATTACGCCGCCGAACTGGCGCGCCCGATGATCGACGTGCCGATCGCGCAGATCGACCGGCCCATGATGGAAGCCGCGGTTTGCCAGGGCGCCCGCGTCGGGCTTCTGGCCACGCTCGCCACCACGGTCCCATCCTCGGAGAGGCTGCTGCGAATCGTGGCGGCTGAGCGGAAGCGGGATGTCGAGATCACCACCGTGCTCCGGCCGGAGGCATTCGAGGCGATCCAGAAGGGCGACGCCGCCACCCACGACCGGATCCTGCTGGAGGAAATCGATAAGCTCTCGGACAGCGTGGATTCCATCGTGATGGCGCAGCTTTCGATGTCGGCGCTGGAGCTGCACCTCGGCAAGACGCGCGTGCCGGTCTATAACAGTGGCGACACCGGATTCGCGCGCGTTCGTCAGATGCTCTTTCCGGCGGCGGCGCAGGCGGTCTAATATGATGGGCGGTCCTATGAAACGACGTATTCTTCTGCCCTACGGGCACGGTTCGAAGACCCTTGAAATTCCGGAGGAGAACCTGGCCTTTGTCGCCGGGCCGAAGCAGGTTGCGCCGGTGCCGGACCTGCGCGCGGCCGTGCAGGCGGCCATCCGGAACCCGATCGGCTCGCCGTCGCTCGGTGAACTGGCGGCGCGGCATGGAACCCGCACTCTGATTCTGGCCGACGACGGCACGCGCAGCACGCCGCAGTCGCAGATCCTGCCGATCCTGCTGGACGAGTTGAATGCCGCGGGAGTCTCCGACGGCGACGTCACCGTGGGGATTGCGTTGGGCACTCACCGGGCCATGTCGCGCGACGAGTTGAAGGCGCGCGTGGGCGCGGAGGCGTTCGCCCGCGTGGCGGTGCTCAACATCTCGCAGAAGCCGGAAGACTACGTCGATCTCGGCGTGACGCCGCTCGGCATCCCCACGCACGTCAGCCGCCTGTACCTGGAAAGCCAGCTCAGCATCGCGGTGGGAAACATCATTCCGCACATGTACGCCGGATGGGCGGGTGGCGCGAAGATGGTGCAGCCGGGGGTTACCAGCGCGGTCACCACCGGCCGCACCCACCTCATCGCCGGGCCGCGCGTGTACGAAATTCTCGGCAACGCGGAGAATGAAGTGCGCCGCGAGATGGAGGAGATCGCGATCCGCTCCGGCCTCAAGTTCATCCTCAATGTGGTGCTGAACGCCTCTGGCGAGGTGGCCGGAGTGGTGGCCGGCCACTTGATCGAGGCGCACCGCGTCGGCGTCGAGATCGCCCGCCCCATCTATACCGTGGAACTGGACGAGCAGCCCGATATCGTGGTTGCCGGCTCCCACCCGGCCGACCGCGATCTTTGGCAGGGCTTTAAGCCGGTCAACAACTGCGGCATGTTGGTGAAAGACGGCGGCACGTTGATCCTGGTAATTCCCGCGCCGGAAGGCATCGCGCCCGACCACATGCAACTGGTCGAACTGGGGACCACGCCGGGAGAGGAAGTGCTGGAGATGGTGCGGCAGGGAAAGATCGCGGACGAAGTCGCCGCGGCCACCTATCTGGCGTTCGACCGTACGCGCAGCCGCATCGAAGTCGTCGTCGTCTCGGATGGCGTCTCCTGCGCGGAAGCCGCCCAAATCGGCATACGGGCCACGCCGGATTTATCCGAAGCTCTGGGCGCGGCTCTCCGCCTGCACGGTCCGTCGGCCCGCATCGGCGTAGTCACCGCGGGTGCCGACATCATGGCGAGCTTCAGGACCCCGGGGAAACGCTAGCCGGCCGCAGATTCAGGCGGTCTGACACGCACTAGAGGTTGGCGTTCGGTTCCAGGCTGCGCCAGAGGTACCAGCTTGCCACCGTGCAGTAGGGCCGCCACTTTACAGCCAGCGCCTCGATTTCAAAGGGCTTCGGCAATTCGGGCAGGCCGTACGCTTTGCGAATGGCCGCGCGGATTCCCAGATCCCCGGTGGGCAGCACGTCCAGGCGGCGGAGGGCGAAAATCAAAAACATGTGAACCGTCCACGCGCCGATGCCCTTCACTTGCGTCAGCCGCTCGATCACCTGCTCATCGGGAAGCTCCAGCAGGTCCGCGAATGTTACCGTGCCGGCGCGCGCGTGCCGGGCCAGGTCCCGGATGTAGGCCGTCTTCTGAGTGGAAAACCCGAGCGCCCTCATGCGCGAGGGACGCAGCTTGAGTACGTTCTCCGGCGTCACCTTGCCGCCCACCGCGCTCGCCAGCCGCCCGAAGATCACGCTCGCTACGCGCCCGCTAAGTTGCTGGAACGTAATCGACTTTACCAGCGTCTCGAAATCCGGGTCGCGGAATTCGATGCGGTATTCACCAACCCGGTCGATGATCTCCGCGAGCACCGGATCGGATAGTTTGAGGTGGTGGATGGCTTTCTTCATGCGGTTGAAACAATTGCGGGAAACGGGACGTCACCATTATTGTATCGGCATGCGAACCCTCGTTGTCTTTGCTTTCGGCGCCCTGCTGGTGGCGCAAACCCCGCAAAAGCCCACACCGGCCAATGCGGGCGATGAGAACCTGCCTTCGATCAAGGTGGAAGTCAACCTGGTCAACATCCTGGCCTCGGTCCGCGATAAGCGGGGCGGCCTTGTGGCGAACCTCGGGAAAGACGACTTCACCGTGCTGGAAGACGGCAAGCCCCAGGAGATCAAGTACTTCACCAAGGAAACGGACCTGCCCCTGACCATCGGCCTGCTCATCGACGTGAGCCGCAGCCAGGAGAATCTGATCAACGTGGAGCAGAATGCGGCCTCCGAGTTCTTCACCCAGGTGCTGCGCAAGAAGGACGAGGCCTTCCTCATCAGCTTCGGCGAAGAGTCGGAATTGCTTCAGGATTACACCAGCTCCGCACGCGCGCTTTCCAGCGCGATGAACGGATTAAGAGTGAGCTCCGCGGTGAGCGGTATATCCGGCATGCCCGGGCCGGTCCCCACCATTAGCCAGCCGAGAGGCACCGTATTGTACGACGCCGTCTACCTGGCCGCGAATGAGAAGCTGAAGTCCGAGGTGGGGCGCAAAGTCATCGTCGTGATCACGGACGGCGTGGACGAGGGCAGCAAGGTAAAGATTGAAGAAGCCATCGAAGCGGCCCAGAAAGCCGACACCGTGATCTACAGCATCGATTATCAGGACACGGGCCTTCTATGGCCCATTCGGCGGCGGCGGATACGGAGGCGTGGCGTTGAGCAAGATGTCGGACGAGACTGGCGGCCGCGTCTATCGTGTGGAGGGTAAGCACCCGCTTCAGGATATCTTCCGGGAACTCCAGGAAGAGATGCGCAGCCAGTATTCCATCGCATATACGTCGACTAACACCTCGAAGGACGGCTCGTATCACAAGCTGGATATCCGCACCAAGGATAAGAACCTGAAGGTCCAAGCGCGTAAGGGATATTACGCTATCCGGAGCGCGGAGTAATAGCCGGCGCTACCGTCCGCCGGGCTGCCTCTTGCGCGCCGCCTTTTCTCCCGGCCCGGGCTTCACGGGCAACACGAGCGATGCCGAAACCGAATGCCCGGCAGCGTCCTTCGCGGTCAGCATGTAGCGCGTGTCCTTCTCCGGCCGGACTTCCACGCATTTGCTGAGCGTCGGGTACACGCCGGCCACCGGCGGGTCCATCCGAACCGAACTTGCGTTAATGACCCCGTAACAAAGTAGCGCGGGCTCACCCGCCGCGGGTGCGCCGGCGGAAGCATAGAAATTCAAAATCCTGACTCCGGAACCGCCATAAATCCGATTGAACTGCGCGGAGGGCGCCGGGTGCGCCTTGCGATTCATCCGCGCTTCCCAATCGCGCAGCGCAAGATGACGCTGGAGCAATACCCACCCGCACCACAGAACCGCCGCCGCGGTGGAGGCAAGAATAGCGATACGCAGGGACTTCATCGAGGATCTTTTCTAAACCTATCAGGTTTTGAACGATCCACCCCGAGAAGTGGATGGCGGCGGCCGTTTGGGTTGAATTCGCACGAGCGGCGACGCGGTCCGGCGGTCCCCGTCCTTCCATTTTTGGTAGAAATATGAGAACCTGAAATTCTTAGGTAGCGTGATGGCGTGACAGTTCGCCTGCGCATGGGAGAGCATGTCCATGGTCCCCGAATTTCTTATTAACCGAAACAACAATTCGAGAAGCAGGCGCCGGGCCGGTTCTAGACTTGGTTGGGCACGCCGACGGACTCCTGATTGTCACGCTGGGCATCAGCAGGATTGTCGAACAGGAAAGCATCGACGTCGCGATCTACGGTTCGGCGGACGGGAAGGAATGGAGCGCCAAGCCCCTGGCTTCATTCCCACAGAAATTCTACTGTGGCACCTATCAGATTTCTCTCGACCTCAGCGGGAACTCTAACGTGAGATATTTACGCGCCAATTGGCAGGCGAGCCGATGGGGTAAGGGCTCCGTGAAGCCTCTTTTCACAATTTACCTGTTCGTGCAGCAGGCGAAGAACCAAATTCTCGCCGTCGGCGCGTAAACCCCTTCGAACCGCCCCCTTGACGCCGCTGGCGCCAGAAGATAGCCTGCTATTTAGGCTCGCCGCGGAGTTTTTTCCGTTTTAACCACAACTTGCGTACTAACTCGGGCCGATGGAGGCTACTAACGTGATCATTCTGCTTTTCGGGCCGCCCGGATGCGGGAAGGGCACCCAGGCCGTTTACCTTGCCGGGCGTTTCCACATCCCCGCCATCTCCACGGGGGAGATGTTCCGGGCCGAAACCAAGGCCGGCACTGAATTGGGAAAGATGGCATCGGCCATCATGGCCGCCGGCGGTCTCATCACCGACCAGATCACAAACGCCATCGTAGCCGGGCGCATCGCGCAGCCGGACTGCGCCAACGGATTCCTGCTGGACGGGTATCCGCGCACCGTGCCGCAAGCGCAGTATTTCGGCGGCCTGCTGCGGGAGCGGGGATTGCCCGCGCCCATCGTGATCCACATCGATGTGCCTGACGAAGCGCTGGTCTCCAGGCTGACCGCGCGCCGCCAGTGCCCGGTCTGCAAGCGGATCTACAATCTGCTTTCCCAGCCGCCGCGCGTGGCCGGCAAGTGTGACGACGATGGCGCCGATCTGCTCACTCGCTCCGACGATCAGGAAGCCACGATTCGCCAGCGCCTCAACGCTTATAACGAGCTGACCGGCCCGATCCTGAAATGGTACGGATCGGGCCTGGTGCGCACCGTGGACGGTACGCGCGCTCCCGATGACGTGGCCAAGGCCATCGAATCGGCGATATTGGAACCCGCCCCGGCGGCGTAGGGACGCCGATGCGGCCGGCCACGCCCCGGGGAACGGCCGGCCGCGCGTTGTTATACTGAAATTGTCCCCTTCTATTTTCAGGAGTTTTCTGTCAAATGTTCGATCTGTTTCGTAGCCGTGAAAAGGTCGTGCGCCTGATGCTGGGCGGCATTCTGGTGGTTGTGTCGCTCTCCATGCTCACCTATCTCGTCCCCAACTACGGCGGCGGGAACGACGACGTCGGGATCAGGTTGTGGCCGAGGTCGGCAAAGAGGCGATCACCGTGCCCGAGGTGACCAAGGTGATCCAGAACAGCCATGAAGCGGTCGCCAGCTTCCGCCCTCCATCCTGCCCAACTACATCCCGCAGATCGTGGATGGCCTCATCATGCAGCGCGCGCTGGCCTATGAGGCCCAGCAGCTCGGCTTCGAAGTGACGAATGCGGACTTGCAGCAGGCGATTCGTCAGATCTTTCCCGGCCCTGTTTCAGGACGGCAAGTTCCTCGGGACCGACGCCTATGCCTCCATGCTCGCCGAACAGAATTTCACTATTCAGGAGTTCGAGCAGAACCTTCGACAGCAGATTCTGGTCAGCCGCTTGAATAGCCTGGCGGTGGAAGGCATCATTGTCACCCCCGCGGAGATCGAGCAGCAGTACAAGCGCAAGAACGAGAAGGTGAAGATCGAGTGGGTCAAGCTGACGGCGGACAAGTACAAGAGCGAAGTCCCAGCCTACCCCGGATCAGATGCAGGCGTACTTCAAGGCCAACGCCGCGCACTACCAGATTCCTGAGAAGAAGGACATCACTGTGCTGTTGGCCGAACCCGGCGAAGATGGAGCAGTCCCTCACCCCCACGGATGCGGAACTCCAAGCCCTGTACAACCAGAGCAAGGACTCCCTCCGCACGCCGGAACGCGTCAAGGTCCGGCACATCCTCCTGAAGACCACCGGCATGACGCCGGAACAGGAAGCCAAGGTCAAGGCCAAGGCGGAAGACCTGCTGAAGCAGATCAAGGCCGGCGCCAACTTCTCCGAGCTGGCCAAGAAGAACTCCGAGGATACCGCCTCCGCCAAGAACCCGAAGGACCCCGGCGAACTGCCGGACTGGATCACGCGCGGGCAGACCGTGCCGGAGTTCGAGAAAACCGCATTCTCGCTTAAGCCCGGCCAGACCAGCGATCTGGTGAAGACGCAGTACGGATATCACATCATCCAGGTGCTGGCGCATGAAGACGCTCACCTGCGCTACGTTCGACCAGGCGAAGGCGGACCTGACCGCGCAATGGAAGAAGCAGCGCGTCAACGACATCATGCAGAACTTCACCGACAAGGCCCAGAACGAGTTGGCCAAGGATCCCACTCATCCGGAGAAAGTGGCGCAGGAGTTTAACGTTCAGCTCATGAGCGTCAGCGGGTACCAGGCCAATCAGCCGCTGCCCGGTATCGGCATGAGCCCGGATTTCGACCAGGCGCTGGGAGGTTTGAAGGTCGGCGAGGTTTCGCAGCCCGTGGCCGTGCAGGACAATCAGGTGGCCATCGCTGTTGTGACCGCGGTGACGCCCGCCCGCCCCGCGACTCTGGCCGAAGTAGAGTCCCAGGTGCGCGAGACTCTGGCGCAGAATGCCAGTACCGCCGCTTTGCAGCGGCACTCCCAGGAGTTGCTGGACGCTGCTAAAAAGGACGGGGATCTCGCGAAGGCTGCCAAGGCCACGGGTCTGGATGTCAAGACGTCCGACGAGTTCGCCCGTGGCGGCACCGTGGAGGGCGTGGGCTCCGCATCCTATGTTGAGGATGCGTTCAGCAAGCCGGTGGGCGGTTTGATCGGGCCGGTCAGCGTAGCCGACGGAACCGTAGTGGCGCAGGTGGTCGCGCGCATCCCGGCGGACATGTCGAAGCTGCCCGAGCAGAGCGCCGCAATCCGCGACGAGGTCAGGAGCCAGAAGGCCCGCGACCGGGAGGACGTTTTCGCCGAGGGCGTCCGCGACGCGTTGACCAAACAAAAGAAGATCAAGATTCACCCCGGAGTGATCCAGCGGATCATCAGCAGCTACAGTACTCCAAGCTAGCCTGATGATGCATTCTTTCATCGATTTTTTGCGGTCGCTGACCGACCCCGGGAAGCTCATCCTGCTGTTGAGCACCATTCTCTCGGGGTGGCTCGGCTACGCGACCCTGTTCGGCATCGTGTATGCGGAAACCGGCCTGCTGGTGGGTTTCTTCTTCCCGGGCGATTCGCTGCTGTTCACCGTCGGCGCCGTCGCCGGCGCCGGCCAGTTGAACATCGCGCTGGTGAACGCGCTGCTGATGTCCGCCGCCATGATGGGTGACTCGACCGGCTTTTTCCTGGGCCGTAAAGCCGGACCGCGAATCTTCAGCCGGCCGGATTCGCGCTTCTTTAAGCAGGAGTACGTCACCCGCACGCGCAAGTTCTATGAGCGCTACGGCGGCCGGACCATCGTTTACGCGCGCTTCGTTCCCATCGTGCGCACGTTCGCGGCGTTTGTGGCCGGGGCGATGGGAATGCCCTACCGGCGCTTTCTTCCCTACAGCGTTTGCGGCGGCATCGGATGGGTTTTTATGATGACGATGCTCGGGTACGAGCTCGGCAGCGTGCCGATCGTGAAACGGAATTTCGATAAGGCCATCCTTGCCGTTATCGTGATCTCCCTCATACCGACTCTCCTGGAATTCGCCAGGGCCCGGAAGAGGCGGACCGCCCCCGAGCCGGCCGGGAAGACGTAGCAGGGTCGCGCCCCGATCCCGCCTACGCCTTCGCGTGCCCCACCAATCCGGCGGCGAACAGCCGGTCGTCCACACGGCCCAGTCGTCGCTCCAGGCTGGGCGGCAGTAGCGGGCGGTGCGCGATGTCGCAAAGGTATTCCGGAATTGCCCAGACATCGGCTTCGGACGTCATCCATGAGATCGAATCGAAGCGGCTCAGGTTGACCGGGCGGGAGTAGCGCCGCAAGGTCTTCTCTTTCCGCAGATTGTAATAGTGCTCGAAATAGGACATCGCAAGCTCGCGCAGCGTGCGGTAGACCGGCTCGCGGTAGCGCAGCCCCGAGTAATTGGATTTGGCCACGGCGCCCCAGTGGCCGCTTACGCGAAAGATCGCGAGCACGTGATCGTCATCCCGCACCGCTTCCAGGTCCAGCAGCAGGGGAGGGAA
Source organism: Candidatus Acidiferrales bacterium (assembly GCA_963817085.1). Taxonomy (GTDB): domain Bacteria; phylum Acidobacteriota; class Terriglobia; order Acidiferrales; family UBA7541; genus Acidiferrum. The sequence goes on from CAWFNI010000017.1 coordinate 24,563, forward strand.
GCCCAGCATCCGCAAAGCCGCCGCGCCGAATAGCGCGCCTTCCATGCAGTGCGCCGTGCGGTCGCGCAGCGCGCACCGCGGCGAGCGGCAGGTATTGCCGTCGGGCTCCTTATTGTAGGTGAGTTCGCAATCCAGAAACCGCTGGATTTTCGCGGGCGTGCTCAAGCGGCGAAAGATCGCGCGCTCCTCCGCGGTAAAGGCGTCGAGGGGCATTTCAGCTAAGGGTAACTGAATTGGCGAGGATAGAGTTCGATTCCCGGCCTCGAAATGCCCGCTAAATCCGAAACCGGTTGCCCGGCATCCCCGCCACGTCCGTGCGAATCGCGAAGAGGCTCCCGGCCAGGCGATCGGTCGGCGGCGCGCCGATGCCCGCGCTGGCCACGTAGAGCGTCCTGTAATCCTCGCCCCCGAACGCGCACCCGGTTACGTTCACAACCGGCATCTCAATTACGCGCTCCACCGCGCCATCCGGCCCCACCCGCGCCACGCAAGATCCTCCGTGCCGGCAGTTCCATAGGTATCCCGCGCTGTCCATCGCGGAACCATCCGGCTCCCCGCGGGCGAAGCCGGCGAAGAAGGGCCGCTCGCCGGAGATGGCGCCCGTGGATTCGTCGAAGGCGTAACTCCAGATCGTGTTTTGGCGCGTATCGGCGAAGTAGAATCGCGTCCGCTCCGGACTCCACGCGAAGGTGTTGGAGATCCCGATGCCGCTTTTCCAGACGGTCACCGCCCCGCCGGGGTCGATTCGGAGCAGCTTGCCCTCCGCCTTCTCGCACTTGCCGGGCTCGCCGTCAGGACCCACGTTGTTCTGCATCGTGCCGGCCCAGAGCGATCCGCGCGGGTCCACGCCGCCGTCATTCAGGCGCACTTGCGGCCATTCCTCAAGCCGGAAGCCTTGCGCGCGCCGTTCGTCGGTCCGTGGTTTCCAAAACAGGATTCCGGAGCCGAGTACGATGGCGAGCGTATCCTCGCGGTCCGCGAGCGTCAAAAGACAAACCGGCTCTTCAAAGAACCACGATTTCACATGGTTGTGGATGGGGTCGTAGCGGTGGATGAGGAAACGGTTGACGTCCGTCCAGTAGAGCGCCTGTTCCTCGGGATGCCAAAGCGGCCCTTCCCCGCAGCGGTCGCCCGCCGGCGCCACGCACACTGGCTCGCCGATCGCTTCCCTGCGCACCCGGCCGGCAATCAACTGTCGGACCTCCCTCCTGGCAAAGAAACGGGGCAGGCCACGGAGGGAGCGCCTGCCCCGCCTTCAATTACAGCTTATACTCGGCCCGTACCACTTCGTCATCCAGCGAATGCTTGAGCGTGAAGCCCAGCTTTTCGCAAATGCGCATAATCTCGCGGTTGTCGGGGAGTATGTCGGCGGTGAGCTTTGAGAGTTTCTCATCCGCGCCTACCACCAGCAGGCGGGAGAGCAGTTCCCGGCCCAGTCCGCGGCCGAAGTATTTGTCGCTTACCAGCACCGCGATCTCAGCTTCGTCGGTGCCGTGGACCTTGGTCATGCGGCCGACGGCCAGGATTTCCGGGTCGCCGGTTTCGGGATCGCGCCGTTCGGCCACGAGCGCCATTTCGCGGTCGTAGTCGATGAAGCAGATGCGCGTCAGCCGTTCGTGCTGCGTGCGCTGCTCCAGATTCACAAGGTGGAAGTAGCGGAGGTACACGCTGCGCTCGGAGAGCGTTTCGTGGAACTTCACCATCGCGGTTCGTCCTCGGGGCGGATGGGCCGGATCACGCGACTTCCATGCCATCGCGCGCCGTCCACGGTTGGACGTATTTGCTGGGATAGGGGCGAATGGCGGCTTTGGGAAATCGACTCCTCCTTGACGTCCGGTCCATGCACCACCACGCGCGCGTCGAGCGCGATGAGGCCGTCCGGAGACGCCAGCAGCGGGTTGATGTCGATTTCCTTGATCCAGCGCTGCTCGGCGACCAGCGCGCTGAAGCGAACCATCAGCGTCTCGAGCGCCGCCAGGTCCACCGGCTTGCGGCCGCGCACGCCCTTGAGCGCCTTGTAAATCTTGGTCTGCTCCATCATGCGCCGTGCCAGCGTGGAGTTCAGCGGCGGCAGCGCCAGCGCGCGGTCCTTGAACACCTCGACCAGTTGACCGCCGGTACCGAACAGCAGCACCGGGCCGAATTGCGGATCGAGGCTGCTGCCGAGGATCAACTCGTAAGCGTCCTTCAGCTTGACCATCGGCTGAACGGTGACGCCCTGGAAATGCTGCGCGCCGACCTTCGCGGTCACCGAAGTTCTGAATCGGCCTTGAACGCGCGGTCGCACGGCTTCGGCGTTGCCGCAGGTTCAACTGCACGCCGCCGACGTCGGTCTTGTGCGTGATGGTTTCCGAGTAGATCTTCAGCACCACCGGGTAGCCGATCTCATTCGCGGCCTTCACGGCCGCCGCCGCATCCGCGGCGATAATGGTCTTGGCCACCGGGATGCCGTACGCCGCCAGCACGTTCTTCGATTCGAACTCGGTCAGGATCGTGCGGCCTTCGCCGCGGCACTGCCTGGATGATGCCTTCCACCTGCTTGCGGTCTGGCGTCCATCCGGCCGAATCTTCCGGCAGCGACGGCGTTTCGTACAGGCTCTTCAGGTTGTAGCTGTATCGCCACATGTAATTGAACGCGCGCGCCGCGGTGTCGGGATACGGGAACGTCGGAATGTTCGCGCGGTTGAGAATCTCCTCGCCCGCCGCCACGTCCACGCCGCCCATCCAGCTCGCGAGCACCGGCTTGCCTTCCTGCTTGGCGAACGGCTTCAACTGCTCCGCGATCTGCGTCGGATCGGTCATCGCCTGCGGCGTGAGGATCACCAGCATGCCGTCGCTGTTCGGATCTTTGGCGGCGATTTCCAGCGCCTTGGCGTAGCGTTCCGGAGAGGCATCGCCGATGATATCGACCGGGTTGTTGTGGCTCCACGTGGCGGGCAGGACGGCGTTGTAGCGCCTCCATGGTTTCCGGGCGAGAGCTCGGCCAGTTCGCCGCCGCCCATGATCAGCGCGTCGGTGGCCAGCACGCCGGGACCGCCGGCGTTGGTGACGATGGTCAGGCGCGGGCCCCTCGGGCTGCGGCTGCTTGGCCAGCACTTCCGCCATGTAGAACAGATCGGCGATGTTGTTCACGCGCAGCACGCCGCTGCGGCGGAACGCGGCTTCCAGAACTTCGTCGCTGCCCGTCAGCGAACCGGTGTGCGAGGCGGCGGCCTTGGCGGCGGCTTCGGTGCGGCCCGGCTTGATGACGATGATCGGCTTGGTCAGCGCCACTTCGCGCGCGGCGGACAGAAACGCGCGCGCGTCGCCGATGGTTTCCATGTAGATGACGATGGAGCGCGTCTTGGGATCGTCGCCGAGGTAGTAGATCAGGTCGCCCCAGCCCACGTCGAGCATCGAGCCGATCGAGACGAACGCGCTGAAGCCCACCTTTTCCTTGAGGCTCCAGTCCAGAACGGCGGTGCACAGCGCGCCGCTCTGGCTGATGAAGCCCACCGATGCCGGGCCGCGCGATGGTGGTGGCGAACGTGGCGTTCAAGCCGCGTGAGCGGGCTCATCACGCCCAGGCAGTTCGGGCCGATGATGCGCATGTTGGCCGCGCTGCGCTTCTTCCAGCAGTCTGGCGCTCGAGTTCCGCGCCTTCGGCGCCGATTTCCTTGAAGCCGGCCGAAATAACCACGGCGCCGCGGACGCCGTTCTCGCCGCATTCCCTGATGATGCCCGGGAATCGATGGCGGCGGCGTGCACGATCACCGCCAGATCCACCTGCTCGGGAATCTCCGATAATGGATTTGTACGCCTTGACGCCCAGCACGCTGGGCCGCTTCGGGTTGACCGGGTAAACGGTGCCGCCAAACGGGCTGCGTCATCAGGTTCCACAGCACCGTGCGTCCGACGGTGTTGGCGTTTTCCGTCGCGCCGATCACCGCGACCGTTTTGGGCGAAAAGAAAACGTCCAACGGCTGGCTTCCTTTGCGGTGTAGCTTCTTCTTTGAGGGTTTGATGGCTTGCATGATAATTCCGTTTCCGCCTTGTTCCCGAACCGGTCCCGGTAGGGCCGTTCACGCGCTCGGAGAGTTGATTTTAAGATGGCGCCCTGAGCTGCTACACCGCGAGTACCCCTCATGGCGAGGGTACGCGATTTCACAATTCAATAAAAATACTCTGAAATCCCATTATCGCGCGATTCGGGTTTGGTTTGGGGAGTGAATAGCACAATACCAAGGCAAAATGGACCGGACGCCGCCGCCCCCGCCGCCCCCCGGGTGCCGGTCAGCTTCTCAACGGAAGACGCGCGCTCCCCGCGCCGATACCGCTCCCCGTGAATTTCTGCACATTCGGAGCTGAAAATCGGATATACGGCCGATTGGCTCCCCCCCCCCGGAAAACTTACATTACTTACTAAACCTGAAGTTCTGGGGTAGAAAGGAGTCACGCCGGATGATACTTCGGCCTTTCCTCGCCGTGCTCATTACGGGCGTCGCCAGCGCGGCGTTCTGCCAGTCGGGGGCGCCAGCCAAGCCGGTGCCGGATGAAATCCTCTATAGGGCGTTCTTTAGCCGCGTGATGTGGCTCGACGATGTAGGCCGGCAGATCGATGCCAAGGGCCACGACGGTTCCAGTGCGAGAGGCAGCATTCGCAAGGAGTCGGGCCTTACCGCCGGCGAGGAAGCAGCGTTGAAGAACGTCGCCCAGGAGTGGCGGGGCCAGAACCAAGCCATCCTCGCGCAGATCCGCGCGCTCCACGCCGCCGGCGGGGCGTCCGACCCGCGGAGAGCGGCGCAGCTCATCGATCAAAGGAGGACGGCGGTCCTGGATCGGATGGCTGAACTGAGGGCGCTTCTCGGGCCGCCGAGATTCGCGGTACTGGATGGCTACGTCCGGTCGACTTCGCCGGTCCGCCCACCGGCAGCGGGCACGAAATCGGGAGGTGCGCAGTGAACCCGGCCTGTGTCCGATTCGGCGCGTTGGCGCTGGCGCTGCTGTGCTTCCCCCTGGTTGCAGGCGCCCAGGCGGGCGACACCTGCGAGTGGGCGTATTGTTACTCATATGGCTATTACGATTCCGGCTCCGCAACCGTATACGGCGCTTCCGTCGTCGATGCCGACGGCTTTTATGTGGACGTTGATGCGGCCGTGATTGGCCCCTACAATGGGATCTATGACGAAGCCGAGGCCGGGGACTGGTGCACGGCCGAGGCCGACGTTTCGGCGCAGGTTTCCGACGGCCTGTACTTTATCGATGCATTGAACTATGTCGATTACGACTGCGAAGGGGAAAGTTGGTCGGACTGGATCTCGGCGGGGGCGCAAGCGTACCTGACCGGCATCTACCCGGACAACTGGACTGCCGGAAGCATTCAAAACTTCACTATCTCAGGTGGCGACTTCGGCAGTTCCCCATCGATCATCGTCACCCAGGGCGGAGTTACTCTTCCGTCTTGCGGAGACAACTGCGGCGGCAGCGATACGTCCATCCCGGCTTGGGTGGATTTAACTGGCGCATCGGGGGGAACCGCTATAATCGCTGTTTCGAATAACGACTACAACAGCGAGATAGGGATGGGCTTCTACCCAGGGTCCGGCGGCAGCGGCGGCGCGCCGACGGGCGATTCGGGCAGCGCGCAGATAACAGCGCTGCCCACGGTAGGCATCGTCTACGCAAGCGTCGCCGAAGATGATATAACCATCGACCTCCAACCCGGGAGCGCCTCTGGAGTTCTGACCGTACGACTTACCGGTAGCTCGCCGCGGACGCTCACGGAAACGAGCTATGCTGGCGGCGTGCCGCATATCCACTTCAATGTACCGAGCTTGCCGGACGGCCAGGAGTACACCGGCATATCCGCGAGTTGGGCGGTAACTGGCTCCCCATCCGCATATTACGCGTACCATATAAAGGTGCTGGGCACATACAGCAACACGATGTACAACACGCCGACGGAGGCTTACTGTTCCGGAACCCGGGCCACTCGCACGAATTCGACAGGCGATTGCGGTGCAAGGTACAACTGCCAGTCTTCACCGTTTCAAGCAAAGTCGGACTGGTGGAGCCAGACGCAGCTGAACGGCAGCGGTCAATCCGATCCGCTCGGCGTCGTGTCGCTCGAATATGTATGCTCGACGGACGTGCGGCAGACGGGGGTCACATGTCCGAAGTGCGGGGGCACGCTGGTGCCGGGGACGTCAGTCGCGCGGAATGTGGGGAATAGCGATCTTCCGTGCGGTGCACAGGTCTACGTCTATGGCATTGGAACACGCACGGTGGCCGATGCGGGGGGAGGGCTTGATATGACCCAGCTTGACCACTATAACGGTTTTGGTGCGTGCAACCGAAACGCGGGAACCCTCGGTGACGCGAAGGTGGTCAGGGTCTACTAAGGGAGGTGGAAACATGGGCAAAATCTACTTGTACTTGCTAGCGGCTAACCTCGCGGTCGCCAATGCCGGCGCGACAGACATCAGGCGGGAAGCGGGGGATTTGGTGGTGACGGTTGATCACGCAAGTGGTTCAGATATTGCGCCGCTCGTTCAGTTCCAGCGCACGGGCCAATGGCCCCCTGCCGCTGTCACCATAGATGCGGCGATTGTCCAGGTGGAGGACGTGTTCTTTCCCGCACCTGGCCGCTTCGTTATCCGCGGAGCGCTGAGGCAGGGTGGAGGCCGCCAGGGCGCCTTCGTCGTGGTGGACGCTAGTCGCGGCGAGATCGTCGACACGCTCTGGACGCTTGATGCCGCCGTCTCGCCAGACAGCAAGCTCGTAGCCTACCAGTATTTGGCGCCGAATCCGGGCGTCCTCGCGGCCCTCGTAGGGTACGACTTGTCAGCATCGCCCGAAGCCAACGGCCGGGTCGGCTCGCGCCGAGGCCCGGCCGACCGTGGGGTTGTCCTGTATCCGGAGGAAAACCGAGCGGCGCAGCGTTACTGGACGGTGCAGGAGCCTGATCCGCTGAATAGGTGTGTCCCGCCAACGAGAAGCATTGATTCACCGCTGGCCTGGAGCCCCGACTCGAAGCGTGTGGCATTTGTCGAGCATGACGGCGAGCAGACCAGGCTGGTTGTCGTCGATGTGTCGGAGGGACTGAGGTCGCCGCGAGCAGCAACGGCGCCGATCGACCGGCGATCCCTGCTGGCGCCGCGCTTCTCCGCGTCAATGCCCGAGGAGTATGCTGGCGCCTACCCGTCTTTCCGGGAGATAGCATTTAGCGAGGACGCTAAGGGCGTCGTGCTGAAATCCTGGGGCCTGGGGCCGTTTGCCGAGAGGACGTTTACGCTCCCTGCGCCCGTTGTGGGCCGCTAGACGGAGAGGCGGAAGCAGCATCAGCCTGATATCACGTCTAATTGCGCGCCCCTCCGCTATAATGAGCACTTGATTCCCCGTGAAACCCGCGTACTCGCCTTGGACTTGGGCAAGAAACGAATCGGGTTAGCCATCAGCGACCCTCTGGGCATCACGGCGCAGGGGCTGCCGAACCTGGTGCGCTCCCGCAAGCGCGCGGATCTGGATGCCCTCGCTGGCCTGGCAAAGGAGCACCACGTAGACCTGGTGCTACTTGGTAACCCCATGCACATGAGCGGTGTCGAAGGCCGGCAATCGGAATGGGTGCGCGAGTTTGGGGCGGCGCTCGAAAAGCGCACCGGCCTGCCGGTCAAATACTGGGATGAGCGGTTGACCACGGTGGAGGCCAGTCGGGTGCTGCGCTCAAGCGGCATTGGCATTGAGAAGCGGGCCGCGGCCGTGGATCGTCTTTCCGCCGTGATCCTTCTGCAGAGCTACCTGGACTCCCTTGCCCCATGAGATCGTGGCGAAAGCTCGGGTTCGCGGTGTTGCTCGCCGCGCTGGCGGGAGGCTTCGCCGTCGTCCGTCTGAACAGCCCGTACAAGGGTTTCGAGGGGGAGGCGTTCGTCGACATCCCGCGAGGCTCTTCCAGCAACGCGATAGCTCGGATGCTGGTGAACGCGGGAGTGATTTCCAGCCGCTGGGATTTTCTGCTCGCGCGCATCGCCGAGCGCGGCCGTGTCTTGGAGGCGGGCGAGTATCGCTTCGCGCGCGCGGCTTCCCCGATTGAGGTGTACTCGCGAGTTGCGCGCGGCGACATCTTCTACTACGAGTTGGCCGTGCCCGAGGGCCGCAACATGTTCGATATCGCGGCCTCGGTGGAGAAGTTGGGGCTCTTCTCCGCGGACGCTTTTCTCGAAGCCGCGCGCAATCCCAGCCTGATTCGCGATCTGGATCGGCGCGCCCCCACTCTCGAAGGCTATCTCTTCCCGGATACCTACAAGCTGAGCCGCCACACCACGCCCGAACAGCTTTGCCGGATTATGACGAACCGGCTCCGCAACTGTATACGGCGCTTCCGTCGTCGATGCCGACGGCTTTTATGTGGACGTTGATGCGGCCGTGATTGGCCCCTACAATGGGATCTATGACGAGGCAGAAGCCGGGGACTGGTGCACGGCCGAGGCCGACGTTTCGGCGCAGGTTTCCGACGGCCTGTACTTTATCGATGCATTGAACTATGTCGATTACGACTGCGATGGGGAAAGTTGGTCGGACTGGATCTCGGCGGGGGCGCAAGCGTACCTGACCGGCATCTACCCGGACAACTGGACTGCCGGAAGCATTCAAAACTTCACTATCTCAGGTGGCGACTTCGGCAGTTCCCCATCGCTCATCGTCACCGGGGACACTGGATGTAACGACAACCAGTTCAACCAGTGTTGGGGGATTGACAGCAGTAGCGACACGGGCATTTCGGCTTGGGTGAATCTGACCTATTCCTCGGGGGGAACCGCTGGAATCACTGTTTTGAATAACGACTACAACAGCGAGATAGAGATGGGCTTCTACCCAGTGCCCGGGGGCGGCCAGGCGCCGACGGGCGACTCGGGCAGCGCGCAGATAGCGGCGCCACCACCGAAGCCGTGGATAACGAGCGTGGACCCAGCCGCGCTCGTGACCGGAACGACCACGCATATCGCTATAGCCGGCGGGAATCTCGACGCCATAACCGCCATTACAGCGCAGGGGGTCAGCTTCACTAATATCAACTCTATAAACGTCGGCAATGTAGAGGCGGATGCCACCGTCTCACAGTCGGACGCCGGCGGCCAAGTTGGGCTGACGGTAACGACGGCTGGCGGAACAAGCGAGCCCAAGAACATCATGAAACAGCGCCCATCGGAGCTCGTGCGATCCGATGCGCCCGGCGCCCCAAGTGGCGTGGGACCTCTGATGACGCCTGTCGATGGGGACGTTGTCAACCTGGCGGATCAAACGATATACACCCACCAGTGCGGCGTTTATCGCAACTACGCCTACGACTTGGCTGATCAGAATGGGGCCGTGGTAAGCACCGCCTACGAACTTCACGAGTACTTCACGGATTACGCCGGGCCGGTCGGAACGCCGGAGGAGCAAGCCGAAGCCGTATCGCCGGGGGCTTGGGCTCCAGATATTCAGTACTTCGGGCATGCCTCGCCCGCCTGTCTCGCGACCAACGAACACGAAATCATGAACCAGAAGTTCTACATCAAGATCGGGACTACCCGCTTCGATCTAACGACTGTGATTAACATCCAGAGGGGCAACTTCAGCGGTACGCTCAAGGTGGACGAGACGATAACGACGCCTTAGCCGGAGGATTTGTGAGACGTTCATTTATCATGTTTAGCTTGGCCACCATCGGGCTGCTGTGCGCCTCGGGGCAGTCTCAGCCGGTTTCCGAGAGCCTGAGCGATAAGTTGAGTAAGCCGCTCCCGATTGGGTCGGGCGACCTGTCTGTCGTCAATGCTTTTACGCGCGCGTTAAGCGAAGCCCGACTCCCTGGCGGATTCGAGTTAATTCGCTGCGGCCCGACGCTGCCCCAAGAGGCTTTCGCGAACGGGTTGACGGCCAGAGAGGTCATGGCGACTATTCAGAGGCTGCAACCGGACCTCGAGATCAGCGTCTCGGGCGGTATGGTGAAGATGCTGAGCAATCTTGGACATGGCCTTCTCAACACAAAGATCGCAGAACTCGAGCTCGACAATGTCGAGGACGCCAAGCTCTCCTTGCGCCAAATCCTGGAGACGCCGGAGGTCCGCCGGGCGGCTGCGGCTCAGGGGCTTCAGGAGCGCCCAGGGGAGGTAGGGTTCACGAGCTTGCCCAAGCCAGGGGCGCGGATCCCGCCACCCAAGCCGGCACACTTTCGTGACCTTACGGTCGAGGAGGCGCTCGATGCTGCGGCCAAGGCTGGCAACGGCAGGCGCCTGTGGCTATACGAGGAGAATCGGTGCGTGAGCCCCAAGACATTCACATTCAACTTTCTGGTGCACTGACCGGAGCAATGTCCGTGATCTCGTCATTTCCCCAGGCGCATGTCGGTGTCGCTGATACCTCGGGCCAAGCTTCGAACCCCCTCGAATCGTTGGCAGATTTGGGACCGATCCGATGGAGCATCACCACTTCGATCAACACATCTAACCCGAATAACCCGACGGCGACGGTCAATTACAGCCACACATGCTACCCGGCCCACTATGTTGCCGTGAATGGCCAAACGGTCTATTCGTACACGCCGCCGGATGACTCGTTCGGCTACATATCATATTGCCTCTTGGGTGCCCCGCTTGTGATCGGGAGCGTCCCGCCGGTCGCGGTGCCCCACTAGGTGCTAGGGTTCGGGCCATGTCCCGAAGGAGAGGTGCTATGAGCAAGTCTGGCTATTTTGTGGTTTCGTTGTTTTTCGGCTTTGCGGTCTACGCATCCGCTCAGAAGGCGGCGACTGTAAGCGACAGCTTTCGCGCGCTTCTCGACCGGCACAGCGCCGCTACGGCTGGCCCCACAGGGAACGAGATTTCGGAGATGGGCAGGAGGATCAAGGCCGCGCCAGCCCAAGAGCTCGCCGATGCCCTGCCACTCTTCTTCGCGGCCGCGCTCTCCGGCACGGACGACACCGTGAAAATCTACGGCGCCATGGCGCTTCTTTCGGTCAGCGGAAGATACGACTGCGGAGACGAACTTCTGCGGGCGCGGATTGGGGAGGTGGCCGGGCTCCTTGCTCTCGATAACCCAGGGCTCCAACGGCTAGGAAGCGGTATCCTAGGAGCCTTGTTCGCGACCGCAACTACGCCGCCCGCTGAAGTCTTTCCCGTGCTCAAGGCGTTTCTCAAGCGGACGGATCGTGACCCTGCCGCGCAGAACGCCGCGGCCGGGATCTTGATGAAATACGATTCCCAAGATCCGGAGGCCGTGCAGGCCGTCGCAGCCCATCTCTTGCGTCCGTTATCCCCAATTGAACGCGAAGACGCATTGCGCGCCGTCAGCATTCCGGGCCTGAAGGACATCAAGATTATAGATGCGGTCGCCAAGTTTGTGGACGACCCTCTCCCGCAAACCCGCATTCTTGCCATCAACGCGCTGAGTAAGATCGGCCCGCAGGCCGTCGCTCAAGCCGAACCGGCGCTGGTGGAGGCCGTCAATAGGGCCGATCAACCGGATAACGTGAAGACGGCCGCCAGAAAAGCGTTAAGCGAGATCGGCCGGACTGGCCAGTAAAACGGGCCAGGTTCCACAGCACCGTGCGTCCGACGGTGTTGGCATTCTCCGTCGCGCCGACCACCGCGACCGTTTTGGGTGAAAAGAACACGTCCAACGGCTGGTTGCCCTTGCGGCGCATTTTCTTCTTTGAGGGTTTGATTGCTTGCATGGTCTTCTGTTTCCGCCTTGTTTCCGAACCGGTCCCGGTAGGGCCGTTCACGCGCTCGGAGAGTTGATTTTAAGATGGCGCCCTGAGCTGCTACACCGCGAGTACCCCTCATGGCGAGGGTACGCGATTTCACAATTCAATAAAAATACTCTGAAATCCCATTATCGCGCGATTCGGGTTTGGTTTGGGGAGTGAATAGCACAATACCAAGGCAAAATGGACCGGACGCCGCCGCCCCCGCCGCCCCCCGGGTGCCGGTCAGCTTCTCAACGGAAGACGCGCGCTCCCCGCGCCGATACCGCTCCCCGTGAATTTCTGCACATTCGGAGCTGAAAATCGGATATACGGCCGATTGGCTCCCCCCCCCCGGAAAACTTACATTACTTACTAAACCTGAAGTTCTGGGGTAGAAAGGAGTCACGCCGGATGATACTTCGGCCTTTCCTCGCCGTGCTCATTACGGGCGTCGCCAGCGCGGCGTTCTGCCAGTCGGGGGCGCCAGCCAAGCCGGTGCCGGATGAAATCCTCTATAGGGCGTTCTTTAGCCGCGTGATGTGGCTCGACGATGTAGGCCGGCAGATCGATGCCAAGGGCCACGACGGTTCCAGTGCGAGAGGCAGCATTCGCAAGGAGTCGGGCCTTACCGCCGGCGAGGAAGCAGCGTTGAAGAACGTCGCCCAGGAGTGGCGGGGCCAGAACCAAGCCATCCTCGCGCAGATCCGCGCGCTCCACGCCGCCGGCGGGGCGTCCGACCCGCGGAGAGCGGCGCAGCTCATCGATCAAAGGAGGACGGCGGTCCTGGATCGGATGGCTGAACTGAGGGCGCTTCTCGGGCCGCCGAGATTCGCGGTACTGGATGGCTACGTCCGGTCGACTTCGCCGGTCCGCCCACCGGCAGCGGGCACGAAATCGGGAGGTGCGCAGTGAACCCGGCCTGTGTCCGATTCGGCGCGTTGGCGCTGGCGCTGCTGTGCTTCCCCCTGGTTGCAGGCGCCCAGGCGGGCGACACCTGCGAGTGGGCGTATTGTTACTCATATGGCTATTACGATTCCGGCTCCGCAACCGTATACGGCGCTTCCGTCGTCGATGCCGACGGCTTTTATGTGGACGTTGATGCGGCCGTGATTGGCCCCTACAATGGGATCTATGACGAAGCCGAGGCCGGGGACTGGTGCACGGCCGAGGCCGACGTTTCGGCGGAGGTTTCCGACGGCCTGTATTTTATCGATGCATGGAACGATGTCGACTACGACTGCGATGGGGAGAGTTGGTCGGACTGGATCTCGGCGGGGGCGCAAGCGTACCTGACTGGCATTTACCCGGACGAATGGACTGCGGGGACCATTCAAAACTTCACTATCTCAGGTGGCGACTTCGGCAACGCCCCATCGATCATCGTCACCCAGGGCGGAGTTACTCTTCCGTCCTGCGGAGACAACTGCGGCGGCAGCGATACGTCCATCCCGGCTTGGGTGGATTTAAGCGGCGCATCAGGGGGAACCGCTATAATCGCTGTTTTGAATAACGACTATAATAGCGAGATAGGGATGGGCTTCTACCCGGGGTCTGGCGGCGGGGCGCCGACGGGCGACTCTGGCAGCGCGCAGATAGTAAGCGTTTCATTGCAGGCCTCGCACCAATCAGGGGGAGCGGCCATGGTGTTGATGGGGTCCGATCAGGCTACAACAACTCTCGTCGCAACTGGAACCCCGGCCGGAGGATCGTACACTTGGTCTATTGGCCCACACCTCGCATTCGACGGCTCAAACACTGCGCCCAACGTCACGGTAGTGGGTACGTCAGGGAGCACCAGTTGGCGGGACACGTGGGTAGCCGTTGCCTACACGTTTAGCTCAACCGCTACCGCGAATGCCTCGGTCCGTGCTACGGTCCGTGTACCGACGGTCCTCAACGACATCAGCTACCCGGGAGGATCTACCGACACGAGGGTCGTGACGGGCGTAAACTCTGGGTACCTAACGACACTCGCATACTCCGTCTACGACCAAGGCGACTTGGGCAACGGCAACATAGAGGTCGCCGGCATCAACGCCACCGAGGTGCTGCAAACCGTAAGCAATCCGTTCAACGTAGACTTCGACCCCGCTGACAATATTCCACGGAACAATCCCACAAATGACAGCGGGGCTGTCTGGGATCAACTAAGCGCAACCCTCGCCGGCGGTTTGCCAGCAAACTTTTCCGCATCGCGTACCCAGTCCTGGACGCTGAGCGGTTTCGCCCTTACTCCCCAAAACACCCAAACCTACGGACCAACTTATGCAACAGTTTCTAACCAGACGTTCTCACATTAGGGGCCGACTCGCCATACAACGCCGCGGCGAAAAGAGAACGCGTGTGGCGCTGGCGCTCGCTTTTTCCGTCTTGTTCCTAGGAGCAAGGGTGCATGCCCAGTCTGACGGCTCGGAGGCATCTGCCTGGAAGGTCTTAGACTCGGCGTGGGCAAGTGGTCAGTCGGATCTAAGGGGTTATGTCCTAGGGTCCCTCGCGCGGGTACATTCGCTCAGGGCCACCGAGGTGTTCCGGAAGGCCCTGATTGGTTCTTCAGACCTAGCCGCCCGTGCGGCCAACCTCCTGTCCGAGCAGCGAGCATCGGATCTGCTGCCCGAGATCTCAGACCGGCTGAAGACGGAGCACGATCTGCATACCCAAATTGAGCTGGTTTCCTGCCTGCGAAGGGTGCATTCGCCCGCCGCTGCCGCGATTGCAATCCCCTTCGCGATGACGGAGCACGAGCCGCTGACGGGTGTCGCGTTCGGAGCGTTACAGGATATGGGCCCGGTGGCTGTGCCTGCCCTGACGCGTGTACTCAAGGAGGGCTGCTTCAAATGCCGGGAGTCGGCCGCGTACGTTCTACTTTCGGGGGCCCCGGAGAATGAGGCGTTTAAACCTGCCCTTCGCGATTCGAACTCTCACGTCCAGATCCTCGCTGCGCTCGCGCTCGCCAAGACTGGCAGCGCCGTGGGTGCGGACATACTTCGAACTGCAGCCGCCGGCTCCGAATTCCCGTTTCGGATCTGGGCGGAGCTTGCTCTCTACAACTCGGGCCGACCCCAGTACCAGCAGGCGCTGCTCAATGACCTGGAGTCCGCACGAGACTCGGACCGCTACTTCGCGGTTCGCGAGACCCTGCGCTCCGGCAACCCGCCGCTGCGCAACATTGTTGAGATCATGGCCCAGAACGACGCCTCGCCGTTGGTTCGGAGTGCGGTTCTGGAGACGCTGCAGGATACCAGTGCGGGCGCGCTGCTGCTGGAGGGAGCGCTTCGCGATCAGGACCCGGGCATTCGCTCCTTCGCCGCCAAGAAGGCGCTCGTGCGGCGAACTGCTGGCCCCGAGTTGGAATCCGTTGTGCGGGTCGCTTTCCGAACTGGGTCTCTCGTTGACCAGCAGGAGATCCTCACCGCGCTGGCGAGCGGCGGCGGCGTATCTAGCGGTTTGTCGAGGGACTTGGCGGAGGCTGGGCTCGGGTCCCAATCTACGGCCGTTCAGGCTGCTGCGGTGCGCGAGGTGGCGACCTGGGGACCTGAAGCACTGCCGCGTCTTAAAGAGATGCTAAGCTCTGTCAACGTTTCCTTGTCCGCTAGCGCCGCGGATGCGCTGGTCGGGGTTTCCCCCTCCGACGCCAGCACAGCGCTCGCCGAGCGCCTGGTGTCGACTACGCCAAGCGTCCGCATAATTTGCGCTGGCTACCTACTACGCGCACTCGAGCTAGGGGCCAGGTAAGGGGAAAACCGTAAAACGGGTCGTCGAAAACGAAAAGGGGGAAACGGTCGGGGTACGGGTGGGAGGAACTGGGGAGCATCAAATCACGCCGTTCTCTTGACAGGCCGGCAGGCCTAACACGAAGACCTCCCCAAATCGCCGAATTGGCCCAGTCGCCCGCCCGGGTTGCGCCACCCCTGGGGCCCCGATCAGCAAACGGGCGGTGGTAATGTGGTAATTGAGCCCGACCTCTCCGCTATAATGAGCACTTGCCTCCCCCTTGACTCCCGCATTCTTGCCTTGGATTTAGGCAAGAAACGCATAGGGTTAGCCATCAGCGACCCTCTGGGCATCACGGCGCAGGGCCTGCCGAACCTGGTGCGCTCCCGCAAGCGCGCGGATCTTGACGCTCTCGCGAGCCTGGCAAAAGAGCACCACGTAAGCCTGGTGCTTCTTGGCAACCCGATGCACATGAGCGGCGTCGAAGGCCGGCAATCGGAGTGGGTGCGCGAGTTTGGGGCGGCGCTCGAAAAGCGCACCGGCCTGCCGGTCAAATACTGGGATGAGCGGTTGACCACGGTGGAGGCCAGTCGGGTGCTGCGCTCAAGCGGCATCGGCATTGAGAAGCGGGCCGCGGCCGTGGACCGGCTGTCGGCCGTGATCCTTCTGCAGAGCTACCTGGATTCCCTGACCCCATGAGATCGTGGCGAAAGCTCGGTTTCGCGGTGTTGCTTGCCGCGCTGGCGGGAGGCTTCGCCGTCGTGCGCCTGAACAGCCCGTACAAGGGTTTCGAGGGCCAGACGTTCATCGACATCCCGCGAGGCTCTTCCAGCACTGCGATAGCTCGGACGCTGGTAAGCGCGGGAGTGGTTTCCAGCCGCTGGGATTTCCTGCTCGCGCGCATCGCGGAGCGCGGCCGCGTGCTCAAAGCGGGCGAGTATCGCTTCGCGCGCGCGGCTTCCCCTGTTGAGGTGTACTCGCGAATCGCGCGCGGCGACATCTTCTATTACGAACTTCACGTGCCCGAGGGCCGCAATATGTTCGATATCGCGGCCTCAGTCGAAAAGTTGGGCCTCTTCTCCGCGGATTCGTTCTTGGAAGCCGCGCAAAACCCGAGCCTGATTCGCGATCTGGATCGGCGCGCCCCCACTCTCGAAGGCTATCTCTTCCCGGATACCTACAAGCTGAGCCGCCACACCACGCCCGAACAGCTTTGCCGGATTATGACGAACCGGTTCCGCCAAGCCTGGCGCGGGCTGGGAACGGACGCGCCGCCGCATGAAACGGTCACGCTGGCGTCGCTGGTCGAAAAGGAGAGCAAGCTCGACCACGAGCGGCCGGTAATCGCGGCGGTGTACTCGAACCGCCTGCGCATCGGCATGAAGCTGGATTGCGACCCCACCACAATCTATGCCGCCCTGCTGGCCGGCCGCTACCGCGGCGCGATCTACCGTTCGGACCTGGATCGCGACGCGCCGTACAACACGTATCGCAACGCGGGTCTGCCGCCGGGGCCGATCGCGAACCCCGGGATTCGTTCCATCGAGGCGGCGCTGCATCCGGCCCAATCCAAGGCGCTCTATTTTGTGCTGAAGCCGGACGGCTCCGGCGCGCACCAGTTCTCAGCGGATTTCGCGGAGCAGGAACAGGCGGTGGAGAAGTTCCGCCGCGCTACTCGCCGGCGCTGATGTCCTGCAGCACCCGCATGTTTTTGACGCCGACGCCATCGCGATAGACAAGCAGCCTCAGAGCCGCGCTGTCCAGCCACTCAATGCGCGCGATAATTCCCGTCGTCCCGGAGCCAAGACTGACGGCGTTGAGGAGTTGGGGAAGCCCGAAGTCCCCATAAATAGTGGTGCGAGCTTCCAAGGCGAGAAGGCGGGGTTCCGGAGCGGACGAGATCCAGGCGCCCAGGGAGTAAGGCTGCTGGCGCTTCGTCTCTCTGCCCGATTTCCAAACCGCCCGGACGTAGTACCTGATGTCTCCGCCCGCGATCCTGAATTGCTGCACGCTCAGAGCGGGCGAGGCTGCGCCTGCCAGAGCTCGCTCGGCGGCATTTGCCTTCAATGTCATCTGCTTGTCCATGATCCGAGCGATCTTGGTTTCTATGTCGAACGCGGCCGGAGCGTCGATGAGGCCGCCCTCTTTTTCGATAACCGGTATCGGCAAGGGGCTGCCCGGCGTGCGGCTCTGCGCTTCGCGGTGTCGCCGGACCAGATAGTAAGCGGGGCTCAAAGGCAGAAACGAATTGCTCCGTTCCAACTTGGCCAGGGCGCCTATGTAAGAATCGTTGCCCGTCTGTTCGTCGCCTGGGCAGCCCACCAGGGTTGTGACCTTCACCGTCGTCACTTCGCCTCTGCCCATCAGCAAATCGTAGCGGTCGCCGACGGCGAACCGCTCCGCTCCCGGCTTCTTCTGAAGCCCCGCGACGTAATCCGGCGCGAGTTCCATGGGGTCGAAGAACCCAAAGGCCGCGGGCGGCGCGATCTTGCGCGCGCCCGGCGGCGGAGGAATGCTGCGGGCGCCGGGTGGCGACGTCAGTCCGAGCTTGACGGCATCGAAGTAGATCACCACGCGGTTGCCGTCATAGAGCCCGGCAAGCCAGAAGCGCTCGGGCGCGTTCTGGCCGAACGCGCCGCCGGAGAGCGCCAGCGCCGCAAGCAGTGCGACGGAAAATCGAACTCCACTCATGGTCGATTCTCCTTGAGATCGTTAAGCTCAAGCATAGCCTCTTGGCCCGTCCTTGGTTTGTGTTCCCGGCGGAGGGCGGGTCCTGGAGGGCGCCCCGCGCAGACCTGGAGGTCTGCCCCGCTTGGCTCTTCAGAGGCGTACCACCTACCCGCGCTTCTTCTGGTAGCCCCGCGCCAGTTCCATGTAGACGCCGAGGTCGCGGTCCAGGTCCGATTGCGTGCCGTCGAAGTAGAAGTTGCGAATCGGAATGCCGCCGTGGTCGCGGCTGATCCGCGGGTAGATGGCCTCGCACACAATGCCGTTCATGCAGGTGAACGGGCTGATGTCGATGATCCCGGCCGCCCCGTGCTTGGCCAGGTACACAGCCTTGCCCACGTTCAGCACCATCTCGCCAAACGCCCCTTCGCGCGGCAGATACGGGCGGGCGCATTCCAGAATCTCGTAAACGTCGGGTTCCTCGCGGCACTTGAAATCCTCGTGGAACGGCTCGGCCAGCGTGTGCTCGTCGCGCTTCTGTACCTTCTTCCGGACCCACGCGCCCAGCGCCTCGGCGGTCCAGATGCGGCCCATCAGGTCGAGCTTGCGGAAGTGCTCCGACGTCGTGTACCAGACCCACTCGACGATATCGGAAAGCCACGCCTCGGCGCCGTACTCTTCCAGGCAGCGCACCAGGTTCTCGTTGGAAAACGAGTTCAACCGGCAGAAGATTTCGCCCACTACGCCAATCAACGGGTGACTGCGCTCTTGCCGCCGCCCCATCTTGCGGAAGCGATCGCGGCAGCGGATCATCGAATCCCGCATACTCAGTAACTGCACGCCGGGATCCACGGGCGTCGTCTCGATGGTCTGGCAGAGGTCCTGGAGGCACTCTTCGTAGCAAGCCTCCGTCGAGCCGCGCCGCTCCTCGTACGGCCGGTAGATGAGCAGCATCTTCTGGAGCAGGTCGGCGCACACCAGCGCGCGCCATCCGGTGCGCACGAACGGAGTCGAAAGGTCGCCCAGCCCGCTATAAGAATTGCGGCTGGTGGGCGAGAGGATCTCTACCCCGCTAAAGCCGCTGACATCCAGAATGTGCCGCAGGTACGGCGCGTACTGGCCGAAGCGGCAGGGGCCTTCCGCGGTCGGCATGAAGAGAGCCACGCGCGCCGGGTCGGTCTCCGGCCGGTGCAGGACCTTCATGAAGTCCCCCACCGTCACTTTGGCTGGGTAGCACTCGTCCCCCGAAGTGTAGCGGGCGCCGAGTTCGCGCGTGCGCTCGTCGGAGGGCGGGGTCGGCTCGGCGTCCAGGCCAATCGCGCGAAACGCCGCCGCGAAAGCCAGCGCGCTTCCGTACGCCATCGGCGGAATGTAGATTCGTTTGCCCTTTAGTGGATGCTCGCCTGCGCCGCCGGTCGCGGCGGCTGGGGCGGTTCCGTCGGCGATTGGTAGCATCGCAGGATCCCTTTGCTGTCGAGGTACGCTTCGCAGCGCGTCATGTAGCCGGCGTCATTTCCGTGCCCGTCGAATTGCAGGATGAGCAGCGGCGCGCCGGCGGCTTCGCGCGCGAAGTGCTTGATATACGAATCGGGCCCGCACTTGAAATTCGTGATGTAGACCAAATGCAGGTTGGGCCGGCTCGCGGCCACCCGGGCGGCTTCCAGAATCTTGCGGCCCGAAATCCAGAACATGTTGGCGCGCCCGTCCACCGGCTCGCGCCCGGTCACCAGGAAGTCCAGCGGAATTACGTTCGCGCCGTAGCGGTGCCGCAGCTTGCGCGGAATATCGCAGTTCACCCCGCGATCGTAGATGTTGTAGCCGCGGCCGGCCAGCACCAGGCCCGGCTCGCCGCTCTGCTCCAGCGTATCCAGAGCTTTGCGCCCGGCTTCGAGCAGCTTCTCCTGAAACCCGCGCTGGCACGCGTAAGCCGCTTCCACGGCCTTATCGCTGGCCCGCTTCGAAATCCCCAGGCGCCGCATCGTCTCCGCCAACGCTTTCTTTACCTGCGCCGGGCCGAGCTGAAAATGCAGCGTGGGCGTCAGGAACTTGTTCGCGCTGTTCTCAAGCGCCGGCGCCGTCCGCAGCACCCACGGCAGCGTCTGGTTCCACGGGCAGTAATGCGCCGCGCCGCTTTCGCCGCCCGTATCGGCGTCGGCCAGATTGGGAACCAGCACGTACTCGACGCCGGCGTCCACAAGCGCCTTCACGTGACCGTGCGCCACCTGCACCGGGTAGCAGGGCTGCGCCACCGCCATTTCGATCCCCGCCGCCGAAATCCGCGGATCCGTCACCGGAGACAGCACGGTTTCAATCCCCAGTGCGGAAAAATAGGCGCGCCAGAACGGCAGTTGCTCGAACATCGACATCGCGCGCGGAATCCCCACCCGGATCGCGGCGCCTTTCGGGTTCGGCAGTTCGTCGATCAGGTGGTCGCGGTAGGCGAACAGGTCCTCGATCACCGGCTTGCGCCCGCTCGCCGAGGGCTTGCGGAACTTATCCGAGCACTTGTCGCCCCAATAGCTCTTCTGCCCCTCGATCGTGAACTCCTTCATGTCGCAGAGGTTCGAGCAGGCTTTGCACACGAAATCGCGCGTTGAGAGCCGCAGTTGCCGCAGGTCGTAGCCGCGGAAACGGGTCTTGGCGCCGGTGGCCTGATGCCACTGCCGCGCAATCAGCGCCATGCCGATAGCGCCCATCACCCCGTTGTACGGCGGAACCGTGATCTTCTTCCCGAGCACGCTGGCGAACGCGGCCGTCACCGCGTCGTTATAGGCCGTGCCCCCCTGGAAATAGATCACGTTTCCAATCTTGCGCCCGCGCACCACCCGGTTCAGGTAGTTGAGCGCGATCGAATAGGCCAGCCCCGCCACCAGGTCCGGCACGCCTTCGCCCTTGTGCAGCCAGCCGGTGACGTCGCGCTCCATGAAGACCGTGCAGCGCTCGCCAAGCCGCGTGGGGCTCGCCGACGCAAGCGCCATCTGGGCGAACTCGCCCTTGATGCTGATCCCCAGTTTGTCCGCCTGCTCTTCAAGGAACGAGCCCGTGCCCGCGGCGCAAGCCTCGTTCATGGCGAAATCCACCACCACGCCGTTCTCGATGGAGATGAACTTGGAGTCCTGGCCGCCGATTTCGAAGATCGTATCCACCGGCTCGCCGCCCAGCGTACTGCTGACGTGTATGGCGCCGGTCTTATGCGCCGTGATCTCGTCGTTCACCGAATCCGCACCCACGAATTCGGCGATCAGCTCGCGCCCGGACCCCGTCGTTCCTACCCCGCGTATCTCAATGCGGTCGCCCCACAGGCGATCCAACTCCCCAAGCCCCTGCTGCACGGCTTCGATGGGCCGCCCGGCGGTGCGCAGGTAAATATCGTGGATCACCGTGCCGAACTCGTCGATGGCGACCACGTTGGTCGAGACTGAGCCGATATCGAGCCCCAGATAGGCCGGAATCGGATCGCCGCCCGCCGGCGGAACGTACACGCCCACCCGGTCGCGCAACTGCACCACGTTCTCCGTCAAGAGGGCGTTCGTGTCCTGCACCCGCTCCTCGGCTTCGTGCTGCCGAAGCCTGTGAACTTCCAGGATGGAGCGCTTCCGCGGTTCCTCGGCTTCCAGCATGGCTGCGCCGATTGCGCTGCACCAGGCGAATTCGGCCGGAACGAAGAGGTCGGCTTCCTTGAGTGAAAAGGCCTCGCGCAGCGCCCCCGTGACGCCCGCGTTTTGCGATACCGCGCCAATCAGCGCAACCGGCGCCTCCACCGTCCGCCCCTTCACGATCGATCCCTTGAAATTGCGCGCCACCGCGTCGCACAGGCCCCGCAGAATCTCGGCCGGCGAGTAGCCCTTCTGCTGCGCGTGGATCATGTCGCTCTTCGCGAACACCGAACAGCGCCCGGCGATCCGCGCCCCGCAACTGGCCGTACACACTACCTCGCCTACCTGCTCCACCGAGTACTGCATCCGCAGCGCCTGCTGATCGAGGAACGACCCGGTGCCCGCGGCGCATTCGCCCGAACGGTCGTAATCCACAATGCTGGACCCTTCCAGCCGGATGAACTTCGAACTCTCACCGCCGATTTCGAACACCGTCCGCGCGTGCGGGTACATCGTCCCGAACGTGCGCGCGATAGCCTTGAACTCGTTCTCGTAGAACAGCCCCAGCACCTTCGCAATCGTCCGGCTCCCCGAGCCGGTGACGCGGATGCCCTCCACGCGGTCTTCCGGGATCGTCTCGTACAACTCCTGGAGAAGATCGTAAGTGGATTGGATGGGACTGCCCGCGATGCGCCGGTAATCCGATAGCGCCAGCGGGGCGCCCTTCAGCTCCATCAGCCGGAACTCGGGCCGGGCCGCGCACAGCGCCTCAAGCGCCGGCCGGTCTTTGGGCGCCCCCAAAGCCGCCAGCTTGAGACTGATAGCCCCGATATCCAGACCGATATTGATGCCCATGATGGCAGGTTAAGTACAGCCGTTCCAGACTAGTTTGGCCGACCAGGGCCTTGGAATTCAACTGATCGGGCTCGAATAGCGCCATCCGGCGCCGAGAGGTTCCAGACAGGGGTTGAGCGGGACCAGGGGGAACCCCCGTCGCAAACACCCCCGGGCCGCCCCTACCCTTGAGCCTGCCCGTTGCCCAGCGGCCGAGCGAAGCTCGCCGCGCGAGGACGTGCAGCCCCGAGACCACCCGGCCGCCAGATGAACGCCGGTAAACCTTGAATCCTTTCTTTTCCTATCCGTGTTCATCCGCAGTCCACCATGGACTTTCTCACCGCCTAGCCTGGGCGTTTGCCAAGCCATGCCTTACACTCGAACTACATGCTCAACCGGGGCTATGCCTACACCACAGTCATCAGCGCCAAACACCATGGGCGAACCCTGCTCTCCCACCTGGCAAGCCTTTACCCCCACTCAACCCCTCAAGCCTGGCGGCAGAACCTGAACAACGGCGAAGTCACCCTCAACGGCGTCACCGCCACCGGAAGCGAATCGGTCGCCTCGGGTCAAACCCTTGTCTGGAACCGTCCACCCTGGATCGAACCAGACTCCCCTCAGCGCTTCGAAGTCCTGTTTGAAGACCACCACCTGTTGGCCGTCGACAAACCCAGCGGGTTGCCCACCCTTCCCGGCGCTGGCTTCATGGAAAACACCCTCCTGCGCCTGGTCCAAAAGCAAACCCCCAACGCAAACCCTGTCCACCGCTTGGGCCGAGCCACCTCCGGCATCGTCCTCTTCGCCAAAACACCGCAGGCGGCTTCTAATCTATCTGCAAACTGGAATACGCACAGAATCCAGAAGATCTACCGGGCGCTGGCTCAAAACATCGCGCTGCGCGACGCCTACGAAATCCTCACACCCATCGGCCTCGTCCCGCACCCGCGCCTCGGTTCCGTGTGGGCCGCCACCCCAAGTGGCAAACCGTCAAAGTCACTGGCCAAGGTGATCTCACGCGCCGCCGGCGCCACAACGTTTGAGGTAACCCTTCATTCGGGCCGCCCTCATCAAATCAGAATCCATCTGGCCTCCATCGGCCATCCCCTGGTAGGCGACCCTCTGTACGGCTCAACCGGCCAGCCTCTTGAAAATCTCCCCGGCCTCCCAGGCGACGGAGGCTATTTCCTCCACGCCCAATTTCTGAAATTCCACCACCCCATCACTGGAGAACAAATCAATCTAGAGGCGCCCCTGCCGTCCGGATTCTCAGAGTATCGGTAGATCCACCGCGGAATCAAATCAGCGCTCCCGTTGAAACCTGCGGGATCCCGCCATTCCGAATCCTGACGAAGCGAGCTCTATTACTCCCGAGAATGGGGTTAACGGGGCTCTGTACGAGTGGCGCGTAACCCGCCCAAAAGTCAGTCAACGAGTCGGCCACTACCCGGCCAAGCGCATTGAATTTCGGACTCACAGCTTCGATACGACATCTGCGGCAAGGGCTTCCAGCTTCGTCTGCGCTTCACTGACCGACAGTCCATACACGCGAATCAGAGGGAACGTTGTCCTCTTTCTCACCCACAAGCTCGAGAAATTCGGTACACCTGTGAAGATTGCCTCGTCACCAATTCCTGAGATTGGCGTCTTGGTCATTCCTGGCGCAGCCGATGATTTAGCGCCGGCAAACATCTTCTCGGTTTGCATGGATAGTGTGACCATGATCTTCGATGGGCCTATGGATTGCCAACTACACCCAGTATTCGCAATCGGAGAGCCCGCGCCAACGCTCACCCCAAAAACAGTGCTGACTTGTTCTCGCGCGAGTAGATTGCATGGTCCGGATTGACTATACGCGACCTGCGTACAGCAGAGCGAGACCGCGAAGGCGCTGAGAAAAACAAATGCAGACGAATTTTGAGCGTCCATTCCGGAAAGCATAATCGAATTCTCTAAGAAAATGGCTACTCGCGGCGTCGAAGTCGCGCTCCACGGTATTAATGGGTACAGAAGGGGCAACTCGCCGTGTCGCGTCCTACTCGCGGAAGTGGTCGTCGCCTGCGAGAGGATAGTCCCCCACTCGGAGAAAGCTCGATCCCGATTCCGCATTAGACGCTCATCACTTGGACGTATCACGCCCTAGCAGGCTGCTGAAAATCCGCTGCTGACGGACCGGCGACTCACTCCGTGCGGTTCTTGGTGCGGCTTTGGGGGCATTCCGGGCTCATCCCCGCCGGCCCCGTGCTGAAAAACGCCGCTTTTCGGCGTCTCCAGACACACGTCGGCCTATGCGGCCGACTGCAGGGCACGCAGATTTCGCATGCGCACGAGATTGTAGGCCGCTGCCGCGAAGGTGAACATCCAAGCTACTTTCTCCAATCCGCGGTGCCGTACCTTGCGCATCCCTGCCACGGTTTTCATCCAGCCGAAGACCTCTTCTATCCGCTTCCTCTTCTTCTGGCTGAGTCCATACCCCTCGTGTCGCGTAGTGCGGCCATCAATCGCGCTCCGCCGGCCGTTGGTGTTTTGTGCGACGTGTGGGGTGACGTTCATCTGCCGCATTTCCTTTACAAAGTCCTGCGTATCATAGCCTTTGTCCCCGGCCACCGTGACGCGGCCAGTGCCAGGGATGCTCTCGGCCATCATCATCGCGGCATCGCGCTCGGCAGTTCCGTTCGCCAGGAACAACTCCGTACAGATCACTAAGCCATTGCGGTTTTCGATCATGGCGTTCCCGCTATACGCCAACTTTGCTTCGTGCCCGCCGCTCTTCCGCGCCAGACGGGCATCTGGATCGGTTCTAGATTCATGCGTTTCGTTGGATCGCTTCTCGCCGTGGAAATCCACCGTTGGGTTCCCGGCATCCGGGTCGCTCGGTCCCGCCGTGTCGCCCTTCTTACGAAAGCTCTTCTGACTCGCCCAGGCTTCCACCAACGTGCCGTCCACGCTGAAGTGCTCGTCGCTCAACAGGCCGTCTTCTCTCGCCTGTTCCAGGATCTTCTGGAAAAACGCTTCGGCAATGTCACCCTCCAACAGCCGGTCCCGGTTCTTCGTGAATACCGTCGGCACCCACACCGCATCATCCATGTTGAGGCCGACGAACCACCGGAAGAGCAGGTTGTAGTCCAACTGTTCCATCAGCATGCGTTCGCTGCGGATCGAGTACAACACTTGCAGAAGAAGAGCGCGCAGAAGCTTCTCCGGGGCAATGGAGGGGCGCCCCGTCTTCGCGTACAGAGCGTCGAACTGCGGCGACAACTCCTTCAGCGCCCGGTCGGCCATCTCCCGGATGGCACGCAGGGGGTGCAGTCGCGGCACCCGCTCCTCCGGCGAAAGATAGCTGAACATCCCGGCCTGCTGGTGATCGTCTCCGCGCATAAAAACATTCGATCACCAATTTGTTCGGAACGCCAGACGCGGGACGGGTTTTTCAGCAGCCTGCTAGCCGAAGTACACCGCGTGCGGTTCAATAATGCTGATAGCGGTAGTGGTGTGCGGCGCAAATACCATCGAGTATGGTGACACGCTGCAAAATGGGACTGGCTCGAATGTCGCCGCTCTTGCGAAACTCAGTGCCGCGGAAGCCATAAAGAAATTGCTTTTGGCCCGCAAATGAACGCTGCTCAACCGAATGAACGCTGCTCAACCATTATTCTTTCTTTGTTTTCTGATCCGTGTTCATCCGTGTTCATCCGTGTTCATCCGTGGCCAACACCTCTTCACGCCTTCCACGAAAACCCGGTGACGACGGAGCGTTCGCCCCCCGCCCCCCCGCGGATGGTCCAGCTTCAACCCCGCCACGCAGCTCGCCGGCGCGCCGTGGCGGGGCAGGCTTGATGAGCCTGCCCCTACCGCTTCACCATCTCTACTAAGCGAACGCGACCTTGAAACCAGTAGCGGGCGATGCCGGCAGATTGGCCGGGATCTTAATTACCAGGGCGTCGGCTTCCTGTTTCGAATCGAGCTTGCTCTTGCCTCCCAGTAATTGGACCGAGGCCACGGCCCTTTCCGCCAGCTTGGAGTCACGGCCCAGGGAAGTGATCCGCATCTCGCCCGCCGGCGTTCCGAGGCAGAAGGCATAGAGCGCCTTTCCGTCCTTCGACTTGGTGAAACGGAAGTCCTCGGGGGTGTAGGCCTTATCCGGAACGTCTCTCAATCCGCCAAATTGGCCTCTCGCCTGCGCCTTGGTGCTTGGCCCTTCGCCGTAGACGGCCCATGGACGGGTGCTGTAGATTCCCTCGCCGTTCACCGCGATCCAGGCGGCGATCTCATCCACGATCTTCAGGATGTCCGGCTCCAAGTCTCCCTCGGGAGTCTGCACGACGTTGATGAGCAGGTTGCCGTTCTTGCTCACGATGTCGGTCAGCATCTGGACGATCTCGGCGGACGTCTTGTACTTCTGGCCGGTCCGGTAATACCAGTCGCCGATGGATGTGTCGGTCTGCCAGGGCTCCGGGCTGATGCCTTCCGCCACGCCACGCTCGATGTCGCGCACCCACTTGCCCTCGGAGACTTGCTTGCAGGTATAGACCGCTTCGAGTTTGCCGCGGTTCTTGGCCATGTCCTGGTTGTATAGGTGCGCAATCAGGCTGCGGCCCACGTCTCCAAACGGCATCGCGCTATCGGAGTAGAGCAGGTCGGGCTTATAGTTGTCCACTCAACTCCTTGATGCGGTCGAACCACTCACGCTGCCACGCCGGATTGTTGGTCAGCCAGCCCG
The DNA here is from genome assembly GCA_963817085.1 of Candidatus Acidiferrales bacterium. GTDB lineage: Bacteria > Acidobacteriota > Terriglobia > Acidiferrales > UBA7541 > Acidiferrum. The sequence continues at coordinate 51,795 of CAWFNI010000017.1, forward strand.
TGTCGCCAGGCTCCGCTTTGCGGTGGTAGAGGTCCGCGTACTGAGGGTCGTTGCCGTCATAGGGAACTCCCGCCATGGAGCCGGTTGTGTCGGCGCTGTGAGCGCTCTGGAACCAGGTGTAACTGGCCCCCAGATGCTCGGTGACTCCGAACCGCAACCCTTGCGCCTTCGCGGCTTTTTGCCAGAGTCCCGACCACGTCCTTCTTGGGGCCCATCTGCACGGCGTTCCAGCGATGGAGTTTCGAATTCCAAAGGGCGAAATTGTCGTGGTGCGATCCCATGCTCACGAAGTACTTCGCGCCGGCCTTCTTGTAGAGGGCTATGAGCTGCTCTGGATTCCACCTTTCCGCTTTCCAGAGCGGAATGATGTCCTTGTAGCCGAACTTGGAGGGATGGCCGTAGTGCTCGAGGTGATAGTTGTTGGCCGGGTCCTGCCTCGTGGGCGCCGCCGCCTCTTCCGGCAATGTCGTGCTGGTACATCCGTTTGGCGTACCAGTCGCCCTGCCGCGGCACGGCCTGAGGACCCCAGTGAGCCCACATTCCGAACTTGGCGTCGCGGAACCAGTCCGGATACTGGTACTGCTTGAGCGATTCATCGTCCGGCTTGAACTTGCCCTGTGCTATTGGCAGGTCGGCGCCCCGCCCACGAACCGCGAACGCTGACGCTCCCATAGCGGCCAGGATTTGGCGTCTGCTGAGACTCATCGACTTCTCCTTTAGAAGCAGCTTACTCCCTTTCTATTTCCGATGCGTTACCGGTCCGGCGGGGCCACCCTTTTTGGGCTGCCGTCGCGCCTCCGCGGCGATTGGCGTCCGCTGTGGAACGCCGGCCCAAACGCCGCTGGCAGCCCCAAGGGCAGGCCCTGCTCGTTACGCGATCTTCAGGGTTATGGCGTGGTCGCAGGGCTTCTCTTCGGGTAACTGCACAATGAGGCCCTTCTCATCCTGGGTCCACTTCACTTTGCCTTTGAATCCCAGCAACTCGACGTTCCTGATTTTCGGCGGCGCCTGGCTGCTGGTTATCGCCAGGGGCTTGATCACGGCCTGCTTCTCCGGCCACCCCATCACGAACGCGTAAAGAGTGTTGCCCTTGGTGGTGAACCGAACTTCTTCGGACGTGAAATCCCTGCGGCTGCCCTCGTTGAACCTGGCGCCGCGGCCCGACGGCGGCGCAGTGGCCACAGGGCCATCGCCGAAGGTCTTCCATGGCCGCGTCGCGTAGATGCCTTCGCTGTTCACGGCCATCCACCGCGTAATCTCATCCAGGATCTTCAGTTCTTGCGCATCCAGTTCGCCGCTGTTCGGCAACGGGAAATTCAGCATCAGGTTGCCGTTGCGGCTGACGATATCGACCAGCATGTCGATGACGCTCTTCGGGGACTTGTACTTGGCTTCCTTGTTGTAGTGCCAGTCGCCGATGCAGGTGTCGGTCTGCCAGGGATTTGCAGGGATGCCGCCGGCCACGCCGCGCTCCCAGTCCTGGACGCAGGTCCCGGTTTCGCAATCGCTCGGCAGCTTACTCGTGTAAACGGCTTCGCAGCGGCCTCCGTGGCGGTTGGCGCTGATGTTGTAGAGGTTCGCTACCAGGGCCAGGCCGTATTCCTCGAAGAAGATGTCGCCATCGGTGTAGAGTAGGTCGGGTTCGTAGTTGTCGACCAGGTCCTTAATGCGTTTGAAGTAGTGCTGCTTCCAGGGGTCCGGCGCCTGGCGATCGTTAACCTGCTTGCCATAGGGGTAGTCCGCCGGCAGGTCGTGATACAGGTCGGCGTAGGCGGGATCGGCGCCATCGTAGGGCACGCCGGCCAGCGGGCCGGTCTTATCGCTCATGTGTGACGTGGAGAACCAGTGATAGCTGGGCGCGAGGTGCTCGCTCACGGCGAATCGGAGCCCGTGCTTCGCCGCGGCCTTCTTAAACTCTCCAACGACGTCCCTCTTCGGTCCCGTCACCACGGAGTTCCAGCGCGGCTGGTGCGCCGACTTCCACAGGTCGAATCCATCGTGATGCACGGCCATGCTGCAGAAATATTTCGCCCCGGCTTTCTTATAGAGCTGCAGTAAGTGATCGGGGTCGAACTTAGCGGCCTTCCAGGTGGGGATTACGTCCTTGAATCCGAACTTAGTCGGATGGCCATACGTCTTCACGTGGTATTGGTATTGCTTGTTGCCCTGGATGTACATATTACGGGCGTACCAATCTCCGTACTCGGCGGCGGATTGCGGCCCCCAGTGCGCCCAGATCCCGAACTTAGCGTCGCGGTACCAGGAGGGAACCTGCCACTCCTTGAGCGATTGGCGCGTGCCCTTGAACCGGCCTGGCGCGACAGGCAATTGCAGGTCGGCGGCCCCCCCGCGAATCGCGAACGCCGACGCGCCGAATGCGGCCAAGGCCTGACGTCTGGTGAGCTCCATAAGTTCCTCCTAATCCGAATATCCCGAAATCCGAGCTTCCTAGAATAGCAAACCACGGGTTCGCTCGCAGCCGGGTCGGGAAGAAGTTAGAACTTTGCGCGGGAAGGAGACTGCGGGGGCATCGGCGGCCGGCTCGGCCGCCGATGTTCACCATCGGACGCTGCGTTCGGGAGCCGTGGAAGGAGGAACGGAAACTGCCTCCGTCTCTCCTTCTTGGCTCCCTCTTCACTAGTTACTTCTGAAACAGCAACGGCGCGAAATTATACAGGCTGCGCCGCCAGCTCAGCCACTCGTGAGCGGTGAGCGGGGATTCGTAATAGACGCTCTTGATGCCGGCCTTCTTGCAGCGCTTCAACGGCAGTCTTGCCGGCAGCGCCGTTCTCGCGGCTCCCGTAGCTGACAAACACCACCTTGACCTTCTTCTTAAAGGCCGCCATGTCCTGGATGTCCGTCGGGGCGATGTTGCCGCCGCTGAAGATGCCGATATGGGAGAACGTATCGAGGTGGGCGAGAGTGATCGCCTTGGTCTGCATGCCGCCCATGGAAAGACCGGCCATGGCCCGATGCGGCTGATCGGCTATCGTGCGGAACGTCGCGTCGATGAAGGGAATCATCTCCTCAACCAGAACGTGCTCGAACGGCGTGTTGGCCATGCCGCGTCCGCCGGGACCCCCCGGTCCGCCACGGCCCGCCGCCGCTCCGGCGGCGCCTGCCGCGGCTACGGGGGCTGCCGCTCCGGCTCGACCTGCGAGATCGCCCGCGCCAGGAGCGCCGGCAGGGGCTGCGCCTCTACCACCGGCGCCCGGAGCGCCAGCGCCACGGCCGCCGCCAGTGCCGGGGATGGTGCTGTTGCCGATCACGATGATGAAGGGCTTGGCTTTGCCTGCCGCGATCAGGTTGTCCATGATCCGGCTGGCAAACCCTTGGCCGCTCCAGCCGTGTTCATCTTCTCCAGCGCCGTGTTGCAGATACAGCACCGGATACCGCTTCGCCCCCTTCTCATAATCCGGAGGAGTGTAGACGTAGCATCGTAGATAGCCCTTGGCGATCTTGGAGAAGAAGTAAACTTCCCGCTGCTGGCCATGCGGCACTTCCTTCATCGCATAGAAATCCTCGTCATGCGCGGGAACTTCGATGCCGCTGCCCCAGCGGCTTGAGCCGTAGAAAATCAGGGTGCCGGGGTCCGGTACGCTGACGCCGTCAACTTGAAGCTGGTAATAGTGGAAGCCTTCGTCCTGAGGCGCCGAAACGCCCATCCACACTCCGTCCGCTCCTTTGGTCATGGGGTATTGGATGCCCCCGATATCGAGCAGCACGCTCTGGGCGTTGGGCGCCCGCAGGGTCGTGCGCACGCGCTTCTCCGAGTTCACCTCCGGATAGCGTTTGCCCGGCTGGTTTAGCGCCGAGGGCTTGAAATCCTCCAACGGCGTGGCTTTCGCCGCCTCCAGGGCTTGGGCCCTTGCCTGCGCTTGGGCCGCTGCTCGGGCCGCGGCCGCCGCCGGATCCGCCGACCGCCCCGGCTGGGCGATCGCCGGAAGCACCGACAGTACTGGCAGAAGAGCGAGAGTCAAAATCGCTGCCTTCATTGAGTAACTCCTCATCCTATATGGAATTCGCTTCGAACCCTGGATGGTACCAGAGCGTGATTCGGGGAGCAATCGATGTCACGCCGAAGGCGATTCGCCGCGGACCTGCCGCGCGCCCGGCTGCGCCCGCCGAGCCGGGCGCGGTCCGTCGCGAAGCGCAGCCCGAGGCGCGGTGTTACCCTGTTCCCCAAGGCCGTTCGATGCGTCTCCTCTATACCTTCTTCCTCTTCGTTTTTGCGCTCGCCGCGGAGCCGGCCGATTGGATCTGGTCCGCCCGCTACGTCATCACCGAGAACGCGCAGCATCGCGTGATCGAGAATGGCGCAGTCGCTATCCGCGGCCAGCGGATCGTCGGCGTCGGCGCGCGCGCCGAAATCGACGCGCGTTTCCAGGCCGCCCAGCGCCTGGACCGCCCTGACGCCATCCTCGCCCCCGGCCTCGTCAACACCCACACCCACGCCGCCATGTCGCTGTTCCGCGGCATCGCCGATGACAAGAAGCTCCAGGACTGGCTCGAAAACTATATCTTCCCCGCCGAAGCCAAGAATGTAACGCCGGATTTCGTGCGCTGGGGAACGCGCCTGGGCTGCCTGGAAATGCTGCTTGGCGGAACCACCACCTTCACCGACATGTACTACTTCGAGGACGTCGTGGCCGAGGCCGCCAAGGAGGCCGGAATGCGCGGCGTACTCGGCGAAACCATCATCGGTTTCCCCGCGCCCGACTTCAAGACGCCCGCCGACGCTCTCAAGTTCACCGAGACGTTCATCGCCCGCTTCCGAAACGACCCGCTCGTGACCCCCGCGGTCGCCCCGCACGCGCTTTACACCAACTCCGATGAGACCCTCAAGGCCGCGCGCGCGCTCGCCAACAAGTACAACGTCCCGCTCGTGATTCACCTCTCGGAGACTAAGAAGGAAAACGAAGACGAGCAGGCCAAGCGCCATCAAAGCCCCACTAAGACGCTCGATTCACTCGGTGTGCTGTCCGGACGCACCGTGGCCGCGCACTGCGTCTGGGAGAGCGATGCCGATCTCGAAATCCTGAAGGCCCGCCATGTTGGCGTGGCGCATTGCCCGTCGAGCAACACCAAGCTCGCAAGCGGCGTGGCGCCGGTGGTCAAGATGCTCAGCCTCGGTCTCAACGTGGGTCTCGGCCCCGACGGTCCCGCGGGCAGCAACAACGATTTCGATCTCTTCGAGGAGATGGACCTGGCCGCTAAGCTGCAAAAGGTGACGACGCTCGATCCCGAAGCGCTCCCCGCCTCGACCGCGCTCGAGATGGCGACCATCCGGGGCGCGCGCGTTCTCGGCCTGGAGCGCGAGATCGGCTCGCTCGAACCCGGCAAGCGCGCCGACATCATCTGCGTCCGCCTCGACCGTCCCAACGCCGTTCCTCTCTATGACCCGATTTCGCAAATGGTCTATTCGCTGAAAGCCAGCGACGTGAGAGACGTGATGATCGACGGCCGCCCGGTGGTCCGCGACGCCAGGATACTCACCCTGAATGAGGAGCAGATTCTACAGAAGGCGCGGGAATATCGGGCGTCCGTGAGTAAGTCGCTGAAGTAGGGCATGCACGTCTTCGGGCTAAGGATCATGCCAGGGTGCCAGCTTCCACCGCGGTCATTTTCCGCGCTGCCTGCCGCGCGCCGGGGCCTTGCCTCCGATGCGGGCGGGATCAGCGGGGGCGCTTTCCGTTTCCCATGGGAAGATTGTCCGGCGCAGGCTGGGATAGAGCATGGGCGCGATCGCCAGCGGCACAACGGTGGGCGCGATGTGCGTTCCCAAGTACTCCAGGGCATCGATCGCCTGCTTCGCGCTGGGAGAAAGACTCCACAGATACGGCGCCGCAACATCCGCGACATGAATCACGCAGGAAACCAGCGCAACGGCCAGAACCAGACCCGTGCCGGTCAGCAGCGCTCGCCATCGACGCTCGCCGCGCGGCGCCGCCAGAATGACCGCCCAATACAGGGGAAGACCGAGCGTGAAAAGACTCAAAGCGGCGCTTAGGACAGCGACCTTGACGCTGCGCAACTCCCGCCCGGCGCGGTCGTCTTTCGGAACGTAGCTGGATACCGATTCCCGGAATTTCTCGCTTAACGCGGTGATCGGTATCGGAACTTCCCAGTCGCCGTTGGGGTCCACCGTGATGGAGGCCGAACCCGATCCGGGCAAGAGGCGCACCATCAGATCCGTCGAGAGGCGCAACCCGGTTATCAGCGGGCGAAGCAGAACCCAGTACCACAGGGATGTGGCGGCCAGCAACAGGATAGCGGCGCGCGCGACGAACCGTAGCTGGGGGTTTGAGCGCCAGTGGGCCGCGGTCGCGGAGCGGGCGGCAGCCGGATCGCTCATGGGCGCGCCGCTCGGCAAGCGTACGAATCGTAGGCGTCCCCAGCCCACCGCCAGAAGAATGCGAGGGCCCCCAGGACGATCAACGATTCCCACACGTAGACGTGCGCGAGATCGAACCAGACGCCGCCGTGAGGCGCAAGGTAGAAGAGGCTGATTACGCGGATCAGGTTCACCGCGTGGATAAGCGCCATACCGGCGGCCAGTCCTTTCATCTTCCGCAAAGGCGAAGCCGGGAAAGCGGCTACCGCCGCACACAGCAGGATGGTCACGTGCAGGCCGTTGCACCCGTTGGCTAACCGGAGTACGTTCCCGCCGCCGGCGCCCATGAGCAAATCGCCATTCGCGGCCGCGTGGCCGCCGCACAACCGGATCAGGAACGCCGAGGCTGCCGTCACAAGCCTGTTGAGGCCCAGAACAGCCGGCTGAGCGAAAGGCGCCAGCGCAACCACAAAACCAACTACCAGATACAGCGAAAAGAAAAGCAGAAAACGCAGGCTCTGCCGGCTTCCTGCCGGCCCCTGGGCTGCCTGTTTCGGTTTAACGGAGAGCGGGTCCTTTGGCTTTCCCATGCGAGATCTGATTTTCCCATTTTGCCCGGCTCTCTGCAAACCCATCGTCACTCTGAAGATGTAGGTCTGCCGCGGAGCGGCGGCAATTCCTACCCCGCCACTCTCTCCAGAGAGTCCGGGCCGCAGAGCTGTTCTATCAGGGCTTTGAATTCCCTGTCGGGGCGCACCTTCGCATCCACGTCCAGCAGCACGGAGAAATCGCGCGGCATTTCCAGGCGGAGGCGGACCTGCGTTGGGCCGGGCTTGCGGCGGAAAATCTCTCCCAGCGCTTCGGCCTTGCCGGATTCGGACTGGCCGTTGCGGCCCAGCCAGACGCGGATGGAAATCACCGTGGGGAAATCCACACGCGCGCTTTCGAGCGGCAGGATGTCCTGCACCGATACCTTGGTCGCGCCGCTGTCATCGGGCAGCGCCAGCGCTTTTACGAGTACGGCCTCGTCTTCCACGATCTGAGCAGCCAGGCGTTCGTAGCTAGAAGCGAAGACCAGCGCTTCTATGGAGCCGCTGCGGTCTTCGAGAGTCATGATGGCCCACGGCTTGCCCTCTTTGTTGCGCTTGCGCGTGATCCCCGTCAGCACGCCGCAGAGCGAAAGCTCCGCGCCCTTGGTCAAGCCGTCGAGACTCGCGCTATCGTGCGTGGCCAGTTCCGAGACTTTATCCGCAAACCGATTCAACGGATGCCCGGTTACCCAGAATCCCAGCAGCTCCTTTTCGCCGGCCAACTTGTCCTTGTCGGTCCACTCCGGCAGGTTCGGAAGCGGCGTGGCATGATGTTCGTCGGCTCCGGGGAGTTCGCCGAACAGGCCAACCTGTCCGCTCTCGCGGTCGCGCCACGCGCGCTGGCCGGATTCCATGGCGCCTTCCACCACCGCCATCTTCTGCGAGCGCGTCCCCTCCAGCGAATCCATGGCGCCGGCGCGAATCAGGCTTTCGATCATCCGCCGGTTTACCGCGCTCAGGTCCACCTTCTCGCAGAACTCGTAGAGCGAGCGAAAACGGCCCGATTCGGCGCGCGCCCGTCCAATCGCTTCCACCGCCGATTGCCCCAGGTTCTTCACCGCGCCCAGTCCGAACCGGATGGCCTCCCCGTCCGGCGTGAAACTCCAGTCGCTGTGATTCACGTCCGGCGGCAGAACCGTAATTCCCATGTCCCGGCATTCGTTGATGTACTTCACGACTTTGGCCGTGTTGCCGGTTTCCGAGGTCAGCAGCGCGGCCATGAAATCCACCGGGTAGTGCGCCTTCAGATACGCCGTCACGAAAGCCAGGTACGCGTACGCCGCCGAATGCGACTTGTTGAAGCCGTAGCCCGCGAACTGCTCCATCAGGTCGAAGATCTTCTCGATCTTCTTCTGCGGGAAGCCGCGCTCCAGAGCGCCGGCGATGAAGCGGGCGCGCTGCTTGACCATCTCCTCCAGCTTCTTCTTCCCCATGGCGCGCCGCAGCAGGTCGGCGTCCCCCAGCGAATAGCCCGCCAGGCGATTGGAGATCTGCATCACCTGTTCCTGGTAGACGATAACGCCGTAGGTCTCCTCGAGCAGTTCCTTCAGTTCGGGCAGGTCGTACACCACCGCGCGGCGGCCCCACTTGCGCTCGATGAAATCGTCCACCATGCCGCCCTGGATCGGGCCGGGACGGTAGAGCGCGTTGAGCGCTGTGAGATCCTCGAGCCGGCTGGGCTGGTAGCGCCGCAGAATGTCTCTCATGCCGCTCGATTCGAACTGGAATACGCCGCTGGTGAACGCCTTGCAGAATATCCTCTCGTAGGTTTCCTTGTCGTCGAGCGGGAGATCTTCGGGGACCAGTTTCACGCCGTGCCGCTTCTCGATCAGGCGCAGCGCGTCGTCGATCAGGGTGAGCGTAGTGAGGCCCAGGAAGTCCATCTTGAGCAGTTGGAGCTTGTCCAGGCCGTTCATGTCGAACTGCGTTACGATTTCATCGCGGTTCGTCTTGTAGAGCGGCACGAGTTCCTGCAGCGGCTGGGGCGAAATCACAACGCCGGCGGCGTGCACCGAGCAGTTGCGCGCCAGGCCTTCCAGCCGCTGCGCCACTTGCAGCAAGTCCGCGACCTGAGGATTCTTCTTTGCCGCCTCGTTAAACCCGGGCTCCTGCTTGATCGCCTCTTCCAGGGTGATGTTGAGGACGCCCGGCACCATCTTCGTGAGCCGCTCCACCTCCTGAAACGGCATCTCCAGCACGCGGCCCACATCCTTAATCGCGGCGCGAGCGCCCAGCGTATTGAACGTGATGATCTGCGCCACCTGCTCGCGGCCGTATTTCCCGGTGACGTATTGAATCACCTCGCCGCGGCGATTCATGCAGAAGTCCACGTCGATATCGGGGAAGCTGACGCGCTCGGGGTTCAGGAAGCGCTCGAAGAGCAGCCCGTACTGTAGCGGGTCGATATCGGTAATGGCCATGGCGTAGCCCACCAGGCTGCCCGCCGCCGATCCGCGGCCCGGTCCCACCGGAACGCCGTTGGCCTTCGCGTAGCGGATGAAATCCCAGACGATCAGAAAATAGCCGGAGAACTTCATCTGCTGGATCGTACGGATCTCCCGGTCCAGCCGCTCGGCGTATTCCGCCAGGTCGTGCTTCAGCACGCCGGCCGCGCGCATCGCCTCCAACCGCGTACGCCGCTTCTCGAACCCATGCCGCGCCACGAATTCGAAATAGGTGTCGGCGCTATGCCCCTCCGGCACATCGAATTTGGGGAACGGCTCTTTGACCTTTTCCAGCTTGACCTGGCAGCGCTGAGCGATTTCCCACGTGCGGTCCACCGAGTCTTCGATCTCGCTGAACAGCGCCCGCATCTCCGCGTCAGACTTCAAATAGAAATCCGGCGTTCCCCAACTCATGCGGTTGGGGTCGTTCATATTCTTTCCGGTCTGGATGCAGAGCAGGATTTCGTGCGGGCGCGCGTCTTCCTTGCGGAGATAGTGCGAATCGTTGGTGGCCACCAGCGGCAGCCCGGTCTCCGTGGCGAGCCGGTTCAATTCCGGAATCAACCGGCGGTCCTGATCGAGGTGGTGGTCCTGTACCTCCAGGAAGAAATTGCCGCTGCCGAAAATATCCGAATAGGAGTGCGCCAGCCGCCGCGCGTCGTCGTGCTTATCGGAAAGCAGCGTCTCTGGAATCAAGCCGCGCAGGCACGCCGAGAGGCCGATCAGCCCCTTGGAATGCCGCGCCAGCAGATCCATATCGATGCGCGGCTTGTAATAGAAGCCTTCCAGGTATCCCGTGGAGACCAGCTTGATGAGGTTGCGGTAGCCCTCCTGGTTTTCGCAAAGCACTACCAGGTGGTTGTAACGGTCGCTGTCCGACCGCGTGCGATACCCCTGCTGGGAAACGTAAAGCTCGCAGCCTATCACCGGGCGGACGCCCGCGGCGATCCCGGCGTTGTAGAACTTCACCGCGCCGAACAGATTGCCGTGGTCGGTCATGGCGACCGCGGGCATCTTCTGCTCGACGGCAGCTTTCATCAGTTGCTCGACGTCGCAGGCGCCGTCGAGCAGCGAGTAATCCGTGTGGCAATGCAGGTGGACGAAGGACATCGAAAAGCCGGCTCCTCACACGCGGCCGCGACGGGACCCGAACCTGCTGTCTCGTCGTTCGGCCCGGGGGAGGTTCCGAAAATCGGATATCTTATTCTACCGCCGCGAAAGCCAAACGGCGGACAATCGCGTTACACTGCCGGATTGGAAATCGACGAGCCGATTCTGATCAAGCCGGGCGAATTGCGCTGCGGGCGCTGCTTTTCAAGAGACATCGTGCCTTCCATGCCTCGCGGTATCAAGGACGAGTTCATGCGACGCTGTTTCGATAGCATCCCGCGCCATTGCCGCGCCTGCGGACGGCGGTTCTACGTGGCGAGCGCCCGCCTGGCGCAATCCCGCGCTGAAGAAGCGAACTGAGGCGCGTTACGCGCGCGTAGCGGCTTCCACGTGCGAATCCAGCATCTTCTGGACTTCGGAGCGGCCAATCGCGCCCACCCGCTGATCCACCACGCGCCCGCCTTTGAACAGCAGCAGGGTAGGGATTCCACGAATGTTGTAGCGCATCGCGGTATCGCCGTTGGAGTCCACATCCACTTTGCCGACTTTCAATCTGCCGGCGTAGTCATTCGCCACCGCGTCGATCGTCGGGGCCATCATGCGGCACGGGCCGCACCACTCGGCCCAGAAATCCACCAGCACCGGCACGTCGGACCGGAGCACCTCCTGGTCAAAGCTCGCGTCGGTAAAGGTTGCTATGTTCTGACCTGCCATCTCTTCTCCTAAGTATTAGAATCCGATGCGGGAGGAAGGATTCAGATGCCTCCCAACAGGCGCCGGTAGAGCGCGGAGTACTCCGCCGCCGACCGTTTCCAGGAAAAGTCCTTCGCCATCCCGCGAAGCATCGTTTCCCTCCAGGCGGGGTCATCGGCGAAGAGCGCTACGCCGCGCCCAACCGCCTCCGCCAGCGCCGCCCCGGAATATTCCGTGAATTTGAATCCCGTCTCTTCCTCGATAGTATCATCCAGTCCGCCGGTGGCGCGCACCACCGGGACCGTGCCATATTTCAGGCTGTAGATCTGGTTCAAACCGCACGGCTCGTAGTAGCTCGGCATGAGGAACATATCCGCGCCGGCTTCGATTCGGTGCGCCAGGCCGTTATCGAATCCTATGCGCACGGCCGCCCGGCCGGGGAACCGCTGCGGTAGCGCGCCGAGGAACTCCTCATATTCCTTCTCGCCGGTTCCCAGGGCCGCCAGGTAGACGTCCTGGGAGAAGATATCGGCCGCGGCTTCCGCTATCAGGTCGGCCCCCTTCTGCCGGGTGAACCGCGAGACGACGCCGAGAAGCGGGCGGTCGATGGCCGCGGCCGGAAGCCCGAGCTCCTCCAGCAGGCGCCGCTTGCACTCGCGCTTCCCGGAAAGATCCTGGGGCCCGTAGTGCGCTGGAATGTGCGGATCGGTTTCCGGATTCCAGTCGCGGTAATCCACTCCGTTCAGGATGCCGCTCAACACGTCCGCGCGCGCCCGCAACGCGCCGTCCAGGCCGAACCCGTACTCGGGCGTCTGGATCTCGCGCGCGTAGGTAGGGCTGACGGTGTTGAGCGCGTCCGCCATGGCTATGCCGCCCTTGATGTAGCTGACGCTGCCGAAGAACTCCAGGCCTTCGGGGCGGAAGAGACTCGGGTCGAGCCCCGCCTCGGCCAGGGCGCTCTTCGGAAACAGGCCCTGGTAGCCGAGGTTGTGAATGGTGAATAGCGTTTTCGCGCCGAAGAAAGTCGGATCGCAGGCGAATGTGCTGCGCAGGTAGGCGGGTACCAGGCCGGCCTGCCAGTCGTGGCAATGGAAGATATCGGTTTTGAAAAGACCGCGGGCCACCGCCAGAGCGCCGCGCGCCAGAACGGCGAATCGAATGTGATTATCCGGATAGTCCATGCCCGATTCGCCGTAGAGGCCCGGGCGCGAGTAGAGCGGCGGGCAATCCAACAGGTAGAACGGAAACTCGGCCGTGGCCTGGTAGATGGACGCGTCATAGCGCGCCGGCCCGAAGTGGATGGGCACGAAATCGTAGACGCGCCGCAAGCCTTTCAAATCGATCGAACCGTAGCGCGGGATCAGGACGGCTGCCTCGTCGCCCGATTCGGCGAGAGCGAGCGGGAGGGAGCCGACCACGTCGGCCAGTCCGCCGGTTTTCGCCAGCGGCGCCGCCTCGGAGGAAACCATCAGGACGCGAGCCACAGGGGAATTCTAGCAGGGGAAGGGAGCCCAGCGCCGCGCCCTAATTCGGAGGCTGGCCGCGAAACTCCCGCGGTCTGGGAGTTTCTTAGCCTGTCACACCGTCACCGAATTACCCCGAATTACCGGTCACCGAATTACCGCGGGAGGATTACGCAGCGCCGCTCGCCGCGACAAATATGCGACGCGCTACATCGGCGCCGAGCCGGATCGGGTCAGTCCGCCCGCTAAGGTGGATTAGGAGCGATGCCGCGGCATTCTTCTGCTCGATGCTGATGGCGGCGCCGGGTACCAGGCCCAGTCGTTGCAGTTCGCGGAGCGCCGCGGCATCGCGGTCTGAGACGCTGCTGATGACGGCCGGAGTGTGGAGAGGCCACTGGGTAAGAGGCGTTTCGTCGCGTCGCACGCCGGCTTCGTGTTTCTGGGGGATGACTTGTCCGTGCGGGTCGATGTCCGGATCGCCGAGGATCGCCGCCACCCGATCCTCGAAACGCTCTGAGATGAAGTGCTCCAAACGCTCCGCTTCTTCGTGTACTTCGTCCCAGGAGTACTTCAGCACGTCGTGAAGAAAAAATTCGAGCAGGCGGTGGTGCCTCACCAATCTCCAGGCCCGCTGCTTGCCGGCCGCGGACAGCCGGACGCCTCGGTGTTTTTCATATAGCACCAGCGGCGGGCGCTCGGAAGCGAGTTTCTGCAGCATCCCGGTCACCGAAGGTGTGCGAACTCCAAGCCTTTCGGCCAGCGCGTTGGTCGTCACGCGCGAGCCGTCCGCACCGCCCAAGTCCAGAATGGCCTTGAGGTAGTCGTCAACCGATTCCGAAACCGAGTTGCGCTTAGGAGCCACTAATCGATTGTAAGGCTTTTAACATTTGGCTGCAATAGCCATGCAAGCCGGACGCAAGATCGATTGCGCCGTATGTGGAAATTAGGTTAACCTAATTTTGACATGCCGAATCGCGTTCCGCTCCTACTCCCTGCCTTACCGCTTTTGCGATGCTTCCCGGCAGGCTTCCGGCTCAGGGCGAAACCACCAGCGCGATTGTCGGCACGGTGACCGACCCGAGCGGCGCCGCCATCCCCGGCGCGGCCGTCACGATAACCAGAACCGATACGGGCTCGAAGCGCAGCGCGCTCACCGATGAGGGCGGGCGCTTCAATTTCCCGCAATTGAAGCCCGGCTCGTACATCGTTAGGGTGGAAGCGGCCGGTTTTCAACCGCAGGAAGACGGCTCGGTCACCGCGGGCCTGGGACAAAAGCAGACCGTCAACTTCACGCTGAAACTGGCGGCCGCCAAAGGTGAGGTGACGGTGACCGAGGAAGCACCGCTGGTCAATCCGGATAACCCCAACACCTCCACGACGCTGAACGCGCGAGCCGCTGGAGAATCTGCCCAATCCCGGCGGCGATATGACGTATCCGCTGCAGTTCGCGGCCGGCGCGCTGATGAATACCGCCGGCAGCGGCAACGATTTCGTCGGCGGCACCAACGGCTACGGCAACGTGCAGTTCAACGGCCTGCCGTCGCTCTCGAACGGCTACATCGTCGACGGCCTGGAAACCAACGACCCGCTCACCAACCTGAACAGCGGCCTCTCGACCAATCTGGTGCTGGGCCTCAATTCGATCGCGGAGGTCACGGTGAACACGCTTTCGTACACCGTCGATCAGGGCCGCTACGGCGCGTCGCAGGTCAACTACGTCACGAAATCGGGAACGAATCAGTTCCACGGCAATCTGTACGAGCTGTGGAACGGATCGCGATTCAACGCCGCCGACTTCTTCACCAACGCCACGCCCGGGCAATCACAAGCCGCGCTCCACCGTGAACCATTTCGGCGGCAGCCTGGGCGGGCCGATCCTGCACGACAAGCTGTTCTTCTTCTTCGACAGCGAATGGGTGCGGATCGCCCTGCCCATCGTGTCCGCCACCACCGTTCCGACCGCCGCTTTCCAGCAATACGTCCTGCAGCAGCTTGCCGCTGGGCGGCACGGACTCCGTCACCGGCTCGACTTACCAGCCGGCGCCGCAACTGGTTCCCTTCTATCAGAAGATGTTCAGCCTGTATCGGAACACGGCGGGAACGCCGCTGGCGGTTCTGGGCTGTCCGTTCAACAGCGACGGAAGCGCGGCCGCCGGCTCTCCTCCCAACGGAAACGGTTGCGCCAATCGCCAGAGCGTCTCGCATTCGAGCGACGATCACGAGCAGGTGCAGACCGCTCGCATCGATTACAACATCAACGACAAGAACACCACCTGGTACCGGTTTCAGATCCGACACCGGTTTGCAGGCGGCTTACACGGACCCGATCAATCCGCTGTTCAATGCGCTCTCGCCGCAGCCGCTCTATTCGTTCGCGGCCGGCTACACGCACGTCTTTTCGTCGAAGCTGGTGAACTACTTCAATCCGGCGTTCTCCTGGTATGAGAGCCTGTTCGGCCCGGCCGATTTTCAGAAGACGCTGGCGGCATTTCCGATCGTGCTGCAGGGCAGCGGCGCGAACGCGCCGTTCACCACCATCGGCGGACTGGACAACACCTGGGTGCAGGGCCGGCGCGCGTCGCGCTTCTTCATCAACGACAACCTGGCCTGGACCACGGGCGCGCACGAGCTCCGCTTCGGAACCAACACCCGCATCTTCCGGCTGAACGATTACGATTTCGGCGAAGGCGCCGTTCCGCTGGTCACCTACACGACGCTGCCGCAGTTCATCTACGGCGTGGCCTCCACCGCGTCCAAGACGTTTCCGCTGGCCGATTCGCAGCCATACAATTTCCTGAATCTGGATCTCTACGCGCAGGACACCTGGAAGGTGACGCCCGAGCTCACCTGGACCTTCGGCATGCGCGCCACGCACAATTCCGAATCCGCTGAATCCGCACGATGCCGTGGCGCGGCTCGCCGGCTCCTTCGCCTCGATCTCTCACGATGTGAATCAGCCGCTGAACGCGGCCATCCAGACCGGCCTCGGCAACATCTTTCGCAATCCACGCCGCTCGCGATCCTGCAGCCCCGGACGGCAATCGCCTGGCAGATCGCGCCGAAAACCGTGCTGCGGACCGGATTCGGCCTGTTCAGCGATCTGCTGCCGGGCAGCGATTGTCGATCTGGTGGGCGTGAATCCGCCGTACTCCAGACGTTTCAGGGCGGTCTGCTGGGAACGGTGGGCGGCACGGCCATCGCGCCGGGCGTTCCCGGCAGCGCGATCGACGCGACGGTCGCCGCCGAATCAGAGCATTCCGCGCGGGTTTCGCCGGCCGGGACAACTCTCCTGCGCTTCGCCGCTCGCCGAATCCGACCACGTGTCTGCCAGCCGGTGGCGATCACCGCGGTGCCCGACGGAAAGCTGCGCGCGCCCTATTTCATGGAGTGGAGCTTCGCCCTGGAACAGCAGATCGGCAACAGCGTCAATCTGCGCGCCCAGTACGTCGGCACGCGCGCCGTGAACCAGCCCTACACGACGCAGGTGAACGGCTACCAGACGGTGTGCCAGGGCTGCTTTGCGCCCTTCCCGTACGGCGCGCCGACTGACCCGAGATTCGGCGCCGTGACGCAACTCAGCACCGGCGCGAACAGCCACTACAACGGGCTTCAAACCACGGCCGAAAAGCGGCTCGGCCACGGACTGCAGGTCCAGGTGAACTACACCTGGAGCCACTGCATCGACACGGTTTCCAACGGCGGCTTCCTGCCATTCTCCGCGGGAGGAATTCTTTCGCCGATTCCCGGCGATCTGGAGCGCGATCGCGGTCCCTGCGATTACGATGTGCGGCACAATGTCACCGCCAGCTACGTCTACCAGCTTCCGATCAAGCTGCGCGGCCGGCTCGGCGCGTGCGCTCAACGGCTGGCAGGTTTCCGGGCTCGGTCTTCTGGCGCAGCGGACTGCCGTTCTCGGTTCTGAGCGCGCCCTATTCGGCGAATGGAAACGGCATTGTGAATGGCAGCGGTCCGCAGTTCGCCAGCGTCGTCCCGGGCGTGCCTTGTACGAGCACAATCCGATTCCCGGCGTCACGCAGCCCGGTACGATTCAGTGGCTGAATCCGGACGCCTTCGTTTCCACCGTCGATCCCAGCACCGGCGCCTGCGCCGGCGGCGACAGCCCGTCGAACTGCCAGTTCGGCAATCTGGGACGCAACGCGCTGCGCGGTCCGGACTTCGTCTGGAGCGATCTGTACCTCACCAAATGGTTCCGCTGACGGAGCGCGCTGAAACTGCGCATCGACGGCCAGTTCTTCAACTTGTTCAATCACCCGAATTTCGGCCTGCCGTCGCTCGGTTACGCCGGAATTCCCGGCAAGCCTTCCACCCAGACCGGCTTCGGCGCGCTGACCTACACGACCTCGCCGCCGACCGGTCTGCTCGGCGTCGGGCTGGGCGGCGACAGTTCTCCGCGCATGATCGCGTTCCAGGCGCGGTTGGAATTCTGATGGGGGATACGGAGACGACGGAACCCTTGGCGCGAAGGCAACGCGTTACCGTCTTCAGATCTTAAATTCCTGAAAACAAGAGGCTTGCAAAACCAAGACGAACGCGTTAAGCTCTCCCTCGATTTCAGTATGCGCCGCGGGGCCTTCCGGGCCGCCCTTTCCGGCCACTCGCCGCCACCTCCAAGTCCATCGCGGCGCTGGGCTTGCGCGAATTTGCGAACAGCGGTGACCGAACCTCTCCACTCGGCCGAGACCGCTCAACCCCCCGTGCGGCGCCGGTACGCGCGTCTAGCACCCGGGCGCGCTCAGGCCGAGCGGAGAGAACGGGTCTTTCCGCGCCTCCGCGTCAAAGAGCCTCCTGCGATAGAATTCACCTATACCGCATACCTTGCGTGTCTTTCCAACATGACAACCGCGCCTTCGATCCGTTCCGCGGAGTTTCGCGAACAAATTTCCCGCCGCTCGCTGGTGGCCGATGGGGCCATGGGCACTATGCTCTACGCTCGCGGCGTCTTCATCAACCGATGCTTCGACGAACTGTCGCTCTCGGCGCCGGACATGGTGCGGCAGATTCACCAGGAGTACGTGAAAGCGGGCGCGGAGATTCTGGAGACCAACACCTTCGGCGCCACGCGGCCGCGCCTCTCGGCATTCGGATTCGGCGATAAGCTGGCGGAGATCAATCGCGCCGCCGTGCGGCTGGCGCGCGAAGCCGCGGGAGAGGAAGCGTTCGTCGCGGGCGCCGTGGGTCCGCTGGGTCTGCATATCGAGCCGCTCGGGCCGACATCGTTCGCCGAGGCCCGCGCCGCCTTCCGCGAGCAGATCGCGGTCCTGCTCGAGGCCGGCGTCGACGCCCTGATTCTGGAGACCTTCGGCAACCTGGACGAACTGCGCGAAGCCGTCCTGGCCGCGCGCGAAGAGGGCGGCGATGAGCTGCCGCTAATCGCGCAAGTCACCATCGACGATTTCGGCCACCTTCCCGGCGGGGCCGATACCGAGACCTTCACGCGCACGATGGATTCCTGGCCGGTCGATGTGATCGGGCTGAATTGCTCGGTCGGGCCCAAGGCTACCCTTGAAGTCATCGAGCGCATGATGCGGTTCTCCTCCAAGCCGATGAGCGCCATGCCGAACGCCGGCCTGCCGCAGCGCGTGGAGAACCGCAATATATATCTCTGCTCTCCGGAATACATGTCGCAGTACGCGCGCCGGCTGCTGTGGGCGGGAGTCAAGATCGTCGGGGGTTGCTGCGGCACTACGCCGGACCACATCAAGCTGATCCGCTCGGAAACGCGCTCGCTGCAGCCGCGGCGGCAATCCGCTCCCGCCGAGGCGGAGGATCTCGAAGCGAAAGCGCAGGCGCATTCGATTGCGGCCGTTCCCACGTGCGCCAAGTCCCGGCTGGGCGCGAAGATCGCCGAGGGCAAATTCGTTTCGATGGTGGAGATTCTGCCGCCGCGCGGCGTGGACGCGTCGCGCGAAGTGGCCGGCGCGCGGCTCTGCGCGGCCGCCGGCATCGATTGCATCAATGTGCCGGATGGACCCCGCGCCAGCGCCCGGATGAGCGCCCAGGCCGCCTGCCAACTCCTCCAGCGCGAAGCCGGCGTCGAAACCCTCAATCATTTCTGCTGCCGCGACCGCAACATCCTGGGGATCCAGTCTGAGCTGATCGGCGCGCACGCCATGGGCGTGCGGAACATGCTGTGCATCACGGGCGATCCGCCGCGCATGGGCTCCTATCCCGACGCCACGGCCGTGTTCGACGTGGATGCCATCGGCCTGGTCAACATCGTCCGTAATCTGAACCGCGGGCTGGACATGGGGGGCAACCCCATCGGCTCGCAAACCGCGCTGCTGATCGGCGTGGGGGCGAACCCCGGCGCGCTCAACCTGGATGAGGAGATCCGCCGCTTCGAATGGAAAGTGGAGGCGGGCGCGGAGTTCGCCATTACGCAGCCCGTCTTCGATCTCGGCCTGCTGGAGGCGTTTCTGCGCCGCATCGAGCACACGCGGATTCCCGTGATCTGCGGCATCTGGCCGCTCACCAGTTTCCGCAACGCCGAGTTCATGGTTAACGAGCTGCGCGTGCCGGTTCCGGAAGAGTACATGGAGCGCATGCGCCGCGTGGATAGCGCCGAGAAGGCGCGTGAGGAAGGCGTGGCCATCGCGCGCGAGATGGTAACCCGCGCGCGAGCGATGGTTCAAGGTGTACAATTAAGCGCGCCGTTCGGCCGTTATCAGATGGCCCTGGACGCCGCCGAGGCTATCGGGCCGCATTAGGAAAAAGATCGGTGTCTCTCTCGAAAACACAGGCTTCGGGCGCCGGGCTCGTTGTGGGGCGGGCGAGATTGCCTGCCGCCTTCGGGCGGCTTGTTGGAGCGCGCTCTGCTCAGACCCCGAACGCCGGCTGAACCCGGCGGCAGCCAGGATTGTCCGCCCAACAGGACATTGACGATTGGAAATGCCTACCGATCTGATTGAGATCGACTCGGAAGCGCCCCAGCCGGAATCCCTGGAGCGGGCGGCCGCCGCTGTGCGCCGCGGCAAAGTGGTGGCTATCCCCTCCGACGCTCTCTATATGCTGGTTGCCGATCCCTTTAATCTGAGGGCCGTGGCCCAGGTGTTTCGCGCCAAGGGGCGCGAGTCGCACCGTTCGCTCCCGATTCTGGTGAACGACCTGCTGATGGCCGAAGATCTGGCCAGCGAACTGAGCAATCGATTCTATTTGCTGGCCCGCCGCTTCTGGCCCGGTCCGCTCACCATCATCGTCCCAGCCTCCGCCAAGGTCCCGCTCAAGGTAACGGGCAATACCGGCCGTTTGGCGCTGCGGCAGCCGCGCTCCAAGGCCGTGAGCGAACTGGTGGCGCTGCTCAACCAGCCGCTGATCGCAACCAGCGCCAACATTTCCGGGAGCCCCACCTGCCGGAGCGGCATCGACGTATTCGGGATGATGGACGGCCGCGTGGATCTGGTGCTCGACGGCGGTATCTGCGCGGGTCCGGGCGCTACCACGGTCGATATTACAGAACCCGCCTGGCGCGTAATCAAGCCCGGCGCCATCGACGAGAAGCAACTGGCCGAGTGCCTACAGCCATCGTAGGCGTACCGCAGGCGCTGGCCGGTTTTCACCACGATCCTTGTGCGGAACCGAGCGGCAACACTCTTGCGATTTGGCGCCGCCGATAGCTTCGCGACCCGGTATTAGAAGCTCCAGGCCCGCGGCGCGTAGCCTGCGTCCGCAGGCGGCGGAATCGTCCGCTCCCAGCCGGTATCGACGGTTGCGACGGCCTTCAGGCTCTTGGCTGCGCCGTCCCATCCCTCAGACAGGTTCGAGAGCAGGGTCAGGACCTCCGCCAGGCAGGCGTCGGATTGCTTGAAGTTGGCCTCGACCAGCTTGTTGCGCAAGTAGTCGTAGAGCCCATCCAGGCGCGCCGCCAGATCGCCTCCCCGCTCAAAGTCCAGAGATGAATGCAATTCCGCGAGGATCGCGTAGGCCTTGTTAATCGAGCCTGAACGCGCGGCGATATCGCCGGCCGCCAGGCTGTGGCGCGCGTTGCGAACCGCAGCGACCGCGGCTTGATATAGCATCCGCACCAACTCGATGGGTTCGGCCGAAAGCACTCGATTCTCCAGGTAAGCGTCGTTCGCGGTAGCGTACATTAACTTCTCCCAGCAACCTTATCGGCACGGGGCGGGTTTTCCGCAGTTTTCCGTTGCGATCCTAAATCAGCGCTCCTTCACCCCCCGCCTCTGGAACTGTACGGCGCCTCACTTTGCGCTACGGGCGGCTTCCGGGCAGCGCCGAAGAGTGAAATCGAAAGCGCATATGGCTAAAACAGTCTCCGTAATCGGAATTGAAGACAGCGAATTGCGCTGGATCCGGACCCTGATCGTCCTGCTCCGGCATCCGGATCCCAGCATTCCGGAGCTGGCCCGGCAGGCGTTGACGTACCTCACGGCCAGCGCCGGCGAGCGGGCGCTCAATCCCGCGGAACAGAGAAACCGGAACGCATAGGAGGCCGGCTTCGAAATTCAGGCCGTCAAGGCCGGGGTAAGCATCCACTTCAGAAGGCAGTGGGGCTGCGCGCCGAAGCGCTCGCTATCCAGGCGCAGCAGGGCGCCTTTCTTGAAGTCGACTTCAAGCGCCGGGCATCCCAGCAAGAACGCCGCCAGCGAACTCATCAGCGGCTCGTGGCCGGCCAGCAGAATGGCGTCGTCAGCCTTATGCGCCCGGATCACCTCCCAGGCGTCGTACGGCGAGCGCTCCGGGACAAGCTCATTCACCCGCTCGATCTCGCCTTCATACCCGAGAGTATCCTTGGCGATCCGGGCGGTTTCCATGGCGCGCACATAGGGGCTGGAGAGGACGGCGTCCAGCGTCACCCCGGCTTCGCGCGCGCGCTTCAAAACGCGGCGCAGCTTTTCGCGGCCCTCATCGGTCAGGGCGCGCTCGGCGTCGGGCTGGCCGGGTTTGGCATCCGCCGCAATGCCGTGGCGAAGCAGGTAGATCTCCACTCAGGCCTCCAGGGACGGCGCCGCGGCGCGCCGCGGCTTCATGCGGCGCAGCGAGAGCCTGGAAACCTCCCGGCGCAATTCGCGGAAGACGCGCAGGACCGGTTGGTTGGCGTCGATCGCGGTGAAGCCGTAGGGGGCCGACCATGGAATCGAGCGCCTTGATGAGGCGAGTCTGGTAGCGGATGAAGCTTTCGTACTTATCGGGGCCGAAGCGCAGGTCCATGCCGCTCTCCCAATAATCGAAGGCGCCGCGGCCCAGCACCACTCGCGAGACCAGCGTTTCCACGTCGGCGCGCAGGTAGTAGATCGCGTGCGGAACCAGGGCGAAGCCGGCCACCTGCTCGATCCAGCGGCGGTCCTCGCCGCGCGCCATGGCCCGCGCCATGATGGAGTATATGTAGCGGTCGATCAGCACCACGAAGCCGGCGCGCAGCGCGGGGATGATCTCGTTCTCCAGGCGGTCGGCGAAATCGGTGGTGTAGAACAGGGTCATCGTGATGGGGCCCAGGGTGTTGCCTTCCTTGGCCGCCTTGATGCCCTTGCCCGCCAGCGCGGAGCGCGCCATGCCGGTATCGAGGACCGCGTGGCCCTCCTGTTCGAGCCACTGGCGCAGCAAGGCGATTTGGGTGCTGCGGCCCACCGCGTCCGGCCCTTCGATGACGATCAGCTTGCCGTGCAGATCGGAGGCGTCCACGCCGGGCAGCGGTTCCCGGTAGAACTGAAGCGGCAGGCGGCTTGCGAGCCATGATTCTCCTCCCGGCGTCGTGCGCAGCACGCCGTTTCCCAAGGCTCTCGCCCAGCGACTCGACTATGATTTCGCGCATCAGCCGCTGCTGCTCCTCGATCGGCAAGGTGGCGTCGATGACCTGGAAGCCGCATCTCCTCCGCCATGGCCTCGTACTCATCGAGAATGCGGCCCTGGAAAATGCGGAAGCTCTCTTCCACGTTGCGCGCCAGATCCAGATCCATGCCGGCTTCGTAGTACTTCAGCGCGTCGCGGCCGCCCAGAATACGACCGAGCGCGACATCCAGCGGCACGCGGAAGTAGAACGCGATGCTGGGCTCGATGGCGAAACGGTACAGGTTGCGTACCCAGCGCCGGCTCACGCCGCGCGCCACGTCGCGGGCGAAAGCGGTGTAGGCATAACGGTCCGCGCAGACGATCGCCCCGGACTTCACCAGCGGCAGGATGTAGCTCTCCATGCGGTCGGCGAAATCGGTGGCGTGAATCAGGCTGAAAGTGGTGGGGGTGAACATCTCCTTCTTCTTGCCGCGGCGCGTGGTCTGTTTCACCAGCGGCGAGGAGTTCCACTCGCTGAACGCGACGGCGTAGCCTTGCGAACGCAGCCAGTGGCTCAGAAGCGAGATTTGGGTTGATTTTCCGGAGCCATCGATGCCCTCCACCACGATCAGCTTACCGCGGCTCCGGTTCGGTACGAATAATGGCATGATTTAGACGGCCGCCTCGTATATTTTAGCTCAGTCGCCGCAACCTTCTTCGAATCGTGTTCGTCTTCTCTGTAGCCCCGAGCGGGGAACGAGAGCTGGGTTTGCCGGCAGGCGCCGGCGCATCGGTTTCCGTTCCCGATCGGCGTCGTTGAAACGGGAGAACGTGGGGCGTGCCATTTCGGCCGCCGCCGCGCTTCCGCGCGGCGCGCGCTAGCAGGTCCCGCGTCCTATCGTTTTCGCCAAAGATGACGAAAAGACTGATGAGAACACGGGAAGAAGCTCTATAGAGGAGAACCAAACATGAAGATACCGATGCCGTTGAAGTTTGCCTGCCTTGCGATTTTCGCCGTGCTGGCCTTTGCCTCCACGGAGTTCCACCTGTCGGACAAGACCAAAATCGGAAACCTGGTTTTACCGGCCGGAGACTACTCCTTTACCGTCAAGGGTTCGGTTGCGATCATAAAGGACGAGAACTCAGGCAAGTCCGTCACCACTATGGTGAAAAGCCAGGAAGGCAACGAGAAATTCCACGCCACCGTGGTTCACAGCGTGATTGAAAACGGCGATCACCGGGTCCACACGATCGATGTAGGCGGCTCCAAGACCACATTGTCGTTCGACTAGCCCGTATTTTTCAAACGCGCGGCGAATCGACCGCGCCGCTTGACCCGTTCGCTCCGCAGCGTCTTCTATCAGGGTGCGGCCTTAGCCGCGCCGTTAGCGCGCCGGCAGCTATTCGAGCGGCTGCTTCGCCGGCTTGCCGGCGCTGAGCGCGCGTAGGATCGCCTCCACGTCGAAGACGCAGCCGCCCCATGGGCCGCCGCTCACGTCTTGAAGCGCTGCCCAGAGGCGGGTATCGGCGGGGAGCGCCGGGTCGGGCGCCAGATCGGGGCGCGGCGGGCGCGCGGCCAGTATGCGCGCGCCGGCTTCGCGGCCGACGTTTGCGCCGTTCTCGCCGACGAAGTCGACCGACCCTTCCAGATTCACGCGGTCGACCACGATTTCGATCAGGTCGCCGTCCAGCACTTTGCCGATCGGGCCTCCGGCCAGCGCCTCGGGCGAAACGTGCCCGACGCACGCGCCGGTGGAGACGCCGCTGAAGCGCGCGTCGGTGAGCAGCGCCACGTGTTTGCCGAAGGAGAGGTACTTGAGGGCCGCGGTGAGCTGATACGTCTCCTCCATCCCGGCGCCCATCGGCCCCCGGCAGGCCAGCACCAGCACGTCGCCGGGATGGATGCGGTCGCTCTTGATGTAGGCGATGGCGGCGGGTTCGGTGAGGAAGACGCGCGCCGGTCCGGTCATTCGGTACACGCCATCGGCGCCGACCACGGATTTATCGATTCCGGTGCACTTGACGATGGAGCCTTCCGGCGCCAGGTTGCCGTGCGGGAAGCAGACGGTGGAGGAGATGCCCCGGCGCGCGGCCGAATCGGGAGAGAAGATCACGTCATCCGGATCGATACCATCGCGTTCGCGCAGCAGCGCCCGCAAGCGCACGCGCCGCTCGGAGCCCTCCCATTCGTCGAGTTGCTCGCCCAGCGTGGCGCCGGAGGCGGTGAGGACGCCGGTTTCGAGCAAGCCGGCGCGGCGCAGGTGCAGCATGACTTCGGGCACGCCGCCGGCCAGGAAAACCACCACCGTGGGATAGCTGCGCGGCCCGTTGGGCAGCGCATCCACCAGACGCGGCGTAAGCCGGTTGATGCGCGCCCAATCCTCCGCGCGCGGCCGCGGCAAGCCGGCCGCGTGCGCGATGGCGGGCAGGTGCAGCACGAGATTCGTGGAGCCCCCGAACGCCGCGTGCGCGATCATGGCGTTGCGCAGGGACGCTTCCGTGAGGATATCGCTCATGCGGATGCCGCGCTTTTCGAGCGCCATGAGCGCGCGAGCGGAGCGGCGCGCCATGTCGAGCCAGATTGGCTGGCCGGAGGGCGCGAGGGCCGCGTGACCGAGCGACATCCCGAGCGCCTCGCCCACTACCTGCGAAGTCGCCGCCGTGCCGAGAAACTGGCAGCCGCCGCCCGGCGAAGCGCAGGCGCGGCAGCCCAACTCGGCGGCTCGTTCGAGCGTCAGTTCATTGTGCGCATAGCGAGCGCCGATGCTCTGGATGGCGGCGGCGTCCTCGCCCTGCTCGGGCAGCAGCGTGACGCCGCCCGGAACCAGCACGCCCGGAAACCCGCCCGAGCCCGCCAGCGCCATCATCATGGCCGGGAGGCCCTTATCGCAGGTGGCGATGCCCATCACTCCGCGGCGCGTGGGCAGTGAGCGGATCAGGCGCCGAAAGATGGTGGCGGCGTCGTTGCGGTAAGGCAGGCTGTCAAACATCCCTGTAGTGCCCTGAGTGCGGCCGTCACAGGGATCGGTGCATGCGCCGGCGAATGGAACGGCGCCGGCGGCCTTCAGTTCGCGCGCCGCGGCCTCCACCAGCAACCCGACTTCCCAGTGCCCCGTGTGATAGCCCAGCGCCACGGGAGTTCCGTCGGGAGCGCGCAGGCCGCCGTGCGTCGACAGAATCAGGAACTCGGCGGTGCCGAGCGTGGCGGGTTGCCAGCCCATTGCCGCGTCCATGGTCCAGCCAAAGAGGTCGCCGGAAGGGCGATTGAGGAGCATCTCGCCGGTGAACGGAAGAGAACCGGCGGGGCCGCGGGAGCGCGTGGGAACGTCGAACAGGCCGGGCTCGGGGGAATCGAAATAATTCCGCATATGATGCCGCGATTGTGACACAGTGCGCAGCGCCGGCGCCACCACGAGCGGAATGGGTAGGGGGCGGCTTACGCCGGAAACGGACCGAGCCGAAATCTGTATTCCTGGTCACAAAATAAGTTAAGAAGATCGAAAGTTCCGGGTTACTATTGTTGCCGGAGGCACCTATGGCAACCGGTGGCGCCCAGTCATTGAAGTCCGAGTTCGACTATGCCGCGAATCTGATTGAGGCTGGAGTCGCGGGCGTCGTCTCCGCCTGGAAGGCAAGCGGGAAAGACAGGTTCGCATCCACCCGCACGCCGGCAGTGGTAGCCTCGACCGTGGCCGGCGCGGCCATCGGCGTCATCAGCGCCTGCCTGAACGGCCGCCGGCAATCGCTCGGCTATCGCGCGGCGGTTTGCGGATTGGCGGGCAGCGCGGTCGGCCTCGGCATCGGCATGGCGTGGGAGTCCCGCGAATTAACCAGCGGCGCCGCGCGCGGCGCGCTGCGCAAAGTGAACGCCGTACGCGACGCGCACTGGCTCGCCGCCAATCCCATCGCGTACGCATAATCGTCAAGTCGGGTTTCGCCGCCGGGACACGGAGGCGCGGCGGATGCGTGCCGTATTCCGAAAACCGCCCGGCGTCTACGCGTCTCCGGGCGGGTTCACTTCTGTCTTCGGAATACCAGGGGCGTGTTGCTGCCCGCTTGCGTCCAGATGCCGGAAATCTCGCCCTTGGCGGGATCCAGCTTTCCCGAGTACGCGCCCCCGATCGCGCGAATCTCTAATTGCAGGCGGTCGCCGTTCTGCGTAACGGTGGTGATTGGAATCTCCGGGCCATCCTCGCCGACCGTGGTAATCGAACCCGCCCCGGTCCCATCGGCCGCGCGCAATAGCTTCAGCGACAGCCGCAGCGTGCGGTCGCCGCCCCCCAGCGTGCCTTCCCAAACGCCTTCGAATGCGCCGGACATCGGCGTGCTGGCCGGCGGCGGCTGGATTTGCGCATCGCCGGCGCGCTTCAGTTCGAAGCCCGTGGCTTCTCCGCCGCCCGAGAGTTGGCCGGCTATCGCCATGCCGTCGGCTGAGAGCTTGCCTTCGAACACCGGACTGCCCGGCGCATCGAACATGCTGAAGCGGACCGTATCGCCCTGGACCGTGATGCCGCTCAGCGGCGCGTCCTTAGTCCCTTGCTTGGGCATGCCCATGGCGCCCACCCACGCGCCGTTCCGCCCCGGCGCCAGGTCGATAGTGATCGGCACGTCGCTTTTGCCGCCCTTGATGGCGCCTTCCCAATGGCCGGCGCCGCGCGGCTGTTGTCCCCACGCGGCCGCCGCCACCGCCAGGAGCAGAATAGTCCGCATGAAACCAGCGTACCGTATTGTTTGCGCCCAGCCATCCCGCGGGCGGATCTTGGGTGCTCCTGCGCCGCCAGTCCGCACGCCGCCCGCAAAACTGCCGGCGCGTTACCAACCATGCCGCATTGCGGCTTCGCGCGCCAGCGAGATTACCGTTGGATTCACTATGTCCCGGTAGTCGCTGGTGCGCATATGAATCACATCGCGATGCGTGCCGGCGTTGAAGGCGATGGTCTCTTCGCCGATCAGGCCGCTGTCCAGGTAGACCGGGATGTTGTAAAGATTGCCGAAGGGCGGCATGGCCCCCAGTTCGCAATCCGGGAATAGCCGGCCGATCTCCTCTTCGGTGGCCATACGCGCGTGCGTAAGCCCCAGAGCCAGGCGGATTTCGTGAAAATCCACCAGACGGTTGGCCGGAACCACCATCATGTGGTAACCCTCGTCCCCAAAAACCATCACCACTTTGGCCATCTCCCGCGCGGGGAGATGTTCCGCGGACGCCACTTCCCGAGCCGTATATGCTTGGGGATGTTCGGTATGCGCGTATTCGGCCCGATGCCGGTCGAGAAATTCGCGCAGTCTTTCCATTAGCGCCATAGGAACCTCCGGCTAGATTGTACGCCCGCCGCGCTCCGCCGAACAGCCCCGCGAAATCGTTATGTAGTGAGATGTACGGCCGCCGCTTTTATGACGGCGTGGACCGTTTCTCCGGCCGCCAGTCGCATCTCCCCGGCGGATTGCGCGGTGATGAGCGCGACCAACGGAAAGCCGCAATCCAGTTCCACGCGGGCCAGCGGTCCGTTGGCGGCAACCGAGATTACGCGCGCGGGCAGGCAGTTGCGCGCGCTGGTCGAAAGCGGCTGGCGCGTCAGCGCCACGTCCTCGGCGCGCAGATACGCCCACATGGGGCCGTAGCCCGCGATCTCGCCGCGGTCCACGCATTCGAGCGCCGCCGTTCCAATTCCGAGCGTCAACAGCCCACCCTCGCGCCGCTCGATGCGCGCGGCCAGGATGTTTTCCATCCCCACGGCCGCAGCCGCTTCCGGGTCCGCCGGGCGGCGGAAGACCTCGGACACCGGTCCTGTTTGCCGCACGCGCCCGCCGGCGATCACAGCCATCCAATCGCCCAGCGCGACCGCCTCGAAGCGGTCGTGCGTTACTACAAGGGAGGGGACGCCGCCCGCGAGCAGCATGCGGCGCAGCACGTGCCGCGTACGCACGCGCGAGGCTTCATCGAGCGCCGAAAGCGGCTCGTCCAGCAGCAGCAGCGCCGGTTCGGCCGCCAGTGCGCGCGCCAGCGCCACACGCTGCTGCTGGCCGCCGGAGATCTCGCGCGGGCGCCGGCCCGCCAACTCGCCGAGCCCGAAGGAATCCATCAGATCCCGCCGCCTCCCGCGCCGCGCGGCGTAACCTACGTTTTGCGCCACCGTGAGATGCGGGAACAACGCGTAATCCTGGAACAGGAAGCCGGCTCGCCGCCGCTGCGGCGGCAGATCGAGGCCGGTCTCGGCATCGTACCAGGCTTCGCCGCGAAAGCGGATCTCGCCGGAATCGGCGCGCTCCAGGCCGGCGATCAGCCGGAGCAGCGTGGTCTTGCCCGCTCCGGAGGGGCCGAACAGGACCGTGACCGGCGAATCCGCCAGCGGGATCCGCAGGTCCGCTTCCAGTTCGAAGCCCGAGGCGCGCCGCTTCCGGCAGCGGCAGATCAGTTCATCGGCCATGGCGACCAGAAGCGCCGGCGCAACGCATAAACCAGCGCCAGCGCGGTGAAGGAAACCGCCAGCAGAAAACCGGAGGTGCGGGCCGCGGCGGCGTAATCGAGCGCCTGCACCTGGTCGTAAACCGAAATCGAAACCGTGCGGGTGATGCCCGCGATATTTCCTCCCACCATCAGCACCACGCCGAACTCCCCCATGGTGTGGGCGAAGGCGAGCACCGCGCCGGTGGCGATGCCCGGTATGGCCAGCGGAACCGCCACGCGCCGGAAGGTGGCCGCGCGTGAAACTCCCAGGCACCACGAAGCCTCCACCAGCCGCGAATCCACC
The DNA here is from genome assembly GCA_963817085.1 of Candidatus Acidiferrales bacterium. GTDB lineage: Bacteria > Acidobacteriota > Terriglobia > Acidiferrales > UBA7541 > Acidiferrum. The sequence continues at coordinate 80,922 of CAWFNI010000017.1, forward strand.
GACGCGAATGAAGCCGCTATGGGCTGCGCCATAAACGGAAAGCTGTAGATCACGGAAGCCAGCAGCAGGCCTTCAAACGAGAACGGCAACATGCCGCCGGTGAGTTTGGCGTAGAGCGCGCCGGCCGGGCTGCGCGGCCCCATGGCCAGCAGAATGTAGAACCCCAGCACCGTCGGCGGCAGCACCAGCGGCAGCGCCACCAGCGCTTCCACCAGGAATCTCCAGCGCCGCGCCGTGATAGCCAGCCAATAAGCCAGCGGCGTTGCGATGACCAGCAGAATGAGCGTGGTCGCCGATGCCAGCCGCACGCTCAACCAGATGGCTTGCCAATCCATCAATGCTCCTCCGGGAGGAAAAAGCCGTACTTCTTTAGAATGACGCGGCCGGCCGCGCCGCGGAGGTAGTCGTAGAATGCGCGCGCAATCGGCGAGTCTTTCAGCAGCAGAGCGGCCTGCTCGATCCGCGGGTAGTCGTCCAGCGGGATCTCCCAGTAGCGGCCCCCGGCGCGCGCCGTGGGCGAAAGCGCCAACGAGAGCGCCACGATTCCGGCATCGGCCGCGCCGCTCTCGATGAAGCCAAAGGTCTGGGAGATGTCCTCTCCCAGCGCCAGTTTCCTTTCGACTTGGCCGTATACTCCAAGCGAACGCAAGGCCGCGTCCGCGGCACGGCCGTAGGGTGCGTGCGCCGGATTGGCGATGGCGAAGCGCCGCACCGCGGGATCGCGAACCGCGGCTGCGGGATCGATCCCCGATTGCGTGCGAACCCATACGACGATCCGCCCTACGCCGTAGACGAACAGCGAGTCCGGAACGCCGATGCCCGCTTGCAGCAGCCGGTGCGGATATTCGATATCGGCGGAGAGAAACGCGTCGAACGGCGCGCCGTTGCGTATTTGCGAATAGAAATTGCCGGAGGAGCCGTAGGAGGGGCGCAGTTCCACGCCGGGATGCGCGCGCCGGAACCCGGCGGAGATTTCGTCCATGGCGAACCGAAGGTCGGCCGCCGCTGCGATAGTAACCGGCCGCGTGGCCGCCGGATGATGCCCGCAGGCGGCGCAAAGGAGCAACGCCAGAATGAGGGGGGCGGATCCTCGGGTGCGCTTCGTCCGCCCCCGATGCCATGGTCGGCCTCGCGCCGCGGGCCGGCGAGGGTTTACTTCAAGAAACTCCGCTCCGCAATGGCGTTCGTATCCCGTAAAGCAGACGATACCACGGGCAGACGGATGCCCCTGTTATACTGAGGAAAACAGCGCGGAGAGGTGGCAGAGTGGTCTATCGCGCTCGCCTCGAAAGCGAGAGTACCTTTACGGGTACCGGGAGTTCGAATCTCCCCCTCTCCGCCATCCCCAATTTCCGGCTGATCGAGCGTGTCGCCCTCGTCGTGAAGCGTATGTTCCTGGCCGCCTGAAAGCGGCCCCGGCCTTCATTGAAATTCCCCGTGCCGCTCGCGTCCCGAGCGCCTTCGCAGTCATGCTTCTCTTCCCGACGCCGGTTCTCCGAGACGAATCTTAGCCGCTTCGGATGACGTCCGAACTCTACCTGCCTCAATGGGGGGGCTTGCAATTCAGGTGAAAACCTGTAAATATCCTTTTCGTTGATGAGGAACTGAATGTCACGACTTCATAGACCACTCCTGTTGGCGATGGTAAGCCTGATACCGATCGCGGTTTCCTCCGCGGCCCAGATCAAATTGGTGAAGGCCGCTTCCGATCATTTCGAGATCTACACGACTGACAACGAGGCCGCCGCCAAGGCCGCCCTCGAGCATTTCGAGATCGCCCGCGCCTACCTTTTGCAGAGCACGAACTCGCAGGACCCGTTCAAGACGGTGCGGATTTTTGGCTTCAAATCACACGGCGATTTCGGCTCCAGCCTTCCGAAAGGCGTCGCCGCCGAACACGCTTTTTCCAGGGGCGGCGAAGACAGCGCCCTCATCCTGATGGACGGAATCGGCAAGGAAGGCTACGAATACGGCATGAAGGAGTATGTGGATCTGCTGTTTGAGCGCGTGGCGCCGATCCAAAATGTTTCAGCTTGCGCAAAACCACGGTGTGGCCAAGGTGAATGTCCGGCGCCGTCGGGTCCACTCCAAGATACGCGCGCAATGGCTTGCCACTTTTCTCCGAGTTCGCGAGCTTCTCTCTCAGCTCCTCTTCGGGGATGATCTCCGCCACGCCCTTCTTCAGATACGCTAGCTGCTCATCTACGTTTTTGAATATTGTCATTGCGCCTTATGCATCCGTCCGGAGCACACGCCGCCCCGCAATCCGCCATTTCCCTTCCAAAATGACCTTCACCGCTTCGCTGTAAATCCGGTGTTCTTCCCTCAAAATTCGCTCGGCCAGCGCGTGTTCATCATCGCCGTCCAGCACCGGCACCACCGCCTGCAGAATAATCGGTCCCGCGTCCAGATTCTCATCCACAAAGTGCACCGTGCAGCCTGCGAACTTCACCCCATGTTCCAGCGCCTGTTTCTGCGCCTCCAGCCCCGGAAACGCCGGCAGCAGCGAAGGGTGAATGTTCAGTATCTTTTGTGGAAACTCCGCCACGAAATACGGCGACAGCAGCCGCATGTACCCCGCCAGGCAGATCAAATCCACCTTGTATTCCTGCAGCACCGCTGCCACTTGCCGGTCGTACGCCTCCCGCTGCAAGCCCTTCGAAGGAATCATCCGGGTTGCGATGCCGCGCACTTCCGCCCGCTTCAGCCCCGCCGCATCCGGCTGATTGCTGATCACAATGGCAATCTCCGCGCCAGGAATCCTTTCCGCGGACACGCTCTCCGCCAGCGCCTCAAAATTCGAGCCGCGCCCGCTCAACAGCACCCCGATTCGCTTCTTCATAAACAAAAAACGTTAACACACCTGCGCACTGCCGCAAAATAATGCGCAAGGCTGGGATGCAGAGTTGCCGTACGGGCTGCGCTACAAAAACTGCTTGAGCCGAGCCGCGGGAATGGGTTAAAGTCTGTCTTAATCTATGGCGAACATAAAGCGAACAATAAAAGGAGCTCTCATGACCCAACGCCGCCAACTCCGCGATCTTATCTCCGTCGGCCCAGCCATCGAACGCGATTTCCAGATGCTCGGCATTCGCTCGGTGTCCCAGCTTGCCAAACACGATCCCCGCAAGCTCTATTCCCGCCTCGAACGCCTCACCGGAACACGCCAAGACCCTTGCGTCCTCGACACGTTCCACGCCGCCGTCGCGCAGGCGCGCAACCCGCGTCTTTCGGCGCAAAAATGTCAATGGTGGTATTGGAGCCGCAAACGAAAAGCCGCGGCACTGGCCGGATAACTCGCAAACATGCCATTCGGAGGGCCGGGTTTGCTTCAAGAATCTGCTACTCTCTTTGACTTTCGCGCGCTCGAACGCTCCGCCTACAAATTCAGCGCCCCGGAATAGACCAGCCGCGCCTTCCCCGTATCTCCGCGCTCAATCCGCCCGATGCGGAAAAATTTCTCCCGTCGCCGCTTCAAATCCGCTTCCGCATTCTTCACGTGTTCCGCGGACACGATCACAATCATGCCCACGCCCATGTTGAACGATTGCAGCAATTCGTCGGTATCGATTTCCCCCAGCTTCGCCAGGTACTTGAAAATCGGCGGTATCGGCCATGCATCCAGATCGATGATCGCTTTCACCCCGCTCGGCAGCACTCGCGGCAGATTCCCCGGGATTCCTCCGCCGGTGATGTGCGCCATCGTCGACACCCATCCGCGTGCCAATAAGCTTTTCACTGCCGGCGCATAGCACACATGTGGCTTCAGCAGCTCCGCCCCAATTTTGTTCCCCACTTCCGCCACATAGGTGTCCGGTTTCAGCTTTGCCACTTCAAACACCAGCTTCCGCGCCAGTGAATATCCGTTCGTGTGCAGCCCCGCCGAAGGCAGTCCGAGCAGGGTATCGCCAGGCTTCACGGACTTCCCTGTCAGCACCTTCTTCCGTTCCACCGCGCCCACGATGAATCCTGCCAAGTCATATTCCCCGGGCGGATAAAATCCCGGCATTTCCGCCGTCTCTCCGCCAATCAGCGCGCATCCGGCTTTCCGGCAGGCCCGGCTCATTCCGTCCACCAACTGCTCGACGACGCTCGCTTCCAATTTCCCCATGGCCAGGTAATCCAGGAAAAACAGCGGTTCCGCACCCTGTACCAGAATGTCGTTCACGCAGTGATTGACCAGGTCCGCGCCCACCGTGGAGTGCACACCCATCGCCGTCGCGATCTTCAGTTTCGTTCCCACCCCGTCCGCGCTCGACACCAATACCGGCTCTTTCCATCGCTTTCCATCCAACGCAAACAACGCACCGAATCCCCCGATTCCTCCAAGAACTGCGGGTGAAAAGGTCTTGCTGGCAAGATGCCGGATGCGCTGTTTCGCGTCGTCAGCGACAGCGATGTTCACTCCTGCGTCGGCGTATTTCATCTTGGGCCGCCTTCAAGCTCTCTTTTTTATGCTACAGCGATTATGCAGCTTGCCGGCTCCGTTCCATTCGGAAATGAGCGGCCACGAGGTACGACTTGCTCGTCAGAAGTCACACGATAGGCGGTTAACTTCTGCTTCCAATCGCGGCCCCGCCCCTGAGCGTGGCCGGACCGTCTACAGCTTAAAACACATGGAACAGTCTGCGCCACCGTACAGTTCCCGGGTGGATTAGCGCGTTCGCGTAGGCCTCGAATCGCGCCGCAATATCCCCGTTCCAGGCATCCTTTGGTGCATCCAGCGACATATAGATGATCACCGGCGTTCCCAGAATATCTTTCCGCGGCACACAGCCCCAAAACCGGCTGTCGTACGAATTACCGCGGTTGTCTCCCATAGCGAAATAACAGTTCTCCGGAACCCGATAAGGAAATTGAGTTACCTCGTAGCCCGGTGGCGCTTGCCCCGGTGAAGCGGGATCGCTTGGCCCCATCGTGTAATTTTCTTGCAGCCTCTTCCCGTTGATCCACACTGCGCCGTCGCGAACGTCCACAATATCGCCCGGCAATCCGATTACGCGCTTCACATAGTCCGGCTGCGTCGCATCGAACGGTGGTTTGAAGATGATGATCTGTTGCCGCTTCGGATTGCGCCAAAGTGACACATGCAAGTTGGTGAACGGGATGCCCGCATCGTAGCCGATTCGGCTCATGATCAGGTGGTCCCCGATCAGCAGCGTGTCTTCCATCGATCCGGAAGGAATCACGCGCGCCTGACCCAGAGTCCCGTTGATCAGCATGAACGCCAGGATTACCCAGAACCACGCAATGGCTTCGCTCTTTGCCCGCACGCTCAGCGGCAGCCTCGCTTCCTCCGTTTTCCCCTTGATTTTCACCGCATCAGCTTTCACGTTCCACCGTCACTTCCTCTTTGAATTTTGGTGTGCCGTTTCCTTCTCTCACTTCCAGCTGCACCAGGTCCGTCGGGTAAATGCCCGTGTAACACGAGGTGCAGAATTTCCCTTCTATGTCACTCACCGCCTGCCGCAAGCCACCGAGGGACAAGTACCCCAGCGAGTCCGCGCCCAGGAACTTGCGAATCTCTTCCGGCATGTTCGACGAAGCGATCAGCTCCTCCTTCGTCGGCGTATCCACACCGTAATAGCACGGCGAAATCGTGGGCGGGCAACTGATCCGCATGTGCACTTCCGTCGCCCCGGCCTCCCGTACCATGCGCACCAGTTTCCGGCTGGTGGTACCGCGCACAATCGAATCGTCCACTAATACGACGCGTTTCCCGGCAATTAAGTTCCGTACCGGGTTCAATTTCAGCTTGACCCCGAAGTTCCGGATTGCCTGGGAGGGCTCGATAAACGTTCTCCCAATGTAATGGTTCCGAATCAACCCCATTCGGAACGGTATCTTCGATTCCAGCGCGAACCCGATCGCCGCCGGCACCCCCGAGTCTGGGATCGGCACGATCATGTCCGCTTCCACCGGGTGCTCCTGCGCCAGCAGCCGTCCCAGCATCTCGCGCGATTCGTTCACCGACCGCCCAAACACGATGCTGTCCGGCCGCGAGAAATAAACATGCTCGAATATGCAGTACTGATGCGGCTTAGGCGGGCTGAATCGAATCGAATCGATCCCGGCGCGCGAGATTCGCACCATCTCGCCCGGCTCTACATCGCGCACGTACTCCGCGTTCATCAAGTCAAACGCGCAAGTCTCGGAGGCCACGGCCCACGCATCGCTTCCGTCCAGCGTCGCAATCTTCCCCAGCGCCAGCGGCCGGAATCCTCGCGGGTCCCTGACCGCATATAATTCCTCCGGCGTCAGCACCAGCAGCGAGTAGGCGCCTTCCACCTGGTTCAACGCATCGCCCAACGCGCCGGAAAAATTCCGCGCCTGCGAACGCGCGATCAGGTGCACGATCACTTCCGTGTCGCTGTTCGTCTGAAAGATCGATCCGCGGTGTTCCAGCCGGCGCCGGTGCTCCAATGCGTTCGTCAGGTTGCCGTTGTGTGCCAGCGCGAGTTTTCCCTTTCCGCAATCGACCATGATGGGCTGCGCGTTCAAGAGCGCCTTGTCCCCCGCCGTCGAATATCGTGTGTGCCCAATCGCGCTTGACCCCGGCAATTTCGCCAGCACGCTCGGCTGAAAAATCTCTTCCACTTCTCCCATCGCCCGGTGCAGGTTCAGGTCGTTCCCGGTGCTCGACACAATTCCCGCCGACTCCTGCCCGCGGTGCTGCAGCGCGTACAAACCCAGATACGTTAGATTCGCCGCTTCCGGGTGTCCATACACCCCGAACACGCCGCACTCATCGTGAAACCGGTCGTCCGCGTATGCGTGTTTGTTTATCATCGAATCTTCAAGTTGTGCTCAAGCGCATGCGCCCAAGCGTCGCCCAGCGTGGGGATTTCCGCCGAGACCACCGTATGCCCCTTATATTCGATGCGCAGTGTGTTGTCACGCGTGACTTTGCCGATTTCGTGTGCGCCCACACCATATTGTCTCGCAGTATTCCGAACAGCGGCAAGCTTTTCAGGCGCTACGGAAACCACCACGCGCGCGCCACGCTCGCCAAACAGCGCGTACTCCGCCGCCACATCTTCCGGTAGCGTCACACTTGCTCCAAGCCCTGCAGCCGCAAAGCACGATTCCGCCAACGTGACTGCCGCGCCGCCATCACTCACGTCGTGGGCCGACTGCAACGTCCCTTCCGCCGCCAGAGCGACCATGCAATCGATCACCCATTTCTCTGCTCCCAACTCAATCGCCGGCGGTTCTCCCGCTACAATCCCACCAACTGTCTTGGAGTATTCTGACGACGAAAACTCCCGTCGTTTTCCTGCTTTCGGCGGAGCCTGCAGCGCTGCCTTCGAGGAATTGGATCCATCCAGAAGCACGATCACGTCGCCTTCCTTCCGGAACGCCACCTTCAACACCTTCGTCGCATCCTCCAGAATCCCCAGAATCCCGATCACCGGCGTCGGATAGATCGATTTCCCCAGCGTCTCGTTGTAAAAACTTACGTTCCCGCCGGTAATCGGTGTTCCCAAAGCCACGCACGCCTCACCGAGCCCGTCAATTGCCTGCGAAAACTGCCACATCACCTCCGGCTTTTCCGGGCTCCCGAAATTCAAGCAGTTGGTCGCCGCGATCGGGCGCCCCCCGCTGGTCGCGACGTTTCGCGCCGCCTCTGCCACCGCATGCATCGCGCCCACCCTTGGATTCAGTTGGCACCAGCGCCCATTTCCATCCGTCGCCAAGGCCAGCGCGCGTTTTGTCTCTTTAATGCGCACCACCGCCGCGTCGCTCGCCCCCGGTCCCGCCAGCGTGTTCGTCCGCACCATGCTGTCGTACTGCTCCGTAATCCAGTGCTTCGACGCAATTGTCGGCGCCGCCAGCAATTTCGTGAATTTCTCCGTCAGGTCTGTTCCTTCCGCCGCAAATGCAAACCAATCCTGCTCCGTCTCGGTGCGACGCGCCGGCTCCGAAATCGGGCGGTTGTACACCGGCCCTTCTTCCGCCAGCGGGTGCGCCGGGATTTTCGCCGCCACTTTACCGTGGACGCTCACCACCAGCATTCCGCCATCCGTGACTTCGCCTACCACCGTCGCATCCAGTCCCCATTTCTTGAACACCGCCAGCACTTCCTGCTCGCGCCCCTTCTCTGCCACCAGCAGCATGCGTTCCTGCGATTCGCTCAGCATGATTTCGTAAGGCGTCATGCCGGTTTCGCGCTGCGGCACTTTCGCCAGGTCAATTTCAATCCCGGTCCCGCCTCGCGAAGCCATCTCGCACGTCGAGCACGTCAGGCCCGCCGCGCCCATATCCTGAATCGCTACCACCGCGCCCGTCTTCATCGCCTCCAGGCACGCTTCCAGCAACAGTTTCTCCATGAACGGGTCGCCCACCTGCACGTTCGGTCGTTTCTGCTGGGACTCCTCTGTGAACTCCGCAGAAGCCAGCAGTGACGCACCGTGAATTCCATCGCGCCCGGTTTTCGCACCTACGTAAATTACCGGGTTGCCAGTGCCCTTGGCCTTCGCCAGAAAGATTTCCTCCTTCTTGGCAATCCCCAGGGCCAGCGCGTTCACCAACGGATTCTGCGCATAGCACGGCTCGAACGCCACTTCTCCGCCCACCGTCGGCACGCCGAAACAATTGCCGTAACTCCCCACGCCGCGGATCACTCCATCCAGAACCCGCCGGTTCTTCGCCGCCTCTTCGTCGCGGGTCCTTCCTGCAATGGTGGCCTTGTGGGTCGCGGCTTCGGCCGCGACATTAGCGCCCGGGCCCGAAGAATGGGCTTTAGCACCTGAGGGTACAATCTCTCCGAACCTCAGCGAGTCCAGCACCGCAATCGGCCGCGCCCCCATGGTGAAAATGTCCCGCAAGATTCCGCCTACGCCCGTGGTTGCGCCCTGGAACGGTTCCACGTAACTCGGATGATTGTGCGATTCAATTTTAAACGCCGCCACCAGTCCATCCCCGATGTCCACCACGCCAGCGTTCTCGCCTGGTCCTTGCACCACTAGCTTTCCCCGCGTCGGCAAGCGTTTCAGATGTACCTTGCTCGACTTGTATGAGCAGTGCTCGCTCCACATCACGCTGAATATTCCCAGCTCCGTGATGTTCGGGTCGCGCCCCAATATCTTCTGAATCCGCGCGTACTCTTCCCGCGTCACACCATGCTCCGCCGCAATTTCCGGCGTCACCTTGATTTCCGTCTGTGCCGTCGCCATTCGTTTCTACCTGTTATGAATTTCTGCGCACCCGAGTATGAACCTGTCATTCCGGGCGAAGCGAGGAATCTGCTTTTACGCCCGCTCCGAAAACTGCCCTAAAACAGAATAGGGGCATGACGACTCGTGCCCCCGCCCAATTCCTTTTATTCCGGCGACTCACGCCATTGCCTTCGCTGTGCCTACCAGCGCCTCAATCATCGACCGGAAAATCACCAGCCCATCGTTCGAATCCAGCATCTCTTCCACGGCCCGCTCCGGATGCGGCATCAACCCCGCCACGTTTCCGGCCCGGCTGCAAATCCCTGCGATGTTCGCGGTCGACCCGTTCGGATTCCCCGCCGCATCATCCTTCCCGCCCGCCGTCGTGTACCGGAACAGGACCTGATGGTGCTTTTCCAGGTCCCTGAGAGCCGTTTCGTCGCACGTATAGTTCCCGTCGCTGTGCGCGATTGGGATTGTCAGGATCTGCCCCTGCTGCGCCGCGCAGGTGAAAGGCGACTTCGTTTCTTCCACTCGGATGTGCACGTGCTTGCAGATAAACCGCAGCCCGGAGTTCCTCATCATCGCTCCCGGCAGCAACCCTGCCTCCAGCAGGATCTGAAAGCCGTTGCATATGCCCAGAACCAGCCCGCCGCCGTTCGCAAACTTTTCCACCGATTTCATCACCGGCGAGAATCGCGCAATCGCGCCCGTGCGCAGGTAATCTCCGTACGAAAATCCGCCGGGCAGGATGATCGCATCGCAGTTGTGAAGGTCTTCCGATTGGTGCCAGATGAATTCCACCGGCTTTTGCAACACATGGCCGATGGCGTGGTATGCGTCGTGATCGCAGTTGGACCCGGGAAAGACTACGACTCCAAATTTCATGGTTCGCCTCCGGGTTTCCTTCGGGAATTGCTATTTTACCACACCGGAAGATTGGTCGAAGGTCTGAAACTACCCCTTGCGAATCCTTAGCGGCGCTTCTTCGCATGTTTTTTCGGCTTTTCCGCCGTCGCCAATTCTCGACGTTTCTTGCTTGCCCACCCCTGCTTATTCACTTGCCGGCCGCGCGCAATCCCCAGCGCATCTGCCGGCACATTCTCCGTGATCGTCGATCCCGCAGCCACGTACGCGCCATCTGCAATCCGCACCGGAGCAACCAGAGTCGAATCGCTCCCGACAAACACCTTGTTTCCGATCGACGTGGGATGCTTGTGAAATCCGTCGTAATTGCACGTAATCGTGCCCGCCCCGATGTTCGTCTTGGTCCCGATCCGCGCGTCGCCCAGATACGTCAGGTGCATCGCCTTTGTGCCTTCGCCCACCACGCTTTTCTTCACTTCCACGAAGTTCCCGATCCGCGCCCCGCTCTTCAAATGCGTTTCCATGCGCATCCGCGCGAACGGTCCCACCACCACGTCAGAATCCAGCCGGCTCTCGCTGATCACGCAGTGTGGCTCTACCACCACTTGATCGTCCAGAACAGAGTTGTGCACCACGCTCCCCGTCTTCACCACGCAACGCGCGCCAATCTTTGTTCGCCCCAGCAATTGCACGCATGGCTCGATCACTGTATCTTCGCCCACAATCACATCCGGGTCGATGAGCACCGTCTCTGGCAATTGAATGGTCACGCCGTCCCTCATCAGCGCCTCGCGTTTCCACTCCCGGAAGGTATGATCCACGCCCGCCAGGTCCGCCCGAGTATTGCAGCCCAGCATCTCCCGCGAATCCTGCGCGATCTCCGCCAACACGGTTTCGCCCTTCGCGTTCATCACCTCAATCGCATCCGTCAGGTAAATCTCCCGATGTGTGTTGTTTGGCGTCACCTTTGCCAGCGCCGGCCAGAGTTTGGTCGTCGTGAAGCAGTACATGCTCGAATTAATCTCGTTCAACTCCTGCTGCTCGGCCGTGAGTTGCGATTCTTCGATAATTGCGGCTACCGTATCCCCGCCCTTCCGCAAAATCCTTCCATATCCCGAGGGATCGGCCAGCACTGCCGTCAGTATCGTCGCCGCCGCCTGCCCAGTCTTGTGTTTCTCGATCAGCGCCCGCAGCGTCTCCGTGCGCACCAGTGGCGCGTCGCCCGGCAACACCACCACGAATTTCGCATTTCCAATGGCGTGTTTCGCCACCAGCATCGCGTGGCCCGTGCCGTGCTGCGGCTGTTGCAACACCGTCTCCGCTCCCAGGGGTTCCGCGATCGCCTGCACCTTTTCGGCCTGGTGCCCCACCACGACAACAATCTTCTTCGGCCCCACTGGCACGCACGCCCGCATCACGTGTTCCACCAGCGGCCGTCCTCCCGCCGCGTGCAGCACCTTCGCCAAATTCGATTTCAGCCGCGTGCCCTTGCCCGCCGCCAGAATCAGAATCGCCACATCTTTGTGCTTAGTCATGACGTGAGCATTGTCCCGTGCGCGCACCAGTTTTGACAATCTCCGAATCCGCCGCTGGAGTGGAAACCACCCTCCTCCGCATAGACCTTCATCGCATTTGAGATATTAAACAATAGGTAATGGAAAAAGGCTTGCGCCCCGAACCATGCTCTCAATTCACTGTCACCGGAATCGTGACTGTCGCATCCGGCTGGGTTCCGCTCCCGCTTACCGTGTAAGCGTTCACTGTTATCGTGTAACTCCCCGGAGGAGTTCCACCATTTGGCGGAGGGTTGCTGCTTCCGCCGCTGCAGCCCGGCAAGTTTATAACGATCAGCAACAATCCGATCCCCAATACGGGAGCTGGTCGAAGTGTTCTCCCGCCCATTCGATATAAAGCGTAGAACCCCATCCACACCAGCAGCAGCCCTGCAAATGTTCTCGCATTCCACGGGTGAAAAGAGAATCCCGTCGCTGCCATCGCGTTCGCCGTGGTTGTCAGGCTCACATTTACCGTTCCCGTCGAACTGTTCGTGAAATCCAATGTGAATGGATTCAACCCGCTATTGGTGCTCACCTTGCAAGTCGCCTTGGGCGCGTTGGTCGTGCACCCCAAATACACGCGCCCACTTCCCGCGGTGTCGCCCGCGCTGAAGGAACTGCTGTTGCCACTAGTGGCTCCCGCCCGCACCGCAATTGGTGGGGGAGTGCCCAAATTCGGCGCACTCACCGCTGCGGCTCGATAAATCCTCACGTAGTCCACCGTCATCACCGCCGGGCTTGCCGTCGTTGCCTCCGGCGGTCCCGGCCAAGAACCGTCCCCTCCCACCGCAAGATTCATCATCAGATAGAAGGGTCGATTAAACACCCACGTCTGCCCCGCTGGCACATCTGACGCCGTTCGCACGAAAAACACGTTCGCCGGATCGTCCACATAAAACTGCACCATGTTCGGCGACCAGATCGCTCCGTACGTGTGAAAGCCCGTTACATCTCCGCTTGGAAATGTGTAAGTCGCACTTAATCCATTTGGACCGTAGTATCCCGGCCCGTGCAACGTCGAAGTGATCTTCGTGGGTCCCAATCCGCCCGATGCCGGCACGTTCTCCATGTAGTCGGTTTCCCCGCAAGCCGGCCAGGTGCAGCCGTTACTGCTTCCCAGCGCCCAAAACGCCGGCCACAGCCCAGGTCCGCTTGGCAGCATCATGCGAGCTTCCACACGGCCATATTGAAATTGTTTCGTGGCGTTTGTCGTCATCCGGGCGCTCGTCCAGCTCCCGCTGTACGGTGCCGTGCTCGGACTTATTTTGATCGCTTGGATCACCAGGTGATCGTTTCCATCGATATACGCGTTTGGTTGAGCGGAATTGCATCCTCCCGAAGTCATCCCCGGTGCGCAGTAAAACTCCGCTTCAAAGTTCACATTCAGAATTCCCGTGTCAAATCCCCATTTCGTGGAGTCGATCGGCGTGCCCAGCGGCCCTGTGAATTCGTCCGACCACACTGGCGCCCCCCAGTCTTGCGCAGCCGCAGGCGCCAAATTTATCCCTGCCAGGAATAATCCCGTCGCGATTCTGATCATCGTTCGCCGAGCTGTCTTCATCACAATCACCCGCTTGCCTGCCAGTCCTCGATTCTATCCCTTTCCGCCTCCCCATCCGGAGCGCGAAAGTCAGATTCGGGTGGATGGCAGTCGGATCTAGGCGTTGCAACTCAACATTTCTCAATACTCCGTTCGTTTCTCGCGGGATTTGAATCTGGAAAAAGAGAGGAACATCCCGAAGCTTCGCACTCTAAAAAGATTTGTCTGACTCTCGCTGCTCCCGCCTCAGTCCGCCGCCCTGGCTTGCGTCACCACTTCCCGCACTACGTCCTGCGGCGTGCTCGTTTCCCGCGTCGTGATTTCCCACGATGTTGGGTCTGCCAGGAGCCGGCTCACCAACTGCGTGTGCAGCGCGTGTCCTGCTTTGCGCGCTTCCACCCTGCCCAGTAACGGCAATCCCACCAGCGCCAGGTCCCCGATCAGGTCCAGCGCCTTGTGCCTCCCAAATTCGTCCGGATAGCGCAGAGGTCCATTCAGTACCCCATCTTTCGTCAGCACAATCGCATTTTCCAGAGAGCCGCCTCGAATCAATCCCATCGCTCGCAGCGGTTCAATATCGCTTTCAAAACAAAAAGTCCGCGCCTTGGATAAGACTCGCCGGAAACTCTCCGCGTTGACCACCATTTCCACCTCCTGTTGCCCCACCAATGGATGCGGGAAATCCACGTAACACCGCACCGCGAATTCCTTCGCCGGATAAATCCCGATCCTCCGCCCGTCTTCCACCACTTCCACCGGCTTCACCACTTTCAGGTAGCGCCTCTTTCGTCGCAACCGGCGCGCGCCAGCCTCGTCCAGCAACTGCACGAACGGCTCCGCCGATCCATCCAGAATTGGCAGCTCAATCGCATCAATGTCCACAAACACGTTGTCGATTCCACAGGAATAGATCGCCGCCAACAGGTGCTCCGTGGTGGACAACAGCACGCCCTTCTTCATTAAGCTTGTTGCATAACTCACTCGCGCCACATTGTGCCCATGGGCCTCAATCGGAAACAGGTCTAGATCAACGCGCCGGAAGACTATGCCTGTGTCTACGGGTGCGGGCGCCAGCCTTACCGTACATTGCACTCCTGTATGGAGCCCGACACCTTGCGTGCCGACCTCATGTTGGATCGTCGTTTGGAACATGTCGCATCCGAGGTAATAGCATAACACATTGTCGGCGAATCTTTCCGCTCTTTCCCTTGTGTTTTCAACTAGTTATGGACATTTAACCACAGAAATTGTCCGATGGTGTGGCTTTCATGCAACAAATTCACTCCTCCTTCCCCAACGCCATTACACCTCGCCACTCTTGATTTCATTCTCGCCTCGCCTATCCAACTCTTCCTTTGTCCGTCCCATCGGAATGGTATACTTGTGTTTTGGCTCTTTTAAGGTGGTGAGGGATGAATCGTTTCGCTCGTTTCGCCATTTTGACGGTCTCGATTCTGGTCGTCTGCTGGGTCGGCATTGGCAATGTCATTGGCCGCACCGCCAACGACAAGGCTTACAAGTCCCTCCAGGTCTATAGCGAAGTTCTGCAGAAGATTCAGCAGGACTACGTCGACGAGCCCAACATGCATCTTGTGACCGCTGGTTCTCTCCACGGGCTTCTGGAATCGCTCGATGCGGAGTCCAGCTACCTCACGCCCCGCGAATACACCGAATTTAGGGAAAAGACCGCTAACCCCGGCATCGGCGAATCCGGACTTAATCTCAGCAAGCGTTCCGGCTACATCGTCGTCACCTCGCTCCTTCCCGATAGCCCTGCGGACAAGGCCGGCATTCGCAGCGGCGACTTCCTCGAGTCTGTCGCTGGTTTCACCACCCGCGAAATGTCCGTCGGTCAGGCGAAGAACCTTCTCGCCGGCCAGCCTGGCACCGCCGTGAAAGTTGGCGTGATTCGCCGAGGACACACCGATCCCGATTCCGTGGACATCGTGCGCCAGAAGCTCACCACCCCCAGGCTCATCGTTCAGAAAGTGGACAACGAGACCCTCGCTATCCGTTTTCCCACACTTGACCCTGGTCGCGCCGAGGAAGTACGCGCTCACCTTCTCGAAGCCCAGAAACAAGGTGTCTCCCGCATCATTCTCGATGTGCGCGATTGTGGCCGGGGCCAGGATTCCGAAGCGATCGCCGTTGCTCGGCTCTTCATTCCTTCCGGCACTCTCCTCACTTTGAAAGGCCAGACCGTGCCGGAGCAGGTGTTCGCTGCGGATCCCGCTAAGCTCGTGTGGAAAGGCCCCGTCTCTGTCCTCACCGGTATCACTACCTCTGGGCCAGGCGAAGTCCTTGCCGCCTCCTTTGCCAACACCAAGCGTGGCGATATTGTTGGCGAGCGTACCTTCGGCCTTGCTTCTGAACAGAAACTTATTCCCCTGGAGGATGGCGCCGCGCTGATTCTTACCGTAGCCAATTACTACAATTCCGACGGCAAGACCATCCTCGACGAAGGTGTTACCCCCACCGAAATTGTTCGCGCCGCTTCTTCGGCGAATGACGATTCCGATGACGGCGATGATTCGTCCGCCTCCACCGGTCCGCAGAAAGAATCTCCTCCCGGACCTCGCCCGTTGTCCGCCGATGACCCGGTCCTTCGCAGGGCACTCGACCTTCTCAAAGCTCCCGCGAAAAAGGCCGCTTAATCTCGTTCGTGAATCTCGCGTCCTCTGGATCCAGGCGAACCTCCGGTCTCCTCTACTGCCTTGCGCTCGCTGCGCTCTCTATTTCTCTCGCCGGCTGCGGGAGGATCAAGCCGGCAGTCCAGGCGCTGCTCCGTGCAAACCGCTCATCCAAAACCCGCCCAGCTCCGCACTCTTCCCAGGCCGCCGCTCCAGGCCCGCGTCTGGCCATCATTCTCGACGACGTCGCCAGTGATCCCGCCGCTGTCGATGCCATCTTTGCGCTTCACTATCCCTTGACCCTCTCCATTCTCCCCGATCATCCCCGTTCCACGCAGACTGCCCGGGAAGCGCATCGCCGCGGCTACCAGGTCATGCTCCATCTCCCCATGGAATCCCTCGCCAATGAAACTCCGGAATCCCGGGAGCTTCGACCGGGCATGCCTCCCGCCGAAATTTCCTCGGTCTTGGACGCCATGCTAGTCAATGTGCCCTACGTCGCAGGCATCAATAATCATCAGGGCTCGCTCGCCACTTCTGACCCTCGCCTGATGGCCGAACTCATGCCGCTGCTCCGCAATCACCATCTCTTCTTCGTCGACAGCCGTACCACCGCCGCCACCGTTGCCTTCGACGCAGCCCAATCCGCGCACGTTCCTTGCGCGTTTCGCAACGTTCCCTTCCTCGATGATGTTCAGGAGATCGGCGCAGTTCGCCGCCAACTGGAGCTGGCCGCCAAGGATGCTCGCGAGAAAGGGCAGGCGGTCGCCATTGGCCATCCGCACCCCGAGACACTTCGAGCCCTCAGCGATTTCCTCCCCCTCGCTGAATCCCAGGGCATCCATCTGGTCCACGCCTCGGACCTGGTACATTAATTCGCCGCGTCTGGCGCCCGGCCCGCTGGCTTGCCCTCTTCTGCGGGAAACAACCAAATCACCAGCAAAAACTGCAGCCCCATCGTCACAAAACAGAACACGCTGCCCTCCGGTCCCACGCTGCCACCGGTCAGCCATGCGGGCCCGTGTAATACGGCGTTCGAGAGGTGTCCGGGGACCAGCGCCCCGCTGTTCGGCACGGAAAACAGGTAGGTCTCGCCCCAGTCAAATCCCGCGTGCAGCCCCACCGCGTACCAGAGGTTGCCCGTTCTCCACAGGGTGAAGGCAAACAGCAATCCAATCAGCGTGACGCTCGTTATGCCAATCCAATTCTCACCCGGATTTCCCAGATGCATGTAGCCAAACACTGCCGACAGCAATATCGCGGCAGGCCAGAACCCGGCGCCGCTCCCCAGCGTGAATTGTGCGTAGCCCCGAAACAGGAATTCTTCGTATAGTCCCACAAACAGGAAAAACACCAGGTGGAACAGGCCCCAGCCGAGGACCCCTGCGCCCTGCAATGCAAAGGTCCCGAATGAAAATCCTCCAAACACTGCGATCAGACCAACCAGCACGCTGATTTCCGTTAATCCCAACAGGAGGCCCAGCCAGAAATTCTGACCAAATGCGCTAACCCGCGGCAATCCGTAATCGCCGAAGGTTCTGCCTTCCAGCCGCGATAGAAATACACACGCACCCAGCAAAATTCCGAAATTCCCGGCCTCGAGAAAGAACACAGTGAAGACCGGCGATACACCGCCAAGCGAGTTCGAGGGCAGCAGGACCAGAATCCCTGTCACTCGAGGGGTCACCTCGATCATTAAGAACAGGAAGACCACTGCCTTCCAGATGCTCACCAGGCGGTCGTTCCCCAGGAAGGCCAACTTCGGCAAGGCCATGGCTGGTCGCAAAACCCGAGGACTCTGCCCACCAGGCTCTTCTGGCTTTTCAATCCCCATCGTTTCTCCCCTACGGCCCGCAACTAATTCAATCATATTCGAGCGACGCTCCGCACGCTTGCAAAAACCCCTTGTTCTGTCACTTTTCTGAGAGCCAACGTCCACATTGTGAGGTCGCTCGTGGTATAACCGACTATGACGATGACACGGGTTATGTCTCTCCCGCCTCGATTGGGTGCTCCTTGAAGCAGCACTCGACTCAACCGCTGATTGCCGGTCGCCTCGCTCTCGATTTTGCTAACCTCTCTCCCTCCGCTCACGATCTTTCCTGGGACGAATTCGTATCCTTCCTTGTTGAGGCTCGCTTGGTCTCTCAGGATCGCGCTGCCCGCCTTCGCCCACTTCTTTCCACGGAAGCTCAAGCCGTAGACGCGGTGCTCCTCCGCATCCTTCGCCTTCGTGAATCGCTCCGCGCCATCTTTGGTTCCATGGTCGACAGCAAATCCTTCCCCGCTTCCTGGGTCGAGCCCATCAACGAAATCCTCCGCGTCACGGAAGGCCACGACGAACTTGTCTCCAACAAAGGTGCCTGGTCCCTTCAGTTCGTCGCTCGCGAAGGCGGCCTCGACTGGCTGCTTGCCGCACTCGCCCGCTCCGCCGCCGAGCTCCTCGTCGAAGGCCCGCGCGTTCCGATCCGTCGCTGCGCCAACCCCTCTTGCCGGCTTTTCTTCTACGACGATTCACGCACCCGCCGGCGCCGCTGGTGTTCCATGTCCGCGTGCGGCAATCGTCACAAAGTGGCCGCTTTCCTTCGCCGTCACGCGCCGGGCCGCCGCGACTCCTGAACGCGCGCCCCTCCAGCCTCCCCTTGCTCTCGAAACCAG
The DNA here is from genome assembly GCA_963817085.1 of Candidatus Acidiferrales bacterium. Lineage (GTDB taxonomy): Bacteria > Acidobacteriota > Terriglobia > Acidiferrales > UBA7541 > Acidiferrum. Next base: position 99,331 of record CAWFNI010000017.1, read on the forward strand.
TTCTTGCTACACTCCCCCGCTCCTGTAACTTTTCTTAGGACATTCATCGGATAACCTATGCGACGTTCCCCGATTGTCTACGCCTTCGGCTTGTTTCTAATTGCGGCCTCTCTTGCATTGACGGCGCGCAGCCACCCCTCACGCCGCGACCAGCCAATCCATCCCTCTCGCACTTTTGCGTTCACCTATCAGGTCAGCATTCCTCCCACTCCAAGCACCCAGGGAAAACTCCTTTTGTGGCTTCCGCTCCCACAGCAGGACACCTATCAGCAAATTAAGGACCTGCAGATCGATTCTCCCGTCTCCCATACCGTCGGTCGCGAATCCGAATACGGTGATGCCTTCGCTCTGTTTCAACCCACTCCCGCTCAGCTTGGCTCCGGATTCGACGCCATCATCCGTTTCGTCGCCACACGCTTTGAGCACAAGGTCTCGCTCGATTCCGCTTCTGCCAACCTCGTAGCCATGAACTCCTCCACCACGCCAGACCTGCGGCGCTACCTCGAGCCCGATAAACTCGTTCCCCTCACCGGCGTCATTTCCGAACTGGCCAGGCAACAAACCGCCGGCGACACCACCCCTCTTGCCAAAGCGCGCCACATCTACGATTACGTCATCGCCACCATGCGCTACGACAAGTCCGGCGAAGGCTGGGGCCGCGGCGACGCGGTATGGGCCTGCACCTCCAAGCGCGGCAACTGCACCGATTTTCACTCGCTCTTCATCGGCATGATGCGCGCCTCTGGCATTCCCGCCCGCTTTGAAATTGGCTTCCCGCTGCCCGAATCCCGGTCGGATGGCGACATTCCCGGATACCACTGCTGGGCCGAGTTCTATCTCAATGGTCTCGGTTGGGTTCCCGTCGACGCGTCCGAAGCCTGGAAAAATCCCGCCAGGCACGATTATTTTTTCGGCGCTCATGACGTCAACCGCGTCTTCTTCAGCTATGGCCGCGACCTCCGTCTCTCCCCGGGCCAGCGCGGCGCTCCCCTCAACTATTTCATCTATCCATACGCCGAACTCAACGGCAAGCCCTTCTCCGGCCTGCAGACCCATTTCTCCTTCCACGACGTTTTCCCTGCCACGTCAGCTCCCCGCTGATCCCGCGCGGGCGCCGTTGCCTGTTTCGCTGCGCCCATTTCTTCCCCGTTGAGCCACGCCTTCCTGAGTCGTATGCTTAGAGAGGCCTCCCCTCCGGGAGCCATAAGAGGTTTCTATGTCGCCGAAGACGTTTTTGCGCTCTCTAGCTCTGCTACTGGCCGCGTTCTCTTTCTTCGCTGGCCGCCTGGCGGCTCAAGACCAGCCTTCCGTGGCTGAAGCCGCCCGCCGCGCTCGCGAGCAGAAGCAGGCAGCGCCGAAACCTGCCCACGTCATCGACAACGACACGCTTGCTCCTTCTTCTGCTGCTCCCAAAACTTCCCTGGAGGACTCCGCTGCCCAAGGCGCGAGTCCCTCCCCTTCCGCTACACCCTCCGATTCCAATGCGTCGGATCAGCAGGAGAAAGCTTCCGCACCCCAAGCTGGAAAAGGGGCCGGTAGTACTGAAGACGCCGCGGAGAAGAAAGCAAAAATTGATGCTCTTAAGCAGCAGATCGCGGACAAAAAGGAAAGCGTCGATCTTCAGCAGCGTGAAATCGCCCTTGCGCAGGACACTTTCTACTCCAATCCCGATCATGAACACGATCGCGACGGCAAGGCAAAGCTCGACTCCATGCAGACCGACCTCGAGCAACAAAAAGCGGAACTCGCCGAACTCCAAGCCAAGCTCGCCGAACTCGGCGGTTCCGCCGATACCAAACCTGCTTCCGCTCCCCCTCAACCCTGAACCCTGTGTGCGTATTCGCCGCTCGTGAGACCCCTGCTATGTCACAGGGATCTCGCCCGTGCGTTTTGAGTGGATCTCTGCCCGGACTTCTCTCCGCCTACTGCGGCCCCAGAATCAGCGGCAATCCGTTCTTCGGATTCCCCACCACCACTACCTTTGAGTTTCCGCTCGTCGCCAATTTCTCCGTGGCTTCAATGCCTTTCCATTCCAGCAACTGCGGGCTGATGCCCTGCGCCACGATCTTCTGGAAGTCCGCGATTCCCTGAGCTTCGATCCGCTTCCGCTCCGCCTCCTGCTTTTCCTTCTGCAGGACAAAGCTCATGCGCAGCGCGTCCTGTTCCGCCTGCTGCTTTGCCTCGATCGAACCCTTCAACATCGCCGGCAACTGCACGTCCCGCAGCAGCACGTTTTCGATGATCACCCCGCGGGGTGCCAGCTGCGCCGTAAGTTCATCCTGAATCTGCTGTTGCACCAGTTCTCGGGCGTTTGTATATAGTGCATTGGCTGAGTGCGCCGAAGTCGAAGCCCGGATCGCCGCGCGCATGGTCGGCTCTATGATTTTCTCCGCGTAGTTCGCCCCCACTTTCTGGTACACCTCTGCCGCCTTCGTACGGTCCAGATGGAAGAGCAAGGAAGTATCCAGCGCCAAGATCAGCCCCTCATTCGACGGCACACTCGCGCTCTCCTTTACCGCCTGCGTCTGAATCGACAGCCTCTGCACCGACTTCAGGGGATTGATCAGGTGAATCCCTTCGCTCAGCGTCTCGCCCGTCACTCTCCCAAAAAGCGTCAACACCCCTACATGTCCCGTCGGGACCGACACCACGCTCGCAAAAAACAGGATCACCACCAGAATCAACCCGCATATTCTCAATATCCGGTAACCGAATCCGCTACGGCTCGGCATCGCCGGCAGGTTTCCCCCTAAATCGAATCCTTTTGTCGTATTCACCATTAGCTCTCCTCCGTTCCCTCTCTGCCCACACCCTTACCGTCCCTCTTTTTGTACTACGCGCCATTCCATCCCACTGCTAGTTCTCTTCTCCGGCTTCCAATCTGCCAACCGCCTCTTTCCCTCGGAATAAATTGTTTTGCCGCGTCTTCCGCAGTTCCTTGACTCTTTTTTCCACAACCTCAGAATAATTTCCCGCCTTTTGCGTCGCTTTGCCGTTGACACCCTTTCATCAGCGCGTAACAATCCACGCGTTCAGCCGGTTCGCTCACACATTTCCTTGCTGCCATGGGGGCTCACACTCATCCGCTGAGCAGGCAGCCACTGGGGGAGAGCGTTATGTCCTTGATGCCGGGCTCCACCGTTCAATGTGTCAATCCGCGATGTGAAGAAAGAGGGCATTGGCTTCGCGCCGACCTTCTGGGCTCGGAACACTGCCCCGTTTGCGGCGAATCCCTTCGCTTTGTGCCGCCTCCCCTCGCTCCGCGCCCGCATTTCCGTCCTCGACCCCTTGCGCCCAGGCCGCCGCTCCGCCCACGCTAGACCAATCTTGCCCAGCCCCACCACGTTCCAGCCGTGGTGTCACTCCACACGCTATCTCTGGCCATAGTGAACTTGAAAATTTCTCACTCCCGCGAGATCATTCCGCGATGCGCCGCCCCCTATTCGCACTCCTTCTCTTCCCTACCATTGCTCTCGCCCATGCCACTGCCTTTACTGCCCAGGATGCGCCCGCTCAAGCGCCTGCAACTCCTCCCCCAGCACCTACTCTCCCGAAGCTGGATTACCCGGACTCAACGGCGGGCCTTGAGCATCTCGTAAGAGACATCACCAAAGCCCAAAAAGAAAATGACGGTGCGCGCGCTGATGAGCTTCTCAAAAGCCTCATACTCCCGAACCCTCGCACCTGGTACGAGCAGGTGTTCGGAGAAGACGTGGCACAGTCTCCTTTATCTCTTTACGAAAAATCTTCCGCGGCTATCCCTGCTTCGATGGCTCAGTTTTTTCTGAATGCTCAGGCCGAAAACATGAACCACGTGCAGGTTGTTCGCTTCGAGAAATCCTGCGACGACAACGCCGGCGAAGATGCTTTTGGCATTCTCCACGCCCGGCAGCAGCCTGTGCCCCTCTACGAACTTCGGTTGATCCACGGAGAGAAGTTCCTACGCTTGTTTGCCTTCGCTTTCGTGGATGGCTCTTTTCGCTTCATCATCACTCCAAAAATGGAGGGGAAAATCTTTGGCGGAGTGCGAACAGAGGATCCCGGTGCATCCGGCGGGGCTTCATCGGCCATCTCGGATCCTCCCGCTCCTCGATTCCGGGTGGGCGGTGCCGTTCAAGCTGCCAAACTCCTCAAGCGGGTCCAGCCCGAATATCCGGACCTCGCTCGTCGCGAACATTTACAGGGAACGGTGAGGCTTCATGCGCTCATCGGAAAGGACGGTTCGCTTCGTAGGCTCTACGTTATTAAAGGCTATTGCTCCCTCGCTGCAGCCTCCGTGAACGCTGTCAGCCAATGGCGCTATTCCCCAACCATCTTGGAAGGCAAGCCCGTCGAGGTCGATACCGAGATCGATGTCTTCTTCCAAATCCGCAATTAGTTCCAAAATAGAAAAAGCCGGAAGCTCTCGCCTCCGGCCACTCTCTCATCAAATTGTCTTCCAGGATTTACGTCTCTACCAGTCCCTTTTCCACGATCTCCTCGTCGCTCAGCCACAGATCGGGAATATTCGCTGACCCCAGCCGCAGGATATCCTCCAGCGCACCGCGCACTTCCCGTAACCGGAATTCCACGCCTATCTTTTCCAGCAGATCGATCAGCGCCTGCGCTCCTTCGGCCAGCATCGCCTTCGGGCGCACTCCCGACTTGTCCAGCCGGTGATAGGTCACGATGTAGAAGGCGTTCAACCCTGCGCCGTGCCGCACGATGTGCAGAAACCCTCTGGCCTTCGGTTGATTCGACGCCAGTTTTGCAGCCAGTGCGGATCCGGTGGGGAGTGCGCTCATCGCGTTTCCTCCTCTGCCTTCCACATCAGCTGCATCCGCTTGTGCTCCCGCAATTCTCGCACTTGTAGCATGCGCCGTTCGGCACCATCAGCATTCCGCATTCCGAGCACGTTGGCGCGCCTTCGTGCTGGTTCAGCGGTGAGGTGCTCACCGGGTCACTCTTCCGCGCCGGCACGGACATCGGCGCCCCGGTCGCCATCGTCCCCGCAATCACCGTTCCTTCCGCTGGATGCCCTCCGTTCAGCTTCAGATAGTCCGGCGAAATGAACCTGCCTCCCAGCCACCGGGCAATGTAGTCCAGCACCGACGTAGCAAACCGGATGTTCGGATTCGCGGAAATACCGCTCGGTTCAAACCGCGTATTCACCAGCTTGTCCACGAATACCTTCAGTGGGACTCCATATTGCAAGCCCAGCGAAACCGTCAACGCCAATCCATCCATCACTCCTGATAGCGTCGAGCCCTCTTTGGACATTTTGATAAATATTTCGCCGGCGCGCCCGTCCGGATACATCCCGACGGTAATGTAGCCTTCGTGACCACCCACGCTGAACTTGTGCGTCACGGAGTCCCGTTCCACCGGCATCTTTTCGCGTACCATGCGGGGAAACAGTTCGCTCTGCTCGGGTTCCGCCAGCGCTTCCGCCTTCTTTTCTTCTTTCTTGTTTCCCGCGGCATTTAGCGGCTGTGAACGCTTCGAATTGTCGCGGTAAATCGCCACGGCCTTCAGCCCCAGCTTCCACGATTCAATATACGCGTTCATGATCTCTTCGATGGTCGATTCTTCCGGCATGTTGATGGTCTTGCTGATGGCCCCCGAAAGGAACGGTTGCGCCGCCGCCATCATCTTCACGTGGCCCGTCCACGCAATCGACCGCCCGCCCGAAGTCGCCAGCGAGCAGTCAAACACCGGCACGTGCTCTTCCTTCAGGTAGGGCGCTCCATCGATCTTTCCGTTCCTATCGATGTAGCTCACGATCTCGCTCGTCTGCTCTGGCGTGTACCCGAGCTTCATCAGCGCTTGCGGCACGGTGTTGTTCACGATCTTGATCAACCCGCCGCCCACCAGCTTCTTCAGCTTCACCAGCGCCAGGTCTGGCTCAATCCCGGTCGTGTCGCAGTCCATCATGAACCCGATTGTTCCTGTCGGCGCCAGCACCGTCACCTGCGAGTTCTTGTACCCGTGCTGCTCGCCCAGTTTCAGCGCGTCATCCCACGCTTCCTGCGCGCCCATGTACAGCTCGGTCTGAACGTGCTCCGGCTTTATCCCGCACATCGAATTCCGGTGCATCCGGATTACGTCCAGCATCGGCTCGCGGTTCACCTCGAAACCCGCGAACGGACCCAGCCGCTCCGCAACTCGCGCCGATTGCGCATAAGCCTCTCCGCACATCAGCGCGGTCACCGCCGCTGCCACATCCCGCCCCTCATCCGAATCGTACGGCAGCGCCATCGACATCAACAGCGCGCCCAGGTTCGCGTATCCCAGCCCCAGCGGCCGGAACTGGTGTGAGTTCACCGCAATCTTCGGTGTTGGGTAACTGGCGTTATCCACCAGGATTTCTTGCGCCGTGATGGTCACGTCCACCGCGTGCTTGAACGCTTCCACATCGAACTGCCCGTTTGAGCCCAGGTACTTCATCAGGTTCAGCGAAGCCAGGTTACACGCCGTGTCGTCCAGGAACATGTATTCGCTGCATGGATTGCTCGCATTGATCCGCGCAGTGTTCTTGCACGTGTGCCAGCGGTTCACCGTCGTGTCGAACTGCATCCCCGGGTCGCCGCAATGCCACGTGGAATCCGAAATCTTGGTCAGCAGTTCGCGCGCGCTCAACTTCTCGTTCGGCTGCCCGTCCGTGACGTTCTTGGTCCACCAATCCTCATTTTCCTCTACCGAGCGCATGTATTCGTCGGTGACCCGCACGGAGTGATTGGCGTTCTGGAAGAAGATCGAGCTGTACGCCTCGCCGTCGATCGACGAATCGTACCCTTGCCCGATCAGCACGTGCGCCTTCTTTTCTTCCTTCACCTTGCACTCGATAAACTCCACGATGTCCGGATGGTCGATGTTCAAAATCACCATCTTCGCCGCGCGCCGTGTCTTCCCGCCGCTCTTGATCACTCCCGCGAACGCGTCGAATCCCTTCATGAAGCTCACCGGCCCGGACGCAATTCCGCCACCCGACAGCGTCTCCCGGCTTCCCCGCAGGGTTGAAAAGTTTGTCCCGGTCCCCGAGCCCCACTTGAACAGCATCCCCTCGGTCCGCGTCAGCCCCATGATCGATTCCATGCTGTCCTGCACGGAGTTGATGAAGCACGCCGAGCATTGCGGCTTCGCCTGCACGCCAACGTTGAACCACACCGGCGAATTGAAACTCATCTTCTGCTCCACCAGCAGGTGCGTCAACTCGTCCCGGAATGCATCCCGCGACGACCCGTCCGCAAAATAGCTCCCCTCTTCGCCCCAGCGCACAATGGTGTTCACCACGCGGCCGATCAGCTGCCGCACCGATCCTTCCCGCTCCGCAGTCCCGGGCTTCCCGCTGAAGTATTTGCTGGTCACGATGTTCGTCGCCGTTTGCGACCAGCTCTTCGGCACTTCCACGCCTTCCTGCTTGAATATCGTTACGCCTTTCTCGTTCCCGATCAGCGCCGTCCGCTTTTCCCATTCCACGTTGTCAAAGGGCGAAATCTTTCCGTCCGTAAAATAGCGCTCAAAGACCAGTCCGCTGTCAGCGCCGGTGCTCTTCGTCGCCCTCGTCTCCACCGTTTTCCCGTTCAATGCCGGCTTCACCGTTGCCATCCTGATTCCTCCCCGCTGCAGGTTCCCGTGTGCTCAGCGGGGAACCCTCATATTTTACTCCCCCGCTTTGCAGGGGTGCAGAGCTCGATTCTTGCCCTGCTAATCTCCGATTCCGGGTTCCGTGGGAGCGGTCCGTTCACCAAAAAATCCGAAAATGCGAACGCGCTGCCCTATGCCGGTGTTTTCCACACGGCTGAACAGCTAGTCTCCGCGCCTACTTAAAACAACTGCGCGGAGCCTTTACTTCGCGCTCGTTTTTTAGGTGATCACGGGCTGGCTACGTGAGTAACGTCGGTCCAAACAGCTTCCCTGACTCGGACCGTCTGGCGCTTCCACGTCCCCCGAATCTGGATTCGCAGTATCAAGCCGTGTGGTTTACCTGTCAAGAGAAAATCGCAAAATCTAGCTAACTTTTTCTCTACACGCCTATATCTTGTGGTGCCGTTGCGCCCTCCTTCCTCTCCCTTTCTCCTTTTTCTTTTCTTCCTTTCCTCCTAAACTCTTTCTTGCCAATTCTCTATGCGCTTTCTTTCTGTCTTCTTCGCTTTCTTCTTTCTGCTCTGCTCTTCCCTCGTTCCATTCCGGCAATCTCCCGCTGTCCCCTCTTCTTCGCCTGCCTCCTCTCCCTCTTTCGCCACAAAAATCTCCATTCGCGGAATTTCTAACGCCGGAAAGGTATCCGATTCACTCTTTCGCGGCGCGCAGCCGCAACTTTCCGAACTCGCCGAACTCAATAAACTCGGTATCACCACCATCGTCGATCTGCGCAGCGAAGCCCCTCACACTCGCAATCAGGAACGTGCACGTGCGGATTCTCTCGGCATTCACTTCGTTTCCATCCCTGTCGGCGGTTTCTCCACGCCTGCTTCCGTTCAGCTCGCCAAATTCTTCGCGCTCCTTCGTGAATCTCCTCCCCAAAAAATCTTCGTTCACTGCGAATTTGGCGAGGATCGTACCGGCGTCTTCATCGCCGCCTACCGGATTGCCTTCGAGCACTGGTCTTCCGATCAAGCCTTATCCGAAATGTACGCGTTCGGTTTCCATCGCCACTGGCACTGTTCTATGGCCACGTTTGTAGGCGAACTCCCCAACCGTCTCCGCTCCGATCCCATCCTGAAATCCGCGCTCGCCAATTAACTGAGCACCTTTCCTATGGGTTCGCCTTTTTGCCCCTTAGCTTCCCGAAGGGCCGCTTCCCCTGAGCCTCGAAAGGAGGCGGCCATTGAATTCAATAGTCCTTCCCTCCTGCACTTCGCCCCGACAACTCCAACCTGCCTGGAAGCCACGGATGTAGTTCGATTCCTGCCTTGCGCCCCCGTTACCCGGCCCTCCCCAATTCTCTACCGCCTGGCTAAAGTCTTAGATGTCTCTAACCCCCTTTTATTCTTACAGTCCCAGTACCTCCGTACCCTCTCGAACGTGACTCCTGCTTCATTCCCTTGCCGGCCCCCCCTCCACTATCCTTTCTCTTGCGCCATTCTGTATCGGCGCATGGAGGAGATTACTCACTTTGCAAGTCGGGCGTTATCAGGTCCTGGAAACCCTCGGTACAGGGGCGCACAGCCGCGTCGTTCGCGCTTATGACCCGCTCATTGACCGCTCTGTAGCCATCAAACTCTTCTCCCCTCAACTCGCCCGGGGTGACGCGCGCAATCGCTTCCTCCGCGAAGCCCGTGTCGTTGGCAAACTCTCCCATGCTTCGATCATTACCATTCACGATATGGGCATCGAGGAGTCCACACAGACTCCCTACCTCGTCATGGAACTGGTGGAAGGCCAGTCTCTCGAAAAGGCGATCTCCAAAGGCAGCATCCCTTTTCCCACTGCTTGCGAATGGGCCGCGCACGTGGCTGTGGCTCTCTCTGTCGCGCACCGCCGCGCCGTCATGCATGGCGACGTCAAACCCGCCAATATCCTGATCACGCCGGACAATCGCGTCAAACTCACAGACTTCGGTATGGCACGCCTCGCCACCCACCGCGGCGCCGAAACCTCCGTCCTCGGAACTCCCGCCTACTGGTGCCCTGAACAGATTATTGGCCGCTCGCAGGACACTCGCTCCGACCTCTTCTCGCTCGGCGTGGTCCTCTACGAAATGCTAACCGGTATAAATCCTTTTGCCGGTGATTCCATCCCCACCGTCTGCAACCACATCCTCTCCTCCACCCCTCTCCCGCCTTCCCGCTCCAATCCTTCCATCCCCGCCACCCTGGATGACATTCTCTCCTCTTGCCTCGCCAAGGAGCCGCAACTCCGCATCGCCACCGCCGAGGCTCTCGCCGATCAACTCTTCCCTCTCGCTCGCCGACAGGCTTCCCCTTCGCAGCCAGTCGCCGCTTCCGACTCTTCGCTCCGTTCTCGTGCCGCCCGCCTCCTTCGCTCCGCCTGACCCGCCCCCGCGTTCCAGTTGCGATCTGCCGCTTCACGGGCTCTCCGGACCTGTGCTCTTCACAGAGTCCTCGTCAGCGCACACACTTCCGCAAGCAAAAAGCCCCGCGAGCCGCAGGGGCCCGTAGGGCTTCTCGATGTTGGAGCTGGTTGCTCGGAACTGCTCAGAATTGCAGCTTCAGCGCGAACTGGATCTGCCGCGATGAACCGAAGTCCCCGGTCGGAAACCGGGTGCTAAAGATGCCTCCGAACGAACCGCTGGTCGCCGTCAGCACGGGATCGCCGAAGTTCGGATGGTTAAACACGTCGAACATTTCGGTGCGGAACTGCAGGTTAAACCGCTCCGTGATCTGCGTGTTCTTCGTCACCGAAAAATCGGTATTGACGAAGTCGGGGCCTATGATCGCGTCGCGTCCCAAGTTTCCGGGATGGCACGACCCGGGCACGACCGGATAGTTATTTCTTCCCGGTGTCAGCGGCGTGCTATTAAACGTGCAAGGAACTGCAAAAGCCGCGTTTGGCGTCGAGCCGCAGGCCGGAATTGCCGGCGCTGTCCCACTCGGCGTTCCGTTGAATGGTTCGCAGACCACCGCATTGCTGAAGTACTGCGAGGGGCTACCCGTTCCGCTCACACTTGCCAGCAGGTCTGGTCGAACCGTCAGGGAAATCCCTGGGCCCGGTCCGATCGACAACGTGGGGTTGACAGGATTACCGGACTGCGCCTGGGTAACGATTCCCACCTGCCATCCCGAGACCAATCGGTTTTTCTTGAACGGTAATTCGTAGAAACCACTTAGAACAAACCGATTCCGGGCATCGAACTCCGATAGCCCGTAGTCGCCTCGCGGGTTGTAGGCGTTTTGAAGAATGTAGCTTTCTCCGGTCGACAGCGAGTTGTAGTCGAGCGATTTAGAGTACGTGTACGAGCCCAATAGCTCCAGCCCGTGTGACATATGCTTGTTTACCGTTATCCACAACGCGTTGTAATTAGAGTTACCGTCGCTGTTCACCTGGTTGATGGTCCCGTACGGGCACGCCGGGTTTGGCGCCTGGCATTGTGAGGGAACGATCGGGCTCCCCGATGGTAGCTGCGGGAACGGCCTCACCCCCTCGTAAGATCCATTCGTCACGAAGGGCTGGTTGATATTCTGCGTCAATTGGAGGTGCGTCCCCTTCATCCCCACGTACGCGGCCTCAATCCCCAAGCTCGGGGTTAGTTCCCTCTGTATGGACAGGTTCCAGTCCTGCGCGTACATGTCGTTGAAATTAGGATTGATAGACGCGGGGCCCAGACTGGTGCCTACCACCGCCGCCGACGGATTTTCGATCGTGATGGCGTTCGTCGCCGAACTGGCGGAAATCGGTAACGCAAAGAGGGGGTTGGCGCTCAGACCGGTGATCGTGTTCGTAGTCGGCGCCTGCGTCATGATTGCGTACCCGCCTCGCACCGATGTTTTTCCATTCTTGAACGGATCCCACGCGAAGCCAACCCGCGGCTCAAAGTTCTTGTTGCTCTGCTGGTAGGGCTGTGTGGCGCTCACCAAGTCGCCTGTTGTCGGATCGAAGTTCGTGAAGCGTCCGAGCGCTTCGGAGGGCGTGGCATTCCACGTGTACCTTAACCCCAGGTTGATCGTGAGGTTCGGTCTCAGCTTGTAACTGTCTTGTGCAAACCCGGCATAGGACGGCTGCAGGACTCGGTCGTTCCCTGACCCCAGTTGCACCGTAAAGGCATTCGCTTCATCCGCTAGAAAATCCGCCATCGAAGCAAAGCTCAGGCTCCCAATGTTCAATGCAATGTTGTTGTTGTACGCCCGCCGGATCTCTCCCCCGAACATGAACGTGTGCCTGCCCTTCAGCCAACTCACCCCGTCGTTCAATACCACGGTCGTGTCGCCTCGCCCTTGCGGCTCCCCGGTCGGGCCGCCGAATCCAAGGCTCCCTCCCACGTTGAAGAAAGGCAGCCCCGAGGCCGCCGGCGAACCCGCTGGCATCGTAATGTTGAAGCTCGCTGGATCCAGCAGTCCGTTCGGCGTAAATGTCAGGTGAATGCGATTGAATCCCAACCGCACCGTATTGCTCAGCGAAGTTCCGAATTCGTGATCCTCGCTGACCGCCATCAACTGCCGGAACCCGGATCGCGTGTCTCCGAATCCCGGAATGTTCGCGCCGATTGCTCCGCCTGCCGTCGGTTCCTCGCGCAGGTCCTTCTGCAACACGTAATATCCGTGGATTTTGTCCTTTTGCGAAATCTCGTAATCGATATCCGCTGAACCCAGGTTCAGCGATACGTTCGCCAGCGCCCCGCCGGTGAAGCCGTTGTACGTGTTCGGATCCCCCTGCATGCCCGTTCCCACCAGGTTCGCTGGCGGGATCAGCGCCAACAGGCTCTTCACTGCCGGCGATGTCACCGCCGCGATTTGGTTCGGGCTGGGCACCGTCGTCGAAACCGTAAGGCTCTGGTGTTGCCGCAATCCCTCGTAAGCCAGGAAGAAGAACAGTTTGTTCCTCACGATCGGGCCGCCAAAATCCACCCCAAAATCGTTGCGCTTGAACGGCGACTGCGTCAAGGGCACACCCCTGGAACTCTCCACCGGGTTGAAGAAGTTGCGCGCGTCCAGGGCATTGTTCCGGAAAAATTCGAACAGCTCCCCGTGGTAGTCGTTCGTGCCCGAGCGCGTCGCCATGTTCACAATCGCCCCGGAATTTCGTCCGTACTGCGCCGGAAACGACGAATTGTCAATCTTGAACTCCGCGAGCGTATCGATCGGGGGCTGGAACGTGATCTGGTTTTGCACGTTATCGTTCAGGTTGATCCCGTTCACCAGCCAATTCGTGGTGTCCTCCCGCGCTCCCCCCGTATTGATTCCGAATGACCCTTGCCCTCGCAACGGAAACGACAGAAAGCCGTTCGCTGGCGGCGTCACCGTTCCCGGTGTCAATAGGCTCAGGTCGGTGAAGTGCCGACCATTCAGCGGAATCTCCTGCACGCTCTTGTCATTGATCACCTGCCCTATGCTGCTGGTGCTGGTGTCGACCAGTGTCTCCAGTGCCGACACCTCCACCGTCTGAGTGGTCTGCCCTACTTTTAATTGCACGTTTTTGGTCACTGTGGTGGCGACCGCCAGCTTGAGGTCTTTCAGCGCCACGCTCTCGAATCCCGTTGCCGAAATCTCCAGCCGGTACGCTCCAATCGAAAGTGTCGGAAACAGGTACGCGCCGGCGCTATCCGTCATGGTTTGCGATTCCACTCCCGTCGCCTGGTTTCTTGCCACCACTTTCGCGCCCGGAACCGCGCTCCCGCTGGGATCGCTTACCGTTCCCTGCAGCGTCGCGGTCGATTGAGCCTGCGCTCGCCACCCAGCTCCCGCCACTAGGAAGACCAATATGAGCATTGATCTTGTGAATCGAGCGAATAGAAAAATCCTATTCTGTCTGTTCATGGAGCTCCCCCTGTAATTTTTGGTGGCGGCCGGAAGCGCTTGCTGCTTCGTGCTTTCGCTCGGACCGCTGCGTCGTGACTTTTGCCCTGTGCCGGGCGGCGGGACCTGATCGGAATCAGGAAAGCACTCCCTGATTCCCCTGCCCACGCAATCGCAATTCGGGTGCCACTCCCTCTCTGTTTTCGTTTTTTTAAATGACGAGGAATCTGCCGCTTAGCACTTGCGCCTTTTGTCGTCGTTCTCCCTGCTTTTCACCTCTCTCAATTTCCGTATCTTCTACGGATTCCAGAACCTCCCCGCCCTCATATCACCGTGACGCACTTTAAACTCTCCGGCCTGATTCGCGCGCTCGCATTCATTCCCCCATAGTTTTTTGGCAGGATTGATGCCGCCTGCATGGTCGGCTCTAAGCGCGTAATTCTCCTGGTGTGGCAAGGCACGTCTGCGCTCCGAGTTCGCTGCCCTGGTTCCTCCGGCCCCAGCGCTGCTCCTTGCGAGTTTGTTTCGTGCCTTGGGGAGGGGTGAAGCCTTGCGCAGGCTAATTCTCCTGTTCGCGTTTCTGGCATCTTCTGCTTTCGCGCAATGCAACTTTGCCGTTGTGTCCGGGGTGGTGAGCGACCCGCAGCACCTCCCGGTTGCCTCGGCGCGCCCAGAGCCTTGGCCACAAACCCCTTGAAGCGAAAGCTTATATTCGGCACAATTCAATCTGCGACGGGGTTTCTGCGCGTCATGAACCCTGCAAGCCCACCAGGCGGGTTTCCTGGGCTAGCCCCGCGCCATCACTTATGTCGCTTATCTTCTGGATCGCGATAGGAAGCGCACTTGCCGCTCTCGTCATCGGCTTGATTCTTAAGGCCCGCCTGAGCGACGAGGACGTCTGGCAAGAGCTGGTTGATCCCAACGCCCTGCCCGAAGCTCTTCCCGCTGACCCCTTTCGGAGTTCCCAACCCGGCCAACACTCAGATGTCCCGATAGATTCGCATCAGCATCCCAGTTCCCACGGTGAAGAGATGAACACTCCTACTCCAACCCATGCTCCTCGTTCTCCCCGTGAAGCCGATCTGCGCCGCAGCAGTCGCGTCGAACGTCCCGTTCCGCTGCTTGTCATGGGCACCAACCGCCGTGGCGAATCCTTCCAGGAAAGAACTTCCGCTGTTTCGGTAAATCTGCACGGCTGCCGTTATTCCTCTCGGCATGACTACGCCCCGGAGGGTTGGGTAACTCTGCAAGTTACCGGCACAGAGGGCGCTGGTTCGCACGCCGTGCGCGCGCGCGTCCGCTCCGTCCTGGCTCCGCAAAGTTATCGCGAACTCTGTCAGGTCGGCGTCGAACTGGAGACCCCCGGCAACGTGTGGGGTATCCCGGCGCCGCCCGAGGATTGGCAACGCGCCCTCGGCTCCAGCAGTTCCGGCGCACGTGCCGCAACAGCCGCGGCTCCTGCGCTTGATCCCGCGGCGCCGCCTTCGGCCTTCCTTGAAAGACAGCCCGCCGAACGCCGGGCGGAAGTCACGGTGTTTCCCGGCACGCCGGCTGCCACTCCTGTCGCCGCGGCGCCTGTCCCTGAACTTTCTCCCGAACCAGTGCTTGCAAAAGACCCCACTGCTAGCAAATCGGAGCGTGTCGTCGTGACCGCCGAGCAGATTCTTCAAGCCCTTCAGGGCAAAATCCAACTCGCCGCTGATAAAGCAGTGCAAGCTTCCCTCTCCGCTCAACTCGATGAAGCCGTGAAGTCCGCTCTTGGCAAAATCGAGGAGGGTTGGCGCGCCAACGTCCGCCAAACTGAGGAATTTTCCGCCGCGCGCCTGGCGGACACGCAAAACCTCTGGGAAAAGGAGCTGGTGGTTTATCGCAGCCGCGCCGAGGAAATTTCCCGCCGCCTCGAAAGTCTCACCGCCAATTCCCAGCAAGCCCTGGCTGATATTCAGAAATTTGTCGAGCGTTTCGCGCGCGAAACCGCTCCCCAGCTCCACGCCCGGCTTAACGAGTCTCTAGACCACGCCAATAGCGAGCTGGAAACCAAAGCCGCGCAAGTCTCCGAGCAGCACCTGGCGCAACTCGCCGAAGCCTCGCAACTCGCTGCGCGCGACGCTCGCTCCCAGATTGATAATTCCCTCGCCGAAGTCCGCGCCCTTTTATCCACAGCGGGCGGCGGCGTTTCCCAGGACCGCTTCGAGGCGCTGCTGCATTCCTTCCGCGCCGAGACCTTCAATCGTCTCGAGGAACGGCTGGCTGAACTCCACAACGGCTTTGAACAGCAGCACGATCTCGCTCGCCATCGCGCCAACGACATTGCTCGCCAACTGGAAGGCCTCGCTCTCGAAACCCGTCAGGCCCGCGCGCAACACGATCAAGACCTCGCCGAAGTTCGCTCTCTCGTACCCGAGACAAATACCGGCGAATCGCGGGAACACGTGGACTCGCTGTTGCGTTCTTTCAAGGAAGAGACTTTGAACCACATGGAAGATCGCCTGGGCGAGCTGTACACCGGTTTCGAGCAGCAGCACGATCTTGCGCGCCTTCGCACCGATGAAGTCATCCGGCAACTCGGCACCCTCTCCGCCGAATCCCGTCAGGCGCGTTCCCAGCACGAACAGAGTCTCGCCGAACTCCGTTCTCTCATGGCCAACGCCAACGCCGGCATTCCGCAAAACCAGCTCGATGCGCTCCTGCATTCTTCCCGCGAGCAGATTCTAAGCCATCTTGAGTGGCGCCTCGGCGAAGTTTCCGGTCACTACGAACAACTTCTTGGTCAGGCCCGCAATCGGGCGGACGCACTCACCCTGCAACTCGAAAAACTCTCCGCGGAAACGCGCGACCAACTCGCCCAAACTAGAGCGCTTGCCGATCACGCTTCTCGAGAGCTGCAGCCCCAGGATCTTGCCGCCTTGCAGGTGTCCGTTGCGCACGCCACTCAGGAATTTGAATCGGCCGCCGCTCGCGCTTCCGACCGTCAACTGGTCCGCATGATGGAGCAGAAGCAGGCCGTGTCTCAGGAAGTCTCTCTGGAACTCGAGGCGCGCGCCAGCGAAGCGCGAGCGTTGCTGCAGAAAGCCGCCAACAGCACCCTCGAAGAATTCCGTCGTCGCGTCGAAATTCAGATCGATCACATCCTCCTGGAAGCTACCGAGCGCTTGAATTCTTCGCTGTCTTCCCTCGATGCGGAGAGTCGTGCTTCCGTCGAGGCCCGCCGGCGCACCCTGGAAACCGAAGTGGCCAGCGCCGCCGAGCAGTCCGCCATGGAATTCCGTTCCGGCATCAAAGCCTTTCTCTACTCCTGTCTCGTGGCCGCGGTCAGCGCTGTGGACCAGCACGCGCAAACCACTCTGGCCGGACTTTCCAACGAACCCGCAAACCTCCCGCGGGCCCTCGATGCCATCGCTAACAACTCCCCTGCCCCCGACGACCATCTCCCCCCGCCACCCAAAACCGCCTCCTCGTCCCAATAACCTCAGTGCCGCAGTGACACCGGAGACACGCGTTCCGCGCTCTCCTCACCCGTCGTCCTTGGTTAGCCTCCTGAGATGAGCGCTCTTTCTGCTCTCACTGAAGTACAATTCACTTCACGGGCAACATGCCTCCGAAAACCCGCATCCGTTTCGAGTAAGTCCATCACGTTCCCGGGGAGGACCATCCATGACCCGCAGCTCACTGTTGTTGTCCTTACTTTTCTTTTCTTCGCCGCTACTTGCCGCACAACAAAAATCTGCTGCCCCTCCGAAGCCAGAACCCAGGTCTTCGGCCGCCTTGCCGCAGGTGGAGCCGCACTCTTCCACCGCAGACATCACTGAAAAACTGCCTGTGCGCCGCGTGGTTCTCTACAAAAACGGCGTTGGCTATTTCGAGCATCTCGGCCGTGTCAGCGGCAGCCAGGATGTGCACATCGATTTCACCAGCGCCCAGCTCAATGACGTGCTCAAATCTCTCACCGTCCTCGATCTCTCCGGTGGCCGCATCACCGGCGTCGATTACAATTCCGAAGCTCCACTGGCCCGCAGGCTCGCCACCTTGCGCCTCGCCCTCGGCGAAAAGCCCACGCAGTCTGAATTCCTCGGCGCTCTCCGCGGCGCGCGCATCGAAGTCCGCAGCGGCGCCGGTTCGCCAATTACCGGGAAGCTGCTCAGCGTCGAGCGCAAGACCCGTACCGGCACCACTTTCGCGGTTGAAACCGACGAAATCTCTCTGATCACCGATTCCGGAGAAGTTCGCTCCGTGGACCTCAATCCCGCCACATCCATTCGCATCCTCGATCACGACCTCCAGGTCGAAGTCGGCCGCTATCTTGGCCTTGTGGCCGCCGCCCGCGATCAGGACGTGCGCCGGATGACCATTTCCACCACCGGTTCCGGCGAGCGTAATCTCTACGTCAGTTACATCAGCGAAGTCCCCATCTGGAAAACCACTTATCGCATCGTTCTTCCCACCAAGCCTGACAAAAAACCGCTTCTCCAGGGCTGGGCCATCGTGGACAACACCGTTGGCGAAGATTGGAATAACGTCGAACTCTCGCTCGTCGCCGGCGCGCCCCACTCCTTCATCCAGCAACTCTCGGAACCCTATTACGGTCGCCGTCCCGTGGTTCCGCTCCCCGAAAGTGTCCAACTCTCCCCGCAGACCCACGGCGCCACACTCGTCGGCAGCAACGGCCGTTTGTTTGGTCAGGTCACGGACACCACCGGCGCAGTCGTTGCCGGCACAACCGTCCGACTTCTTGACGGAAACGGAAGCCCCGTGGCCAGTACGTTCACCGATAGCTCCGGCAATTACTCCTTTTCCTCCATGCCCACCGGGAATTACCGCCTGGAACTCGAACAGCAAGGTTTTAAGAAAAACGTCATCTCTCAACTAAACGTCGGCCCCGGCGAAAATCAGCTGAATAGTCAACTTCAGGTTGGCGCCACCGCTCAGACCGTGGAAGTGAGCGCTACTGCCACGACCCTGAACACCGAATCTTCAGAATTATCGAGCGTCTCCGCCCCCGGCGTTGCCAATCGTCCGCACGTTGCAACAGGATATGGCGAAGGCGGAGGTAATGGTTCGGGCAGTGGAGGCGGTTTCGGCCCCCCGCCTCCGCCGCCCCCTGCTGCCCTCGAAATGGCCCGCGAAATGACCAGCGCTGCTGCCAGCGGTCAGGAGCTGGGCGACCTATTCGAATACAAACTGAAAGACCGCGTCACGCTCAAGAAAAACCAGTCTGCCCTCGTTCCCATTGCGCAGACCGACATCATCGCCGACAAAGTTTCTCTCTGGAGCAGCACCGCCAGTTCCGGCCGCCCGCTTCGCGCGCTGTGGATCAAAAACTCCAGTTCCCTCACTCTGGACGGCGGCAGCTTCAGCGTCCTCGAAAATGAGGTTTTCGCCGGTGAAGGACTCACCGACCCCATCAAACCCGGCGAGCGCCGCCTTCTTTCCTACGCTACTGACCTCGGGCTTCTCGTAGAAGCACAAAAATCGAGCCAGCCTCAACACGTCACCCGCGTAAAAATCGCTAAGGGAGTCATGACTCAGGTCAGCGAACTCCACGAACGCACCGTCTACACCGTCCGCAATCAGGGCGACACTCCACGCGTCCTTGTCATTGAACATCCCGCCCGCGCGAACGTCTCTCTCGCGAAGGGTTCCAAGGAGCCCGAAGAGCGCGCGCCCGGGGTCTACCGCTTCCAGCTTGAGGTTGCCCCCAGATTCACCCTGGCCTTGCCCGTCGAAGAGGTTCGTTTTCTCCAGAGCAGTTTCCAGCTTTCCGACCTCGATGACACGCAAATCGCCGTCTTCTCCAGGAACGGCTCGATTACCCCGGAAATGTCACAAGCGCTTCGGAAGATCGCCGCCCAAAAGGCCGTCGTCAGCAAACTCGAACAGGAAATGGAAAACCGGCAGAAGGATATCGACCGCATCGTCGCCGATCAGGCTCGCCTTCGCGAAAACATGAAAGCCCTCAAAGGCAGCTCCGAGGAAAAAACCCTCCTCCAGCGTTACACCGGCGAACTCGATCAGCAGGAAACCCAGCTGGGCTCCCTGCGCAACACCATCCAATCCACGGAAGCCCAGCGCGATAAAGCCAACGACGAGCTCGAGAACATGGTCGACAGCGTCCAGCTCGAAGCTACGTTCTAATCGGCGGGCGGCCAAGAGATTAACTGAGGGCGCATTTTGTGGGTGGCGCACCCTTTGGGTCTGCTTTATAAAGGGTGCGGGTTTTGAGTTTTCACTTTCTCAGGCCGGAATCCGGAGACCCTCGAAACGTTCTCTCGCGCGCGCTCTATCTTTCTTTCCATACCAAAACCTATGCGAACGCCAGCTCCCGGCTACGCATCGCCGGGTGCCACCCCTCACGATCTCTGAGGCCATGCGTTCAGACTTCTCCTTTTTCCATGTCAACCACCTCCTCCGTCGCGCCAGTTTCGAAACGGACAGCGCTTTCCCGCCCTCCGGCGTGGGGCGCGGCCTGAGATAGCCAAAAGAACCTCGGCGTTCATCCTTTCTCCCGCCTCCGGTGGCAATGGGTGGAACTGCTTTTCACCAGCACCTCTTTCCCCCTCGAGTTGTCTATAGACATTATAGGTAAGATACACTATAGTATCCGCTAGCCTGCAGAGAGGATTCTTTTGTCTTGATGCTGCGGGCTTCCCATCCGGCAAATTCCCCCCGCGTCTCCCGTCAGCGTACCGTGTTTTTCGGTATTTGCAGTACGGCCTCCCTCCAACTCCTTTTTTCCTATCACTGGGCTCCCCATACGGAAAATCAGGCGGGGGTGGGGGTAGGCTGACATTCTTGCAAACACCTGGGTGAAAAGATGGCCACCCGAAGGTGGCTGGGACTAAGGCAAGAGCGGACCGCCTCAAAAGGTGGTCCCTCCAACTCGAAGAAGAACCGACCTTACGGTCGGCCACTACAGAAGCGAAGCAAGAAAGCAAGCAAAGAGGCACAGGCCGAGGCGGAGACTAGCGTGACCGGGATGGCTGGCTACAGAACGGCGAGGTTATTCGTACCGAAGCGCTTCGACGGGATCCAACTTCGCCGCTTTCATCGCCGGCCAAACCCCAAAGATCAAACCGATGCTTACGCTCACAGCAATGCCCGTCACTGCGGCCCACAGCGGCACGCTGCCCGGCCAATCCAGCGTCAACCGGACCAGCAGCACCAATCCGTTCACCAGCAGAAGCGCGATGATTCCGCCCGCTCCCGTCAGCGTCATCGCCTCCAGCAGAAACTGCCAGGTGATGTCCGCGCGCTTTGCCCCAATAGCCTTACGCACGCCAATTTCCCGCGTGCGCTCGGTCACACTGACCAGCATGATGTTCATCACGCCCACCCCGCCGATCAGCAGGCCGATCGAGCTCAGCACTACCGTTGCCAGCGCCACCATCCCCACGATCTTGTGGAACTCTTCCACTTCCTGCGCTGCGGTCACGATGCTGAAACTGTTCTTCCCGTCGTAGGGTACGTTCCGCCGCCGCCGCAATACTTCCGTGGCCTGATCCACCGCCTCGTCCAGTTTTCCTGGATAAGCCTTGAAGCGGAACTGGTGCTCGTACGCCTGCGGATAAATCTTCATGAACGTGCTGTAGGGAATCAGCACCCGGCGGTCTTCGTCTCCCATGCCCATCCCGCCCTTGGGCTTTTCCACCACGCCTACAACCACGAAATCTTCGCCGTCGATGATTACGTCCTTGCCGACGGCCTTGCCATCCGGAAACAGCACCGGCGCCACGTTTTCGCCCAGCATCACCACTTTTTCGCGGTGCAGGTCATCACCCTCGCTCAGGAAGCGGCCCTGCAACACGGCGGCGTTCGCGTACACATCGCTGAAATTCGGTTGGACTCCCCGGAAATCGATGGCGGAGACCGATCCATGTTTGGTCCTCACGCTGTGCGGCTTTTCCCAGAAAATGATGAACGTGGTGACATCCTTGATCGCCGGGCAGCTCTCCTTCAATGCCACCCCATCCGCCAGCGTCAGCGGCTTCCTCAACCGTTCCTCGAGCGGACGCTGGTCGCCATGCGGGCCTTGGTCCCAGCGGGAGACAAACGCCGTGTCCGCGCCGTATTGCTTAATGTTTTCCTGGATGGTGCTGTCGAACCCGGTGATCAGCGCCGCCACCAGCATGATCACGCTGACGCCCAGCACCACGCCGAACACCGTCAGCGCGCTGCGCATTTTGTGCGCCCGCAGCGTGTCCATCGCCTGCTTCAAATTTTCGCTGTACGCTTGCGCCATGCCAGCCCTCTACCCTTCTGACCGCAACGCTTCAATCGGATCCAGTTTCGCGGCGCGCGTTGCCGGATAAATCCCGAAGAACAGTCCCACGCTGGTGGAGAGCACCAGGGCAATAATCACCGCGCTCAGCGGCGTGGTCATCGGGATCGGAGTCAGGGCCTTCGCCAGTGCCACTACTCCGTACGCCAGCGTCAAACCCATGAGTCCGCCGATCAGCGACAACAGCGCCGATTCCGTCATGAACTGCAGCACGATGTGGCTCTTCCGCGCGCCCAGCGAGCGCCGCAAACCAATTTCCCGCGTGCGCTCGGTCACGCTCGCCAACATGATGTTCATGATCACGATCCCGCCCACGACCAGAAACACCGAGGTCAGCGCCGTGGCCATGAAAAACAGGTTTCCGGTGATCTGCTGCCACAGGTTCATGATCGAGGCCGAGCCGAAGATCGCAAAATTGTCTTCTGCCTTTTCCGGCAGGTGTCGCCAGGCCCGAAGGTACATGCGCGCCTCGTCCTGGCTCGATTCCATGATCTCGGCATTGCGTGCCTGCACGAACAGCGTCAAGCCCTCCCGTTGCGTCTTCCATTCCTTATTGTAGGTCGACAGCGGAATTAGGAAGAAATTGTCCTGCGACTGTCCGAACACGCTTCCGATTTCCTGCGCCACCCCGACGACTTCGTATGTATGCGTACCCGCCCGAATCGTCTTTCCAATCGGATCTACGGTCGGGAAGAATTTCTTCACCACGTCCGAACCGATGAAGGTCACCGGGGAGTGGTGCAGTTCGTCGGCCTCGGTCAGGAATCGCCCTTGCGCCAGGTTCAGATTCTCGATTTCCGCGTAATTCGGAGTGACCCCGACCACGCTGGAATTTTCCAGGAGGATATTTTCGTAGCGCAGGTCGATGTTCTGATCCTCCTCCCCCGCGATGCGCAAAACTGTTTTCATGCTTTCCTGCAAGCGGGTGAACTCATCCATGGTGATCAGCGGCCGCTTCTGCGCCTTGATCCAGGCATCCTCGCTGGTGATGATTCCAAACCGGTGAATCAGGTAGGTGTTCGCGCCAAGATTCGCGATGCGGTCCGCTACATAGAAATTCAGTC
Source organism: Candidatus Acidiferrales bacterium (assembly GCA_963817085.1). Taxonomy (GTDB): domain Bacteria; phylum Acidobacteriota; class Terriglobia; order Acidiferrales; family UBA7541; genus Acidiferrum. The sequence goes on from CAWFNI010000017.1 coordinate 122,064, forward strand.
CCGCGATCACGCTCATGACGGACACCAGCGTGGTTACCGCCAGAATCACTCCCAGCAGCGTGAGGAAGCTCCGCAATTTGTGCGCGCGAATGGAGTCCACCGCCAGTTTCAAGGTCTCCGCAAACGTGCGCCAGTCGCGCCGGTAGCGCTCCAACCGGGAGACACTTTCCCCGGCCGTGCTCAACAGCGGCGGCGTTCCTGTCAACCCCTCCAGGGGCACTACTCCCATGCTGTTCTCCGACACCTACTAAGACGAAACCGCACCCCGGTTTGTTTCCATTCCACCAATTTATCTCGTCCTTTTAGACGCGCGCCAGGCCGCTCTCTCTCGATTGTGGGGAAGCTTTTCGGCAACTCTAGGGGTGCTGGTTGAGTCTCCCGGTATTGGTGATTCAAGACCACGTCTTGGGGGCGAGCATGTATGTAGCCTGACCACAAGTCCATTATAGCGAACCATCTACCATCGCTCCGCAGTGATCTCCGGGTGCGACGTCTGACGCGGCCCCAAGCACCTGAAAAACCTCAATTGGGGCGTTTTTTGCTTTCCTTCCGGGGCCTGTGTACTCTGAGGAATTCTGAGGCCTAGTGGTCCCGCCAGGAATAAGGTACAAGGTTCCTTGTGGAACAGGCGGGAGCGTTAAGAGCAGCGCGATCTGCATCCATTATGTATATTTATTGTCAATAACTTACATGGATCGACGACAACCAACTCCCTGGCGCTGCACTCTCTGTGCTTTATCTGGATTACTTCTCTGCCTTCTTGCCCTCCGCATGCCGGCCAAGGCTCAGGGGTCCTCGGTGACCGCTGTCGCTTCGGCGCCCAACGACCTCTTTAACCGAGTGATCGCCAATCAGAAACGTAGCGAATCTCTCTTGGATGGGTATGAGCGGACGGTACGAGTCGAGAAACGCAGGACCGGAAGAGCAACCGACCCGCCAGAGACGAAGTTTTGGCGTTTCTTCCCGACGGGCACAGGCGTGGATAAGATTGCACTCTCCGCGGATGGCCAGCCACTTACACCACAGAGCTATCGCAGCGACCTCGAAAAACTGGAAAAATACCTGCTGTGGATCGTCCAGGAAGGTGCTGCCCAAAGAGAGGCGTACGCAAGGGCCGAGCGCAAACGGAAAGAACGCTACGATCTGATCGAAATGACTCACCAAGCGTTTCGCTTCGCTTATGTAGGAAAGGAGATGCGCGGAAACCGCGCCCTGCTCCGTTATTCTCTCTCACCTAATCCCGATTTCAAGCCAGCCACCCGCAATGCCCTGCTATTCACTAAGGTACGGGGAACACTCTGGATTGACGAGCAAACTTCCCAGTTGGCCAAGGTCGAGGGCGACATTACAGAAGACATTTCCCTGGCTCTCTTTCTTGCCAAAATCTACAAGGGCAGCCATTTCATGCAGGAGCGTTACGAAATCGCGCCTGGCGTGTGGGAACCCACATTTGAGCAGTACGATTTTGATGGCCGGAAATTCCTAATGCCTTTTTCCATCCACGAGCGCACCTTTTACTCCGGTTACAAACGCGTCGGCCTGCCGAAAGAGGCGGTCGAAATCGTGCGTGCTGAACTGAGCAAGCTGGACCCTGAGCAACCCCCGAAGTGAAGTTTCCTCGGCTAGAATGGGGCCAGGCTGCTGGAACCGCCCCGGCCAGTCAGGAGGCGTCATGTTTGCCCGGCTCGTCTTTTCCCTTCTTCTTTTCGCGCTGTTCGTCGTCTCCCTGTCGGGCGCAGTCGCAGGAGCCCGCCAGCAACCCATCAACCAGCGCAAAACCCGCTACACCGCCGGCAAATGGGCAGTCCGCCGCCTCCACGCAAGGTAAGAAGCCCAAGAAAGTCTGGACGAACGATGATCTGGGGTCCGTGAAGGGAACCGTCTCGGTAGTGGGCGACCCGGATCCTCCCTCTGGAAGAGGGCCAGTTACATCGACGGGCACGAACAAAGCGCACCAGAGGCTGGTTGAGAATTACCGTTCCCGCATACAGGATCTGCAGTCCCGGATCGGGGCAGCCGATAAACGCATCGCCCAACTGAGGAACTTCAAGGCCGATGACGCCAGCTCCTCCGGTGGGCTCAAGCCGTATCAGGGCTACAACATGGTTCCAATCGAAGAGCAGGTGAAAGAGCTGGAAGACAAAAAGAAGCAACTGCAGGGCAAAATCGAGGACATCGAAAACGAGGCCCGCAAGAACGGCATCGATCCCGGAGAATTACGTTAAACACTGAAGCGAATCGTGGCGCGCAAGGCCGTCGTTTGCGCTAATTCAATTTGGGCCGTAACTCCTGCCATTTTCCTCGGAGGCGTCGTACACATAACGCACCGAAACCGCGTGGTTGCCCTTGCTGTCGCTCACGTGGACCGTCTCAATGAGCTGTTTTCCATCCGAAGAAAGCTCGAAAGTACGGCTGAGCTTGCCGCCATGCGCTCCCTTCTCATCGGTCACCAGGCTGCTGCCAGCCCAATGCGCGGCAACTTCCTTATAGCTGGCGTCTTTTGCTTTTTCTAATTTGCGTCCGTCGGTGAAGAAGGCGGTGCGGTGCTGGCGGTCGTCGCTCAAAAGCACTTCTGGATCCGTGTCATAGTTCTGCGACAGCTTGAGTTCGTGGGGGGGATTTACAATGTCACCCAAACGGTCCGATTGGTCGCCACCGCCTTGCGGGTAAGGTTGTCCACCATACGGGCCTCCGCCCATAGGGCCTCCGCCTCCGGGCCAACCGATGCGCGGCCCGCCGTATCCGCCACCACTGCGGCGATTGGTGTTCTCCGCTTCGCGCGACTGCCGTAATTTCGCGCGGCCGTCCTCGCTTTCGTCCAGGTTGAACTTCCAAGCGCCCAGAATGTTTTTGCGTGGCTTTACGTCCGGCTTCTTGGGTGGCGTTGGGGCGGGAGCGGTTGAAGAAGCAGCATCAGCCGGGGGCGGAGGCAGAGGGCCCGGCGGCGCTTGCGCGTAGACAATGGCGGACCCGAACAGGCACGCTGCGCTGAAGATGACCAATCTGCTCACTTGCTTCATAGTTTTGCTTTCCCTCACTTCTTGCTTGCTGACCGCCCTTTCCATGCTTTCCCCTGCCTGCGGCGGAAAGTTCCCCAGCCAAATCCCCGCTAAAACCACTACCCTTCAGATTCCACCGAGGTGTCGAAAGGCTGCCTTGCCCTGCCGCGCCCTTTCGCGGCCCCCTAGGCCAACCACTCGTCCAAATCCCGCGCACGCTCGAGCAGCCCCAGCGCGCCCAGTTGTCGAAAACGCTTGGAACGTTCGCGATAATCAAATTCCTTTTTCGAGAGGATGGCCACAAACGGCACGCGCGCGGCCTTCGCGGCCAATGCGTCATCGATGTTGTCTCCGAGATAAAGGGCGGTTTTCGGATTGCGGCCGGCGAGAATGAGGCGCAGGCCCTGTGGGTCCGGTTTCTTCCTTGCGTCATCCATGGTGATGACCGTGCGAAACGCTCGGGCAGCCGGCCATTTCTCAAAGGTATAAGCAAATTCCTGCTTCGTTCTTCCGGTGAAAAGGCTCAGCTCGCGGCGGATGGCCCAGCGCTCAATTTGTTTTGGTGTGACCAAGAGTTTTTCTTTCAGCACATTTCCGGGCTGGCCATCCCGGCCCCAATAGAACGGCGAAAAAGCCTCGCGCGCCTCTTCATAGCTGGTGGGCACGCCCAGCGCGGTGGCCCAGCGCGAAACCATGGCCCAGTCGTCATTGTTCCCGGGCTTCCGCTTCCATTCGTGGAACTCTGCCCACGTGGGTTTTTTCCCCGTCAGGGCTTGAATGGTCTGCAGACCGGAACGCCAATAGGTCTCCCGAACATCCACGAGCACGCCATCCACATCGAAAATCAGAATCTTCGGGTCCAGCTTGCCTTTCGAAACACGCTTCCCGCTTCGTTTCGCCAAGGTCGAATGTCCTTTCTGCCTCCCTTCCAGTGTACCTGCTTACGCCGGAATCCCGCTTACGGACGATTGCCTGTAACCATCCATTTCGTATCCCCAGAGGTGCGCACCGGGCCGCTGGCACGATGCTCGGAAAGCCTTCTTACGCTGCCAAAGGGGACACGGATCACCGTTTAAGCGCGAGAAAAGCAGGGAGCTCGTCTGATTCTTATGGTTTTGTTTGATTGGCGGTGGCGTGCACGCCGGATTGCGTGAAGTAGAAGTGCAGCGTCCAATTGCTTGGCAAGCTGCGACCATCGGCTTCCGGCGAAGTGAAGACCCAGCCTCGCGCGGCCTTCAAGGATAGATCTGCAAAATATTTGCTGGGACCTGGCGCATCGAGAATCGCTTCGGAGACATTCCCCGCCTCATCCACGTGAACTTTCACGCCAATGCGCACCGTGCCCTGGATGGTGGCCAGTGCCGAAGCGGATGGCCTCGGCAAAATCTGATCGAGAACTTCGCCGCGTCCGGGGTCATCGCTGGAAGTCCTGGGTGTTGGCGCCGACTTGGTTTCACTGCTGCGCAAAATAGCTGGGGCGGCCGTTGGAGTTTGGGAAAGCGGTCGCGCCGAAGTTGGCGCCGGATTTTCAGCAACGCCGGAATCTGCCGTTTTGGCGGGCGACTGCTTCGGAGGTGCCGTCTGCTCCACGGGTGGCTCCGCTGGAACGCTGGTCGAGCCCCCGGACACGGAAGCAGAGGTGGTATTAGGGGCGGGGGCCTCCTGGCGGCGCAGAATTTTCGGCAATGCAATGATCGCAACCAGAACCAGCACTCCGGCCAGGATGGGCACGACGTAGTTCGGCAAAACCATCGCGGGTCGCGGCGCGCTGGGCGCTGTTCTGACCGGAGGACGAGACACCGTCGGGCGCGGCATGGCGGGACGCCCCATGGGCGGAACGGCCGCGGCCGGTTGCAGTTTTCCCAGCGGAATCGCCGGCTCCTTCGAGAGTGGCACGTTCAATGGGGATATCGGCGGAAGCGTCGAAACCGGCGCGGCCGCAGCCGGGGCGGCGGTTGCGGCGGAAGTGCTGGCGCCAGCAATTGCGGCGACCGTCTTGGCGGCAGCAGCGGCAGGATTCAGCTGCTCGCCGATGCGGGCGCTGGTCCAGCGCAGCTTTGGATTGCGTCGCAAACAATGCCGCGCGATTCCTAGGAACGGCTCACGAAGTTCCGGTGGAATAATGGGCTCGTCTTGTTCGTTCAACGGCAGCACCGCGGGCTGCTGCGTGAGTGCTTCCACCAGCGTGACGCCCAGGGACCAGGAGTCCGCTGCAGGCGTGTACGGGGCATCGGGGAGCTCCGGGGCGTCGTACGCGCTGCGCTCGCGACGCATTTCACGGACCGCGCCTGCCGGTTGAATCGTGTCGCTGGAAAGTTTCAGCAGATCGCCGATCGCCAGGATGTTCGAGGGCCTGATGTGGCCGTGAGCCAGATTCTTGCCGTGGAGATCCACAAGCACTTCGACAATGCCATTGAGCATTTCGCGCGCTTCGTCGGCCGTCAGAGCGCGCTGCGGAAGGACTTGCGCCAGATTCTCCTCGGCAAATTCTGTGGCCACATACAAAAGATCCATGTCCCCCATCTCGCAGCGGCCCGTGCCGTAAATGCGGAGCAGGTTGCGGTGGCTCAACTGCGCAGCGCGGTTCCAGGCCGCGAGCTGTTGTTCGGCGTTGACCAGATCGGCGGAAATAAACTTGACGGCGGTTTGGCGCGGTTCCGGGTCACGAAACGTTGCCAGGAAAACCACGCTGTGATCGGTGCTACCGAGATATTGCTGCAACTGGTATTTGCGGTCCGCGACCTGGCCTTCCCATTGTCTCCATACCTCACTCATGTGGCACCTCGAACTGCGGCTTGACGGGACGTTGGAGGACAACATACCGCTTCTCGCGGCGTGCATCCACCGGGGCACTGCCAGGCGACTGTGGAACTGGTAGATTCGATCGGGAACTACGCAGGCGCCAGGGGCCGGGCGCTCTTCGCCCTCATTTTGCCACAAACCGGGAATAGAAAAAGCTTTTTGATGTTAATCGATTGGAGGCCGAGAGTACTACGGCTGAAGAACGGGGCAGGATCGCAGGACTTCAGGAGAAATCGACCGTGGACGGTGATCTGATTCCTTGGGTACTCGGAAACATTGGTTGGTCTTCCTGCATGGCACTCCCAGACAAAGGACCGGGCGCCAGAGGAATCGAGATTTTCTCCGCTGGCGCCCTATTCAGTGCTGCCGAACCAAAAGGTTCAGGCTGCTTAGATCGTATTACCGATGGCCGCCCCCGTGGGATCCCCCACCGCCGTGAAAGCCACCGCCGCCGTGAAAGCCGCCACCGCCACCGCCGTGAAAGCCACCGCCGCCGTGAAAGCCGCCACCGCCACCACCGTGGTATCCGCCGCCCCCGCGGTAACCGCCACCAACACCGTGGTAAGACCCGCCGCGATTGCCATGAAAGCCGCCACCTGCGTAGCCACCGCGGTAGCCGCCTCTATTACCATAGCCAGAGCGGTAACCGCCATATCCCGGGCGGCCATAGTAGACGTGTCCGTTGTAGCCTCTCGCGTAGTAGCCATGGCCGTAGTAGCCTCTGCCGTAGTAGCCTCTGCCGTAGTAGCCCCTGCCGTAGTAGCCCCGTCCGTAGAAACCATGTCCGTAGTAGCCGTGATACCAGGGGCCGGCGCCGATGAACACGCCGTCGACAAAGTAATCCGGCCCGTAATAGCCATACGGGGCACAGTCATACGGGTAGTAACCGTAGTAACCATAAGGACAGATCGGTGCTGGTCCAATGCCCGCGTAGACCGGACCGACTCCGATGCCAACGGAAACCTGTGCCTGAGCGATGCCCGCGGCGAAAAACACAATTCCAAGTAGTGCGACATATTTTAAGTAACGCATCGGCTTGCCTCGTTTCCGGCCCGGAATTCGTGTTCCTAACGGAAGTGGGCCCGAAAGCTTCCCGGTAAGTCCACCGGTGGAAGCGCCTTACATAAAGATCTAACACCGAAGGGGTAGACTAGTTGCTCCATCTATCAGATTGTTTCTTCACGGCTTAGCACGAGGATGCCAACGGGGAGCCGGGCACGAAGGCCCACTGGCTAGTGAGCCGCGAGGCTTGCTACACTGCAATCGTCGCGCAGAGTGCGCGGCCAAGGAATCTTGCATGCCCCCATTTGCTGGTGTGGATTTCATCGAATTTGATTCCCAATTGAATGACGAAGAAAAGCTGGCGCGCCAGACTGCGCGGCAATTCGTGGACAACGAAGTTTTGCCTATCATCGAAAAGCACAGCCGCGAGGGCACGTTTCCGGTGCACGTGGTGGCGCAACTCGGCGAGTTGGGATTTTTCGGCGCCAACCTGGAAGGTTATGGATGCGCCGGCATGTCGAATACTGCGTATGGGCTGGTGATGCAGGAACTGGAGCGCGGCGATTCCGGCCTGCGCAGTTTCGCTTCCGTACAGAGCGCGCTGGTAATGTACCCGATTTACACGTTTGGGAGCGACGCGCAAAAAGAGAAGTGGCTGAGGCGGCTGCAATCGGGGGAAGCGATCGGCTGCTTCGGGCTGACGGAGCCACAGTTCGGGTCGAATCCCGGGGGGATGCTGACGCGCGCTGCAAAAAAGGGAAACAAGTACGTGCTGAATGGCGAGAAGATGTGGATCACCAACGGCTCGCTGGCAGACGTGGTGGTCGTGTGGGCCAAGGGTGAGGATGAGAAAGTTCGCGGCTTCCTGGTGGAGAAAGGCACGCCAGGATTCAAAGCCTGGGACGTGCACGGGAAGTGGTCGCTGCGCGCTTCGGTCACTTCCGGCTTGTCCTTGAGCGATTGCGAAATTCCGGAAGAAAATCTTTTGCCCGGCGTGACCGGCTTGCGCGGGCCTTTGAGCTGCCTCAATCAGGCGCGCTATGGCATTGGCTGGGGCGCGCTGGGCGCGGCCATGGCTTGCTATGACACAGCGCTGCAATACGCGAAGACCCGCAAGCAATTCGCCAACAAGCCCATCGCCTCTCACCAGTTGGTGCAGGAAAAGCTGGCATGGATGATTACAGAGATCGTGAAGGGCCAGTTGCTGGCGCTGCAGGTCGGACGGCTGAAAGACAAGGGCAAGGCGGACGCAAGCCACATTTCCATGCTGAAGATGAATAATGTGGCCATCGCGCTGGAAACAGCGCGAAAGTCACGGGACATCCTCGGAGCGAACGGGATTGTGGATGACTACTGCATCATGCGCCATATGAACAATCTGGAGAGCGTCTACACTTACGAAGGCACGAACGACATCCACAAACTGATCATCGGCGAAAAAATCACTGGAATCTCCGCTTTTGTGTGAGGAATATGAAGAATCGCTCCTGTTTGCAAAATCTGTACGCTCCATCTTTCGCTTTATTGTTGGCATTCACCAGCTGCGCCGCGCAGACCAAACCGCCGGAGACAGCTAAAACGAAAATCCGGTGCATCACTGCGTTTGTGCGCGTGGACCGCGGCAGCTACCAGCTTCAGTTTTCGGAAGCGGTGAAATTCCTGAAGATTGCGCAGACCACTTTTGAATCGCGCGGATTCACGGTGCAAACGCTGCGCATCGCCACGCAGCCTTTTCCGGAATACACAGCGGGACTTTCGCGCGGCGAAGCACTGCAATTTTTCAAGGACCTCGATGGCCTGGCGCAGATGCAGCACGTGATCGTCTCCATCGGCCCCGCCTATCTTTCCGGGCAGGACGGTGATGCGCAGGCTGACCTGCTGGCGGACGTCCTGGAGAACACGAACACGCTCAATGGCACGGTCTACGTCACCAACGACTCGGGCGTGAACTGGCCGGCGGTGCGCGCCGCCGCACGGGTGATGAAGAAACTCTCGGACGGCACGCTGCACAGCGAAGGCAATTTCCATTTCGCCGCGATCGCCAGCGTCCCGCAAGCTTCGCCGTTTTTTCCCGCGGCCTACCTGACCGGCATGGGACACCAATTTGCCGTCGGCCTGGAATCGGCGAACACCGTCGCCGAGGCGTTTAAAGGTGCGACGGATTACGCTACCGCGAAACGCCGTTTGATCGACGCATTCTTCGAGCAGGCGTCCGACGTGGAGAATCTGGCCCTGCGCGTGGACAGCGAGCGCGGCTGGACCTACCTGGGACTGGATCTTTCTCCTGCGCCGTCGAAGGACGCGTCCATCGGCGCGGCGATTGAGAGTCTTTCGCACCAACCCTTTGGTGCAAGCGGGACGTTGAGCGCCGTCGCCGTGATCACTTCGGCGATGAAGGAAATCGGGTTGCGCAAAACGGGCTATTCCGGATTGATGCTGCCGGTCCTGGAAGATCCGATCATTGCGAACGTTGGAACGCGGGCCTGGTGTCGCTGGATGCGCTGGTGAGTTATTCGGCGGTTTGCGGGACAGGTCTCGACACAGTTCCGCTGCCGGGCGATGCCACGGTGGAGCAATTGTCGCGCATCATCGGCGATGTCGCTACGCTCTCTGTGAAGTGGAACAAGCCGCTTTCCGCACGATTGCTGCCCGTGGCCGGAAGATTGGCGGGCCAGCAGACCGATTTCACCGACCCGAATCTGATCAACGGAGTGATTCAGCCCATCAGCGGGCCCGAGCCGCGTAATTGACTTTTCGCCTTCCAGTCGTCCTGGTATCGACTATATTGCCGAGCTTTGGCCTAACATAGCCGCCTGCGGAGGGCGTCTTTCATGGAACAACGACTGAGTCTGGAATTTCTGCGCGTCGTGGAGAAGGCGGCCATCGCGTCCGCGCGCACGATGGGACTGGGCGACCGGCCCAAAGCCGACCAGGTCGCCGTCGATTCCATGCGCAAGATGATGGACGAAGTGCCCATGGACGGCACCATCGTCATCGGCGAAGGCGAGCGCGACGAAGCGCCCATGCTGTTCATCGGCGAAAAAGTGGGCCTGGCCACGCACGCGCCAAGTCTCTCTCCCCGCCGTGGATATCGCCGTCGATCCGCTCGAAGGCACGAACCTGTGCGCCACGGGCGCGCCGAACTCCATCACGGTGCTGGCCGCCAGCGAACAAGGCGGGCTGCTGCACGCGCCCGATCTGTACATGGAAAAAATCATTGTCGGGCCGATCCTGCAAGGGCGCCGTCGATCTGGATGCGCCGGTCGCCGACAATCTGGAAGCGATCGCCAAGCGGCTCGATCGCGACGTCGAAGATCTGGTGGTGATGGTGCTGGACCGCCGCGCCACGAAAAACTGATTTCGGACATTCGCGCCGCCGGCGCGCGCATCCGCCTGATCGGCGACGGCGACCTCTCCGCCGGCATTTCCGCCGCGGTCATCGGCACCGGGGTGCACGTCGTGATGGGCATCGGCGGCGCGCCCGAAGGCGTGCTGACCGCCGCCGCGCTTCGTTGCCTGAACGGAGAGATCCTGGCGCGCCTCGTGGTCAGCAAGACCCGAGCATCAGGAACGCCTGGCGAAAATGGGAATCAAGGATGGCAAGCGGATCTACGCACCGAGGACCTCGCGCCCGGCAAGAAAATTATTTTCGCGTGCACCGGCGTCACCGACGGCAATCTGTTGCACGGCGTGCGCTTCTTCGGCGAAGGCATCCGCACGCCGTCGCTGATCGTGACGCTCGACGAGCGCCAGGTGCGCTTCGTCGATACGGTGCACCTCGACAAGCGCCCGGACATCAAGGTCCGGTTTAACTAGTCCGATACCATAAGTCACTCTGAACGTGCAGGACAACGGAACAGTTGGCCGGAATCTGGCCGTGTGGCCAGTGGTGCGAATCGGTCAACCCCCCGTACTCTTCTCCGACCAGTCCCGCCGCAGGAAATACCGTGCTGTAAACGAAATTCTGCCCGGGTGTGGCAACCCGCGACAGTGGGGCGGCGAACGAGAATGGGGGGAGTGGCCGTGAAGCGTTCGAGCGCTGATCCTGGCATCGATACTGGCGGTCGTCCTGGGCGGGTGTGCGCAGGTTTCTATCCCCGGCAGTGGAAGCGGCTCCCAAGGCTTCATTCTGTCGGTCACGCCGGGCAGTGCGACGCTTGCGGGGCTTGGCACGCAGCAGTTTGTGGCGACAACCAACGATGGTTCACGCCCCACGTTGAACTGGTCGGTGAATGGCGTTGTGGGCGGGAATGCCGCCCTTGGCATGATCACGTCGGACGGGCTCTACACCGCGCCCGAATTTCCTCCCGCGCCAAACACAATTACGATCAGCGCCACGGACACCGTTAACGCCACCAAGTCGGCCAGCAGCGCGGTCACGCTGGATAATCCAGTGCCTCAACTCAATGGCGTTTCGCCCATGACCATCCCGGTCGGAGCGTTCAGTCTTTCCTTGACAGGTTTGCACTTTGCCCCAGGCGCAACCGTTTATCTGGGCACCACGGCATTGACCACGACGGTGATTTCGTCGACGCAGCTTACCGCCACGGGAACGGCGGCGAGTGGACAAGTGGGCAACATCACCATCACCGTGCAGAATCCTGCTCCCGGCACAAACGTTTCCGCCGGCATCACCGCGCAAATCACAGGTGGCATCCGCGTACTGGTAGCACCAGCCAGCGGGTTTGGTGCGAGCCGGCAGCCAACAGGTGTTCACCGCGTCTGTCTCCGGAACGACTAACACCGGCGTGAGTTGGTCGGTCAACGGAATGGCCGGCGGGAATGCCACCCTGGGCACCATTATTGGCAATGGCAATTACACCGCGCCGGCAATCCTGCCGGACCCAAACACCATTACGGTAACCGCAACCAGCATCGCCGATTCGACCGCCTCCGGCAACGCCGCGGTCACATTGGGAAACCCCGCGCCAGTGCTGACGAGCGCCAGCCCCACTACGATTATCATCGGAACATTCCAGTTGTCGCTGACGGGCACGGGCTTCATGAACGGGTCGGTGGTGAATTTTGGTTCGCAGCCGCTGGCGACGACATATGTGTCACCTACGCAATTGACGGCCACGGGCACGGCCACGAGCGCGGAACTCGGGAATGTGGCCATAACAGTGACCAACCCGAATCCCGGCTCAGCGACGTCCGCGCCGATTACGGCGCAGGTGGTGGCGACTTCGAACATCAGCGTGGTGGTATCACCCAAGACGGCGACCGTCGGTGCAGGAAACATTTTCCAATTCCAGGCGACCGTCACCGGCACAACGGACACCAGCGTCGCCTGGTCGGTGAACAACGTTCCTTTTGGAAATGACAGCCTGGGAAACATGGACGGAAACGGAAATTACACCGCGCCATCGAACCTGCCGAATTTGAGCAGCGTGACCGTAACCGCAACGAGCAACGTGGATACCACCAAGCACGATAGCGCCACCGTGACGCTGCAAAATCCCGTGCCCACCTTGACGGCGATCACTCCAGGAACATTGGGGCCCGGCGCGTTCCAGATTACGCTCTATGGCACCGGATTTGTGAGCACATCAACGGCAACTTTTGGCGGGCAGCCGTTGCAAGTAACCTATGCCTCCTCGACCATGGTGACCGCGATCGGCGCGGCCACGAGCGCACAGGCGGGACTTGTTACCGTGATGGTGACCAACCCGGCTCCCGGCGGCGGAACCTCTAACAGTCTTCAAGTTACGGTGACCACTTCCGGCTCGCCCGTTTCCTCTTCCGCGGCCGTACGCTTCCTCGAACAGTCCTCCTTTGGTCCCAACACGGAGAGTGTCAACCAGGTCCAGGAGATGGGCTTTGACCAGTACCTGCAGAATCAGTTTTCGTCACCGGTCACGCCCTATCCGGATCCGCGGCCGAAGGACGGTATCAGTAATGTACAACAGACGTTCTACCTGAACTCCATCGCAGGCGGCGACCAATTGCGGGAACGCATGGCGCTGGCGCTGAACGAATTGTGGGTTGTGGGCGGAGACAAAATTAGCGACCCGCTTGGATACACAAATTACCTGCGCACGCTCGACAAGGACGCTCTGGGGAATTATCTGGACGTGATGACGGACGTGACGCTGACTCCCGCCATGGGGCATTACCTGGACATGGTGAACAACGATGCGCCCGCTCCCGGCCAGCACGCCAATGAGAACTATGCACGCGAAATCATGCAACTGTTCTGTCTTGGTCTGTACCAGTTGAACCCGGACGGTACGCAGGTTCTGGACACTTCCGGGAACCCCGTTCCCTCTTACACGCAAAACGACGTCATGGATCTGGGACGCGCGTTCACTGGGTGGACATATCCGCTACAGCCCGGCAAGGTGCAAGGCAATCACAATCCCGAATACTACGGCGGAGCGATGGTGGCGGTGCAAGGGGAGCACGACACCGGCGCGAAAACCATCCTCGGTCAGACCGTTCCCGCGGGGCAGAGCGCGGAACAGGACCTCAACGCCGCGCTGGGAATTATTTTCAACCATCCCAACGTCGGCCCGTTTGTCGCCAAGCAATTGATCGAGCACCTGGTGACCAGCAATCCAAGCCCGGCGTACGTCCAGCGCGTGGCCCAGGCGTTCAACACCGGAACTTTCAACAGTTACGGTTCCGGAAAACGCGGCGACCTGCAAGCCACCATCGCTGCCATCGTGCTTGATCCGGAAGCTCGCCAGGGCGACACGCAGGCAACCTCCGTGGCCACCGATGGAAAACTGCGCGAGCCGGTGATCATGATTGCGAGCATCGCGCGCGCGTTCCACGCGAAAACCGATGCGGCCGGCCTCTCCTACGAGGGCGACCAGATGTCGCAGGACATTTTCTACCCGCCAACGGTTTTCAATTTCTTTCCGCCGGTCAATCCGATCGCGGGAACGACGCTGAACGGACCGGAGTTTGCTATCTTCGACACGAATACAAGCATGGCGCGCGTGAATTTCATCAACGACGTGGTGTACGGCGCGATCGGTTCGAACACGAAATTGGATCTCAGTCCGGTGATCACTGCGGGCACTTCCGATCAGATGGTCGCATGGCTGGATACACTGTTCCTCCACGGAACTACACCCGACCAGGTGAAACAGACTATTCTGACGGCAGTAAGCAGCGTGGATCCCGCCGATCTCAAGGGGCAAGCGCAGGCCGCGATTTATTTGTACCTTTCCTCGTCGATGTACCAGGTGCAGCACTAAAGCCTTAGGAGCTCACGATGACACGACACACACGAAGAGACTTATTGCGGCTGGCCTGCTGCTCGGCAGCGGGCGCATCGCTGGTGGGCGGCCTCAGCAAATTCGGACTTGTCAGCGCTCTTGCGCAGGGGACAACGGATTACAAAGCGCTGGTGTGCATCTTCATGTTCGGCGGCAACGATGGGAACAACATGCTGGTGCCGATCGACTCGCGCTATGCAAGTTACCAGCAGACCCGCGCAGTTCTCGCGCTTCCGCAGAGCCAACTTTTGCCCCTGCAGTCCGGTGGGCAATCCATCTACGGGCTGCATCCCAACATGCCAGAGATGCAGGGCTACTTCAACAATCAGAAGAATCTGGCGCTGGTGGCCAACGTGGGAACTCTGGTGCAGCCGACCACGCAAGCCGCCTATAAAACCTTCAAAAACTTGCCGGAGAACCTATACTCCCACTCCGACCAGCAGGACCAGTGGCAAAGTTCGCAACTCGCCGGGACACCTCTTTCGGGATGGGCGGGGAGAGTAGCGGATTCTGTGCAGAGCGGCTTCAACAGCGCCGCGCAATTTCCTCCAATTCTCTCGATCAGTGGCAATCCAATCTTCTGCACCGGTATTACGTCCCGCCCCTTCACCATGAATCCCGGACAGACTCCCGGGCTGCAGGGATTCGATGCAACGGCGGCGTCCCAAGCGCGGTTTGCCGCTACGCAGCAGTTACTGACCTTCGACAGCGGTTTGTCCATGGTGCAGGCAGCGAACGCCGTGACCGGCCAGGCCGTGCAATATGCCGTCGTGCTTTCCGATGCGCTGAAAAACATTTTGCCGCTGCAGACGCAATTTCCAACCAATTACCTGGCGCAACAGCTGAAACAGGTCGCGCAAGTCATTGCGGCGCGGAGCGCGCTCGGCGTTCAACGGCAGATTTTCTTCTGCTCCTATGGCGGGTTCGATACCCACGCCGATCAACTGGTCGCGCAGACGGACTTGCTCACTAAAGTAAGCCAGAGCATGTCTGCGTTCTACCAGGCGACGCAAGAGCTGGGTGTGGCAAGTCAAGTCACCACATTCACGCTTTCTGAATTTGGGCGTACCCTGCAGCCGGGCAGCAATGGCGGCTCCGATCACGCGTGGGGCAGCCATCACCTGGTTCTCGGGGGGGCGGTTCAAGGCAACAGCGTTTACGGCACCTTCCCAACTCTCGCGCTCGGCGGACCCGACGACGCGGACCAGAACGGGCGCTGGATCCCGACGACGGCGCTGGACCAGTATGCCGCCACATTGGCCGCGTGGTTCGGCGTGAGCGCAACCGATTTGCCTTCGATCTTCCCGAATCTGGCGAATTTTGCGACCAGCAACCTGGGCTTCATGGGCTAGGAAAGAGGGGCCGGATTTTCTTCCAGAGAGAGAGTGCAGTGAAGGAAAGGGCGCTTCGAAAGGAGCGCCCTTTTTCTTTTTGAGCAGCGTTACTTGGTTGCGTTCGGAATGGCCAGGAACACCCGGTCGTCGACTGGTACCGTCGGCGTAAACACAGTGGAACTCTTGGCGCCGGAAAGCGCAATCTGCCTGGCGAGGCCGGCGAGCGCCGGGCCAGCCGGGTTTGCGGAATTGGCCGGGGTATCGCCGGGCTGAAGCGAGATGCGCGTGGTCTTGGGCGTGCAATTCGCTGCGCCCAGGCAGGTGTCGCGGACGAAAACCTGGCGCAGGCCGCTGTTCGGGGCGGCAACCGCATTGGCAGAGGTCCGGCTGGTTTTGGCGGTGGTGGTGGCAGGGCTAGGAGTGACGGCGAGGAACGCGACGAAGCGACCCGAAGTGCTCAATGATGGCAGGATCGCCTCGGTACCGGCGAGCTTGCCATCCTCGTCGGTAGAGATGAGCAGGGTGTTCGGTTTGCACGCTCCAGCCGCGCTGATACACGTATCACGCAGATAGACCTGCCGGCCCGCGGGGGGATTCTGGACGAGATTGGTGGCCGCCGAACTGAACGCGACATATCGACCGTCGGTGGTCATGACCGCATTGTGGCTGTCGCCATTGCCGGCGGAACCGTCCGAAGCCACGGAAACAGTCTGAGTGGACGGCACGCAGTCCTTTGCTGCGCCGAGACAAGTGTCTCGTAACAGGATCTGCGATCTGTCGTCTTGCAGGGAGGCGAACGCGACGTAGCGGCCATCCTGACTGACGGCAGGCGTTTCTTCGGCAACCGCCAAGGCGGCGCTGGCGGCCGAAGCAGCCGCGCTGCCGACCGTAAACATCTGCGATGAGGGAACGCACCCGCTTGGCACGGGTGGCGTTTTGCAGTTGGTGTCGCCGCCGCCAAGATTGGGGCAATTCACGAGGCAGATTGCGCTCGGAGGGTTGATGACATTGATTGTCGCGCCGGGATCCGCGGTAGCGAGATAGCTGCCGGGAATAGCCGCCTTGATTTCGGAGGAAGAGATGCTAGTGACCGAAATGGCAGTCTCGATGTTACTCGTTGCAAGGCCAGTGTAGGTAACGCTGGAACCGCCGTTTTGGGTGGTGGGAAGGAAATCGCTTCCGGAAAGCGTGATCGCTACGTTCGCGCATTTGCTGGTGCACACCGCGGCGGAATTAGGTGTAACCGAGGAAAGCGTGGGTGAAGGGTTCGGCGCGCCATAGATAATGAAAGTGAGAGCATTGGACAGGCCGTTGAGTCCCGTGCCGGATTGCGGCTGGAAGGTATTCACGGCCGCGGTACCCGGCTTGCCGATCAAGGAGTACGGAATCTGCGCGGAAAGATTGGTGGAATCGATGTAGGTGGTGCATCCGTTCGGTCCATTCTTCGTGGTGCATTGCGGCAGCGGCTGCCCGTTCCACTGGACTACCGCAGCGGTGGTGAAACCGTTGAAGGCGCTGGCCTGGACGAACAGGGTGAAACACGGATTGGACTGCCCGGTGGGGGTGTTCGGGCAATTCGTGAGCGTGCCGCTTGTTGGCGTGCCCGCGGGCAGGCCGGAGGGGGAAATATTGGTGATGGTCGCGCCAGTGCTGTACTGGATGGAATTGTTATAATCGTTGCACCCGGCCAACACGCCAAGCGCGAAAAGGGAGACAGCCAGGGCTGTCCAGGGCCGCTTCATTGATTCTCCTTCACCAGCACACCGGTGTGAGGCGCCTGAATCCGCCCGAGGATATCTCCAGCGAGGGACACAGCGCTTTCCTGTATATAGGGTTGAGATGCAAGGAATCGCGCGCGCGTTGATCCACACTCCGCGAGGTACCCCAAGCGCAGGCGCCCAAACCCAGCACATATTATCGCGCATGCTGGGTTTCCCGCAAAGTTCCCGGCGGGTGCCCAAGCGTCCCAAATCGTCCCCCCGGGGCCGCCGCGCGGAGCTGCTACCGTTTCAGCGTCCCAAGCGATTCACCTGCCAATTGCTTGATCTTGGCCTGGCATGCCGCTTCCGGCGCCTGGGCTGCCGCAGCCTCCGCCGCGCGATAGCTGGCTTCGGCAAGTTGTTTCCGCCCAAGCTTGGCGTAAAGATCTCCGCGCAACAGCTGAAACATGGGATTTCCTGGGTATTGTTCGACCAGCGGGCCGACCATCTGAAGCGCATCCTCATAGCGCTGGTCGTAATTCAGAAGATTGATGGCGAGATAGAAGCGCGCGAGCGGCGAGCTGAGCTGGCCTTCCTGGACGGCATGCTGCAATTGGCGAATCCCCTCTTCCTTGCTTCCACCTGGTATGCCCATAAAAAACCGTAGAACCTTAGCCAGAGTGGAAAGTGTGGAAACGTAATAATTGTACAGACCTAGGCCGGTGTCCGCGTCGGCCAGTGAGGGATCCAGGGCCAGCGCCGCAAGAAAGCTTTCGCGCGCGCGAACACCGAATCGAGCGGTAGCGCGGTATTCTCCCCGCAAGCTATATAAGCGGGCCGCCAGGGCGTCCGCCATTCCGGCGTAAAGGTGCATTTCCGCGGAATTGTGCTGGTGAAGACTCGCGTCGGCAAGCGAGTAAGCCTTCGCAGTGAGGTCGAAATACTGCTGATCGGCACGAAGCTTTTCCCTGTGCCGAGCCATGGTCATGCCGTATTTGAACTCCGCGGCCTCGCACCAGATTTGCCACCAGTCATTTTCTGCTTCGAGCAGATAGCCCAGCGGATCGTTGGGGGCTTGCTGCTGGAGTTGGCGAATCTCGGGCAGCGCCAGGTCGCGGCGCCCGGAATAGATGTGGTCCAGAATGACGGCTGTGCTGGGTGGGAGAAGCAGCTTGCCGCGCGGCGCAGGCAGCGCAGGCGGTGGGGCAAAGAAAAAGACGAAGAGTAACGGAAACAAACGCAGGATTCGAAACATGGCCTCGGGGGAAGGCCGCGGGCGCTTCAGGTCTTCCCTGGGACGAGTGTAAGCTGTTCGGCCAGAGACGCAAAACGAAAAGGCTTCTGTAGGAGCGCTGTACATCCTTTGTTATTCTCCCAGCGCATGGGAAATCCGAATCAAGTGAAGAGCCCTGTAAGCCCGCAGCCGGAATTGGAGCGCGGGCTTGGCCTGAAGGAAGCTGTCGCGCTCAACATGATCGAAATTGTGGGCATTGGCCCATTCGTGGTGAGCTCGCTGGTGATCAAGGCCATGGGCGGGCCGCAGGCGCTGATCGCGTGGCTGGCGGGTGCGTTGCTCGCGACGCTGGACGGCTTCGTGTGGTCGGAACTCGGCGCGGCTATGCCCAAGGCCGGCGGAACCTACGTATTCCTTCGGGAAGCCTACGGGCCACAGAAGTGGGGCCGGTTGATGTCGTTCTTATTTGTGTGGCAGACGCTCATTCAGGCGCCACTCTCCGTGGCTTCCGCTGCGATCGGCTTTTCCGACTACGCGAAATACCTCTACCCTTTCAACAAGTGGGAGGCGAAAGCACTATCGGGCGGACTTGTTATCCTGCTGGTGATTCTGCTGTACCGGCGCGTTACCACCATAGGGAAAATATCCGTGCTGCTGTGGACCGGCGTCGTGGGAACCATGTTGTGGCTCATCTGGGGCGGCGTGCGGCACTTCGATGCCAAAGTGGCATTCGATTTTCCTCCCGGCGCGTTTGAACTTTCCTCCGTGTGGTTTGCCGGGCTCGGTACAGCGATGGTCAGCACGGTTTACAGTTACTGGGGCTATTACAACATCTGCCATTTGGGCGGAGAGATTCGCGAGCCCGAAAAAAATATTCCCCGCGGCATTTTCCTCTCGATCCTGGGCATTGCGGTACTGTATCTCGCGATGCAGACCAGCATTCTGGGGGTGGTGCCGTGGCGGGAAGCGCAGAATTCCCCATTCCTGGCGAGTTTGTTCGTGGAGCGGCTTTATGGGCATGGCGCGGCGCGCATGGTCACCGGCATGGTTTTGTGGATTGCAATGGCCAGCGTGTTTTCCGTTTTGCTGGGATATTCGCGCGTGCCTTATTCGGCGGCGCTGGACGGCAACTTCCTTCCGGTGTTTGCCAGAGTGCATCCCACCAAGCATTTCCCGCATATTTCCCTGCTGCTGCTCGGCGGGTTGGCGTTCACCTTTAGCCTGACGTTGAAATTAAAAACAGCGATTGCCGCGATTTTGGCCATGAGGCTGCTTGTGCAGTTCATCGGGCAAGCGGTGGGCGTGATGCTGCTGCGCAAACGCTGGGGAACCGAGAAATTGCCATTCAAAATGTGGCTGTACCCCGTGCCCGCTGTGCTCACGATGCTCGCTTGGGCCTGGCTGTTCTGGCATACCGGAACGGTTCGCAAATGGGGAATCCTGGAGATCGTGCTGGGGGTAATTGCATTTTTGGTTTGGACTCGAGAGATGCGACAATGGCCTTTCGCTCCAGCGGCGGAGCCGAAACCGTCCGCCAGCGGCTGACATCCAATGCAAAGAATATCTGCGGGAGGGTCTTTGAGGAGTCTCAAATCTGTCTGGACTGCGCTGGTGCTTTCACTCGCCCTTGCACCTTTCGCTCTGGCCCAGTTTCCGCCGGCGCCCGGCACCGGTCCTGGCCTGCCGGAGACCATTGAAGCCATCGACAGCGCTCGCGTGACCACACGCATCCTGTACATCACCGCGCATCCCGACGACGAGAGCGCCGCCGCACTAACTTACCTCGCGCGCGGCCTGCATGCTGATGTGGCCCTGCTCACGCTGACTCGCGGCGAAGGTGGCCAAAATGCCCTGGGGCCGGAGCAGGCGCCGCAACTCGGCTTGATCCGCACGCAGGAATTACTCGCCGCCACGCGGGGGTACGGGGTGAAGCTCTACTTCACTCGGGCTCGCGATTTTGGCTACTCCAAAACGCCTGAAGAAACGGAAAAGATCTGGGGCGACCAGGTTCTGAGGGATATGGTGGAGGTCATTCGCACGTTCCATCCCAACATCGTCATTAATCATTGGGGCGGCGTTCATGGCGGCCATGGACATCACCAGGTGTCCGGCATATGGACGCCAAAGGCGGTCGCCCTCGCCGCCGACAAGTCCTACAAGTTGTATCCGGGATGCGCGGATTGCCCGGATGATTATACCTGGGGTTCGTCTTCCGATCCTGTGGCCATCTTGGATGTCGAGCGCGGTTCGGATTCCCCCTCTGGCTACCTGCTCCCGCTGGATGAGGTTTCGCCGGTTTGGGGAAAAACGTGGCGCGAAATTGGCCTGGATGCTTTCGTGAATCACCGCACGCAGGGCATTTCTGCGTTCATCAACTCCCCGTTTCTGCGCCGCCCCATTACCCTGAAGCGCGAGGACGGCCAGAAGCTTGATCCCGCCATCCTGGCCCGGCCAGTCGAAGAGTTACCGGCAGTTCTCTCCGCGCATGGCTGCCCATCCTCGGGCAGTCTACCGGCGCTTCTGAAGCAGGTAGAGGAGGCTCTCGGGGAGGCCCGCGCAAGGGCCCTTTCCCTGCAATGGCAAGAAGCATCGCTCTCCATGGTTCGCGCCGCAGTTGCCTTCAAGAGTCTGCATCCCGACGGGAAGAATCCGCCGATGTGCCAACCCGCGAATCCGTTTTTCTTCCTCGACGAAATCGAAAACGAACAAGAAAAGCTCGATCGCGCCGTGCAGCTTGTGGCAGGGCTGAAGTTCGAGGGAAATGCAGACCGCAGCGAACTAGCGAACGGCGAAACTTTCGAAGTCGCAACCACGGCCCGCTGCCGGCGTGAAGTCACTTGCGAATTCGGCCCGGCGAGTTTGGTGCTTCCCAGCGGGATGAAAGAAACCTCTAGGAAAAGCGGCGCCGCAGGTGGCGAAGTGATTTCCGTCGAAGTGGTCAGCGATGTGCAAAAGATTCCGGGATGGGACATCGGGTTGCCCGAAGGATTGCCACTGGTCTCTATGGAACAGCGGGCCACGGTGGCAGGATACAGCTTCAACTTACAATCGCCAGTGACCCACGTGGATGCCACCTCAACCAGCATCGCGCGTGTGCCCTTGCGCATGGTTCTGGCTTACACGTTAACGGTGGATCCCCGTCAAGTTGTGGAAGTACTGGGAGCGGAGCACAAGCCCTTCGATGTCTTCCTGCGTGTGCATTCCTATTCCACGAAACCTGGGAAGGTCTCCGTCGGACTGGATGTGCCGGACGGATTGAAGGCCAGTCCGCCTGTGGCCGTGGAATTTTCAGGCCCTGGAGACCAGTACGCCAAACTCACCGTAACGCCGCCAACAAGACTAGCCGCCGGGAATTTCACGATTACGGCATACGCCAAGGAGGGTGAGGAAAAATTCAGCACTTCGCTCGAGCCGCTTCCGTCGATGCCCACGATTCTATGGAGTGAGCCGGCAGAGTGCGTCGTGCATGCCTTCGACATTCACGTCCCCGCGAGGCTTCGTGTGGGCTACATTTCCGCTGAGGGCGAGCCCATTCCCGATGCTTTGAAGCGCCTAGGCATCCAAGTCGAAATGCTGGACACGGCCGCGCTGGCATTCGGGGATTTCTCAAAATACGACGCCATCGTCGTCGGCGTGCGCGCCTACGAACTTCGCCCCGAACTCGCGGGAGCCAACAAGCGCCTGCTCGACTACGTTTCCAACGGCGGCACGCTCATCGTGCAATACAACCGCGACTACATCTGGGACCGCCTGCAGCCCGCGCCCTATCCCGCGAAAATCGGCAACCCCACACCGCGCATCACCGACGAGAATTCACCGGTGAAATTCCTGAAGCCGGAGGATCCGCTGCTGAACCGGCCCAACAAAATTACTCTCGAGGATTTCAAGGGCTGGGTGCAGGAGCGCGGGCTCTATTTCTGGAGCGATTTTGATGCGCGCTACACCGCTGTGCTGGCCATGAACGATCCCGGCGAAAAGGATCTAAATGGCGGGCTGGTTTACACCAAGTACGGCAAAGGCACCTACATTTATACGGGACTGGCGTTCTTCCGTGAACTGCCCGACGGCGTGCCGGGCGCGTACCGCTTGTTTGTGAACCTACTTAGCGCCTCCAAAACAAATTAGCGTCCTGAGCCTGAAATTCTTTGCGCATGTCAGCACAACTTCTATGCCATTCCGAGCGTCCCGCGCTGCACGGGGCCCGCTGAATCTGCTTTTGTTTTCGACGCGGCAGAAAAAGCAGATTCCTGGCTTAGCCTGCTTGCCGCAGGCAGGCTCGGAATGACATATCTGCATCATCAATGAATCTGCAACGAGGGGGCCGGCGCGTTTTCCCGGATGGACCAAATAGGCACAGGCCCCAGCGCAATCTGCCGCACTGCGCTATCCTCAGTCCTGTCCTTCATGTCACAAACGTACGCGCTTCGCATCGTTGGGGGAAAGTACGGGCGCAGATAATCCGCAGGAGCAGATCAAGCATGAACAGTATGCACAAAACTGGAAACAGCAAGCGATGGTTCGAGCGGTCCGTCGGCGTGGCTCTACTTCTCTCATTATTCCTGGCTTCCGCCGGCGTGGCAGCATCGCAAAAGAAAAAGAAGAAGAAAGACGACGCCCAACCCACTCCTCCGGCCAGCGTGACTGCATCCATACCCGATGAAACGAAAATCGACAACGCCATTGGGGAGATGTTGGGCGCTTGGCAGGTGGGGAACGTCGACAAGATGCACGAGAATATTGCCGATGACGTTTCCGTGGTGGCCGGAACCTGGACGCCGCCGGCCGTGGGTTGGACCAGCTACCTGGCCGCGTACCAGGCGCAGCGCGCGCGCATGCAGCAGGTACGCCTTGATCGCAGCAACACACTTATCCGCATTGCGCCTTCCGGAATGTTTGCCTGGGCCTGCTATCAATGGCAATTTAGCGCCGTGGTGGATGGCTCGCCTAGCGCCGCTGAGGGGCAGACAACGCTAGTCCTGGAGAAGAGAGGCGACAAATGGATGATCGTTCACAACCACACATCGCTGGTGCAGGCGTCTCAACCTGTCGCTCCAACGAATGCTATGCCGCAAGCCGCGCCCGCCACTCCCTGACGCGCCGCCCGCACAGCGCTGCGCCCGCAGCGGTGGCTAGAAATTCTTCAACCCCTGATAAACAAACATCCCCGCGATCACGAGAAACAGCACGCCGGATGTGATGCCACTGGCAATAATCGGCCGGGAGAGACTGTTGATCTTTTTGATCAACTCCTGTTGCTCCTTGGCCATATGCGCCTCGGCGGAATCGAGGAAGATCTGATCGTCTTCATGACTGGACAGCACGCTCCGCCATGCAACCAGGACGAGGAAAATGGCGAAAATAATGCCCCAGATAATCAGAAGATATAGCATTGGTCCCGTAAACACAGATTCCATGATCTCCATAGCAACCTCCCGTTGGAACCGGTCCCCGGTACCTGCTCTGCGGCGGCAGGTGGGTGTCTTCTGGCCGGAGTATAGCACCGTGGGGCAGGAAAGCTAGGGGGAGGGGAGGCCCGGACGGGTGCTTTTGGGGGCCGATCCAGTTTTTGATTTCCCGCCGGTTTCCCGCCATTTTGTCCGTTTCTTCAGTCCCGTCGCTTCAGCGGTAAACCACGCAGCCACGTGCTTCGAGGGTCGCGATCCACGCCGGCGGGCCCAACGTCTCCACCCAACGCAAGTCCAGTTTCTCCAATCGCGGCAATGCAGCTGTCTCCACCGGCAAGTGAATAAGCGGGTTGCCCCGCAGATCCATTAGCCGCAATTCATGTAAGTTGGCAATCGACGCAGGCAGGGAGGTCAGTTTATTGTTTCGCAGGTGCAACTCCCGCAACGCCGATAACCGGCCCAGCGAATCGGGCAGTGACGACAAGTGATTGTCGGACATCCGCAACTCGATCAGGCTGGACATCCTGGAAACGCATTCCGGAAATATGTCAAACGCGTTTTCACTGATGTTCAGGTAACGCAACTTAGTCAATCGTTCCAGGGACGCGGGCAGGGATGTCAAGCGGTTGTCGTGAAGATAGAGAAAATCCGTCAGGCCGTCGAGGTCACCAAGGCTTTCCGGCAGGCCCACCAATCTGTTGTGTCCTAGATCGAGCATGCGAAGTCGCTTCAACTGGCCAATCTGCCGGGGCACTTCCGAGAACTCGTTGTCCGCCAGGATCAGAGTTTCCAATTCCGTTCGTTGCCAAACCGAGTCGGGGACACGTCCCAGCCGCTGCTTCCACAGGTTCAGTCGCGAGGCTTGCGCATCCAGCATGGACGCCATCTTAGCGGATTCCGCCACCATATACCGCTCATCGATGTTCATCACCCCACCCAGCAGGCCAGATATCCGGCGAAACGCGGCCTTGGCACTTCCGTTTCGTTGACAAACACCGGCCCTGGCCTCAGTATTCTTATTGCCTCGTTTGACTGCACTTGTGCCCAAGTGGCGGAACTGGCAGACGCGCTAGCTTCAGGAGCTAGTGGCCTTACGGTCGTGGAGGTTCGAGTCCTCTCTTGGGCACCATCTCTTACCCTTCGAACATTTCTGACTCAGAGTACTGGCGCTTCACTGCTTCGTTTCACTCCGCCGCAAGATATGCGTAACGCACGATAAACAGAATCGTCAGCAGCCACAGCAGCAGGCTGACCTCGCGGTGTTTCCCAGCGGCAATCTTCGCAATCGTGTAGGTAATTACCCCCAGGCTCAAGCCTGTGGCGATGCTGAAGGTAAGCGGCGTGGCGATCAGCGTGACGAATGCCGGGAATGCTTCGCTGAAATCCTTCCACTCTACCTGGGCGACCGATTCGGTCATCAACGCTCCCACCAAAATCAGCGCCGGAGCGGTGGCAAACGCCGGGATCGCTGAGGCCACGGGGGAGAAGAACATGGCCACCAGAAACAATGCCGCCACCATCACGTTACTGAGTCCGGTTCGCGCGCCTGCGGCCACGCCTGCCGCGCTTTCAATGTAACTGGTGACCGTGGACGTTCCCGTCACGGCGCCGAATATGGTGCCGATGCCGTCCGCCAGCAAGGCCCTGCCAACGCGGGGAATTTTTCCGTCCCGCAGGAAGCCGCCTTGTTCGCAAACTCCCACCATCGTGCCGACGTTGTCGAACAGATCCACAAACAGAAATATGAAAATGATTTCGGCCAGGCCCAGGTGCAGTGCGCCCTTCACGTCCAACCTCAAAAACGTGGCGGAGGGATGCGGAAATGCAAGAAACGCAACCGGCCAGTGCGACAATCCGCGAACGATGCCGTAGAGCGTGGTGCCGAGAATGCCCAGCAGAATAGCCCCATTCACCCGCCGCACCATCAGCGCAAGGGTCAGCACGATACCGAGACATGCCGCTTGCACTTGATGGTCCGCAAAATTGCCGAGGCTGACGAACGTGGCCGGGTTCGCCACCACCAGCTTCGCGCTGCGTAAGCCCACGAACGCGATGAACATTCCGATGCCGCCCGCGGTAGCGTGCTTCAACCCGTAGGGGATGCCATTGACGATCTGCTCGCGCACGCGCGTCACGGTCAGGAGAACGAAAAGCACCCCGGAGAGAAACACGGCGCCGAGCGCCGTCGGCCAGGGCACGTGCATCCCGAGGCATACCGTGTAGGTGAAATAAGCGTTCAACGACATGCCCGGGGCCAGCGCGATCGGGTAATTGGCGCAAAAACCCATCACTAGCGTGGCGGCGGCCGAAGCCAGGCACGTGGCGAACACCACGCCTTCGGCGGGGATTCCTGCCTGCGACAGGATTTGCGGGTTCACCACGATGATGTACGCCATCGTGAGGAATGTGGTCAGGCCGCCCAGCAATTCGCGGCGGATCGTGGTGTGATTTTCTTCGAGGGCAAAAACCCGCTCAAGCAATGGGACTGTCTGCATTTTCGGATTTGTTTTGCTCGCGCGAGCACTCTATGGTTGCCGCGGCAGTTCTGTCAATGACGGGAATCATTTGCTAAGGAAGCGTGCACCCCTTCCTTTCTTTGCAAACTTCCCTTAGAGTGTGGGCTGATCACGGAAGCGCGTGGCCTCAAGATTCCATCCTGAAGCTGTAATCCGCCCGGAAGTGCTTCTTCTTGCGTGAGGCGGCTCGATGACGCACGTCTGTAATTCTAAAGATGATTTCCAATCGGAGGGCAAATGAAAAAGTATCCGGTGGAGTTCATTGGCACGTTTTTTTGTGTTGACCGTCGGTTGCACGGTAATCGACAAGGGCGCGGGGGCCACTGGCACCCATCGCCATCGGCGCGGCGTTGGTGGTGATGATTTTTGCGGGCGGGCACATTTCGGGAGGACATTTCAACCCGGCAGTGACGCTGGGCGTGTGGATGAGGGGCAAGTGTGACACCAAGGACCTGGTTCTGTATTGGGTGGCACAGGTTATCGCCTCCGTGATTGCCGCTTTGATCCTGAAATACTTCAAGGCTGGCGCGGTCATAACTCCTGGAAATCTGCAGAATCTTCCCGCTTTGTTGGCGGAATTCCTGTTCACCTTTGCCCTGGTCTTCGTGGTGCTCAACGTAGCGACGGCAAAAGGAACGTCCGGCAATTCGTTCTACGGCCTGGCTATCGGCATGACGGTGATGGTCGGGGCATTCTCCGTTGGCAATATTTCCGGCGGCGCGTTCAATCCGGGAGTTGCGATCGGCGTGACCCTCATGGGGCTCTCGGGGTGGCCGAGCATCTGGATCCTCCTGGTGGGAGAACTGCTGGGAGGGGCCGTGGCAGCGCTTGCTTTTAAAATCGTGAACCCCGCCGATTGAATTCGTCAGCGGATTTCCGGGCAGGGGCCACGAATCCACGTCACATGTACTCCTTCGAATTCCGCTTCTTGGCTCACGCATGCTGTAGAATGCCACAGCATACGCAGCAGTTTTGATGATTGCATTCGCTTCTCTAAGGAGAATTATGCCTTCTTATTTCCTGGGCATGTCCCGGAGGACATTTCTTGGCTGTTCGGCGGGCGCGTTTGCCGCAAGCGCCATGCCTTCTTTTCCGTTGCCCGCTGCCGCGGCTGTCGCGCCCCACAGCATCATCCTCGATACCGATCCCGGGGTGGATGATGCCCTGGCGATTTTCCTGG
Source organism: Candidatus Acidiferrales bacterium (assembly GCA_963817085.1). Taxonomy (GTDB): domain Bacteria; phylum Acidobacteriota; class Terriglobia; order Acidiferrales; family UBA7541; genus Acidiferrum. Next base: position 149,462 of record CAWFNI010000017.1, read on the forward strand.
CACTGCGTTCACCGGAATTGAAGATTGAAGCCATCACCGCGGTCTCCGGGAACGTGCCGCTGGCCCTCACTTTGCCTAACGCTCTGCGACTGGTGGAAATTGCAGGCCGCCCGGATGTGCCGGTCGCGGGCGGAGCAGCCACCCCGCTGGTACGGCGCCTGGTTACCGCAAAATATGTCCACGGGAACAACGGACTGGGCGGCGTGGAATTCCCGGAGCCGAAATTAAAACCGGTGGCTGAGCCGGCCGCGGAACTGATTCGCCGCATTGTGCGGACCAATCCGGGGCAAGTGACGATCGTGGCCGTGGGCCCGCTCACCAATGTGGCGACCGCCCTGAAGTCTGACCCGGAGCTCGCCGCGCAGATCAAGAGCATTGCCATGATGGGCGGCTCACTCAGCGGGGGAAACATTACCCCTGCCGCGGAATTCAATTTCTATGTGGATCCGGAGGCGGCGCGCATAGTCTTCGATTCCGGTGTTCCCCTGACCATGGTAGGACTGGACGTCACGCGCAAGGTTCTGCTGGGCGAGGAACATCTTCGCACGCTGGAGGCAGCGCAAAACCCGGTCAGCCAAGCGGCCGCGAAAATCATGCGGGCCACGATGGAACGCATGCGCAAGGGGCGCGACGTCACGGTGGTGGCTATGCATGACCCGCTGACGGTCGCGCACCTGATCGATCCCAGCATCCTTACCCTGAAAGACTACTACGTTCAGATCGAAACGTCCGGCGAGTTCACGGCGGGGGAATCGGTCGGTTATGCCTACGCGCCTGCGCGTCTTTCCCCGCCGATGAACAATGGCCTGGCTGCGCCCGAAACGGCGGAACCCGAATTCAGGCCAAACACCAAGGTGGCCATTGGCGTGGACCCAGACAAGTTCTTCCGCTTGCTCTTGCCGCGCCTGACGGCTGCCACTTGAGGGTGACATTTCGATGATTCGCCTGCTGGTTTCCATCGTTCTGATTGTTTTCGCCGCGCTGGCAGTTTGCTTCGCGGCGCGGCCATCGCCGGATTCCGGCTGGCGGCTCACCCCGGAGTCCGAAGCCCTGGTGCCCGATGCCGCGCTTCGCGCCAGCATTTTCCGGGCGCTCTCCGCTGCCGAACGCGCCGGCACGGACCCCTCGATCTCTCATTTTAAGGTGCGCGCCGCCACGGTCATCGAGAAGGACGGCGAGGAACAAGTCGTTCTCGGCGGAAACACAGAGTACGCCGTACCCGAAGCCATCCACGGCGAATCCTCGCTCATCAATCATGTCACCGCGCTCTATGGTGCGGATGCCACGCGCCAGGCCCTGCGCTTTGTTGCATTCTTTTCGGAACATTGCGGCTCTGGAGCCAGTTGCGGTGACTGCCGTGATTATCAGAAGGCCCAAACCGATTATGCCCGCTTGCTGATTGTCTGCGGTCAGGCTTCCGATCACACCGTGCGCGTCACTCGGTTCTCCGATCAACTGGTGGATGAAGACAAATTTCCGGCCGCCGATCCTTCCTCTCTGTCCATTTCCCCGGGCGAACTCGCGAAACTTCTGGCTGCCGCGGAGGATGCCCGCCTTGGCGGCGTCACCCTTTTCACAACGTCGCGCCACACTGCCGCCGCTGGGCTCTCCTATTCCGGAAAAATCTATCGTGCCGCCGGCGCGGACGACGCTGCCTTCCATTACCGCTACCCCATCGGCGGACTGCTCCAGCAAGCCGCAACTGAGCGCGATTATTTTCTCCGCGCAATTCTGGTTGTGGGAGAAAAAGGGAAGTGGCCTGTGGTCAACTACCGCGATCGCCAGTACGGCTTCGAATCCAGCAGCTTCAATCGGGAATCTGGCAGGCCGCCCATCGTTCTCATCCTATCCGACAGCATTGGCAACTATCGCGCCACGACCTTTGAGGCCGCCCTTCCCAACGCCTTCGGCACCGCCAATTTCATGCCCCAGGCGGTAAAGGAATTCCTGCGCGCCCATACTCCGGCCCCGAAAAATTGATCAGCTCGATTCATTCGAAGAGCTTTACTTCCGAAATGCGCCGAACCCGATGCGCACTTGGATCGTGTTGATTCCTGGATTCGGAGTGCTCAACCCCGCGTTGGAAATGTGCATGAAACGCACTTCCGCGGTGAAGTTGTGTCTTTCACCCAGAAAATGCGCTCCGAATCCTCCGCTGGTCGTGAAGTTGATCTGCGAAGTTCCTTCCGGCACGTTCGTGTTCGTAAACAGCGTGCCGCCCTCCATCACCACATAGGGTTTCACTTTTTTCGGCGAGGTCATGATCCATTTGAACACAAACGGATTCACACCCCCGCCATACGCCGTGTTGGTCTTCTGCACGATCACCCAGGCAGGCACCACGTCAAACGCGTACTCGAGTTGTCCGCGCAAAAAGCTCGGCCCATGCGGCGATGTCAGAATCAGGCCGTAGCGCAGGCCCAGATTCCACGCGCCCGTCCCGGACTGGCTCCCGTTGATGCCATGCCCGCCACCGGTCCACACCTGCCATTCACTCGACGCCCCTACCGGCCCCGCTTGCGCGGCAATCCGCGTGGCGTTGAGCAAATTCAATAAACTCAGCACCACAGTCCAAAGAAGCGCTGTCCTCACTCGTCTCTCTCCAATAACTCGAAATCAGGACAATATCCGAAACACAGCGCATAGACAATCTTCGAAATTGGGATTACCGGGGGGGGACGGAAAAATTATCTTTGAATCCTTCCGCACACTGTTGACGAGTGAGGCAATTCGCCCACTGCCGCAACCCCTCACACTGTCAGGCACTCACAGCACCTTGTGACGCTTCTCCTAGATTACAAAGCCGTTTTCAGCCGAAAATGAGATGGAAGTAAATAGAGTTGAATCGTGCACGCCGACTGAATGGGCCGTGGGACGCCATCTAGGCAGTGTTCCAGCTTATGTGAGAGCTGATCGTTTGGCAGGGTTGCCGACAAACCATGACTTTCACCGAGACAGCATGACAACATTCAGTCAAGGGCGGCGCAATCCGGTTCGTGAGGATGCCATGACAACTGAACAGAAAGTGGCGCTGGAAGAAGTGAGAAACGCAGTCGCCTACGCCAGAAACACTAGACTGACCGACGGTGAAATCATGGGAGTGATAAGGAATCATCGTTGGTCGCCCCGGCGACGTTTCCAGATTCCGCGCCGCCCGAAGAAAATCCATGCGTGCCTTTGGCAGGGCCTGGAAAAGGGTCGCCGACTAGGAAGAAAAAGCAGTGAACGAGTGGTTTTAGGAGCGCAAAGGGCGCTGCCAGTCATATACGGCTAATATCCGTTATCTCCAAAACCAAACAGTCTCGCGGCTGAACTGTTTGAATGCTTTTCGGGCGTGATCGCCAGATAGGTAATTCCGTTGGCCTTAAGACAGGCAAGTGGGAGTGCACACAGGCTGGCAAATTGAAGTAGGAAAATAAAGAAGGGAGGCAGGCCAGGTCTTCCCGCCTCCCCATTATTCCCCTTTCGGGGAATCCGATTAGCCTGACGGAGGGCGGCTAATCGGTCGTGTGTTGGCCTGGGTATGAAACCCCCGAGAGCGGAAAAAAGTTACAATTATTTTCAAAAAAATGCATAGAATTGGGGGAGCCCCCCTTCGCTCCCAGAAAGGGACCCTCGGAATGCCTCGCCCCTCACACCTCAGCATCGATAACGTCCTTCGTTTTCTACAAGTTAGAAACGACCCCGTGTCCCTCGACGACCTCTCCCGCTCTCTCCACCTGAAGAAGAACGACCGCCGCCCCCTCCTCCAAATGCTCGACAAATTGAAGAAGCGCGGCCTGGTTGAGGAATTGACCCACGGACGATTCCTGTTTCGCCAGTCGCCAAAGCCGCCCGTTTCCGCTGAGAGGAACCGCCGGGCCCCCGCCGAGGGTGGGGACAAATTCGCACAGCACAAAGCCACCGCGCGCGACGAAATCAAGGGGCGCCTCGTCCTCCATCAGGACGGCTACGGCTTCGTAGTGCCGGATGTAGCGCTGCCCAATGTCGATGGGGATATTTTCATCCCGCGCGATTACGTGGAAGACGCCATGCACGGCGATACCGTGATCGCCCGAATCGCGCGCCTCAGCGGCCTGCCGGGAGCGCGCCGCGCGGAAGGCCGCATCGTGCGCATTGTTGGTCGCGCGCACCCTTCGGTCGTGGGATTATTTCGCTACACGTCGCGCGGCTGCGTGGTCGCTCCTTATGATCCGCGCGTGCAGCATGAAATTGAGCTGCTTCCCGGCGAAGAGCTAACGACCGCGTTACGCGAACTACTCATCCCGGGAAAGAAAGATCAGGGCGCTCGCGGCAAACGTTTGCCGCACATCCCAAAGCTTGATGGCGCGGTGGTCAATGCCGAACTCCTGGGCTATGGACGAGGCGGCGCCGCCCCTACCGGCCGCGTCATCGAAATCCTCGGCCGTCCCGGCGATCTGGGCGTGGACACCGAGATCATCATCCGCAAGCACCATCTGCCGCACACCTTCGCGCCCGAAGTGCTTCAGGAAGGCGAGCGCCTGGCGCATCCGGTCACCGAAGCCGAGCGAGAAGGCCGCCAGGATTTTCGCGGATTACCGATCGTCACCATTGACGGTGAGACTGCGCGCGACTTCGACGACGCCGTCTATGTCGAGCGCCGCGAGGATGGCGGGTGGTTGCTGCAAGTGCATATCGCGGACGTGGCCCACTACGTCCACCTCGAATCCCCGCTCGATCGCGAAGCGCGCGTGCGCGGCAATTCCGTTTACTTCATCGATCGCGCCGTCCCCATGCTTCCCGAAGCTCTTTCCAACGGCGTGTGCTCGCTAAACCCCCGCGAAGAGCGGCTGGTGATGAGCGCCATCCTGCATTTCGATTCCGCCGGGCGTCCGCTTACCGCGGTGATGGTTCCCGGCGTAATCCGCTCCGCTGAGCGCATGACCTACACCAACGTCAACAAAGTCCTCACCGGCGATCCCGAAATGAGCGCGCGCTACGCCCACATGCACCACCATTTCCGCGCCATGAAGGGCCTCGCCCAATTGCTCAACTCCCGCCGCAGCGAAAACGGCTCCATCGATTTCGACCTTCCAGAACCCATCATCGAATTCGACGAGCAACAGAACATGACCAACATCGGCCGGAGCGAGCGCAACGTGGCGCACCGCATCATCGAAGAGTTCATGCTCGCCGCTAATCGTGCCGTGGCCCACTACCTCCTCGAGCGCGGCCTGCACGCCCTGCATCGCGTGCACGAAAAGCCCGACGCACGCAAAGTCCTGGAATTTGAGGAGCTCGCTCGCGCCTTCGGCTATTCGCTGGGCGTAGAAAATCTCCACCAGCGCGAAGTCGCGGTGCGCCACGGCAAGGTGCCTTCGCCGGCCAGAGCAGGCCGGCCGGAAACGCGCGGCCAGGGCCGAGAGCGGCAGCAGCGCGTCTCACTGCCTGGCACGGACATCAACATCACGCCGCAGCATTATCAGCGGCTGGTTGCGAAACTCGAGGGAAAGCCCGAAGAGCGCATCCTCTCTTACCTCATGCTGCGTTCGCTGAAGCAAGCACGCTATGCCGCCGATTCCCTCGGCCACTTTGCTCTGGGCTTCGATGAGTACACCCACTTCACTTCACCGATTCGCCGCTACCCCGACCTGGTCGTCCACCGCGTCCTGAAGTGGGCCATCGCCAATCCCGACGCCAAAGCCCCCTCCTACATCAAACCTTCCGTCGGCGTCGAGGCCACGCTTTATTCCCAAAAGCATCTGGAGGAAATTGCCGCCGAAACTTCCGATACCGAGCGCCGCGCCGCCACTGCCGAACGCGAGCTTATCGCCTGGAAAACGGCGGAATTCATGGAGCAACATCTTGGCGACGAATACGACGCCTTGATTATTTCCGTGCAGAAGTACGGCTGCTTCGTCGAGCTATTCGATATCTTCGTCGAGGGCCTCGTTCCCATCGGCGCCTTGGAAGAGGCGGCTGGAGCGCGCTGCGTGTTCCGCGAGCGGGATCATGCCATTGTTGCCGTCACGGGCGGCGAAGGCCGCCGAAGTGGCAGCCGTCGCAAACAAGTCCAGGCGCTCGCTTGGAAACTCGGCGATCGAGTCCGCGTGCGCGCTGAACGCATCGACCCCATGCGCCGCCGCGTCGAATTCGCGCTGCTCACTGACGCCCCAATCTCAAGAACCGCGGCACCGTAACTGCGCAAGATGTGCCACTGATGCGACTGCCTTCTATGACCCACATTTTGGATCACCGCTGATGTTGCGGGGACGTTCCGCTCTTCCATTCTCGCCTTAGTCGGAGCTTGCCTGCTGCGAGCAGGCTTAAGCTCCGGCATTCTGCAACGGAACTAAACTGGGCTTCAGTGCTTGAGGACTCCGCCTCTGCTTCGCTGCTTTTCTGCTTCGGTTCTTAACCACCTTGCTTCCTCTTCTTCACCCAATCCTTTCCGTCCGCGTCACATCCAGCGGAAGATCGATCAGTGCTTCCGCGTTTTTCAGAAACTTCACCGTGTGCGCCATTTTCGCGTGCGCATCAAACGCTTCCTCATCCTTCCACTTCGAATGAATGTAAAACAATCGCGCATCTCGAATCGAACGGTACCCATGAATCTCCAAACAACCCGCTTCCTGCCGCGAAGCTGACAACACTTCCTGCAGCGCCCCCTCAAAGGCGCCCCCCATTCCCTCCAGCACGTGAAATCGCACGAAAGAATAAAGTTCCATGTGCCCTCCCGTTGTCTCCGGGATTGTACTCCTGGTCATCCCGCTTGCCTTGGGCCGTTGCAATAGGAACAGAATACGTCGTCGGTACCTCGCGCGATGTGGCGCAGGGCCAGCCTCAATTTCCGAAAACGAAACCTGATCTGAATCCTCTGGAGGAAGAGATTAGACGGCGGTGATGAAACCGGCCTCGGAGCTGGCGATGCCGTAAGCCATTCGCGGGGTGTTGAAGGCGTAGCCGGGGGTGCCGTTCTTGTCGAGAAGGATGACCCCTCCGGTACCTTTGCCGCGCCTGGCAAGAAGTTGAACGGCCGCTTGCGCGGCGCGAATCGGAGTGGAGCCGGCGGGGCGGAGAAAGTCGCAGGTGGTCTTGGCAAGCAGGACCTTCATGATGGCTTCGCCAAAACCAGTGGAGGAGACAGCGCCGGTTTCGGAATCGGCGTAGCAACCGGAGCCGATGAGCGGAGAATCGCCGACACGGCCGGGGAGTTTGCAGCAGGTGCCGCCGGTGGAGGTGGCGGCGAAGAGACGGCCCTGGTCATCAAGAGCGACGGCACCGACAGTACCCTGCAAATGGCCACGATGGTGTTCCGCGGCGTGGGAATCCACGCGGCAACGTTCCCAGGCTTCGCGCTCAGCGGGGGAGACGAGTTCCTCCGGATTGCAGAGAGCAATGCCCTGCTCGTGAACGAAGCGTTCGGCACCGGTGGAGACGAGCATCATGTGGGGACATTTTTCGAGGACTGCGCGGGCAGCCTGAATGGGATTTTTGACGCGATGAAGACCAGCGACGGATCCGGCACGAAGCGTGGAGGCTTCCATGACAATGGCGTCGCACTCGACGTGGCCATCGAGATTGAGATGCGAGCCGTAACCTGCGTCAAACACGGGATCGTCTTCAAGGACAGTGATGGAGGCTTCGATGGCGTCGAGGGCGTGGCCACCGTTGGAGAGGATGGCCCAACCTGCGTGGAGCGAGCGGAGACAACCGGCTTTGCAGGCTTCGATGGCCTCGTCAGGAATGTCCCACGCTCCGCCGTGAATGATGAGAGAAGGTCGCATGGGATAGGAGGATAGCAGATATCGGGAATGGGGAAACGAGAGCGCACATCGGATGTGGGATATCAGATATCAGTCGTCGGTGTTCAGGAAGCAAGTGGAGCGACGGGACGAAGAGAATCCGGGGAAGAATTCAGGAAAAGAGGAATGGGTCAGATGAAGAAGTCAAGGACGAAGAGGCAGAGGCCGAGAATAAGGAGGAAGGCACCCCAGGAAAAGCGGCGGCGGGGAAGCTGCGTGACGGAGTGAAAAAAACTGACCGGGATGACGCGAAGACGCGATTCGCCACGGCGCTCATAAAAGGGCCCGACGGGAACGTAGCGGGAGAAATTGCGGCGCAGCGAGGAGAGTTCGTCGTCCATCCAGAAGGTAAATTCGGCGCGATTACGCCAGAGAAAAAAAGCGCCCAGAACAAAGACGCCGTAACCGAGGCAAGCGAGAAGACCGAGAGTCGGGCCGTAACCCCAATAAAACATGTGACCTCACCGCGGGCTGGGCGGAAAGAATCAGGCGTCTTCGTGAATGGTAACGAGACGAACGATTTCAAATTCCTTTTTGCCAGCAGGCGTAGCGACCTGCACTTCATCTCCAACCTGACGATTCAGAAGCGCGCGACCGATGGGAGAAGTAGTGGAGATGAGACCCTTCTCGACATCAGCTTCCTCGCTGCTGACGAGCTTGTATTCGACCTCAACGCTGCGCTGCAGGTCAAGCACAACGATGCGGGATCCGTAGCCGGAACGATCCTTGGGAATGTTGGAGAGGTTGAGCATGCCGAGGTCGCCCATGCGTTTTTTGAGGTGGCCGATTTTGGCGTTGACGTAACCCTGGCGCTCTTTGGCAAACTTGTACTCGGCGTTTTCGGACAAGTCGCCGTGTGCGCGGGCGACCGCGATTTCCTTCGGCAGCTCGACGTTGAGCTCGTGCTCGAGGTGATCGATTTCCTTCTGGATCTTCTGCTTGATCTTCGCGAGTGGATCAGTCATTCGTTTGCCACGTTCACAGAGAAAAATGATGCGGAGCCCGGTCTGGCCGAACTCCGCTTGCAGACATTATAAAGGGGAGAGAAATGCAGGGACAAGGGGGAGGGAGGGGCTGTCGCGTAGGAATTTTTAACTGCTGTACTTTCAACTAGTTGCAGGCGCAATGCGGAAGGCTAACGTACCTGAAGCTGAACAGATTGGGAGGCCGATTTGCCGGAGCCATCGGTGATGGCGAGGGTGTAAGTGGTGGTTTTCTTGGGAGAAAGATCGAGGCACCGATTGTGCGAGGGCCAGACCAGCCCGGCAGGAGGTTTGAGGGCGACGGTCTTGGCGTTGGCTACGTCGTAGCAGAGTTGCGCGGATTCGCCGCGATGAATGATGGTGGGAGTCACGTAGAGAGCGCGGACGGCCAGGTCGGAGCCGCCAAGTTGTTCGACGGCGGCACGATCCTCGGCGCGGCGCTGTTCGGCAGCCTTCTCCGCGTTGCGGCGCTCAAAGTCGCGATTGGATTCGTAGCGAAGGAGGAGGACAAATGTGACATAGCCTGCGGCGACAACGAGAAGAACAAACGTGTAGAAAACGGGATTCTTGAAAAGGTACTTGCGCGGGGGGCGAGAATCGGAATTCATGGGGAGCGTCATGAGAAAAAGATAGTGCAAGCGACAGTCTAGCGCAGCGGGCCCAGGCATGCGAAGCCGGCCCGCCCTGCAAAAGATCGCGTGCCAGTGCTACGAGTTCTGTGCAATTTAAAAGAGAGTGTCGTCAGGGCGCGAGGAGTTGGGGTAAGAGTTCGCCGGACTTGCCCAGAAAGCAGTCGTCGAAGAGGAAGCGGTTGGCGGGAGGCTCGGGGCCGACATAAAGGGTTTTGGCGCGATGCTTGGCGTGTGCGGCGAAACTGGCCGCGGGTTCGACGGTGCCGGAGGTGCCGATAGCGAGGAAAATGGTGCACTGGTCAAGGGCGGCAAAGATTTCGTCGAGATGGAAGGGAGTTTCGCCGAACCAGCAGATGTGCGGGCGGATTTGACCGCCACAGGAGCAGCGGGGAATTTCTGTTGCAGATTCATAGAGATCGGCGTCGTCGAAGGGTGAGCGCGAGCAGAAGTCGCACCGGCTTTTGAAGAGTTCACCGTGCATGTGGAGGATGCGTCGGGAGCCGGCCTGCTCGTGGAGGTTGTCGACATTCTGGGTGCAGAGAAGGAAGCGATCGGCGAGGGAGTTTTCCAGAGCAGCGAGCGCGAAGTGGCCAGGATTCGGTTTGGCGGCGGCAGCGACGCGGCGGCGCATGGAATAGAAATCCCAGACGAGGCGGGGGTCGCGGCGCCAAGCGTTGGGAGATGCGACATCTTCGAAGCGGTAGTTTCGCCAGAGTCCGCCGGCATCACGGAACGTGGGGATGCCGCTCTCGGCGCTGATGCCGGCGCCGGCGAGGGCGAAGAGGCGGTCGGTGGCAGCGAAGGTGAGTCTGGGCATGAGTTATCCGGACCGATTGGAGAAAAAAGTCTAAAACGTTGGTGACAAAAAGGGAACAAAGTGTAATGTCAGAGGCGAAAGTGCAAATTCTTCGCACGATTTTTGTCGCGGTTAAAGCCGCGACCCACGAACCACTCCTATGGGCGTGCCCCTAAGAGGAAAGGGCGGCGTGGAGGACGGCGTGGAGGCGTTGGGCGACGACGGCGTCCTCGCCGGGGAGAAGCATCCAGACACCGACGATGATGGTGTTGCTGCCACCGGGCAGGCCCGCACTGGCGGGAGCGCCACCGGTGCCGGGATTCAGCTCGATGCGGGGTTTGTCCTCACGCATTTTCTGCATGACGTCCGCGGCGGAGATTTTGATGCGCTTCTGGTCGTAGGTGATCAGCAGGTGCGGGACGTGATTGGCGACTTCTGGAATGAAGGATCGTGTTTCGACGGTGGGAAGCGTTTTCAGCTTCATGGCGATGAGATCGGCGCGCTTTTGGAATTCGGCTTCCATCGCGGCGTCATCTTGAGCAAGAAACCAATCGACGGCGGCAACGAGGCCGATGATTTCTTCCTTGGCGACCTTCATGCCGCGGCCAACGGTGTTGGAAAACGGAGAATTGTTGAGCTTGGCGGCCTCGATAAGATCCTTGCGGCCGAGGAGCAGGCCGGTGCACTGCGGGCCGCGGAGGCCTTTGCCGCCAGAAAAGGTGACGAGGTCGAACCCCATCTGGGTGTAGTTCCAGAGATTGGAGATGGGCGGGACGTCGGCGGCTGCGTCGTTGAAACAGGGGACACCATGTTTGTGGGCGACGTGAATCCAATCTTCGCGGGAGATTTTGCCACCCTCGGCGGCGTTGAAGAAATGGGTCATGACCGTTTTGTCCGTGAACGCTTTTTCGTACTCGTCCATGGTTTCGACTTCGACGTAGCGAATGCCACAGTTGCGGAGAGCGTGGTCGTAGTCGTAACGATGGGCTTTCTGGACGAGGACTTCGTTTTTCAGGCCGGCCATGTCCGTGGGAATACTGACGATGGCGGGCTTGTTGCCGAGGGTGATACAGGCTGCGGTGCCCAAAGTGAGAGCACCGGCGGCGCCTGAGGTGACCAGCGCAGCCTCGCATTTCAGGCGCTTGGCGAGGTATTCGCCCGCGGCGTCCTGTAGTTCGAGGAGATTGACAGGTTGAAGCGAAGCGAGAGCAATGGCGGCCTGGACTTCCTCGGGCATGGTGGAGGCGGAGAGAACGGTGTAGGTGCCGGCGGCGTTGATGAAGGGAGTGACACCGAGTTTCTGGTAATAATCGACGGCTTTAACCGGGGCCGGGGAAGTAAGTTCACCAGCGCGCAGAGCTGGGGCAGCGCAGGCGCCGACGGCTCCGACGAGGGCGGCACTTGCGCCTTTATGCAACAGCTTTCGACGGCTAATTCTTTCTGACATACGAGTCTCCTCTCCTTCTAAGTACGAGAGCGGACCGCCTCCCTCCTTCGGCGGGCAAGCGGGAGGCGGGCACTACCAAAAAGCTGCGCAGGCTAAAGCCTACGCCACACGGGCACATCAATTGCGCGGGAAATCGTCCGCGGTCGAGGGCTTGTCTGCACCGAGCGTGGGCGCGGTGAAATACTGCTTACGGGCTTTTTCCCATTGGACCATGCTGAGGCCCGAGGGATCGTAGAGGATGCGCCCGGCGCGCACGGTCATGCGTGCAACCACCCGGGCATTTCCATCCATGCGGGCGACACCACAGTCCATAAAACTGAATTTGCCGTGAAGTTCATCGAGGACCGCGATGTCGGCGTCCTTGCCGACAGACAGAGTCCCGAGTTCGGGGCGATGAATTTCACTGGCGGGATTCACGGTGGAGCGCTTGATGAGATCGTCGAGCGGCACGCCCATGGAGAGAAACTTGGAAAGAACTTCGTCAAAACTCAGTATGGTGAAATTGCCGGTGTGCAGGTCGGTGGAGATGGAATCGGGGATAAAGCCCTGCTTGACCGCGGGAACAGCGTTGCGGAACCAGAAGCTTCCGGCCCCGTGGCCAACATCGAAAATCACGCCGCGTTTGCGCGCCTCCAGCATGATGGGATTGAGCTTGCCGTCGGGAAGAATGATGGGAAACTGTTGCGCAAAAACGTGGGTGTGAATATCACCGGGGCGCGCCTTCGTGAGGATGAGATCGGCGTAGGTACGATCGGGACGCGGCCAGAAATCGAACATGACCGGGCGATCCGTGGCCTGGGCGCAAGCGATGGCGCGATCCACGGCCGCCCAGGGAGTGTGCTCGCCGTCCCAGGGAGGTTCAGTCCAGTAGTGAGCGGTTTTCACGCCGACAATTAGGTCAGGGTATTTTTTGATGGTGTCCGCGCAGCGCTTGACGTCCATCTGGTCCACGGACTGCTCGAGACCACCGCTCATGCCATTGGCGATGATATTGAGGAAGGCAAGAACGCGGACCCTGGCGTGATCAATGACCCCTTCCTTCTCCTGGAGGAAAGTCTCGGCGCCGGAAGTGCCGGCATCGACGATGGTGGTTACGCCCGACTGGAGGGCGAGATCGGCGGGAATGCCCAGGGGGCCTTCATGATTGCGAGCCTCCGGGTCAAACCAATTGAGCGGCGCGCCACCGTAGCCGATGTGGTAGTGAATATCGATGAGGCCGGGAGTAACGTATAGGCCAGAAACATCCACGACTTTGCCGGCGGAATCGGCGGGAATATTTTTTTCGACCGCGGCGATTTTACCGCCAGAAACTGCAACGTCCATGATGGCATCGAGGTGGTTGGCGGGATCAATAACGTGGCCACCCTTGAGGAGGAGATCGTAGCGCGGAGTCTGAGCTTGAACGGAGGCGCTCAGAAGGAGAACGAGAAGGGAGAACAGCGCGCCAGAATGGAGAATAATCTTTGCGGAAAGTTTCATGTGGGGTCCTTTCGACAGAAAGATACAAAAAATCGTCTTGGAGCCGGCCTTGTGTGGCCGGGTTCCAGGGGAAGCCGAAGATGGGCTGGGGAAGATAGAAGATACTGCCGAAATGGGGCGTTCTCCTTCGGCGGACGCAGCGCCCCCCGACAGGGGCCGCCCGATAGCGTCACATCGAGGAGGCGCTCATCGGAAACTTGAAGAGTGTGCAATCCGGCCATGCGAGAACACTCCGCTATTGAAACGAATCAATGAAAGTCTACTCAGTCGAGAAGCTAATGTCACCCTCTCGTATGGAAATGAATTTGAGAGTAAGCTGGAGCTTCTGAAAAAGGTGACGTCGCGCGTTTGGAAAAGGAAACAAGGCTCGGAGCAAACATGGGAATGGATCGAAGGACATTCGTACAACGGACCTGCATCGGAGGCGCGGGGCTGTTGGTTGGGGGCCTGCCGGCGCTGGGAAATGATGAGGTAGTGCTGCCACAGGCACCGCCGATTGATATACATGAAGCGCCGTTGAGCAAAAAATCCCCGCTGGGGATGCCGGGACTCTTCCCGGGCAGGGTGGTGGAAGTCGCCGATGCGCGATCGATCGTGGGGAACCGCGTTTCGCAGCCGGTGATGCACGACATGCTCGAGCGCGGACTGAAGGAGTTGACGGGCGAGAAATCGGCGCAAGCTGCCTGGGCGAAGTTCATCGAGCCGAAAGATGTAGTGGGGGTGAAAATTAATCCGTCCGGAGCGCCGGCGTGCTGTTCTTCGCCGGAGTTGGTGCGGGAGATTATCGACGGAGTCCGGTCGGCTGGCGTTCCAGTGAGAAATATCATTGTGTATGACCGGTTCGGCTACGAAATGGACCTTGGCAGCTACCAGGCGCTGCTGCCGCCGGGAATCCGGATAGTGGGCGTGCAGGATAATTTGCTGGATGCCTCCGGTTACGACGCAAATGTGTATTGCCAGGCGGATTTTTTCGGGGAGTGGGAGACGCGGTCGTACATGGCGAGCATCGTGGCGAATGGACTGGACAAGATTATCAATGTGCCTACGTTGAAGGACCACTCCGCCAGCGGGGTGACGGGGTGCCTGAAGAATGTGGGGTACGGGACATTTAATAATGTGGCTCGTTCGCACAAACCGCCGTACTCGTTCACAAATCCGCTGATCGGGGTGATGTGCTCGGTGGAGCCGCTGCGTTCGAAAGTAGTGCTGAATATCATGGATGGGATGCGCATGGTGTGGCACGGGGGACCGCTGACGCAAAATCAGGACTTTATTTATCAGGCGGGATTGGTGATGGTGAGCACGGACCCGGTGGCGATGGACACGGTTGAGCTGGAAGCCATCGACAAGAAGCGGCTGGCAGAGGGCGCGCCGTCGGTCTGGGAACACGATGCCAAGAGCATAACGATCGATGGCGGCGAATTCTACTCTGATGCGAGCAAAAATTTGTTTTATCGGCAGCCGGGCCACATCGCGGCTGCCGGCAAATTGGGCTTAGGCGTTTGGGACTTGAAAAAGATAGACCACCGAAAGTTGCAGATCAGCTGATGGAAATGACGAACAGATTCTCTATCCCGGAAAGAGCGGCGGTTGCGGAAAACGATTGGGTGACACTGCTGAAGGACAACGCGCGAACCGGAGGGCGAGGCGCCCCGACGCTGGCGTCGCCCAGGAAAGCGCTTTGGCAGATCCGTGTGGGGAGTTCGATCCGCTCGGCGCCGGTGCTGCACAATGGGACGCTGTACGTAACCTCGGCCGGAGGATACCTGCACGCGATCCAGACCGACAGTGGAAGAACAATGTGGAAATTCAAGGCCGGCGGACTGATCCACTCCACACCTTCGCTGAGCGGAGACATGGTCCTGTTTGGGTGCGACGACGGCAAAGTTTACGCGGTGAATGGAGAGTCTGGCGCAAAGACGTGGGAAGCAGCGACAGATGGAGAAGTCTGGACCTCGCCAGTGGTCCGGCAGGGAGCGGTATTTTTCGGGAGCGCGGACGGACACATGTATGCGGTGGAGGGGCAAACCGGGAAGCAGCGCTGGAAGCAGGAACTGGGCGGCCGCGTCTATTCCAGCGCGTATGCCGCGGAGAAGCAGCTCTATGTGGGCTGCGGAGACGGGCATGTCCACAGCCTGGACGCGGCGACAGGAAAGGTACTGTGGAGCAGGCTGACCGGGAACGGGATCGATTCTTCCCCCGCGCTGGTTGGAGAAACAGTGCTGATCGGGTCGTTGGATTTTTTCGTGTATGCGCTGGATGCGAACACCGGAGAGGTGCGCTGGAAATATGAGACAGGATTGGGAATTTCCTCTTCGCCAGCGGTGTCCGGAGAGGTGGCGGTGATCGGAAGCAAGGACGGGTACCTGTACGCGCTGGAGCACGCGACGGGAAAGCTGCGCTGGAAAGTACGCGCAGGCCAGGTAATCACGGGGCCTGCTGTCTTCGGCGATTCGTTGATTTATCTACAGTCGTGGGGATTGCAGGCACATGACGCCGCGACGGGGAAGATGGTGTGGCGCGCAGGGCTGGGCGGCGGCGTGCAAAATGCCCCGGTGATTGCCGGACGGACGATGTTTCTGACGAGCAGCGAGGGTGACGTGTATGCGCTGGAGTAGGGCCCATGGAGCATGGCTGATCGCAGCGTGCATCCCGCTGGTGCTGGCGAGCGCTCAGGAAACAAAAACGCCGCTGGTGCGCAAAACAAAATACATCATGGGAACGGTGTTCGAGATTGCGGCATATGATCAGCTACCCGAGCGCGCGTCGCATGCAATCGACCAGGCTTTCGCGGAAATCGCGCGGTTGGACGACGTGATGAGCGATTACAAACCGGAAAGCGACCTGAGCCGGTTAAACCGCAACGCGCACTTTCATGCGGAAAAGGTGCCGGCGGATTTGTACCGCGTGATTGAAGAGTCAGTGAAGTATTCGAAATTGTCGGGCGGAAAGTTTGATATCACCGTGGCGCCGCTCGTGGATTTATGGAAGGCGGCGTTGCGAGGCGACCGGGAGCCCACGGCACGGGAAGAAGCGCGCCTGCGCGCGTGCGTCGGCTACGAGAAGATTGAACTGATTCCGCCGGACCACGTGCAATTTCATTCGCCGTGCCTGAAGATCGATTTGGGATCCATTGGGAAGGGGTACGCGGTGGATCGAGCGGTGGTGATCCTGCGAGCGAACGGGATCCAAAACGCGCTGGTGGATGCGGGGCAAAGCACGATTTATGCAATGGGCTCGCCCCCGGAAAAAAGGGGCTGGGAAGTGCATCTGCGAGACCCCTCAAATCATACCGATCCGCACGTGATGCTTAGCGAGAACAGCGTTTCGACATCGGAACAGACGCCGCCGAGCCTACTGGGCAATCCAACCGCAGGGCACATCATCAATCCGGAAACCGGGAAGCCGCTGAAAACGAAGTATGCGCTGAGCGTGGTGGCTAAAACGGGAACGGCCTCGGATGCGCTCTCCACGACTCTTCTGTTGATGGGCCCGGACCTGGGGAAGCCGCTCGTGAAGAGGATCGAGGGGGCGGCGGCAATTTGGGTTTCGGCGGGCGGAGAGACAGAAATTGTGACCACCGGGCCCCAGATTCGTCTGGCAGCGGCCGGCGGAGAAAAGAGTGCGTTCGTGCGGAGTCCAAGGGAAAACTGATGAGTACGTGGCGGGGGATCGGAATGGTGGTGCTGCTTGGCGCGGCGATGGTGCCGCTGAGCGCGGCGAAAGTATACGTGCGCTGGACGCAGAGCGCGCTGCCGCCCGAGAAAATATTGGGCGTGAGTGATTTAGTGATCCCGTGGGGCGATCCAGCGAACACCCTGGTGGAGGCGGCCAAGAAACAAGGGTACCGGGTGTATTTGGAGGCATCGCTCGACCAGGCAGAGGCCGCGGCGGAAGCTGGAGCCAAAGCGGGAGACACGGGAATTATTCTGAAAGGAAGCGCTGCCGAGCAGAGCAAAGCGGAAGAAACGGCGAAAAAGATGCGCCTAGCTTACCGAAAGCTGAAGATTCTGGTTCTTAGCGCAGGAGGAAAGCAGCCGGAGATGCGCGGTTGGCTGGTATTTCAGAAAGATGGAATTCTGCAGGTATCCAGCCCAACGTCGCAGCCTTGGCTGGATGCGAATCTTGCACTGATCCGGCACGAACGGGCATTTCTGAGCGCGCAGGCGCCGCTGTACTCCTTTTCGTGGGACGTGAGCGACCCGCTGGTGGAAAAGCATGGGCCGAGGGCGGCGGACTACGAACTGGCGGTCGCGGAGGCGGGAGCGTTTCACGCGGACTTGATTCTGGAATTGCGGGAGCGGCAGCAGGCGGGACTGGTGAACGCAGAGGAACAAACGCTGGGGGATTGGGAGCAGGTGAAAAGGACGATTGCTTTTTACGAGCGCCAGGATGACGAAAGGGACGAGGCGGCGGTGCCGGTGGGCGTGTTGACGGACGAATACGACTTGTCGTACGAGGCCATCAACCTGATGGCAAGGCACAATATTCCGTACCGCGTGCTGCACTCGGCGGATGTGAAATCGCACGACCTGGAAGGACTCGACGTGGTGATTGCGTTTGCGGCGCTGGGTAAAGAATTGACCGAGGATATTCGCGTGTTTGCGGAGCGTGGCGGTGTGGCGGTGCTGTTGAACTTGCCGGGCCAGTACCCCTGGGATACCTCGGCGCCTACAAAAACGAGCGCTACTACCGTGTCGTACGCTGTGGGGAAGGGCCGCGTGATCGAGATGGGGGAAGCGGTCACGGATCCGGAAACGTTCGCGCAGGATATTCGGCGGCTGATGGTGAAAAACAACATTCCGGTGAGTTTATGGAATTCGCTGACGACACTGGTGGTGACCTATCCGGGAGAGAAAAAAACCGAGACAATCGTTGAGCTGGTGAATTATGACCAGGAATCAACTCAGGCCCAGGTGCAGGTGAAGGGAACGTTTGCGTCAGCGCGATATGAGAGTCCGGAGCGCGGCTGCTGCGAGAAATTGAAAGTGACCCAGGTGGATGGATTCACGGAATTCGTGGTGCCTGACGTGGTGATTGGCGGGCGGGTGCACCTGGAGTAGAACGAGGACGCGCGGTTTTGTGTGACGGCTGTGGGGATAGTGTCGCGCCCCGAAAATGCGGCCAAGAGGTTCAGAGTCATGAACGACTGCAGCCTAGCCCCACAACCCGGATTTTCAGGGTATTTTCGGGACGAAGCACTGGCTACATCCAGCGAGATAGGACGTAGTTGGTGATCCAGGCGGCAACGTAAGCCAGACTTCCCATATAAGCAAACTGCAGCAAGGGCCACTTCCAGCTGCTGGTTTCGCGGCGCATGGCGGCGAAGGTGGAAGTGCATTGCATGGCCAAGGCGAAAAAGACGAGCAGAGCGATGGCGCCGGGAAAACGCAAATCCTGGTGAAGGGCGGCGGCAAGGCCGGTGGATGTGGCGGCGGTCTCCGCGCCATACAGGGTGCCCATGGTTCCGACCATGGCCTCTCGCGCGACGAAGGATGTAAGCAGTCCCACGCCGATTTTCCAATCAAAGCCCAGGGGAAGCAGCACCGGTTCAACACGCTGCCCGACATGCGCGAGGACGCTGTGCTCGATAGCGGCCATGTGGCCATCATGAATCGGGAAGTGGATTAAGAGCCAGATGACGAGACTGACGGCGAGGACCACGGTTCCGACCTGGATGAGGAAAATGCGCGCGCGTTCAAGGAGCAGCAGGGCGAGCGATTTAAGTGATGGCAAACGGTATTCGGGCAGTTCGAGGAGGAATGGCGTTCGGGAGGAATCCAGGATTGTCGAGTGCAACAATTTCGCGGTGCTGACAGCGGCAAGAAAGCCCAGGGCGTAGAGTCCGAAGAGCACGGCGGCTTGCAGGCCAAGCAGGCCCCACAGGATCGAGCGGTTGGGAATGAAGGCGGCGATCAATAGGGTGTAGACGGGCAGGCGCGCGGAGCAGGTCATAAAGGGAATGACAAACATGGTGGCGAAACGGTCGCGACGGCTGCCCACGACGCGCGTGGCCATGATTGCAGGGACCGCGCAGCCGTAGCCAGCCAACAAAGGAATGAAAGACTTCCCGTTCAGGCCGATGAAGGCCATGGTGCGGTCGGAGATGACCGCAGCCCGGGCGAGGTAGCCGGAGTCCTCCAGCACGCCGAGGAAAAGAAATAAGAGGAGGATGGGGGGAAGAAAAACGAGAACGCAACCTACGCCTTTCCACAGGCCGTCGACAACGAGGGAATTTAGAATCGGATTGGGGATTGCCGGCTGGATCTTCTCCGCGACGAATCGCAGGCCACGGTCCATGCCGCTCGAAAAAAACTGCCCGACCCCAAATACGGTTTGAAATACAAGTGCCATGGCCAGCAGGAGAAACAACGGGCCCGCGAGACGGTGTAGAAAAAAGGAATCCAGACGCTTGCTCAAAAGCGATTCTCGAGGGACGCGATACTTGGCGTGATCGATCACGCCGCGCGCCCAACTTCGGGAATGACGGGATCCCTGCAGCACAGGCGGGAGCACAGGAATGGCAGCGGGGCGAGCATTATTCAAAAAGCTGACAATTGTCTCAAGGCCGGCGCCCTTTTTTGCGCTGATCAGGGCCACTGGCGCGCCGAGAGAAGACTGCAGTCTGTTCGCATCCACAGAACCACCGCCGTGGTGGAGGGCGTCGGTCATGTTGACGAGTATCAGGGTGGGCAGGCCGAGGGCCAGTATAGGAGCGGTAATCTGGAGTTGAGCACCCAGATTGGTTCCGTCCAGAATGAGAAAGATGGCATCGGGCTTTGCGACGCCGGGCAACTGTCCCCGCAGGACCTGCCAGGCGACTTGCTCATCTTCGGAAAGCGGTGCCGCGGAGCGGATGCCGGGAAGATCGATTAGTGCAATGGCCGTGTCGCGAGAGAATTGGCCGACGCGATACTCAACGGTCACACCGGGATAGTTGGCAATTTTTTGACGAAGCCCTGTGAGGCGATTGAAGAGCGTCGACTTGCCGGAGTTCGGCTGGCCAACCAGAGCTACCGTCCGGATGAGTGGCGGCTTCAGGGGTTCACTCGGCTGAGCTTCTTTCGCCTGATGTGCTTCGTCGATGGTGTGCTGCTGGGTCATTTCTTCTCGCGTGCGACCATGATTACTGCTGCGGTTTCGCGCCTGACGGCGACCATCCGGCCGTCCAGGCGAAAAATGAGCGGATCACCCTGGGGGGCGCTGCCCACCCTGGTGACGGAGGAGCCTGGGAAGAAACCATAGCTGGCCAGTATCTCGGCGTGCTCCTCTTGCAACAGAGTCTCCTGAACAACTCCAGATTCACCAGGACTTAGATCACAGATCGGACAGACGACGGGGAAAGGGGCGGTAGATTCATCTGATCCTGGCGCGCTCATGAGTTCACCTGTGAACGAAAACCTTTAGAAGGCGTCTCTTGTTTCTCTTTCGATCTGCTCGCGAAAACTGTCGTGCGGGTGGCGGAGAATCGGCACACCGGCAAGAGCAGTCGAGTTGGCTTTGCCATGAAGCATCCGGCGGAACACGAGGGAAAGGGCGCCGATGGCAACGAGGAAGCTGAGGACGGGGAGAGCGAAGAGCACCTTGCCAGTCTTGCCGTCGGGAACAATCAGGATCTGGTCGCCGTAGAGCGCTTTATAGTGAGCGATGATTTCCTGTTCGCTCATTCCGCTGGCGACCATGTTGGTGACTTCGTCGCGCATTTGAGCCGCAGCCCCGCTCATGTGCTGGGCAATGGACTGGGAATAGCAACAGGGCGCGAGCAGGGACTGCTCGAGATGCTTGACTTGCGCCTGCTGTTGCGTCGTCAGCGAAGGAGGATTCGAGAACATGAAAAAGGCGGCGATAAGCAGCATCATGAAATTCACTCCAATCTTCTTAAACACGGGCAACGTTGATTTCCTGGCTCCGGATCAATGACAGAAGGAACGCAACTCAGGGTGGATCCAAGATGGACCCGGACCAGGGCGCAGGGTTAAATCAGCTCGAATGGTCCTGGAAAGGGCTAGCGGAGCGAAGCAGGCGGAGCGCGTTGCGCAGTCAGGGCAAGAAATGTGTGGAAAGAAGCAGTTTTCCGGGGAACGCCCAAGGCGCGCGCTGCGATACAGGGCGAATCGAATTTCAGCGAAGGCGGAACGAAAGAGTGGGGTACCACCACTTGCCGGACTTCATGGGACGAAAAGGGGCAAAGCGGCAGGAGGATGGGGCTTTGGTTCTGCCCAGCCCTGGATGTCCGAAGCTGCGCGATGCCGAGGGAGCACTGGTGCTGGCCATTTTTGCGGCAGCAGGCTGGGAGCTCGGCAGGGGCGGACGCCAGCGCGGGAAGGAGCGGTCCCGCACCGAAGACAAAGACAAGCAGACCTGCAAAGATTCGGCGCACTCTGTATTCAGGGTACAGGAAGCACTCAAGGGCAGCAAGGGAACGGCGGTGTCTTTGCCACCCTTCGGAACGCAGAAAAGCGGCCCCGTTTATTGTGGGACACAGAAATCGTAGATGCGCCCGGCGGCACTCCCGCCGGAGCGCGAGGCACCCAAGTCGCCGCCGGACAAGTTGGATTGCGCGCCGGTACCAAGAAAGAAGGCATACTCGCCGGGCTTCAGGTCAGAGTCCAGAGTGATTTTGTAAACTCGGATGCCGACATGGTCCGCTCGAAACGGGATTTCCCTATCTTTTTTTACACCGGCTTTGCCGCCCGTTATGCCGCCGAAGCTTCCTACCTGAAATTCCCTGTGATCGCTTTTCTGATCGAGTTTGATGAGCGCGTAGTCGGCAGCCGTGTCCCCATCGGGAACGTAGAAATAGAAAACCGGACGCCGGTCCTTGACACGATTCTTCGAGGTAGGACCATCGACTGTAGCGTCCCAGTGTTCGGAACGGATTCCATTGGTGAAGATACTAGCAGCACGACCGCCCACTTTCTGCTGGGTGAGAGTCATCCCTTGAACGAGAACAAAGGTCGGGCCGTCTTTCCAATAGACGCCCACTTCCGGAGGCGGGAGGTTGGGGTCATTGGTAATGGCGGAGGCAGCCACCACAACAGGAGCAGGAGGAGGAGCGGGGTTGATCATGACCTTGATAACCGCATCGGAGATGTTCGCGGTTTTCAGGGACTTGAGACCTTCCACGGAAGTATCGAATTTCAAGCCGTCGGAGCCAGTCACGCTGCGGATTTTTGCGATGATGACGTCGTCGGAAAGGCCGAGCTTGGCCATGTCGATGATGTCCTGGTTCGTGAGCCGCGCGGGGGACTCCTGCCCACGGGCGAGTGGGCTAAGAGAAGCGCAGAGCAAGAACACGACGACGAGCCACGCGCTGGCACGGAGAGCTGCCTGGAAGCGTGGGAGGGATCGCGGGCGACGGTGCATGGAGTCATCCTTTCCGCGCGTTTGAGAAATTGGCCAAGCGCCGCATTTTCTTGGAGCAGCGCGGAGGTGCACTGGAGATTTGGATGACGAATTTGCCAAAAGCGATGTCCGGAGGTTCTGACGGAAGCACAAGGCCGGCAATGCAACCGGGCTATTGGCCCGGCATCGCGTCCATGGGCCGGAAGTCTCACACCACCGGCAAACTTCTGGAGCGCCACCAGGTTCAGATCCTGCCCGCGCACAAATGAGTTTCGTGGAGAGGGAGAGAATCGGAAACTCCCTGACAGAAATTTGAGCGCCGCAGAATACACCCCTAGCGTTGGGCGAACGAGGACCCACCGTCTTTCTCCAAGCTGGTGCTGTTACTTAGCTTGCAGGGTCTTCAAGTATTCGACCAGATTGTGGATGCGTTGCTTCGACTTCAACGCATTATTCGGGTCAAGCGAACTGAATAGCTGGCCCCACACCGGCATGTCACTCGATCCGTGCGCTGGAGCCTTGGCCCCATGCTGCAGGACCGCGTAGAGATGGTCGGAAGGAAACTCTCCGTGATTGTTCTTGGCCAGTTGAGTCAAGTCCGTCGGGGGCGTCTTGAATTCGCTGGCGGCGGGACCATTTCCTTGGCCTGCGACGCCATGACAAGCAGCACAGTAACTTCCATACATAACCTTGCCCGAACTTGGATCGGACTGCTGCACCGGGGCCTTCTTGATGACTTTCTCTTGCGCCGTGGTGACATTCGTGGCGCCCAGGGTCAACAGAGCACTGGCAACGAGCACACTCCCAAGAAGGGGTAGGGTACTTAGAGAGCGAGCTTTCAGGAAGAACATAGATTCACCTCACTATTCGAATATGACGAAATGGGCCTAATTGCCGTGACTTACGTCACAATGCTCTACCTTTCGCCCTCCGCAATACACTTCATGACAAGAAGTGTTCAGGCTGCAGCGGAAGGCTGGTCAGGCGGACCTTTGTGGCATCGTAAAAAGCGTTGCCGATCGCCGGCGCAATGGCCATGATGGGCGTTTCTCCTGCGCCGGCGGAAGGGATGTCTTTGCGATCGAGCAGAATGGCCTCGATTTCCGGAACATCGCGGAAACGAGGCAAGCGATAACTGGAAAAATGGGCATTGGTGATGCGCCCATTTTGAAATTGAATGGCCTCAAAGAGAGCGCCGCCGAGCCCCTGGATCATCGCGCCCACGACCTGGTTCCGCAGTCCATTGGGATTGACGATCGCACCGCATTCGAAGGCCTCAACAAGCTTCAGGACGCGAACGACACCTGCTTTGCGGTCCACGGAAATTTCCGCAAACGTAGCAACGTAGCTGCCTTTCTCGTAGCCGGCAGCAAGGCCGAAGCCTTGCCCTTCCGCGGTTTTCTGCCGCGGCCAGCCAAAAGTTTTTGCCCCTGCTTCGAGCACCGCGTGCATCCTCGGATCGTCAAGATTTCTCAGACGAAATTCGAGGGGGTCGATTGAGGCCACTCGCGCCAGCGCATCCATGTGCGTCTCGCGCGCGAAGTGATTGGCGGGTGCCGCCAGGCCGCGATAGGAGCCGCTGCGCAGGATTAGCGGAACCTGGTGATATTCGGTGTGCTGATTGGCCACCACGTACGGCGTTTCAATCGCGGACATTCCAGAGTGATAGTTGTGGAACTCCCAGGCGGTGAGCTTGCCATCCGCGGCGATACCGCTCTTCACCTCGATGACACCCGCCGGACGGAAATAGGCCCAGGTAAACTCTTCCTCGCGAGTCCAAACCACCTTCACCGGACGCCCGCCGGCAGCGCGAGCCAGACGAGCGGCCTCCAGGCCCGCATCGCTGGTGTGTTTGCCGCCGTAGCCCGAACCAGTGTCCGGCACAATGACGCGCACATTGTTTTCCGGGAGGTGAAATGTGTCCGCCAGGTCATCGCGAACGGCAAAGGGGCGCTGCGTTCCCATTTGGACGGTGAGCTTGCCATCGGCCCACTGAGCAACGGCCGCCCGCGGTTCCAAGGGTGCGTGGGCAATATAGGCCACCGTATAGGTCGTTTCCAGTTGATGCGCCGCAGCAGCCATGCCTTCGGGAATGGAGCCTTTGGTTTGCCGGAGACGATCGTCGTGAGACGGCTGCGCATTTTTCTTCAAATACGAAAAAATTTCCTGATCGGAGATCTGCGGCACCTCTTTCCATTGAACGCGAAGGGACGCCAGGGCAGCTTCCGCAACAGCAACCGTGGGAGCGGCCGCGCCGACGAAGTCTCCGTCGCGCACGAGCACGACGCCGGGCAAAGTCTTGGCAGCCGAATCATCATAGGAAGTCAGTGTCGCGCCGAACGAGGGCGGCCTTAGTACCTTGCCATGCAACAATCCTTCCGGCCGCAAATCCGTGCTGTATTGGTGACTTCCGGTGACAAAAGCGCGGCCATCCGCTTTGGGAACAGGCTTGCCCGCGACGGTCCACTGCGAAGCAGGTTTGATGCGATTATCGGTGGCTGTATGGTGGGCAACCAGGTCTTCCCGCGCCAGTTCCGCATAGCGAAGTGAGCGGCCCGAAGCAGGGTCGGTGATTTTCCCATCCCCCGCAGTTAGCTTACCTGCGGGCACATTCCATTTCTTCGACGCTTCTTCCAAAAGCAGCTGGCGGGCGGCCGCCGACATGCGCCGCAAGAGGGGCGTGATGGTCGGCGTGGTTCTGCTGCCGAACGTGCCCATGTCAAAGGGCGTGAGCGCCGTGTCGCCCAGGAGCAGGCGAACGCTCTCGAAAGTGACGCCCAATTCATCGGCAATCGTTTGCGCCAGCGAAGTGCGCACGTTTTGCCCAATCTCCACTTTTCCGACGAACCCGGTGATGGTACCGTCCTCGCCGATGTGCAGCCACGCCCCGATTTCCTTGGGCAGTTCCTCGACGTGGAATGCGCGCGGGCCGGGCGCGGTTTCCTGCGCGGGAAGATCCTTGGCGACCGCAAAGATCGCGACGCCTGCACCCAGCAATTTGAAGAAGTCGCGCCGCTCCAGAGCAAACTTGTGCATCGGAAGGGCGCGGAATTCGTAGCGCTCCGGCTCGAGAAGGAGTTGCTCGCCAGGCTTGCTCATTTCGCGCGCTCCTGCAGGCCCGCTGCGGCGCGCTGAACCGCTTCGATAATTCTGGGGTACGTGCCGCAGCGGCAAATATTTCCTTGCAGCGACTGAACGATCTGCTCCGGGGTGGGATGCGGGTTCGCCTGCAGGAGGGAAACGCTGCTCATGATCAACCCGGAAGTGCAGTACGCGCACTGAAACGCCTCGACATCGAGGAAGGCCTGCTGAACCGGATGCAAGGTTCCGTTCTTCGCAAGACCTTCAATCGTAGTGATGGGACGGGCGCCAACAGCATTCACGGGAATCTGGCAGGATCGGCGCGCCGTTCCGCCGATTAGCACAGTGCAGGCGCCGCACATGCCTTCTCCGCAGCCGTACTTCGTGCCTGTCAGTCCGAGCTCGTCACGCAGAACGTACAGAAGCGGCGTGTCCGGGGGATAGTTGACGGAGTGGCGCTTACCATTGATCTCGAGTTCAATTGCCATTGCCCTTTCGGTTCCTTTCGAAAATGCGGCGCGCCCGAATCAGTGTTTGTGGCAAGTGTCGCAGGAGGATTTGGCGTGGTTCAGTTCATGACAATTCAAGCAGCTGTACATGGTGGTTACACTGGTGACTTCGGACATTGCCGCCATTTGTGTCACGTCGCCGTGGCACGTTTCACATTTTACGCCTGCGGCGAGATGCGCGCGATGGGTCCATTCCACTCCGACGAGCACTTTGTAGACCCTCACCCAGGGAATCGGCTGCTTTGAGGCTGCATACGCCGCGAGTTTCTGGATAGCGGGTTTTTCTTTGGCGATGGTGGCGTGACACTGCATGCACCTGGAGGTCTCTGGGAAGGTCATCAACTTTCCGGGATCGGGATTCGCGTGACATTCCTTGCACGCCAGCCCAAACGCAAGGTGCTGCTTGTGACTGTAGGGTAGTGGCTGTTCCGGTGCGGGATGCGGGCTGGGATTATCCGGCACCATCGGCTTGGCGGTTTGTTGACCCCAGGCCAATCCACCCAGACAAAGAAGGACAGCCAGGGCCTGAACAACTATTCTGGTGGTCTGGTTCCACTCGCTCCGCATGATGAATTCTCCTCGCTCGCAAAATCGAATTCTGAACAATCCAATGCGTCAGGCCTTTTTGGCCACCACTTCCTCAATGGAAGTTCCAAAGTCCTTGAGTATGACGGTCGCGGCGTTGCGGCCAGGCCCGCCAGTGACGGAGCCACCGGGATGAGTGGTCGCGCCGGTTTGATAAAGTCCGGGAATCGGCATGCGGTGTTGCGCCCAGCCGGCCATGGGCCGCAATGGGCCGGTTTGCGCGGCGTTTTGCGCTCCCGCGTGAGCGCTGCCATGCCAAAAGTGCGGGTTCATGCGCTCCAGGTCGAGAGGACTTTCTACGAAACGGGCGAGGATCTTGTCGTCGGTTAAATTGGGCGCAAACCGGCGCAGATATTTCAGGTTTGCATCGGAAACGTCATATTTAATCTTGTCCCAATGTTCGGGCCCTTCTTTTAGTTGGTAGGGTTGCCAGCCAAGGACCTTGAGCGTGTGCTTGCCGGCTGGCGCGCGAGTGGCATCCGCAATACTGCAACAAATTACCTGAAGTGGTGGCTCATCGAGATTGACGACCCCACGGGCGTCGTCGTAACCGAAGCGCAGCGCGCGGTAGGGTGACGCCAGAATCCCCGATTCCACTGGAGAGAGCGTCCCGCTCTCCACTTTGTAGATGGGCGGTTCGCTGGTGGCGTAATGCGTGACGAACATGGCATTTTCCGCTTGCCAGGTATCCACGCCAAAAAGGAAGTCTTCGCCCCACAACTCCTTCGGCGCCATGTCCACAAGCTGCTTGATGTGAATCGTGGAGACCACGGCTTTCGAGGCACGGTAGGAACTCCCGTCGCTGCATTCCACGCCCGAGCATTTTCCATTTTCGATGATCAGGCTTTTCACCCACTTGTTCACCAAAATGACGCCGCCATGCGCTTCGATGAATTTCCCTAGCGCTTCGCTCAGCATGCCCGAGCCCCCTTTTGGCAAAGGCCTGCCGGAATGCTGTTGCCGGGGAGCGCCGTAAGCCAACCGGCCGGTCACCGGCGCATCCGGCGGCTCCGCGGCCAGGTGGGACATGTACAGCATGAAGGTGCGGCAGTGATCGTCCTCGAAAGTGTCCTTAACCACGTCCCAGGCAGACATGGCCAGCTTGCGTTGCCACAATTTCCCGTGCGGCAGCTGGGCCAGTTGTTCATTCACCGGCTTGGTGAACCCAATGGGCGAAAAAGTCGAGCCCGCGATGATCGACTTGATGGCATCGAGATCCGCTAGCATTTTCCGGTAAGCCGCCGCGTCTTTTTTGGAAAATTTTGCGAATTCCGCGCAAGTGCGATCCAGGTCGCGCCACTGGGTCAGATAAGTTCCATCGGGAAAGGGAATATGAAAAATGGGGTCGGGATCGATGTATTCCAATCCGTACTGGCGCAGTTTCAGCTCATCATTCTTGATCAGCGGGTTGCCCTGAATGAAAACGTGTGCAGTGGAGCAACAATCGTCGTGGAAGCCCTTGAGCGTCAGCTCGGCGGTCTTTACCCCGCCCCCGATTTTGGGCCGGCCCTCCAGTACCAGGCAACGGTAGCCCGCTTTCGCCAAATAAGCAGCGGTGATTAAGCTGTTGTGCCCGGCACCCGCAACCACGAAGTCATATCGCTCGGAGGCCCCGGTGACCTGCTGAAGCGCCAGATGCTTCACCGCCAAAGGTGCGATGGCCGCCCCTTTCACGAATCGACGCCGCGTGATCTTCTTCATTCTCTCTCTCCCCGATGCTCGCTGCTGCTGGCGCAAATACTTCAACGCAACAGACTTTTCATGAATGTCTTACGTTTTGGCCTTGATCACTTCCTCAAGGCTCGATCCAAAGTCCTTCAGCATTACTGCCGCTGCGTTTCTGCCGGGCCCGCCGGAAACCGATGCGCCCGGATATGTTGTGGCTCCAGTCTGATACAAGCCGGGGATCGGCATGCGATGCTGCGCCCAACCTGGGACGGGCCGCAAGCCGCCGGATTGCGCGGCGTTCTGCGCTCCACCATGGCAGGTGCCGTGCCAATTGTGAGCGTTCATCCTCTCAAGGTCGACCGGGCTTTCGACGATGCGGGCCAGAATCTTATCATCGGTCAGATTGGGGGCGAATCTCCGCAAATACTTCAGATTCGCATCGGACACTTCGTCCTTGATTTTGTCCCAATGCTCAGGGCCCTCTGGCAATTCATAGGGCTGGTTCCCAATTACTTTAATCGTATGCATGCCCTCAGGGGCGCGCGATGGATCCGCAACCGTGCTGCAGACAATCAGGAGCGGCGGGTCTTCCACATTGACGGCGCCAAGTGCAAAGTCGTAGGAAACTCGCAAGCCGCGATCCGGTGTAGCCATCGTGCCGGAAGCAACCGGAGCAAGCGTTCCGCCGGCAACCGGAAATTTCGGCGGCTCCTTGGAAGCGTAGTGAGTGACAAATAAGGTGATACCCGCCTTCCATGTTTCGACTCCTTCAAGGAAGTCCTCTCCGAAAGCTTCCTTTGGCGCCATGTCCACAAGATGCTTGATGTGGATAGTGGAGAGCACGGCCTTTGCAGCGTGGTAGGAGGTTCCGTCGCTGCATTCCACGCCAACGCACTTTCCGTTCTCCAGGATCAGGCGCGTGACATTTTTATTGGTGAGAATGACGCCGCCGTGCGCTTCGATCAATCGAGCCAATGCTTGCGTTAAAACCCCGGAGCCGCCTTTAGGAGTCGTCCAACTCCATCGTTGCCGCCCCGCGCAAAGAGCGTAGGCAAGGCGGCCGGTCACTGATGCGTCAGGGGGTTCCACGGTCTGGTAAGCCATCCACACCATAAAGGCCCGGCAATGGTCGTCTTCAAAATTGTCGCGGATGATCTCCCAGGCAGACATGGCCAGACGCCGCTGCCACATTTTGCCCTTGGGATGTTCCGCGAGGCGCGCATCCAGTGGCTTGCCAAAACCGATGGGAGTGTAGGCCGTTGCGGCGAAGAGCGGATGCATTTCTTCGTACTCGGTCATCATGCGGCGGTAGGCGGCCGCATCTTTCTTCGAGAACTTGGCGAATTCCTGGCAAGTGCGGTCAATGTCAAGCCATTGCGTAATGTACGAGCCGTCGGGAAAGGGAATGTGGACCACAGGATCGGGAAGAATATATTCCAGGCCGTACTGGCCGAGCTTCAATTCATCATTGCGAAGCAGCGGGCTGTCCTGGATCAGAACATGAGCCGAAGAACAAGTATCGTGATGGAAGCCACGCAGCGTGAGCTCCGCAGTCTTCACTCCGCCGCCGACGATGGCGCGATCTTCGAGAACCAAACAGCGATATCCGGCTTTTGCGAGGTACGCGGCGGCGATCAGGCTATTGTGTCCCGCGCCAGCGACGACAATGTCGATTTGGTCGGGCATCGGGCCAGGCTTCTCCGGTTCTTAGCCCGGGCCTGCCTCAGCGGCCAATCAGAATTGGCCGAAGGCGGAAGCAGGCCCGGTGAGCGGACTAAGAAAGTCCT
The DNA here is from genome assembly GCA_963817085.1 of Candidatus Acidiferrales bacterium. Taxonomy (GTDB): domain Bacteria; phylum Acidobacteriota; class Terriglobia; order Acidiferrales; family UBA7541; genus Acidiferrum. The sequence goes on from CAWFNI010000017.1 coordinate 179,540, forward strand.
GTAGTCTGAACCAACAGGTATGGTAACTGTGCCACCATATAATAGGGCTCGTCAAGGGTTTCCTAGTTGTAACCCACTCAAAATTATGATACTCAGCCCATTGGGATTGACGCGGTGTGGTGGTACGACCACTCGCCACCCGCTCCCCGGAGGCACCTCATGCATCGCTCCCTGCGCTTCACTCTCCTTACATCTCTATTGGTTGGCGGGTTTGCCCTGGCCCGCCCTGCACCATCCAAGGCAGCCACACCTGAACAAGACCCGGAAGCCGCTGACCATTCTCTAACGATGGCCATTGCCAAAGCGGACGCGATAACCGCGCGAAAACTACTGGACGCAGAATTCACCTGGACGGATCGAACCGGGAAGACAAGAACCAAGGAGGAGATCTTGCCGGCCCTCGGTTCTCTGGCCGCCGGTGTCGACTCTGAGCTCAAGGTGATTAAAGACGGCGACGTGGTTCTGATTCGAGGCACCCATCGTATCCCCCTACAGAACACCTCTGTCCGCTTCGTCCGTGTCTGGGTGAAGCGCCCGCAGGGGTGGCAATGCTTGGTTTACCAGGAAACGGCCAAGGCAGAGAAACCACCCGAAAAGCGGAGCGGTTTCGGCTCTCCCAGCGGCGGCGCTCCGGTGACCTGCGAGAATCCCTGTAAGACCGTCCCCTACAAACCAGAAACAACGGCGCAACAGGAAGTGGTTTCCATGTGGCAAGCCGTGGAGAGAACGGTGCTCACAAACGACGTCGAGGGGTGGATCCCCAACTTCACCGACGATTTTCTCTTTGTGACCCCGGATGGAGGAACTCCTCTGAACAAGGCGGATCGTGTGGCCATGATCAAGGAGTTGCGGCGAACCAACACGACGCTCATTCCCGCCGAAGTCGTTTCCATGAAAGTCTGGGTGTTTGGTGAAGTGGCCGTGATGCGTTCGGAACACATGCCGATGCATGGAAAACGGCTACACGTTACGCGCTTGTTTGAGAAGCACAGCGGCCACTGGCAGATCGCCTTTGGCCAACAGACCTCGGTGGATTGAGAACGGCGTTTCTCAACTCCTTTTCTGAACCACCTCTTCAATGCTGGTGCCAAAGTCTTTCAACATCACCGTGGCGGCATTGCGACCGGGTCCCCCCGTGACGGACCCGCCGGGATGGGTGGTCGCTCCGGTTTGATACAAACCCGGGATGGGCATGCGATGCTGCGCGTAGCCGGGCATGGGCCGCATCGCTCCCACTTGCGAAGGTTCCGATCCCCCGGCATGGCAGCTTCCATGCCAATTGTGCGGGTTCATGCGTTCCAGATCGAGCGGGCTTTCGATGGTGCGCGCCAGGATTTTGTCTTCCGTGAGATTGGGAGAGAAGCGGCGCAAGAAATTCAGATTGGCATCGGAGACCTGGCGCTTGATCGCGTCCCAATGCAGCGGGCCATCCTTCAGTTCGTAGGGTTGGTAGGCGACTACCTTAATGGTGTGCATGCCCGCTGGAGCGCGCGTGGGATCCGCAAGGCTGCAACAGATGATATGCAGCGGAGGATTTTCCAGGTTGACCTCGCCGGTCGCATAATCGTAGCCCATTCGCATGGCGCGTTCGGAATTGATCATGAAGCCGGAGTGCACCGGAGAAAGCGGGCCTCCCTCAACCGCGTACTTGGGCGGCTCGGTGGTCGCGTAGTTGGTGGCAAAGAGGGTGAGTCCTGCGAGCCAGGTATCCACCCCTTCGAGGAAGTCTTCACCCCACAATTCTTTCGGGGCCATGTCCACAAGCTGCTTGATGTGAATCGTGGAGACGACCGCCTTTTCGGCGCGGTAGGAGCTGCCATCGCCGCACTCCACGCCCACGCACCTGCCATTCTCGATGGTCAGCGCCTTCACCCACTTGTTGGTGAGTACTGTGCCATGATGCGCTTCGATGAAGCGGATGATCGCGGCGGTCAACTCGCCGGAACCACCCTTGGGAAGCGGGCGGCTTTCGCGCTGCTGGTGCAGGGGAATGTACGCTGCGCGCGCGGTTGCCGGATCCAGAACCGGTTGCAGCGAGTACGGGCAGCCCAGCATGAACGAGCGGCAGTGATCGTCCTCAAATGTCTCGCTCACAATTTCCCACGCGGACATGGCCAGGCGCCGTTGCCAGATCTTTCCCTGGGGATGAGCGGCAAGTCGATCATTCAAGGATTTTCCAAAGCCGATCGGGGAAAAGGTCACCGCATTGAGCAACGGTTTCACGGATTCGTATTCCGTGATCATGCGACGGTAAGCTTCGCCGTCTTTCTTTGAATATTTGGCAAACTCCTGGCAAGTGCGATCCAGATCGCGCCACTGCGTCAGGTAGCTGCCATCGGGAAACGGCATGTGGAAGACCGGATCGGGATAGATATATTCGAGGCCGTAGTCGCCGAGATGGAGCTCATCCTCGCGCAAGAGTGGATTGCCATGGATCCCGTTATGCGCGGAGGAGCAAATATCGTGCACGAAACCGGGTAACGTCACATGGGCGGATTTGACGCCTCCGCCAGCAATGGGGCGGCCCTCGAGAATCACGCAGCGATAGCCCGCCTTGGCGAGATAGGCGGCAGTGATCAAGCTGTTGTGGCCCGCGCCCGCAACGACGATGTCATAACGCTCCGACATAAGATCTCTCTGCCTCCTCGAAATTCCCATCAGCCAGGCGAGCGCAATCTTCTCTTGGGGCGTGATCCGCAGCCCCGGGAATGAATATCCACCCAAAGTCCTGAAGGACTCAGTGCCCGGCCAATGTTTTTTTCAACATTTCGCTATCCAATTCTTTCTCCCAGCGAGCCACCACGACGGTCGCCACACCATTTCCGATCATGTTCACCGTGGCGCGGCACATGCTCATGAACCGGTCAATCCCCAGAATTAATGCCATTCCCGCTACTGGAATGGTGGGAACAACGGAGAGCGTTGCCACCAGAGCGATGAATGCAGCGCCTTGCACCCCACTTGCGCCTTTCGAGGTCAAGACGGCCACGGCGAGAATGGTGAGCAGTTGGAGCAGCGTAAGGTACGTACCAGTGGCTTGCGCAACGAACAACGCCGCCAAGGTCATGTAAATCCCGGTGCCGTCGGTGTTGAAGGTATAGCCGGTGGGTACAACCAGCCCGACCAGCGCTTTAGAACATCCCAGTTTTTCGAGCTTGGCCATTAGCGTGGGCATTGCCGGTTCGGAAGAGCTGATCGCCAGCACCAGTACAATCTCTTCCTTGATGTAGTTCAGAAATCGCCAGATCCCGAATCCAGAAACGCGGCAGACCATCCCCAGAACCACCAGGACGAACAGTATCGAAGTGAGATAGAAGGTGACGATGAGCTTCAGCAGCGGCCCCAGCGAGCCAAGCCCGAATTTCCCCACGGTAAACGCCATGGCGCCGAATGCCCCTAATGGAGCAAGCTTCATCAGGATGTTCACCACGCCGAAGACAGCATGTGTCAGCGCATCGAACAGATCTACCAGAGGTTTGCAGCGCGGCCCAACGATGGACAACGCGAAACCGAATAACACGGAGATCAGCAGTACCTGCAGGATATCGCCCTTCGCAAAAGCATCCACGACCGTGCTTGGAATGATGTGCAGGAGAAAGTCCGGGACGTTCTGCGCTTTTGCCTGCCCGGCGTACTCCGCCACAGCTTTGGCATCAAGCGTGGCGGGATTGATGTTGAAGCTGCTTCCTGTCTTTACAAGCACGCCGACGATCAAGCCAATGACCAGCGCCAGCGTGGAAACAACTTCAAAGTAGATGAGGGCTTTCCCACCGACGCGGCCCACTTTCTTCATGTCTTCCATGCCGGCGATGCCCGTCACCACGGTACAAAAAATAATCAGGGTAATAATCATGGTGATCAAGCGGATGAACCCGTCGCCCAGCGGCTTCATCGCCACGGCCGCGGCTGGGCGCAGGTATCCCAGCAAGATCGCTGCGGCGACGGCGAAGAGAACCTGCGTGGTCGGATTAGCGTAGAGGGGTTTTTTGGTTCCCTTGGGCGTGGTCATAGCGGGAGCCGGGAGCTCGGCGTGGATGGCAATCTACACCCCTCTCAAAGAGCTGCTTGCAGATGTTGCCTCACAACCACTTTTCCGGCTCGCGTATGGCGCTCACCAGATCGACAAGAAATTCGGCGGCACGCGCGCCGTCCACCACGCGATGATCGCTCGATAGTGTCAGGGTCATCATCGGACGGATGCCGGGCTTGCCATCCACGGGGACAACCGCGTCCGCGATCGCCCCCACGGCAAGAATCGCGCACTGCGGCGGCGTGATGATGGCGCTGAACGCATTTACCTTGTACATGCCGAGATTGCTCAAGGTGAAGGTTCCGCCGGAAATGTCAGCTGGCCGCAAACGGCCGGCTCTCGCCCGTTCCGTCAGTTCTCGCCGCAAAGTCGAGATCGCCGGAATAGACAGCTTGTTCCCTTTCGGGATCACTGCGCCGACGACCCCATCCTTCACCGCCATCGCAACACTGATGTTGATGTCCGCATTTCCAGAGATTCCGCTTCCGGTCCAACTGGAATTCAATCGCGGATGCTTCTCCAGCACGCGCGCAAGCAGGCCGATCAACAAATCCGTAAGGGTGGGCGCGGAGCCTGATGGGCTTCCCTGGCTTAACTTCTTCTGCGTGTCGATTAGCGCGCCCGCATCGACAGTCTGCACCAGGAAAAAGTGCGGCACACTGGTCCAGCTTTGCGTGGTGCGCTCTGCCATCAGGCGAGCAATCTGGCTTAGCGATTCCGCCGCCGCAGAAGCAGCCGGGGCTGCCGATCCTCTGGCATTCGCGGCTGCCTGCACATCTTCCGAAGTGATTGTGCCGTCCGGCCCCGATCCCTGGATCTGGCCGATGTCCACGCCGAGTTCTTTGGCGAGGCGCCGTGCCTTCGGCGAAATCTGCATTACAGCCGGTGAGGCCGATTGTTTCTGTTGCGCGGGTGCGGGTGCCGCTGCCGAGGCAGTTTGTGTTGCGCTGGTCGCACGGGCAGACGGGGCCGCGGTTGCCGCCTTCGCAGGCGGCTGTTCACCAGGAGCCACCAGCCAGGCAATGGTTTCCCCAACGGGAATCACCGCTCCGACTTCGGCCGTGACTGCCGCGAGAATGCCATCGCCAGGAGCTTCCACTTCGACCACGGCTTTGTCGGTTTCAATTTCGAGCAGAGGTTCGCCCTTGGCGACGCGTTCGCCCTCTTTCTTGCGCCATGCCAGTAACTTGCCGTTTTCCTGCGCCATTTCCAGCGCGGGCATCACCACACTGATCGCCATAATTTTCCTGGGAGCCGGGATTCAGAAAATCAATCCGTGGCCATCACTCCTTCTTTTTTCGCGCTGGCCGCTACCATCTCTTTGACGTGTTTGTTAGGCGCCGCCTCGTTCTCGCGCGTCGTGGAAAGCGGTCCGTTCACCGTGAAATAGTGCGCACCCGCAACCATCAATTGTTCCGCGGGAAACCGCGTAATGACTTCGTGGCCGGTTTCCGTCACCACTATTTCTTCCTCAATTCGCGCCGCGCTCCAGCCATCCTTCGAAGGCCAGAAGGTCTCGAGCGCGAACACCATCCCAGGTTTGATTTCATGCGAATGCTCCAGCGAAACCAACCGGCTGATCACCGGCTTTTCCCAGATCGCCAGTCCGATCCCGTGGCCAAATTGCAGCGCAAACGCCGCTTCTTCATCCGGGAAGCCGAACTCTTCTGCCTTTGGCCAGACCGAAGCGATTTCCGCGGTTGTACGACCCGGCCGCACCAGTTCGATGGCCGCATCCAGATAGTCTCGGCAGCGTTTGTAGGCGTCGATCATGGCGTGCGAAGCGTAGCCAATGGAAAAGCACCGGTAGTAGCAGGTGCGGTAACCCATGTAGGAGTGCAGAATGTCGTAATAGACAGGGTCGCCCGGCCGCAGCACCCGATCGCTGAAAACGTGCGGATGCGGATTGCAGCGCTCGCCCGAAATCGCGTTGACCGCCTCCACGTATTCCGAGCCAAGGTCGTACAACACTTTGCTCGCCAGCCCCACGGCCTGGTTTTCACTCATCCCCGGTTTCATGGTGCGATACAACTCGTCGTAGGCTGCGTCCACCATCATCGCGGAATGGTTCAATAGGGAAATCTCATCCTCAGTCTTGATGACACGCGCGTCAGACATCAATTGCTGGCCATCGACGATCTTTATGCCTTCTTTTTGCAGCGCGAAAAGAATGGGCGGTTCCACTATATCGATGCCCAGCGGCTCGTTGAGGAGCCCGCGCTTTTGCAGTTCAACCTTGATCTTCCGCGCGACACTTTCTGCGCGCCCCATTTCCGGTGACATTGCGCCGCGCAAAAGAGGAATGCCCGCGCGGGAGCGTTCGCCGAGCCACGGGCAATTCTGCTGGTGGTGTCGCGCGGCGGAGCCAAAATCCCAGAGGATGGGTTCGTCGTTTTGCGGCAGCAGGCAGAACCGGCTGTTCTTGTCCTGCGCCCAAGTGCCGATATGCGTCGCGGTGATGTAGCGCACGTTGTTCATGTCGAAGCAGAGCAGTGCGCCCATGTCTGACTTCGCCAAAAGTGCCTTTGCCCGCGCCAGTCTTTCCCGGCGTAGACGATCGAAATCGATGCGGTTTTCCCAATCCACCGCCATCGGGCCGTATGTCTTCAGTGCCACCTTAGGCCTCCCGTGTAAAAACTCTCAGGCTTTGCCGCACAGTGTGCGCGCCGCCTCAAATACAGTCTGTTCCGTGGGAACAGTGACATCTTCGAGCGGCGGCGAAAAAGGGATCGGTACATGCATGGCTCCCATTCGCTTCACCGGAGCTTCCAGATTAAAGAATGCGCCTTCCGCAATCACCGATGCAATTTCACCGGTCACTCCATAGCGCCCGTAGCCTTCATCCAGGACGATGGCCCGCGAGGTTTTCTTCGCCGATTCCACCAGTGTTTTTTCGTCAAGCGGCCAGGTAGTCCGCGGATCGATAACTTCGGCACTGATGCCGGCTTCCTTCAGGAGTTTTGCGGCCCCGAGCGCCACCTGCACCATGCTGCTGGTGGCCACCAGCGTAATGTCTTCTCCCTCGCGCTTAACGTCGGCAACTCCGAACGGAATCGTGTATTCCTCGGCCGGTACGGGGCCTTTCTGCTTGTACATCATCTTATCTTCGAAAAAGACCACCGGGTTATCGTCGCGAATCGCGGTCTTCAGCAAACCCTTCGCGTCATACGGCGTCGAGGGCATCACCACTTTCAAGCCGGGAACATGGCTCAGCCACGCGTGCAGCGATTGCGAGTGTTGCGCCGCGGATCGTCGCGTGGCGCCAAGCGTCGTCCGCAACACCATAGGAACTTTCCACGTGCCGCCGGACATGTAATGCACTTTCGCCGCTTGATTCACCAACTGGTCCATCGTCAGCGTCAAGAAATCGCCGAACATAATGTCCACAACGGGCCGCAATCCCGTCATCGCCGCGCCCACTCCCATGCCCGTGAACCCCGCTTCCGATATGGGGGTATCCAGAACGCGCTCCGCACCAAATTCTTCCACCAAGCCGGACAATACCTTGAAGGGCGTGCCGGCTTCCGCCACGTCTTCACCGAAGATACACACACGCGGATCGCGGCGCATCTCCTCCGCAAGGGCTTCGCGGACTGCTTGCGCAAACGTCAGCTCTCGCTGGACTGTTTCAGGCATACACGTCCTGTCCGACCTCTTCCACGGAAGGATATGGCGCGGCAATGGCAAATTCGACCGCGGCTTTCATCTCTTCGCGGACTTTGTTCTCAAGTTCCTTCAGTGAATTCGCATCGGCAATGTTCTGGTTGACCAACCAATCTCCCATGTTCTTGATGGGATCGCGTCTCGTTTTCCATTCCTGCTCTTCCTGCTTGGAACGGTAATACTCGCGGTTGATATCGCCGACGTGATGGCCCGTGTATCGATAAGTGTCGCAGACCAGCAGCGCGGGACCTTCCCCATTGCGCGCCCGGTTCACGAGCCTCTGCGCCACGGCATGGACGGCGCGGACGTCCTGTCCGTCCACACTCTCCGCATGCACCCCGAATGCGGTTCCACGCGCGAGGATATCGCCGGCAGTCGTTTCTGAAAAATGCGTGTATTCGGTATAGAGATTGTTCTCGCAGGCATAGATGACCGGCAGTTTCCATAGCGCCGCCAGATTCATCACTTCGTATAGCACGCCCTGGCCAAGGGCTCCTTCGCCGAAAAAACAAACGGTGACTTGATCAGTCTTCAAGCGCTTTGCGGTCAACGCCGCTCCTGTGGCAATTCCCGCACTGCCTCCGACGATGGCATTCGCACCCAGATTCCCCGTGGCGGGATCTGCAATGTGCATCGAACCGCCCTTGCCGCGGCAATAGCCTGCTTCCTTGCCCAGAAGTTCCGCGAACATGCGGTCAGGGGTCGCGCCCTTGGCAAGACAATGACCATGTCCGCGATGCGTGCTGGTCACGTAGTCCGTTTTCTTCAGCGCCTCGCAAATTCCCACGGCAACAGCTTCTTCGCCGATGTACAGGTGAGCAAGGCCTGGCATCAGCGCGCGCATGTAGAGTTCGTTGACCTGCTCTTCAAAGAAGCGGATACGCACCATTTGCCGGTACAACCGGATTCCGAGCTCGGGTTGCACGGCAGTTTCCATTTTCGTAGGATCCGTCACCGTCTTCATGGCTTCACTCCGGACATTTTCGCCAGGACATCGAAAACCACCGCAAAATCCTTTTCCACTAGGCCCATGCCGCGTGCGGCGGTCAGAAATTCGTTGGTAACCGCCGTGGTGGGCATCGGCACGTCCAATTGCCGGCCGAGTTCCAGCGCGAGCAGCATGTCCTTCTGCATCATGTTGACGTTGAACCAGGCTTCTTCCGGCGGTTTGACGACGAACGGCCCGCGGTACTGCACCATCGGAGAGGCAATCACGCTGTGCGTCAGGACATCCACGGCCGTTTCCCGAGCGATCCCGCTCTTTTCGGCCAGCAGCACGCCTTCGCAAAACGCCAGCATTTGCACCGCGAGGCTCAGGTTGGTTCCGATCTTCATCACCAGCGCCAAGCCGTTTTCTCCCACATAGGTCACTTTTGGCCCGATATCGAACAGCAGGGGCTTTACCTTTTCAAAAGTTTCCTTGCGGCCACCCACCATCACGGAGAGCTTACCCTCCTGGAGCGTGATCACGCTGCCGGAAACGGGCGAGTCCACCATGTCGCCGCCCTTTTCCCGGATTTTCCCCGCGATCTCCCGGCTGAACGTCGGGCTGACGGTGCTGATGTCCACAAAAAGCTTTCCCGGTGTGACTGCGGCGAGCATGCCATCCGGCCCATTCATAATTGCGAACAGTGCCGCCGAATTCGTGACCATGGAAAAGGTCACATCGGAAACGGCCACCACAGCGCGCGGCGAATCAGCCCACTTCATCCCTTTCTTGACCAGCCATTCCGCTTTCGAACGCGTCCGGTTGTACCCGGTGACGCTGTGACCCTTGCTGAGCAGGCGGTTCACCATTTCGCTGCCCATCACTCCGAGTCCGACAAAACCCAAATTAGCCACAGGCTCACCCCTCCAGAATAATTCTCTCCGTCTGCATTTCTTCCGCCTTATTCGCTGGGCGCGTGCCGTGAATCCTCGCGTACCTGTTTCAAGTGCGCTTTCATGGCTTCCCGCGCACCCACGGGATCCCGGTTCTCGACGGCTTCCAGAATTCTCTTGTGGTGATATTGACCGCGCTCCGGCCCGCCTTCCACCTGGAAGATTCCAATGCGCTGCTCGCGCAGGAGTCCCACAATGGAATCAATGAGCGAAAGAATGATCGGATTGGCGGCAGCTTCCGCGAGCGCCAGGTGAAAATCGAGATCCGCTTCGATGAATGCCTCCGGATCTTGCTTCGCGGCATCCATCACGCCGACTTGCTCCCTCATGGCCACCAGATCTTTTTCGTCCGCGCGCGTTGTCGCCAGCGCGGCGATCTCCGGTTCAAGAATCTCCCGCACCTCGGCAAGGAACGCGAAGCCTTCGTTGCCGGAACGCATCAGGCGGTCCAGCGATTGTCGAATGGTGTACGAACTTCCGTCGGTGATAAATGTGCCGCGCCCCGGATAGGCTTCCACCAACCCTTTTTCGCGCAACGCCTTGACCGCTTCGCGCACGGCGGTCCGGCTGACGCCAAACTGCTCCGCCAATTCGCGCTCAGGAGGCAACTGGTCCCCCGGTTTCAACGCACCTTTCTGGATCGATTCCTCGACCTGTTGCACGATTTGCTCGTAAAGCCGGGAAGAACGAACGATCTTGTACATGATTAGCCTCCCAAGCCGCAAAGACCTCGTCGCCCCACGGATCCGAACACCGGAAAAAGGGAACAAAACGCGGCGTTGGCTGAAGCAGACCGGGGCATGGTCGAGTTGTCAGACCACGTTACCACGGCCTCCCTTTTCCCGCAAGCCATTATTGTCCCTCCTCGACCCATACCGTCTTTGCGTTCGTAAACTCCCTGATTCCAACGACTCCCAGTTCCCTGCCATGTCCGGACCACTTGACTCCGCCAAAGGGAATCCGGGGATCAGAGGCGACCATGCGGTTGATAAACACCATCCCTGCGTCGAGTTCCTCGATAAACCGTTCTTGTTCAGCGCTGTCGTTGGTCCAGGCACTGGCGCCCAAACCGAAGCGGCTATCGTTGGCCAGCCGAATGGCGTCGTCGATGTCCGTGGCTCGAAATACGCTGGCCACCGGGCCGAACAACTCTTCTTTATATGCGGGCGAGTCCTTCGGAATATTGACTAGTACCGTCGGGGCGTAGAAATTGCCCGGGAGATCGCAGGGTTTCCCCCCGGTCAGAATCTTTGCGCCCGCTTTCACGGTTTTGTGCACATAGCGGTCCAGATCGGCGACCCCGCTGGGCGTGGAGAGTGGGCCGAGTTCCGTACTCTCTTCAAAGGGATCGCCGACTTTTAGCGCGGCCATCTTTTCCGCGAAGAGCGCTTCAAACTTCTCCGCGATGCTTTCGGCAACAATGAAGCGTTTTGCGGCAATGCAGGATTGCCCGTTGTTGAAGATGCGCGCCTTCACGGCCATGCTGGTGGCATTCTCCAGATTTGCGCTGGGCATGACGACGAAAGGATCGCTTCCGCCGAGTTCTAAAACGACTTTCTTGATTCGCTTGGCGGCCCCGATTCCCACTTCAATGCCGGCTTGTTCGCTCCCTGTCAGCGTGGCCGCCATGATGCGCGGATCCGCTAAAATTCTGTCGACTTCGCAAGCGCCGATCAGCAGCGTCTGGAAAGCTCCGTCTGGAAAACCTGCGCGGTGAAATACCTCCTCAATGAGCAGGGCACTCTGCGGAACGATGGAGGCGTGCTTAAGCAGTCCAACGTTTCCGGCCATTAGCGCTGGTGCGGCAAAGCGTAACACCTGCCAGAACGGAAAATTCCACGGCATCACAGCGAGAATTGGCCCCAGCGGCTGATAGCGGATGTAGCTCCGTTTTGCTCCCGTCTCGACGGTCTCATCCGCCAAAAAATGCGCCGCGTTTTCCGCATAATACCGGCACACCCACGCGCACTTCGCCACCTCGTCCACCGCGGACCGAAAAGTCTTGCCCATTTCCGTGGTCATGGCTTTGGCAAACGCTTCTTTTTCGTTCTCAAGAATTGCGGCGGCCTTCACCATCCATTCCGCGCGCTGACGGAAGGGAACTTTGCGGTATCCTGCAAAGGCATCGATGGCTTTCTGGAGCTTGATTTCGATTTGCGAGTTGGTCAGCGGCTCGAAGGACTTCAACAGTTGTCCCGTTGCTGGATTGATGGTGGCGATCGCCACGGCTAGCCTCCTCGACGGCGGCAGGCCCGAGCGGTTGGGCCCATTGGTTTAGGTATGATGCAGCAGAGTAATAATTGGTCATACCACTATACCCCGAGTATCCCTCCTTGTACAGACTAACTATCAGTATTTCTGACTCATAGAATTTAATGGTTGACACTGGCACTCGCTAAGTGGTACAGGGGTCCTACCTCTTGTAGCCTTGAGCTATCTAATTTGCCCATCCGCCCACGGCGGTGGGCACACACAGGTCCGGGGGATTAGCTCACAAACTCGGGGTGCGCGGACACGGGTAGGGTGTTCCGGCGGACCCCAACGAAGGAGCCTTTCATGAAAGCACGGAAACCCGTACGTCCAGGAGCGGCCCGATTGACCGCAGTCCAAGAATCCAGAGAACCCTTGCTCACGCCAACGCGCCGGGACTTCCTGCGCACCGCCGCGGGTGCGGGGTTGGCGTTAGCAAGTTCGCCTTTGACGGCTCTGGCCGATCATCACGGCCATCCGACCCCGAACAGCATTTCCTATTTGGACCGCCGGACGTACATCCGCAACATGGAGGTTCTCGCTCACTTCGCTCCTGGGCATTCGCGGCATGGCAAGATGCAGATGATGTCCGTCGGAGACCGCCGTTACATCTTCCAGCAGGGAGATGTGATCGACGTCAGCGATGTGCGAAAACCCAGCATGTTTAACAAGGGCGGGTTCGAAGGCTACCAGGTCCAGGTCGCCTACAACAAAGACTTGAAGAAGTGGATCCTCATGACCGGCGCACAAACTCCCATCACGGATTCGACCCCGGAAGCGCCGATGGGCAAATATGATGATCCCCAACTCGATGACAAGAGAAAGAACTACAAAGGATTGCGCGGTGTGCGGTTTTATGATGCGACCAATCCCGCCAAGATCGCCAAGCTTTCCGAGTTCAGCACTGGCGCCACCGGCCAGGGCACGCACAGGAATTACTACGATGGTGGCAAGTACGCTTATCTGGACACCGCACCGGACGATACTTTCATCCATCAACCGTCTTACTTTCGAGAATTGGTCAACGGCAATATGATTGTCGACGCGTCCGACCCCACCAGCGCCAAGGAAGTATCGATGTGGTGGGTCCCCGGTTCGCGAAAGGGCGAGGAAGCGGAATACAACAAATGGATCTGGTCAAAACTGGTACCGCCGAAGGTTGTGGCGGACCAGACGCCGTTCGCCGGACTGCACGGCCCGGTATACGTTCCAAAAAAACTGGAAGACGGCGGGAACCGGGGCTACGGCGCGTTCGGCTGCAATGGTTTCATCATCCTGGACCTGTCGGACCCCACTCACCAGAAAGAGATCGGGCGCTTTGAGCCGCCGCCGCAATATTCCGGGATGGGCATCGCATTCCATACTATTTATTGCGGAATCCTGGAGCGCGGATTCGTTCTTACCAACGGGGAAACGACAAACTCCGATTGCAACCAGATCTACCTGCCCAACTGGGTGGTGGATATTCGAGATGAGGCGCATCCCGTCCCGGTAGCTCAGCTGCCGCGGCCGGTTCCCCCTCCAGAGGCCCCGTACCGTGATTTCTGCTTCAAGCGCGGGCGTTTCGGTGCGCACAATCCGCCGCACCTGAAAGCTCCGGGAAAGCCGCGGCAGGAATTCATAGCCTATAGCTATTTCATCGCCGGACTTCGCTGTTACGATATCGGCGATCTCTACAGACCGGAGGAAGTGGGCTACTTCATCCCACCGCAAGGCGGGGACCTGAAGAAGTTCGGGAGCTATGACCGTACCGTGGATAATGTGTTGGTCGAATGGGACCGGAATGTGATCTGGGCCGCAACGGACACCGGCCTCTATGCCCTGAGTTGCCCGAATCTCGGCAAGCCCCTGCTGGATCCCACCCCGGTAACCGAATGGTCGCTCGATAAACTGAACGAAGGCGCGCCCTGATCCAGAGTGACGAGGAGAATTCGAATGCGATCCATTGTTTCGCGTATTGTATGCATTGCATTGTGCGCGCTTGCCCTCTGTTGCGTGACGCGCGCACAAAGCAGTCCGCCACAACAGCTACATGTTCTCACCTTATTAGGCCGCCCCATTCAGTTTGTTGTTGCCGATAAACTGGGGCTTTTCACTAAATTTGGAATTGAAGTCGAAAACGACAATAAGAAAAATTCCGACGAAGTGCGTGGCGACCTCGCCGCCGGGATAGGTGATATTGCCTACCTTGCCGTCGACAATGCGGTGGCCATGGTCGAGCTAGCACATCAGGATGTAGTCATTGTCATGGGCGGCGAAGGTTCGCAGAACGAACTGATCGCCCAGCCGGACATTAAATCCGTATCGGAACTGCGCGGCAAAGCGTTAATCGTAGATGCGCCCAACACCGCCTACGCGCTGCAAATGAAGAAAATCCTATCGTTGAACGGCATGACGGCAGGGAAGGATTATGAGATCAAACCATTCGGCGCCACGCCCCAGCGCCTTGTCGCCATGCGGGAGCACAAAGAATTTGCAGGCTCGATGCTCGGCCCGCCGGTTTCCCTGGTGGCCAAGCACGAAGGGTTCGTGAGTCTCGCTTCGGTGCAGCAGTTAATCGGACCATATCAGGCGGCCGGTTTTTTCACGCAACGAGCCTGGGCGAAGGCTCACCGCGAACTGCTGCTTGCCTTTCTTTCAGCCTGCATTGAGGCACAGCGCTGGCTACTCGCACCGGAAAATAAGAAGCAGGTGATCGAAATGCTGGCCAACCGGTATCGTCTTTCGCCGGACATCGCCGCGGAAGACTACGAGATCGCCATGACGCGCCCTGGCGGCTTCGCGAAAGACGCGCAGTTCGACCTTCGCGGCTTCGAAAATGTCTTGAAGCTGCGCGCGGAAGTCGAAGGCCAATGGGGCGGCCGTCCGCCGGCACCCGGAAATTATTACGACCCGTCGTATTACGAAGCGGCCATTGGGAAAATCGTGCACACACCATGAGGAGAACTCCCTTGCTCTACAGAATCGAACTATGTCTCGCGGCGCTAACGATCCTGTTTACCCTGGCGCCTGATTTGCGCGCCCAGCAAAAGGAACGCACCCTCGACGAGATCAAAGCCGAAGCGATGAAACGGGCCGAAAACGGCATGTACCCGCTCATCGGACTGGATCCCGCCGACGTCCGCGAAGCCTTCTCTCACATCAAAACCACCGACAATGACGAGTGGGCCGCCGCGTTCAGTGGCGTGGCTGACCGTTACATGACCGAAGGCAAATCGCTGCTCCCGAGCAATCCTGCAAAGGCGGATGCTGATTTCATCCGCGCGTGGCGACTGTATTCCTTTGCACGCTGGCCGGTTCCGGCATCGCCCGGCAAGCAACGCGCCTATGCCAAAGCGCTGGAGGCGTTTCTGGCGCACGCAAGGATGATGGACCCGCCGCTGGAGGTGGTGCGCATTCCGTTTGAAAGCTCGGAAATCATCGGGTACATGCGGATGCCCAAGAATAGGAAAGGCCCGGTGCCGGTGGTGATCGCGATCAGCGGTCTCGACAGTCGCAAGGAGGATCTGAGCGAAAATTTTGGCGTGGTCCTCAATTCCGGCATCGGTTTCATCGGAATCGATTCGCCCGGAACCGGCCAGGCTCCCATCAAGGCCAGCGAAACAGCGGAGCGGATGTTCTCTAAAGTCATCGACTATCTGCAGACGCGGCCAGACGTCGATAAATCTCGCATCGGCGTGGATGGCCAGAGTTTCGGCGCCTACTGGGCGGCCAAACTTTCCATCGTTGAACACGCCCGGCTGAAGGCCGTGGTTGCACAATCGCCACCGGTTGACGCAACGTTTCAAAAAGACTTCGTCCTGCAGAAGACTCTGGGCAACCGGGAATATCTTTTCGGGCTCGGCCCCGCGCTGATGTCGATCTTCGAAGGAGCGGGCAAAGTCGAAGATCTTGGCGATATCCTTCCGAAATTGTCGCTCGTCAATCAGCATCTTTTGGGGAAGCCGACGACTTCCATGCTGATCATTGCCGGCGCGTTGGACTCCCAGGTGCCGATTTCCGACGCGTACCTTCTCTTGAACAACGGCGATGTTCCCAAGGAGGCGTGGATCAATCCGCAGGGCGGCCACCTGGGGCGGCAGGTGAAAATCTGGCCCGACCCGGTGATTTTCCGAAAAGTGCTTGTGCCGTGGTTGGTGCGAAACTTGGAAGTTCCCCCGGCAGAAGATCATCACTAATCGTCACAGGCAGAATCGCTCAGGCCCAGCTGTATCCGTGTTTCGCCAGTGGTAGGGAGCGAATCCGCTTCCCCGTTGCTGCAAAGATGGCGTTGCACACCGCCGGGAGAAGTGGCGGCACCGCGGGTTCGCCCAATCCCGTGGGCGGATGATCCGTGCGCAGGAAATGCACCTCGATTTCGGCCGGTAATTGGTTGATCCGCATTGGAGTGTATTCGTCGAAGTTACTCTGCACGGCCCGTCCCCGATCGATGGTAATCTCGTAACTCATCACCGAACTCAACCCTTCCAGAACGGCGCCGCGCACCTGATTGTCCGCGTTGCTGGGATTGACGATCTGGCTGCCGATGTCGCCCGCCACCCACACCTTGTTCACTTTCACCCCATCTTTCGCGCCCACGGTGAGTTCCACAACTTCTGCAAAGTACCCGCGATGCGAGAACTGGAAGGCGACGCCCATTCCCGTGTTCTTCGGCAAAGTTCGTTTGCCCCACCCGGATTTCTCCGCCACCAGCCGTATCACGCCTTGCATGCGCGTGGCGTCCATATTGCCGGAGAACGGATCCGGTATCAGGTCAGGCGTGGCGATGCGTGGAAGGCTCAGCAACTCCAGACGGAACTCCACGGGATCCTTTCCTGCAGCGTGCGCCAGTTCGTCGGTAAAGGACTGGAACACCCACGAAAATGCGTTGCTGCGCGGCGCCCGCAGAGCATAGGTCGGCACTCCTAGCGGCATCAACGACGCGCCAAAATGAAAATTCGGCAGAAAGGTTCCTGGGAATTCGTTGCCGGGGATATTCGCCGAGGGAGCGAACTTTTCGCCCTCCCCAAAGGATATGAAGTGATTTTGCCAAGCTACGGCCCTCCCGGAAGCATCAATTCCGCCCTTTAAGAAATGGAACCCCGCAGGACGATAGTGATCGTGGTGGAAATCATCCTCGCGCGTCCACAAAACCTTAACTGGCACGCCGGCGCGCGTGGCAATCGCGGCGGCTTCCAGCATGTAGTCGTTCGTCAGACGGCGACCAAATCCGCCACCCGCGCGTTTCATATGCACGATGATATCGTCGTGCGGAATTCCCAAGACCTTGGACACTTGCATGCGCCCGGATTCTGGAGTCTGGCTGGGTGACCAGAATTCCAGTTTTCCGTCATGAAAATGCGCCAGGCAATTCTCGGGTTCCATGGGCGCATGGGCCAGGAACGGGTAGTCATACGCGGCTTCGACGATCTTTGCGGCGGATCGCAGCGCGGCCGCGGCGTCGCCATCCTTGCGCAGCATAACGGTTGGTTCTTGTTTGGAAAGTTCTTGGGCGCGTCGCAGGAATCCCTCGCTGCTTTGTTGTGCGGTTGCGCCTTCGTCCCACTTGACCTGCAGCTTCTGACGCGCAGAGTTCGCCTGCCACCAGGTGTCCGCGAGGATGGCCACCCCGGCGTGCAGGCCAAGGAGTTCCGTCGTGCCTTCAATCACAAATGCCTGCCGCACTCCCGGCAGAGATTTCAGGTCCTCGACGTTGGAACTGACCACTTTTCCGGCGAACACCGGGCATTTCTCATAAACGGCCCACAACATCCCAGGAACACGAAAATCGATGCTGTAAATCGGCTGGCCCGCCACGATCGAAGGAACATCGACGCCCACGATTGGTTTGCCGATGATCTTGTAGTCCTTGGGGTCCTTCAGTGTGACCGCTTTCATGTCAGGTGGCTTCAAGGTTGCGGCCTTGGCTGCCAGCGCACCGTAGGTGAGCGTACGTTTCGAAATTTTATGAATCACGCGCCCGGAAGATGTCTCGCACTCCGATTCCGGCACTGACCACGTCTGGGCAGCCGTCGCAACGAACATTTGGCGGCACGCGGCTCCCACGCGGCGCAGCGGGTCCCAGTTGATGGGCGTTGCCGTGCTTCCTCCGGCGCGCTGTGGGCCATACTTTGTTTCGTCCAGGTCGGCCTGCTCAATGCGGACATCCTTCCAATCCACATCGAATTCCTCTGCGATGATCATTGGGAGATGCGTTTTAACCCCTTGGCCGATCTCCGGATTCTTGGCGGTGATGGTGACAATTCCGTCCGCAGTCACGCGAATAAACGCGGTGGGGACAAAAGCAGGGGTGGGTGGTTGTGGAGCAGCCGCTTGTCCTGCAAGAACGTCGGAGAGAACAGGCAGGTGGCAAGCGAGCATAAACCCGCCGCCGCTGACAGCGGAAACGCGAAGGAAGGCACGCCGATCCATGGCAGTGGCTAACATAGACCCTCCTGAAACAGAACAAAGTCTGTCGCCCGGGTGTAAAGAGCAACCTGAGAAGTGTAACGCCCCTCAAGCCGAATCGGTTTCAGAGTTTTCCGGCGGCTTGGCCATCACCCGGCGTAGATTCTCCACATCGAGTTCCCCTTGCCACCGGCTTACCACGAGCGTGGCGACCCCGTTCCCCACAACGTTGGTTAACGCCCGGCACTCACTCATAAATTTCTCAATTCCGACCAGCAGCGCCAGCGATTGCACTGGAATCGAGGGCACCGCCGCCAGAATCGCTGCCAGCGTGACAAAGCCGGTTCCCGTCACGCCTGAGCCACCCTTCGACGCCACCAGGGCAAACAGGAGAATCGCGATGATTTGCGCGAAGGAAAGGTGCGTATTGGTGGCTTGCGCCAGGAAAAGCGCTGCCAGCGTCAGGTAGATATTCGTGCCATCGGTATTGAAAACATAGCCGGTGGGGAAAACCAGGCCGACCACCGAACGCGACGCTCCCAGAATTTCCAGCTTGCGCATCATGTCCGGCAACACCGTCTCCGATGAGCTTGTGCCCAAGACGATCAGTAATTCATCCTTGATGTAAGCCAGAAACCGAAAGATCGAAAAGCCCGTCAGACGGGCGATCGTCCCCAGGATCACCACCACAAACAGGACGCTGGACAGGTAAAAGGTCCCCATCAGTTTCAGCAGGTTTGTAAGCGACGCTACTCCGTAACTGCCCACCGTGAACGCCATTCCTCCGAGAGCGCCAAGGGGCGCCGCGCGGACAACGATACGAACGATTCCGAAAACTACCTTATTCGCCACTTCGATCGCGCCGAGCGCCCGTTTCCCTAACTCGCCCATGCGCGCGATCGCGAAACCAGTCAGGATGGAAATCAGGAGTACTTGTGGTACTTCGCCTTCCGCCAGCGCGCCCACAAAAGTCCGCGGAATAAACCCCAGCAGGAAATGAATGAAGCCGGATTCCTTCGCGTGTCCGACATAGATCGCCGCCGCCTTCGGATCAAGCGCGGAGGCATCAATGTTCAACCCGGCGCCTGGATGAAACGTCAGCGCGACCGCGATTCCGATGGCCAGCGCCATCGTCGAAACCACTTCAAAATAAATCAGCGTCTTCACACCGACGGTGCCGACCTTCTTCAAGTCGCTCATGGACGCGATCCCTTGCACAATCACGCAAAAGATCACCGGGGCAATCATCATCCGTATGAGAGATACAAATGCATCGCCAAGCGGCTTCAGGGCCATGCCCGCCGGGGGAAAGAAATATCCGATCAAGGTGCCGAGCACCACGGCAATCAGCACTTGTATGTAAAGAATCGTGTACCAGGGCTTGCTTTTTCGACCTGCTTCCACTTTGCCCACTGAGTGTTCTCCCTGTCACACAAAACCGGACGTGCTACTCCGGAGGATCACCACTTGATTTCACCTTACTACGTCTACCGGGGCCTCTTTTTGCGTCAATACGCGCTCTATATTTCTCCAGGTTGCCCGGAATAGAAAAGCGGTGGACTGCCGTGTTACGCCGGCGATGTGTGGTGTGAATAAGACTCGCCGTGCTGCTTCGCCGCGGAGCGCGAGCAAGGGATGTTCAGCCGTAGGCGGCTCTGTGGAATAGACATCCACGGCCACACCACCAAGGTGACCGCTCTCTAGAGCCTTGGCGAGCGCCCCCTCGTCCACGACGCCTCCGCGCGAAGCCTGAATCAAGACTGCCTGTGGTTTCATCAAGGCGAGCTCGCGAGCCCGGAGGAGTCCGGTTGTTTGCGGAAGGAGCGGCACGTGCAAGCTGACGATATCCGCAGTCTGCAGAAGGCTGTCCAGGGAGCATGCCTTTGCGCCGAGGGACTCGGCCGCACGGAGATCGCGTGGCGCTGGATCATAGTAAAGAATCGAACAGCCCCTCTTATGGAATGCCGTTGCCACGGCAAGACCGATAATCCCGAATCCCACGACACCGGCGGTGAGGCCGTCGAGCCCCGGCAGGCTCTCCGCCAGCATCCGTGCGCGAAAGGTCTTGTAGTTGCCACTACGAATCTCCGCGTCCGCCCACGAAAATCGGCGCAGGAGGACGCTTGCCGAAGTGACCGCATATTCCGCGACCGCTTCGTTGCTGCCGCCGGATACATTGGCCACGACAATGTCGCGTTGTTTCAGGAATGGCAGATTCAGGCGATCGAGCCCCGCCCCCGTCACCTGGATGAATTTGACGCCACTTCCCTCGAAGAGCTGCTCGGAGAGTTTGGGTCCAACCGCGGGGATCACCAAGGCGCGCGCCTGCTTCATCAACTCCAAGACGTCCGCATCGTCGGCGGCGCGGTAGACAACTTGCAACGACGAAGGTGGCAATGCCCCGACTCTTTGAAAATCCCCTTCGGGGCGCAGGCACAGCACATCGAGAGTCATAGCTTCTTCGAAGCCCTGGAAGAAACGCCTGGTTCCTGCGTGGCTGCCATGATGTCCGCTACGGGGAAAAAACACAACAAGACTAACGGCTCATTGCCGGTGTTCCGCGTCACGTGTCTTTCGCCGGCAGGCATGAGCAGCGTGTCGCCGGGCTTCATGGGGAACTCGCCGCTGTCCGCGAATGTCGTGCCTTGGCCGGAGAGCGTGTAAATGCACTCTTCAAAATCGGAATGATGGTGCGCGGGTCGCAGCGAATCGCCGGGCTGGAGCACGGGGATTTCAACAAGCCGTAACGTCAGGCCCTGAGCCCCGCGTTCGCCGGAAACAATTTCCTGCGCCTTGCGCCCCGGAAGCCCAAGCAGCCTGGCATCGCCCTGCTTGTATAACTTGGCCATCATCGCACCTTATTGACTTGCCGAATCTCCGCGGTGCCGCCCTGGATCCGGTCGAGTTGCTTGAAAATTTCCGCGGATTGCGTGGCGATGGAATCGGCGACACTATTGACCATTCTCTGCGCCTTTTCAACTGTCGCGGGTTGCGGGTTGCCATACCAGCCGGTTGGCGCGATGGAACGCACATCTGTCAGCACCGGCTGGAAGCTGCGGGTGCGCCGCAGCGCGTCAACCTTGTGGCCGTGACTGTGGTCGGAAGAATAATCAATCCGATCCAGGTGCACAAGGTCCGGACGATAGGCTAGCACCGCCAGCGCTTCGATTTCGCCACCGTGTGTGAGCCCACCACATTCCTTCCCGAACATGTCCTCCGCCACAAAACACGCCTGCACGGTCAGGACCGTCATTCCATGTTCGCGATGCAACAAGTCCGCGGCCACGCCCAGGGATGGAATGTTGAGTTCGTGCCAGTTGAGGATCAGCAGGTATTTTGCGCCGTGCTGGGCTGTGGAAGCGCACGTCTCCGTCACCACGCGCATGTAAGTATCCGCCGAGAGCGTGATCGTGCCTTCAAACGGCATGTGCAACGGGGTGACACCAAGTGGACCGCCGGGCAGAACTAATCCATCCATGCGCTCCGCAACGGCATGAGCAATCACGTTTGAAGCAAAGATATCCGTGCCCGTCGGCAGGTGCGGGCCATGCTGCTCAACGCTTCCTTGCGGCAGAATCACAAGCGGGTTTTTCTTCAACTGCGCCGCAATCTCGGGTTGCGTGAGATCGATAAAATACCGGCTCGCCAGCATCGGGCCTCCTGTCAGTCTGTTAAGCGGCTTTGCGCTTCCTTCAGGATGTTCGCAATCGGAATACACTGACCGTTCTGCTCGATGGACTTCAACGCGGCATACACCATCGCGACGGCCACATTCCCGTTCTGCGCGCTGAGCTCGTTTGCTTTTCCTGTCCGGCAGCTTTCCGCAAACATTTCCAGCTCCGCCCGGAACATGTCGCTTTCCGGTACTTTTAGCTCTTCTCTCTTCGCGTAGCCGTCCGCGCCCCGTTGAATGTAGAGTGTTGATTTTTTGTGCAGCTGGTCCGGGGTGTCCCAGGTGTCGAAGTCGATTTCGTAGTGCATCAGTCCTTTCGACCCGAACACACGCACCGAAAAGATGCCCGGGGATGTCCAGCAGGCTCCGACATAGCCGACTTTGCCGTCCGCAAATTTCACCAGCGTCATGGACTGGTCGTCCACTTCGGCGCCCACGGGAGAAAGTTTCGAAGCGATGCCGCTTGCTTCCACCACTTCGCCGCCAAGATAGTGCAATACATCGAACTGGTGGATGGCCAACTGCGAAAGCGGTCCCCCTGGAGCTCTGTCCTTATACCAACGCCACGTTTTGGGCGTAAGCTCCAGCGCGCGATTGTTGGAAAAATTGGCTTCGATGAACGCGACCTTTCCGAGCTCACCACTGTCAATCGCTTCGCGAATTTTCCGGACGCCACCCATCAAACGCGCACTGTGTCCCACCGTAACAGTGACCCCGTATTTTTGCTGCAACGCGGCAATCTGCAGGCCTTCGACCAACGTGCTGGCGATGGGCTTTTCCGTGTAGACATGTTTTTTGGCCTTGGCCACCTGCTCCGCCATCGGAAGATGCTGCTCGTTTGGCACGGTCAGAATCACGCCCTGGATCGAAGGGTCTGATAAGATGGCGTCCATGGTCGGCGCGGCCGGAACCCCAACATCCTTCTGAAAGGCCTCTCGCTTATCGGAAGAGCGGCTATAGCCCGCCACGATTTTCAGCTCTTCGGATTTGGCGGAAGCACGAGTCAAAACCCTAGCCCAGCGGCCGAGTCCGACAATAGCAAGATTCACAGGAGAAAAAGTCACAGAGTCCTCGTAGAAGAAAATAGGGTTGCGAAATAAATCATATCATAGTACCGTATTACGAGAATATGCTGGAGTCAAGTTCTTTGACGCGTCCTCTTTCTGCTCTCGCTGCTATCCCTAAATCGGCTGCGCCCCTTCGCCGCCAGGTTCTTGATGAACTTCGACAGTCCATCATTGCCGGGCGGCTTAACCCCGGACAACGTCTTGTCGAGCGGGAATTGATTGAAATGATGGGAGTCTCCCGCACCGTCATCCGCGAAGCATTACGGCAGCTCGAATCCGAAGGGCTGGTGGCGATCATCCCTAATAAGGGACCGGTGGTGCGCACGCTTACGGTCGAAGAGGCTCGGGATCTGTACGCCATTCGAGCGGTCCTGGAGGGATTAGCGGCTCGGCTATTCGTGGAGCAGGCCGAAGAGATACAGATCGCGCGGCTGGAACAAGCGCTCTCCGTGGTGGAAATGGCATACGAGTCCGGCAATGCAGAAAAAATGCTGGACACGAAAAACAGTTTCTACGAAGCGCTCTTCGAGGGAGCAAAGAGTTCCACCCTCTCCTCGATGATCGGAATGCTGCATGGAAGAATCTGGCGCTGGCGCGCCCTTGGCCTGACGCATCCGAAGCGCTCCGTGGAACGCGATCGCGAGAGCATGAAAAATCTTCGCGCCGTGCTTCAGGCGATCCGGGCACGAGACGCCGCCCTGGCGGAAAAAACACTGCGAGAGGAAGTCAGCAAAGCGGGGGCAGAGGTCAACCGTCTGTTGAAGGACGGGGGGACGTACGCACCCGGAGAAAAAGCTCCGGCTAGTTGATTTTTATTTCTCGAATAGTTGAGGTCATAGAAGATGGCGACACACTTTATAGTTCACGACAAGGCCGACACGGTGGGTGTGATGGTGGTCGAAAATGCGCAGGCGGGTCAGGAATTAACCGGCTGGATCATGGAGACCGACGAGACCATTACGCTCAAAGCGCTCGATGCGGTTCCGCTGGGCCACAAGATTGCCTTGAGGGAAATCAAGGCCGGCGAAACCGTTCTGAAGTACGGCAACGACGTTGGCCGTACGGTGGCGGCGGTCGGCAAAGGCAATCACGTGCACGTTCATAATATGAAGACGAAGAGGTGGTGAAGATGGGACGCTATCAGTTTTTGGGCTACCGGCGGGAGAACGGAAGAGTCGGCATCCGGAATCATGTGGTGATTCTACCGCTGGACGATTTGTCCAACGCTGCCGCCGAAGCAGTTGCGAACAATATCAAGGGGGCACTGGCGCTGCCTCATGCCTATGGCCGGCTGCAGTTTGGAGAAGATCTCGAACTCTTTTTCCGGACACTGATCGGGACCGGATCGAACCCCAACGTGGCCGCCT
The DNA here is from genome assembly GCA_963817085.1 of Candidatus Acidiferrales bacterium. Classification (GTDB taxonomy): domain Bacteria; phylum Acidobacteriota; class Terriglobia; order Acidiferrales; family UBA7541; genus Acidiferrum. The sequence goes on from CAWFNI010000017.1 coordinate 203,858, forward strand.
GCGTGGTCATCGGCATCGAGCCGGGCTGGACCGGACGGATCGTGGATGGCATCGCGAAGACGGGAAAGCCGGTGGCTGGATTTGCGATCGAAGAAAATGGCGATATCAGCACAATTGCCCGCGCTTCTCGCAAAGCCAAAGAGTTCATGCACTGGGCCAGCGAGAAACAACGCGAGGCCTGCTCGATCGAGGAACTATTCGTGTCGACAAAGTGCGGGGAGAGCGACACCACGTCAGGGTTGGGATCTTGTCCCACAGTGGGTAACCTGATCGACAAACTGGATCCGCTTCACGCGACAACTTGTTTTGGCGAAACATCGGAACTGACCGGCGCCGAAGTGGTGTGCGCGAGCCGGGCGGCCACGAAAGAAGTCGGCGAACGTTTCATGCAGGTGTTCCGCGCATATCAGGACGTGATTGAGCGGCATAAGACCAGCGATCTTTCCGAGTCGCAACCCACCAAGGGCAATATCATCGGCGGGCTGACCACGATTGAAGAAAAGGCCTTCGGGAATTTGCAGAAGATTGGCAAGCGGACGAAATACATCGATGTGTTGAAGCCTGCGGAAGCGCCAGCCAAGGGTCCAGGGCTCTACTACATGGACACTTCCTCAGCGGCGGCGGAATGCATCACGCTGCAAGCCGCGGCGGGATTCGTGGTTCACCTTTTTCCAACGGGCCAAGGGAACGTCATCGGCAATCCCATTGAGCCGGTCATCAAACTGACTGCCAATCCGAAGACCGCGCGCACGATGAGCGAGCACATCGACCTGGACGTTTCGGGAATCCTGCGGCGGGAGCTGACGTTGGATCAGGCGGGCGATCAATTGATCGACATCATGCTGCGCACTTGCAACGGGCGGCTGACCTGCGCGGAAACGTTGGGGCACCGCGAGTTTGTGATCACCAAGCTGTACCAGAGCGCGTAATCATTCCATTCGCGTATTGAAACTGAAGAGCATCTGCCAGCGGGCGTCGCGCTTCAACCACATGCGCGTATTGAAATAGGTTTTAGCGCCGGGACGCTGCTCCTTTGCGACCATCAGTACGGTTTCGCCTAAGTCAAACATTTCCGCCGAAAGCAATTCCGGGGGCGAGGAGTGCGCGCCCTTCTGTTTCTGCTTGGCGATTTGAGCAAGCCGATCGGTTTTACCGTAAGGCCGGGCGTGGTGGGTGTCGGTGGCCGTAAATTCATCGGCGATGAGCGGAGCATAAGCGTCCGCATCATTCTCGGCCATGGCCTTCATGACGCCCTGCCACGAAGCGATGGCCTCTTTCTCTGACTGTGTATGCGGCTGATAAGGAATTGACTGGCAAGGGTTGATGCACTCAACAGTTGGCTTTCCGCCCGGCGATTCCGATTTTTCGACTTGCAGGACTTCCTGATAGAGCAGAACTCGCCAGCCAGGTGCGCGCTTGACCCAGATCCTGAGAACATTCATTTTGCCGCGATTGGCACGAACAACAGCGGAGTCTCCGTAGGCGCGCACTTGTGCTCCGACATCAGCGTCGGCAACAGGTGGAGGATCTTTGAGAAGCTCCGCGCGAGCGAGCCGGCGCCCACTGGAATCGATCCAGATGAAATGGGTATCGAGGAGATGCTCGAGGGTGGCCTGATCTTTTTTCTCGAAGGCCTTAAGCAATGCGTGATCCGCCTGTGAAGCGGAGTTTGTTGTTTCCGCAGGAGCTGCGGAAGTGAGCAGGAGAAAAGCGATGAGCGCGCAAAATGTCGGCGCGCCGACATTTCTCATAAGAGTAACTATCTTCATGATTACCTATTCGAAGAACGCATCTGCTTTCGAATGCTTCGGCACCATTCGAATACAAATCAGCTCAGTCTGAGTGGGACGCGCCACCCTGAATGAGGGTCTGATAGCTGATGGCCATGACCCACTTGCCGTCACGCCTGATCCACAAGCGGCTGACATGAACGTGCTTGCCGGTGTGCGTCTGGTGGAGGCAGGTCATCACGATGGCGTCTTTAAAATCAAACATCTGTGCCGAAACCAGGGGAGAAGGTGCCGAGGCTACGCCGCTCTGCTCTTGCTTGTTGAGAACGGCAATGCGATCGGCTTTGCCGAAAGGATGATCGTTGTTGGAATTGAGCATCACGAATTCCTCGGCGATATGTGGAGACCACGCGGCAGCATCGTGGTGGGTGACGCCTGTTTCCAAGGCTTGCCAGGAGAGGATAACGTCGTGCTCTGCTTCATTCTTCGGTTGATAGGGAACGGCCTTGCAGGGATTCTCACATTCCTTCACTCCCGTGCCACCGGCTTCCGGGGGATGGTCGCTCAGGTGCACCTCGTGATAAACGAGCAAACGCCAGCCCGCGGGGCGCTTTACCCACATGCGCAGCACCTGCACTTTGTCGCGGCCTGCCATGACGGCCCCGACTTCCGCATACGTGAGCTGCTTCAGTTCGGCGCCGGATTCGTCGCCGAGGGAATCCTTGGGAAGAGAACGCAGAACTTCGTCACGGCTGAGAATCTTTCCACTGGAATCACACCAGGTGAAGTGAGCGTCGAGAAGACTGGTCAGCCTTGCAGTATCTGCTTTTGCGACGGCCTGCACAAAGGCACGGTCGGCTTGCAAGACCGCCTGGGCGGCATCCGCAGCGAACGAGCCGCTGGAGAGCATCAGGAAAAGCAGGGAGCTGCAAATCGCGATGAAGATCATTGCGCGGAATCGGGGTGACCACATGGTTTTTTCGACCTCTTTGGAAATGATTCGCAATCGACGAAACAAAAAAGGGCCGGAATGGACTCGGCCCTTTTCTAGGTTGCAGAGCTGGTGTGCCGGCTAGAAAGTAAGCTTCAGTCCGAGCTGGATGGCGCGAGCGCTACCCGACCCTAGCACGGGGTTGAACGCGGCGTTGTCCGGCGTGGCGCAACCGCAGCCAAACTGACCGCTCTGGGAAGGATCGGCAAAAGCCCCCTGACCATAGCCGCTGGTGGCGCCATTCGGATTCGCGAAATTGGGGTGATTGAAGATGTTGAATGTTTCCACGCGGAACTGGGCTTTCACCCGCTCACCGAATCTGAAGTTCTTGCTGACAGACAGATCGACGTTGTGAAAACCGGTATCGCGAAAGATGTTGCGACCCATGGTGCCAAACTGTCCTATGGCGTTGGGAACCAGAACGGACTTGCCATTCGGGCTGACGTAACACCCTGCGGCCGCCAGGGTGCTCGCGTCAGGAGCCTTGGACTGACAAAGGGCCCAGGCGGTAGCGGTCTGGGCATCGGAGAGATAAATCTGGGTCAACCCGCCCGCCGTGAAGTAAGAGCAACCTTGAGAAGCTCCATTCGAGCAGAAGGGAAGAGTATTTGGTCCTCCTGACTTAAAGTCTGAGGGATTGCCGAAGAAATCCCAGCGATCCGTGTTGTCGCCGAGGGGGTTTCCGTTGACAAGGAAGTTGTTCGACTGGTCATTGATGTTCCAGGGCTGTCCGCTCTGCATGGTAATGATGGTATTGAGCTGCCAACCTTCTAGGAGCTGACTCTTGGTCTTCTTCTCAGGAAACGAGTACGTCACAGACAAGGTGAAGCGGTGACGAATGTCTCCGTCGCTGCTGGCATGGTCCAGATAAGGACGTGTGCTGTCCATGGGGAGGTATGCAACCCAGTTGGACGACAGGTCGTCCAGACCATGAGCATAGGTATACCCCAGAACAAAATCGAGACCATGGAAATTGCGGGCGGTGAGCGTGTTCTGCAAACCGTTGTATGTGGAACCATACGCATTGGAGAGCTGATTGATGTAGTTCAGGTACGGATACTGAGCCTGGTAAGGCCGCTGCAGCGTGGTCGGATTGACCTGATTGATGTCAAGCACGCCGGTGAGCTTCACTCCGTGATTGCCGACGTAAGTGGATTCGAGAGAAAGCTTGTTGGAGAAAGCGTGTTGGATGCCCAAGGTCCAGTTCTCCACGTAGGGGGTGCGGAAGTTACGGTTCATGGCGAAGGTGTCGCAAGGTCCAGGGTTTGAACCGAGCCCGTCGCCGCACTGGACGAATCCAGTCACGCTCGACGGATAGATGGCGGTCGATTGGTCCTGCCAAGTCATGGCCGAGCCGGGGAGCGTGATCCCGGTCGTGATGATGTTTCCCATGCCGGGGCAGCCGTTCGGCGGTGGGCACTGGGTACCGTAGATGAGTGTAGCGCCGGTTGGTACTGTTCCCACGCCGAGAGTAACCGTATTCTGGGTGTTTTGCTGAGAGAGAAAAGTGCTCATGTTCAGCAAGCTATAGATGATACTTCCTCCAGCGCGGACGACGGTAGTCCCCTTGCCGGTCACATCCCAGGCGATCCCGAAGCGCGGAGAGAAGTTCTTGTGGTCAGGTTTGTAAATCGAACTGATGTTTTTGCCGACCTGCTGGAACCCTACCGTGGGATCCCAATTCCCAAGCAGATTGTTGGCTTCGGTAGGTACAGCCTGGAACTCGTAGCGGAATCCGAGATTCAGAGTAATTCTCGGAGTGATGCGCCAGTCGTCCTGGGCGTAGCCGGAATAAAGCCACTGAGAAAGGTTTCGGGTGGGATCCCCGGCCAGGAAAGTGGCCTGAGACGGGTCCCCAGCGAGGAAGTCTTCCAAAGGCGTGGAGCCATCGAACGCCAGCCCTCCCTGGAAACGGACGCGACCTCTACCAGCCCGATAAGTGGCCTGGTGGACTAAATCTCTACGGACTTCGCCTCCAAACTTGAAGGCATGTTTACCACGTAGATAAGATACCTGGTCGATAAAATCATAAACCTTATCGGGCCCGACGATTTTAGGAAAGTTGTGGAAAGCACCCAACTGTGTGAAGCCGCTGATCCGGATGTCCGGAATTCCTGACAGGAGCGGATTTGTAAGACCGGTGTTGATCTGGTAGGGGAAACCGACATCGTTGGGAGTGATTTGGAGAACGTAATGTGTAAAGCCGCCACGGAGCTCATTGGCTAGGCTGGAATTCGGCGTCCAGGCCCAATGGGCAGATATAGTCTGTGCGCGGGAGTGGACCTTGGTCCGAAATTGCGGAAGCAGCTCGTTGAAATCCATGCCGACAATGGTGTCGTTGCCGAAGAAATAGGAGCCGCCAATCGCGTTGTGATCATTGATGTGATAGTCCACTTTTCCTACGGCGTTCTTTGAGCTGTTGACGTTGGGGAAGTTGAGCGTGACGCCCGGTCCCGTTGTATTGTTGGGAGTGTAGAAGCCCAGCAAATAAGCGCTGAGGGGATTCACCGAGATATTATTTGCAGCTAGCGCGGCAGTAGCATCGGGTATGCTGATGCTCGGGTCGCCGACGGATGCGGTTGTCGGGACATTGCCCCCCAGCGAATTGCCGACGGTGTACATCTGTCCTTCATAGGCGCCGAAATAAAAAAGTTTGTCGCGGATGATGCGGCCGCCCAGGCTGCCGCCGTACTGCTCCAACTCGACGGGGGTTTTGGGAGTTCCAACAGGATTGAAATAGTTGCGCGCATCGAAAGAATCCGCGCGTCCGAAACCATAGGCGGAACCGTGAATCTCGTTCGTGCCTGACTTGAGGCCGACGCTGGTGATGGCTCCCGGCTTCCATCCGAATTCCGCCTTCGGATTAACTTGGGTGTTGAACTCCTGGATGGCGTCGATGGGGAGAAGCGTGGCGGCATCACCTATTACGGCAGCGGCGTTGGTCACGCTGAGGCCCATAAAGGCTTCGTCGTTCGTGATGCCGTCGACGATGTAACTGGTGTCTTCTGGCCGAACGCCGTTGGTGCTTTGCGTCCATGGACCGCCGCCGGGGTAAACCGTAGTGCCGGGACGCAGAGAGATCAGGTTCTGGTAATTGCGTCCATTGAGCGGCAGGTCGTTAATTGTTGTGTTGCTGAGCGTGCCGCCGAGAGTGGTGCTGGTGGAGTCGATGAGCGGAGCTTCCTCTGTAACGGTGATGACTTCCGTTGCAGAGCCGGTTTGCAGAACGACGTCGACACTGAGATCCTTGCCGGTTTCCAACAAGAGATTCTGGCGATCAAAAGTCTTGAAGCCCTTGGCTTCGACATGGACCTTGTAAGTGCCGGGAAGGAGACCAATGGCGACGTAGCTGCCAGTATTGTCCGTCACGAGGTTGCGCGTAGTACCGCGGTTCACGTCGGTCACGGTCACAGCCGCGTTCGCGACGTAACCTCCGGACTGGTCGGTGACGACGCCGAGGATTCGGCCGGTGTTGCCTTGAGGCAAGGCCGGCGAACAAAGCAGAATGATCACAAAAAGAACAGAAAGAACCCGGGTGAGTTTCATGAGCCTGGAAGAATTGAGCACGAGCTTCCCCATCGAATTGAGCGCCATTCGGGACCTCCCCCACGAAATAGGTATAGCTGCTATACCATCATACGGTGACCGATGTCAATCATATCCTTTATTCTGCGCAATCAAGAAAGTGATAGTGGCGCCAGTGGTCGTAATTGGTACACTGGACGGACCAGCGAATTTGGCGCAAAACGGCGCATTTTCTGGGCTCAACCGCGAGGAGGGACCCCCTAAATGGGGGTTGCCTGTTGATCCATCGGGGCTGCACATGAGGCCAATTCGAACTTTGAATAGGCTCCCGACCGCAGTCGCGGAGCAGGAAACCGGGAGTATCCGAGAAGGGCAGTGTTTATCCGCAGCGTTGGGCCGAGAGAGGGGCGAGCAGGGAGGAATCGAGGACGCAATGGCCCGACCCGGCCGGGGAAAACGTGGGCTCAGGCGACTGCCTATCGTGAATTCGGTAAACATGCTTCAGTCCTGAACGGTGTAGATCCAGATCTCGGCGCCATGATCGGCGCGCGCAGGTACACCCAAAAAGAAACGGTCAAAACCTTTTCTCCCTTTGCCAAAATAACCGGCGGTGCGGGCGCCCAGCGTGGAAGGAACCTTGGCCAGAAGCTGGTAGTGATCGGCATCGGTCTGCTGAAAAACGCTGATGAAGCCCTCGCCGCCAGGAACATAAATTCTCTTTCGAGCGGAATCGTAATAGACGTCGTCCGCATCCTGAACGCACGGCAATTCCGCTATCGTTCGGCCAGAAGCTGTATCAAAGACGGCCAGGCGCGCGGGCTCGTGAGTGGCAACGAACAGGCGGTGGTCCGGCTCGTCCAAGGCCATGGGAAAATTGTGCTCGAGAGTCATCGGCCAGCGAGTAATGGCGCCGGTTTTGCGGTTAATGACAGCAATCTGCTTCAGGTCCGGAAGATTCACGTAAATGTTGGGCCCGGCGGATTCCAGTTGAAAGGACTCCGGATGGGCTCCGAGTTTAAATTCCTCGGGCAGCCGCTCGTTGGAAATTGCGTCCACCATACCAATGGCTCCGGTCTCATCTTCACCGAAGCCGGCGTAGACACGGTGAGAGGCGGGATCGTAACGGAGATTATCGACGTCCCCGTGAAAATCAATCTCCTTAATCAGGTTAAAGGTGTTGCCAGCAAATATCCGCAACTTGCCCTGGCTGCTGGCGACGAAGAGTTTCTTCTCGTCAGGAGCATAAGCAACACCTTGCGGGCGGGGAATGCCGGGGATCGAACGCGCCCGCACTCGCGCGCTGATGTCGATGGCTTCAACGGAATTGTTGCCAAGGGCGGCCACAAATAACTGATTTTTGCCGTCGAAGCCGAAGTGATCGAAGCGCCCCTGAACACCCGGGACGGGAACGGCCTCCGTAAGCACGAGGGGGCGAGGCGAGTCGGGCACGGAACCGTTCTGTGCACCGAGCGGGATTGAGAGAGCGAAAAGCAGCAACACAGAAGTGTAGAGTACGCGGACAGGTTGCATGAGACCTCCAGGAAAGCCGCCCAAGAGCGCGGAGAGAGCAGGCGGGAGGGAGGATATACCAAAACGATTGACGTGGCAAAAGGTATGGTGGTAGAACCACAATCCATGGACTGCCGCTCTGCGCAGCCCAGTCGCTCGAGATTCAGAACGGAGGCAGATTATGAAGACCTGGTTCAAGGGATCCCTGGTTCTGATTTGCGCAGTCCTCGGGTGGCCGCTGATCTCGACATCCGATGCGGTCAACATAAGCGCGCAGCTAAGTTCCGGAAGAGCTGCGGCCGAAGCCATACCTCCGCACGGGTATATCGTCGTGAGCAAGGAAGTAAAGGGATCAAACATTCCTGGGGATTACACGTTCGTGCTGACCAGGGATGAAGTATATGTACCGATCCTGGTTCGCAAGCCGAAGGGCAGTGGACCGTTCCCTGCGATCACCATGGGTTGGGGGGAAGGGCGGGAAGGGATGAAGAAGGTTGAACAACTCTCGGAGCGCTTGACGCAGATGCAGGACCGGATGATTGCGAGAGGGTACGTGGTGGTGACGGTGAATTACCGCAACGAAATTCCATACGCCTATGAGCAGTCCAAGCCACCTCAGAATCTGCCCGACAGCATCAGCGGTGACCGGCGGATGCTGAAGTCCGGGCCAACCCTCGACCATGAGGATTTGATCGCCATCATTCGTTATCTTCAGACTCTTCCATACATAGACAAGAATGCGGTGGGTGCGATGGGCGTGAGCCATAGCGGTGAAATGATCATGAAGGCAGCGAGCGAGTACACATTTGCGGCGGGAGTGTGCATCGAACCTGCAGACCATGAATTCCTGACAGTGAACACGGGCCCCGAAGCGCCGAGAAAGAATAATGAGATCCAGTACAACGATATCGAGGTTGCGCGGAAAAATGCGAACAAAACGGAGGCCATGGAGCGCATCCGGCGAATCAACACACCGATCCTGATCTTCGGGCGCGACACCGATCACCAGCAAGGGATTTTCAAGTTGACGTACGAATGGATGAGGGAAGCCGGCAAGGACGTGGAGTGGGCAAGCTTTGATCACCCGGTGCACGGTTACGTGTATATCTTCAACCAACCGGACGGTTCGTATCAGCCGGACGAAATTCAGCAGAAGACGTATAAGATTTTTATGGATTATTTCGACAGACACCTGAAACACTGACGGTGGTGGAGAACGGGTGAGCCCCGCGCGGGAGCCTCAGGAATAGCCGAGATAATTTGACGCGAAGCGGAGAAACTGGAAAGTGGAGGTGTGTGGTGAACGTTGGATTCCTAGGGCTGGGCGATATGGGAAAGGCGATTGTTCCCCGGCTGATTGCGGCCGGACACGCCGTGACGGGTTGGAACCGGACAAGGGCCAAAGCGGAACCGATGCTCAAGATGGGCATGCTGTGGGCGGAATCGCCACGGCAACTTGCGGCCGGTTCGGACGTCGTATTTTCGATTGTGACGGATTCGGAAGCGGTAAAAGCCCTGGCTCTTGGAGAGGACGGAATCATTTTCGGATTGCGCAAAGGCGCTGTCTATCTGGACATGAGCACGATAGATCCCGAGGCAAGCAGGGCGGTGGGGGCGGAGTTCACAAAGGCCGGCCTGACCATGATGGACGCGCCGATTTCCGGGACCACGCTCACGATCGGGCAGGGCAAAGCCTCCCTGATGGTGGGCGGCGACAAGGCTGCGTTTGAGCGAGTGCAGCCTGTGCTGCTGGCTATCGGGCCGAAGGTGACGTACATAGGCGCGCAGGGACTGGCGGTGCAGCTCAAGGTTGCGCTGAATATGACGTTGGTGATCGAGGTGATCGGTTTCTGCGAAGGCGTGGCGCTGGCGGAGAAGGGGGGCGTGCCGCGAGAAGTGGCGGTGGATGCGATGCTGAAAAGCGTGGTGGCATCACCAGTTATCAGTTACCGGGCACCGCTGATTCTGGAAGGGCACATTTCAGACGCAACTTATGGAGACGTCAATCTTCAGCAAAAAGACATGCTGCTGGCGCTGACGCTGGGGAGGCGAATGGGCGTGCCGGTTCCGCTAGGGGCCGCGGCAAACGAAATGTTGAACGCTTGCCGCGGGCTGGGCCTGGACCAAAATGATTTTGTGACGGTGTACGAGGTATACCGGCGGCTAGGAGGAATGACGAAATGAAACCTTATCGCACGAACCTGCGCGATGTTCCGCACGTGGGCGGGCTGACGCGCGAAGAGGGCTGGATTAACATGCAGGTGCAGTTCCTGATTGATCAGAAAACCGCGGGCTCCGACAAACTTCTGATTGGGTGGACCGTGCTGCCGCCGGGAGCACGCCACGACAAGCACAGGCATCCGAATTGCGACGAATTCTTCGTGGTGATTCAAGGGAGCGGGTTCATCTACACGGACACGGGCCGGGAACCCTCGGGAAAAGGGGACGTGATTTTCACTCCGCGCGGGCACTGGCACGGATTCGATAACACCGGGACTGAAGATGTTGTGTTGGTATGGGGATGGAGCGGGGCAGGATCGCTTGAAGCCGCTGGTTACGAAATTCCACCGGAAGGTTATTGAGCGAGGATCGGATTTGCGAGATGCAAGACGCCTGGGATGACCTGCGTATTGTAAGTGGAATGAACCAGCAACTTCGCAGGAGACAAGAGCTACTGGAATCGGGTAAGAAGCCGCTGGGGTGGAAGTTGGCGTTTGGAGGCCCCGCGGCGATGGAGCGGTTGCGCATCAACGCGCCGCTTGTCGGATTTCTGATGGCGGACGCGGTGGTCGCTTCAGGCGCAAGAATTTCGGTTGCCGGATGGAAAAAACCTGCGGCAGAGCCTGAGATCACCGTGTATCTGGGGAAGGATCTGGCGGCGGGAGCGGACAGGAAAACAACGATGCAAGCGATCGCCGGTCTGGGAGCGGCGATCGAAGTCGCGGATGTGGACCATCCTTCAGAAGATGTGGAAGGCACGCTGGCCTGCGACATTTACCAGCGCCACGTTATTTTCAGTAAGTGCGACACTGCTTATGCAGGTGGCGGGTTGGCGGGATTGCGGGGAAGGGTTTTTCAGGATTCCACGGAAATTGCCAACACCACCGATTTTCAGGCGCTGACTGGGGAACTGGTAGAGAATGTTTCCCACGTAGCCAAGCTTCTGAGCATCTTTGGGGAGACGCTTCGCGCAGGTCAAATCATCATCGCCGGTTCCATCACCCCGCCCATCTGGGTAAAGGCTAATGAAACCATCGATTTTCATCTAGAACCGCTGGAGACGATTTCCGTGTCGTTCACAGAGACAGCTCGGCTGTAAGCAACGAATCGGGTAGAAGCCGAACTCAGAGGGGCTCAATTTCACCGAGCCCCTCCGTACGATTTGCAGGAACTATTTCGACAGGAGCAGCAATTCCAGTGTGCCCGGCTTGACACTGGGCCACTTCTGCCCCGCCGCGGGAGGAATCATCTCTGCCGCCGGAAGAAAGATGTTGTGATTTTTCAGATCGAGGGCCATCGTTCGCGCACTTTTTTTTGTGGCCACGTTCTCCACGACTGAATATTTGTCTGGCGTATCCTCATGAATGACGGTGAGCGTTCCGTTTCCACCGTTGGAAGAGAGGGCGTAATTTGCGGAAGGATCAAAAGCGGCGGCATCCGGCCCTTCTCCGATTTTCGGCGTGGCAACGATTTTTCCGGAATCGGCGTCGACGACCGCCATCATCTCATTGTCGCACACGGAGAATAAGCGGCGCGTCTTCAAATCCATGGCAAGGCCGCTGGGTTCCTTGCAGGGCGCAAGCGGCCAGCGATGAAGCACGGACATTTTCTGGGCGTCAATGTGAAGCAGTTCCGAAGTGTCTTCCACGTTCACATAGATACTCCCTTTGCCATCAGTCACAGCGAATTCCGGCTTGCCGCCGATGGCAATGGTGCCCACAACGCTGCCGTCCGCCGCGTCGATGACCGTGGCATCTTTGCTTCGGCCGTTGAATGCGAATACGTGCTTGGTGGCACCGTCGTAAATAATAGCGTCCGGATTGGTTCCCGCTTTGACGGAGCCGAGCGTCTTTAATGTTTTCAGATCGAAGATGGTCACGGTGCCTGCGCGGCCGTTGCTGGTAAAACCACGTCCCAATTCCGGAGCGAGCGCAATGCCGTGCACTCCCTCGGTATCGGGGATCTCGCCTACTTGCGCGTGGGTGTCTGCGTCAAAGACCAAGACTCTGGTAGCGTGGGAGAAATACAAACGACGGGCATTGGCGTCGACGATCAGGTAATCCCAGCCACCTTCCCCGGTCACCGGAATAGTTTTGACCATGTGATAGCCCGAAGGGCCCGGGTGGGGGGAAGCGGCGCGCAGGCCTCTCCCCGCAAAGATGAGCAGTGCAGATACTACAAGTAACGACCAAACTCCAATATATTTTGAAAAATTCATCTTATGTCTCTTTTCCAATTTTTTTGACTCCCCATCCGTCTGATGCCTCGCATTGTACATGAAAGCTTCCGCACGCACGGCGAAAGACTGCGGAGTTTCACGGAACACCCAAACGGAGTTCTCGCGGGACACTTGTGAGACTCAGCTGTCGAGCGTATATTACGTTGGAATTCATTACTCAGGCGAGGTTCCTCAGACGATGGGAATGCCCGGCTTTTACTCTGCAGTGATCCGCATCTTTTTCTGTCCAGCTGTGCTCTTCTGCGCGGCAGCTCTTCCCACCCCCGGACAAAACAATGCCGAAAAGCCCGGGTCGTGGTCCGGCATCCTTGTGACCAGCGCTTGCAACGCTGACGAAGCCTTTGCCGAATCATCGGAATGCTTCAAGAACGTGCCGGGAGCGAAGGTGGCGCTCTACGATGATACGAATCGCGTGATGTATGAGATCGAACCGCAGGAAAAGATAACCAGCCATCTGGGAGATACAGTAACCGTCCGCGGGGCACTCGAGGATGATGTAATTCGAATGACCACCATGGGTCCCATGGCGATTGGACTCGAAGTCGGACAGAAAGCTCCCGCATTTTCACTGCTAGACCAGCTTGGCCGCATGCAAACTCTCGATACCTTAAGGGGACCGAAAGGCACCGTCCTTCTTTTCTTCCGTTCCGCGGACTGGTGACCGTTCTGCAAAGGGCAGCTGGTTCAGCTGCAAGGCGCGATTCCCCGGTTTGAAAAAGAAGGGGTGAAACTAGCGGCCATCAGTTATGACTCGGAGGCAATCCTGAAATATTTTTCGGATTTGCACAAGATTACCTACCTGATGCTCGCCGACCCGGATTCAATAATCATCAAAAAATATGGCGTCTTCAACCACGAAGCCACTGGAATGCAGAAGGGTTTTGCTCGTCCTGGATATTTCTTCATTGATACGAACGGCATCATTCGCGAGAAGTTCTTCGAGGCGAAGTACCGGGAGCGCCTTACCGGCAATAGCATCATCGCGAAACTTTTCCCCGAATTGGGCGAGGAAGTCACGGATACGGTCGAAGCACCGCATCTTCAATTGGCGCTCGAACAATCCGATCTCACCGGCGTGCCTGGAACGCGCATCACGATTTCCGCGGAAGTGCGGCTGCCTCCGGATGTGCATGTGTATGCTCCGGGAACTCAGGGTTACAAGCCCATCAAACTGGTGATTGACCCAGTGGCTAATCTGGAATTGAAATATGCCGTTTACCCGGAATCCAAAATCCTTTATTTGCCCGCAATCAAGGAAAAAGTACCTGTCTACGAAGGGACTTTCCGAATCAGCCAGGACGTGAGGGTGAGTTCGAGTTCTGGGTTCTGGAGTTCGCTGGGGAAGGACGGAAAAACCTTTACGATTGCGGGAAAGCTGGAGTATCAGGCTTGCGACAAAACCATTTGCTTCGTGCCGACCTCTGTCCCGGTCAAATGGCAACTCCATGTGTTCCCCTTGGACCGGACAAGGGCCCCGGTAGACATTCGACACAAATAGACGGCGGATTTAGAAATCGCGGGTGGGTGGAGAGAGTTGGATGACTGGCGAACCGCGGAACCCTGTATGTTTGCAGTGTGTTCGCGGCGGGCTTGCAACTCTTTCCGTGACCGGACGAGTTGAGTCTCCCGGAACGGCTCCACACATAATTTAATGGGGGAAAATCTGGCGGAGAGGGGGGACTTAAACCCCAGGCCTTTTGAAAACCTCCTTTTACAAGGGAAAATGCCGCGATCTCCTTTACTACCGCGAGCCTTCAAATTGCACGGGCGAAGCGCCACGAAGTTCCGCGACGTCCTAAGAAGCCCAAAAAAGTGACGAAAAAAAGTAGCCCGCAGTAGCCTCATAGAATACTTGCTGAACTGCCTTGCTCAATGGTCAGCCCAGTGAGGGCGCTGGTGCCCTAATGGCTATGGGATTGTCGGCACGATTCAGCGAAACCAAGCCTGACCGAGACGAGGCTCTAAAGAAGAGTTGATAGATCTGATCAGAAGTCCTTTACTTTGTCGGCAGCTGCGACGGACCACGGACATCCCCACATCATAAAAGTGCCTTAAACGCATCAAGGACAATTTGGGAGACAATCAACCGAGCATTCTCCTTATCATCGGCAGGAATGACGTACCAGGGTGCGTGATGGGTACTTGTCGCGTGCAGGCAAGCCTCATAGGCCTTCCCGTAATGCTTCCAGTGGCAACCGCCATCCCGTTGAGGGAACCTCGCATTGTAGGTCCTCTTTTTGAAGCACGAAACTCAGCGGTTAGCCTGGGAACCGTCGAAATGTGCACATTGGGACAGACACACCCTGAGAATGCCCTTATCCTTGATCAATGGGAGCACAGACGCTTGGGTCGGGCAGCGACCGGGAAACCTGCGAGTTTCAGCCATGATGCCTGCACTTTACGCGCTCTTTTCCCGCGTCCGTAGTTTGCTTGGGTTCATGCTTGCTTTGGTGACAAAGTTGCCAGGGATTAAACCTCGCGACGACGAGTTTGCGCCACAGCGGATGTGCCCATTTTGTGGACTCATCACCTCGCGCCGCAAACGATGTTGCCTGGAATGCGGCAGATCTCTCAAACCAGCCTAGAAGTCGATGCGAAAAGGACAACGAAGATGCCATTCAGTGGAAATTGCCATTCCTTCGATTCTTCCACGTTGAAGGTGCTAAATGAAGTCGGGGCGGTCTATGGGTTGTTCAAGGCAGACCTCCCATTCCGCCCCGACCATTACACCTGCCTATATGTGGGACAAACCGACGAATTGAGGACCCGCCTTCTTGAGCATTACAACCATCCTTCGATTGTTGGCGTCACGCATTTCTTTGCCGAGGACAGTGCGAACGAACAGCAAAGAAGACTGCGCGGGAAAGAACTCATCGCTGAATTAACCCAACCGGAAACAAAACTAGCGAGGGTGTCGCTAACATGTTCTGTTTAAGAGTCTAGCCGGACGCTTCAGAGACAGGCCACAGTGATCCACCGGAACCCCATTTGGTGTTCAACTCCTGGCAAACGTCGTTCCGGTATTACAAACTTGTGTGGTTGTCCAAACTCAGGAGATCAACTTTGCGATAAAGAATGCGGCCGCTGCCGCGAGTGCCCCAATGATTAATGTCTGTGCCGCTCCGCGCAGGGGAGCCGAACCGGTGAAACGCCCCTTGATGTAGCCGAAGATGAATAGCGCCAAAAGAGTGAGAGTCACCGATAGCAAGAAGGCGGAGTGCATCCGAGTTAGCAACATGTATGGGAAGAGCGGGACAAAACCCCCGATGGCGTACGCAACAGCAATAGTCAGCGCACTCCTGAGCGCCCGGCCGCGAAGCGGCTCTTCCAATCCAAGTTCAAACCGCATCATGAAATTGACCCATGCTTGAGGCTTTTGCCGTAGGGCGGCAACGACCGGATAGCTTTCTTCTTTGCTCAAGCCATAAGATTCAAAGATCTCAGAAACCTCCGAAGCTTCCGCTTCCGGAATGGTCTCAACCTCCCTTCTCTCGCGGGCCAGTTCTTGCTCGTAGTGTTCGGCGTCACTCTTTGCCGCGAGAAAACCGCCGAGTCCCATGGCGATGGCCCCCGCTGCAATTTCGGCTAACCCTGCCACGACAACCACGTGGGCTGAGGCGACGGCCCCTGAAAGCCCTGCGGCTAGTGCGAAGGGAACCGTCAACCCGTCAGACATCCCGATGACAACGTCCCGCACACTCTCACTGCCCGTAAAATGACGTTCAACGTGTGGTGTCTGTGGCATGGGAGGAACTCCTTGCCGAGAGCCTGAAACTCAGGATGATGCGGACCCAAGCTAGACATGGGCCATACGAGGCCAAGAACGCCCCTGATTAACAGGTAGCCAGACGCGATTCGTAGTATCAGAAGATGCATCGTCGAGACCGCGAGGCCGTTTCGTGATGCACATCATACAGCAATCTGGCCCGATGACTCCCGATTAACGAGGTTAATCAGGACCTACTGCCGAGTCTTGACCGCATCCCCTGTTTTTTGTTCGCAGGGCGTGGCCCTCCGTGCCAACATCTCTGAGACCGTTTTAGTACTCTTAATTAATGAGCAGGGCGAGAAAGAAAAAGGAAGAGATGAATTCTCTTGGTGTTGTTCTTTCCCCAGAGGTTTTGGCTGGCGCGGAACGGAGCGAAGGCGAGCGAAGCGAGCCGCAGCGCAGTGCAGCGGCAGCCAAAACGGGAGCCGGCGCGGGACTGGCCTCGCGTCCTAATCCCGAAGTGGTTGCAAAAGCAAAGCGGCGCATCTTCACCGCGGAATATAAACTTCGCATTCTGCAGGAAGCCGAGGACGCCGCTGGCAAACGCGGTGGTATCGGAGCTCTGCTGCGCCGGGAAGGCTTGTACTCATCCCTACTGGCAACCTGGAGGCGTGAGCGGGCCAACGGCATCCTCGACGCTTTGACTCCACGGAAGCGCGGGCCGAAATCCAAGCGCAATCCACTGCTAGAAGAAAATCTGAAACTGCAACGCCAGAATGCGCGCCTCACTGAGGATCTGCGTAAGGCCCACATTATCATCGACGTCCAAAAAAAAGTGGCGGCGCTGTTGGGCCGCCCGATTCCAGAAGCGGACCCAGAGGAGAACTCCTGATGGCCGCGGTCACCGAACTGGCCACCGCCGTGGGCACGCGTGCCGCTTGCCGTGCGCTGTTTGCGCCGCGAGCTTCCCACTATCGTCAAAGACGTGCGGCGAGCTGCTCTGCGAAGACCAATCCGCGACCTTCACCGCCGCGCGCTCTTGCTCCGGCGGAACGCGAAACCGTTCTGGCGCATCTGCACGGCGAACGCTTCCAGGATCGCTCGCCCGCCGCTGTTTATGCCACGTTGTTCGATGAAGGAACGTATCTCTGCTCGATTCGCTCCATGTATCGCATGCTCGAACGGGAAGGCGAATCGCGGGAGCGCCGCGATCAGTTAACCCATCCGCCCTACCAGAAACCGGAACTCCTGGCTACGGCTCCCAACCAGCTCTGGAGTTGGGACATCACCAAGCTGCTGGGGCCCGCAAAGTGGACCTACTTTTATCTTTACGTGATCCTCGATGTGTTCAGCCGCTACGTCACCGGTTGGATGGTAGTGACCAAAAGCTTGTGGATGCTAATAACGTCGCGACCTTTGCGGATACGAAGATTTCTCAAAGCGACTGGAATAATCTCTCTGACAAAAACTACTACGTGACCATCAACGTTGTTTCAGCAAGAAACTCATCGAGAGACAATTTGCTCGACTGCGCTGACCCCATTGACCGAATAAGCGCATTTGTCGGCAAATCAACCCAAGTCTCCTGCCGATTGATTGGCGAGGCCGCTGCAACATCCCTGTGATGTCACACCTTCCATTATTGAAGTACTGTGAGCTACCTTTCCGGTTTGCGCGGTGCATTCGACAGGTCGATGCAACACCATGGGATGTAAATCTGCGTCGCAAAGGTGGTGTTGCTATGAGGCGAGGGAGGCTTGGGCTTTCTGCGCTCGATAAGCGTGAGATTTGGAGTCGATGGAAGGCCGGGGAGACGCTGCATGAGATCGGGCGCGTCTACGGCAAGTGTCACAACACGATTCGTGCTGTGTTGCTGCCGCGCGGAGGCATCCCTCCGTTAGCGCGTCGCCGTTCGCGGCTGGCGCTCACCTTCGCTGAGCGAGAGGACATTTCGCGAGGGATGGCTTCGGGTTCTTCGCTGCGTGAGATCGCTCGACTTCTCCATCGAGCGCCTTCCACGGTGAGCCGGGAGGTTGCGCGCCACGGTGGCCGACCTGCCTATCGTGCCTACGATGCAGACAAGCAAGCCTGGAACGCCGCGTTGCGCCCGAAAGCTTGTGTGCTGGCCGTGAACAGCGAGTTGCGCGACGTGGTTGCGAGTAAACTGATGCTGGACTGGTCCCCCGAACAGATCGCCGGGTGGCTGAAGGCTGAGTGTCCCAACGACGAGAGCATGCGCGTGTCCCACGAGACCATCTACCGCAGCCTGTTCATTCAAGCGCGGGGAGTGCTGAAAAAAGAGCTGATGGACCATCTGCGGTCGAAGCGGCGGATGCGCCGCTCGCGTCATGCGAGCGAACATGGACATCGCCGCGGGCAGATCGTCGATGCTGTTTCGATTCGCGAAAGACCTGCAGAGGCGGAAGACCGCGCGATTCCCGGCCACTGGGAAGGCGATCTGCTAGCAGGCGGCAAGAACAGCTACATTGCGACGTTAGTAGAGCGGCATTCGCGTTTCCTCATGCTGGTCAAGGTGCCGAGTAAAGACACGGCGGTGGTTGTGGCGGCGTTGAGCGACCGTGTCTGTAAACTCCCGGCAGCCCTGCGGCGTTCGTTGACGTGGGACCGTGGGCTGGAGATGGCCAAGCACAAGGAGTTCACGGTGGCGACGGATGTGCAAGTTTACTTCTGCGATCCGCAAAGTCCCTGGCAACGTGGCTCCAACGAAAATACGAATCTGCTGCTGCGGCAATATTTCCCAAAGGGAGCCGATCTGTCGTCCATCACGCAAGAGCAGCTCGACCTGGTCGAGCTGCTCTTGAATCAACGCCCCAGAAAAACCTTAGGATTCCAGACGCCTGCAGATAAACTTCAGGCAAGTGTTGCGTCGACCGTCTGAGCCGGCAGCGTTTACCAGGAGTTGGCGGCTCCTCTGTGGCCTATACTGGTTGCTGTTCGGCCACGGGAGCACGATAAAGTTCACCTGCTAAAATTTACTCTGATTTCTCTTCGACTGGTTGCGGAGCGACGGAGGCAACATGAAACATGCACTTCTGCTCGTAGTGCCCTGCCTACTGTTCTGGACTGGTTGTGCGAACTACGGATATAGGTCAAACGGTATCACGGAACCAAATCTAATCGACGGCAACAAGAATCCGGAGAAAATACCAACTCATGTTGCAGTATCCATATGGTTCGGCGGAGCCGCGAGATACATGAATGACGCGGAATATCCGACTCGCTTGGTTGCGGACCTGCACGATACAGGACTTAACGAAGCAGACCAAGGTGCGCTAAAGGCCATCATCTCCAGTTACTATGCGGCTTACGCGAAACTATCTGCCAACTACGACGCAAAGGCGTCTCTCGGTGAATTTACTCCAGACGTTGAGCACGCGCTTCACAGGGAAATGTACCTGCTGGCCTTGGATGCGCTTGAGCAAACGAAAAAACAACTGTCTCCAGAAGGCGCACAGAGATTCGCTGATTACATAGAAGCCAGCAAGCGCCACATTTCCATGGAGTCATCAATCGGAAGTGAACTGAGTCAATAGACTCTAGAAAACGGGCCGCACTCTCCCGCCGACGACCAGTGACGTCCTGGTACGAAGATGTCCGATTTGCGCTGCCGGCTCAGACGGTCGACGCAACACTTGCCTGAAGTTTATCTGCAGGCGTCTGGAATCCTAAGGTTTTTCTGGGGCGTTGATTCAAGAGCAGCTCGACCAGGTCGAGCTGCTCTTGCGTGATGGACGACAGATCGGCTCCCTTTGGGAAATATTGCCGCAGCAGCAGATTCGTATTTTCGTTGGAGCCACGTTGCCAGGGACTTTGCGGATCGCAGAAGTAAACTTGCACATCCGTCGCCACCGTGAACTCCTTGTGCTTGGCCATCTCCAGCCCACGGTCCCACGTCAACGAACGCCGCAGGGCTGCCGGGAGTTTACAGACACGGTCGCTCAACGCCGCCACAACCACCGCCGTGTCTTTACTCGGCACCTTGACCAGCATGAGGAAACGCGAATGCCGCTCTACTAACGTCGCAATGTAGCTGTTCTTGCCGCCTGCTAGCAGATCGCCTTCCCAGTGGCCGGGAATCGCGCGGTCTTCCGCCTCTGCAGGTCTTTCGCGAATCGAAACAGCATCGACGATCTGCCCGCGGCGATGTCCATGTTCGCTCGCATGACGCGAGCGGCGCATCCGCCGCTTCGACCGCAGATGGTCCATCAGCTCTTTTTTCAGCACTCCCCGCGCTTGAATGAACAGGCTGCGGTAGATGGTCTCGTGGGACACGCGCATGCTCTCGTCGTTGGGACACTCAGCCTTCAGCCACCCGGCGATCTGTTCGGGGGACCAGTCCAGCATCAGTTTACTCGCAACCACGTCGCGCAACTCGCTGTTCACGGCCAGCACACAAGCTTTCGGGCGCAACGCGGCGTTCCAGGCTTGCTTGTCTGCATCGTAGGCACGATAGGCAGGTCGGCCACCGTGGCGCGCAACCTCCCGGCTCACCGTGGAAGGCGCTCGATGGAGAAGTCGAGCGATCTCACGCAGCGAAGAACCCGAAGCCATCCCTCGCGAAATGTCCTCTCGCTCAGCGAAGGTGAGCGCCAGCCGCGAACGGCGACGCGCTAACGGAGGGATGCCTCCGCGCGGCAGCAACACAGCACGAATCGTGTTGTGACACTTGCCGTAGACGCGCCCGATCTCATGCAGCGTCTCCCCGGCCTTCCATCGACTCCAAATCTCACGCTTATCGAGCGCAGAAAGCCCAAGCCTCCCTCGCCTCATAGCAACACCACCTTTGCGACGCAGATTTACATCCCATGGTGTTGCATCGACCTGTCGAATGCACCGCGTTAATCGGGACTTGACTGGCGAATGGCGGGTACAAATAGACGCGGCCATCCAAGTAACTCGCATCAAATCAATAGATTGTCCGATGACGAAATTTTGACTGGACAACGAACCGATTGGCGTTGAGTTATTAGACGAACCAAACGACATCGGGGCATGACAGCTCAATCGCAGGGGCGTCCGCCTTCACGATTCGCAACTCAACTTTCGAGGTCGACAAAGCCAATGTTGGGAAGACGGATTGCTATTGTGCCAATAGTTCTGACGTTGTCGATTTTAGCAGGCAGACCAGCCCCGGCCGGGGAATCATCCGCTGCTTTAGATAAGAACGCGCTTGAGGCCATTGATGCCGCGGCAAAACGAAATCTCCGAGCCGGCTCGGTAGGTGTGGCCATTGCGGTCATGCACAATGGTCGTATCATTTTCACCAAGGGCTATGGCCGCGCGAATATCGAGGACGATGTTCCTGTCACACCCGAAACGGTCTTTCGCATTGGCTCTCTGACCAAACAATTCACAGCGGCTTCCGTGATGGTCCTCGCACAGGAAGGCAAGCTCTCAGTCGACGACAAGCTATCAAAATTCTTCCCGGAATTCCCGCGAGGCGGTGAAATTACACTGCGCCACCTGCTCAATCATACTTCAGGAATCCACGATTTCACGGACACTCCCGAGTTCCATCAACACATTGAACGCTATCGTCAAACCACAGCAAACCTCGTCGACGCCATTGAGAAACAAAGCCCCGTCTTCGACTTCGAGCCTGGCACAAATATCCAATACACCAACTCGGGTTACGTGCTGTTGGGAGCTATTGTCGAAAAGCTCTCGGGACAGTCCCTTCGTGACTTCTTCAAACAAAACCTCTTTGATAAATCTGGCATGGCCGACACAAGTGTTGACGACAACGCGGATGTTGTCCCCCACCGCGCTGCTGGGTATCAAAGACCCTTCGAGCATCCGGAACTCCTAAACAATGCGGAATTTATCTCCATGACCGCGCCGGGAGGCGCTGGTAACCTCCGTTCTACCGTCGGCGATTTAGTGCGTTGGCACGATGCGCTGACCAACGGCCGAATTGTTCGCCCGGAGCTTTTCCAGGAAATGACCAAGCCCGGTCGCCTGAATAACGGCAAAATAACCGACATGGGCGGAGGTTCATACGGATATGGCCTATTGATGGACCAATTTGAAGGGCACCCGCGAATTCGCCACGGAGGCGGCATCTACGGATTCACTTCCCAACTCGATACTCTGCCAGACCAACGAATTTCGATTGCTGTCCTTTTCAACACGAACGCCACGGAGGGTAGCTTTAAAGATGAAGTCTTGAAAATCGTCTTAGCCTCTCTAGTAGCCAATCGAGGGAATTAGGCGGTATGTCGGGAATCTCTAACGAGGCCGGCCGGTGTCAAGAGTTTCCTTCATCTTTTTTTGATTTTCTTCATCTTTTTTATGAATCTCTGCATCTTTTTCTTCTCGATCAGGCACACCCCTGTGCGTGCGCGGGAGCATCCCGTTCGCTGAACGAATCTTTTGCCGTCGTCGATCTCTGCTTTGTGTCCACCCTACGCGCTCAGCCCCGTCACTTCATCACTTGGGTGCTGCCCATCTCTAACGAGGCCGGCCGGTGTCAAGAGTTTCCTTCATCTTTTTTTGATTTTCTTCATCTTTTTTATGAATCTCTGCATCTTTTTCTTCTCGATCAGGCACACCCCTGTGCGTGCGCGGGAGCATCCCGTTCGCTGAACGAATCTTTTGCCGTCGTCGATCTCTGCTTTGTGTCCACCCTACGCGCTCAGCCCCGTCACTTCATCACTTGGGTGCTGCCCACCAAACATCTCTTCGATCCTGACGGACCATGATGAGCTATCCGCCCTCCCTGGCTAACCAGGGAGGGCGGGTCGCCTAATCAATCGGCCGGTGACTGTTCGCACCATTCCCGACTTCAAGCATCCCCGCACAGGCTGCACCACTTTGGTGCTTCTGTCCGCGACGACAGAACTCTTCGTAGTCAATCTCGTCCCGCAACATGATCCACAGTCGGATCCCAAGCTTGCGGGCCACCGCCACGCGCGCTCTCCCCAGACCCTTCTGAACCAATTTGCGGCGATAGAAACGCTGCAACTCCGGATCTTTGCGTACCGCATGGGCACCGGCTTCACACCAAAGAAACCGCAACAGCGGACTGCCTTGTTTCGTGATTCCACCGAGCCGCTGGTTTCCTCCACTGGAGTACTCCCTCGGGATGATCCCCACGTAACTGGCCAGCGCCTTACCATCCACGAACCGCCTCGGGTCGCCCAGGAATACCTCGGTCGCCAGTGCCGTGACCGGCCCTACTCCCGGATGTGTCATGAGCCGTCGTGCTCGGGTACGTTGGTCCGCTTGCTCGGCGATTTGCTTGGTCAGGTTTTCGATTTCCTCTTCCATCTTCCGGTACAGAGCCTGCAACGCGCTTCGCCGATAGGAGGCATGGGGCTGCAACGGCAAGAAGGCGATCTTCGCTTGTCCGTCGTAGCTCCATAGAGCAGGACCTCGTCGTAATCCATTGGCCAAGGCAATGGCCTGCAGCGCGTTTTGGATCCGCGTTCGTATGCGCACCCACTGATGACGATGCAGCACCAAGGCCCGCAGATCGAGCAGTTCCTTCGTTGGCAACCAGATCGCCGGAAAACGGTTTTCTGCCAGCAGCTTCAGAATCAACTCCGCGTCACGCCGATCATGTTTCTGCTTCCGTGGCTCCGCTGCGCGAATTGTGGCCGGATGGCCGACCCGGCATTCGATTCCCAACTCCTCCATGAGGTTCACAAACCAATGCATCGACCCGGTAGCTTCGATACCTACCAACACCGGCCGCGGGAGCTTGGAATAAAACTCCCGCACCTGGTCGCCTTCGTGCATTAAAGTGAGATCCGCTACCTCTCCTGTTTCTGTGTCCAGCATCGCCAACGTTTGCTGGCGAGCGTGCAAATCGCATCCTATAATTCGCATTCGGCCTCCTTCGGTCCGAGCGCTGTTAGGGGAACACCGACAGTCTACTCGGCTCGTCGTGAGGCCGACCTGACCTGCTCCCCAAAAACTAATCCAGGCAAAAGTTAGCTTCTCCGGGTATAAACAGCGGAGAGGAGAAGGAGTATGAAGAGGGGTCGATTCACGGAAGAGCAGATCATTGCAGTATTACGGGAAGCGGAGAGCGGGACTCCGGTGAAGGAGCTCTGTCGGCGGGCAGGGATCAGCACGGTGACGTTCTACAAGTGGAAGAGCAAGTACGCGAACATGGAAATCAGCGAAGTGCGGCGGATGCGTCTTCTGGAGGATGAAAACGTCCGCCTGAAAAAGATTGTGGCCCAGCAGGCCCTGGACATCGATGCACTGAAGGTGGTGCTGTCAAAAAAGTGGTAGGCCCGCGGGCAGAACGAGAAGCCGTGCGGGTGGCTCGTGAGGAAGGAAAACTGAGCGAGCGACGCGCCTGTGGGCTGATCGGGATGAACCGCGGGAGTTGGCGGTACCAGCGGAAAGAGCGGAACGAAGCGTCCTTACGCGCCCGGCTGCGGGAGCTAGCTGGGGAGCGGCCCCGTTTCGGGTATCGGCGGTTGCATCGGATGCTGCGGCGGGAGAAGTGGGAAGTGAATCACAAGCGAGTGTACCGGCTGTACCGGGAGGAAGGGCTGGCCATGCGGCGGCGGAAAGGCAAGCGATATCGCGCTGAGGCCAGGGTCCCGATGGCACTACCCAGTCGGACGAATCAAATGTGGACCATGGATTTCACGCGGGACAGCCTGGCGAGCGGGAGGAACTTCCGAACGTTGAACCTGATGGACGGTTACACACGAGTGGCGCTATGCATTGAAGTGGACTCCTCACTGCCGGGACTGCGTGTGGTGCAGGTTCTGGAGCGAGTGGCGCACGATCGGGGAGTGCCCGAAGCCATTCAAGTGGATAACGGGCCGGAGTTCATCAGTCGGGTGGTGGATCAATGGGCCTACGCCAATGGTGTGACACTGCACTTCATTGATCCGGGGAAACCCGTGCAGAATGCTTTTATCGAAAGCTTCAACGGGAAATTCCGCGATGAATGCCTGAACCAGAGCTGGTATACGAGTCTGGAAGAGGCGCGGCAAGAGATCGAGACTTGGCGAGTCGATTACAACACCGTGCGCCCGCACAGCAGTCTGGGGTATCTGACACCGGAGGAATATGCCGACAAAGTTGCGGCGCGACCGGCGTCTCCCCCCACGCCGGTCGTAACGGAAGTCCCAGCCTGGGTCCAGCAGGATGTGCAAGAATCCCGAAGTGCTAACTTATGACTGGATGAAAACGGGGGGCAGGTCACCGAGTCTTACAAGGACGCCGAAGCGTACGCCGTGTATGCGGCGGTCCTGCCTTTGATATGGAACTGGGAGCTTCATGAGCCAAAATCTCTGGTTTTCCAGCAGGAGACTGAGTTTTCTTCCACAGAGACTGACAGTAGTTTGTGCGTCAGGGGGGACAAGAAATTTCATTGCGCTTGGGGCAGTACGCTCAAAGCCTACGTGAAAGCGAACCGGTCGCCGAAGCGTTTACTGCCTATGTTTCCGGTCGACAAAACTTACACTCTGGTCCCCAAGCAGGAACTTAACGACCTAATTCTGAAATCACATTGGCAAGACTTTTATTCGCGCTACCCAGACAGCAAAAGCTACGTTTTCATGTCGAGTGTCGGCTTCAATGCCTCGAAGACGAAGGCAATGTTGACGATGACCTACGCGTGCGGGAGCCTTTGCGCGCAAGGAACCTATTATTTGATGGAGAAGCGAAACGGCAAGTGGGTCCCGGCCCACCTCTCTAATGTAACGTCCTGTGCGTGGGCGTCGTGACAAGCCCTGTAGTACCTGCGAGTCGAATGGTCAACTGTCAGTAAGTCGGGTACCGGGACGGACTTCGGCGGTAAGCGCGTTCTATAAAGGGGAGAGTCAAGAGAAAGAACATCCCCGGCGACTGGAAGGAGCACAAATGTTCGCTGCGCTCTCCAGCCCAAGTCATGTTGAGAGGCTCTGGGGTATTCGCTCTTCGTAGATGCATTCTGTTGTCGTGGCGGCGCTTTCGGATTCTGAAGCAAGACAAGCTGCGCGGTTGAATGCTGTCAACCACGGTTCTATCTGAGGCTCGAGGCCTATAGCTTTTTCTGGTTATCCGAGGGGGCCTATAGTTTACCAAGAGACTCGTGGTGCTCGGAGCACACTCTCCGCCTAACGCGCTAATGGAGACTCACCCTCGAACCAAAGCGTCAGAAGAACCGAAAACCGTCACCAGAAATAAATCCAGCAAAGGACGGTCCTCAACCCAACGCTTAAGCTGCTTGTTGTTTCAGATGTTCCGCGTCGAAACGAACTCCCTTCTTCCAAACCAGCAAAGTGGTGGCCGCGATCTTGCGCGCCAAGGTGAGACGCGCCAAATGCGGCTTTACGCCTCGGGCGACGCAGGCCTGGTAAAAGTCTTGGAAAGGTCCCACGGTCGAGGCCGCTCGCGTCGCGGCACCCTTGAAGATATTTTTCAGATCGTGATTATGATTGATGTTCAGCCCGCGGACGGCCAGGACCTTCTTGGAGCGTTTCAGTTGGCCACTGACGAAGCGATATTCCCCACTGGTGTACGTCCTCAGCGCCAATCCACAGTAGGCCCGGAGTTGTCGCTTGGTGCGGAAGCGATTGGGCGTCTGCATCAGAGCAATCAACAGAGCGGCGCGGATGGGGCCGATCGAGGGAATCTACCGCAGTAATCGCATGGCCGGATATTTCCGGGCTTCCACGAAGAGTTCTCGCCGCGCGTGCTGGCGCAATGCCGCCAAGGCGTCGAACTGCTGGTAGTAGAGTTCGGCACGACGGCGTACACCGGCCTCGGAGATCTTCGCCAGCCATTCCGCACGGTAGCGCGGTGCATACGGATGCAACAGGAATTGTTGCGGGGCGTGGTTTCTTCGAAACCGAATCTTGAATGCCGAGCATTGCTCGGAGACGCACATTTTCAGCGCGGAGCCGATCACATTCTTCTTCTGCTGACTTTAAACGTTCTGCGACAGTGTTGTGCTCCATCATATGCAGCCGTAAAGGTGAGTTCAATGTCGCTTGTCTCTTTTACCCCCACACGCAAGAGATCGGTGCAGCAAACATTTTATTGCCGAACGGGATTGTACTCTCGGAGTCGTAGAGGACTAAGCCAAGTTTAAAATTGTTCCCGGAGGCTTCCGATAACTTCCGCAGTCCTCGAAAATCTCCTGCGTTAACCGTCGCTCCAGCTTTGATCTCAAGGCCCACGATTGCGCCGTTCTCGCTTTCCACAACGACATCCACCTCATCCTGGTCTTTGTCCCGGTAAAAGTGGAGGCTACACGTATCGTCCAGCCAGGACGCTTGTTTCATGACTTCCGAGAAGAGGAATGTCTCAAGCAGTGGGCCGAAAATTGAACGATCCTTCGCCACGGCCTCCTCCGTGGCTCCTACGGTTACAGCAAGTAGACCTGAGTCGGCAAAGTGAAGTTTGGGAGTTTTCACCAGTCGCTTGAGCTGATTCCGAAACCAGGGCTCGACGCGTTGCACGAGGAATAGTTGCTCGAGAACGGCTATATATTTCTTTGTGGTCTTGTCGTCAAGGCCGATCTGGCCGCCCAGCTGCGAGAAGTTGGTCAGTTTGCCGGAGCAGTGCGCGAGAAGTTGAAGCAGACGTGGCACTTGAGTAAGCTTTTCCAGGTCCGCGATGTCTCGAATGTCCCGTTCTACAATCGCCCTAATGTAGTCGCGTGCCCATGCGCGTCGGCGCTTTTGGTCTTTCCTCCGAAGCATTTCGGGGTAACCTCCCACCAGCACCGCATCTACAAGTTCATCGCCGACAATGGTTTCCATTGGCTTGGCCGTCTTACCCGCCAGCGCATCCGCCAGGAAGGTAGGGGGCTTGCCGAGCACCTCAGAGCGGCCGAGCGGCAGAAGGGTGACGATCTCCATTCGTCCTGCGAGGCTCTCAGAAACTTGCGGCAACGTCAGGACGTTGGCAGAGCCCGTTAGCAAGAAACGTCCTGGACGACGGTCAGTGTCGACGGACTTCTTGATGGCTCGCAGGAGGTCTGGAGCCCGTTGAACCTCGTCCACGATCGCCTTGTCAAGACTACGCACGAATCCGCTCGGGTCATTGCGAACGGCCTCCAGTACGGTATCGTCGTCCAGGGTGATGTAGGTCCGATTCCTGCTGGCGAACTGTCGGACCATCGTTGTTTTACCACATTGACGCGGACCACTGACCATCACGACGGGCGTGTCCTTGAGCGCGGTTCTTACTCGCTCTGCGGCGAATCTTGGGAAGAGCATTGTGGTCGGAGAAGTCAATGGAGAACCCATCCTTCGTCTGTTTCGGATTATAAGGTCGTCCAAGTCGGAATACAAGCTCGTCCAAGTCGGAATGCAATTCTCTTGAAGACCGGCTCCATGCCTTAGCGTTCGGTCCCGGAAGATAAGCAGCTTTAGGGAGGGACAGCGGGATGTCAATCGTCGCCGGGATGCACGACAGATGGAGCCGGAACCTCGTGAGCGTCATTGGCTCGTTTTGTTCCAACACCGGTTAATGGCAGAGGCGTTGGTAAGCTTGGTTTTTTCTTTGGGAATCGAGACTGCCTAAACAGGGAGCGAAATGAGCGCGAGCGGTGATATTCACACACCGTTTATTTTAATTATATTAATCATAGAAAAATTAATAGCAAGGCTCAAATCGCCGCATGTTTATTGATGATTTTAGCTGTGGCGGAGAGGGGGAGATTGAAGCCTCCGTTGTTGAGAAGGAGGCGAGGGGTTGGTGAGCGTTGGTATGTCTCTTGTTTTCAACACGCATTTTTGATTTTCTCTAATCAGCAGATTTCACTGGACATCCAATAACCCCAAATCGGGCAAAACTAGTAGCAAGTAGAGTCACAAATTGCAGGCCTCTTGGGCGCATTCTCAATCCCAGTCAGTACTCGCTTTTGGTAGCGAGGATACGAACTGCAGACCAGCCCGAGTTTTTGTACCAGGTTCGTGCGCTAACTTCCTGTCCACAACTTCTCCGCTTGCGGTATCCAGCATCGCCACCGTTCGCCGGCAAGTCCCATCCTTTTATTCTCACCTCGGCCTCCTTCGGTCCTAGCGCTGTAAGATGAACACCGCACAGTTTGCCCGGGCCGTCGTGAGGCCGCCGTCGCTATCACATCAATCTGGCGTCGCGAAGGAACTGGTACCGCTCAATCTGATGGGATATTGCCTGCAGGTGGCGACTTTCTGGAGAAGAAGAAACGAAAAGCTCCGCCCAACAAGACCGCCCACGCCGTCCCAAGCGATATGCCACTGGCCACGTCGCTTGGGTAATGCACACCGAGGTAGATGCGAGACAATCCCACCAGCAGAATAATCGCCATTGTCATCGTCAGGATCGCGATTCTATGCCCGGTTCTTTGAAGATGCCGGCACACAAGAATGGCCACAGTCAAATAAAGGGATGCCGCCGCGAGCGAGTGACCGCTTGGGTAGGAAAAGCCCGAAACCTGGATGAGTTGAGTGACTTCCGCAGGGCGCGGTCGGTCGATATAGTTTTTTGCTACACTCGTTAAAATTCCAGCACCTGCTGAAGCTGCCACCAGTTGCAGCGCGGCCATTCGGTTCTTTAAGAGAAGCAGCACACACAAGGCTATGATCGAAATCAGTACCACAATTGTGATCGATCCCAATGCAGTCAAATCTACGGCAATGACCGTTAGCCAGGAAGTTCGTGCTTTCGCAAAACCAATCAGGATCGTCCGGTCTAAGCCGGACACCTCGTGCTCCAACAATTCAGAAGTGAGCTTGATGAAAAAGGCAAAGGCCAACGCCGCTGTACCCAACCATAAGGAGAACTTTATAGCGCCGGACGAGAATGAGACTGGACTCTCTTGCATACCGCATTCTACGTTACATCTGCGAGTCTGTCGCACCACCTTTGAAAACGAGTCCTTCGAGCGCCTAATTTTGGTTCCCGCCTTTTGGCTTCCGCTTAGGCAGCTTGAAACCAAATTTTTCGCGACTTACCTACGCTGAGAAAAACCGAAGGCAATCAGCAAGTTCTAAGGAGTCGCTCTCTGCTTGCAGGGATCTATTCAATGATGAACAGTCGCGGTATTGTGAACTGCTCTACGATTATCCACTTTTCCCGGAAATATCAACGACAACCGCAAACTGCTCTGCAAAAAGGACGGATTCACAAAGTTTGGTGTATTGTTGCCGTATCAGATCCAAGAATTCAAATGTACATCACACCAAATTCTCCGATTTCTCTAGCGATCGCAATTGGAATCGGGTTGCTGATTGGTTCGGAACGTGAACGTCGAAAAGGTAGCGGGTCACAGCGTGGTGCCGCCGGTGTGCGCACCTTTGCCCTGGCCGCGTTTGCTGGCGCACTCAGCAGCTATCTCAACAGCGAGGCCTTGCTGGTTGCTGTGGCCGTCGCCGCAGTTCTCTTCTCGGCGCTGGCCTATCGATATACGGCCCCAGAAGATCCCGGGCTCACTACAGAATTTGCTCTGTTAGTGGCTGTTCTGCTCGGCGCGTTGACGATGCGAAATCCGTTGCTTGCGGCTGGACTCGGTGTAATCACAACGATTCTTCTAGCTGCCAGGGAGCGCCTCCACCGCGCCCTAAAAAATCTCCTATCGAAGCAAGAAGCCCATGATGCTCTTGTGTTTCTTGCCGCTACGCTGGTGATACTGCCGCTCGCACCTAACCGCGAACTTGGACCGTTTGGGGCTTTCAACCCTCGGAAGATTTGGGAACTCGTAGTCCTGGTGATGGCGGTCGGCGGGGTGAGCTATGTCGCGTTGCGCGCGTTGGGATCTCGCCTGGGGTTCGCACTGGCTGGATTTGTGGGAGGATTCATTTCTGCCAGCGCGACCATCGGATCTATGGGCAATCGTGCAAAGCGGAGTCCTGAACTAGGGAATGCCGCATCTTCTGCTGCAATTCTTGCAACGGTAGCAACTGTGATTCAGATGTTCCTCGTGCTTCTGGTCACCAATGTTGCGACCTGCCGCGCTGTGGCGATACCGTTACTCTTTGCAGGAGTTGCCGCCATCGGCTACGCACTGATTTTTGTTGCCATCTCTTCAAAGACTCGGACGACCAATGAGCCCACAGCGGGAAGAGCGTTTGATCTTCGATTGGCCTTTGTTTTTGCGACAATGATCACAGTGATTCTGCTTCTCTGTGCGTTCCTGAACCAAAGGTATGGCAATCGAGGGCTTTTTCTGGGGGCGGCTCTTTCTGGGTTTGCCGATACCCATGCGACGGCCATTTCGATCGCTTCGCTCGTTTCCGCAGGGAAGCTTGCCCCTGAGGCAGCCGTTTTCCCCGTCTTGCTGGGCTTTGCCACAAACACGCTGACAAAAGTCGTCGTTGCGTTCACGGTCGGCGGCTACCGTTTCGCCCTAAAACTACTTCCGGGTCTGATCGCAGTTGTCCTGGGATCGTTCCTAGGGATGTGGTTTGGTATTCGATGAAAAGCCTGAGTCAGTCTACTTGTGACTGCGGCATCTACATTGAGTCACATATTAGAAATGAGACGAAACGGCTCCGACCCAAGCCCATCTGAGCCGCATGTATTATTTTCCAAGAACTTTCCCTAGTTGGCCGATTTTCTTTTGGACTTTTCACCTATCCTTTCGACTTTACCCTCGGCCTCTAAGCGGCGGTTGTTCGTCGCTCGGCCAACCTCCTCTTTAACTTTACCTTTCACTTCGTGAATCGTTCCCTTTGCTCTATCCTTTGTACTTGCCTTCATAAATCACCTCAGTTATTTCACTCAAGCTGGGTTTCCAGGCTCCGAGCCTCTAGCCTTGGCAAACACCTATCCTCGATTTTGGATTGATCCTTACAGGGTCAGGGCACTTCCTTCCTTGTTATAAGGGCCTTCGCGAGAAGGACAAACTCGCCCTTCCGTTGTTTTTCCACAACCCATCGAGCGCTCTTTTTTAGAGCCATTGGAGTCTTGTATCACTACTCTCGTGGTCCCCGAGTGGCTGCCGCTTCCAGTTTTATTACTCGCCACTAGGGAGTGGAGTTTGTGATGTGCTCTTCGGCAGCTCAGGGGCCTTGATATAGCTCATCGGTATCTGTCCCGTCAGAGAATCCATCCAGATTTCAATCGACTTTACCTGAGAGTCGTTGAGTGTTACTCCACGCTGGTGAACCGCCATGTTACGGACCGCCAGGTCTAGGGTTGGAACAGAGCCGTCATGGAAGTATGGTCCGGTCTTTTTGATGTTCCGCAGCGAGGGGACCTTAAAGACCATCTTGTCGATCTCCTCTTTGGTAACCTGGTAGCGTCCCTGATCAATTTGCATGGGCCAAGGCTTCATGACGCCGAGCTTCTGGTAGGTTGATCCACCAACATACGGACCGTAGTGGCACCGTTGGCAGCCGGTTGCGGCGAAGGTGTTGAAGCCCGATTTCTCGGCGTCAGTCAGGGCTGACTGGTCACCCTCGATGAAGGCATCCCATCGCGACGGAGTCACAAGTCCGCGCTCGAACGCTCCAATTGCCAGCGCCATGTTGTCGTAGGTAACCGGATCTTTATCGTTTGGAAAGGCCGTCTTGAAAAGCGCAACATACTCCGGCATGGACGTGATCACTTGCACGGTCGCGGCATTGGAAGGCATCGCCATCTCCACTGGGTTGGTGATTGGACCTTTCGCCTGTTCCTCGACAGTGGGTGCGCGGCCATCCCAGAACTGCACGAAGTGTCCCGCAGCGTTGTACACGGTTGGTGCGTTGCGCTTCCCCTTCTGGTTTTTATGCCCGGTCGACACACTCTTGGATTCCGCGCCATAGGCGTCGAGGGGATGACAGGTATTGCAGGAAATCTTCTGGTTGGCCGACAGGCGAGGATCGTAGTACAGCATTCTTCCCAGCGTCACTTTCGCGTCCGTAATAGGATTGTCGGGCGAACTCATCACCGCGGGAAGCGGTGCAAAGAGCTTTAGTGCCTCGGCGTTCACCTGTACGTTGCTGGGTGCCGACAACATGTGGGTGACGGCGACGAGGACAATCGTCAGTAGCAAAGCGAACCATTTAACGTGGCCTGACTTGAAATTTGACATAAGCGACCCCTTGAGAAACGACCTACCACTCTTTGGTAGGAGCTGTTCAGTTGATTGTTCCCTCTTCATGAGTTTCCACCGCTCAGAAGCGGCGGACATTTTGAGTTGGGGACTAGTGCAGCACTATAGTTTGTGCATGTCGTAGGCCGATTCACTCACAATTCGCAACTTATTGTCGGGAAGGAGCTTGTAGCTTCTTATCGCAATGATGGGAGCAATGACCGTCAAGTTTCTTGAACACACCGCCTAATTTCTGTTCAAGCGTTTAGACAGCATTGTCACGCAACTTGTTTCGGAGTTCGTAACGGCCCCAAAAGTAAGGATTTAGGTTTTCCCAATTCGTGGAACCAAGGATGCGGTGGAATCACTGTCAAGCGGATCTCGTTCATAAGCGCCCACCGCTTGAGCTTCATGATGAGAAGGTACGTTTTCAACAGGGGCCTCGCACGCATTCTTAGACTTTCCTCCGAGAATCTCCCGTTCAGCGCTCGTGACGACAACACTCGGGAGCCAATTTTCGCAGCAATGATGGCAATTTCGTGTATCCGGCTGAACCAACGACCGTCCGGGGATTACCAAAACGCCGCTTCACCAAAGGGATTGAAAGTGGCGGAAATGGGACTGAGTGGTGCTGGAAAATACATGCTCCATCTCATCGTCAGAGAAATCGCGTGCTGGCTGCGGACTGCCCGAGCATCAGAAGGTCATCTGCTTGACCGTGACCATGTGAACTTCTGACATTCTGACACTCTGTATTCCTTTCATAATGTATAAAAATTGTATTCAGGAGGTCACAAGGTCAGAGTGTCACTCTGTCACACGCTCAGAAAGACATTCTGACGCCGGAGCCGCCCGCACTCGGCTACGCCTCGTAAACGCGGGCGGCGTCTGGATCACAGGGCTTCTCCAAGAGCAGCCGCCATCAACGGCTCCGGCTGAGATTCCTCCTGCTGCTCGAACTCGAACAGGTGCTCCGCAAGCACCATGTACCAGCGTCCGCCCCTCTGCTTGCGGTAGATCACCTTCTCAATCGTGAGTTCCCCGGCAGCCCGCTTGATGGTTTCGGACGAGTGTCCCTGCCTTTCCAGCGCGGTGTACACGTCGTTGGACAGCAGCGGCTTTTCGCCGAGCAGCGCTTGGATAGCGAGCTTGACCGCGTCCCGCTTGTTGACCTTGGTCTCACGCTTTTCCTTGAGCGCTTGGTTCGCCTCGTCCGCCTGCATCTTGGTGGTCTCGCCCCATACAATCATCGGATGCTCGCCGACGTTCATCGTTCACTTTGACAGCCTTGGTCAACAGCTTCAGACCATCATGGTTGTCGCTGAGGTTGGACTTGATGCACGACATGACATGCGAATGCTCATCGTCGGACTGCGGGTCGCGGGTGAAGAGCCATGCGGCACGGGCCGCTCCAGCTATGCTGGACGCGCCCTGTATCTGGTCGATGGCTGCGGCTTCCCCGCGCTTGTTGGTATGCGTGATCCCCACGATGGTCAGCCCGCGCTTCTCGCACATGTCGCGAAGATCATTCATGATCGGGCGCATGTCTTTGTCATGGTTCGTATTTCTGTTGCCATAAACCCCGGTGGTGGGATCGAGGATCAGCAGCGCGATCTCCGGGTGGTCGTGTACCAGATGGTTCAGCGTGTCGCAGTCTTGGCTAAGGTCGATGGAGCGGCGATCAAGGCGGTTGTATTCCTTGTCGAACACGTCGAACGACTGGTTGTCCAGCAGGGTTATGTTGTCGAGGTTCGCGCCAGCCGCGATGAGTCTCGGTACCACGGTGCTCTCAAGGTTATCCTCGCCGCAGTACATCAACACCTTTCGCGAACCGTGCGGGTTCTTTGCTCCGTCAGGGAAGTCCGCGCCGGACGACACGCGGGCGGCAAGGTCGGTAGCCCACAGGCTCTTGGCGTTGCCCGGTTTGCCGACGCCCCAAGTGATCGCGCCAGCGGGCACCCGGTTGTGCCACAGCCATTTCTGAGCCTTGGGTTTGACCGTGCCAGCATTTACACCGCTGACCTTGGTCATGAACTGCTGCTTGAATGAGTCCTTCCCGTCCTTGACGTCAACGGTTTCCACGTGTTGCACAAGCTCTATGCGCCCCTCACGAGGCTTGTTCACGTTTTCCTTCTTTGCATCCCGCTCGGCTTCCATAGTGCGCTCGGCTTCCTGCCGAAAAGCCTCCCGAGCTTCGGTGTTATATCTCGCTCTTTCCTTCGCACCTTTCTCCCGGCAGGCTTCGCATGTCCTGTGTGGCTTGTCGTTTTTGTCCTGCCAGCTAACCAGCGTGGGGACTTCGTCTTCACAGTCCGGACAAAGCTCAGGCTTCTTGCGCTTCCGCCTGTACGGGAGGGAGTCCATGACGCACTTCTGGCACCAGTCATACTTCTTGAGCGTGTCGGACGGGAAGAATTTGTCTACGGGGTTGCCGCAGTTTGCACAATGTAATGGCATATCTCACCTATTGTTTGTTCCACTCAGGTTGCGAACCTGCATCTCTTTCGCGGGATTGATTTGAGGGAGCCGGGTGAGATGAGACGGCTCCCTCGGTACCCTTGGGCACCCGCATCTATGAACTCGGTAGTCACTTCTTCGCCACCCTGCGATAGGGCCGCCTACGCAACCCCATCTGGTCACACCAGCGGTAGGCGGTCGCCCGGTGGACGCGCACAGCCTTGGCTGCCGTCTCCACGGTCGAGCCTGCCGCCACAAGCTCCGCGAACCTGTCGCGGAGAAACGCCAGACTTGGTCTTCCCGTGTTCATGTGTCCTCACCTACACGCAGAAAGTCGCAAAAGGTAAATACTGGCAAATCGGCATTGTCGCAAAAGTCCGCTACCACGCTCCCTTGTAGAAGGTCGGCGCAAAAGCCGACCAGAGGAGCAATCATGGGAATTGACTGGAACGAGAGGTTGAGGCGGCGGGCTGAGGACGAGCGCATCTACCGGGCGATCAAGACCGGAGACTGGAGGGCGGCTCTGATGGGACTGTTTAGGGATGTCCGGCAGGTGCGCATTTGCAAACACGGCAACATGACCGACTACCAGCGGTGCCCGCAGTGCGACGCTGAACTCGACGACCTGATGTTGGGGGGAATATGAGGACGATCCCGACCCGCAGATGGAAGCCCGGTGCGGAGGAAGGGACCGCAATGAGGCGCAAGAAGTATTTCGACTGGGAGAAAGCCTTCCAATTCATCTGGCAGAACGCTGACAGAGACGGAATATGGCACGGCAATGCTGTCAGCTTGGCGGAAGAATTCGATGCTTCAGAGGATGATGCCGAGTCCGTTCTGGACGAACTTCGCGGCAGACGGCTCATCGAGAAGCTCTGTGCAGGGTCGTTCTACCTTTCGAACTGGCGGGAAAAGTAGCCTGTGGTGCCGGATCGCATCTTCTTGACCGATTCAAACGCGCGCGTTAGGAAAAGCACTGCTCGCGCCGGAATAAGAGCGCCGTTTACTTCAAGGACGGATTATTTTTACGTGCTGGTACCGTTTATCGGTGTCCACGAGTTGCCGAATCTCAGTTTCTACAATGCATTCGGGACGGATGATTATTTCGCGCACGCTTGCCGGGTCGAAAGATGACAAGAAGATTCCATCGGCATACGATTCGAGCCGAGTAAGCAGCCGTATAATTCGCCATTCCCGCTCGAATCCGTAATTCATCCGTTTGCGGTACAACGCACCAATGCCCTCTTCATTGAAAAGACTGCCGAGAGCACTTCCAATCGGCTCATCGCTATAGGATACCTTGCCGAAGCGACCGCGCCCCTTTAATTGGTCGAAGGCAACATGAGCCGGATCAAACCCGATGGCAAAGCCCGTTCCATTTGTGGCGTACTCCTTCCACATCTGATCGCAGTCTGCTGCCTCCGTCACGCAAAATATTCCCACTTCATCAATAGCATGAGTATTTTTCATCACGGACTGTATTCCCAACCGTTGCGCCGTGGGGCTTTCGGCCATACCCGCCACAACGATGGCAGCGGGTACACCATCACGTTCCAACCGAAAGCCAATTGAGATTGCGTATCGCCAAATCTCGTCTTGAGTTCCAAATATCGCATATCCCGGCTGAAGTTCGTGGTCATCCGGGAAGACAGAACGCTGGCTGAAGCGAACGCTGGCTTTACTCAGCACAAAAAAAAGTTTAGGCGCGAGGTATTTGTAGACAACTGGCGGAAGTGCGTGATTCCAAGGAAGCATGCGAGGTTTGTACCAGAGATTTGTCCTTACAGTCTAGTGTGCTGTCCCGTGAATAACTGACAGAGGCAACAGATGTGATTGCATTGATGTTGGACAACTTAGGACGTTGAACTTATCGAAGCTATTTCCGGGACACTACACTAGTAAGGCGCGTGTATCGCAGATTGCATCGGCTCAGGATGAAATTACGTCAACGGCGACGCCTGTCAGAACATCGCGGGCCGACACAAGTCTCCGCGCAAGCAGTCCGACATTCCGGCACGATCCAACGGGCTAACTTAGGAACCGCCAAAGACGCGACTCGTTCGATGGCGGAATCCCGAAGTGTCAGAATCAGAAAGAGGGCGTTCCCGTCACGACGACAGCGTCGGTATCGTGGAGGATGACTTTTGCTGTTTTCGAGGAGGCTGGTTTGCTTGTGGCGGATTTTTCTTCTTCCTCGTTTTTGTTCATCTCTGCTGCCGCGCTTTCCCTGACCGCGTATGAAGGAATGAAATCCGCCGCCGCGACTGCCTGCTTGGTTGCCTCGGGCTTTACATCGGACAAGTACTGTTGCGATGTGGAAAGGTCTGCGTGCCCGAGTTCCTGCATTAGCGTAATCAAGAGTTCGCCCGCCCTATAGCGTCGCGAAGCTCCGGTCTTACGCAGCTTATGCAACTCAGTGTGGAACTTTGCTCCAGCATCGTCCGCGAGTTCCTGAAGGACGTCCAGCAGATGCGTGTTCGGACGACCATTTTCGTTCGGGAACAGCAGTTCCGAACCGCCGTTCTTCGTTGCGGATTCCCCACGCTCGCGGATGGCGAGCGCGAGCCGCTTGCTGATTTCGACCGTCCGTGTCTTGTGCTGCTTCCCGTGGACTGTGAGCGTCGTACCCGTCAAGTCGGAGTACTTCGCAATCTGTGCCTCGTGGTCGCGCACCATTGTCCCGATTAAAAAGTCGAGCAGGAACCGCTCGTCCTCGTCCGCCTCGCGGTAGAGCACTTCGAGTTCCTCGTCCGTGTGTGCGACCACCTGCTTCTCGTGATAGCGCGGGTACTCGCTGGCTTTAAGTCCGGGGCGGACGCCGCACGCTTTCAGGAAGATCGCGACGTGGCTAACTTTGTTGAAATAGGTGCGGTCTGGGTTCGCGTGCTTGCGCTCCTTCCGGGGCTGCTTTCTGAGCCAACCCATATAGTTGATCAAGTCCTGCCGCTCATAATCCTCAATGCAAGGCTTCTTGTACGACACCACGAACCCGTTAACGGCGGTGCGGTAGGTGCGGATGGTTTTGGGGTCTTTGCCCATTGCCGAGAGGTTGTCGAAGTACTTCTGCACGGCGTCGGCGACAGTGGTCTTGCTCGGCTGTGCTGCCGTCCGCTGCGGGATGAGCGGTGCAGCCACGCCGATGCGGAGTTCGTGTTCGCGCTCGCCCTTGCGGTGCAAAGCTTCGTTCAAGTCCTTGCGGGCCGCGTCGTGATCGGCGAAGAACTCAAATTTGCCGCCGACCCGCAGGCAGTAGTAGTCGCGCTCGCCGCACTGCCGGGGGTTGCGCACTGTCAGGCGCTCGAATGGTCGCCCCGGCTCGCCGCACAGTCGGATGTAGATGCTTACCTTTTTGACCCTCATCGGTTTTATCCTCAGAAGGTCAATACTCGTTCGCGGCGAAAAAACTGAATATGTAACCGCAAAACGTAACCACACGGCTAAATTGTTTGTTTTCAGGAATGGCGGAGAGGGGGGGATTCGAACCCCCGGTACAGGTTTTAGCCCGTACAACGGTTTAGCAAACCGCCGCCTTCAGCCTCTCGGCCACCTCTCCGGCGTTTTGTTTCAATAGCTTACCACAACTGC
Source organism: Candidatus Acidiferrales bacterium (assembly GCA_963817085.1). GTDB lineage: Bacteria > Acidobacteriota > Terriglobia > Acidiferrales > UBA7541 > Acidiferrum. The sequence goes on from CAWFNI010000017.1 coordinate 242,804, forward strand.
CCTAATTTATCCGGTGCACTCCCGGTGCACTCTGGCTCATGACATCCAAGGTCGCCTCCAACCTCTTCATCGCAGCAAGCACTGCAGGATCGAATGCTTTGATGTAGCGGTCTTTGGTGACGTGCGACTTCGCATGACGCAGGATGCGTTGAACGATCTTCTCGTCCGCGCCCAGCTCATACAAATTCGACGCGATGCCACGGCGGAAGCCGTGCCAGCCATACCATGCCAGCCCGAGACTTCTCACGACCGGCTGGATGACTCGCAGAGCCAGTTTATCGAAGTCCATATGGCTTCCCGCACCCGAGTGAAACATCACGCCCGACTGGGGATTTCCAACGGACCTTCGGTATACTTCCAAAATTTCTGCCAGTTGCCGTATGACCGGAACGGGCTTGGCACTCGCGCGTGTCTTCGGTTTGTTCACTACACTTTTCCAAACCGAGCGATTCACGTTGAGAGCCTCGCCCGCGTAGTCTGTCCATTCGAGTCCGCGCAATTCGCCTTTGCGGAGGCCTGCATAGGCCGCCGTAGAAACGACTGCTTTGGGTAACAACGGCAGAAACTCCAGAATCCGACATATTTCGGTCAAGTTGTACGCGTACGTCTCGGCAGGTTCGCGCGTGTTGCTGGGGATGCGGGCTTCGTGGACCGGGTTCACACCGTCGAAAGCGCCTTCATTCTTTGCGTGGGTGAAAATGCCGCTGAGCACGCCCTTAATCCGTTGTAAGGTGGACTTGCTCAAGTCATTTTCGTCGGCGATTGCCTTTAACATCCTGCTGGCATCGACCGTCCGGAAGTCGCGCAATTGAATGGCTCCGACGCGATCGCAGATGTGATTGTTCCAGATTTCCTCATACCCCTTTCTCGTGGAAGCGCGTTTCTCGTCGATATAAGGCAAGTAGATTTTCTCGACAAACTCCTTCAGCGTCATGCCAGGTTCCGCTGTGAAGATTCCGGCATTCAACTTACGCAGAAATACTGCAAGCAGGGGCTTGATTTGGGATTCGCTGGGGTAATCCTTCACGCTTCCCAATCGACTCGCCCTCTGTTGGAGTGTGATCGAGCCATCTTCTTGCCGTACGCGCTCACGGTATCGCACGAACCAGGCTGCGTAACGAACGTACAAATGGCCCTCTTGGTATCGAACAGGCTTGGTCACTGGATCCTCCTTTAATGACCTGCCCTGTTCGTACTCACCAGTTGGCGAGCCAGCCATTCGCGGAGTTCCTCACTCCCCCACGTGAAGCGCACATAACGCCCAAACCTCAAATGCGGTATCGGATCACTCGTGCGTTTCGCATTGGTTCGCGAACGTACCCAGCTTGCGGGCACGTTAAGCCGTTTCGCCAACTCGGTCGAGTCTATCATTTCCACTTCGTTTTGATTCATGGTGATTCTTTCTAAAATCAAAATTAAGGATCAAATTGTCCGTTCCGAAGAGTCCGGCGAAGCTGGCCGGTGAGGTTGTGCGGATCGCCTGTCGTTTTCAAGTTCGGCTTGAGCTTTCGTCACCGTACGGCGGGCGTAGTCCAAGGGATCGTGCTTCTCACCTGCGCGAAAGTCGGCGATGCGACGCATGAGTTCTTCGGGGTCGTCACCTCTGGCGAGGGCGCGTTTCGCGTAGGCCCAGTCGTGTTCCGACTGGCTCAACTGCCGCGGCTGAATTGGCGCTAGCTGCGGCGACTGGCGGTGCGGTCTGAAATCGGTTTCGATGAGTTCGGTTCGGAGCCGGAAGTCCTGGGGGTGATAGACACGATCGGTGTGCTTTGCCGCTTGCACCAGAAACTCCGCTTCGTATTTTCGGTTCAGGAAGCCCGGAAGGCGCAACACGCGAGTCGAATCGGTTGCGGCGGGATCGCCGCCGAACTTACGCACCATGGCGCGCTGCAAGGACTCGGCTTGTTCTTGGGAGATGTTCTCGACGCGCCAGACCACCTGAAACTTATCGGGTGAGGTGTTGATGGTATAGTTCGGCGGCGGCACGAGATTCGACTGTTGAATCTTGGCCAGTGCTGCCGGACCGTCGTGGTCGATGTCCATATAGAGGTGGCGAATGGTTTTGATGTCTTCCTTCGTGCGGGTGCGGGCTTCGGGTTTCAGGGTGTTCATCCCGATGTAGATGTCGAAGGACTCCTTCTCATTCTTGAGGCGCAACCAATCCTGGAAGGACGGTTCGGCGATTTTGCCGGCAGGTGGTGATGCGTTGGACCGTTTCGCCACGGCCGCGTTGCGCACCAGGACAGCAAGGCGGTCGGACCGTTGAAAGTTCGTTCGAGATGTATTCGGTGGCCGAGATATTCTTGGCGCTCTCTTTTTCGTTCAGCCGTCACTGGGGTGCCTCCTGTCTTTGGTAGATCGCGCAGTAGTCGAAGAGATCGGCGTCAGGGTCGTAGCTGTTGATTTCGAGGACTTCTGAGATGATAGCGGCGTCCAGGCCGGCGTTCGATCTGAATCACGACATGGAGGGAGTCACCGATATTACTCTTGATGGCACGGTACGGCAGTTCGACCCCGCTTTGCAGAACACAGCTCGTGAAGCGAGCGAGACCTTGTTTGGCTGAGTTGGCGTGAATCGGTGGATAGGGTACCCGCAGTGGCCGGTATTCAGAAGTTGCAGAAGATCGAAGGCTTCACCGCCGCGAATCTCGCCCAGCAAAATGCGGTCCGGCCGGTGACGAAGAGACGGCTTTCAGCAGGTCGCGGATCGCTACGCCAGGAAGGCCGTTCTGCGCATGGCGCGCTTCAAACCGAACAAGGTTCGGGTGTGCGCGATGTGAATTTCCGCCGTGTCTTCGATCAGGAGAATGCGCTCGTCCTCGGGTATGAATCTGCCGAGGATATTGAAGGTCGTGGTCTTTCCCGAGCCGGTGCCACCGCAGATCAATATGTTCTTGCGGGAAAGAACGTAGTCTTCGAGTCGATTGGCGAGTGGCTGGTCGAGCGTGCCGGCTGCGATGAGGTCCTGCATTTCAAAGTGGCGCGTGTTGAACTTTCGAATGGTTAGAGTGACGCCGTTCGAAGACTGCAGGGCGGAATGACGGCGGCGACGCGGCTGCCATCGGGGAGCCGCGAGTCGAGGATCGGGTGCGATTCCGAGATGTCGCCGCCGAGCCGACGAGCGATGTTTTTGACCGCGACCAGGAGCGCCTTCTCGCCGAGGGACACGCCACTGACCGGCTGGAGATATCCGGCCTTCTCGATGAACACGGAATCCGCGCCATTGACCATGACTTCGCTGATCGAGTCGTCGAGGATGAGGTGTTCGATGGGTTTCAGAAACGGAAGTATGGTTTCAAATCCATTCATCAGAGTTGTCCTCGCTCGAGCTGTTCGAAGTAGGAAAGGTTCGGGTCGTTGAAGTAGGGCTTGAGGTAGCAGAACGTGGGCGGAAGGGGATTCAAGCCCGTCATAGGCCATCACGATGGCCTGCGCGTTCTTCAGTTCGGTGAAAGTCTTCATGTCGAAGCGATAGTCGGTAGTGAGGGGCTGTAGGTCTTCGAAGCGGTGAGATTGGCGCGATGGGAAACGGCCTTGCCGGTCAGCAGGCTGATGTGGGCATCGTGGCCGCTCTCGGAGAAGTTGTAGCTGGCCTTGAGCCGGTCCTCACGCCCGCAGAGCGAACTCGCGGTCTTCGCAGAGAAGTCATCCGACAGCGACAGAAACACTTTGGTTCGGAAGGTTTGCAAGCAGGGTCCGCCAGACTTTCGCCCGGCAGGGTGGATTTGAGCGAGCTGATGCTCTGGGTGGCGACGATCGGGATGCACTTGGGCTGGCGCGACAAACTGAAGAACTTTTCATCCCCGGTCGGCTCGCTCTCCCCGACCGTGGCGAAGTGTTGGTATTCGTCGCAGAGGAAAGAGGACCTGGCGGAAATGCTGTTCGGGATGGGCTTCGATCTCCGGGATGCGGTTCAAGACGGCGCGTTGGAAGTCGAGCTTCATCATCACTCCCAAGCGCCTTGGCCAAGCCGGGGTTCATCCCGATGGGAAAGTTCAGCGCGCAGACGGCCCCTCGCTCAATGAGCCAACTGAACGAGGGCAACGGGCATGCCGTAGCGGAAGTCGGCATTGGCGACGGGGTCGTAGCATTCCGGCGGGCGGACAGAAGGTGCGTTTGACGGCGGGATTGTCGTCGAAGAGGGAGAGGAAAACGGAGATGCCTTCGACGATGGAGGTGCGCAGTTTGGGTTCAATCCGTCGCCAGTCGTTGTAGAACCAGCGTTTGACGGCTTGGAGCTTGTCGTACCGGTCGGTATCGATCTGATCGAAGCCCGCTTCGCTCAAGCACTCGCATTCGACACGGCGATGCTTTTGACGAACGCTCGCAGTCCGGGCGTCTCCTTGGCGCGGTACATTTCGACAGCTTCGTCGAACTGCGAAATTGAACGATTTGAGATCAGCGACATGGCCCATGAAATTGTCCGGGTGGATGAGCAGGAAATAGCGCTCTTCGAGACGGAGTTCGGCATCGCGGATTTTCCGCTCCAGCACATCGGGGCAAATGGTGCATTCGTAGACATCGAAGAGGGTGACGTAATCGTAGGCGACTTTGTGAAGGAGAATGATGAATTTCACGAGGTTGGTGTATGCCTGTTGCCAGAATGGCTCCTTGCCTCGCCCAAAGAGGTTGTTGATGAGGGAGGCGATGCTGTAGGCGAGCGCGTAGGCGTCGAGCCCGTTGTGGAGGGGGTTATACCGGAACTTGGAATCGAGGCTGATTTCGACGTAGTCCGACTCGCGTCCGAGGCGGCTAAGGATGGTGCGCACTTTTCTGCAGAAATCGCCCTTGACCTCAAGTACGAGACCGCCGATGCGTTTCTCGGGGTTTCGCCGCTTCGTAGGACAAAATCTGTTCCGCATAGGGATAGAGCGCGGCGCTGGTCTTTCCACTGCCCACGGCGCCGAAAACGGCGATTCCGGTGAATAGACCCCGTTCGGGAATCGTGAGCCAGTAGCGGTGTCGCGCGAGGGCTCGGGCGTTCGTGGGTTGTGAACCTCGCCGAGCACGAGGAACAGACTGCTTCGACTCGACGTGGTTGGATACGCCGGCAGGCTTGCCCGCTTTTGGCCGCGGCGGAGGCTTCAGGGTGAAGATGTAAAGCCCCGACAGAAGGAAGGAATAAATAATGTAGGGAGTCGTGTACAGGAAGATGGTGTAGCAAAACTTCAACTCCTTGGAAGACGGGACGCGCCCAGAGGAAGATGAGTTCGAGAAAGAAATTTTGTTCGGGAAAGGGATAGCGGAAATACAGCACGATCCCGGTGATCGCAGCGAGCACACACGCTACGAAGTTCTTCTCTCGAAGAATTCGCCGAATCATGACGGCTTTCCTGCTTGCTGGGAGGGCGCTCCGCGCTTGGCGGGGGCCGCTCCGTTTTGAGCCGCCTTCCACTTCTTGTAGTCGGGGTCCCGCGCCAGCGTTTTGCGGAGCGCGAAATTCGCAACGTAGTCCGGGGTGCAATCGACAAACCGGGCGTAGTCGTCGAGCAGATCGCTGACGGGTTGTTCGAGTTTCAGCGAGCGGCTGACACTTTCCGGTGGTTTCTTGACGATGGCCATGTTTCCTTCCTCCTGGTGTTGATTTACGAACTCGACTTTCTCGACGCGGCCCAAACCATTGGCGCAAGACTTACGCGCCAGGAGGCGGGAGCGACCCCGCGGAGTCCAGTGACGCACCGTGCGTCACTGGGCGGGGTCGCTCCCGCCTCATCCGAGGTTTGGGCCGCGTTCTTCGGGGTTGCCGTTTCTTGCGTCATCTCTCGTCTTCTCCTCAAGTTCCGACAGGTGCGCTGGTGAAGTGAAATGTGAAGTGCTGAGTGAAGATGTGAGGTGAAGTGCGCTTCACGTGGCCCTCCCCAGTTCTTTCGGTTTGTCTTGTCCTGCCGGTGTCACCAGGTACGTCGAAAACTCGGCGCTCCGAGCAGGCTGAGACTCCCTGAGAAGGGCGCGGCACTCGTCTTTTCGATTCTCACTGGAACACCAGACCGCATAGAGCTGCTCGATGCGCGGACCACCGAAACGCTTGTTCGCTTGGTCGAGCCATTCGATATCGTCGCTCGAAAACGTTCCGTACTGCTTTCCGTCCCATGCGGCGCGCAAGCGGAAGTAACGCTCCAGTTCTCCGGAGACACCGCCTTGCAACGGGGTTTTCACGAGCGAGGAGAAGCACTCCTCGGCGCGGGTGAAATGGACTGTGAAAGGCGCTATGTAGACGAAGCGAAAGCTGTGGAGGTGACGGAAGAGGGATGCGTAGGCGTTCAGGTGATTCGCGAACCCTGTAAGGCTTGCCTGTCCAGGGTCCACATAAGAGAAGGTGACCACAGGGGAGGAAGAACCATTGGTGGCCGCGACGGAAAAGGGGGAATTTGTCCACGAAGTAGCGGAGGGTGGGTTCAGGCGTGGACAGGCCTTCGTAGGTCTTTGCGGGAAGTGCCTTCTTCGGGATGGCAAGTTCGTCGCAAAAAAAGCGAACCTTATCGTCTTCGGTTTCGAGGTAGTCGTACACCTGATTGGCGAGGACAAAGTCCAGCAGGAGAAGACGCGTACGGATGAACTCGGTTGAGTGACGTCGGCGGTTACGCAGATTCTCGCGATCGATCTGCGCGGTAGAGCGTCTTTGAGAAGAGGTGGTAGACGCCGCCCATATCCTGGTACTCGCGCCACGTTACGTGGCCTCGGCTTTCGAGCTTGTCCGTGAATTGCTGCGACCGCTTGCCCCAACTCGCTCCGGTGAAGGCGATGAACTGGCGTGGAACGAAATAGCCGGAATGCGTGGCCACAATGTACAGGAACCGGGCTTCGTCCTCGGTGTAGCCAAGCGACTGGATTGCGCGGATATGTTCGCGGAGATTTTCATAGGGAAAGGATCTCCGCGGTGAGTTCGTGTTGATCGAGTACGCGGCGAAGGTGATCAGCCTCTCCGTGCGGGGTGTACAGAGAGAAGCCCGCGTGAACCTTATCCGCGACGTGGCGGCCTCGGTAGTGCTCGGTGACCAGTTCGAGATTGACGCGCGCCGTGTCACCGTCGGGAGTCTCGTACTCGATGCGAAGGTCAGGGATGGGGATTTTGTTCCGCACGACTTGAAGTCCGTGACGAGCGGCAATCTCGGGACGGGCGTCGGTGCCGAGCCGGGCGATCTCGCGATTGATTTTCCTCTTGAGTTCGTAGTCGAGAATCACACGGAGATTCGCGTCCGCCCTTCGCTTCAATCCGGGCTGGCTTCTTTCTGATAGAGGCGATAGAGGTCCGCGTCGTGATTGGCCTCCCGGGGTTTGACGAAACCGTAGTAGACGGCTTGACTTTGCGGTGCGAGCCGATTTGCTCGGAGCAGGCGATGGCCTCGCTTGGTCAGCGTCAGAAGTTCGCGCGGAGTCGCTTCGGGGCCTTCGAACGTACCCTTGCGCGCGAGCCCTTGGCGGACGAGATTCTGCACGTCACGCTCGGCCAGTTCTCGATTGCCCGCGTAGGCGTGTTCGGAGAGATCGTTGGCGGCAATGACGCGGAACTTCCCTAGCTCGACGATCGTGCGAACTTCGGATTCGTTCAGGCGATAGCCGCGATCGCGGTCGTATAGCACGGCGCGCCCGTCCCGGAATTGAAGGTCGTGACGACGCTCTTCAGGCGCGCGTTCCGAAGTGCGCGCTTGGGCGGGGGTAGGCGGCGTCCTCAGGTCCCGGTCTCGATCCTCGGGAGGGAGCCCCAACGGGGCGAGCATCGGAGTCAGAGAGATCGCGGCCGAGATCGGAGAAATCAGGCGGTGTGAAATCGCGGGACATTCACTCGTGCTCCTCGGTCTCGGTTGGGGAGGGCAGGGGGAAGCTGCCGGCGAGGGCCTGGTTGTCGACGTGGGTGAGCTTCCGGCCGGTGTCTTTCAGAAAGAACTTGCGTTGAATCACGTAGAGGCCGGCAAAGACATTTACGAACAGGACCGCGATCCATAGGAGAATCACTTCTCCGTATTGATGAAACAGGATGTGCCGGTACGGAATGAGGAACTTGAGTTGGCCGAGGAGCCAAAAGCCAACGGCCAGGAGGATGGCTATCGTTGCGAGTAAGGTGTTGGCGATCATTGGTGTTTTCCCTTCTCAATAGAGGAGCGGCTGCGAGGTTTTTGCATAAGCCTGATCGTTCCGGGGGAGCGGGCGGGAAGCCGTAAAGCACCGGAGGCTCTCCCGGAGCGCGCCTGGGGTATCGGCAAGCAGGGTCGAGCGAGAGGGCTGTGGCGTATGCGGAGAGGAAAGGCCAGGGGAAAAGGAAGACGTGGTGCGCGGAGGTTGGGCCGAGGATGCGAGGCGTCCGCCCGCGACCTCCTGGGTCTGCCGATGTCGTTTCGCTTGTCATTTGAACGCCTCATCTTCGCGGAAGTAGGTGATGCTGAGTCCCAGCGGATTGATGGGGATCAGTTCGTTGGGCACCTGGGACTTGAAAACGAAGACGAAGTTCGCGGTGTAGAGGTCGCGCTTCAGTTCGCTGTGATCGGCGGGCGAGTAATAGACCATGTAGAAATCGACGCGAGCCTTGTACGGGGGCGATCTGCATGTCTTCGAGCGCGACCTTTTTCACTTCCACGTCGATCTCGGGAGCGGAGGTGTTGGTGAGGAATTTCTTGATGATGTCGTCCTTGCGGTAGGCGTCGAGAATGCCGTCGGCCAGCTTGCCGTCGAGGAAGTAGAGAGACTTCGAGAAATCGTTCTGGATGGTGTAGCGGTTGCGGCGGTAGTAGAGCGCGCAAAACTGCGACAGGAAGTACTTTGCTTCGGCGTCCTGGGGCTTGTATTCGAGGTTGTGGTAGTTGATGGCTTCGGCGCGGCCCAGATCGTCGATGCGGATGACCAGCGGACGGAAGTTCTCGAACGTCCGAATGGTCTTCAAGTCCACAAGAGCAAGAGCCAACGGCCACAAGGCGAAACAAGTACAAGTGCGATCTTGAGATAGGTGTTGGTCACCATGGGATCACCACAGGATTCGAGGTACAGGCGTTTCGCGTCATGGAAGCTGGCATCGCGGTCCATCACATCACCCGATTGAGAACGGCGGCGGGCGCATCCAGAAGGCTTGCGGAAGAGCCTCCTGCGGTGCCGCTGAAGATGTGGTTGGTCAGGGTCGGGATTTTCAGGAGGACGTAGATGGAGGCAAGGAAGGTGATGAAGAGGACGGGAAACCAGGCAATGAGTTGCACGGTCGAGAGGGTGCCTGCAGGCGGCAGGCGGAGCGCTCCAAGCATGAGATTTGCGATGACGTAACACCACAGCGGATGCGATGACCTGGTAGAAGGCGTATTGCAGGAAACAACGGAGCCAGCCCCAGAAGAGCCATTCGAGCTTCGGAACGATAAAGAAAGGTACAAAGATCGGGCCTACCAGCACGCAAACCGCGGTGGCAATGAAGCCGTAGGCAATGACCACAATCGCCACAGCCTGGGCCGCGGCGAGCAGGACCGTGACGATGACGTAGATGGCGGTGCCGAAGAATATCTCCCCAACTGGGAGAGTCCATGCGGGATTCGAAGTCGGCGACCTGGCTGACGACGGTTTGAAGCTGGGCCTGATCGATCTTGCTGGACAGGAACTGGGCCTCATCGGTGACCAGATTGTGGAAGCTGCTCCCGATGCCGGGGATCGGCGTGCTGTAGTAGTTGACCATGGCGAATCCGAAGCTGATGGTCAGCAGCAAGGCTCGCGAAGTTGTCGAAGTGGAATGGAGACTTGCCGCTCGCGGCGGAGAGGGCCGATTTCACGCCGTACCAGACCACCAGGATGGTGGCGAACGAGCGGAAGAGATTCTGGCCCATGGCGTCGAAGAAGCCGAGGTTCTGGGTGAGCAAATTGTTGATCGCCTGAAAGATGTACTGCAGGAAATCGGTTTGCACTGGTCAGCTCCTTCGACGCTGGGCGTTCTGGTCCGCGTGCCTTACGGCATGCGGAAGGTTTGCAAGTGAATTGGTGATGGTGCCGGTGACCTGGGTCGATATTCCCGGCCATGCTGGCTTGACGGCCGATATCGGTGTTGATGGCGTTGGTGGTGGCGTCGCGTTGCTGCTTGGCCAGGATGGTTTGCTGTTCGAGCAAGGAAGCGAGGAGCTTGTTGGTGTCCTGAACTGTCCGTCAGGGTGAGCACGCCAGAGGCATTGATCTTGTTGAGGACGGAGACTTCGCTGTTGAGATCGGAATTGTTCGAGAACGAGTCCTGTTCAAGATTGCCGATCTGGGTTTCGATGCCCTGGGCGTTGCCGCGAATCGCGCCAATCGTGGCCATGGCGTTGATGTTGGCCCCGTCCGCAAGTTCGATGGACGCGTACTGGGATTGCACGCGGCCGAGTTCCGTGGCATCCATGCCGGAAAGTTGGTACGGGCTGTACTGGGATAGTTGGTTGGTCGACCGGAGGTAACCGGTGTTGATATTGGGAAACAGGCCGGAATTGATGCCGCTGATCCAAGAGCCGGTATTCCCAAAGGTGTTCAGCGAGGTTACGTTCCTCCATTGCGAAAACAGGGCGCGGTAGCGGGCGGGCATGTTCTGCACGAATTTCGCCATGGAGAGGGCCAGGTTGTATTGCGCGAGAACCTTCGCGTAGGTCTGTTGCAACTGCATCAGGTGCTGCTGCAACTGGAAATAGCGCAGCAGGGCGTTGTGGTAGTTGGTGGGATCGTAGACGATGCCGCTGCCGAACTGGGCGGAGGCGGAACCGACTGCGAGGGCCATCACGAGCAGGAAAATCAGGACCTTTCTTTTCATTGAATCTTTATCCTTTCTTTCGCGCCTTCTACAGATCGGAAGGCATTTTGTGGTTGTTGTAGTCGGGCAAGGCGAGATCGCCCGCAAGGTAGACCTTGACGCGGTGACCTTCGCGAATGGTGATCGTCGGGGGAACGTTCAGAAATCGGTCCAGGATTTGTGCGGAGGATTGCGCCACGCTTCCGGCGAATCCCTGACGCATGAGGTCGGTCCCGGATGAGGTGAGCGCGCTTCCGGTTCCCGCTTCGCCAACCGCGCCGATTGCGCCAACGGCGAGCGAGACGCCGAAGATGCGGAGATAGTGGTTGTTGACCTGATCGCGGAGGCCGGTGTCGCCGATCTGATTGAGCCCCTTGAACCCGTCGAGGCTGACGGAATATCCGTCCGGCATGAGGATGCGGTGGAAGGCCACGGCCAGACGTGTCTGGCCAAAAGCATCGACCTTCTTGGTTTCGCCGAGCAGCTTCGATCCCGCGGGAATCAAGAGGTGCTGGCGGTCGTTCGAGTAAATGTCGGTTGAGAGCAGGCATTCGATGGGGCCGGAGAATTGCCCTTCGAGCCGGTTGACGAGGACGGTTTCGAGGATGGTTCCTTCAAACAGTACGTAGGTTTTCCCTGCCGCCGCGTTAGCGGCGCCAGGCGGCACGGCGGCAGGGTTTTTGACTTCCTCCTTTCGGTCATTGGTCGTTTCCGCGGAATTGGTCCGAGGCGGCACGGCTGGGGAAGCACCGGCCACCTGGGAAAACGGATTCGGCTGCATCTCTCTTAGCAGTTGAGCCATCTGAGCGGCGTCGAGTCCGGGAGGGAGCGGTATTGGTGTCGGAATCGACGCTTCGTTTGCAGGGGTCGGGACGCTGGCCGGGGGCTTGCGGTAACTCAGGGCGACATTTGAGGCAAACAGCGAAGTGTAGGCACGCTTCTTGCGCTCAGCCTGGATTTGGTCTTCGGGCCGCTGCTCGGTTGGGACACCCGGACCGTTTTGCGGTTGGGATTGCTGCGGGTCTTGCGCGGCGGCACCGAGCAAGTGGGTTTGCTGTGCGAGCGCGTTCTGCGCAACAAGTTGTTGACGCTGTAGTTCCTCAATGCGGTTCTGCATTTCGGCGATTTTGGTTTCGTTGATTTCGAGGGGGGCGGGCAGCGCCGTCGCGGGCGACACTGCCTTGGAAGGAACTGGCGGTTTTTTGCCCCCGGTGAGCCACATGATGGCGACCATGAGGAAGGCCAGCCCGATGAGGAGCCACGATTGGACGTTCTTGGGCAGAAGGCCCTGGGGTTTCGGCGCTTTTTCCTGAATCTGTACGGGTTGGGCCGATTCGGTCACGTTCGCCTCTCAGTTCCCGGCCGTGCGCCGCGCAAACGGCAGCTTCTTTTTGCCGATGGCAAGATAGCCGGAGTCGATGATTTTTGGCGCGACATAGACGCCATTTTCGAACTGGAAGGAGATCAAGTTGGGCTTGCCGTCCTTGAGTTCATAAAGCACAGGCTTTTCGCGCGCAGCGCACCGGATGTAAGTGAAGGCATCGTCGTGATAGATGGCGGAGACGAGGAACGGCTCCCGCGCCGCTTTCGGGTCGAGCGGGTAATCGAATTGGAGCTTGGTCGGCGTAGGTGGAACGGAAACGGTTGACCTGCTCGGCGGCCTGGGTCTCGGCAGTGTGAACCTTGTTCGTCGCCTGCGCGCGCAGCGTTTCGAGTTCCTTCTTGTACGCCTGGGCCTCACCGGCGCTGACATAGCCGCGGAGGCCACTGTTCACGGCGATGCTCGAACCTTCCTTGGGTTCAATGAAGAGTTTGAGATCGGGCTCGGCATTCGGTTCGTTGCTGATTTCGGTTAGCAGGAAGGAATAGACGTGTCCGCTCGCGGTTATGAGGTTTAGATTGCTGCGGATGCCGGCCTGGGCGGGATGAACGTAGCAGAGGTTGTGCGCGCCGTTGATGACCCAGAATTCCTTGTCACCGGTCGTGAAGTCGAGAATCTCCTCGTCCTCGGGCAGGACAATGAGCGTCGAAAACCGGAGTTTGGCGCGGACGGGGACGATGTCTTCTTTCGAGTACTTCACGACACGCGCCTCCGTGGTTGCGGCGCGCGCCGGGGAAGCGGGGAAGGTGACCGCCCCAAGAAGAATGGCGGCGAGGGCACCAAGGAAAAGACTGCCGGACTTTCTGTAAGACGGTTGTTTCATCGAAACGCTCCTTGTGAGATGGAATGGTCTTGCTGGGAACTTTTGTCGCGGTCGGAAAACAGCACCGGCGAACCACTGCGCGACAAAGACGGACGCGGTGAAGAGTAGGGCCACGGCGAGAGGGAGAAAGAAGGACAGGGGGTCATGGGCCATCACCGCAGGATCGAGGAAAGGAAGAAGAATCACGGCTGACCTCCCGCCAGGATTTCGAGACCCTTTTCAAGGCCGTAGGTTTCGAAGGCCTCTTTGCGCTTCTTGTTGTCGTAGGGGTCGTTTGTGTAAAGCCAGTAGCTCTTCGGGTCGACGTTCAGGTTGCGCGACCTTCGCGAGTTCCGGCGTCTTGATCAGGAACTGCTGCTTGGGGATCAGGTTCGAGATGAGTTCGACTTCGGTCGTCGTTCAGGTGGAACTGACGCCGGTAGAGTTCCCGGTCCATGTCGGGGTTGGCGAGGAAGATCTTGGTGGCGCAGCTTTCGATGATGACGTCGAGAATGTCGGAACGTTTTAGTTCATCGAGCGATTGCGTCGAGAGCACCATCGCGGCGTTGTGCTTGCGCCAGGTCTTGAGAGCTTCGACGACGTATCGCTGAATGCTCGGATTCTTCAGAAACACCCAGGCTTCGTCGATGAAGAACGCTTTGAATACGGAGGTGATCTTCCGGTCGGCGATGACGGCATTGGCGCGGTGCAGGATGTAAAAGAGGAGCGGTTCGAGGAGTTCCGGGTACTGGCTCATGCGCCTGGAAGTCAAAGCACTGGAATCGGGAGAAGGAAACGGTGTCTTCGGCGTTGTCGAAGAGAAATCCGAACTGTCCGCCTCGCGTCCATTTGGCGAGGCGGCTCGAAATGTCGCGCCCGAGGGTATTCGCGAGCACACCGAGGGTGCGAAGCGCGGGGTCGATGGAATAGAGATTTTCGATCTGGTGATACAGATCGCGTTCGGTGGCAGGGTCGAGACTCGCCGGCCCTTTGCCCTTGAATCAAAACCTTCAGGAACAGCGCGAGAAAGTCGAGATTCTCCTTCGTCGGTGGCAGGGAGAACGGGTTGATCTTGAAATCCTCGGATTCCAAGCCGACGCGCACGTACGATCCGCCGAAAAGCTGCGTGAGGCTCTCAAAGCTCCCGCCGAGATCGAAGATGAAGGTGTGGGGAGCGTACTTTTGCAGGTTGGTGATAAGGAAGTTCAGCAGGAACGATTTTCCCGCGCCGGTACGGCCCAGAATCATGGTGTGTGCAACGTCGCGGTAATGCAGGTTCAGGAAGTAGGGCGTGTGGTGGTTGGTCTCCAGGACGGCGAGATACTCCTGCCGGAGATGGGCATTGCGAGGCTCGCCACAGTGAAGGGTGAAGAGGAAGGAGAAATCCGCGTAGTTGGTGTTGAGAAGATACAGAGTACGTAGGTTGAAGACGTGATTGCCGGGAACCGCCGCGAGAAAGGCGTTGAGGAGGTTGTATTTTTCTTCATAGAGCTGGGCATCGTGGACACTGAAGACTTTATAGAAATCGGCGCATGCGCGGTCCAACTTTGCCAAATCGAGGTCGTAAATCACCACAGTCAGGGAAAAGTGGCCGAAGTAGTTTCCGTGCAGCTCGATTTCCTTGATGCCTTCACCCAATTCCCTGACCTGGGATTCTTTCGAATCGTCGAGGAGCACGTCTTGCGGAGCCGCGTCGTTCAGGTTGACTTGGCTCATGAACGAGCGCTTGGTGTTGTGGAAGTGGCGGCGCTTGGCCTGGATGGCCCGGCGCGTCTTGCCGGAGTCCTCTTTCTTCCACTCCGTCACGACGTAGTAGTTGGCCTCGACTTCGAGGAGGCGCTTGAAGATGAGCGGAAAGCTCTGGGCAGAAGGCTCTTTGAGCGTCAGGACCTTGACGTAGTAATCGTCCACGCGCAAATGCCCGCGGTGGCATTCAATGGGAGATTCGGGCAGGTAGTAATCGAGGAAGGTGTCGTATTTGAGTTTGGCGAGTTCGAGTTTGGCGGGATGGAAGTTGAGGGTTTTCTTGAGAATGCGCGAAGGCTTCCTGTTTGTCGAGAAGCCGGACAGCGAGGAAGTCGCTGACGTGAAGAATGAAGCTGCGCGCTTTCTGGAGCAGCGCTGTTTCTGCTTCGCTGACATGCCTGCCAAGAACGACCGTCTGTTTCTCGGTCGAAAAGTGGGCGCGCAGCTCGGCAATGGCTCTTTTCGGATTCGCTCGTCAATGAGTGAGCGCACTTGCGAGCTTGTGCGAAGCCTGAAAACCCTCATAGAGCACGACGAAATAAACCGACAGCGAAAAGAGCGTGTCGGCCTTGCCGGCGAGATAGGCGATGCGATTCTTGATGGCCGCGTCCACGACGGGATTCGCGTAGAGTTTGTAGGGAATGGTTTCGTTGTTGCGTTTGAACAGGTATTGGTAGACGCGGCAGTTTTCGTCGAACAGCTTCAGCGCGGATTCGAGGCGCTTCGTGAAACCATCAATCGCAGTCGCATCGAGGCACTCGTAGTCCACGCCCCGGACTTCGAGGATGAGGCCGACCTCACCGGTCTTCGTGAGAAAAACGTGCGGGCCGATGAAGCCAAAGAGATTGACCTGCTCGTTGAGCGAGCCGGTCTCGCGGTAGTTTTTGAAGATGGCGCTAAGCCTGAGCATGGCCGTCCCTTCGGACCGAAATCGGGCTGAACTTCATCGGGTCGTATTGGGCTCGCAGTTTTGCGGCCGCGAGCAAGAGCCGGAGGATCTGTGGGTCGGTCTTCGTCGCCCACCGTGCTACGAAGTACAGCAGAAAGAAGATCAACACTCCGCCGGACAGGCTGTTGAGGAGGTTGAATGTCGCCGCCCCGAGGCACATGGCGAAGAAAAACAGCTTCCGCTCCGCTCCCAGGATGGTCAGTGGTCGCGATAGCGACCGATGAACCAAATTGATGCGCCTGCCGCTCGCCATCTTCGTTTGCTCCACAATGCCGGTACGAGAACGGCTAGCCGGGAAAGAGCCAAGAGAGGAAGTTCACGGCGGCGATGGCCATGCCAACGCCGAACAGCACGCCCGCGAGAATGCGTTTCGATCCCCCTTCGCCGAAGGCAAATGTCAGCCCGGCCACGACGATGGCGACAAGGGATAGCCCGCGCGCGATGGTGCTGGTGAACGCCGTTTGAAGGACGTTGACGGCGTTCTCCCAAGGGGAGGTGCCCTGCGCGAACGCCGGGACGGCAAGGAGCAGGACGACGGCGATGGGCAAAAACCTTGAGGACAGCCGAAAGATAGACAGGAATCTGCGATGTATTTGTTTCATCTGATGACCTCAACTTTGCTGATGAATTTTGGGAGTTCCCGCAAGGACTCTCTTCAGCCCAAACCGCCCCCGGACCCACAGAACTTTGTGCTCAAAGGGTGCTCGCATCGTTCGGAGACACCAGGAGCGCTAGCTCCGGGAGCAGAGGTGTGTGGGTCCGGGTGATGTCCGGGTTAAAGAAAGAATCGGCGGCTGAGACTCATAAGTGCCGCCAGCCCCATCTTGTCGGGAACTCCCCCCTCATATACCTAATCAGCCCGGAAATCGGAAAATGTGTCGCGGCAAAACAAAGATTTTTCATTTTTCTTTCAATCCCCATCCCGGGAGGAGGGTGAGGAGTACGACTGGTGACAGCATGGTGTTCTCATTAGTCCCCGGATCGTCCCTTATGGTGTGGGTTGCTGGCTGTTGTTCGGGCTAAGCGCCGGAGCTTGGTCATCAGGCGCTTCACTCTCTGCCGGAAGGAATTCGATGCTCGGTCCTTGAGGCCGGAGACTCCGGCGTCCATGGTTTCCTCCAGCTTCAGGTCAATCAGCAGGTTTATTTCATCGGGGGTGAGGTAGGCTCTTTCCTGACATAAGTTGAGGAAGTGCCGCAAGATGGCATGCCGCTCAAAGGATTCTTCCGCTGTTTGCGTGAAAGAGAAACCGTCGCCGATGCGCTGGGCAACAAACTGGGAGGTGGACTCGAATTCCCGGCGAGCCCATCGAAAGAGGTTTCTTCTAAGTTTCCTCGCCACGACAAAGCCGAAGTGTGAGCGCTGCGCCCGCCAAGTCCTTGACCGGAAGCACTGAATGAGAGTGGTGAGGGCGACTTGCGAAATATCTTCGCGCGCCAGGAATTGATAATGGTAGGAAACATGCCGCACGGCGGCATGAGCTGTCGGTATGAAAACAAGCAGCAAAACCTTTTCGAGGTACTCCCAATGGTCGGCGACAGTAGGGCCCGAGAGAAGTTGGGCAAGTATCAGGTCGGAGAAAGTGGCCCCGGCTTTCGCGTTCCTGCACCCGTGTATGCTAGCCACCAAATGGAAAACGGTTGGAAAGCCGGCGAGGAGAGGTTTTTCTGCAGCGATTTGACGATATATCTGGTGGATCTCGGGGAGTGCAAGTTCGAGCCCAATGCATTTTTCTATGTCACAGATGGTGCACGTGCAATGCGAATGTTTGCCCATGACGCGATTCCTCCGGTCGAGGGCGCAGCACGGCGTGGCCGGGAGCGGGACAAGTTCTCGGTTGGTTTCGACGGTGCTGGTGTTCACGCGGCGATGGCACGGGGCCGCCAATGAACCTCCGCGTGAGGGACGTATACTGCGAAGCGTTTTGATGTCCGGGGTATTTTTCTGCTCAGTGACCGCAAATGCGTACAGCACGAAAACAGGGCTCCCGACTTAGTCGGGAGCCCTTGAGCGAAGCGCCGGTTAGTACGGCGCATTGCCGGTCTCTGCGCCATCGCTGGCGTCGGAGCCGGACGGAGCCGATGGCGGGTCCGCCTCGGCACGGCTGAGCCTGCGCACGGAATTCGCGCGCACGCTCCAGAACGTGACCTTCGCGGCCTTGGCCTTCTTGCTCTTGCCGTTCTCGCGCTCGTATTTCGAACTGACGAGCATTCCATCGACAAGAACGTGATCGCCCTTGTGGAGAGTGTCGGCGATCGCTGTGCCGAGACGGTTGAACGCGACTACGCGGTGCCACTCGGTTTTCGACTGCCACTCGTCGTTCGAGTCCTTCCACGACTGTTGCGTGGCGACCGAGAGAACCGTGAAGGTGTCTCCGTTGCCGCGCACTTGGCGCTTCTCTGGGTCTTTCCCGAGGAAGCCAATTAATTGGACGTGATTGAGATACATAAGGATAAAAATCTCCATTTCTGCCCCATTTTCTTGGGGCACTCAAGAGCGAGTGGATACTGCTCCCAAGGCGAGCGGCTGCATTCTGGGAGGGACCCGAACTCTTCTTCGGAGTTTGAGAAGAGTTTGGCGAGGAACCGGGAAAGCAGAAGACGCGAAGACGCCGGGCGCAGGAATTATCCCGAAGCTGTGCCCGAGAAAATGCGCGGTAGAAATGGAAGCTGGGTCGAATCGTCCAATCGGCGTTCGGGGAGACCGGAGTTGCGTGCTGCGGCGTACGGGACCATCGCGTGGTGAGGTCGCGCTCGAGACAGAGAATGGCAGTCGAGAGGGGGACCGGCGCCTCGTTCGTGCTCAGACGGCGGAGAGCCCTCCACAAGGCGGGCCGTTGTTGAGTCAGTTGGGGAGCGCAGGACAGTGGGCAAGGGCGAGGCCGGGGGCGTGCGTGGTAGTGCGCGGAGAATTTAGAGAAAGAAGATCCGTGCGGATGTCATGGCCCTGACGACGAGAGGACGGAATAGCGGTTCAGGCTCAGATATTCCGGCGACAGGGGCGACTGAAAGCGATGAGAACAGGGCTAAGTCACACTTCCTCGAACCGGACTTACACTCAGACTTCTGGCCCTGAATAAGTTCGGGTTAGGCCGTGATCCGGGCCGGAAGCTTTTTGTAGGTCCCAGAACGCCGTTTCCGTCCTTCTAACCGGGTCCTGTCGCATGCTACAATTAACTTTCTCTATATGATTGTACGCAAGCCTGTCGTTTGCGTCTCGTGCGGTTCGAAGATCATCACTCGTACCCAGATTGGCCACAAGGATATGCAAAAGCATTCCTTCCCCTGTCCGACCTGTGGTGTCGTAATCACCTATATCCTGGACCTCGACCAGAAAAAGGCGTCCTTCAAATTCCGTGACCCGGAGAACGGGAAATGGGCGGATGACGAGGACGGCGTCGTCAAGACCCTGACCTTCAGCGACGAGATCGTTATGCCGGCGAGCATGCCGGACTTCATTAGCCCACACATCGCCACGTGGGGCCGCTACGACTGGGAGAAATGCCGCGAGGACGAAAGCCTGCGCCAACTATTCGTGCAGAAGACATTCCAATATGCAGAACGCTGCCGGGTTCATTTCGAACGCGGCAACTGGGATCTGTTTGACAAGGAATCGCCCTCGCATCACGAAGGACCCGTCACTCCGAAAAGCCGTCTGATAGACCTGTGCAACTTCTATACAGCCGGGTTTTCGAAGTTCACCCTCCTCCCGCGTGGAAAGTACGACCGTATCCATCAACGTCTGACCTACGCCAAGACCCTCGACCAGCCGCTAGTGAACGAGCTCGCGGAACACTACCTTGCCTCAGGCCGGATCGTTTCGCTTTGGAAGGAGATCTTCTCGGTGCGCAGTTCTTTTGTCAGTTGCTATAACTTCGTCCAGCCCTTGCTCACGGTCAAATATTGGAAAGAGGAATACCGGGAACCTGTCACGCTGTCCGACAAGCGCTTCAACGAACTACGCCAGCTCTACATCGACTGCTTCGAAACCCTTTTCCGTCTGCTCGTGCTCGCAATGGGCTTCGAAGCGATCATCCATCACCGCATGCTGGAAATCCCGACGAAAAAGGGGTCGATTACGCTTGAACAGTTCGAACAGATGCCCAATGCTGCCAAGCGCGACCACATTGCCAAGTTTCCGATCGAGGACCTGTTCATGTCGGAACTCGATACCGACTTCCGCAACGGAGTCGGGCACCATGCCGCGCATTACGAGCAGGAGCATGACGTCATCGTCATCTTCGACACCAAGGACGCCGGCACGATAAGCCGGGTAGTTGGCTACACCGAATTCTGTGAAAAGGTGCTTGATCTCTTTGCTGCCTTTGAACTCGCGGCCATGTATCATCACGACCTTCACATTTACCTCGACGGGCGGTTTGTTTGATTCCCTGCCATTAGGGTTGCGGCTCGCTCCCACGTGAGACAGAACTCCGCTTGGGGGAAGTTCCTGCCGTTCCATTCGAATGGTCGGCAATACTGAAGTTAGATCTCGCGCGGCGAGTCGCAGCTGCTCAACTGACGCATTGCCCGTGATTCGCGGCCCCAAAATCACATCACACAACGTCGTTGCCGCCTTGCAACACCGCAGCCGGAATTGCGACGGGGACGGCCAGGCGCGCCTCGAAGCTTGTCCTTATATACGCAGAGGCAGTCTTCGATTTCAGCGGGTATGAGTCGTGAAAACGCGGAAGGCAGCACTGCCGGATCGAGCGTTACGCCACGGAGCCCCAGGACCGCAGCACCTTCCTTCGTTCCCCTATGCAAATAGACCAGCGTTGGAACCTTTCCAAGGTACGCGCCGATGCGGTGCGCGATGTCGTACACCATCAGCTTACCGATGCCGTGGACTGAGCCGATCTCGCGTTTCACGATTTCGTGCAACGCCTCGAAGTCCGGAGCACCGGCAAGGCGTCTCGCCGCAGCCTGCAAGCGCTCCTCAGCAAGTTCGAGCAGCCTTTGAGGAATCAAATATTGGTGAGGGTGCCGCTTGCCATTAGGAAACTCGCACAGTGCTGCCCTGCGGATTGCCGACGCCCTACTTCTCTCCCGCCGAAAAGTATCCATCTCCGCACGCGCATCGTCGCGGTATTTGCGGACATAGTCGCTGACAATTTCTTCAAGAGTCATTGGCGTTCCTGCCCGCGGCGACGCAGCAAGGCACGGATTTCCGCATCCTGGAAGGTGCATATACCGTTTTCCGCGTTTCTCCAAAAATACTCGGCATATTTGCTCGCAGCCGCGTTCCAGGCCTCGGCAATTGTCGCAAACTGCGGATAGTTCAGGCGAGTGGCACTGATCTCCGGGTCGTTGGCCGTTACTAGGAGAAGATCGAGCTGCACAGGTTCGCCAGTGTCAACGAGCCTGGGCCAATCAATCAAGAGCTGCCCGTTTTCATCAATCAGGCGCCCCTCCTCTTCGGTTTGAGTCACCTTTCCATAGTCCCGCTCGCGTCTAACGCGTTCTGCCCATGCTTTCAGCAGATCCTCTGGCACCTTTCGGTTCGGGTTGCATAATAGCGCGACACAACCCCACTCCGAGGCAATTCGACCTGAGGCTGCACTCGGGTGCTCGGCCTTCCAAAGGGTCTCCGCTTCCGCATTCAAATCCGCCGGCGTTGAGATAGCGCGAACACAACGAAGCACTTTCGCTTGACCAGTGCTGGCCTTACGCGAAAACACCATTGTGTAGGTGTTGCCTCGCGATTCGGACAGACGGCCGTATCGAATCGGAGCTGTCACGGTTTGCATGGAGGCTATGTCTAAACGCGCGTTGCGCCATGCCGGCCGACCCCGTTCTGAATCCCATAACAGCGAACCGATAATAAGGATTCCGGCGTTCAGCGGCACAGACTCATTCCTCTTCAGCCTCAGCAGCTTCAACAGCCGCAACCAGCCCTGGTACAAATGCCGAAACATCCTGAATCACCACAGATTCCTTCCTCGGAACATAGTAATCGCGCACCGTTCGGTAGCGATCCCCAAACTTCTCAGTGAACTTTCTTCTCAGCGTCTCGTTGCGGCTCAGCACGCTCGACATGGCGCGACGGCCGTTTAGAAATTTTTCCGCATGCACGGTGCCGAGCACATAGAGGTGTTTCTCTTTGCGGGTCTCGTGCTCTGCCATCTCATAAAAGTCCTTGAAGAGAGAATTCTGGCGGATCGACTCCGGTCCGCCCTGCCAGTGGATGAACTTGAATTCCGCGATGCGCAGATTTGTCTCAAGGTCAAAGGCCCGCCCTGTGTTTCCCGCGCCGAGGGAGACGTAGTCAATGACTTCGCCCGGCCGCAGGATGTGGGGAAGGCACAGAAGTATACCGAGCGCGTGAATCACGACATTGATCTGTCCCGCCAGTTGCTTAATTAGACCCGCTGCCCCGAGGACTTCCTCCTTGGCTCCGCTCGTCGCCAATACAGCCGAGTAGCCATCTAGAGAAACTCCTCGCAAAGTGTTCTCAATCTGATAAATCGTTTGCGTCAGATCGGTGCCGCGAAACGTTTGGAGCAGGCAAATAGCATCTGCAACGGCGAGCTGAGGCGGCTTAGGCTGTTCTGCCATAACGGGGAGTGATGTCTCGCTTTATCGCACGCTACCAGAACGCAACAGACGAGAGTAGGGCGGCCAGGCTTTTCATGTCCACCGCTTTGGACCAATTGTAACGATTTTGGGCCGGATTGTCGGAAGCTATCCACAAAACTGCAGGGCAGACAGTGTGGACAGGGTTATGGTGCCGGTTCCTCAGGTTGCTAGCTGGGAAGCGCTGAACCTCTTCTTACTGGAAGCATCCAGGCAGGATGAGCAGCGTTTGATCGGCGAGCGGGCCCAGACGGTTGGTGCAGGGATGCATCTGGAGCGAGAACACCTGCATGCATTGGCGGAAGAAGGTTTTGATCTGGCCGCGATTCACTTTCCACATGTGAACGCCAGCGGCTGCGTGAAGGTGCTGACCAACTTCTACTCCGTCCCTCTACCCGTCGGTGTCGAAGTGCAGGCCAAGGTGCATTCGTCCTACGTGGAGCTTTGGCATCAGGGAGAGTGTGTGGCGCGGCACGAACGGTGCTTTAACCGGCAGCAGAAAGTACTCAACCTGGAGCACTACCTGGAGGCCCTGACGAAGAAGCCCGGAGCGTTCGCTGGTTCGACACCGCTCGAGCAGTGGCGGGCACAAGGACGTTGGCCAGCCAGTTTCGATCGTTTCTGGGAGACGCTGAAGCAACGAAGAGGCCAGCAGCCGGGAACACGCGCCATGATCGACGTGCTCTTGCTGGGCCGGCAGCATGGCTACCCGCGGCTGCAGGCGGTAGTCGAACAGGCTCTGGATATGAATTGTTTCGATGTTGAAGCCGTGCGCCTGCTCCTGGATGCGGAAGGTAACGAGAAACGAGAACCGCATGAGGCGGTCGAGGTGGGTGCTTTACGAGTGTATGACCGGCCACAACCGACCACCCGGAACTACGACCAGTTGCTCGAGAACTATTCCGGCAGCGGGGTGCTGCAATGAGTGCCGCAACGTTGGCTGTGCAACAGGCGACTATTCGGCAGTATGCCAAAGACCTGAAACTCGCGACGGTGGATGGACAGTTTCTATTGATGGCCGAAGAAGCCGTCAAGCAGAAGCACGGGCATCTGAGTTATCTGGAAGCGCTGCTCGGCGCGGAAGTGGAAGATCGCTATCAGCACGGAGTAGCACGGCGGATAACGGAGGCCCATTTCCCGAAGGTGAAAACATTGGAGGACTTTGCTTTCTCCGATGCGCCGCATCTTCCGGCCGCACAGATCCGGAATCTGGCAGAGGGTGGTTACTTGAGCCGCAGCGAGCCGGTTATTTTTCTTGGAGAAACCGGAACGGGTAAGACCCACATGGCGACGGGGCTGGCGATAGCGGCCTGTCGACAGAGAAAGCGGGTGCGGTTCACGACGGCGGCGCAGTTGGTGAACGAACTGACAGAGGCCAAGAACAAAAGCGAACTCAATCGCGTGACCAACCGGTGGATGCGCTATGAGTTGATCGTGATCGACGAGATGGCGTATGTGGCGATGCCGGAAGCAGCTGCCGAGCTGTTGTTCCAGATTATCTCGGGGCGAGCGGAGAGAGCGTCGGTGATCATCACAACGAATCTGCCGTTCTCCGAGTGGACCACGATGTTTCCGAACGCCAGGTTGTGCAAGGCCATGTTGGACCGATTGACCGATCAGGCGCACATCATCGAGACCGGAAACGAGTCGTACCGGTTTCGAAGAACGTTGAAGAAGAAGGGCGGCAGTAAATAAAAGTTCCTCTCTGCCCCGGCCTACGCTGCGCCCTAAACGCGTCGCCCTTCGGGCTCCGCAGGGCTTCGCTCCGGCCAGCGGCAGAGAGAGGATTCACCGGAAGGTGGGGCCAAATGAAGCGATCAAAAGGGGCCAAATCAAGTTGACGGAATCAATTTATCGCGTATTGCGCGCGCCTGAGAGCGCACAGCTGTTTCCAAGTCCTTCGCGGCTTGTTCGACGCCTACAACGTCCCCGCGTTCAGATGCATCCACGAGACGCTCGTAACTCTCCTTTGGAAACTTTGCGTCAATCGGCAGCCAAACGACTTTCGTCTCATGTTCCTCGGGTCCGGGGAGTTTAATTGCGAACTCTACGGTTTCGCCTGCTGGTGGTTTCATCCTGACGTTTCGCCCGAATTGGTCTATCGTCAGGATTTGTTCCAGGAGATTGCCAAGTTGCATTTCACCCCAGGTCCCCCGGGTCTTGACGTTCGTGAGTACGCGCTTAAGGTCGCCAACGCCACTGGCGAGCGTCTGCATTTCACCGAGTCCTTTGTGGACCAACTCGAGCCTGTCACTCACCTGCTTGAAGGACTCCCCTAATCTCTTGTCCAACGTCCCTTGGAGCTTTTCGTCTACGGTACGACGCATTTCTTCGAGCTTTGCAGTGTTGTCTGACTGTAGCTGCGCAAGCTTCCCCTCAACAGCGACACGGAGTTCATCGGACTTCTTCTCGTGTTTTTCGGTCAGATTAGTTAGTTGCGCCGCGAATGAGTCGAGCTGCTGCTTCTGCAAACCAGCCATATCATTCATCTGTTTTTGGAGCGAGTCTTTGAAGTCTTTGAGGGCCGAGGCGAGCTCGGTGCGTGTGTGCATCGCGCTTTCCTGGTTTGCCTGGCTGAAATCCGAAAGCCGTCGCCCGAAAGTCTCGAAGTGCTGCTGAAGCTGCAAGGCATTCTCGGATAGCCGCTTCTCTTGCGACTCCTTGATTACGTTGAGGGCACTGGTCACTTCGAGTCGGAGTTGCGAAGCGCTCGTGTCGCCCGCCACGGTGAGAGCATTCAATTGGTTGGCGAAGTCCTCAAGCCGCTGTTGTTGCGCGGCAGAGATCCTATCCACGCTCTGGACCAGCGAGTCAGTTGAGTTCTTCAATGAGCCCTGGACCTCCTCGCGCAATGCACGGCCTTGCTCCGCGGACTCTTGACGGTTGCGAGCGATCTCCTCCTTGACGCCCCGTTCAGTACGTTCTTGAGATTTCTCGATGGTATCCAGGTGTGCCGTGATGGGGGAAAGATCCGTGCTCGTCGAACGACGGAGTACAAACACCAGCATCACGACAACTGCGATCAGCAGAACGATGGCAGTAACGAACAATGCTTCAGTCATAAATTGGCCAGCACTTGTAACTATCTTATATATTTATATCCATATTAGGAACTGGCAATAATGGCTACTGTACGTCGGAGTTACGGGCTAATCACACGGTTGCGGTTACGGAGCAAACTGCTTTTCGAGCAGGACAAAATACAATGTCTTCAGCACGGTCGAAGGATATTTTTTTGCGTAATCGACTAAACGGGAGCGACTTACTTTTTCGAATCGCAGTTCATCGAGGGGCACCGGTAATCCATCGTTATGGCTGAAGTAGATCCAGTCGAGGAGGGCTTTCTCCGGCTCTGCGATCTTATAAGTGCTGTAGCGGGTCTTCTTCTCTCGAAAACCCCAAAATAATGTCTCTTTGATTTTGCGGTAAGAAATGTTCAGCGATTTGGTCTTGATGGTCCGTGCGTCCAATGTGCTCACACAGGTCAATGCGATTGGATGTTGGGTGGAAATTCCCCACTCGGCCAATGCGGTTTCTAGGGATATGTACGACTTTGGTCGCACGACGTTGACCAGGTCTCGCGCGCTGAATCCGCTTGCAAGGGTATTCAAGTAGAGGCCTTTTGAGACTTCGTCCAAGATTCCTTTTGCTGCATGACGCCGCAATGCTTTCTTAACGGCTGATTCCGAAACATGGCTCCTCGACGCAAATTCCTTAACGCGGATAATTGCGCTGCGTTTTGCTTCCGAAGCTATGGTTGTCACCCAATCCATCAGAGTCAATCCTTTAGCTGCTGCTCAAAAACGGTTATTAAGGCTTCCCTTAAAGGTTGAAATTCGGCGCGCTCCAAGGGTTCGTACACCTGTGAGGGCAGTACGCCCTTGAGCTCTGCCCGGCACAGTTTGGCGGTGACCCGTTCGATGCGATCGGCTATATCAGCGGGGTTGAGCTCGTTCATCAAAAGGCCGTCAGAGAGATGGTTTCGCAACTCGCCGGCCAATGTGGCTCCACTGTCGAGCAGGATTTTTATGTCGTAGGCGTCTCTGGTCTTTACGGCTTTTCGAAGCACGAAAGCCTCGGCTTTTTGCAGCAGTTGATGGTTTCGGGAAACTGACTTGATGGTTGTCTTTGAGTTCTGTGAAACCGCCTCAAGAGCGTGCTCTTCGATGCCGGACGCGAGGACAGATCCCAGGCCGCCGAGGTCGACGGTGAAAAGAGACTGGCCGCTTGGGCCCAGCACAGAGAGCTTCATGAACATTGGCTCAGCGATATCGATTCGTATAGTGAGTGGGGTAATGCTTAGTAGCTCCCCTAATTTTTCCAGTCCAACGGAAAGTACATCTGCAATTTTTTCAGCACTTGGCAACGGGACACCGTGCGAAAGCAAATCCAGGTCCCTGGATGTTCGAACGCTGTTGTGGAAGAGAATCAAGTTGGCGCCACCATAGAGCAAAAAGGAATCAGGAAAGGCCTCGAAAAGCAGAATGGCTGCCTCGCGAATGAAGACGACCGTGTGGGCTCTTTCCTGGTCAAAGCCCCTTGCTTTCAGAGATTCGAGTTGTTCAGCGAGGTTCATAATGTTGTTTTACTGAACGAACCCTCTGTCAGCATTGATTTTAACCTTCCAAAGAGACATATATGTCTCTTTTATATGGTATACCACAATCCTGACGCCTCAAAGGGACAATTATGTCCCTCTAGATAGCCTAGCTGATGGATTTGGCCAAGTATAACACCCATACACCGCCTAGGTATATATACTAGGCGGTGTATGGGTCTAATTCAGCACAACGTGAGCCCTCGGAGGGTACGAACCAGGAGAATACTGCGAGTAACTGCGAACGCGATTCGGGCATATTTCAGCCAGTGTCAGGAGTCGGTCTTCAGTCAGCATGAGCTGTTTGCCCTTCTGGCGGAGAAAAGAGGGGAATGGCAACTTGGCAAATCGATTACTCGCGAGGATTTTCTAACTGTTCTGCAGCAACGCGTTCCGTTAAAGCATCTAGAGTTGAAATCGGCCAAATACCCGTCAATCATTCGCATGGTCAGAGGAAACCCCTCTTCTTTCGAAATCGGACTATCGCTCCGCAAAGGCGCTTACATCTCTCATGCCAGTGCGGCCTTCGTGCACGGTCTGTCGGATACCCTCGCCGTGCTCTATATAAACAAAGAGCAGACTCCCAAGGACCAGTCCCTCGAATTGACCCAAGCTGGGATCGATGCGGCCTTTTCCCATTCACCGCGTGAATCCAACCTTCGATATCGAAGCTCCGATCCTCGTGATGCAATGGAGTACGTGCTGGTCAACGGAAAGAGCACAGACTGTCTTGGAGTTGTTTGGGTAAACAAGCCTGATATCGGCCGAATCCAGGTCACGAACGTCGCGAGGACTTTGGTCGACTTAACGGTGCGCCCCCAATATGGCGGCGGGGTAAGAACGGGACTGAAAGCTTTTAAGAAAGCGCGTGAAAGAGGAATGGTCAAGACCGAGGAGATCGCCCAGATTTTGCGAGGAGTCGAGCATAGCTACCCGTACCATCAGGCCGTCGGCTTTCTCATGGACCGCGCAGGGTTTTCGAAGAACGACACGGAGATTTTCAAAACAACGGGAATGAACTTCGATTTCTATCTTGAACAAAAAATGGAAAAGCCGCACTACGATGCCGAGTGGAGAGTCTACTACCCATTTGATCTTGACCGCCCGGTGCAGGATTAACGGCAAGTCTCCTCAATTACGGAGTCGCTGCCGTGATGGGATTCCGCGCAATAGTGGATTTCTAGAGTTTGTAATTAATGGGGTGCGACGTGCGGTAAAGTGGTCGGGATGGAAAACTCGTATATCCCGACGAACATCGACGAATACCTGCGCAAGCGCCTGATGCCGGTAGAGGGCGCAATTCCTCAATTGCCCGGGATCGAGATGTATGGCAATTCGATTCCCGCCGGAGCGGTGGGGGGTGACCTGTTTGAATACATCAATTTTCAGCAACGGTATGACATCGACGGTCGCATCCAGCTCGCGCTGAAGCGCTCGCAGGAGTATCTGGAGAAGCTAGCCGTCGGTGCATCGCCCCGCAATTCCGTTGACGACCATGTCAACTGGCTGAAATCGCGCCCAGGATTCAGTCCGGAAAAGGAAACCGCGTACCGGGAGGCGCGAAGCTCGGAGCAGGTGCGTGTTGCCGAAGACTTGGGCGAGCTACGCAGCACGGCCGGAGTCCTCCTGGTCGATGCCGAAGGCCACGGAATAATTGCTGCCAAAATCGCCTCGACAGTCCATGACACGTTTCAAGCGCTGATGCTTTCGGAGCTCGATCACCGCGGGAAGACTACCCCGGAATTGTTCGAGAGAATGAATCTACGACTGGCTCAATCATCCACGGCGCGCAATGCACTCGGGCGGAGTTTGACGGATGGGGTACAAGAAATCGCTACGATGCTGTATGGCGAGATTCGGCCATCCGGCAATTTTCGATTTGTGAATTTCGGACATCCGCCACCACTTGTCTACTCCGCGGAGTTTGGCAGGTTCGTAGAATTGAACAAAAGCCGGATGGTGCAGTTTCTCCCTCTTGGCTTGCAAATCCCGGAAGACCATCCTGACCGGAACCGATATCTCTCTTTGGACTACCGGAAGCGACGAGTGAAATCTTCGGACGTGGGCGAACTCACACTCATGAATACGGGGGACATCTTCTTTCTTTACACCGACGGCGTGTATAGCGGCGGCGATAAAGAGGAACGCAGCCGTCTTGAAAAAGTGATGCGTGAACACCATCAGCTTTCGGCGAAGGAAATCTGCAATACCTTACTCGACTACGCCCTAAAGAGGGACGACGAATTGCGCCAGAGTGGCGAGAAAGACCGCATTGACGATAAGACCGTCGTCATCATCAAACGCCACTAGCGGAACACTTCACGCGAACTGATACCAACGTATCGCCGATACTTTCGTATGAATTGATCGTAGGGTTGCTCACGACCGCGCGTCATTTGGCCAGGACAAAAACCGGGAGTGACAACCGGCCGAAGCTTTTGCCCCGTAAACTGCTGCCAGGGCAAAGCAGGGTTAAACCTACTTTAGATGCCGCGAGTTCCGGGTCTTTGGTCACACAATCTAGGAAATCAGCAGTAGATTCTGGGACAAACAGCCGGCTTCCCGCGTAAACCACAGTAGCCTGCGGGTCGGTTTTGTTGCGGTTGTGAGATTTTGGTGTCGAGGAGGCCGAGACCATGCCCGAAAACGAACTTCCTTGCTGGTGCCGGCAAATCAAACGAAAGGTACGCTGCCGAGAAACTCCTCTGCGTTGAGATGAAGTCCAACGCAGATTTTGGAGATTACGATGGCCAAACGGCTTTCCCGGAAACAACTCTACGAGCTTGTCTGGTCAGAGCCGATGAAGATTCTGGCCCCGCGATTCGGAATTTCTGATGTCGCTCTGAAGAAAGTGTGCGCGCGGGCGGAAATTCCTACGCCCGGCCTTGGGCATTGGGCAAAAAAGGGGGCTCGAAAGAGTACGTCGCAGGTGGCGCTCGCCGAGCGTCCGCCCGGTATGGACGATGAGGTCCTCGTCGGCGCGGGCGTGGGTTACTGGCATTCGGGTTGGAGCGAAGAGGAACTGCTGGCCGCACTGCCGCCACCTCCGGAATTCGAGGAGCCGATTGAGCGCGTTCGCGAACGTATTGCCAAAACTGTTGGGAAGGTGACTGTGCCGCGAGAGGTGCGGATATGGCATCCCGCGGTCGACAGACTCCTGAAGGAAGATGAGCAACGGCGAGAACGACAACGCGCCAGTTCTTTCCCGTCGTCGTGGGACACCCCGCTGTTCGATACTCCCTTCGAGCGAAGGAGGCTGCGGGTGTTGAACACCCTGGCTCTCGCGGCGGGAATGATGAATGGCAAGCCCGCGATCAGCGATCACGAGGGGCGGAGCATCCATTTCAGCTTCTATCAGCGACAGGTCGGCATCCGTCTGGACCGGCTCAAGCGGCCAAAGCGCCGGGCATATGCGGCGAATTCGCCGGATGCCGATGAAGCGAAGCTGTCGTTATCAATTCTCCAGAGCCCCGGTTCGGAAAACGAGCGCATCGCGTGGCAGGACGATGAGCAGAACAAGGTTGAAGCGCGCATTACGGAGATTGCGATCCAGATCATCTTGACTGCGGAGCTGCAGTACCGCGAAGGGGCCATGCGCAGCTATGAATGGCGGGTGCAACGGAAGGCCGAACTGGAAGAGGAGGAGCGGGAAAGGAAGCGCCAAGCAGAGCGGGCGGAACGGGAACGACAAAAGCGGCTCGAACAAGCCCGCATCGACCGTCTGCTCAAGAGCGCAGCTGCGTTTCAACAGGCCGGAGCCATCAGGAAGTACATTGAAGCGATTCGTGCGACACAGACTGACAATTCCGCTTGCTCAAGGGAAGAGTTAGAACGTTGGAGCCAGTGGGCACTGGCGGAAGCCGACAGGATTGATCCCGTAGTCGGGGGTAGATTCTTGCTGCTCATGCAAGACGAATAACAATCGAAAGATCGGTGTGCTTACTTCGTTTGGAAAGACCGAAGGAATTCCGCTTTGTTCATGAGAGGGGGCAGCAATGGAAAGAGCGGAGAAGCAAGAGGCTAAAGTCGTGAAACGGAGGTCCGCTGCAAGGGGGAAGCGGGAGCAGAGTGACCCAGTGAGTCATGACGGCGATCCTCAGGACGTAATTGTCCTGAAGCAACGAATCGCCCGGCTTGAAGCTGAAAACAAGCAATTACGCAAACAAATTGCGGCATTGAGTGACACCATGAGTCGGTCGTTGCAACCTCGTTCGGATTCTGTCCGCGAGCAGCAACACAATTTTTTCAAGTACAGCAACGTTCGGCGTTATTAGATCGAAAGCCTGATGGTCGGGTATGAAAGGAACGCAAGCGCATCGGAGCCAAATCTCGGTGCACTCTCGGTGCACTATAGCCTGCAAATGAGCGCGTCTGATGCAAATGACAGCGTCCTAAGTTATTCAGAACAAATGAAAAGTGGTGAGTACGAACAGGGCAGGATGAATTCGCAATGTGGTGGAAGAGGTGTGCTGGCCGCAAATCGAAGTGCTCTCGATTCTGAAGAACAGGTCACGAACGATCAGCTTTTGTGAATGGAAATCGTTGTTAGAGATGGAAGGCTTTCGTTATTGCGTGGCTTTTGGCGACAAGGAACGAGTCGCAGGACTGTCAAAGGGTGGGCGCGCCGTGGATTTGACAGAGAATCCGTCAGGTTGGCGATCCACTGCAAGGCGTGATTGTAAGGTCAGGCGCTAGGTAATTGTTAGCGGCTTTTTTTGCGACTCCCTTTTCTTTGGGAGAGATCGGAGCCTGCAACACTTCTAGTCTTTTTAGGGGTTTTTTTGCCTCGTAATAATTGTGAAGCGTATCTGGCGTCTTTCTTGGAAGTAGTCATTGTGCCTTTTAACCTCTTAGCACTGCCTGGCGGAAGTCTAATGAATAAGTCCTCCTAGAGCAAGTATCGCGTTTGGCACGGCCAGAAGAGCGAAAACTGACCTGTAGTGTTTACCTACACATGAAAAAACGTCTTCTATTCGTGGCAATCCGACTTGCCGAACACTTCTAACCGACGATTCATTCAGGACGCTTTGGAGAATGACTAAAAGTAGGCGACAAAGGGGTGAGGAGGGAGAACCGTGATGGCCGGACTCAGGCGGGGTCCCAATTGAGCAGACTTTTCAAGGCTTGTAATGCTGCCTCTGGAGTCGACGAAGATTGATTCTGGTTATATTTAGAAATATCACCCTTTCTCGATAACTGATATTGATATGCGCCAACAATTCGCGCCTCTAGGTGCTCGGGCAGACCGATAACAGGGATGTTCATGGGTTTGCCCGTTGCGATATTTGTTGATTCAGGCTTGCCAAGGCTGATTCTTTCAACGTCTTCGCGATTCATGCTGATTCGTCCTTTCGCCTATCTCAACCCCATTCTAATTCCGAAAGGGAAAAGCGTGCCTGCGCCCGTCGAAGGGCCGAGTAGTCTTTTTGTGGGAGCGCTACCTAATGATTCCTCTACATTGTCGGGCGGTTAGGTCGTAGGTCGGTTCAAACGGATACGGGTGCCGTTTGACGGATAGACGACGACATCTCCAGGCGATTCAGAGCCAACTGGAGAAGCCGGTCATCAAACAGTTTCTGCTTTCTCTGAATCGAGGTTGTTCCCCCAGGCCACTTGGAGAGACCTTCACGAATGGAGCGGAGTTCTGGCGCGTAACCGCCTTCGTGCAACAGCCAGTCAACGGTGGAGAGGAGTTCCATGCCCAGCGGTGACTCATACCCGTCGATGAGTTTCGCGGTCGCCTCCAGGGCCGGTAAATAAGCTCTGGCCTTTTCGCTGTGCAAAAATTCGTCTAATTTGGCGCGGCGCGAATCGTTGAACCAAATTAGGTCGAACGGGCCGGCATCACTCAGGCGTTTCTCGGAATGAAGGTAGCTTCCATCCAGGCCATTCAACAAGTGGCGCAAGCGTTCGGCGTAAGGGCCGAACTTGTTCGGAGTGAATCGCAGATCTAGCGGGTCTTTCAGTGCCATCGCTCGAATGGAGGATTGTAAGAACCAAGCGAGCTTTTGAATCTCAAGGTTGGTGCAGTCCAAGCCGAGCACAGCGTAACGACGAACTACCTCGGCAATCAACGCGCGAGCAGGCGTAAGCTTTTCGAGGCCCTCTTTCTTGGAGACGTTCTGATAAGTCCGGGTCGGCGTGTACACGAGGACTTCGACATTGGAAAGGGAACCAAGAGCGTTCTCGATTTCCTTCCGAACGAACGCCCACTCCAATCCCCCATTGCCGCAACCAAGAGGCGGCAGCGCGATTGAGCGAATGTTCTTCTCCTTGATCACCAGCAAAAGGTCCTGAAGGCCATCACGGATCCATTCGATTCGGGAATCTCCACGCCAATGTCTTTTTGTAGGAAAGTTGATAATCCAGCGCGGGTGAACCAGGCCCTTATTTTCGGTGACGAACATGTGACCAACGTGAACCTCTTTTGCCCGGCATGCTTCCGCATAGGCCTTTGTGTTTTCGGGAAATGCCTCGCTGAACATCAGGGCGATGCCTTTGCCCATGACCCCAACTTCGTTGACGGTGTTCACCAACGCTTCAGCGGGAGCTTCGAGGAGGTTGCCTTGGACGTAGTTAATCATCAGAGGTACCAACCTGGTTTACACAAAACCTGCAGTAGCAGATTTAGATTACCACAACTGGTTTCGATTTTTCTTTGCTCCTGCTCCCGGTAACATATGATTCCCCGAATCGCCGTAATTGGAACGGTACGGTGAATCAGAGCTTCGGCTTGGTAGCGTTCCACTTTACCCGGGTCATCTGGGTCCCGCCGGAAATCGCGGGCCTGGAGGATGGGCCAGTCAATGCGATCGAGCCTTTTGAGGTTGCTGTGAAATTCTGCTGCTTGAAGGTATGCGTGTCGATCAGTGAAGACGAAAGGAATTCCTTGCTTTTGAATTTCGTGGAGCGATGAGACCAAAATAGCGATTTCATTCATGGTGCGTTGCGTGACGGCATTGTAGCCCGTCTTGATGTTATAGAGCATCGGGGAATATGGTGTGAAGTAAAAGGGAACATAGTCACTGAGGGTGCCGTCAGGGGGAATGGGTACGACTCGCGTAGTCCGCCGTGCGATAAGTTCGGTGTTTCCGATCTGTACGTAGTTGGGGTCAGACTGAGCACCTGTGCTGCAATGTAACCCGTGGGCAAGAATCCAAGGGATATTAGAGACGTGCGTAATTCGGAAAATCAGCGCTTTTTCAGGAGTGAGATTGCTCATAAGGTGGTAACAGGTTGCGTCTTCCGGCTACGGATGTCCCTTTATGATGCCCCCTGATTTCACCTACGGGATAACGTATTCCGTCTCCGCCTGGCCACGGTGAAGAACCCTAGATCTTGAGCGCGGCCTTCGGAGGCAGGACAAATTGAAAAATCTTATAGCCGTTCGAGAATATTTCCGTGTCAAAGTGCCACTCTCCAACTGTCATTCGGTGCTCCACAATATCATCGACACCCCGCCATCGGGTCCTCCCGCAGAGTTCAGAGCCTTTGATTGTGCCACCGCCCCGAATCTCTAGCGCGGAAAAGTATCTTTTGCGGAACGACGGGGATGTAATCGTGTAATGGACTTTATATTCGGAGTCTTCGAATTCCATTTCGTCGGAGTCTCGCCGGACTTTGTTAAGGACGACGACCGCGCAAGGGAGCGCATGTCGCTCCGCGTAGCGACGCACCGCTGATTCGTACGATGCTCCATACTTTGGAGCCAAGTCTGTCACGGTTCGCACGGACGTGGGTAGGCTCAGCGCCTCTTCGGTGAAGCGGTTACTCTGAAACAAAAGTTCGGCGGCGATCTCGTTGGCTTCGCGCTCGATGCGGGCTTTCGTCCACCAACTCAGGGTGGCGTCATCGTCGAGGAAAAGTTTACTTCGATGCTCAGGAAGTATGAAGTGTCCAATCTCGTGAAATATGCCAAAGCGCTTCCGCTTGTCACTCAATCCAGATTGAGTCGCGACGAGGCGGTCATTGAAACTGAGAGCAGCGCGCAAATCCAATGTCCGTTTTTGAGTTTCTGGCAGGAAGTCTAATTCGTGCATAAAATCGAAGCTAAGCTGTTCTAGCTTGAGATACCCGAGGAGCTTGTCCTCGTCTGTAGGTAGATGATCGGCAGTGCCCGCCTCCTGGAGCAATGCCTCGACAATTTCCTGGCGCGTAGGAATCTGCGCAGTATCACTTGTGGGTTGAAATTTTTCCATGTCGCCGTCTAATGCGATCTGCGATTCGCTCTAGGTCCTTTTCATCGAGCTGAATATTTGATTGGGTCGCGACTGTATCTTTGCCTTGAGCAGGTTCTCGGAGTTGTTGAACCCAGGCTAGTGCAGCGTCGCTCGCTTTGGTCTCTGTAGAAGCGGGCAGCTGCTGAACCCAAGCCACGGCGGCGTCGCTCGCTTTGACTTGCGCCGGGCTCGATTTATAGAAATAACTGATTGGTACCTTATAGTACTCTGCTAATTTCTGGAGAACCTCTCCTCTAGGAATTGTGTCTTGGTTCTCCAGTGAAGAGAGTGTTGTGACGGGTAGTCCGAGCTTAGTTGCAACCTCTTTTTGCGAACGTTCACCCCGAAGACGCCGTAGTCGCTCTCCGAAGTTTTCCATAGGAGGTCTCCTTTCAGTGGTCGAGAAACGAATAAATGCTGTAACAGAAATGTTCTGTGGAGGGTGGGGGCCGTGGCTATGTGCGTACGGCATAAGGACTTACAAGGATTGTGGTTTTCGTTGTAGAAGATACGAATTTTTCGTTGCACGAGTACGGTAAACTCGGTATCATCCTTTCCCAGAACCGGGCCTGAGTTCTAGGCAAAGACGAGAATATCACGGAAAGTGGTCGCAAAGTCAAGATAATCGCCGGAGTGAAAGTAGGGATGACCAAAGCGAACCTGGATTTCTCAAACGAGTACTCTCGCAACGCGAGACTCAAACCGGCTTTGCTGGTTTCTCTACCGCTGGCGACGTTGGCTGTTGGGTACGGCCTGAAGTCCTCGATCATGCTTGGGGCGCTTTTTGGACCTTTGGCGGCAGCGGGCTTCACTTATCTGCTCGCTCATTTGACGCGGGATTTTGGGGTGAGGAAACAGGCGGAGCTCTTTCGAAGCTGGGGTGGTAAGCCGAGCATTACCAAATTGCGTCACCGGGACGTGTCGTTGAATCCGCACACGCGAGCGCGTTATCACCAAAAGGCAGCGGAAGTTTTGAGGAGGCCGATGCCGACGGTGGCAGAGGAAGAGGCCGACCCCGCAGCTGCAGACTCGCTTTACGAAGCGTACTCGAATGTGCTCCTGGAGCGGACCAGGGACACAAAAGTCTTTCGCCTGCTGTTCGAAGAATTGCTCAGCTATGGCTTTCGACGAAACCTTTTGAGCATGAAAACCCTCGGGCTTTGTCTGTGCGTTGTTTGCACCCTGTTGGAAGCGTTCTTGCAGGTGCGAGCGTTTCGAATCACCGGACAGATCGACATCTCGAATGCGATCTTTGCTGGACTGGACTTGTTCCTATTGCTGTGCTGGTGGCTCGTGATCACGCCAAATTGGGTCCGTCGAGCGGCGGAGGCTTACGCGGACCGGCTGTTGGCTGCTTCGGAGAACCTTCAGACGGGCGTGGGAGCCGGCCGCACCGGCGCAACGGGACCTCCGAGACGAGATGCGGCGAGAGCAAAGACCAAGCACGCCGTGCAACGTCCGGAAGAAGGCAGCACGTAGATTTTCGAGAGTTCGAGCACTTGAACACATTCGGAGTCTCGAGGGTGTCGCAATTCATTGCGGTCCTGAAGTGGAACATGGAGGGAGTATGAGTAAGGAGTGTAAGACGATCGTTACTTTTTTTCCAGTGGATAACGGCGATATGACGCTGATTTCGCTGGCCGACAACGCGGAAACGAAGGTACTGATCGATTGTAATATCCGCGAGGCCGCTGACGATTCCGAAGATAAGACGCGCGATGTGGCGAAGGATCTCCGCGATCGTCTCAAGCGCGACGGCAAAGGGCGGCCGTATGTAGATGTATTTCTGCTCAGTCATGGGGATTGGGATCACTGCCGCGGGATCACCAAGCATTTTTATCTTGGTCCATCGGATGAGTATCCGGACGATGAAGAGAAGGACAACGAGAAGCGTATTTTGATCCGTGAGATATGGTCTTCGCCGATCGTTTTCCGTCGCGCCGGTACGTTGAGCAAACTCTGCGACGAGGCTCTTGCATTTATTGCGGAAGCCAAACGGCGCGTCAAGGTGAATCGTGAGAAGAACTTTTTGGGCGTTGGAGAGGGAGATCGGGTGCTGGTGCTGGGTGAAGACGAGGATGGAAAGACCGACGACTTGGGCCCGATTCTGGTAAAGATTGACAATGTATTTTCGAAAATCAACGGTTCTCACAACTTCTTTTTCCAGGCACGGCTTCTTGCACCGCTGCCCACATCGGACAATGATGAGGAAGAAGAAGTTCTGAGCAAAAACCACTCGAGCGTGGTCTTGAATATTGAGTTACGGGACAACGCCCTGGCGACTACGTCAAGGAATTTCCTGACTGGTGGTGACGCTGAGGTCGCGATCTGGGAGCGCTTGTGGAATAAGCACAAGAAATCAGCTTCCGTCTTGGCGTACGATCTCATGCAAACGCCCCATCATTGTTCTTGGCACTCCCTGTCGTACGAGAGCTGGTCGGAAAAGCACGAGAAGGCGGAGATTTCAAAGTCGGCGCGTTCGGCACTTTCGCAAATCCGGAACGCCGGGAAAATCGTCGCAAGCAGCTTTCCGATCAAGGACGACGATTGTGACCCTCCGTGCCACGGCGCAAAACGGGAATATCAGAAGATCGTAGACAACGCGGACGGCACGTTCTATTGCACAGGCGAATATCCGACGAGTGCGTCTCCCGCACCGCTGGAATTTTTCGTT
Organism: Candidatus Acidiferrales bacterium; assembly: GCA_963817085.1. Classification (GTDB taxonomy): domain Bacteria; phylum Acidobacteriota; class Terriglobia; order Acidiferrales; family UBA7541; genus Acidiferrum. The sequence goes on from CAWFNI010000017.1 coordinate 280,464, forward strand.
TCGAACGAAGGCTTCGAGGAACTTGGAGCCAAGGCAATTAGTGGGGCGCCTGCAATCCTGACGTCGGGAGTTGTGGACGCGATCGGAGCTCGCGCTGCGGAGGCATCGGCGGTAAAGAAAGAAGGCAATCGACGCTATGCCTGAGGTGCCGACGCTCGTACAGCGTCGGGAGCGAGCGATTCTTCAATTGGGTGATTTTCTCTCCCGGGAATGCGGCGCGGTCCGCATTCCCGATACAGAAGCAGCACAGATAGCTGGTCGTAATTTTGTCGCCGGCTGGCGATTGGCGGTCCAACCTCTTCAACAATCGCGGAAGATGAACATCTGCCTGGACGGTTTGTTTCCGTTCTCGGCCCCGCGTTTTCAGTTGATAACCGGCCCTCCATTCCTGACGTGGCCTCACGTCGAAAAGGACGGGACGCTCTGTCTGGGGGACGAAACGTTCACGGTTGACCCTTGCCGGCCTGTTGCCACGGCGCGGCAGCTCTTGGTAGAAATGGCTTTTCCGCTCCTTCGCGCTTCGGAAAATGGGAGTAACCGGGAAGACTTCCGGGCGGAGTTTTATTCCTATTGGAATGCCACAGTGCCGACTGACGAGCCAGCAGTGCGGAGCCTTCTCATCCCGAACGGACCATCGAGACGCGTGCGGATATGGCGTGGGGAACATTTCTCGGTAGTCGGCGAAACGGAAGATAGCGTGCTGCGATGGCTCAGAAACCTGTATGGTGATCAGAAGCAGTTTGATGTAACAGAAGCCTCCTGTCTTTTGTGGCTTAATAAGGTGCTGCTTCCCGAGCAATATCCCCAACGGTCGCGTGATGTTCGAGAGATCGCAGAATCATCGGAAGGAGCGCCATTGCTCTCGGAGTTGGCCGGGAAAGAAAAACGCTCGCTACCAGTTATCCTTGGTTCTTTGAGTGAGAATGGGCCGTGTCTCTGTGCCGCTATCATCTCTAACGCCGAAAAAACGGATGTTATCGGCCGGCGTGTGAACTTGATTGAGGCAGGATTTCGTCCTGGTCACGTTCCACAAAAGCTGCTCGCTCAGCGGCTGCTCAATAGTTCGACACCGATAACGCGGGCGAAGGTAGAACGCGCCGATGCATCGTGGATCCATGGCCGTGATCAGGATCCCCGGCAGGCTACTTTGGCTAGTCGTCGAGTGGTGATCATCGGCTGCGGGGCGGTTGGAGGCCCAATCGCTAATGAACTTGCGATGGCTGGAGTAGGGAACGTATTACTGATCGACCCGGAAAGCCTCACATGGGCCAATGTCGGGCGCCACCCTCTTGGAGCCGACTCTGTAGGTTACGGAAAGGCCTCGCAGCTCGCGAAGAAGCTGACCGCTAACTTTCCACACGCACATTTCGATAGCCGAACGGAAGAATTCGCGAGCGTGCTGGAAAAGGAACCAGATCTCCTTTTGGATTGCGATCTCATCGTATGTGCGACGGGCGTCTGGTCGGTGGAAAGTGCCCTGAATGCCTGGCACATCAGCGAGAAGCGCCCGCCAAGCATATTGTATTCATGGACCGAGCCGCACGCTTGTGCAGGGCACGCAGTGGCGATCAAGCCAGGCGATGCGTGCTTGCAGTGCCAATTTTCACCGCTCGGCGACGCAAAGAAGGTCGTCACGGATTGGGGAAGCGCGGGGCCGAGACGCGAGCCTGCGTGCGGTGCTGTCTACCAACCGTATGGACCGATCGAACTTTCCTGGACGACGGCTCTCGCGTCGGCGCTGGCATTAGACTGCTTGTTAGGCAAGATTTCGAGTTCAACGCATCGTATATGGGCAGGGCCGAAAGCGCTGCTGGATTCCGCAGGCGGTTCCTGGAACGCGGATTGGATTCGAGAAAGGAAGGAAAAGGAAGGCGGTGGATTCCTAGAAGAACGAATCTGGGCAAAGGATGTTACTTGTCCCATATGCATCTAACTTCATCGCGTCGAAAAACGCTGGAATTCGAGATCGGCCAGTCGAAGCAATGCCTAATGATTAGCCCATGCGTGTTAAGACATTTTCAGAAACATCAACAAAAGCGGATGGACTCGGTTGAAGCGGGCGGGCAGTTGTTTGCGCGGCTCTCTCTAAAGGAAGTGGTGATTGAACGAGCGACGGGCCCGCGGCGGTCGGACTTCCGCACTCGAAGCTTATACATACCGGACCGATCGGCGGAGCAGCCCGAGATCGACCTCTGGCATAGGAAGCGATTGCACTACGTAGGCGATTGGCATACCCATCCTGAGTTCATGCCACGACCATCGAGCAGCGATCGCGACAGCATACGAGACTCTTTTGTCCGGTCGAGACACAGTTTGCACGGCTTTCTGTTAGTCATTGTGGGTACGGCGGGATTCCCGCTGGGTCTCTATGTTTCATTGAACGATGCGAAGAATGAACTAATATTGGTTCCACGTGCGAGCGTGGTTTTGGCGGAACATGACGCACCGAAAGGTGAGACATAATTATTGGTGCGCCCAGCATCCTTGGTTTGCTTGTGTAGATTACGAGAGTGACTCGGTCGACAAAACTCGGGAAGACGCAGCGGAGGCAGCCAGCGACCGCCCACCTGCTTGTCCTGGAGTGCCAGCACGAGAAACTCACTGGGCAATCGCTCGACTTCGGCAGCCGAATTGTACCTGTCCTCAAATGCATGTACCCGAAGAAGCACATCGAGTTCGTCCCAACTTCGACGTATAGCGAACTCGGAGCGTCGCTCGCTGGGGTACTCGCCGAACATGGTCGCTTCCGCTCAATTCTCGTGGTTGGACACAGCAGCACGGCTGGCATTCAGCTAACAAACGATATGTTTTGCAGTTGGAGCAATGCCGGTTTGTGGGTCGCAACATTCAAACCGCAGATTCTTTTCTTCGCCGCTTGCGAGGCGGGTCGCTCGCAAGCAGTGCGAAGCCTGTTCGAATCAATCCCGACGCTTCGGGAAGTCTATGCGTCTCCGGTTCAGCTGTACGCCCAGCAGTCGAGTCCGTTGGCTGCCCTTATTGCTTTAACCCTAAAAAATCCTAGGACCGATTCGGAAACTTCTTCGGTTGTGCGGGGACTGAACTTTGCGATTACTGGCGGGCAGATTTTTCGATGGAGGCGCGGGGAGGTAGGTCAAGGGCAGGAACTTAACAATAGGGTTTGGGATTTCGTGGCGTCTGTTTGGAACAAGAGCATCTGAAAACGGTCGTTTTTGGAATGCAAGTAGCATTTCCTTTTTGTGGGATTTTCATTCCTGGGATGTAAGTAACGAACTTTTAGGAAGATGATCTGATGGCTCGCAACTTGGGTAACACCACGTTAATTAATGTGACTCGCTACATCTGCCCCGAAGGGCACAAATTCACGTCCTCGTCGAATACAAGAAAAATGTTATGTCCGAATTGCGGGAAAATTGCAAAACGCAGTTTTCGGCGATCAATCAGGAGTCATTCGCCCGCTCGTTTCGAAGATCTTCAAGAATAGCGATACAGCGGGATCCCAGCGCCGAGAATTCAGCAGGCGAAATACAGGTCTCAAACTAGTTTTGCAGATGCGCGATGATCTGAAATCCACCAAACACAGGTAGCTACCGACAGAGCCTTGTAGAGTTTTTAATTAGCGGGGTGCGACGTGCGGTAAAGTGGTCGGGATGGGAAACTCGTATATCCCGACGAACATCGACGAATACCTGCGCAAGCGCCTGATGCCGGTAGAGGGCGCAATTCCTCAATTGCCCGGGATCGAGATGTATGGCAATTCGATTCCCGCCGGAGCGGTGGGGGGTGACCTGTTTGAATACATCAATTTTCAGCAACGGTATGACATCGACGGTCGCATCCAGCTCGCGCTGAAGCGCTCGCAGGAGTATCTGGAGAAGCTAGCCGTCGGTGCATCGCCCCGCAATTCCGTTGACGACCATGTCAACTGGCTGAAATCGCGCCCAGGATTCAGTCCGGAAAAGGAAACCGCGTACCGGGAGGCGCGAAGCTCGGAGCAGGTGCGTGTTGCTGAAGACTTGCGCGAGCTACGCAGCACCGCCGGAGTCCTCCTGGTCGATGCCGAAGGCCACGGAATAATTGCCGCGAAAATCGCCTCGACAGTCCATGACACGTTTCAAGCGCTGATGCTTTCGGAGCTCGATCACCGCGGGAAGACTACCCCGGAATTGTTCGAGAGAATGAATCTACGACTGGCTCAATCATCCACAGCGCGCAATGCACTCGGGCGGAGTTTGACGGATGGGGTACAAGAAATCGCTACGATGCTATATGGCGAGATTCGGCCATCCGGCAATTTTCGGTTTGTGAATTTCGGACATCCGCCACCACTTGTCTACTCCGCGGAGTTTGGCAGGTTCGTAGAATTGGACAAGAGCCGGATGGTGCAGTTTCTCCCTCTCGGCCTGCAAATTCCGGAAGACCATCCTGACCGGAACCGATATCTCTCTTTGGACTACCGGAAGCGACGAGTGAAATCTTCGGACATTGCCGAACTCACACTCATGAGTACAGGGGACATCTTCTTTCTTTACACCGACGGCGTGTATAGCGGCGGCGATAAAGAGGAACGCAGCCGTCTTGAAAAAGTGATGCGTGAACACCATCAGCTTTCGGCGAAGGAAATCTGCAATACCTTACTCGACTACGCCCTAAAGAGGGACGACGAATTGCGCCAGAGTGGCGAGCAAGACCGCATTGACGATAAGACCGTCGTCATCATCAAGCGCTACTAGCAGAACACTTCACGCGAACTGATACCAACGTATCGCCGATACTTTCGTATGAATCGATCGTAGGGTCGCTCGCGACCGAGCGTCATTTGGCCAGGACAAAAACCGGGAGTGACAACCGGCTGTAGCTTTTGCCCCCCCAAATGCTGCCGGGGCAAAGCAGGGTTAAACCTACTTTAAATGCCGTGAGTTCCGGGTCTTTGGTCAGGGGGTCGCAGGACTTCCCCAGTACTTCAAAGTTGCTTTGATCCGCCTACTTGAGCCGAGAAACTTGGCCTAACTCAAAGCGGCGGTTTGCTTGGTTCCGGTGCACTCTCGGTGCACTATAGCCTGCAAATGAGCGCATCCGATGCAAATGACAGCGTCCTAAGTTATTCAGAACAAATGAAACGTGGCGAGTACAAACAGGGCAGGATGAATTAGCAAACCGCCGCCTTCAGCCACTCGGCCACCTCTCCCGCGTCTGCTCCACATAGCTTACCATCAAAATGCAAATTAGCCTGCAGCGCATTTCCTGGCCGGTGGAGAAAACCGCCGCCGAGGGACCAACAAGGGTGCCAGCCACAATAGAACGATCTAGCCATTGCAACGGCTTGCGACGGCCGTGCACCATGCTAGAGCGTATCTAGCTATGTTGACATCCTCAGGAAAAAGCGGCGATGTTTCAACCGATATAGATTGAAACTCAATCCGAGCAGCAAGGCTTGACGCATTTGCATGCCCAGCGAACGGCCCGGAGCACGCGCCGAGAGTTTGCGTTTCACGGAAGAGAACAGGCTCTCGATCAGGGCGCGGCGGCGGTAAATCCGTTGCGGGAATGCCCGCCGCATCTCGGCGCGCACGCCATGCACGCGCCAGGTTTTCTTTCCACGTTTGGCGGGAATCACGCTTTGCGCTCCGAGGCGTTGGCGGATGTAGGTATGATTGCGCTCGCTGTCGAACTCCGCGTCGGCCAGCACCAGCCCAATGCGGGTTGTTCGGCAGCGGCTTCGCCGACCGTCGGCAAATTCGCGCAGTCGTTCCACGGGCCGCGTCGCGCGAGTTGCGACAATACGAACTGCTGATCAAGATCCACGACGACTACCCACTTCAGCCAGTGCCGCCAGGGCAGCGGTTTCTGCCCGTGATGATGCATGCGCCACACAAAGAACGTGCTCACCGCACCTTGTGCCAAACCGGTGGCGTCGACGGCGACGCGCGCTCGCGCTTCCGCTTTTGGCGCAGCGAACCGCGCAGCCGGCGCACTGTTTCGCCGACCGCACGGTCGATGGTTTGGTCGTCGAGACGCTGCAAAAAACGATATAGGGTCGTGAAGTCGGGCACACTCACAAGCCCCAACGCCTGGCGCAATTCGCGATGCTCGCCCAAACGCACCTCGGCTTCGCGAAAGGTCCAGTCTTCGTAACGCATCAGACAGAGAATCGCCAGCAACTGCGGCTGGGTGAATTGACGTTTGCTGAAACGACTTCGGTAGCGCGGGAGCACCGCCCGGGAGACTTGCAGGGCGAGCGGGCAAAAGGCAGGAGTCCGACTTCGGCCATCGCACCTCCTGCTTCCATAGCAAACAACAATTTCCAACAACCTGTGTATCTCGAATTCTCACGCTCGTAGCGAGGATGTCAACAGAGCCAGATGACTTCTAGTTTATTGGGCTGTACAGTGGGCTATCCGACGGGTTTGTGTGTGAAATGGCGGGTGCCGCTGCTGTATTCGGCGACGATGTGACCGTTCCCGCGGAGCTTGTATTTGTAGGTGGTGAGCCCTTCGATACCCATGGGACCTCGCGCGTGCAGTTTGCTGTTACTTATTCCCACCTCTGCGCCGAGGCCGAAACGGTAGCCATCCGCGAAACGCGTTGAAGCATTGTGAAATACGCCCGCCGCGTCGACTTCCTGCAAGAAACGTTCGGCCATCGCCTGATCTTCCGTGACAATGCATTCGGTGTGCTTCGAACCGTACTTGTGAATGTGTTCCAACCCCTGTTCGAAGGAATCTACAATTTTCACCGAGAGGATCAGGTCGGAATATTCGGTCGACCAATCTTGTTCTACCGCGCTGGATATTTTTGCTTCCGGAAGCAGAGCCAAAACACGCGGACAGCCACGAATTTCCACGCTTGCTTTTCTTAGTTCCCCGACGACCCTTGGCAGAAATGTGGCGGCGATATCTTTATGTACGAGCAGCGTCTCGACGGAATTGCAGGCCGCAGGGTACTGAACTTTGGAATCCAGAGTGATGGAAACGGCTCTGTTCACGTCTGCCGCGCGATCGACGAACACGTGGCAGATTCCCTCTCCATGGCCCAGTACGGGGATGCGGCTGTTCTGCTCCATGAAGGCCACAAACTCTTTCGAACCCGCGCGGAATCAACAGATCGACTTCTCCCTGAAGGTGCAAAAGTTCCATTACGTCCGAACGAGAGTGTAGTAGCTGGATGGATTCTTGAGGTACGTCAGGAAATTTGCGAAGCGTCTCCCTCCATACGGCCATAATGCATTCGTTGGAATGTGCGGCTTCCGCGCCACCCTTGAGCAAGACAGCGTTGCCCGACTTGAGAGCCAGCGAAGCAACTTGCGGGAGGACATCGGGGCGGGATTCAAATACGACGGCAATCACGCCAAGCGGGCAAGATTCCTTGAGTAAGATCAAGCCCTGGTCCAATTCCGTAGCGGCCAGCCGTTTTCCGAGCGGGTCGGGCAGATTCGCGACTTCGCGAACGCGAGCGGCCATCTCGGCGATGCCACCCTGTTTTATCCGCAGCCGCGAAAACAGGGGCGGCGTCATCTCTCCCTTGGCTACGCATTTCTCCGCCGCACAGCAATCTATGGTGTTGGCTTCCAGGATCCGCGCTTGATTTTCCGCAAGAGCATCCGCGGTGGCCAAGAGAGTGTTTTTGCGTGTTTCGCCTGGGAGGAGCGCGAGTCTTCGGGATGCTTCCCGCGCGAGGCGCGCGGTCTCGGCGACATCCGTGAGAGGACTCTGGGAGGAGTGATGGCTCAAGGTTCGCGCTCCAGGAGAACAATGTTATCGCGAGTAAAGAGGACGCGAGTGGTTGCGGCCGCTTCGCTAGCGCAATTGGCAATTCCACGGGCAAATTCGTGGCCCTCGAGATTGGCGATGCTTACCACGTCCATCGGACCAAATGGTCTGTCAACTCGGACAACACCTGACGAGAGCAAACTGGCCTTGCCACGCGTGATGGCCTGTTGCGCGCCCGCATCGACGGTGACTTGCCCACGAACCCCGGCCGCGTAGGCAAGCCAGCGGCGTTTGCCCTTCATTCGGCTGGATGGCAGGAACACGGTGCCTTCCAGTTCTCCCGCAAAGATGCGCGGAAGGGTTTCGGCCCTGCTGCCATTTGCGATTACGGCCACACCGCCACAATTCATGGCAATTTCGGCCGCTGCCAGCTTCGTGGCCATGCCGCCTCGTCCGGACTCCGAAGGGCCCCTGGCCAGAGCTCTCAACTCCGGTGTCACCCTTGTGATTAGCGGAATTACGTGTGGGCGGCCCACTGGTCCTGTACGTTTAGGTTTCGAAGAAGCCTCGATACCCAAAAGACCATCGACATTCGTGAGGAGAATGAGTGCGTCCGCTTCCAAGCCGCTCATCACAAGTGCAGCCAACCGGTCATTATCACTGAATGCCACGTAACGAGGGCTGTCTCCCACTCTATCAAGTTCCGCCGTCGAAACCGTGTCGTTTTCGTTCACGATGGGTACAACATCAAATCCAATCAGTTTTTCCATGGTTCGCCGCAGGTTGGAATAGCGTTGCCAATTGCTGAAATCTTCCTCCGTGAGCAAAACCTGAGCAATTTTCACGTCGTATGCGCCAAATAGTCGCTTATAGGCTTCCATCAACAGGCTCTGCCCAACGGCAGCGCAAGCTTGCTTGGTTGCCATGTCCTTCAAGCGAGCGGGGTGGAGTCCGAGCCATCCCCGTCCGAGTCCGACGGCGCCGGAAGACACCAAGACGACTTGGCGGCGGTTGGTTTGGAGAGTCGCGATGGAGCGCACAATCGGTTCGATGCGTTCCAGGGAAAGCTCGCCCTGGGGGCCCGAGACCGTGCTGGTTCCCAATTTAATGACCACGCGTCTTGCGTTGCGCAGGAGACCATGTCGGTGTTGATCACCCTGATTTGGAGATTCGCTCATTTGATTTCAGCTGAACTGATTAAGAGTACGACATTCGCTGTGCTTATCGAAAACTTCATTCAGCGGTTTCTGCCCGACGTCGCGTTACTAGCTTCCGGGCGGCTGGTCGGCGTGGCTTCCGTGTCATTTCCTGGAATTTTGCAGCTTTGGGGACGTTCACGCCGGAGGGTATTTTGGCTCTGGGCGCAAAACTCCAGAAATACCAAAGCATGTGAACGCACCTGCTTGCGGGAAGTGCGTGCCTGCTGCGGCGAGCTTACTTGCGTTCCAGTAGGGCACTAAGCAAATTGACGAGTTGCGATTCTTGCCGAAGAACTGCCTCCTGATGAGTGGCAGAGCCGTCGCCGGCGGTCACGCGCGCCAGGCGCGCTGCCAGATTCTTCACTGCCACATCCTTCGGCACATAGGTTCGGTCCGAGGGTGCCACCGCTTCCCAGCCCGACGACGTACGGCGCAACTCCCAGCGAATTTTCTCTCGTCGCTGTTTAACGCGAGCTTCTCCGCCGGCAACGGAGACTTTGGAATCAATCTGCAGGCGCGCCCAGCCACGGTCACGCTTGATGTCGACCCCCTCGACGCTGAATCGCTCAACGATCAGAACAGGTAGAGAAAGTTTCCGGGGATCATCCGTGAGTAGAACCATTCCTGCGGCGTTGCTCAATTCGGAAATGCCTTCGGCTACATCGTTCCGCGTGGGGGCCTTATTCCCCGCTGCGATGATGATGCTGGATGGAACTTCAAACGGCGAGGACGTATTTGTCAGTGCGGGCGGCGCCGGCGGGCTGTAGATCACCGGAGTCCGGTCAGAGACTGCTTGCGGCAACCGGTTCGAAGCGGAATTCGCAGTGGAAGAGCGTTCCGTAAGAACCGTCCCCGCTCCCGGCTGCTTCGCGGCATTCGAGATCGTTCCAGCCGCCGGCGCACCCGTTGCACTCAAAATGGCTGGGCTTCCGATTCTGTACCGATAGAAACGCGGCCTGCCTCGTGATCTCCAGTAGGGCCCATCGTAATTCTGCGCTTTCAATCCGGTGCTCACCAAGCTGTAGAAGGTGTGTTCCGCCGGATCCAGGACGATGCCGAGGTGTCCTGGCCAGACAATCAAGTCTCCAGCCTGTGGAGTCTTGACGCGCTGGAAATTCTGGTCCCCGGTATAAATCTCAAAGGAACTCGCATACGGATATTCAAATCCCGCGCTGGCGTATAGCTGATGGACAGCATGCGAGCAGTCTTGCGCCCCGCTCGCCAATTGATTCTGCTCCTCCACGGTAGCAGCGATCGCGCGTCCTTCTTGCGCGTTCAACAACCGGGAAGTCGAATCCGACCCTGGTGCACGAACCGAAGCAGTAACCTGCGCCTGTGCGTGCAAGCCTCCCATGAAGCAAGCGCAAAGTAAGCCTGCGCCAGCCGCGAAGCCGCGTGTCTTGCCACGTCCGAATTGGGCGCTCACATGGCGCATGGACACCTGACTCTTCGGCTCTTTCAATGGAGAGAGACTGCCCTTCCCTTAGGAGACATTTAGGACTGGGAATTCACAATGGAACTTGTCCTGAGCGTAATCGGCCCAAGGGCCAGGCGCTCAAAGCGTTCGAAGACTCTTCGCCTAGCAGGCTGGATTCAGGAGGACGACTCCGGAGTATCGGGCGCCTCCCTGACTGGTCATCAGTCTGAGTATTATCGCGCGGCCAAGGTTGCCCGGTTACATTCGTGGACCGGAACGCTCGAGAATGAAGCGCCAGGGTATCTGTCAGATAGGAGTCGATGGAATTTCTGACTATTACGAGGGATGGGCATCGCAAAAAACTAAATGGAAACTCATTTAGAACGTATTTGGCGGGGTTATCATCAAACTATACTGGAATCAGCCGTGGCTTCCATCCGGACAATCCGCCGCGTTCTGGCGAATCTCCTTATCTTCGCCGGGATAGTCCTTATGGCCTTCACGGCTCTCGCGGGTTACTACTTGTGGCCTCAGGAGATCGAGGCCCACCCCTACGCCCGCATTCCTCACCCTGAATTCGTCCAGGGCCGCCTTACCCTGCCCTACACCGACAAATATGCGGTTGCTCAGGTAGCCAGCTACGACGATGAGCTCGAAGCATTCTTGTATTTTCAGTTTTTGCGCGGCCGAACGGCGTCGGACGGTATCAGCGTCCTTCTCACCGCTGTCCCTACGAAAGCCGGGCCAGCGTATCGCATCTTCGTGATTGGGCAGGATGATCTCCTTGTCGATATTCCCCGGCTTGGGAGTTTGGAGGGCCGACGCCTTATCCCAAGGTCCGAAATTATCATCTGGTCCGAAAACGAATTCTCTCACTACGAGTATCAAAGCCACATTTTTGAGGCCGCAGACAATATTCCTGTTGCGCAGAAACTCGAAGCACTCGATCCCTCGCAGTTGGAGTCGGCGTTGGCCGACTTTCTACTGTTCAAGTCAGAAACTGACATTCGCGTGCTTCAAGACTTGGACCCCAAGCCCCAGCCACTTACGCGCGCGCAGGCCGAAGAGTCTGCCGCCGACATTATCGCCGTTGCGCGCTTCTATGATCTGCCTCTCGATTACTTTCTCGGAGTAGGCGCGATGGAAAATGACTACATGGACGTGAACGGCGACCTTACGCATGCGGTCTGGAAAAGCCGCCCCCAGAGCGGCGACATCATTCTCCGGCGGCGCCGTAAGCGCGTTCTTGTCAGTGATTATTCCATTGGCGCCTGGCAGATCACTCGTGAAACCATCCGCGCGGCCCACGGCCTTTATTTGCGAGACAAGCGTGACTATTCCCTTTTGCCCGAGCGTTTGCGCCCTCCGCGCCAGCTTGATCTAAATTCCGTTAGCGGGCCCGTCCTTACTACCTATGCAGGCCTGTTGCTTCGCGACCTCCTTGACCACTATCAGGGGGACGTCCAGAAAGCCATTGGCGCGTACAATGGCGGCACCAAGACGCCAAATCCGAATTACGCCGTCGCGGTGACCAGTATCGCGGAGTACGCTCGGCGCGTCCTCGAACACGCACCGGTCCTAAAGGCGGAAGATCCCGTCCAATTGGTGACCACAGGCTCCCGATCTCCCTGGGCCAGCGCGACTGGCCGGCGCCCTGCCAGCTCATCGGTCCCCAAATAGCCGGCAAAATGAGCATTGGCTTCAGCTATGGGCTGGCGAAATGGGAGGCATGGCAGGAGCGGCGGCGAGCATGGCTGCGCCAGCAGCGGCATTTCGTAAGAAATCACGACGATGGAAAGGGTTTTTTTGCGAGGACTCATGAGCGACCCTCTCGAGTGAGCCGAACTTGTACCACACAACGTGGAAACCTCCGGAATGATGGCCGGTGTCCGGTTGACGCCATCCTCATAGGAGAGGATTGCCGTTTAAAGTCGCGCCAATGCTGGGGAACTGGCCAACTTGCGCCGTGCCTGAGGCATGAATCAAGAGGGCTGACCCAGGCATCGAAAAGTGTAAGGAGCCGGATTATGCAGGGTCTGAAAACACTGGAAGACACAGTTTCGTCGTGGCCGGGAATTTCTGTTCACCCCCATCGCTTTGGGAGCCGTGAATTCCGATTCGCAAATGCGGAAGTCGGTCATGTGCATGATGGAGGGATTGTCGACATTCCATTCCCGCGTTCCATGCGGGATGCGCTACTAACAGAGCGGCTTGCTGAAGAGCATCGGTGGGTTCCCAGTTCCGGGTGGGTTACTTATCGCGTTCGAAACGACGGGGAATTACGGCACGCCATATGGCTCATGCGATTGTCATACTCCCGGTACGCTTTGAAGACAGCTGGCAATCCCCACGAGCTGTATGCGGAGGCGAGTCGAGAGCTGCAATTGGCCGCCCGGTTCAAAGCTCTTCTCGAACCATTCTTACCTGCCCCCAAGAGCCAGGAATTGACTCTGTAGGATGAAGGAGGGTCTATTGCAAGGCCGACATCCGTTCTCAGCAAGTACGGTCCGGCATTAAGCGATCAGGGCATCGCATGTTTTCTTCCACCTGGTCAGCGCATTCTCGCCTACGCCATGAAAGCTGCCGGGAGGCGTCGCACTCTGCGGGGACGTGTGCGACTGGAGCTTTCCCGTTGCGAAGCATCGGCTTCAAGGGAAAAGATGGCAATGTTCGGCAGGTAGGTCTCACGGATCCTTCGCGTCAAAATTCGGCGTGAGCGATGGAGCTGGGCTTTGAGTGAAGATTCCGTCACGCCCATTCGTATTGCAGTTTCGCGCTCGCCCAGGCCTTTCACATAGAAATGCAAAACGGCGGCTTGATACCTGCGGGGCAATTCATTGGCCATGGTTCGCAGGATTTGAGAGCGCTCTTCACAGATGGCTACGGCCTCAGGAGACGGCCGCTGGTCAATGACGCGTTCTTCTTTAGATAGCTCTATACCTTCGCTCCGAGGCGGAGACATTGGGCTTTCCGGAGAGTTGGCTTTTTTACGGTAATGCATCCGGGACGCGTTTCGGACGATGGCCTGTAACCATGTCGAGAAGGAGGAGCGCCCTTCAAATTGGCGCAATTTCCGAACCGCCAGAAGAAGCCCTTCCTGCAGCGCATCTTCCGAGTCTTGTGGATTTCTGAGCATGCGCTTCGCCATTTTCTTTAATCCTGGCATGCAGGACGCAAACAGGTCATTTAACTCATTGGGGCTCATTTGAGCAGGCAAGAGGGGACTCTTCTGCGCGTCGAGTGCAACTGAGAAATCATCTGCTTTTGGCAAAATTCCTCCCCGATGATCGAAATAATGAATCAGCCGAATGACCCGGGAAGGAGCAAGTCCCTGGCCAAACTCTAGCCTTGAAGCTTCTCTCAGCAAGAACTAGGTGCATGAATTGTTCGAAAGTTCTGGCGCACTATGTAAGTCCAACGAAATTAGAAGCTGGTATCAAACTCCTTGAAGAAACTTCGGAGGTCGAAGACCTCGTCCTATGTGAGGACCATGTCGTTTCTGCTGATTCGCCGCTGCCAGAGTGTTCGCTTTATTTACAGCGCCTGCTCGCTTTTCACACAATCTGCGTTGCCCGGGACTGTGCGTTCCGGGGAATTGCGACCTCTCGCACAGATCAAGAAGGGTTTAGCCGGCGAAGAAGACCTTTCGAACTTGGTAAGGAGCTTGCAAGCAAAAATGTGCCCGCAGTGAATTTGGGACTGCAGGCTCATTGCATCTCAATCGGAGCGAGATCGGTGATTTTTCAAATTTCTGCCGCCGGGGTATTCCGCATCTTCGTGCTCTTCTTTCTCACCGCGGTGTACTTCTTGTTTGTCCCGACATGGTGAGTCAGGGTTCGGACCGGTCAGCCCTCTACTCGGAGGGGTTGTATGGCTGGTCCGCCAAAGCGAGTGGGGACGCGTCGATTTAAGCCCTCACCTTCCCCTCTCGCCGTAGTTTCAAGGGAGGTCACTATGCAGTACGTCTCTGGGCGAATCTCGAAATTCATATTGGAACCCAACCAGAGCGTCTGCGGGCTCATTTTGGAAGGGGGGAGCGAGGTTTTCTTCCTCGAGGAGTACAGAACTCTAGTGAATGAGATTGTGAGAACCGGGTCGCGAGTGAGGGTCCAAGGCCTTTTGGTCCCCGATGGCGGCAGCGAGGGATACCTGGCAGCGACTCGCATCACCAATCTCGAATCGGGGCGAACAATCAGCATGGAGTTCCCGGACCCCCAAAGCACGCCAGGGATGCGCGTACGCGCCACCCCCGCAACGGCAGCGTCCCTGGCGCACCCCGAAGAGAAACAGGAGAAAGCTGAGGAGACACCCTGCAAGTGCATACAGGGTGTGGATCAGAAGACGGTGAAGACAAACCGTGTAGTTCCCCATGTGCAGAGTTTCCCGATTTACTTTCGCGAGCTGCTCCTGGAACACGCGGGGCACCTTCCCGATTCTTTGCGAATGGAGGCAGCCTCCGGCATCAGCCAGGCTTACGACTTGCTGCACCGGATTCAGGCGATTCTGGCCTATCTGCACATCATGAAGCGGCAGGTCCCGGGCATCAGCCAGTTTTTGGACGAGTCCAAGCACACATATGAGCAGGCACTCTCGCAGTTTGGGAGGCGCGATTTTGCCGGAGCACGGGAACTTGCGTCCGCGTCGGTCCGGCTCGCACGTCTAGTCGAGATGACCATGGCTCGGACTCTCCGCGCCGATAGCAGCTTGCCTTCCATCGTGCCACCTCCTCCGGCGCATCTGAACGACAACACAGATATTAATCGTGTCGAAGAAAAGCTAGTGGAAACGGAGACCGTCCTCTCTCGCGTCCACTGGTTGATGGAGAATTGGACGCTACCCTTGGACGACCGGACACAGGTCAGGAAGATCGCCTCATGGGGCGAGGCTTTTTACAAGCAGGCTCAGCATACCTATGGAACTGCGGATTTGCAGGATGCTGCGGAACTTGCCCAAGCCGCACTTGCCGGGGCGTACTCCGCCG
The DNA here is from genome assembly GCA_963817085.1 of Candidatus Acidiferrales bacterium. Lineage (GTDB taxonomy): Bacteria > Acidobacteriota > Terriglobia > Acidiferrales > UBA7541 > Acidiferrum. Next base: position 295,749 of record CAWFNI010000017.1, read on the forward strand.
AGCATATTTGCCGAAAGTGGTATCTCGGACAATCTGCGCATGCCGGAATGCCCGCCCTGAAGCAGTCCCCGCAGTTATGATTGGCCCTGCGTGGTTGCGCACGCTTTCGAGAGGCTTTTTGTCATAAAATCAGCGGCGACGGGCAGAGAGGTGGCTCCTGCATTCCACGTTCGCACTTTCTAAACTCAGCGTTCGTTTGCAAATAATTCTGTTGGGAACGTTGTTTGTCATCCTCTTTGTGGCCGTGGTGTTTGCAATCGTCGCCACGCTACGCTACACCAAGTCGGCGGTATTGAACGACGAAAAAAAGAAGCTGGCGGATGTCACGCGGAGCCTGGCACAGGAATATGAGGAAAGATCGGACCGTGCGCGCCGCATCAGCCAATTGCCCCCGCTGAACAAGCCCAATCCCGAGTCCGACGACGAATTTCTGGCGTTATTGAGCCGAGTCGTGCTTCAGAGCGCGGACGGGGTAAGCGGCGGCTTTTATTCTTCGGCTCGCGATAGCCTGCTGGGCTCTTTTTATTCGAGCAGCGACTCTGCAATCCAGGCAGACGCCCTGCTTGGGGAGCGCGAAGCAGTTCTGGAAGTTGCGCGAAGCGCCGCGTCCACGCGCCGTCTTTCCGAAAGGTCGCTTTTCAGCGGGGCGGGCATAGTCTTGATGAACGCCATGCCTATCCGAGATGGATACACTGTCGTCGGGAGTGTCTGGAGTGTCCGGCGGTTGCCGGATTTGCCGGGCGCCAATCGTTTCAAAGCTTATATGATTACTGCCGGCCTGGGTATTGCCACTCTCGCAAGTGTCCTGTTGACGTTGCTGGTGATCCGAAACCTTCAGGTAGGCGTCCGAAAGGTCGAGAGCGGCTTGCGCGGGCTTGAGAATAATCTGACCGCACAGATCGACACCGAGGGTGAACCCAGGGAAATTCAATTGATTGCTCAGAGGATTGGCCGATTGGGCGCCACACTGCGGGAGAAGATTGAGCGTGAAAAACAGATTGAAAGCCAACTTCGTCAGGCAGAGCGTCTAGTGAGCCTGGGCCGCTTGGTAGCCGGAGTAGCCCATGAAGTCCGCAATCCCCTGGCCACCATTCGGCTGAGAGTACAGATGTGCTGGCGGAATGCGGAGAACCCAGCGATCAAGGAATCCTGCTCCGTGGCGCTCGAAGAGATTGAGCGGCTCAATGGCATGGTGAATCGTCTGCTCAACTTTGCCAGACCGGTGCATCTGCGGCTAGAACCCGCGGATTTAAGGAGTCTGGTGGAGGAGCGATTGGACTTCTTCGGGGACCTGGCGCAGGGAAATCACGTTCATATTGTCACTAAGATGCCTTCTGACGGAATAGCTCTCCCGGTTGATAAGGGCCGATTGGCGCAGGTATTCGATAACGTCATCCAGAATGCCATTGAGGCCATGTCGGAGCGAGGTGGAACGCTTTGCGTGAGCCTAACGTCTCATAATTACCCGCTGGGGAACGGCGGGGGCGTGTGCGTGGAGTTTCGAGACACCGGCAAGGGCATGGACTCGGCCATTGTCGGCCACGTTTTTGACCCATTCTTCACGACGAAGCCCTCCGGGACCGGACTGGGCTTGTCCATCTGTCATGAGCTTGTCCAGGCTCACGGAGGCGAAATCACGGTGGAGAGTGAGCAGGGGAAGGGTACGAACGTAAAGATCATGATTCCACACCAGCATGCGTAATTTAGCAGGGCGATTTCTTTGCACTGGTCCAAATGACGGCTACAATCCTAATCGTCGACGATGAAGCAAATCTGCGCAAAACTCTGGCGGAGATATTGAGGGCGCGTGGATATTCCATCCTGGAGGCGGATGACGGGACTTCCGCCATCGAACTGCTCCGAACGAACAAGCCCGATCTTATTTTCAGCGATTGGAAAATGCCCAAAATGGGCGGGGAAGAATTCCTGCAACATCTGCACGGCAATCCCCGTTTGGCGTCCGTGCCGGTGATCGTGATTACCGCATACGGCTCCAGCCACAGTGCAATCGAGGCGGTCCGTCTGGGTGCGTATGATTACGTTACGAAACCCTTCGACATGGACGAAATCGTGTTAACCGCAGAAAGAGCGGTGGATCATTCCGCACTGAACTGCGAAGTGCTTCGCCTGAACTCCCAGAACGGCCAGGGTTTTGTGTCAGGGGCGGGCCGGTTGATCGGCGCCAGCGGACCGATGCTGGAAGTGTTCATCATGATCGGCAAGGTTGCGGAGACGGATTCCACAGTTCTTATCTGCGGCGAATCGGGCACCGGGAAAGAGCTGGTTGCTGAAGCAATTCACAATTACAGCCAGCGCAAGGACAAACCGTTTGTGGTAGTCAATTGCGCTGCTTTGCCAGACAACTTGCTCGAGACAGAGTTATTCGGTCATGAGCGGGGAGCGTTCACCGGGGCAGTGGGCCGCAAGGCAGGGCGTTTCGAGCTTGCCGAGGGGGGCACGATTTTCCTGGATGAAATTGGAGAGCTTTCGCCAAGCCTTCAATCCAAGCTGCTTCGGGTCTTGCAGGAACGCACGTTCGAAAGAGTGGGTGGCACGGAGACAATCCGAGGCAATTTCCGGGTTCTGGCCGCCACGAATCGGGATCTGGACGCTTCCGTCCGCGCCAGTGTATTTCGGGAGGACCTGTACTACCGGCTGAACGTGGTCCACATCCAGATACCGCCGCTGCGGGACCGACGTTCGGACATCGTGCCCCTGGCCGAACACTTTCTTCATCTATACAGTGAGAAGAATGGCTTCGAAGCGGTTGGCTTCTCGGACGAAGGCGTTTTGATGCTGCAAAACTATTTTTACCCCGGAAATGTCCGAGAGTTGGAAAACATGATTGAACGTGCCGTACTGATGGCCCGTGGCCGTGTCGTCATGCCGGAGCACTTTCCGGCACGGGCAAGCAGCAACGGTCACGGCGATTCACGTCAACCCGAAATCGACTTGCTCGCCCTTCCATTTCACCGGTCCATTGCCGAGCTGGAAAAACTGTTGATTCGCAAAGCTCTCCAAGAGTCAGGCGGGAACAAATCGGAAGCAGCCAACCGACTGCAGATCAATCGCCGGTTGCTGTACAACAAAATGGAAGAGCACAAGCTCGTCGAATAGTTTCGCGTCCAACCTTCCTCCGTTGCGGGATCCCATTGGGACGGAGAATGTCGTGTGCGGTTGTTCGAGCAGTCCTTGCCGGCGCGTCATAGGCCGGGGCTGTGCGTTTTCTTCACAATTTAGCCGCGAAACATGCACAGAATCGGGGCAGTCTCTGGATCCATCACTTTGATCTCCCCCTAAGCCCCCTCAGACACGGATAGTTATGTAACTGGAGTTTTTCAGGCCAGATCGGCACGAGAATTGCCTTTTAACCTGTGCTGTCCAGGAGAACGCCGCGCAGTCCTGGCAGGAGCGCGCTATGAGAACTTCACTTGTGGCACCAGTAGTGGTTTTCTTGGGCGTCACGACTTTCCAACCGGCCGTACGGGCAGATGATCATCCACCGGCCCGTCCCGGCACCCTGAATTACGTTGAAGGCCAGGCACATATTGGTGCGAAGCCGCTTGGGGCAAATTCCGTCGGGAAAGTCGAACTAAACCCTGGAAAATCTCTGGAAACGGAAAATGGCAAGGCCGAAATTCTGTTGACCCCGGGAGTCTTCGTGCGTTTGGGCGGATCGAGTTCCGCCACGATGATCTCTTCCGGCCTCATCGACACCCGGATGTCGCTCGACCGGGGTGAGGCTCTGGTCGAAGTGGCAGAAATCCACCCGGAAAATGACCTGAGAATTCTCGAGGATGGCGTTTCGACAGAGTTGCTGAAGACCGGACTGTACGATTTCAACGAGAATCTTCACGTGGTGCGCGTTCTGAACGGTGAGGCATTGGTGGAGGAAGGCGACAGACGCGTCAAAGTAAAGGGCGGCCATATGGTCGATCTGGCCCTGAACCAACTGACCCGCACGCGGAAATTCGACAAAAAGGAATTGGAAGCCGAGGATCTCTATCGCTGGACCAGCCTCCGCTCAGCCTACCTAGCCGAAGCCAACGCCGACACTGCTCCCGTGTACTCGTTTGGAGGCTTTGGCTGGTTTGGCGACGGTTGGTATTGGGACCCGTGGTTTGATGCTTACACTTTTCTTCCAGGAGACGGAATATTTTGCAGCCCCTTTGGATGGGAATTTTATTCTCCTGGTTATGCCTTTGCCGCGCCGGTCTTTTATGGCGGTCACTTTTACCATCACTTCAGCCCCAACTATGCTACCTGGGGGCCAGGTGCTCACTATGGACTTCCGGCAGACTACGGCCGCGGCGTCCACTACGGGCCTCGCTTGGGAAGTGAAACTATCGCTGGAGGCTCGAGGATGGGTATCTTCCGTCGCGGTGGATTTCGCGGCGGCGCATTCCATAGTGGTGGTTTCCATGGCGGTGGCTTCCACACTGGCGGGTTTCATGGAGGCGGGTTCCACGCGGGCGGCTTCGGCGGCGGTGGCTTCCACGGTGGCGGTGGGGGCGGTCATCGATAGATGTCCTGACAAGCAAGGACCACACAGTTCCAGAAAACGAGTTCAGATCTCGGGCAGCAAAACAAGTGGCATTTTGAAATCAATCGGCTGACCAATAGCATGGTCTTCGCGTCTAATGAGGAGGTTGTGGAGCACGCGTTGGAGGCAGCTTGGTGGACTGCTACAACTCTTTTCTTTCCTTAACTTTGGACCTACAATGAAGGTGGAGCATGTTGTTTGTAGCCCAGCAGGAGAAGTTCGGGTACTTGAAAGCCGTCAAGTCAGAAGCGGCCTCGTTCCAGTTGGCTCCCGCCTGCGAAACATTTGACCTTGCAAGGTCGTATTAATGATAGGCGCAACAGCATAGCCAAGTTTATGTGTCCTCCCGCGCGGTAGGTCCGCGCCGGATTGGTGAAAGGAAGAGCATGAAGACGTGGCAGAAGGTCGCGATTGGCGTCGGCGGAGTGGCGGCCCTGGGCGCTATCGTGTTGATCAGTATCAATCAGGCCAATAAAGGCGTAGTGACGGTACAGACCGCCAAAGTAGCAAAACTGGATTCTCTGATTTCCCAGGTGACCGCCTCCGGTGAAATCAAGCCCACCACTTACACCAACATTACGGCGCAGGGCTTTGGACGCATCACGGACATCCTGGTGAAGGAAGGCGACCACATCAAGAAAGGTGACAAGTTGCTCTTGCAGGACAATGTGCAAGCCAACGCCGATGTGAACGCGCAAGCCGCCGCCATCAATTCGACCGAGTCTGGCGTGCAAGCCGCAGAAGCAAGTTACAGGGCGACGCAATCCGATTTGACGATGCAAGAAGCCAATTTGGAAAAGGCCAAGTTGGACTATGAGCGCGGGCAGGGATTGTACAAGGACGGACTGATCCCGAAGCAGGATTTCGACCAGCGCAAGACCACCTACGACGCGGCGGTGGCCACTGCGGAAGCTTCAAAGGCACGTATGCTGGCACAGAAGGCGCAATTGGAGCAGGTGCGCTCACAGCTGAATCAAAACAAGGCAATGCTGGTGCACACAAAAGACATCCTGTCCAAGACGACCTACATCTCGCCGATCAACGGCATCGTGAGTTATCTCGCCGTCCGCATCGGTGAATACGTCGTGCCCGGAATCCAGAATGCGACTGGCAGCTTCCTGATGACAATTTCCGATATGTCCGTCGTGACCTCGGAAGTGATGGTGGATGAAACGGACATCGTCAGCGTCAAGATCGGGCAAGACGCGGACGTGACGATCGACGCGGTTCCCGGGAAGGTATTCAAAGGAAAAGTGACCGAAGTCGGATCGCAGGCCGTGCTGCGCAGTTCGGGATTGGCTTCGACGCAGTCCACAACGGGCAATCAGGAAGCGAAGGATTTCAAGGTCGTGGTCACGCTGCAGAATCCACCGGAAGACCTGCGGCCCGGCTTGTCCTCGACGGCCAAGATCACGACTGCGCAAAGGAAGAATGTGATACGGAATCCCGATCCAGGCGCTCGCCGTAAGATCGCGAAAGGATCTGGACGAAGCGGCCAAGAACGCAAGCAAGAACGGGACTGTCACCCTGGCCGCACCGGCTGCGCCAGCCGTTCCTCGGACCCGAAGAAAGATGGAAGTCCAGGGCGTCTTCGTGGTGAACGGCAAGAAGGCCGTTTTCCGCCCAGTCGCAACCGGAATCACCGGCGTCACCGATATCGAGATCATCAACGGCCTGCAGGAAGGCGATCAGATCGTCGTCGGAAGCTACAAGACGCTGCGCACGCTCAAGCCGGAAGCCACCGTGAAGGTGGATAATTCTACGCCAAAGAAAACCGGAAGAAAATTAAATAGACAGACAGCGCCGATGAGGGAGAGAAATGCCCGTGAAACGACAACGCCGGAGTCTTACGCCAGGACCTGGTGGACGCGGCATTGCCATCCGGACGGAAGGTCTTGCGAAGACCTACGAGATGGGCGGGGAAAAGGTGCACGCCCTGCACGGCATCGATGTGACGATTCGCAAAGGCGAGTACGTCGCCATCATGGGACCGTCGGGTTCCGGAAAATCGACGCTGATGAACCTGATCGGATGCCTGGATTCACCGACTTCGGGCCGATACTGGCTGGCCGGGCGGCTGGTGAGCGACCTGGATGATGACGAACTGGCGTACATCCGCAACCGGGAAATTGGTTTCGTGTTTCAGACGTTCAACTTGTTGCCGCGCGCCACGGCATTTCACAACGTCGAATTGCCACTGATTTATAACGGCACTCCCGCCGAAGAGCGCGTGGAAAACGCCAAGCAGGCGCTTGGAGCGGGTCGACCTTGGTTCGCGTATGACTCACAAGCCGAACGAACTCTCCGGCGGGCAGCGCCAGCGCGTGGCGATTGCGCGCGCCCTGGTGAATTACCCCTCCATCGTGCTGGCAGACGAACCGACAGGAAACCTGGATTCGAAAACAGGCGAGGAAATCATGGCGCTGTTTGAAAATCTGCACCACCAGGGAAACACCATCATTCTGGTTACGCACGAAATGGACATCGCGCAGCACGCCCACCGGGTCATTTTCATTCGCGACGGCAAGATCGCCTCAGACGAAAAAATGGTGAAAAGACAGAAGATTGGCGATTGAGATCCCCGCGAAGACTTCTCCGCGACGGAATTCCCACTCTTCAATAGGTCAGACGCTGCGCGCTGCCCAGAACCGGAAAACTGGAGGCGTATTGCCATGCCTCCAGGATTGCAGCCTGAGTCTGCTGGGATGCGTCTGCTATTCCATGTGATCCGCCGGAGGAGCCGCAGCAGCAGGGTCCGCGGTCAACGCGCGGCGGCCGGATCTGAAATTTCTTCCTCTCCAAAGGTCTCTACGCTTGCCAGGTAGGTGCGCGAGAGACGATCGTGCCAGGTCAATCCATCCTCGTCCCAAAGAACCCAGAGGAAGCCCAGAAAACAGGTGCCGGCGGAGAGAATGTAGCCCACCGCTCGCAATAGATATTGACGGGGAGTCGGCACATCGCCGGTGAAACTGGCCACCTGTAAGCCAGCGACCATCATTCCGGGGGTGCTGCCCCCAAAAACAGTGAACAATCCGAAGTACTGCAGATAGACAAAGGCGAAAGTGAAGAAACAGACGGTCGCGCTGAGCTTGTCCAGAGTCAAGTGGCCACCGAGCGAACCGAAAAGGGCCAGGAAGCCGCCATAAGCAAAGGCCAGGCATCCGATGTCAATCAACAGGGCCCGGCGACGGTCGTCCAGCGAAGCCACTGGAAACAGGCCGTTCTGGACGGGTGGCGATGTTCCCGGCTCCGTTTCGGGCGTTGATTCTTCCGATTGTGGAGGTTCGGAAACATCGATGAGAAGTCGCGGATCGACGGTTTCCGGCGTCCTCGCAACTCTGCCAATGGCGATGGTGAAAGTAAAATCGTCCCCGGGAACATGCTTCTGCGCCGGGCACTCTTCGACTTCGACAGCGATATTCTGAGAGGGAGCCGGCGCGTGGTCATCAAACGGAAGGGCCGACTGCCCCTCACTGGAAGAGGTTTTCCGCCGCCGGACACGATAGGCTTGGAGGCGCTGACTGAGCTCTCCACGCCACTCTTCGCGAGTTGATGTATTGAGCGCGAGATTGGCCTTCGCCGAGGGCGAATCTCCCGCGAGCGGAACTACTTCTCTGGATTCACAAAAATCACAGCTGTGCACGCCAGAGGCGAGCACGGAGCCACACTGCGAGCAGATTGTATTCACCGGTGCGTTTTGCGCTGCGGACGCTCTCACTCCGGTGAGGAGGAGCACTTGTAGAATACCACTACCGGCAAAAGTCAATGAGTAGAGAATCCCGGCAGGAGTCCTAAGAGACAGCAGGGGAATGCGGGTCAGAACTGATCTTGCTGGAAGAGGATTTCGCGGTTGAAAGCGATGCGGCGGTCCAGAACCACAACCGCAAAATTCGCGCAACCGGCCCGCTCGCTTTCCGTCCAGGACTGCAACCCTGGCAGGATGCGGGCGACCGCGAATTGCAGAAGGCCCAGGATGCTGTAATAAAAGCCCACGGCCTGAAGTCCAGTGCGGTCCTCTGGCCGTTCCGGACACAGGCGCAAGAGTTGAATTACTCGCATGAAGTCCCGCCCCGAAGCCACCGCGGAAATTCCCGTGACATCGCGCACTTCCCTGGAGAGCGCATGCCGCGAAGAAGAAGCCATCAGCGAGCGGCAGTAGGAAACGAAGAACATCAACAGGGTCACCACAGAAACCACGAAAATAATCGCCGCCATCATCGGGGCACCGCCACCAACTGCGCTGTCGCCAGGCGGCTTTCTTCGGAGTGCCGCCACATAGTGAACGTCCAGGAAAGCGGGAGGAAGCAGCCAAGAGCGGGCCCAAGGAAGGACACGACCGAATACTTGCTGGCCAGATTCACGAGCGCGTAACTCGCAGCGTACGCGCTGAAATAAAGGCCCAGGGCGAGAACAAATTGCACCACGCGCGTGCGGGATTCCCGCAATTTCACAACCGCGCCCCAAAGCACATAAGTAAGAACGAGGCCTACAAAGTAGAGGTTTTGCGAAAGTTCGTAAGCGAACGTGGTGGACAGGCGGTCACTCGATTGCGCAACCACGGCGTAGGAGAAAAGTGCGGTTCCCAGAAGCAGTAGTACAGCGGTCACGCGCAGATATTTGCCGAAACGTAGCTCACCAAAAACATAAGAATAGAGACTGATCAGAGCCACGTACAGCGCTAAGGTCAGAAGTGCATCAGTGTAGAAATAAGCGTAACGATATTCGATGGAGTGCCACCCAAACCTGCTTAGGAAGAGGTGCCGCCCTATGCTAGAGCCCACGGCGAGGAGAAAATAAATATTGAGAAACAAGTAACGGAGAAAGGATCTGCGAACGAGTGAACACACCACAAAGCCCAGCTCTAAGGCCGTCCCGAAATACCAGATGAATGAAGCTAGCGGACCAGGCATCTGAATTCTTTTGCCTGGCCGTGCTCTACGGCGCGATGAGGAAATCCGCGCGGGAACCTGCCAGGCTACTGAGTCGACTTCTTGGGCGGCGGCGGTGGCGGAAGGGGATCCGGCCCGTTCGCCGTAATCACCGTACCGCTGGAATGACTGCTACTTAACACCGTCTTCAACCCCATCGAGCATACTAAAATTCCCAAAGCTAGAACAACAACCCCAAGTCTCCGTGACATGGTGCCTCCGAGGAAAGTATCTTCGGAGACACTCTATCCCTTATTCGGATAGTGTCAAGAGGGACACACTACGGGCTTGTTTAGAAAACAGCACTGGGAAGTGCTCACCTCCTTTCGCCATTTCTTCGCATGGCGAACTGGTGGACTCCTTCCAACCTTGCAGAAAATAGCGTACCGGGCCGCATACAAACAACAGTACCGAGGTCCCATTATTTTGGTACTAAAGTACTACTAAATTTACGCTCGCTCGCTTGCCTTTCTCTGCGATACCACCACTAGAACTTCCCCCCAGTCGCATTCAAAGCTCTTCGGGCACGTGCTTGACACTCTGCGCGGTTCGTTCGTACGATGGAAAATTGGTTAACGCCGGCGTAGCTCAGTGGTAGAGCGAGGGTCTCATAATCCCTAGGCCGTGGGTTCGATTCCCCCCGCCGGCACCATTGATTTTAGAAGACTTAACCTAATTTGGGGTCTCTCCGCGTATCCGCCGCGTATCTTCTCCCCTATTTTGGCCTCCAAAATCGTGTAGAAAATTGATCCGGAATTCGTTCCGGAATGTTTGTTTTCCGTGGCGATCTAATTCGTCAAATAGATCCACTCTCTCGCTGTCAAGGGATGACGTATAGTAAATATAACTGCCAAATATACTTGGCATGCCTGGGTAAATCGAAATATCGGACAGCTTGGGTAGGCAACGAAGCACAGAGCAACACGTCAGAGAATCGTCCTTTAAACACCACAGCCGAAGGGCGAGCAGGAAGCGCCCGCCCTGCGTTACAGAACTAGTTGGGCTTGGCAGGCTGATCGGATTTAGGGGGCTCCGCGGGCTTGGCGGGTTCGGGGGGCTTGGCGGGTTCGGCTCCTGGTTTCGCTTCTTCCTTGTCGTCAACGGGCTTGGAGGGATGGAGTTTGCGCATCTCTTTGGCTCCGTTCTCGGGATCCACAGGCGTGACCTTGATCCCCGTTGCAAAGGCTCCGGCGGTCCATTTGAAGTAATAGGTTTTGCCCGCCTCCGCCTCAAACCGGGCCCGCTCGTTTTCTTTCTGCCTGGCTTGATTGGCGGCCGCCGCGGCGGACATGATGATGCTTCCGTAGTACTCCTTGGGCAATCCGGAGATCACAACTGTACCCGGCGGCACTTCTATGAATGCGTATTCGCTGTTGAGGAGTTTGGCAAGGTGAGTGCCGTTGACATAAAGCTCGTCGTGTGAGGACGAGCCGGTAAATCTGTAGGTGCGGTAGATACAGACGATGGCTTTGCCGCTGGATGGCGCGGGCAGTACGGCGGGAGTTTTGGAATCCTGTGCAACGGAGACGGGCCCGGTGAAGAGAAACGCCATCGCACTGAATGCGAGCAGGAGGCTTGCGAGTGACCTGGAAGCTCCCCTGGGGCAAAACGCTGTGACGCCACTGAAAACATTGTTGCGCATGGAAGCGCTCCTTTCCCCACTTACTACAATTTTCGTCTTGATCATGGACATCTCCTTTGACAACTGAACCGCAAAACGAATAAGGAGCGAGAGAGGCTAAAAGAGGAGCGCTTCTGCTCTTACCGCTCAAAATAGAAACCCGTCATTTCGAACGAAGTCTACTGAATGACAGCTTGAAAAGATCGCGCAGCCACACGTGTGCCGGTGAAAGGCAAGGCGCTCATCACGATTTGTAACCCCCTAGGGCCAGGAGCTAACTTCAGGAAGCGCCCTCGACTTCTATCCACTGCTGGTCTGTCACTATCATAAATTTGGGCAAAAAGGGTGTGACGCCTGGCACCTCTCAGCAAGCCTCCCGACACATCTCTGTTGCTGAATGCTTGCGGCTATCAGGTCTCGACCCGCGAACCGTGGAACAAAAGGCAGCCGATAATGATTAGCAAGGATGCGGCACCGATCATTTCGTTTCCGATGAAGAACCCCACCATCGGAACAGTGAATACAGCCTGAATCGACACAGCGAAGCCGCAGATCAGGGCAATAGGCTTGCCCAAACGCGCTTCCCCGAACGTGACGACCAGCACAATGAGTGCAAGGACGATCCAACTCCACGCCATCGAGAGAAAGGCAACCTCGAAAACAGATTGCAGGGCAATCGGCAGATTCGACCCATGCACCGCCGGGGCGGAGAACTTTAGATATGCGAGGCAATGCAAGGTGGCAGCCACAAGCAGCACAACGCAACCCAACGTTACCAGTGTGCGCGACACCGTACGGCGAGTAATCATCTGATTCGGCATTTCATCGTCAAGAAGACGAGTGGAGGATGCCTTAAGAGCGCGACTGCGTCAATGGTGGCCACGGCAAGTGGGCGGTTACCGGAGAGGTGGCTCATAGTACTTACGCAGGCGGCAACAGCGTTGCAGCAGGCATGTGTGGATAGGCTGCGGCACGCTACGAGGATTTTCAGGAAGTTCCAGCCGGATTCTCGCAGAAAAAAGGAGACTCCCTGCAGCGGCTTAGCGTGTCTCATAACCAACCAGATCTCCTTGGATAAAAATGGATTGCTACCGCTGCATCTTGGCGCGTAGCCGCCGCGTAGCCGAATTGAGAGATTCTAGAGTGTTCAGCGTTTCTCGCGGTTTAGATCGCTCAGTAACCTACGCGTTTTCAATTTGGGCGCTCGGTTCGATTCCCCCCGCCGGCACCATTTTCGCACTACCCGATAACGTGAGATTGACAGCCGTGAATACCTCCGTCAGCATAACGGGCTAGTGCAGACTCCTTCTCACTCCCACACTTCCATGGCCGACCTGCTTCTGGTCAACCCCTCGGCCGGAGGAGGCCGCGCCGCTGAAGTCCTTCCGGCCCTGCGTGAATTTGCCACGCGGCAAGGCTGGGACGTTCAGATTTGCATCACCAAAAATCCAGCCGATCTCGCCGCTCAAGCGCGGAAGGCGGCGAAAACCGGCTGCAAGCGTCTGTTAGTTCTGGGCGGCGATGGGACTTTCCAGGTGCTAATCAATGCGGTGGTGGGCTTCCCAGAAATTGTTCTCGGGGTGATCCCCGCGGGTGGAGGAAATGATTTGGCGGCATCGCTAGGCCTGCCTGCAGATCCGGTGCAGGCTTCAGCCCTGCTGCTGAATGGCGAGATCCATTACCTGGACGCCGCCCGGGTGCGCACGTCTGACGGTAAAGAATGGCTCTACACCGGGGGTGGCGGAGTGGGTTTGGACGCGGAGGCGGCACGCTACGCCAATGGGCCTTACCGGAAGATACGCGGCCGCCTGCGTTATATTCTCAGTGCCGTCCGCGCTTTGTTCGGCTTTCACTCGATGCGAGTGCGCATCGACATGAGCGGAGGTGGTCGGGACAGTCTGGATGCAACCGCACTGATTGTCGGAGTACTGAATACGCCGAGTTACGGCGCGGGACTCTGCCTCGCCCCAGGCGCGAAAACAGACGACGGCAGGCTGGACCTGGTCCTGCTGGATGATCTCAGCGTGATTGAGGTGCTGGCGTTGCTTCCTGCTCTTTTTTCACGCGGGGAGTTGACAACGAAACGCGTACGCCGGTTCAGCGTGGAGCGTGTGCGGATTGAAACCGACCAGGCCTGCTGGTTTCACGGCGACGGTGAAATTTTGGGGACGACTCCGGTAGAGATCTCAGTCGTGCCGCGGGCGGCGCGCGTGTTATGCCCTGCGCGAAAGACCGCTGTTTAGTTCTTTGCCGGAGCCCTCAGTCCACGAAATCGATGATGGCACCCTCGTGGCGATACAGGAATCCCGCAAAAGTCCCGAAGTTGGGTGACGCCACGTTGTTGTACACCGCGTTGAAATTCATGTGATTGGTGGTGTTGAGCGTGTACACCCCGAGCCGGACGTGATGTGATCTGCCGCTCCGGTTTCCGAGAAAGGGCACGCGAAACTGACGGTAGAGCTTAAGATCCAGCGAGAAGTATTCCGCAAAGCGCTGCCCGTTCGGAACCCCGACGTATTGCTGCTGAACATCCACGGCAGAGTAGGGAAAACCCGAGTGAACGTCCGCGAGCGGACTGAACGAGAGCTTCCAGGGCAGAGCAAAGATTCCCCAGGCAATCACGCGATTCGGAACATCTGACGGGAGGATGCCATATACATCCGGTCGAATCACGGGGGCGGCAAATGGAATGGCGGCATTCGAAAGACTATTCAAATTACCGCGCGCGCGGCTCCAGATATACGAGACATTCACCAAGTCATGCTCGCGAAGACTGTAATGTGCCGTGGCTTCCAACTCCCGATAATGAGTGGAACCAGTATTTGTGAGCCCCATGAAGGATTGCGCTCCCGCTGCCGCCGTAAACGGCTGTACGTCGAAGAGGTATGCGGTGTTGCTATCGAGATAGCTTAATTTCAGCTGCAAGTCCTTACGAAGCTCGCGATCCACCTCGCCATTCCATGTAAAGTTCCGCGGCGTTGTGCTTGGACGGCCGGACAGGACGGAAGTTAGAAGAGGGTTAATACTACCGGAGTAAACGTTTGTGTAGGTAATCGAAGGCCCGATGGGGACGCCCGTGGCATCAAATTCGGTGATGGTGCGGTTGGGATTTGCCGCGAAATTTGCCGCCAGCAATGGCAGCACTCCATAAAACAGCCCGGCTCCGGCCCGAACTACCGTCTTCCCAGTTTTCCCGGGGGCGTACGCTACACCGGCGCGTGGCGCAAACCCGGCGGACCATCCTGACGTTTCCGTGGACAACCGTGCACCCAGGTCCAGACTCCATTGGGGACTGAGCACCCAATGATCCTGGAGAAACTCGGCGACGGAACTATCGGAAGGCGCTTGGGATGGCGCCGCTGCAAAGGAAATTTCTTCCGCCAGAGAATTGTCTGGGCGAAGCAGTTCAATGGTGTGTGAGAAAGTGGTTCCGAAAAATGAGCGGTAGTCGACGTCCGCGCCAACCCGGAGTTCGTGCGCCCCATGCCAGTGTTTCTTGGGAAATTGGTAAGAAGGAACGGCCTGGAACTCCTTGCCTCTACGCGACCATTGGTTAAAGAAATTGCCTCCCCATCCTTCGGGAGTGATGAGCATGTCTGCGGTTCCCTGGCCATGGGCGTTGCTGTCAAAGCGCATGTACTGGGCCACTACGCTGAAGATTGATCCCGACGCGAATTGATACCTGTCATTGGCGCCAACGGCCACACCACTCTGATTCAGATCGTTGGATGCAGGCTGGGGAACGAGGGCACTGATATCCACATGCTGCTGGCGCAACGGGAACGTGTTCACTGTCAACGTCAATACGTGGTTGGGCGCGAAAATGACCTCTAGAGTCGTAAACGAATTGAAACCCTGTCGTTTGCTTATGTCGTACGGCCAGGGAAGACCTTCCACGGTCGTCTTTTTCATTTCGTATTGAAAAACTTCGCTGAACAGAAGTTTGTGAGGAACGATGGGAACGTCAAACGCCACTCCAGGGATCGCTTCCGCGATGCCTGCCAGATGCCCGTTCTTACCCAGGAACGACGGTACTAATCCCCGGAGATTGAAACTCCATTTATCGTCTGGCGCTCTGGTCTCGATGGACGTTAATCCGCCGGAAAAACTCCCCAAACTGGCATCATATGGAGCTTTATCGACCGCGAAGGATTCTACGGCGTCGGTGGGAATCGGGACCCCAAAGCTCCCGGTGACCGGATCCGTTGTCCGGGCGGAATTGACGGTCAGGAGGCTCTGATTTTCGTCCGCACCCTTGAAAGTCAGTTTGCTGTCGAGTGTCCGGATTACGCCGGGGGTAATAGGGATGACGTCTTTTACTTTTTCCTGGGGCGTGGGGATCGCCTTTAGTTGGGTGTTCGTGACCGTCGCTGGTGGCGATGTGGCGCTCTCCGTCGAGATTGCCGAAGCGGTCTCTTTCACCTCCACCTTTTCGGATACGATGTCGAATTGCAGCGTGAAATCCTGAACGGATTGCTGATTTCGAGTAACGACGATGGAGCGCTTCATGGGCTTGAATCCTGCCGTCTCGATGGTAATCGAGTAAGTCCCGGGCGGCAGATTCAGGAATTCGTAGTGGCCATTTTCATCCGTTATTGAGCCCAAAGGAGCGCCATTCGGCGGATTGCGTGAAAGCTTCACAGTGATGCCGGCAACGCCAGCCGCAGTATCGTCCTGCGTGGTTGAGACTGTACCTTTCACGGTAGAGGTTTCGTCTTTGCTATTTTGGGACGCCGTCTGCGCTTCAGACTTGCTCCCGTGAGACTCCCTGATCTCCCCGTAAGAGGAGATACTCTTACCCACTTCAGAATTCAAAGCCTGCACGCCCATCTCCGTATCCGGTTCGGCGCCGGACTGAGGTTTGCAGACGAAGCCGCCCGCGTTTTCCCAGGCGAGTGTGGGCACAACTGAAAATACCAGGGTGAGCAATACCACTCGCCCTACACAACGGACCAGACGTAAAGTCACTCTCTTTGAGCCTCAGTTCCTCGAAATTTCCAGGGAGCGGAGCGTCCCGCCACCTTTCATCAGTGTACTTGATCCTCAGTTTTAGACCCTCGGAGTTGCCCAACCGGGTGGCAAAAAGAACAACTCGGTCCGCCGGACGCCCACCTAACACCTTGAGCCGAAAGATGTTCCCAAGGTCAGGCGCACCATTGGGAAGGCACTTCTGTCTGTATAAATTCAAAGGAGTTGAGACGAAACTAGCTCTTCTTGTGGTCTATTCTTAGATTCAGGGTTATCTCTTTGCGGCTGTCCAGCGGCGACACAGTGCGCACAGCCGACTTTTGGCCTTCGAACTCGGCATGAATTTCATAATCGACATTCGGATCGAGTCCTGCAAAACGATACAAGCCCTGTTCATCCGTGAAGTGGCTGAGCACGGTGTTAGTGCGCAAATTCTTCAGGAAGACCACGCTATTTTGAATCGGCTTCTCGGACTTGTCTGATACCACCCCGCGCACCGTTCGAAGTTGGGTTTCCTTCTTGGACCCCTGGGCCAGGGCCAGTTCCGTCGAAAGCAGCAGGCAAATCCCAACGAAGGAAATGAGTCGATACTTTTTCATGGTTTCGCTCCGGTTTTAGATTGTCCGCGCAGTTTCAATCGAATCGACAACCGCTGCTGGACCTCGGTCCTGCTGTCAATTCCTTGTGTCTGGTCGTCATAGTTCTTCATGTGCGTCACGGCTTCGTACTCATAGCCCGGCGGAACGCGCACCGCAAATTCGCCGCGCGAGTTTGTGTAGGTCTCCCAGCGAAATTTCTTCTCGCCCGCCCGCCGGATGCGCACCTGAACACCGGGCAGCGAGAGGGCCTTTTCGTCAAAAACTGTCCCGATGATGAGAAAACTCGGAATGGGCTTGCTCTTCCTGTCACCCGTGGTCTTGGCCGAAGAAGATTCGGATTGCTCGCCGGAAGCGAGATATAGCGGGGTAGCAACTGGAGGAGGCGGTGGCACCTGCCGCGCGGAGGCGGAGGTAGGAGTTGAGAGGAGGCCCACCAGCGAGACTGAGATAAGTATGATCATCCGGCCTTAAGTGCCTGGAAAAAATGTTCGCTGAATTCGATGAGCGAGGGAGGGGTGGGGGATGCCCCGCGGTCCTTGGGGAAAAATCTACTCGTCTTCGTCGTCTTCTTCCTCGTCCTCGTCATCTTCAAGGAGGTCGCCGTCTTCGTCAAAATCTTCTTCGTCCTCATCCTCATCCTCGTCGACGTCATCCTCCTCTTCGAGTTCGTCAGAGATAGGATTCAGCGCTACCGGATGAGTCTGCGAAACCTCCAGTTCGGTCTCGCACTCTGGACAGCTGAGGATTTCTCCCTCCTCAACCTCGTCTTCGTCCACGTCAATTTCTGCGGAACATTCTGGGCAGCGAAGCACGGTCCATCCTCCGATTTGGACTTTGGCTGGCGTGTCCATTAACCACCATGGGGCGCCACACGGCGTATTATATACCTCGGCGCGGAAAGTCAACCGCAACCGTTCCCGCCTGCAATCAGTGTAACCCAACCGGTTGGGCGAGGGAAAAATAAGGCATGGCGCGAGAATATCCAGAGAAGCCTGTCGTCGGCATCGGAGGTGTGGTTATTGAGGATAACCGGACGCTGTTGATTCGCCGCGGCAGTGAGCCCCTGCGTGGGCAATGGTCCATCCCCGGGGGCACGCTCGAACTCGGCGAATCGTTGCAGGCTGGGGTCGCGCGGGAGTTGCGGGAAGAGACGGGTCTGGAAGTTCGTGTGCTCGAGTTGATCGAAGTGTTCGACCGTATTTTCCCTTCCCAGACCGGCAATGACGGCAGCCCGGTGCGCGGCCCAAAATTCCACTATGTGATTGTCGATTATCTATGTGAACGCATATCCGGCGAAGCCCGCGCCGGCAGCGACGTGACCGACGTAGCTTTCGCAACGGAAGACGAACTTGCGGATTATCATTTGACGGAAACCGCAAGCCGGGTCATTCACAAGGCCTTTGCGATGCACCGCGAGCGCCACGGGGTTCGCTAAGAGCTTGCGGAAAAGAACCGCGCGGCCAGGGCCCGTTCATTCATTTTGCCAATTTCAGGATTTCGATATTTCCGTTCGAATTCGTAAGCGAAAGTGTGCAACCGCCACTTCCGATTTTACCGTTCAGGGAATCGCCCCCCAGCACCCCACTGGACGTCACCGGCAATTCACTGGTGATGTGTCCGAATGAAGTGCGGGCGCTAACTTCGTAACCCGCGTCCGCGGGTAAGTGGACCTGCATGGTCGAAAAGGAGGTCTTCAGGGAAATGTTCTTGCATCCCGGCGAAGTGCGCGCTCCGGAAACCACCACCGTTCCGTTCTGATTGTCTACGGTGATGGAACCGGCGATATCGTCCAAAGTGACCGAACCGAAACTGGTTCTGGCGACAGCGTCGCCCTTCACCGCGTTCGCGCTCACCGGTCCATTCGTGTTCTCGATCGTCACGTTGCCATTTACTCGCTGGAGGTTCACAGCCCCGAAGCTGGTCTTGGCGTAGGCATCCGCCCCCACATCACTGAGGCTGATACGGCCGTTGCCAGTGGTGGCGCGTACTCCTTTCGGCAAGCCGCTCGCCTCTATCGCCCCAAAAGAGGTATTAAGATTGCCTTTCCCCTTGATGTCCTTCACCGTGATGGCGCCATTGGAATCCTCGACCTGAACCGGACCATTAATCTGTTCGAGAGAAACTTCTCCAAACGTGGTCTTCACGTACACTTCACTTCCTGACGGTCCGCCCTGCACCCGCCCATTACTGGAGGTGCATTTGACGTACCCTGCCACATTCGTGAAAGTGATGGCGCCAAAGCTGGTGTTGAGCTGAGCTCCTCCGCTCACCGTGTTCACGTCAATCGCTCCGTTATTGTTGTTCACCGTCAATTCGCCGTGGATGTTGCGCAGGGTCACGGCACCAAAGGAATTATTGATCTTCGCGGCTCCGGCATCGGTCAGCTCGACAGGGCCATTGCCGCCGGAAATCGTGACCGTCCCTTGAATATTACTTGCCGTGATAGAAGCAAAGCGGTCCTTGACATCCAGCGCGCCCTTGACCGCGGAAACGGTCACCGCCCCATTGTTATTGACGATGGTGACGCTGCCTTCCGCCCCGGTAGCTTCGACAGCGCCAAAGGAATTCGTGAGCTTCGTTGAACCGCCGTCACGGAACGTCAATTTGCCGTGCCCGTTCTCGATGTCTGCCCAGCCATGCACGCCGTTCACCTCTGTGTTGCCAAAATTGTTCTTCATCCACAGTTTTGCATCACCTGGAACGGCGATATCGTAATCGACCGAATAGGACGGGCCGCCAATACGAATTTTGAAAAACTCCGATTTCTCATCCGGATAGACTGTGCGGACCTTAACACCTTCTGAGTCCTGCGACACTTCGATGCGTACTTGTTCGGCAAAGCGGTCGGCATCCGCTTGCGAATGCGCCTGAACCCGGATGTGCGCGGCGATTTTCACTTCACGGCCGCTTTCGCCGTGGATGCGCACATCGCCAAACTTATGTTCCAGGCTGAGAGTCTGGTTTGCACCGAGGGTCAGTGTTTTCTGGAACTCCTTGGTGGCGGTGCTCTGCCCCAGGCCCCTGCCCAGAACGGGCAGGGTCGTCAGGTAAATAGCTATGAAAACTATTCCGAACCTCCCTACATGAGGTGACCTGGATCGACGAATCATGGTTTGCTCTCCAAAACTTCCTGCAGCGTCTGCTGCTTTTCCTGGTACATCGCCAGGAGCTGATACCTCAGATGGGCATTCGAAGGATTCCGGCCCGCTTGTTCGCGCAATTCATCGATGGCGCTGTCCAGCACCAACAGCTTTTCCTTGTAGCTGGCCATCAGCGGTGAAGCCGGGGCCTCCAATTGGGGCTTCGCATCCGCCGCGAGTTTGTCTATGGCCTTCGTGTAATCGCGTTCCGTCCGTTCGACTTCGGCAAGCGCGGAATTCTTCAGCAGTCGGCTTTGTGCTTGTGAAGGTCCCGCAGCGTTGCGATGAATAAAGACATAAGCTCCTGAGAGGGCAAGCACCAGGACAAGGGTCCCGGCCAACGCCGTCTGCCATCCCGACGGAATTCCCTGCCAGAAACCGAGTTTTTCCCAGAATCCACGCGTGGCCGGCGCGCGTTGCCGCTGTTCTCTAAGGGACTTATCAATCCTAGTCCACAGCGCCGGATCTTCTTGGTAATCGCGCATTTCCGCTGCCGTTGTGCTGAGCGCTTTCCAGGCACGCATCTCTTCAGCGCACTCCGGGCAAGCCGCCGCGTGCTGTTCGAGTGCTGCCCATTCCTCGGTGGACCCATCGAAGAAAATTCGCTCCCGGTCGTTGCATGCGATATTCATGGTGCACCTGCTTCCGCGCTGCGGGGAGGCTCCAGCATGTCGCGGAGATTCCTTTTCGCCTGGAACAGAGTGTTTTTCGAGGCGGTTTCGGTGATTTCCAGCATGGCCGCGATTTCCGCATGCCGAAATCCTTCCACTTCGTACAACAGAAAGACATCGCGCTGGTGTTGCGTGAGTTGGGACAGGGCCCGTTCGAGTGCGATGCGCAAGGAAGGGTGCGATCCAGGCGCGCGCGGTTCCGGCCGGGGAAGCGTTTCGTCCGGATCGTCATGCATCTGCTCCTTGCGTCGCAGGCGGCTGCGCCGCAGGTCGTGACAGGTGTTCACCAGAATCCGAAAAGCCCAAGTGACAAATGACGACTGCCCGCGAAAACTTGCCATGGCGCGCTGAATCTTCAGGAAAGTATCCTGGACAGCGTCTTCGGCGTCTGTGTGTGAGCCCAGCAGGTTACGGGCGAGATTCCTCATCCGCACTCCCTGAAGTTGGTAGAGACGCTCGTAGGCGCGCATGTCCCCCGCCAGACACCCGGCCGCAAGCGCTGCGTCGTCAGGAGGCAAGTTGGTCGCGCGGTTCTGCCCGGCTGCGATTTCTGAAGGTTCCACTCGCGGCCCTCCCTCGCCCGCCACAGAGGAGATTCTATGCTCCCACCGTAGCGTAAGTCCCACAGTTCCCATCACCTTCTCCTGTGGTATAGACGATGGGGCTGGGGCAAACGTCTGGGGGGCGGCGGCTCGCACGACAAGTAGCAACTGCATATGTAATGAACAACTTACGAGAGTAGCGTGTTTCGCTGTTTAGCTTGCGCACTCCCGCGGCAGGGCGCCTCGGGTCCGTTCGCGCTTTTCAAACTCGACAATTGCACTCCGTAAATCCTCGGGGGCGAAATCCGGCCAGCGTTTGTCCATAAAGACGAATTCCGCAAAAGCGCATTCCCAGAGCAAAAAATCGGAAAGGCGCTGCTCGCCGCCCGTGCGAATCAGCAGATCCACCTCCGTCGATCCCCCGCGTTGCACCTCGGCCAGTACATCTCCAAAGGCTTCCGCCGAAAGGTCCGTGACTTTGTAGAATTTGCTGGCGGCTTGAAACAAAGCGTGACGCGCGGAATAGTCTACCGCCAACCGGAGATGGAGAACCTTGCCCCTGCTAGTGCGTGCCTCAGCTTCCGCAATGGCGTCGCGAAGTTGCGAAGGCAAACGATCGCGCCGCCCAATCATGCTCAAACGAATGCCTTCCTCCTGGCAATGTATCGTTTCTTCCCGCAGATATTCCTCGAGCGTTTGCAGGATCGTCGCAACCTCGGCGGGCGGGCGTTTCCAGTTCGCAGAGGAAAGCGCAAACAGCGTGAGCGTGTGCATCCCCAGGTGCGGAGCACAGCGGATGATGCGAGTGGCGGCTTCTGCTCCCGCCCGGTGTCCTGCGGAGCGCGGAAGACCTCGCGATGTAGCCCAACGGCCGTTGCCGTCACAGATGATAGCCACATGAAGTCCCTGGCGGGCCGCCGGGAGTACTTCGGGGAAGTGTTGCAGGGTGATGGGTTGCATGAGCACGATCATTCTCCGCGAATAGGTATGGCAATGTACTTTACATCACAAAGTATGAGGACAAAAAATTTTACCGGTCGCGCGTCGCCCGGATCAGCGCCTCCATGTGATCCAGGTAGCGTTCCAGCGCCCGCCGCCCGCCTGCGGCAAGCCGGTATTCCGTCTTTGGCAACCGACCGTCGAACGATTTCGTACACACGATGTAGTCCGCTTCTTCCAGCTTCCGCGCGTGCACGCTCAGGTTTCCGTCGGTGGTCTTCAACAAAGCTTTCAATTCGTTAAACGTCAGTGACCGGTTCACCGCCAGCGCGCTCACAATTCCCAGCCGGATGCGCTCATGAATCAGGCGGTCCAGATTTGCGGATACTGGCGCCGGCACAGCACTGCGAACCGCCGCAGGTCCTTCTTCGCGAGAAATGCGCTCTTGCCGGACTGTGGATGACTTTGCCATCTTTCCTTTCACACGCGAAACCCGGTTCTCAACCTCCGTACCGTAGCGCAATCCATAAACCGAACGCCATCTGCACCAGGCCAAAGCCAGCGGCCATGAACAAGTTGCCCCACGAAGCGGGAGCAAACAATGCGCCTGCGCCCAGTGCCATGAGGCACAAGCCCATGACCGGCACGACGCGCACGGAAAAGGCTCCGCCGGTCACGATGGCGGTGCCGTAAAGCAGAAGCCAGACCCCTGGAAGCATCGACACAACACCCAGATGAAAGAGCGCCAGGGTCAGCAACCCGCCAACCACGATGGGCGGGGCAAAGCTCAAAGCAAATTTGCGTCCCGGCCCGGAAAATAGAGTGGAATTCGCGCGACGCGCCTTGGTGGCGGCGGCGGGCGCGGCGATGGCCACGGCAACAAAGGCTTCCGCCAACCAGATGACCACCCAGGCGCGGGGAGACGTCTGCCATGCGGCCAGCACCGCGGCGACAAGAGCCGTCAAGCCCATGGTCACGCCGCCCCAACCGGGGACGGCGGTGAATTCCGCGGCCGATTCCATGGTTTCGCGAATGTACCGAAGATGGTCCGCTGCCCGGGCATCAATGGGGATGGGTTCGCGGGGGAGTGCGCGGCTTGGACTCGGAACGGCCATGCAAAGAAGATACGGGGGAGAGAAAGTCATGTCAAGTACTTTGTATTATAAAGCTACGCTCCATTTCCATGCGCCTTGCGGTACCGCCCCTGCAGTGCGTTCCAGCGGATCACGAAAACGTCCAGAAACATCTGCACGCTGTCCCGCATCATGCTCACCTTGGTGGCCGGGGAATGCGCCCAGCGCACGGGAACTTCCTCGATGGAGAGCCCGTGATGCCGCGCAAGGTACAGCAGTTCCGGGTCAAAACCAAACCGTTCGATCGTCTGCTGCTCGAAAATCACGCGGCAGCGTTCCCGGCGAAACGCTTTGAAGCCGCATTGCGTGTCCACAATGGGCAGTCGAAGGATGAGGCGCACAATTCGATTAAACACGATCCCGGCAAATTCCCGGAACAAAGATTCGTGCACTTCAATCAGGCTGCGGTCGATGGCACGGCTGCCGATCGCCACATCATAGGACTGCAGCGCAGCAAGCAGCTTTTCCCCTTCCTCAATCGGAGAAGAGAGGTCCGCATCGGTGAACAGGATAATCTCACCTTGCGCTTCCAGGGAGCCATGCCGGACGCTGAAGCCCTTACCGCGATTCGTTCCATTCGAAAGCACTCGCAGTTGCGGAATCCGGTCACGCCATGATTCCGCGACGGCCACAGTGCGGTCGGTCGAGCCATCATCGACCACAAGCACCTCCGTATTCGGCCGTTTGTTCCGGATATACGCGGCGATGCTCTCCAGCGATGCGGGCAGCCGCATTTCTTCATTGAACGAAGGAATGATGATGGTGAGCTCCGGCGCCGTGCTCACAACAGTTCCCAGTCTTTCCAGCCATACCGTCCAACGAGCGGTACGAAGCGGCATCCTTCGCGGTATTGCGTGGAAAAATCCTGTCCGTGGCGGGTCACCAGCAGCAACTCCTGGTGCTCTTCCGAGCCAACGGGTGCGATCATCCGCCCGCCCTCACTCAATTGTTCCAGCAGTGGTTTCGGCAGTGCGGGAGCAGCCGCGGCAACCAGTATGGCGTCGTACGGCGCGAATTCCTTCAAACCCTGCGACCCATCACCGCAATGGACATGGACATTCAGATACTCCAACTTCTGCAGACGTTCGGCCGCCGACCGAGCCAGTTCCGGCCGGCATTCGACGCTATACACTTCTCGGGAGAGCAGAGAGAGCACGGCAGCTTGATACCCGCAACCGGTCCCGATTTCAAGAATTCTTTCTGGGCCGCGCAGTTGCAACGCTTCTGTCATCGCCGCGACGATGTATGGCTGCGAGATAGTCTGGCCGCCGCCGATGGCAAGTGGTTCGTCGGCGTAAGCGAGATCCCTGGATTGCAGCGGAACAAATTCATGCCGCGGGACGATGGTCATGGCGCGCAAGACACATTCGTCCTTGACGCCGCGTCTACGGAGTTGAGTTTCAATCATCACCGCGCGTAATTCGAGATAAGGATCGTCCGCCAAAGCGTCTGACCTGCTCTCTAGATTAGCTTCCGCCCTGCGCCAATTTCGCGTTTCCTGCATGGTGGAAGTCGATCGCTACGCTTAGTGTAGCTGATGGACGGCTAGAAGGCTGCGCCTGCTAGAAGCGCCCCCATCGAGACCCAGATTGAAGTTCAGCGCCTTACCGGACCGGGAAACTCCCAACCAAGACTCCTTTTTTCCGACTACCCCTCCGAACAGTGACCGACGCGTCAAAACTGTACCCCAGAGCAGGCGCGCTGCAGCATCCGACTCCTTACAATCTTGAATGAAATAGCCTTGGGC
Source organism: Candidatus Acidiferrales bacterium (assembly GCA_963817085.1). Taxonomy (GTDB): domain Bacteria; phylum Acidobacteriota; class Terriglobia; order Acidiferrales; family UBA7541; genus Acidiferrum. The sequence goes on from CAWFNI010000017.1 coordinate 320,580, forward strand.
ATTTACTCGTCAGGGTCCGCTCTTCCGGGTTTGGAGGCTGTCATGAAGGCAGCGTTGGCATTGATTGTTCTTTACGTTGGGATGTTTTTGGTCGCCATTCAAAGCGGCTCTCCGGGGGCCGTGCAGGCTGCCCCGCAAATCTCGCCCGCGGCCAAACAAAAAGTCGCCTCGGCAACTCCCGTGGACCCATCCAAGGAAGCTGATATTCGCGCCCTATTGGAGTTAGTCGGCGCGCGCGATCAGGTACAAGATTCCGTGCGGCAGACCGCCGAACAGTATCGCGAAAAGCTGTTGGCCTCCGTGCCGAATAACGAAAAGGGCCAGGCCTTCGTGAATACTACGATCAACGAATACGAGAAAAGATATGATGTGGACCGGGTAAACGATCAACTGGTGGCGCTATACGACAAGCACTACACCGACGACGAGATCAGGAGCCTGCTGCAATTCTACGGCTCACCTCTCGGCCAGAAGGTCGCCGCGGAAAGCCCCAAAATATTCCGGGAAATTCAGGAAACCACGCGCGCGGAGGCCGCCAAAGCCGTGAAGGATGCGCTTCTGCAAGCAAAACAGGAAAACCCAGGTGTAGGCCAAAACGCACGCCTGGGCAATAACTCTCAACGCCGTCTCGCGCAGCAGCGCAGGTTCCAGCAGCAGGATCCAGGTCAGGAGTCGGCTCAGCAACAAGACCCTCAGTAGTTCGCTCGCATTCCAGCTTCGAACGAGGTCGCTACGGCAGGCGCTTTTTGAATTTGACGTCGATGCCAAAGGTGCCGTTCTGGTCGCGCAAGGCTACCACCGAAACGCTGCGCGTCACGTTGTACTCCACCTGAATCACCTGTTGTTGCGTTGAACTCACGTTGGACACGTACGTGACCGTGAGATTGGGTGTAACTTGCTGCTCGACCGTGACACGCGCGGCAGCGTTTTGGCCGGAGCCGCTGGTGGCCACGCCGGCCAGTCCTGGATCCACTCGGAAGCGCGTGATACCGAAAAGCCGTTCCACACGTCCGCCCAGTTGGCTGGAAATGGCCTCGGATAATAACGCTGACGCCCCGGAAGTGCCCGACTGAGTCGTGCTCCCGGTTCTCAAGGCCGCCTCGGAACTTGTTTGGCCCATGGACAGGAGCGTGACGATGTCATTCCCCGGCAGTGGCGGGTCTGAACGGTACGACAAGTTCATCTTGCTGGCCTGCCCGCTGAAATTCAGCGTGATTTCATACTGCTGAATGGTGGTGGTGGCTTCGACATTGATCACAGGGTCCATCCGGAAGGGATTGGCGAAATTCAGGTCGCCTCGCGCCACGCGGTACCGGCTGTCGTGAAAGGACAGCTCTCCGGAGAGTACGTGAATATGTCCGAGCAGAATGGGGTGTTCCGCGGTTCCGCGGACGCGCAAGCTGGCTTCGGCCTCCAGATGTGCTCCGGGCCACTCCATGCGGGAGTCCGGAGTGGAAGCCGCCTCTACATCGAACTGCAAGTTGCGAAGAAAGCTGGAGCTGCTCGATCCCCCGGGAGTCGAACTCGCGACCAGGATGCCTGCGGATTCCAGCCCTTCGCTCAGGGTCACTCGCTGAATCAATACTTTCCCGCTCAGTAGCCCGCCGTCGGGCGTACCACTCAATCGCAGCGATCCGCCTGCCATCCAACTCATTCCTTCCGGATAGCGAATGCGCAACCGGTCGGTTTTCGCAGTGATGTCGTAGCGCATGGGTTTGTCCGAATAATTCACGCTGCCCGTAAGCGAGATGATCCCCCCGCCGGCTTCGGCAGAAAGATTCTGGAAGAACAGCCGGTTGGCATCGAACACCAGGTCGCCCTTCAGATTGCTGAGGCCCGTCGGAAAACTCGGTGAGCGCGCCGAAACATTTTCCAGCTTCACCCGTCCGATGATGCGCGGGCGGTCCAAAGTGCCTTCGAACGAAGCGTTGATGTCGGCGTGGCCGGCGGTGTCGACGTCCGGAATATAACCGCTGAGAAGCCTCAGGTCGACCGAACCGTTCAATTTCATCGACACGGTGCGCCTTCCCGTAAACTGGACCGAGCCGGAGAATTCCGCGTTGGTATCGGCGCCCTTCAGCGCCGCACTCACAATCTTGAGGTTATCCCGCGACGAAGTGATGTGGATTGGCTCGGAATTTTCCAGCTGCACGCCGCCATAATTCAGAATCAGGCGCGTGAAATTTGCGTCAACGACCACGCTCTCGGGATGTTGCAGCTCGCCTTTCATGCTGATGTCGCCGTCCGCAGTACCATGCCCGCTGAATTTCTCCAGGTGCAGCGACGTAATCAGATAGGGGTCGAGGTTGATGTTCTGGATGGAGATCTTTCCGTCCAGGGGGAAAGGTCCCGCAAGCCCGAGGGTTATTCCTCCGCCGATCGCGCCTTCTTTCATCGCTGAACTCAATTTGAGCTGCGCGGTTTGTCCATCGGAATTCAAATCCCCTTCGAAACTCCCGACCACTTCATTTCCCATCTGCAGGTTCACGACACGGAAGCTTCCTTCCGCCTGTGGCCGCCGGGACGGACCGCTGGATTTCAGGCGAAAGGAAATTTGCCCGCCAAGCGGCAAGTTCGTGGCTCTAACCCTTCGGAAATTGGCTAGAGGGAGCGAGGCGCCCACGAGATCCGTGGTTAATGAGCCATCCGCAAATCGGTAGGCTACCGTGCCGGTCACAATTCCGGCGCCGCCGGTTATTTCTGTTCCCGGCGCAAAGAAGCGCAATTCCGCGTTACTCAGACGCACCTCGTCCGGCATCACCGTTAGTTGACCGCGCAGCCGATTGAACGGCACGGTATAGGCTTCGGCGTCGGCGACGTCGAGAAGCCCCGTCAGCATGGGCGCGGCGCGCGTTCCCCTTCCATGAAATTGTCCGGTGACCGCTCCTTTGAGCGGATACTCCCGGCCCGTCAGTTGCATCAACGCTTGAATCGGTACTTTTTCAAGGTTGAGCTCGCTAGACCACTGACTGTCTGGGCGGAATTCCCAATCGGTCAATTCCATCCGCCCATCGATGCCCGCCTGCATCACGCCGTTCACCGCGTGCCCTTGGGAAATCGCCAATTGATTCGGCGAATAGATCAGGTCCCCGTCGATGGAGTCCAGATGCAAATCCGCATAGCGGACGTGTTCTCCTCGGAAGTGTCCCTGAAACTCGGGGCCGTCGGAAGGACCTGTAATCTTTCCGGCCCACTGCAAGGATCCGTCAATGCGCACGGCTGCTTCCCGCGTGCCGGGCTGGTCACCTGCAATCGCGTGGATGAAGTCGTTCCAGACAAGCAGAGAGCCAATTTCTAGCCTTGCGTCCAGAGCGGTGTTCTGCGGAGCAAGTCGACCAGTGAATGAACCGCGCGAAGTGGGAGTCTCAAAATCCCCCTGACGGATGTCCAGGATGTTGGGTTCATAGCGGTACCGCAATTGCCAGTCTCCCGTGGCGGCCGTATGTCCGGGGGCGACTTGTTCGGGAGCATCCCAGTGCATGCGGGCGGAAAGGTCGAAATCACGGAAATTTTCGCGCCAGGTTTCCACGGTGTCGGCGGAAATCTCGGAATCCCAGTGCAACTGATCGATCGGAAAACCCTGATGATCAATGGCCGGAGTGACCGCGGAAAGTCGGATGTTCTGCACCTTGGTTTCGGCCCGGAATTGCAGCCCTTCGTACCGCATGGTGATGCGCCCCTTCACGCTCCCTCCCAGCGCGTAGGCCGCAAAATCCGGTAGAACTACTCCGTTGGGCTCGAGCATGTAGCTGGACCGACTTCTCAAATTCGCGGAATGGAAATCCTCAAAGCCAAGTGTGATGTTGTCCGCAGCGTAACTTCCGCTTCCGAGAATGGCTCCGTTCTCCAGGGTGCCTTCACCGCGCACGTCGATTCGCCCAAGCGGCACCTCCGGTGTGCGGAATGTCTCACGGATATCCAGCAGGTCCAGCCACGCCCGGTATTTGTAGCTCCACCGCGGATTGGCTAAGTCTTTGGTCTCCGCCTGCAAGTCCACGTGCGACCGGCCCACATCCATCACCGCCTGATCCACCGAAAAACCCTCCGGCCGCAGCGAACACTTCACCCACAGATTCGCTGGCACGGGAACGTCTCTCCGCCTCGCCAACTCCATGGACTGCCAGTCCAACACGCCCAAATACACAGGCCGGCCCGCCCTTCCTCCGAGATCCACGGTGAGCTGCAATTCGCCTCCCTCCACTCCAACGAGGGATTTCACGCTGTTGTAAAGAACCCAGCCGTCCTTGACCTCCACATGGCGGACCCTAAGATCGAGAAGTCTTTGCAGGGCTGGCCTATTCGACGTGCTGGATGTACTGGCGGATAGGTCCGGCAGGTTGTTTCTCCCATCCTTTTCCACCCGCACGTGGAGGTGCGCTTGCTGCAGGATCAGATCGTTCAGCCCGACTCGCCGCCCCCAGAAGGAATCGATCCGCAGACCCACCCGCACCTGTTCGGCGGTAAACAGAGGTTCGGTATCCGCGGGTTCTTTGCCGTGTACTACTAACCCGTTAATCGTCGCATTCAGTGAAAACCAGCCCACGGAGACCGTGCGGATTTCCACGCGCGCGCCGGTAAGAGTTTCCATACGGGTGACCAAGATTCTGCGCAGAAGCGGATTCGCCAGCCCGCTTCCCACCGCGATCACTGCGAGCGCAATCAGCAGCAGCGCCCAGGTACCCAACACCCAGAGCAAGTGCTCCACCCAGAGAATTTTCCGCCAACGGGATTCTTTCGTCATTTGGGGCTTTCGCTCAACAATTTCTCCACGCGCAAACGCCCCCGGCTCTCCTTCAGCCAGCGATCCGCCTGGACATTGATAGCCCTTTGCACCAGTGCTTCCTGAATGAAGCCACGCGCAGCCTCCAGTGTTGGCGGAGTTTGCCCGCGAGATTCCGCCCTGGGCACCACGCGCGTGTTGTAGAACTCTTCGATGTCTTTCTCCGCAATCTGGATGGAGGCGCGAAATCGCGAATCCAGGTAATTGCTCAGGTACAGCTGCGATCTCAGCATGCGCTCCACATCTTCGTCCGTCAGCCCGGTCTGCTTCTTGCGCTCTTCGTACTCCTCCGTCGAGGAAAAGGATCGTTTCAGGCGTCCCAGACTGCGCTGTACTTCTTCATCGGAGGGTTGTGGGAACAGGGCTGCCTTAGCTTCACTCCGAACCATCCACTGATCGATCAGCCGGTCGAGAATTTCCGCGTCGCTTTCGGATTTTCCGTCGACGAATAGCTGGTACCGGGAAAGTTCCCGCACGTCGCTCAACAATATGATGTCCGTATCCACGCGCGCGGCTATCCGGTCGACCAGCTCCTGGGCGCGCGTGAAAGACGCCCACCCTAGCAGGAGAATTGCTACAAGCCGGATTTTCCGCGCAAGCCGCATCAGAAACTCGATCCCAGGTTGAAGAAGACCTGCAACCTCGGCAGTCGCGTCCCCTGTTGGCACAACGCCGTGGAATTCTGACAAGGAATCACAAATTCCGCCCGGTTCAATTCATAACCAAGGTCAACGCGGATCGGGCCGACAGGAGTTGCATAGCGCAAGCCAAACCCGATCGTGTGCGAGAAATAGTTGAGTTCGTTCGTGCAGTTGTACACGCATTGGGAGGGATTGAACGGTCCAGGGTCCTTTCCGGGATAGGCAGTCTTGAATACAGGCTTTGGGGGCGACCATCGCAGATTAATCCGATTAAGGCGACTGTACACGTTTCCACCATCATAGAAGAATGCACCGCCCAGTTGTGTTCCAATGAAGGGAAGCTTTAGCGGGAAGCGCAATTCCTGGTTCAGGATCAGCATTGCCTGGCCGCCGACTGGAAACCCCGTCAGGGAATCGCGCGGCCCGGCTTGATTCAGCGCGAAACCGCGCAACGAGGTTCCACCGCCGCCATAGAGCCGTTCCGGGAGCGGAATCAGTTGCGGGGTAGGAGTTGTTGTCGGGGCGGGAAAACTCAACGAAATCGTCGAAGCATAGGGCTGAAGAATTCCGAGGCGGATGGAACGCGCGAAGCTCCAATTGCGGGTAATCGGGCGATAGGTCGAATTCTGCAGGAATAATCGGAAGAAACTCGCGCTGGAACCGATCGCCGTTCCGGCCACGCTGAAATCCGCGGTATTGAAGGAGCCTTTGCTGGCGTCGGCGGGATTGTCGCGGGTATCCCGGAACCAGGTAGCGCTGAATTCGGAGACCAGCGTCGGCTGGTTCCACAACGGCACTTCCTCTGCTGGAATATTCAGATTGCTCAGCGTGACTTTGCGGAAGGCATACCGGAGCAAGAACGACGAGCGCGCTGAGAGCTGGTCCGTGATTTGCAGGTTTCCTTCATACCTCGTCTGAGTAAATGTGTTGATATCCTGCGTCTTTTCCACGTAAGCGGTTGCTTGCAGGCTAAGGTTCTTGCGATTGAGCGTCTGCGGCGCCGTATAAGCCAGCAATGCCCGGCCTTGGATCGTGCTTCCGCGCAACTTCAGGCTCAGTGAATCGGCCCGGCCAGTCACATTCTGCTTGGAGATTTCCAAAATTCCTCGCGGAGAGGCTTCCACCTGGCCGCCGGTGGGGTCGGTGGTGCTGGCCAGGCGCTGCACTTCAAAACCGCCCCCGTAAGCAATGGTGTAACGCTTGGCCTCTTCCACCAGTACGACGACATTTTTCTTGGGGTCGGTCCCCGTCGCATTTTGAGCGTCGATGGTGACGCGGTTGAAAACTCCCAGGTTATAGAGCTGCTGCTGCGATTCCACAACATCTCCTTCGCGGAGCGGTTGACCCTCTTCAACCTTCACTTCTCGCTGAATCACGCCCGGCCGGGTGCGGTAATAGCCCGTCAACAACAGGTGACGCACGATCACCTGAGGCCCTTCCTGAATTTTGTAAATTAACTTCATTGGTTGCGCCCGGTCATTGGAAGCGGCCTTCGCTCCCCCAGAGGGATTGGAATTCCCCCCATGCGCAGCCGGTTTCTGACTGGCCATGGCTTCCGCCTCTTTGGAAGCGTCCGGCACGGCCGACCAGGAAAACGTCGCGTTTGGAAAGCCCTGGTTGAAATACAGGGCGAGAATATTGTCGCGGTCCGAAGCGACGCTGATCTCCGAGTACGGCTGGCCCGGCAGGGAACCAAGCACGCCGCGCAATTCTTCCTCCTTGATTGCGTTCATTCCCTCCAGCTTCAGGCCGGAAACCAGAGTTTGCTTCCCTTCATGGATTTCGAACCGGGCTATCAGCTCTCCTCCCTTCCGATTCTGTTCCGGCGTGGTTCCAGTGACCGTGGCGGAAAGAAATCCATTCGCCGCATAGAGGTTCTTCATCGAAAGGGCATCCGCATCCAGCAACCGCCGGCTGAAGCGTGGCTTAACGAACAGGGAGCTGGGGGTAATGGAAAGGCGGCTGAGCAGGAGTTCGTTGCCGAAATAGTGATTTCCAGTGATCTCAATGCGTAGTCCCTTGTATCGTGCTCCCCGGTCCACTTTGTACGTGATAGTCTCCTGTTGCATTTTTGAATTGGAGTTTTCGCTCTTGGCCACTTGGGGTGTGACGGTGTAATCCACGCGGGCGTCAAAATAACCTTCACGCTCCAGCCGCTCTTGCAAATTCCGTTTTCCTTCTTCCAGCAGGTCAGCATCCACCGAAGCTTCCTGGTAGATGGGGATGAGTTTCTTCAAATCACGTTTTGAAAATTTCGCGCCTTGAACGTCCACGAGGACGATCGGTCCGGCGGTTACTTCGAGTGTGAGGGGCAAGCTATTCGACGATGGGATGTACTCGCCCCTCCGCACCGACACGCGTTCGCTCAGGTGCCCCTTCTTCTCCAGAAATTTCCGAATCCTGTCCGTGGCGGACTGCAGCCGTGCCTTCGTCAGTTCGCTGCCCGGTCCCAACTTGAACAGCCGGAGCAACTCCGCATCCCGGTACTCCGTGTTGTCCAGCAGTTGCACGCTGCCCAAGCGGACGCGGGGACCCGGGTCGACGTGCACAATCACGTCCATCTGATGGGTTTCGGGATGGAGTTGCTGCTCAGCAGTGACTTTAGCCTGGTAGAGCCCCTCGTCTCGCAAGGTATCCTTGAGCCGAGCCACAGCGTCATCAATGTCTGCAGTTCGATACGTCTGCCCCAGAGGCAACTGCATGGCTCCCGCAGCTGAGGCTTCCGAGGGAGGTGGCTTCAATCCTTCAATCAAGACCCGATTTACAAACAGGTTTTCGCGCACCACGAAGTCCAGCCGAAGCCCGTCTCCCTCAGGTGTGACCAATGCCTGAAGATCGGCGAAATCTCCTGTCTGGTAAAGGACGCGGATGCTAGATGCAACTGCTGCGCGATCCAGGGGTTCCCCAACCTTAGCTGCGATCCCCCGTGGATCCGTTTCCAATATGCTGCCATCTTCCTTAATAACTCGGATCTCTCGGACCACCTGCGCGGACGGAATCGCCGCGTCCTGCTCTTGCCTCCCCTGGGCACACGCGGGCTTCCCTCCCCAAAATAGCGTCAGGAGCATAAAGACTCGCAAACTATTGGCGCAGCAGAAGTTCATCCGTTCCTTAAATCAGACGAAGGGTAGCACACGGGCGTTGCTTCCTCGGAAGCCTTTCGGGCTATCATGAGAGGGATTCGAGTGCCGGGAATCTATTTTACGTGAATCACCCTCTAGACCTGAAATACTCGCGACAGATGCTCTTTGAGGCAATGGGCCGGGAGGGCCAGGAGCGCTTGCTGGCCTCTAGTGCCGCTCTGGTCGGGTGCGGGGCCATTGGCGCCGCCGCCGCCAACCTCCTGGTGCGAGCTGGTGTCGGGCGGCTGCGCATCGTCGACCGTGATTTTGTCGAGCCTTCCAACCTCCAAAGGCAAACTCTGTTCGATGAATCCGACGCCCGGGAAGCGTTGCCGAAGGCCATCGCCGCGGAACGAAAGCTTCGCGCCATCAATTCCGAAGTAAAGGTTGAGGGAATCATTGCCGACTTGAACCCACGAAATGTCGCCGAGTTGCTCTCCGGCTTTCCGCTCATCCTCGACGGCACCGACAACTTTGAAACCCGATTTTTGGTCAACGATTTTGCGGTGAAGACGCAAACTCCCTGGATCTATGCGGCGGCGGTCGCCAGTTACGGCATCACCCTGACCATTCTCCCAGGAAAAACTGCCTGCCTCGCCTGCCTGCTGGAATCCTCGGGTGGCCCTGGCCTCGAGGAGACTTGTGACACAGTCGGAGTTCTGGGGCCCATCGTGAATCTTGTCGCTTCTCTGGAAGTCGCGGAAGCGATGAAATTGCTCTCCGGACGCGATTCCGCCCTTCACGGCCGATTGTTCTCTTGTGACGTGTGGAGCGGCCGTTTCCAATCTGTTCAGCCGGAACGCAATCCGCAATGCCGCGTTTGCGTCCACCGCGAGTTCTCGCACCTCGCTGGTGAAGCGCAACCGCATATCACCATGTGCGGCCGCGATTCCGTCCAGATTCATGAGCGCGGCCGTTCCTTGGACCTCAGGGCGCTGGAGGCTCGCCTGGCTCCGGCGATTTCAGACGTGCGCCAGAATGGATTTCTATTGAGGTTCCGCATCCCGCCGTATGAAATGACGGTCTTCAGCGATGGCCGCGCCATCCTCAAGGGCACGAAAGACCCCGCGGTAGCACGCTCGTTGTACGCAAAGTATATTGGCGCCTGAGCAGGTTTCTAGCGCAGGGTGCCGCTCCGACCAAACGGTGACCGCATCGCCGCGCGGTCCAGGTTTTCCCGTAGGTTCATCAAAGTAAGGAACGTGCTCAGCACCCGGGCCTTTAAATCATCCGTCAGGTGCAGGCCGCTGGTGGCCACGCGCGCCAGCCGCTCGCCATTCTCCGTGATGAATTTCATGATTTCCCGCTGTCGTTCCTGGGGAGTGTTCCCCAAAGCTGTTTCCCGGCGCATCTCCGCGCAACTCGACTCCAAGGAAAGCGTGAAATGTAGGATGCAAAGCTTCTGGTCGGCCAGGGCGGCCGGTACGTCGTGCTTGCATCCCGTGATGTGGCACAGTTCGGTCATGAGCAAGAACCGGTGATGGATGATAGGTAACATTCCCCGGCCCGAAAATCCAGCAATCATCTGCACCCTGCCACCTATGATGCAGCGCCCCTATCCTGTCCTACCGGTCAGACCACCTGCAGCGCGTCCTCCAGATCGGCGATGATATCGTGTCTGTCTTCCAGTCCGAGCGAAAGGCGGATGCCGCCGGGCCTCAGTCCGCAGCGCAACTTCTCTTCGTCAGGAACCGCGGCATGCGTCATCGAAAATGGGCTCTCAATCAACGTCTTGATCTGGCCCAGGCTCACCGCCAGCGTAACCGTGTAAGACTTTTCGGCCACGTAGTCTACAAACCGCTCTGCGGCGTCCGCGGCAGACTTCGAACTACCATCCGGACCTTTTAATTCGAAATAGAGCATGCTGCCGGGCGCAAAAGATCCATCGGCGGTGGTCATTTGACGGTGCGCCAGTTCCCGTTGCGGGAAGTTCGACAGGCCCGGATAGACAACTCGTGCCACCTTTGGCTGCTGCATTAGAAATTCCGCCACATGCTCCGCGCTCTTCTGCTGGTTTACCATCCGCGCGGCCAATGTGGGCAGACCATACACCAGAATCGGCCAGGCATTTTTCGGCGACAGCACCCCGCCAAAATCCTTGCGATACATCATCAGATGGTTGAAATAAGTGCTTGGGCCGATCACCACCCCGCCGGTTTCCGTCCCGAATCCGCCAATTCCCTTGGTGAGGCTGTGCACCACAATGTCCACGCCGTGCTCCAAGGGACGCTGGCAATACGGGGTCGCGAAAGTATTGTCCACCACAATGCGAATCTTCTCCGTCTCCGGCCTGCCGGCGTTCAACCGGTCCACAACTCCCCGCACCGCGCGCATATCGATCAATTCCATCGTGGGGTTCACTGGCGTCTCGAAATACACCACCCGGCAGTGCTTCGTGACCACTTTAGCGATCGATTCCGGCTCCGTCAGGTCGCAGAAGTCCGTGTGGATGTTGAAGCGCGGCAACCAGTTCGTCACCAGGCTGTGGGTGCATCCGTAAAGAATGTGATGCGCCACGATCTGGTCACCAGCGGCCGTCAGAGTTCCCAGCGCCGCGCTGACCGCCGCCATTCCTGTCGCAAAGGCGACGGCCACCTCGCCGCCCTCGGCGGCCGCCAGATTCTCTTCCAGCATTCCGCGACTCGGTTCGTCCAGGCGATCGTAAATGTAGATGGGTGCGCGCCGCGATTCCGGTGTGGCGAATTCCACGAAGCCTTGTGCGCCACGATGAACCGAAGACAGCCGGTAGGTTGCTGAACTCGACTGCGGCGGCACAACGTGGTGATCATAGTCCCATCGCCCGGTCGCAAAACTTCCATGAATCAGCCGCGTGCGCAGGCGATATTCTTCCCGTGGCTTTTTTGGCGTGCGTTCTTTGGACATGGCTGGCTCCTTCGAAGAGTTGGGAACCCGCGAGAGGTGGGAGGACCCCGGCAAACGGGCGAGCGAGTCCGTGAAGTAACTACCATCATAGCCTAATCGCGCGGGCGGGGCGGTGGTGCGTGATTCGCCTCTCCGAATCCGGCATCACGGAAAATTGTTTGACACACCCTTCCGAGAGATTGTATAAATATACAGTCGCGTGTATAAACGATCTGAATGAGCGCCACGAAAACATTCCGCCACGGCCAGATCCTCCGCCTGGTTTCCTCGGAGCAGATCTCCAACCAGGAAGACCTCCGCCGCCGCCTCGCCCAGCAGCGCATGCGCGTCACCCAGGCCACGCTTTCCCGCGACCTCCAGGAACTCAAGCTGGTTAAGACGCAGGACGGCTATCGTGCCGCTTCCGCCCTGCCGGAAGAGGCTGCCTCGGTGCCTCCCCTCACTCGTGCGCTTCGCGAATTCCTGCTGGACATTCGGCCGGCCGAGAATCTTCTCGTTCTCAAGACGCCTCCCAGCGGTGCGCAACCTCTCGCTGCCGCCGTCGACGGCGCGAAATTCCCGGAAATTGCCGGCACCATTGCCGGTGATGACACCGTGCTTATCATCACGCCGAACCGCAAGAGCCGCGAATCCCTCCAAAAGGCCATCGAGTCACACGTGAAATGAGGGATCCCCGGCACATTGCTGTCATCGGCGTTACGGGCTATACGGGCTTTGAGCTGGCCACCCTGCTGCTGCGCCATCCGGCCATCGCACGGACGACCTTCTACGTGCGGGAAACCAACGGCTTCCAGTGTCTGTCTCAACTCTTTCCTCAGCTGCGCGCCCGCGGGGAAGCGCCTTTGCGGCCTCTTTCCCTCGATGCCATCACATCCGGCTCTGCAAGCACCGCGTTTCTGGCCACCCCGCATGAAGTTTCTGCGGAGTTCGCCCCCAAGCTCCTGGATGCAGGTTTGCGCGTCATCGATCTCAGCGGCGCGTTTCGCTTCGCTTCGGCGGACACGTTCACTTCCTGGTATAAACTGCCCGCGCCGCACGCGGCACGCCTCGGCGAAGCTGTCTATGGTTTGCCCGAGCTTTATGCCGATCCGCTGCGCGCTGCCGAACTGGTTGCGAATCCCGGCTGTTACGCCACCAGTGTCATCCTCGCGCTTCGGCCTTTGTCCCAAGCGGGCCTGCTTTCGCCTTCACAGAACGTGATCTGCGATTGCAAATCCGGTGCCACCGGGGCTGGCAAGGACCCTCGCCGCGACTTGCATTTCGTGGAAGTGGACGAAAACTTCCGCGCTTACAATCTTTTTTCGCACCGCCACACCCCGGAAATCCTGGAACATACAGGCCTCGCCGAATCGCAGGTAGTTTTCACCACGCATCTTCTTCCCGTCGCCCGTGGCATTCTTTCGACGATTTACGTCACCCTCACGGAACAGCAATCGCCCGAAAACATCGAGAAGCTCTACCGGGAGTTCTTCACAGGCAAGCCCATGGTGCGCATCTGGCCTGCCGGCAAATTGCCCGAATTGCAGCACGTGGCAAACACCAATTTCTGCGATATCGGGTTTGCTCTGGACGCCGCTGGAAAGAGACTGATTGTGGTTTCCTGCCTCGACAACCTGGGAAAAGGTGCCGCGGGGCAGGCGATTCAAAATCTCAACCTGATGCTGGGCATCGAGGAGCAAACCGGCTTGCTATGAGGATTGTCATCAAATTCGCTGGGGCTCTATTGGAAGACTCAGGAAACTGATCCGTTCCCTCTCGCGGCATGTCGCCGAACTTGCCCGCCACGGCCACGAAATCCTGGTCATTCATGGCGGCGGGCGCCTGTTTACCGCAACGCTCAAACGCCTCGGAATCGAGAGCAAGTTTGTTTCCGGCCTGCGCGTTACGGACCGGGAAACGCGCGACGCCGCCGTCATGGTTTTTGGCGGCCTTCTGAACAAGCGCCTCACCTCCGCCATTTCAGCAGCTGGTCAGCCTGCCATTGGAGTTACTGCCGCAGACGCTTCGTGTTTCTCTGCCGCGCCTCTCGTGCACAACGATGTCGAGGGCTGCCTCGGCTTCGTCGGTTATCTCACCAGCGTGAAAATTCCGTTCTTCGAATCGCTCTGGCGTGAAAACCTGCTGCCTGTTGCTGCATGCCTGGGCCAGGGCGCCGACGGCGAACTCTACAATATCAATGCCGACCACATGGCTGCCGCCTGTGCAGAATTTATCGATGCGGACCATCTGATTTATCTCACTGACGTTGCCGGGGTCCTGCACGGCGAAAAAGTGATCTCCGCAATTTCCTGCGAACAGATGGAACGCCTCGTCCAGGCGCGCGTGGTCTCCGGCGGCATGATCCTGAAGCTGGAAGCCGCCAAGCGCGCTCTGGAAGGGGGAGTGCGTGAGGTGCACATCGTGGGCGGTGATTACGCCGCCGCTGTTTTGGATCCAAAGCTGTTCTCGGCGCCTTCCGGGCAGAGCTCGTTTTCAGGTTTGCCTGGGACGCGCGTCCTGCGGGAAATATCCGCCGCCGGACTCGCATCGTTCGCGGTTGTCTAAGCTTCTGTTTAGGGAGAAGAAACTAATGACTGCATCGATTACCATTCCTGTCTCGCTCGCCAAGGATCTCCTCACTGGCGCTGAATGGGGCCCTGCGGATACCCGCGACCTCCTGCAGCGGACCGCGGAAATCAAGGCGCGTCCCTCGCGTTACGCCTCCGTTCTGCGCAATAAGCATATCGCGCTCATCTTCGAGAAGCCCTCCTTGCGCACCCGCGTGACCTTCGAGGTCGGCATCCAGAGCATGGGTGGCTTCGTAGTCTTTCTCGATCACACGCAAGCCCGTCTCGGCGAGCGTGAGTCCATCCCCGACGTCGCGCGAAACCTCGAGCGCTGGGTGCAAGGTATCGTCGCGCGCGTATACGAGCAGCGCGTGCTGGAGGAGATGGCCGCGAACGTCGAAATCCCGGTCGTTAATGCGCTTTCCGACAAGTTTCATCCCTGCCAGGCGCTGGCCGATTTTTTCACGCTCGAAGAAAAATTCGGCTCAGTGAAAGGCTTCAAACTTGCCTACGTCGGAGACGGCAATAACGTTTGCCACTCGCTGGTCTATCTGGCCGCGCGCCTGGGCGTTCACATTCGCATCGCCACGCCAGCCAACTACGCGCCAGAGGCGGGTGTCATCGCCGATGCCAAGCGTGTTGCCAAGGAAACCCGCGCCAAAATCGAACTTTTCACGAATCCGCACGAAGCTGTGAGCGGCGTGCAAGCCGTCTACACCGATTCGTGGACCAGCATGGGCTTTGAGGCGGAAGAAAAGGTTCGCCGCCAAGTGTTCAAGCACTACCAGGTAAACCGCAAGCTCATGGAGCATGCCGCTCCCGGCGCGGTCTTCATGCATTGCCTCCCGGCGCACCGCGGCGCGGAGGTCACGGACGAGGTGCTCGACGCTCCCTATTCCGTTGTTTTGCAGCAATCTGAGAATCGCATGTACGTGCAGAAGGCCATCCTGCACGCGCTCTACACGTAACCTTTGCTGGCCTACCGAGGAGAGAGAACCGAGTGAATCAGACCGTTCATAAACCGAAAAAAGTTGTGCTCGCCTATTCTGGCGGGCTCGATACTTCCATCATCATCCCCTGGCTGCGCGAAAATTACGGCTGCGAAGTGATTGCCATGATCGGCGACGTCGGCCAACAGGAGGATCTCGAAGCTGCTCGCAAAAAGGCCCTTGCAACCGGAGCTTCCTCTGCTCACGTGGAAGACCTGCGCGAGGAATTCATCCGCGATTACATCTGGCCAACGCTGCGCGCGGGCGCGGTCTATGAGCACACCTACTTGCTCGGCACTTCCATGGCGCGTCCGGTGATCGCCAAGCGCCAGGCCGAATTGGCCCTGCAACTTGGCGCCGACGGCCTGTCTCACGGCTGTACCGGCAAAGGCAACGACCAGGTGCGCTTCGAATTGGCCTACAAGGCCGTCGCTCCTCATGTGCAGATCATTGCGCCCTGGCGCGAATGGGCCATCGATTCGCGTGAGGACGCTATCGCTTACGCCGAAAAACACAAGGTTCCTGTCGAGCAGAGCAAGAAAAATATCTACAGCCGCGACCGCAATATCTGGCACCTCAGCCACGAGGGCGGCGAACTGGAAGATCCCGCCAACGCTCCCAACGAAGCCATGTGGCAGTGGATCGTTTCTCCGGACAAGGCCCCAGATAAAGCGGAGGAGGTGGAAATTGGTTTCGATTCCGGTAATCCTGTCTCCGTAAACGGCAAGAAACTAGGCCCGATCGACCTGCTTAACACTCTTAACGAAATCGCCGCCAAACACGGCGTCGGCCGCACCGACCTCGTCGAAAACCGCCTGGTGGGCATGAAATCACGCGGCGCCTATGAAACTCCCGGCGGCACGCTGCTGATCACCGCGCATCGCGAACTCGAACGTCTCACCGTCGACCGCGAGACCGCGCACTTTGCCCAGGCGCTTTCCGTGCGCTACGCCGAGCTTGTCTACAACGGCCTTTGGTTTTCCCCGCTCCGCGAAGCTCTGGACGGTTTCTTCAACGTGGCGCAGCAGCGCGTCACCGGCTCCGTCGGCCTTAAGCTGTGGAAGGGCACGCTTAACGTCACCAAGCGTCTCTCGCCTTACTCCTTGTATCGTGCCGACCTCGCCAGCTTCTCGATGGGCCGTTACAATCCCAAGGACGCCGAAGGCTTTATCAATTTGTTCGCATTACCGGTAACCGTGCGGCCGAAAGCCAAAGCCGAAAGCAACAACGCCTGAAAGTTTTCGTCGGGGCGCGGCCATGTTTACCCTGAGTCGCGAAAGGCGGCGCCACAGCTCGGCAGGGCTGCCCGTGATTGTCATCCCGAACGGAGCGAGGGATCTGCTTTTCGCAAAAGTCCAAGGAACAGAATGACCGAACGCAAAGACGATCGTCTCTGGGGTGGACGCTTCGATAAAGCGCCGGACGCGCTTTTCGACACGTTCCAGAACTCCTTTGCGTTCGATTGCCGCCTCCTCCCCTACGAAATTGCCGTCGACCGCGCGTGGGCCAAAGCTCTACAGCGCGTCAACATCCTGAGTGAAACCGAAGTCCGGCAAACACTCGCGGCTCTCGACAAAATCGTGGCGCGCTCAGAAAGCGATCCCGTCTGGCTGGCCTCTTCCGCCGCCGAAGACGTCCACCATTTCGTTGAGAAGGCGCTAGTCGAAGAACTCGGCCCCTTGGGATGGAAGCTGCACACCGGCCGCAGCCGCAACGAACTCGTCGCCACGGACTTTCGGCTTTTCGTCATCGATGCCGCGGCGGAAATTCGCAGCGCGCTCATCGCTCTCATCAGAGCGTTCATAACCCAGGCAAAGGCCAACCTGAAAATTCCCATGGCCGGCATGACTCACATGCAGCATGCCCAGCCGATTCTTCTGTCCCATTTCCTGATGGCCCACGCGCAGGCCTTCTCGCGCGATCTGGCTCGCCTGCAGAATGCATCCGAATCCGCCGACGCCTGTCCGATGGGCTCTGGCGCGCTGGCCGGTTGCGCCTTTGCCGTTGATCGCAACGGCACTCGCCCGTGACCTCGGCTTCTCTCGCATCACGGCCAACAGCCTAGACGCCGTCAGCGATCGCGATTTCGCACTCGATTATCTTTTCGCGCTTTCCGGCATTGCCACGCATCTCTCGCGGCTGGCCGAGGACTTTCGTCCTCTTTGCTTCGCAGGAATTCTCCTATGTGATTCTTCCCGACGAATATTCGACCGGCAGCAGCCTGATGCCGCAGAAGAAAAACCCCGATTCCTGGGAACTCCTTCGCGGCAAAACTGGTCGCATCACGGGCGCCCTCTTCAGCCTGTTCACTACCTTGAAGGGTCTGCCGAGCAGTTACCAGCGCGACCTGCAGGAAGACAAGGAAGCCCTGTTTGCGGCACACGATCAAATCAGCGACATGCTTGCAGTCGCCGCCGGCGCGCTCGCCAAAACAAAATTCCGCGAAGATCGCCTGCGTGCCGCCGCCTCCAATCCCGCGTTGCTCGCCACCGACGCCGCCGATTACCTCGTCCGGCGCGGCGTGCCCTTCCGCCAGGCGCACGATCTGGTCGGCCAAGGTGCTGCGCGAAGCCGAAAAACAGGGCAAATCCTGGACACAGCTCTCCTTCAACGAAGTCAGAAAAATTTCTCCGCTCTTCGGGGAAGACTTCCTGCAGGCCCCGTCGGTGGAAAGCGCCATCGCCTTCAAAGCCGTTCCGGGTGGCACCGCCGAAGAATCCGTTCGGGCTGCCATCGCGCAGCTGGAGCAAAATCTCGTTCAACTGGAGAAACAATCATGAACTCCGTCGCCTCCATCCTCGAAACTGCCTCCTGTCAGGCGGAGGATCGGAGGTCTCTTCGATGAGCAGCGGCATTCGCCTCGCGGAATTCTCGGCCATGAAACAAGCCCCTTCCGAGGCCGCCCTCCCGCGGGGATTCCGTTTCTCCGCCACGGCTTGCGGCTTGAAGAAGACTGGCGCGCTCGATCTGGCCCTGCTCTCCAGTGACGTGCCGGCATCTGCCGCTGCGGTGTTCACGCAAAATCTCGTGGTTGCCGCGCCCGTGGTCGTCTCCAAGGCTCACCTGAAAGCTTCCAAGGGGCGCACCCGCGCGGTCATCGTCAATGCCGGCAACGCCAACTGCGCCACCGGTACGGCCGGTTACGCGGCCTCGGTCAAGACTGTCGAAGAAACCGCGCGGCACCTGCGTTGCCGGCCCAACGAGATCCTCGTTTGCTCCACCGGAGTCATCGGCGTGCCTCTGCCGGTCGAAAAAATTCTTCGCTCGCTCTCCGGCGTGACGCGCAATCGCCGTCCCTCCGCCCGTTCCTTTGCCGAATTCTCGCTGGCCATCTGCACTACGGACACGCGCCCCAAGACCGCGGATGCGTCGTTCAAAATGGCGGGCAAGCGCGATTCACCTGGTCGGCTGTGCCAAGGGCGCTGGGATGATTCATCCCAACATGGCCACCACGCTCGCGTTTGTCGCCACGGACGCGAATATTTCTCCGTCGCTGCTCCAGAAGACTCTGCGCGACGTCACCACACGCACCTTCAACTCCATCAGCATCGATGGCGACACTTCCACCAACGATACGCTGCTGGTGCTTGGCCAACGGCGCTGCCGGGGCGCCCGCGATCAAGCCCGGCACCTCCGCGCATCGCGCTTTTTCGCCGCGCCCTCGAAGAAGTCTGCCATTCTCTCGCGTTGCAGATCGTGGCGGATGGCGAAGGCGCGCAGCGCGTGATCGAAATCGAAGTTCGCGGCGCCAAATCGGAAAACGCGGCCCGCCGCATCGGTCAGACCATTGCCACTTCTCCGCTCGTCAAAACCGCCTTCGCCGGAGGCGATCCGAATTGGGGACGCATTTTCGCGGCGGCCGGACGCGCGGGAGTAAAATTCGATCCCGACCGCGTGGAGATTCACATGGCGGGCATACCGGTGCTGCGTCGCGGCCAGCCGCTCGATTTCAACGAGCGCGCCGCCAGCAACCGCCTGCTCGAGAAAAACGTTCACATCATCGTGAATCTGCACGCAGGCCATTCCTCCGCGCGCTACTGGACCTGCGATTTCACCGCCGAATACGTGCGCATCAACGCCAGCTATCGCACCTGACCAAGTGGCAGTTCGGTGCAACCAGGCATTCCAGAAGAATTCATGATTATTTCCAGTTCCAGTCCGCAAACTGCTCTCGCAAGCGCCATTTTCTTGAACTTGCCCACGCTCGTTCGCGGGATATCATCGACAAACACGAAAGCGTCCGGCAGTTGCCACTTCGCAAAATCGCTTCGCAGGAAATCGCGCAGTTCGCATCGCTGGTCGCGTGTACTCCTTCGCGCAGCACCACCGCGGCCAGCGGCCGCTCCTGCCATTTCGGATGTGGAATCCCCACCACGCACGCTTCCTTCACCGCCGGATGCCCCATCAGCGCGTTTTCCAGATCCACCGAACTGATCCATTCCCCGCCGGACTTCACCAGATCCTTCGTCCGGTCGACGATCTTTACGAATCCTTCCTCGTCGATAGTCGCCACATCGCCGGTGCGGAACCATCCGTCCGCCGTCCAGCGATCGGCCTGATCTCCGGCGCTTGTAGTATTGCCCGCAATCCAGCGGGCCCCGGATTTCCAGTTCCCCGGACGTGCTCCCGTCCCAGGGACACTTCACCTTCCGGCGCTGTGCAGCGGACTTCAACAAATGGTGCGGCCACCCTTGTTTCGCGCGCAGGGAGTATTTCTCTATGTCGGACCAGTCCAGCATGCCGCCTTCAGACCGACTCAGCGTCGCCAGCGGCGTGGTCTCCGTCATTCCCCAGCCGTGCAACACGTGCATCTCCGAAGTGATCGATCGCCGAATCAGTTCCAGGGCGAGCGCGGCCCCTCCGCAAAGCACCCGCACCGGCAGCGTCAAATTTCCATCGCTCCCGATCTCCGGTTCCGTTTCGAGCGCCTCCAGCAATTCCTAGACATATCGTTGGAACGCCCGCAGCGAACGTGACCCGCTCCGTCTATCATCCAGTCCAGCAACTCCCGGGGCTCGAGGTTCGGTCCTGGCAGGAGCACTTAGCGCGCCCGCCATCACCGCCGCGAACGGCAATCCCCACGCGTTCGCGTGGAACATCGGCGACATCGGCATCACGGTATCGTGTTGGCTCAAGGCCGCAGGAATCCGTCAGGCACATTCCAAACGAGTGCAGCACCAGCGCGCGATGCGAGTAAACCACACCTTTCGAATTTCCGGTTGTGCCAGAGGTGAAACACATGGACGCACCTTCGTTTTCGTCCAGTTCTGGGTACGTGGAACTCCCCGGTGGCCGCTCTGAGCAGCTCGCTCGTAATTGAGGTAACCCTCGGGAAGACCCGCGGGTCCGTAGCGCACGACGATGACTGTTCGAAGTGCACGGCCTTCCGGATTTGCTCGAGCAAGCGGCAAAAACCTGTCATCAACAATTAGAAAACGGTCCTCCGCATGGTTGGCAATGGCGGCAATTTCGTGGGGATGGAGTCGCGGGTTCAACGTGTGCACGATTCCTCCGGCGCAGGGATTCCAAAAAATGCCTCCAGGTGAGCCGGTTGATTCCACATCAGCGATGCAACGCGGTCTCCGCGTCGCAGTCCCAGTTTGGTCATGGCGAGAGCCAGCTTGGCAGGCGCGCCGGTGGAAAGTTGCGATACGTCGAGCGATCGACAGACCTTTCCGGCCGCGGGAAAGAATTTCGACATTTTTGAACAGTTTCCCTGCGCGCTCCAGCAGCACCGGCAGAACCAGTGGAAAATCCATCATTGTGCCGCGCATGTTTCCTCGTGGGGGACCTTGGGCCGGCATCCTATCACCCTTCTTCGCCCCAGGCGTGACTTCAGAACTGGTACTCCCCAGCCACTCCCTTTCCCCAATAATTGGTTGCAAAACCGGTCATTTTTCGAGACCATGCACGGGACCACTGAACGAACCCCCGCCCACCGCGGCATGCTTTCAGGTTGGCGTCCCGGCGGACACGGCGTCCTCAGTGCGCTCCGCAACTCGTTGTTTTAGGTTCCGGGCAGAAGGAGTTCGCAGGTGAAGAAGCTTTACGTCGGTAATCTTCCGTTCAACGCATCGGAAGAGCAGTTGCAAGAGTGGTTTGGACAGTTGGGAATCACTCCGTCGGCAATCAGTCTTATTCGCGACCGGTTTACTGGTCAGTCGCGCGGCTTTGCCTTCATCGAGATCGCCAACGATGAGGAAGCGGATCGCGCGGTCACCAGCCTGAACGGTCAAAACTTTGGCGGCCGGAACCTTGTTGTCAACGAAGCGCGCCCGCAAACGGAGCGCTCGGGTGGCGGCGGGGGTCGCGGCGGCGGCGGATATGGCGGCGGGCGCGGTGGCGATCGCGGGGGTCGCGGCGGCGGTGGTGGTCGCGGCGGCGATCGCGGAGACCGTGGAGATCGCGGCAACCGCTGGTAACGCGCCTCTCTTTTTTCTTATCTCTCCCGTTCCGTGCTTCGGGGCAAATCGCCCATGCACCCGAAGCACAGATCTCACCCCCTTCCGTCAGTGCCGGGGCCGGGTGTGCCCGCTCTTCGATGTACCCCTTTCTGCCCTCTGGCACCAAAATTCACAGCCTGCCGAAATTCCGCTGGCCATTCCCTCTTCTTCCGTATACTATCCCGCCGAATAGAACACTCGGGGGCCTCTTCGCAAAGCGGTCCTTCCCGCCCGGGCCTCCGATTTCGGCACTTCGCTCCGAACCTCAGTTGGTGTCCGAAACATTGCGCAAGTTGACGTGTTTGAAACACTAGGCGAAGAAAATCCTTCGCTCGTTTACGCTTGGCGTATATGAGTAGGACAGTTCGCACCGTTGGCATGGGGCAACGGATGGAATAGGGATGCAGCCTTAACGCGCAGCGAACCCTACTGCCTTCGGCCGCATCCAAGCAAAGGCACAGAAATAGAGCGATGCATACTTGGCACAAACGCGACTGGAAACAGTTCTATGAGATTGCGAGCCGGCCCTGGCAGCGACACCGCCCGCCACGGCCTGTCTATTCCTCCGGGATGAATCGCGTGCAACCGGCGGCAGGTTTCAGCTTGTCCGAATTGGATGACGCTGGTGTGGATCTGGATCTCGCAGAGCGCCTCGGGCTGCCCGTTGACGCCGGGCGCATCGGCGCCTACGGCCCCAACGTTACCACTCTCCGCGATTTCGTCCGCTCGTCCCGCCA
The DNA here is from genome assembly GCA_963817085.1 of Candidatus Acidiferrales bacterium. Taxonomy (GTDB): domain Bacteria; phylum Acidobacteriota; class Terriglobia; order Acidiferrales; family UBA7541; genus Acidiferrum. The sequence goes on from CAWFNI010000017.1 coordinate 342,721, forward strand.
ACCGTTGTAGCCCAAGGCCAGGCGCGGCCCGGTTTGTGGCCCCGCCGATTCCCGCGTAAACTATAGTTTCTCTCGGGCACTCTCAAACTATGGCTTCGCCCTTTAACATCATCTCCAAAGGCTCTGCGCCGCTCGTTCGGGCGCCGGACGCTCATCCGCGCCCGGATTGGTTGCGCGTGAAATTCCTTGGTGGCGAGCGCTACCAGAATCTGAAACACATCATGCGTACGCTCGATTTGCACACCGTCTGCGAATCCGCGCGTTGCCCCAATATGGGCGAGTGTTGGGAACAAGGCACGGCCACTTTCATGATTCTTGGAGATATTTGCACGCGTGCTTGCGGGTTTTGCGCCGTAGCCTCCGGCAAACCCGTCGGGCCGCCCGATGAAGAAGAACCCATGCGCGTCGCGGAAGCTGCCGCCCGCATGGGATTGCGTTACGCGGTGGTGACCAGCGTCAATCGCGACGACCAGCCCGATGGCGGCGCGCGCATTTTTGCACGCACCATCCAGGAAATCCGCCAGCGAATCCCGGGCTGCAAGGTCGAAGTCTTGATCCCCGATTTTCGCGGGGACTGGAACGCCCTCGATACTGTTCTTGTGGTGAAGCCGGATGTCCTGAACCACAATACGGAGACGGTCCCACGCCTGTATCGCCAGGTGCGCAAGGGTGCTCTCTACGAACGTTCCCTCGAATTACTCCGCCGTGCTAAGAAATCGCATCCCGGAAGTCCCGACGAAAACGGGACTGATGCTGGGCCTGGGTGAAGAAAAAGAGGAAGTCCTGGCCACGATGCAGGATCTTGCCGCTCAAGGCACGGACATCCTGACGCTCGGCCAGTATCTTCAGCCCACTCGCGAGCATCTCCCCGTGATTCGTTTCGTCCACCCCGACGAATTTGCAGAGTATAAGCGCCGCGGCGAGCAGATGGGCTTTAAACACGTTGAAGCCGGCCCGCTCGTGCGTTCTTCCTATCACGCCTTCGATCAGGCAGAAGCTGCCGTCCGTTGATTCCTGGCGATCGTTAGCGTAAAGATTGCAGCTGCCAGTCGGCTCAGTGCGGTGCCGCAATCGACCAGTCTGTGAACGGCACGGCTCTTCCTCCGCGTACTACCGTAGGGATCACATGGTCAAACCCTTTGTGATCCTTGGCCGAATAGTCCAATTTTAGTTGTGGCCCCAGTCCCATATCCAATTCGTGTATCGATTCGATCGCGTGAATGAGCCCTTCGCGGGTAAGCTCCTTGCCTGCTTTCTTCAGCCCTTCCACCAGGACCATGGCATCCACAAAACCTTCCAGGCTTACGAAGTTGGGCCGAGCGTTAGGCTTGTATTTCTCGAGCGTCCGGCGATATAGGGCCACGGTTTTTAGATCGGTCAGGTAATACGGCGGCAGTACTTGGGTAACGACCACTCCCTCCGCGTCTGCCCCGGCGTCCTGAATCAATTCGTCCGTGTCTACAAACGAAACGGTCACGAAAAGCGGTTTCCAGCCTTTGGCATGAGACTGTTTCAATATGGGCCCGACGGTGTTTGACGGCCCCACCACGACAACGGCCTCGGGATTTATCGCTTTCATCCTGTCTATTGCTTCTCCCACCTGGTTCGTTTGTCGGGCGTACGAAGCGATCGCCACAGGTTCTGCACCATTCACTTTCAATGCTGCTTGCACTCCTTGCAGCACCGCCGCACCAAACGCATCGTCGGGATAGATAACTCCGATCCTTCGGTAATGCAGTGTGTTCCACAGCCCTTCCACTTGTTCCCGGGTTTCATCGAAATAGGAGGCACGTACGTTGACCACCCAGCGCCGCAGCGGTGTGTACAGTGTCTGCGCGCCGGTAAACAATCCTACAAGCGGAATCTCATGAGAATCCGCAAGCGGAACATATTTCACCGCCGTAGGTGTCCCCACGAAAAAGCCCATAGCGAAGACCTTTTGCGCCATTAATTGGTCCCAGCATGCTTGCGTCTTCCCCGGGTCGTAACTGTCATCAAATGAGACCAGCCGCAATTTGCGGCCATTGACGCCACCTTCTTCATTCACCATTTGAAAATAGGTTTCCGCCCCATTCACCGTTTCGCGTCCAAGGAAACTGGACGGTCCTTCCAATGCGGCACAAGAGCCGATCAACACTTCCTTGTCGGTAACCCCAGGTGTCTGTGCGTTGGACCCGGTTATTCCGAAGAACAACATAACAAGGAGAAAGCCCCACTTTGGAAGCCTCGGCAAGAAAGAAGTCCTCATTTCCATCCTCCAGTTTCGTTCCACATTACCTGGCCCCGAGTTCCTCTGCCTGTAGACGCAGTTTAGACCCTTGGACCCACCTCGCCATAGGACACACTGCTTCCTATGAAGTGAACTTGCTAGCGCTGGAGTGAACCATCAGTTTCCTGTCAGAAATAGTTTGGGGAGAAAGCCGCCGAGACACACCCCCGCGCCGTCTCTGGCGCAAACTTAGGGGTTGGTTACTTCGGGCGGAGAGTATTTACTTCGCGGCTGCGACGGCCTTCTTCGCGGCTTTGGCGGCTGCCGAGGCCTTCCGGCGGCGTTTGGTCTTGGGCGGGGTAGCGGGAGCTTCGCCGATCATTTCCGCGGACAACATACTGGTTACGAACAGCTTGGGCCCATGGTCATCGAAATCGACGGCGGTACGCTCCTGATCCGCTGCGGTTACGATACCCAGGCCGAACAGTTCATGCTTGATGGTCTGGCCTTCTTGCATTACTTGCACAACTGCCTCCTTGGGTCACTCGCTGCTTTTTGGATTTTCTTCCAACTTCCTGACTGAGAGGTCCCCGACCCCTCGGGGACCTCCCTAATCCACAGGCTAGAGGCTTGTGACGTTCTCTGCCTGAAGGCCCTTGGGGCCCTTCTTTACCTCGAATTCCACCGCTTGACCTTCATTCAGGGACTTGTAGCCGTCCATCTGAATGGCGGAGAAATGCACAAATACATCTTCCCCGGTCTGGCGTTGGATGAACCCGTAGCCCTTCGAAGCATTGAACCACTTCACTGTTCCTTGTTCCTTCACTTCTGAACCTCGAAATTGAATTGCTTTGCCTCTCTTGGCCCCAGTGTCCAGTTTCCCAAACTCTGGGATTGCCTCTAGCCCCGACAAAAAAAGGGGCTGCGAGTTTGTCCTCACAGCCCCCTGAACGAGTCAAAAGGTAGTACAAGAGCAACAAACGCTATACCTAACACTATCACAGATAAGGGCTTACTGTCCACTGGAGAGAGCAATGGCCGGGAATACACCGATTCTGCTTAACTGATTGATTATAAAATGGTTATGAGAATTTCCAGGCGTGCCCGCTAGTTCCTGAGCCGCGCTCTACTCTTCCAACGATTCCGGCTGCAAACTCAGGTTTTCCCCATCTTTTTCCTTCTTTTCCCAATACTTCTTCACCCAGGCTTCCCAACTCTTCCCGGCGGCCGCATCCCGCCCGCTGAAGGCTAGCGCGGCAATCTCTGAGTATGCAATTTTGACGCGCTGGTTGGATTCCTTGGGCAAAAGTCGAACAAACGAGGCCGCCAAACTCTTTCCCGTCATCCGATCGAATATGTAGCCCTCGACCTTAGAGCCGGACTTCAACTTTACTGTCACATCCCCGCGGTAATCGAAGGCCTTCTCGAGCGCCTCGCGGAGTTCATCCTCATTCGCGATTTCGGGTATCCATCCCTGCAACGTCTCGTGCGCAAAGCCCGGCGCAACCTCTAGCTCGTCCGCATGGAGAGTATGCTCGGGACGGTCCGCATGTCGTGGCCCGGTCACGCTCGTGTCTCCTCAAGCTTGTTGGGATTCTTCTCGATTTGTACCAGCGGATTGTAGGAATGCACCGGCGTCGCAGGTTCGTTGAGCATGGCTTCCGCTTCACTGTCTGGATACTTTGTGGAGAAAGTGGCTTTCGCCGTGTTCCACAATCCCTTCAACGAGCTGAACGTATAATCTACGGCCGTAGCCTCGTACCCGCTGTGCACCATGCAGTTCGCGCACTCCGGATTCCCCGATTCCGTGCCGTAATTGGCCCAATTCGTCGTTTCCAATAACTCTTGGAACGTATCGGCGTAACCGTCCTGCAAAAGGTAGCAGGGCTTTTGCCACCCGAAAATGGAATACGTCGGCATCCCCCACGGCGTGCACTTGAAATCCCGCTTCCCCATCAGGAATTCCAGGAAGAGAGGCGACTGGTTGAATTGCCACGAAGGATTGCGGTTCGCCAGCATTGCACGGAACAACCGCCGCGTGCGCGCGCGCCCCAGAAAATGCTTCTGATCCGGCGCCTTATCATAGGAATAACCGGGCGAGAGCATCATCCCTTCCACACCCAGCTCCATCATCTCATCGAAAAATGCACGCACGCTCTTGGGATCGGCGCCGTCAAACAGCGTGGTATTCGTCGTAACCCGGAATCCGCCCTTCAGGGCCTCTCGTATTCCCTCTATCGCCAGGTCGTAACCGCCCTCGCGGCACACCGAAAAATCGTGGTGCTCTTTCTGCCCGTCCACATGCACGGAAAATGTGAGGTACTTGCTCGGCTTGAAAAGGTGCAGCTTTTCCTTCAACAGCAGCGCGTTCGTGCACAAATAGATGTATTTCTTCCGCGCCACCAGCCCTTCCACGATCTCCTCGATTTGCGAGTGCATCAGTGGCTCTCCGCCGGGGATCGAAACCATTGGCGCACCGCACTCGTCCACCGCCGTGAAACATTCTTCCGGTGAAAGCTCGCGCTTCAGCACGTGCGCCGGATATTGAATCTTCCCGCACCCCGCGCACGCCAGGTTGCAGCGGTACAGCGGCTCCAGCATCAGCACGAGCGGATACTGTTTGCGGCCTTTAATCTTCTGTTTCAGGACGTAACTTGCCACCGTCCACATTTGGGATACAGGTACAGGCATTCATTCCCCTGACAGTCGATCGCTTAGACGTTTGATGCGGGAACCCCAGCCCCCGGAATCTCTAGTGTACCCGAGAAGCGCCGCTTCCCGGAACCCTTCGATTCTAGCCCCGTCCCCCCGCGTTCCCTAATCTGATGCAGCGAAAGGTGCTTAGGTGGCACCCGACGTGCTCCCCCGTTCCCTGAATGGCACGCCACTTTCACCCTCCCATCCAGCGTATGATGAGAATGCTCCGCATGGAGACACTCTGACCCATGCCTCGCCTCAATCTCCTCTCCCTTTTCGACGACTTTGCTCGCTTCCCCCGCGACATCGCCCTCGTCCATCAGTGCGGCTATCGTCGCGAAACATGGACCTACGAAAAGCTCGCCAAGCGCGCCGTCGACCGCGCGCTCCAGCTGAAATTGGCAGGCGTTCGAACCAACGACCGCGTCCTCCTGTGGGGACCCAATTCGGCGCAATGGGTCGCTGCCTTCTGGGGCTGCCTCATCCGCGGCGCAGTGGTTGTCCCGCTTGACGATTCCTCAACTTCCGAATTTGTCTCCCGCGTGGTCGCCGATGCAGGGACCAAGTTCGCTATCGCCTCGAACGCGAAAGCTCCTCTCTCCCCTGCCATCCGCACCTTGTCCCTGGAGGATTTTCCTTTCACTCCCAATGAAGTGAGTCCGCCACCCGCTCTGGGAAACGCATCATGCAGCGTACACGCCAGCAACTCAACTCTCTCGGATGAGCCCATCACCCGCAGCCACATGGCCCAGATCCTCTTCACTTCCGGTACCACCAGCGAACCCCACGGCGTGGTTCTCACCCATGGCAATTTTCTCGCAAATCTGGAAGCGTTGGAGAAAGGCATCGACGAGTACCGCAAATACGAACGCTGGTTCCACCCCCTCCGGTTCGTTTCCATGGTTCCGCTAAGTCACGTCTTCGGCCAGTTCATGACCCTTATCATTCCGCCTCTGCTCGGAGCAACCGTCGTCTTTGAAAACTCGACGAGCCCAACCGAAATCCTTCGCTCAATTGATCGCGAACGTGCCACTGCTCTCGTCGCCGTGCCTCGCATGCTGGATGGTCTGCGAAGCGCCATGGAACGCGAGATTGATTCGCGTCGCTGGCGGAAATGGTTCAATTCCTCCTACTCCGCGGCAGAAGGCGAACCCTTCCTGCGCCGCGTATGGCGCTTTCGCCGGTTACGTGCTCGCCTCGGTTGGCACTTCTGGGCGTTCATCTCCGGCGGCGCCGCGCTCTCTTCCGAAACGGAAGGATTCTTCAAGCGCATCGGCTACGCAGTCGTACAGGGCTACGGCATGACCGAGACCGCATCCCTCATCAGCTTGAATCACCCCTTCCACGCCACCGAAGGCAGTGTCGGCAAGATTCTCCCAGGCCGTGAATTCCGTCTGGCGGACGACGGCGAGATCCTCGTTCGGGGCGAAAATGTCTCCGCGGGTTACTGGGAAAAAGGCGCGCTCCGCCCAGAAGGCCTGGAAGCCAACGGCTGGCTGCACACGGGCGATCTTGGCGAACTCGATTCCGAAGGCAATCTCCGTTTCCGTGGCCGCAAGAAAAACATCATCGTCACGCCCGCTGGCCTGAATGTCTACCCTGAAGACCTCGAAGCTGCCCTGCGCAAGCAACCCGCCATCGGCGACGCCGTCATCGTTCCTCTGCAAATCGGAGCCAACGCCGAACCCTGCGCCGTTCTGCTTCTTAGTGGCACTGTCATCTCTGGGGGCGCTACCCGCGAGGCCAAAGCGCAATCCGCCATCGACGTTGCCAACTCCTCCCTCGCCGATTACCAGCGCATACGTCGCTGGCTCCTCTGGCCTGACCCCGACTTTCCCCGCACGCCCACCGGCAAGCCCCGTCTAGCCGTAATCGCCGCCTATGCTTCCGAACTGCTGCACTCTGGTGGTGCGCCGAACTTTGGCCGGGAATCATTTCCCTTTGTCATCCCGAGCGAAGCGAGGGATCTGCTTTCCCCCTCCATCCCCTCTACTTCCTTTACCTCCCTCCCCGCCTCTCTAAAAAACCTCTCCTCTCTCGACCGTGTCGAGCTCCTCTCCACCCTCGAACACCGTTACAACGTCGAACTCAACGAAACCGAATTCGCCAGTGCACAATCCTTCGCCGAAATTCAACAACTCCTCGCCCAACCCGCCGCGCGCCACTCCGATTCTGTCTACCCGCGCTGGACACAGCGCGCCCCCATTCGCCTCTTTCGCCTGCTCATCTACTATGCTCTGACCTGGCCCGCCACTCTTCTACTTGCCCACCCGCGCATTCGTGGCCGCGAACATCTCGCCAATCTCAAGGCTCCGGCCCTTTTCGTCGCCAATCACACCACCCGCCGGGCCGACATCGGCCTCATTTTTTATTCACTGCCTGCGCGTTTTCGCCATCGTCTCGCCACAGCCATGGGCGGCGAAACCCTGCAGACCTTCCACACTCCGCCGCGCGAATGGTTCTTCGCAAAACGGTGGCTCTGGCAGATTGGTTATTTTCTTGTCGTCTCTTTGTTCAATGTCTTCCCGCTCCCGCAGCTCTCCGGCTTTCGCGAGAGTTTTCGCTTTGCCGGCGAATCCGCCGATCGCGGCTACAGCCTGCTTGTTTTTCCCGAAGGCATTGTCAACGATCGCGACACTCCTGACATGATCCCCTTCCAATCCGGCATCGGCCTTTTGGCCCAGAATCTCAACATCCCCATCGTCCCGATGCGCCTCGACGGCGTCTGGCAAATGAAACAACAGCGTCGTCGCCTGGCCCATCTCAACGAACTCACCGTCCACATCGGCGCCCCCGTCACCTTCCCCGCCAACACCCCTCCCGCGAAAATCGCCTCCCAACTCCAATCCCTCGTAAAGTCCCTCTGATACTCGGCCATTTCCGTCAGACTGAAATTGAACTAAGCTTCCCACCTCTGCGTATTTCATCCTGTCCGTACAAAGCAACATCAGGAGGCCATCATGCGCCGTTCTTTTTTGCTTCCCTTTCTCCTCGTTGCGGTACTCACCACGGCCACCGGCCAGCAGCAGGACGCCCAAAAAGCAACCACCCGCGCGGAAGTCCCCTTGACCGGCCGCTGGATCGTCACCGGCGATTATCTTGGCACCCCCTTGAACGCCTGGCTGGAACTGACTCAACAGGCAGACAAGCTCAGTGGTAATTTCGATGGCGACAAGCTCGAAGGCGCGGTCACTGGCCACACCCTTCATTTCCTCGCAAAAGACAACAGTGGAGGTTCGGAGTCCAGCACTGCCACGGTTCGAGGCGATACCATGACAGGCACTGTCCTCTATACGGATGGCATCAACCCTGCACATCCGATCACCATCTCGTTTACCGCGAAACTGGTAAAGCCGTACGCCGCGGGACCTCCGAAACGCCACGAATTTGTTCCAACAGTGTTCTATCGCCAGTTTTCGCCCTCCAACAAACCGGTCTTGGTTGTCTCCCCCGGTGACACCATTCACACCACAACGGTCGACGCAGGTGGCACCGACGAAAAAGGGGTCCCACGCGTCATGGGTGGTAACCCCGAAACCGGGCCCTTCTACGTCGAATCGGCGCAGCCCGGAGACACGCTGGTCGTGCACCTCACGCGTCTTCGCCTCAATCGCGATTGGGCCATGAGTGATGATTCAGTCGTAGGTCGCGCTCTGGATAGCGATCTCGCCGTCAAAATGAAGGACGGCGGCAAGCAAGTGCGCTGGCATCTGGACGTTGATCACGGCGTGGCCAGCCCTGAGAAATCCGGAGAACACCTGAGCCACTACTCGGTGCCTCTCAAACCCATGTTGGGCTGCGTCGCAGTTGCCCCGGGCTTGTCGAACGCCTCACCAGGCACGGGCGATTCCGGCCGCTGGGGTGGAAACATGGATTTCAACGAAATCATCGAGGGCGCGACAGTCTATCTTCCCGTGAACGTTTCGGGCGCCCTTCTATATGTCGGTGATGGTCACGCTGCCCAAGGCGATGGTGAAATCACCGGCAACGCTCTCGAAACCTCTATGGACGTGGAATTCACCGTCGATGTAATCGCCGGCAAGCACATCCCAGGTCCGAGGGTGTATTCCGCCAGCCACATTATGGCCATGGGCCTTGCCGGTTCCCTCGACGACGCTCTCCGCGAGGCCACTTCCAACATGGCAGATTGGCTCGCCAATGAGTACAAGCTGACTCCCTCCGAAGTCGCTCAGATTCTGGGTTCCGCCGCCGAATATAAGGTAAGCGAAATCGCTGACCGTAACGCCGGCATGGTAGTTAAACTCAGCAAGGACCGACTGCAATCGCTAACGGCACCAAAAAAGTAGATGTTGGACTAACTGCGAGCCGGCCCGATGGCTTTCCGCATAAAGATCGCCGCTTGCGGATTTGCGTTGTATCTCTCACAAGCGGTGAAGCCTTTGCGTTTGTAGAATCTCGCCGCCGCTTTCATATTTGCTGCCGTATCCAGATACAACCACTTATAACCGAACTTCCGCGCATAATCCTGAAGCGCATTCAATAGCAAATCCGAGGCTCCCTGTCCTCGATAGAGTGGCCGCAGATACATCCGTTTGATTTCTCCGCCATCCGGAACATCTTGCAGCCTCCTCAACGCCACGCAACCGAACACGATATCTTCAGCCTCCGCCAGCCAAACACCTGCACCGTCAACAAAATATTGTTCGGCGAATTCATGGCGGTCTTCGCGAACCACAACTGAGGCCGCCTGGTAATACTCCTGCACAATACCGTATGCCAACTCGATGTGTGCCTGTGGCGCACGATATACCTTGAATCTCATTTTCGCTGCTCTTGCCTACCGTAAGTCTTGCCATTCTGTTGCGCGAGGAAAGCTCCATATTGGCCATCGACGTGACCCCTGGCGCGCGGCTGAGAAACTCCCAGACGTGTCATTCCGAGGGCGGTGTTTGCCCGAGAAATCTCCTTTTTCTCTGGGCTCGGACGAGAAGAAGATTCCTCACATCGTTCGGAATGACAATTGAGGGCATTTTTTAGCGAGCGCTACAGCCCTACCTGCGGCTTACAGGCCTCGGCTTCTGTTCTGTGGCAAAATAGATGGTCTGTAGACAACAGACTATGGCTAACCGTGTGACTATCGCTCCCCAAAAATCCATTAAGAACGCAAAGAATTCCCCTGCGCCCAATGGCGCCGGGCACACTGAACGCGAACGTATCTTCTATCTTTTCCGCCGCTGGGGCTTCTATGAAGCCACTCTCGACGCCCTTGGCTTCTTCACACCTCTGAGGTGCCCGGACCTCGAAGGTCTCTCCGGCGAATACGCCGAAGAGGCGCGCCGCTACTACTGCGGCACCGTTGGCGTGGAATCCCTGCACATCCCGGAGCCTGAACGCCGCCGCTGGATTGCCGAACACGTCGAAGGGCCGGAGTTCGAGGTCAACCAGCAAAGGGTTCTTGAGCGCCTGGTCCGCGCCGATCTCTTTGAACAAATCCTGCAAAGCCGGTACCTCGGCAGCAAACGCTTCTCTCTGGAAGGAAACACCGCACTCATCCCGCTGCTCGATTCCATCCTCGATGCTGCCGGCGAACTGGGCGGCGTCGATTCCGTGATGGCCATGAGCCACCGCGGCCGCCTCAACGTCATGGCTCATATTGCGTGCAAGCCCGTTCACGATGTTGTGGCCGGTTTTGAAGATGTCGATCCCCGCAGCGTGCTCGGCGCGGGCGACGTGAAATACCACGTCGGCGCCACCGGCGTGTATACCACCTCGGCCGGCAGGAAGTTGAACGTCCACTTGGTTTCCAACCCGAGCCATCTGGAAGCTGTTGATCCCGTGGCCATGGGCCGCGCTCGCGCCAAACAAACCCGCCACGGCATGCGCGGGGCGCAAATCGATCGCTCCCGGGAAATCCTCAACAAAGTTTGGGGAATTGTGATGCACGGGGATGCCGCGTTCGCCGGGCAAGGCATCTGGGCGGAAACGCTGAATCTCGCCGATCTTGCGGCCTACACCGTCGGCGGCTCCATACACATCATCGTCAACAACCTCATCGGCTTCACCACGCGCCCCGAGCAGGAGCACTCTTCCCGTTACGCCTCCAGCATCGCGCGCCGCCAGAGCTCCCCCATCTTCCATGTCAACGCGGAAGATCCTGATGCCGTTGTGCGCGTGGGCCGCCTGTCCGCCGAATATCGCGCCGAATTCAGTTCCGACGTGATCATTGACTTGATCGGTTATCGCCGGCATGGCCATAGCGAAGTGGACGATCCCACGATCACCCAGCCTCGTCTCTACGAACGCATCAAGAATCACCCCCAACTCTGGAAGATTTACGCCGAGCATACCGGCATCGATGCCGCACCCATTGCGGAAGCGGTAAAGAAGGAATACGAAGAAGAACAGCGCAAGGCCGTCCAACTCACTAAGATTCCGGCGCTTCGGAAGCTGCCTGACTACTGGTCTCCTTACAATTACGGCAAATACCATCCCGCGTTTGAAGTGGACACGGGCCTGACAGGCGAAAGAATTGCCGAAATCACGGCTGGCCTTGTGCGCACTCCCGCAGGATTCCACGTCCATCCCAAAATCGTGAAATTGCTCGAGCAGCGCGCGGAAATGGGTCTGGGAAAACGCCCCTTCGATTACGGTTTCGCCGAGCTTCTCGCCTACGGCTCACTCCTCCTCGAAGGTAATCCTGTTCGCCTCACGGGCCAGGACTCCCAGCGTGGCACTTTCAACCAGCGCCATGCCGTCTTAGTTGACAACAAAACCGAGCAAGAATATCTGCCGCTAGCGCATCTTTCGCCCGGCCAGGCCTTCTGCGAAATTTACAACTCTTCGCTTTCCGAAGCAGGCTGCCTCGGCTTTGAATACGGTTTCTCGCGCGACTATCCCGAAGGCCTCGTCCTCTGGGAAGCCCAGTTCGGCGACTTCGTGAATGGCGCGCAGGTCATCATCGATCAGTTCATCAGCGCCAGCGAAGACAAGTGGGGCCTGCCCACGGGCCTCGTGTTACTGCTTCCCCACGGCTACGAAGGCCAGGGGCCGGAACATTCCAGCGCCCGCATTGAACGCTTCATGCAGCTCGCCGCCGAAGGCAACATGAACATCTGTCAACCTTCCACCGCCGCGCAGTATTTCCATTTGCTTCGCCGCCAGGCTCGCCGCCTCTGGCGCAAGCCTCTGGTCGTCTTTACCCCAAAGAGCATGCTGCGCCATCCCGACGCATCTTCTCACATCGATGAATTCGAGCGCCCGCGCTTCCTCACCCTCGTTCCAGATCGCGAAGTCACCAATGCGCAGAGCATCCTCATCGCCAGCGGCAAAGTTGGGCACGAACTCCGCGCCGAACGCCGACGGCGCAAAGACACCACCACTGCCGTTTTTTTTCTGGACCAACTTTATCCCCTCCCGAAGGCGGAAATTGCCGCAGCAATCGACGCGCATCCAAACGCGCGCGAAATCGTCTGGGTCCAGGAAGAACCCGCCAACATGGGCGCCTTGTTTTACGTGCTGCCGCGACTCGAGCGCATCGCTCAATCCAAGAATATGCGCGTGCGGTCCGTAAAGCGCTCCGCGAGCGCCAGTCCAGCCACTGGCTCCGCGAAGGCCCATGAGCTCGAACAGAAAACGCTCCTCACTCTGGCTTTCGCAACCACTCCGAACGCCTGACCTGTTCACAAACTGCCGTTTGCTTGCTGCCACGCTTTTTGCAGCTGTCGAAACAGGGCGTGATCCCATGCCGGGAACTATGAAACCGAGTGCACGCTTCGTCACCGTGGTTCCCATGGTCGCCATAGCTCTCATCCTGTTCACTCAGGTTCCCTCCGCGTAGCGCCCCGTTCATATGGTCGGGCTTGCACTCCTCGTCCCCGGTGCGATCTTGCTCACCATCGCGCGAATTCGGCTCGGCAACGTGTTCTCCGTCACGCCTCAGGCTACCTCCCTCGTTACCTGCGGCCTCTATTCCCGAATTCGCAACCCCATCTAGGTTTTCGCCATGTTCGTTTTGGCAGGCCTCATCCTGTATCTCGACCGCCTCTGGTTCTTGCTGCTCCTGATCCCTTTGCTTCTCCTCCAGGTATTCCGCGCCAGGCGCGAAGCGCGTCTTCTGGAACAGCGTTTCGGCGATGCCTATCGCCGGTATCGAGCTCGCACCTGGTTCTGACTCGGCCACGCCTCCGTACCCCGGTAACGTCGGACGTTTTCCCGCTCGTTTTCCCGCCCGTTGACTTGCCGCCCCTGCTGGCCTAACATGCCCGTGCTTTGCTTCGGTCTCACCGGGTACCCCATCGCAAGCCAGGAGCGTAAGGATGACGGACTGGATGTACATTCAGGAGAATCCGGCCGAACAGCTCGCCCAGGTTCATTATTTCTCGATGGTCAAGCACCAGCAGGGTGGCGACATCCTGTTCCGCATCACCGTTAAGGAATTTGCCGCTCCCCCTCCTGGGCAGCGCGTGCGTTTTTTTGCTGAATCCGATAAAGCGGTCAACCAGAGGACCGCTTCCTTTGTTCCTTGTGGCTGGGGCAACACCCTTTTCAACGCGCTGGGTGATTGTGTCCGGCTGATTCGTCAGTTCGCATATGAAGGCGAAGAGCCAGCATCTTCTTCTTGATTCATTTCCTGAATTCTATGTAGGTCCAATTCTTTCCAAGGGGACTCCAAGACCGTGCTTCTTCAACTCACTAAAACAAATCCCCAACAAGGTGTCACCGTCCTTCAGATGAAGGGCAGCATCCATACCGGCACGGATTGCCGGCGCGTGGAGCAGGAGACCGAAAAGCTCGTCAGCGCCAAGGAACTCTTCGTGATTTTTGATCTCACGCAAATCACACACATTGATAGTGCTGCCATCGGCTCGATTGTGCGGTGCTTTTCCCGGCTGAAGAGTGCCGGTGGCCATTTGCGCATGGCCGGATGCGCGGGCATGATCGAAGCCAGCATAAAACTCACGCAACTTCACAAGGTGCTGGAGTTGTATCCCACCGCTGCCGCCGCGGCTGAAAATTACCCACCTGCTTCGAAGTAGCCCGCGCGTCCCGCACACATCCTAAATGTGATTGCGTGCGGGCGGCCCCTTTGTTACGCTCCCCTCAAGTTCGTCCTCGGGAGGGATACTCCATGGCATATTGCAAAGCGTGTGGTCAAGATATCGGAACGGCCAATTTTTGTCCGAAGTGTGGTGCAAATCAAACGGCGGCCGCCGCCCCCGCTGCTCCTGCGGGCGCCCCTGCTGCCTCTCCTACGGAAGGCATCGCTGAAAACGTCGCCGGGTTATTGTGCTATGTGCTAGGCTGGGTCACCGGTATCATTTTCCTGCTGATTGACAAACGGCCCTTCGTGAAATTCCATGCCGCGCAATCCATTGTTGTCTTCGGCGGACTCACAGTACTCCGGATTGCAATGGTCTTTCTCCATGGCATCGTGGGCTACGGAGTGATTGGCTGGGGGTTTCTGGGCATGATAAGTCTGCTCATTGGCCTCCTGGGGCTCGCGCTCTGGATCCTCCTCATGGTGAAGTCCTACCAGCACGAGATGTTCAAGTTGCCCATCGCAGCGCCGATCGCGGAAAGCATCGCCGGGAAATAGCTGCATTCTCTTTCACGCGTGCAGGTGGAAGTAGGCGCCTTTGCGAAACAATTTCACAGGCATACCAAACAACGCACTGAGCTGCCGGCTCGTCAGAACCTTTCTTTTCGGCCCATCGGCGTTCACTCTTCCCCGCTGCAGGAGCACCACGCGCTCAATCTCCGGAATAATTTCTGAAACGTGGTGTGTCACAAGAATAATCCCGAGGCCGCCGTGCGCCAGTTCTCGCATGGTGTGGCGCAACCCCACTTGCCCGGCGATGTCTAATGCATTCCCCGGCTCATCGAAAAGCAGCGTTTGCGGTTCGTGAACCAGCGCCCGTGCGATCAGGGTGCGCTTAGCTTCGCCGGAGGACATTTCCGCCACCGGTCGCTGCGCCAGATGCCTGATGCCCAGGCGCTCCAAGGCGTTTTCGGCACGCCGGCGATGATCCGGTTTAGGTGACTGATGCGGAAAGATACGCGTGCTGCTGAAAAATCCGGACAACACCACGTCGAGCCCTGTCGCGTCGCTGGTACAAGCCGCGAGGAGGTCTGGCGACACTATGCCCAGTGAGGAACGCAATTCGAAGACGTTCCACAGGCTTCGTCCCAAGATGGTCATCGAGGTGTCTTCGCGCGCTTGCGGGTAATTTTCCCGGGTGATGGTCCGGATCAGCGTGGATTTCCCGCAGCCATTCGGTCCCAGAATGCAGACATGTTCGCCCACTTCGATGCGTAGCGACAGGCGGTCCAAGGCCACGTTCTCCCCTCGAATGACCGAAACATTCTTCATCTCCAAAAGAGGCGCCGGAAAGTTCTTCATCGTTAAAGCTTACCGTGCGAGGCGGAGGGGGCCAAACAACCTCTTCGGCAGAAAAAAGGAGGCGAAAACGAAAAGTTTTCGCCTCCCGGGGTGGGGTAGGTGTTGCGCTCAAGCTCCTGGCAGTTCAGGGGGTCAACCTGTCAAGGCAGACCGCCAGCCTCTGTTACCGGTTGCATCGCGCTGCCGATTAAAGAGACGCACCACCAAGACTTGCCTTTGAGGTTTTCTAACACCGCGTTACTTCCTTGTCAATCACAAAACTATTCACAAAACTATTCACCAAGCATTCACAAGAGACATTTTCCCGCTAACACCGCTGGTGCTTAAAGAGCTTGCGGCTGGACCGGTTGCCGCACAGTCGCTTTCTCGGCTCATCCCTCCATGGGGTAATGGCGCTCACTCTTGTGTCCTCCCCGCCCATTCCTCCGCTAATTCCAATCATTTCTGCACTCTTGCCCAGAGGATTCTCGGAAAAGGCCCACAATCCCGGCTAGGTTCCTATATCCTCGTGCTCCCAAGCGATTCGTCCGCAGCCTCAATTTCAGCCGCGCCCGAGAATATACATGGGTCAAAAAACTGGGGTCCCCTCTTTCGGCGACCAAGCGATGCTTCTCACTGCCAGCGAGATTCAATATGTTTCAAGACTCTGAGTTTGGATGGCGGTGAACCAGCATCTTCGTTGCACGTGCTTCGGGCTCAGGATTGCGAGGAGAGGACGGAATCGAGGATTTTGCGAAGCGCCCGGCCAAGAGAAGTGGGGCTGCAGGGCTTCTGGAGATAGGAGGAATTGGCGAGTTGAGAAGCGGTGGTGTCAGTGGATTCCGAATAACCGCTGGTAAGGAGGATGGGGAGACTAGGGAAGCGAGTGCGCAGCTGGATGCCAGTGGCGGGGCCGCCCAATCGCGGCATTACCGGGTCGAGAATGGCGAGCGCGGGAGTTCGCTTTTCGCAAAGGAGCAGGGCTTCTTCGCCATCGGCGGCCGAGAGAACGTGATATCCGAGATTGGCCAGCCACTGGCGGTCCATCTCGCGAATGGAATCGTGATCCTCGGAGAGGAGAATGGTCTCGGTGCCAGCCAGGCTCGTGGAGCTGGAGAATCCGGCGGCCTCCGGCTTCAACGAAGCTGCGGGAGGGGCTTCCTGCGTCGCGGGGAGTTAAAGGCGCAAGAGACTGCCTTGGCCTGGTTCGCTGTATACATGGATGAAGCCACCATGCTGCTTGACGATGCCGTAGGCGGAGGCAAGACCCATACCGCTGGCGGTGCCGCGCTCTTTGGTGGTGAACAAGGGTTCGAAGATGTGCTCGCGGATTTCTTGTGTCATTCCGGTTCCCGTGTCAGAGACGGTGACGACGGCGTAGCGGCCGGGAGTCACGTTGGGATAGAAGCGGCAGAAGCAATCGTCGAGATGGATCATTTCAGTTTCAATGAGCAGACGACCGCCGTTGGGCATGGCGTCGCGCGTTCAGGCAAAGATTCATCAGCACCTGAGAGATCTGGATGGGGTCGACATGTACGGGTTGGAGATCACGGAGGGGGAGTTTCATTTCGATGTCACCGCCAATGAACTTGTCGAGGAAAGTGGAGAGGTCCTGGATGACGGAGTTGAGTTCCACGGGGCGCGGACGCAGCTCCTGGCCATGAGCGAAGGCGAGAAATTCCCTGGTGAGAGCCGCGGTGCGATCGGCCTGTGAACGGATGCGGGCGAAACGCTCGGCGATAGAGGGAAGGGCCTGGCTTTCCTCGTAACCAAGTTCAGCCCAACCAAGAATGGCGCCGACCATATTGTTGAAATCGTGAGCGATGCCGCCGGCAAGCTGGCCGATGGTTTCAAACTTCTGCGCCTGGAGCAATTGATGCTCGAGAGCGCGAATTTCGGTGATGTCCTCGACGATGCCTTCGATCTGGTCGGGTGCGCCCGGGAACGAAAGATAGCGGAGGTGCAATTTCACGGCCACCAGGCCGCCATCCTTGCGCCGCCACTCGGCTTCCGCCCTCGGAACCGCACCGCCGGCACGACAGGAGGCCAGAAGTTTGACGTACGGCTCTGGAAACCGAAAAACGTCGGTGGCAAGACTCAAGGATTGCAGCACTGCCAGGGAAGAGCAGGCCAGAATCTGGAGCAGGGCGGGATTGGCAAACAGAAAAGAGCCGCAAAGGGAAGCGCGGAAAATACCGTGGACGGAATTTTCGATCAGCTCGCGGTTGCGTGCTTCGTTTTCCTGCAAGGCGCGTTGCGCTTCGTCGTTGGCATCGCGCAAGCGCTTTTCTTCAAGCACGCGCTTCAAAGCCATGGGCAGGCAGACAAGGTGATCCTTGAGAATGTAGTCGCTGGCTCCGAGCTTCAGGCATTCGGCGGCGGTGTCTTTCCCGAAAACGCCGGTAACGAGGATGAACGGCGTTGGCCGACCGCCCTTGCGAAGTTCGTGAAGGGCGTCGACGCCGCTCCACTGCGGAAGGTCAAACTCGGAAAGGATGATCGGGAAATCCTGTGGGAAATGGTGTCGAGGAATTCGTCGCGAGTGGCGACCACGGTCGGTTCAATGGCCATTCCCGCCGCTCGCAATTCCTCGAGGATATCCTGGGAGTCCGCCAGTGATTTTTCCAGAAGCAGAAGGCGCAACGGAGGTTCGGTTGCGGCGATCACGGGTGCCTGGACGTGGAGTGCTTCCATCACGGTCTCCTCAACCTGCCGCCTGTGACACAAGGAGCAAATCCGCAGCGGGCGGCGTAGACGGAAGCGCCGGCGGGAGGAACGAAAGGGAAACAGGGTCAATGCTTCTCTCCCGAACGCTAAAGGCGGGAGCGGGAGTGAGAAGCAAGGTGGGTAAGTGGCTCTTCACTCGCGCTCGAATGCGTTGACGGATGGCGGGAGAACAGGATTCGCCTACCTCGTGGAAGCTGATGCGCAATTGGCCATGAGAAAGGGGTACCACTTCGTCAGTGACGCGCACGAACTTTTTTGATACCTGCTCCATCTCTCGAAGCATCCGGTCGACCGCGAGATTACCCGTCCAGAACTGAACGTGGTCGAAGTTTTTGACGGAAACCGTAAGTGCACAAAGGTGGCCGGAAGGCGCGGAGAGCTGGGGCCCTGGGGGCCTTGCGGGCAGGTTGGGACAATGAGCCCGCGACTAGGAAGTTTCGCCCTCTAAGGAATATGGCGGCACCCCCGCGGGTGCTCCAGCGACCGCAGCGCGAAGCACGCAGGACATCGTGCGTTCATCCATAGATCCCTCCAGCAGGAAATCCCTCGCCCCCATCGAGAGACAGTTCACGTCACATCCTTTATCGGCGGGTTCAGCGAAAAGAATGAGTGGGATAGCGGGGCAGGTTCGATGTAAGACACGGAGCTGAGCTGGTGCATCCGGTTGGAGCAGTGAGAAATCCACAGGTGCCACTTCGGGGCAATGAGTGGTCATGGCGTGTGCTAAATTCGCCCGCTCTCTCACAAAGATAAGTTCCAAAGCCCATTCCGCTTCAGCGCAAAGCGAGCGGAGGACTAAGCCCGCTTCACTTAGGCGATTCTCGGCAGGAAAAACCCGGAGCTCGCGTTTGGCCACGAGCGAAAGCCAATCTGGAGCGAGGAGCGCTGCCGGAGCCGGGTGAAAGCCACGGCTAACACAGTGAAGGACATATATACATTCGGTACACTTTACTTTAAGGGAATGTCATTCTCGGCTCGCGGGTTGGGCCTGCCAAGAGCTTTCTGCAGAAACTGTGCGACTTTACAAAAATTCAGGCAGTGTCTCATTGCGCTGTGGAGGGCAGGTAGCTGCGCCCGCAGTGAAACTGACGGCCAACACGATTGCCACGAAACAAGAGCTGAACCCCCAACATTAGGCGCGGGTGCTCCATAAGGGAACGACAGGTTTGCTCGGGGCGATTCGCACGCTGCTACTTGGGGCTAACTGCCGAAGATCTCATTGATTTTTTCCGCTAATTGAAAATCGAGGTTGCTGATGCCCTGGACACTGTGGGTGTTCAGATCGATCACCACCTTGTTCCAGACGTTGCACCATTCCGGATGATGGTTCATCCATTCGGCAACCAGCGCCACCTGGGTCATCTTGCCGAACGCGGTCACGAAATCCTTGCACTCGAATTGTTTGTGGAGTTTGCCATTCACCAGGCTCCAGCCCTTGACGGTTTGCAGGCTCTTCTGAACGTCCGCATCGCTAAGTTTTTCGGCACGCATCCAATTCCTCCCGCCGCCTGGGCCGCGGCAGCCCCCATTATGCGTTGCGCGGGAGCAAGCGGCAAGAAATAGGAATGCGCGAATCATTGCCTGAGGTGGGGAAATCCAGTACGCTTGATAGTTCGCTCCCAGCGAAATTCCACGCTGTGTGTTCTCAAGAGAAAATAGATCGGAGACAGACGTGAGGAAGAAAATTCGTGCCATCCAGTACGGGATCGGGCCCATTGGCGCCTCGATCGTGAAATTGTTGAGAGAAAAAGAGGCCGTCGACATCGTCGGCGCCATCGATACGGATCCGGCCAAGGTCGGACGCGATCTCGGGGAAGTTGTCGGAGCACCGGATGCGCCATGGGGAATCAAAATTTCCGGGGACGCCAAGGGAGTGCTGGATCAATCGGCGGACGTGGTGATGCATACGACGTCGTCCTCGCTGCCGAAGGTAATGGACCAGTTGCTGGCGTGCCTGGACGTCGGCTCATGTGTGGTTTCCACGTGCGAGGAGCTTTCCTATCCTTACCGAACGCACCCGGAGTTGGCGGCCAAGCTGGACAAGGCGGCAAAGGAATCGGGCGTGGCGCTGGTGGGAACGGGCGTGAATCCGGGATTCGTGATGGACAAGCTGGTGCTGACGTTGGCGGCTGTATCTCAGCGGATCGAGCACGCAAAGGCACTGCGCATTGTGGACGCTGGCAAGCGCCGCCTACCGCTGCAGAAAAAGATCGGCGCGGGAATGAGCGTGGAAGAATTTCGTGCCAAGGTGAAAGAAGGGGTTATCAAGCACGTAGGACTGCCGGAATCGGTGGCCATGGTGGCGGACGGCTTGGGACTGCGCGTCGATGAGATCACGGAAACGATTGAACCCAAAGTTGCCACGGAGCGCGTGCAGACTGAATTCCTTACCGTCGAGACCGGCCAGGCTGCCGGGGTCCACCAGATTGCTCGCGGGCTTTCCGAGGGCAAGGAACTGATCTACATGGAGTTGCAGATGTACGTCGGCGCAAAGGATCCTGCCGACACCGTGGAATTGAAAGGACATCCGAATATCAGCCTGGTCATTCCCGGCGGCTCGCACGGCGATATTGCCACTGCGTCCGTGGCAGTGAATTCCATTCCCGCCATTCTCGAGGCGCAGTCGGGACTGCGGACCTCGCGAGATCTGGCGATCGGTTTCTTCCCGCCAAGACCGTTGAAGTGACCAGGGAAATTACTTCTTCCAGAAGCGCATGACGGCGGAGTAGTCCAGGTCTTCTTTGGCTTCGCCTTTGACGTAATTATAGACTTCGCGCGCGGCCGCGGTCGTCGGCAGCGCCACACCCAGTTGATTGGCAAGATCGAGTGCAAGACCCAGGTCCTTGTGCATCAGGCGCAGAGGGAAGCTGGGCTGGTAGTCTCCTTTCAGCATGAGCGGAGATTTCACATCGAGCACACCCGAGCGCGCCATGCTGGCCTGCATCACTTCCACGAGCTGCTCCCCGCTTAGACCCGCTTTCGCGACCAAGGCGAGGGCTTCCGCCATGGCGCCGACCTGCAGGGCCAGGATGGCGTTCATCGCGAGCTTGATGGTTTGCCCTGCTCCGTTCGGACCGAGGTGAAACCATTTCTTTCCCATTACTCCGAGCACGGGCTCGACTACTTTCAAGGTGTCGGCGTCGCCGCCGATCATGAAAACAAGGTTTCCCTCGCGCGCCCCCCAATCACCGCCCGTAACTGGCGCGTCCAGGAAACGCGTGTCACGCTCTTTGCATGCAGCGGAGATCTTCTTCACTAGGGAAGGGGAGACCGTGCTGGAGTCGATGTAGATGCTTCCCGGTTTCAAACCCCCGAGTGCCCCATCATTCTTACCTTCATGACCCCATAACACGGATTCCAGTGCCGGCGGGTCGCTGACGATGCTGAGGAGCACGTCGCTGGTGGCCGCGGCCTCGCGAGGAGTCTTCGCCAGAACCGCCCCTGCTGCAACCAACGTCTCGGCTCGTTCGGGCGTACGATTCCAGACGGTTAGGGAGTATCCCGCCTTCAGGAGATTCATTCCCATGGGCCGCCCCATCAGGCCCAAGCCAAGCAAACCAATTTTTCGTGGAACCGCGGCAGTGCTCACAGACAGCCTCCTTGCGCAGAGGATTTCCCCTTGTCGGACCTGTTTCCCGTGAAATAAGTGTAGCCGATTCCGCGCGGAATCGTAGATCAGGGCTGCTCGCTTAGGTGGTCTTGGGGTGCGGCGGCAAGAAAGACGCAGAAGGCTTGTCGACGGCAGACTCTCCGGCGGCTGCCGCAGCCGCTTTCTGGGCGGAATCGAGACGCGACATCCCGAGGTGGGCGGAATCAACCGGGCTCATTCCCGATTCTGTTTCGATGTGATGGATGTAGGGGTATGGAATTTCCCAGCGAAAGTATTTGCGAGTGCCGCGCTGTTCCAGATGTTGCTCCAAGAAGATGGAGCGGCCGGAGTCGGCGGAGAAGGTACCGGAAGCGGAGAGCAGCATTTCTCCCACACGATAACGCACGGTTACCCTGTAGCCGAGGAATTGAGAATACGCTGCCACTGTTTGCAGTGTCGTGAGCACTCTCCAGCAGGTCAATAGTACGGACGGCCTGTTACTTGTGGGGTTGTGGAAAATGGCTGGCCGCAGGCTTGGGCAGCACCGCCAGATCGGAGAAGAGAAAGAGCACGAGGGCCGAGGCCAGCGCGTACGCCAGGATGGCTCCAACCATGGGTAGCACCCACTTGCCCGTGGTAATTACCCGGAGGACGAGGTGGACGGCGACGAATCCACCAAGCAGGCCCACGAACGCACTCAACACACGGCTGAAGCGCGAAAGTTCCAAAGGGGTGTCGCAGGAAGGGCATGAGAGTTCATCGCCAACAGTCAGCACCAGGGTCCGGGGCACCCTGGCAAAGCAAAGAGGGCAAGCGCGGTTCCCCATGATGGATGTCTCCTTTCGAGGGCAGCCTTAACGCGAAAAATCCGCAAGCACGGCTTCGGCGGCGCGGCATCCACTGACCATGGCGCCCTGGATCGATGCGTTGTCCCGATGGTCGCCGCAAACGTAAATCCCTGGCCGAACGCGAACAGGGCGCTGCGGCGGTTCCAAAGCCCCGGGAAATTGTTGCGGCTGAGCATGCGTCAAGTAGTAGCCACGCAGGAACTGCCAGGTGCTGGCCACCTTGCCAAACCAGTTCTTCATCTGCGCGATGATGAAGCCGCTCAACTGAAGGTCTGTCAGCTTATGCGTGCCGAGCACGGTAATCGACACCAGATGCCTGCCCGACGGCGCATAGGAGGGAGCTACCTGGGAAAGGAAGGCAAAATTGTTGACCGGTCCGGCGCCATCGCCATTCAGGAACAGCACAGGCAGTGTGATCAGCGGTTCGTCGGCGGCGTAGTAAAAGCAGGTGACGCTGCGCGATGCCGGTTCGACTTCGCCGATCACATGAGCCGCGGAAGGACCGTCGGCGGCAATGACAACAGCTCGCGCGCGGAGTATTTCTCCACCGGCCAGCTTTAGCTCATTTTCGTGAAGTTCTTCGACGCGCGTGTTGAGCCGCACCGTATCGACGGGAATTTTTTCTGCGAGTTGCGCGGGAATCGCGCCCATGCCGCGCGAAGGCAAAGCCACGTCGCCTTCCGCAAGCATTTTGAAAACGAATTCGTACATACGGCTGGAGGACTTGAGTTCCCCATCCAGCAGGATTCCTCCCAGGAGCGGCCGGAAAAAACGGTGGATCAGTGGCGGGGAGAAACGCTGCGATTCCAGAGCTTGCCTGATGGAGCGGTCGGGGCGAGCGAAGATTTCCTCGATCGAAGATCGGCGCAAACGGCTGCGCAGGCGCGCAATGCGCAGCTTGTCGCTGAGAGTGCCGAAATCGGAACGTAGCGCCTCCCACCAGGCCCCGGGAGTGCGCCAGGGATCGATGAGCTTATTCATGCGTCCGGCGTACCAGGAAATAGCTCCTGGAGCAAAGGGCTTCAGCTCGAGACGACCATAATCCAACACTCGCCGGGCTTCGGGGTAAGCGGTGAGCAGTACCTGGAAGCCGCGGTCGAGAAGGAATCCATCGACTTCATCCGTGCGCACGCGCCCGCCCAGGCCATCGGAAGCCTCGAGAATTTGGAAACTGACGCCCTTCTCCTGCAGTCTGCGGGCGCAGCAGAGGCCAGCGAGGCCTGCACCGACAATCAGAACATCCGGGCTGGTCGACATGCGGCGGATTACCTCAGTTTTTGTCCAAGACTTCCCAGGAGTTGCGGTTCAATGCCCTATCCTGCGGCATTCGGGCAATCCCGCGCAAGAGCACCCGTGATCTGGAAATCGGCCGTTCTTCGAACAAGGAAAGAAACGGGCGCGAGGAATGCTTGCCGCATCGCTTGCGTCAGTCTTCACCTTGACATTTTGGCGGGCACGATACAGTCTGCCATCGACTCACGAGTTACCTGAAACAAGGAGTGTTTGATGCGCAGACGAATCACCTTGACACTATTCTGCAGTCTGATCTTGTGGGCGCCAAGCTACGGACAAGGACAGAAACCGCCCGACAAAAGCTATGTGTTAAAGGCGGCGGCCATGTTCGATGGCAAGAGCGACACGTTAGTTACGCCCGGCCTGGTCGTTGTAACCGGCGGCCGGATTGTGGGTGTAGGAGCTGCAGCGACCATCCCGGCCGGCGCCGAAGTTATCGATCTGGGCGACGCGACACTGCTGCCCGGGTTCATCGATGCGCACACACACCTGACGTTTCCCTACTCCGAGGATTACAACAAGGAAGAACTGAACAGGTTGCAGAAGACGGTGGCGGAGCGCGCGCTGGATGCCAGCGTGAATGCACGCGTGACACTTATGGCCGGCTTCACGACAGTTCGCGACGTGGGCTCGACAGATTTCCTCGATGTTGGATTGCGAAATGCCATTGCTCATGGCGACGTTCCTGGGCCGAGGATGCTGGTGACGGTTCACGCGCTCGGTGCCACGGGAGGACACTGCGATTATCAGGATGGTTTCCGGGAGGGGCTGTTTGGTCATGAAGCAGGTCCGCTGGACGGCGTAATCAATGGCCCGGATCAGGCGCGCTACGCGGTGCGGCTCGATCACAAATATGGCGCGGACATGATCAAAGTGTGCGCTTCTGGCGGGGTGCTTTCCCCCACGGACGATGTCGACACGCCGCAACTTACCCAGGAGGAGCTGAATGCAATCGTGGACGAGGCCCACGCGTTGCGCAGGAAGACCGCCGCGCACGCTCATGGCGCCGAAGCCGCCAAACGCGCCATCCGCGCGGGTATCGATTCGATCGAACACGGCAGTTTTCTGGACGACGAGGACCTGGACATGATGAAGCAGCGGGGCACGTATCTGGTTCCGACGCTCATGGCTATCCAGGGCATTCAGGAAAAGTTTGACCGAGGAATTTATATGCCGCCGGCGATTGCGGCGAAGGCACACGCTGCCATCAATGCGATTCATGGCACATTTCAGCGAGCCCTGGCCCAGGGCGTGAAGATCGGGTTGGGCACGGATGCGGGCGTTTATCCCCACGGCCGCAATCCGGAGGAGTTTCACCAGATGGTGGACCTTGGGATGAAGCCGGTCGCGGCGCTCAAGGCAGGCACATCGGCGGATGCGGATTTACTTGGGATCGCTGACAAAGTGGGCACACTGGAAGCCAACAAGTTCGCCGATATCGTCGCCGTGCCTGGCAATCCGCTCCAGAACATACGGCAGACGGAACATGTGTTCTTTGTCATGAAAGAGGGCGTCATTTACAAGCATGAAAAGCCGGTGGCAGCGCATTAAGCGGCCGAAGGACCCGTCATGAGTGTACTGACTCAGGCTATTTCCGCTGCCTTTGCCAGCGAATACCGGATGCGTGCGGTCGAGCTGCATAAATGGGTCGACCCGCTGAGTGAGGATCAGTTTTGGCGAAACCCGTTCAGCTATGGCAACAGTGTTGGACATCTGGTGCTCCACATTACCGGGAATCTCAACTATTACATCGGCGCGCGGATTGCGGAAACTGGCTACATCCGGAATCGCGATCTGGAATTCACGGAAACCCAGCGCCCTGCGAAAGCGGAGGTTCTTCGCAGATTCGATGACACGATCGCCATGGTGATTGCGACGATTGAGCGGCAGACAGAGCCTCATTGGACCCTGCCTTACTCCGCCGAGCGAGAACCGGAAGCCAAGAATCGGGTCACGGCGGTATTGCGTTGCGCTGTGCACCTCTACCACCATGTTGGCCAAATCAATTATTTGTGCCGGGAACTGGCGAAGACCTGACGATCCACGAAAGCATGGCTGGCAGCTCACTTCAGGTCCTCCCGCCCCGATCTCCTTAGCGGCAAACGTTACGGCGAGCGAATTCCACAGGATTCACTGCCGCCGGGCTTCTCCGGTTACAATTTCATGTTCACTTGATGACCGATCCACATTCATCCGCCGCCTTGACGGTACCACGCCGCCTGACCGGCTGGCTTCTGCCGCTTGGCCTTTTCCTTTTGCTCTCCGTGCTCATCGTTCTGCCCTTTTTCTGGTACGGCACGGCTTCCGGGCACGATTTTGAGTTTCATGCGGCTTCCTGGTTTGACGCTGCCTGCCAGTGGCGGGAAGGCATCGTTTATCCCCGCTGGGCGGCCTGGGCAAACCACGGATTCGGCGAACCACGCTTTGTTTTTTACCCGCCCCTCTCCTGGATGCTTGGCGCCGCGCTCACTCTGGTGTTACCCGGCGTGGCCGTTCCCATTCTCTTCATTGTGCTGGTGCAAACGCTCGCCGGGTTGTCTGCCTATCTGCTGCTGAGACGCCTGGCAACTGAACGAGGCGCACTTCTTGGCGCTGCATGTTACGTCATCAATCCCAATGCGCTTTTGATGACCTACGTGCGGAGCGATTTCGCGGAACAATTGGCCTGCGCTCTTCTTCCTACTGGTGCTGTGGCGAGCACTGCGGTTGTGCGAACTTCTGGAAGACTCCGCGCCGAAGCTTTCTTCGGTCAGTCTGTTCGCCGTACCGTTCGCGGGCGTCTGGCTCTCGAATGCTCCCGCCGGCGTCATTGCCAGCTATGCGATGGCGTTGTTGTTCGCCTGGGCTGCGCTTTCCCAGCGTTCGTGGCGCGTGCTTTTGCGTGGGCATAGCCGGGCTGGCACTTGGACTCGGGCTGCCTCTGTTTACCTGGTGCCTGCGGCTTATGAGCAACGCTGGGTCAAAATTGGTGAGGCGCTTTCCAGCGGCTTGTTGCCAACGCAGAATTTCCTGTTCACGGCAATCGCGGATGTGGAACACACCTGGTTCAACTGGGTCGCCTCCATCTGCGCACTTTCCCTGGTCTTGCTTTTCTTGGTGGCGGCACTGGCCTCCCGGCGATTTGCGCTCGGAAATGCCACCCCGCCGCGTCGGAAGGCATTGCTTGCAATTCTGGCCGTAGGCGCAGCAGCCGCCTTGCTGACGCTGCGGATCACTTTGCCGCTTTGGACCTACCTGCCGAAGTTGCGCTTTGTACAGTTTCCCTGGCGCTGGATGTCCGTGATCGCGCTGGTGGCCGCGTGCTTTCTTGCGCTGGCGATGGAAAAGCGTCGCGGCTGGTTATGGTTCGCCGTGCTGGTTGTACTCACCGTGCCATTGGCTATTTTCCTGGTGGAGAACACCTGGTGGGACCAGGATGAAATGCCCACGCTGCGCGAGGCCATCGCCAGCGGCCATGGATTTGAGGGAACGGACGAATACGATCCCCTCGGCGACGATCATCTGGATTTGCCATTAAACGAATTGCTGGCCAGGGTCCTGCCCGGTGATGGAGCGAATTCCTCCGCACCGCAGGTCAGTTTGCAGATTCAGCGCTGGACCGCCGAGCGAAAGCGGATTCAGGTCGACGCACCATCGCCGGCACGCATTGCGCTTCGCCTCCTGAATTACCCCGCGTGGCGCGTGGAAGTGAACGGCAAGAGCGATCGAACCGGAGCGCATGGATGATGTCAATCAGATGGTGGTGCCGGTGGGAGCAGGCAGCTCCATGATTCGCGTGCGATTTACGCGCACTGCAGACCGTTTTGTTGGCGATGCGCTTTCCGGCGTGAGTGGATTTCTGGCGGCGCTTTTGTTGTGGATAGGGCGGAAACGGGCCATGGCTGGCTCATTAAGGTTTGATCGACTAGACTCGCGCACCTAGCGGCGATCGACCGACGGATGACGGATGTCCTGGCCCTGGACGATGTAGATGACGTCTTCGGCGATGTTGGTGGCGTGGTCGCCGATGCGCTCCAGGTTTTTCGCCACCAGAATCAGCTCGAAGGCGGGGAAGACCAGGCTGGAATCGCCCATCATGTAAGTGAGCAGTTCGCGGAAGATCTGGTCGCGGTAGTGATCGACCTGGTCATCGCTGGCCATGACTTTCTGGGCCAGCTCCACGTCGCGGCGAACGACCGCATTCAGCGCGTTGCGCACCTGTTCTTCCACGAGTTCGGTCATGCGAGGGAGGTCCACGTAAGGCTTCACCCGCGGATGACGGAGAATTCGTAGGGCACCCTGCGCGACGTTGACGGCCTGGTCGCCGATGCGCTCCAGATCATTGTTGATGCGCGAGACCGCCAGGACGAAACGCAGGTCCACGGCCATCAATTGGTGTAGCGCGAGAAGCTGAACCACTCGATCATCGATCTCCAGCTGCAGCTCGTTGATGGCGTCTTCCTCATCCAGCACGCGCTTCGCCAGTTGTTCATCGGATTCGAGTACCGCGTGGACCGCCTGATGGACGGCGCGCTCCGCCAGGCTGCCCATCCACAGCAGCCGCTCTTTCAGCTCGTTCAGGTCCTTTTCGAAGTGACGTTCCATGAATGCCTTCCCATTTGCATCTTAGCCACAGTTCGGTATTGTTCCAACAAAAAACGCCTGCTGACTCATCCAAAGCGCCCCGTAATGTACGCTTCCGTTCGTGGATCGCTTGGCTTGGTGAAAAGTTGCGGAGTGGGGCTGAACTCGATCATCTGGCCGGTGAGCAGGAACGCCGTGAAATCGCTGATGCGCGCGCCTTGCTGCATGTTGTGCGTTACGATGGTGATCGTGGTGAGGCTCTTTAGTTCCACCAGAAGCTCCTCGATTTTGGCCGTGCTGATGGGGTCCAGCGCGGAACAGGGCTCGTCCAGCAGGAGCACTTCGGGTTCCACGGCGAGAGCGCGGGCGATGCACAGGCGCTGTTGCTGCCCGCCGGAAAGTTCGTAGGCCGATTTGTGGAGATGGTCCTTCACTTCCTCCCACAAGGCAGCGTTGCGGAGGCTGCTGCTCCACGACTTCTGCGATCGGCACCTTGGTGCCGTTGATTCTTGGCCCGTAAGCCACGTTGTCAAAGATGGATTTGGGAAAGGGGTTCGGCCGTTGGAAGACCATGCCAACACGGCGGCGCAGTGCGGTGACGTCCTGGGCCAGAATATTCTGCTGATCCAGAAGGACTTCACCCTCAAGCCGCGAAGTTGCCACCGTTTCATGCATGCGATTCAGAATGCGCAAGAGGGTGGACTTGCCGCAACCCGAGGGACCGATCAAGGCGGTCACCCGCTTGTCGGCAATGCCCATATTGATGTCGAACAGGATTTGCTTGCTGCCGTAAAAGAAATTGAGCTTGGAAATACTCATGCGCATCGGCAGAGATGCGGCATTTTCTTTCGCCGCCGGGGCTCCGGCGGTCGCGCCGATATTCGCGGAAAGCCCCGGATTGGGGGAGGTAGTCATGTCTACGACCTCGGCACCGCTATGCCGCGCGACAGAATCGTCCGAGCCAGGATGTTGATGATCAGGATCAAACCGAGCAGCACCAGACCCGCCGCCCAGGCCTGGCGATGCCAATCTTCGTACGGGGACACGGCGTAGGTAAAGATCATCACCGGCAGGGAGGCCGTTGGCTGGTTCCAACCCTGACTCCAGAATCGGTTCCCGAACGCGGTGAACAGCAGCGGCGCCGTCTCGCCTGCCACCCGCGCCAGGGCCAGCAGGATCGCGGTAAGAATGCCGCGATAGGCCGCCGGCACGATGACTGTCGTGATTGTTTTCCATTTGCTCGCTCCCAGTGCCATTGCGCCTTCGCGCAGCATGCGCGGCACCGCGCCCAGAAACTCTTCCGTGCTCCGCAGGGTGATCGGGATCATCATCAGGCCCAGGGCAAACGCGCCCGCCAGCGTAGAGAAATGCTTGAACGGCAGTACCACCATGCTGTATGCAAAAATCCCGATCACGATGGAAGGCACGCCATTCAGCAAATCCGCCGCATAGCGCACCACCGAAGCCGCTCTGGTGCCGCTGAACTCGGCAAGATAGATTCCCCCGAAAAAACCGACTGGCACGCCGAATAGCGAGGCCGCGAGCAACAATTTTGCGCTCCCCACGATGGCGTTGGCCATTCCCCCGCCGGTTTCGCCCACTGGCTTGGGGAGTTGCGTGAAGAAGGCCCAGTTCACTGAAGTGCCGCCGTTGAAAACCAGGTAGCCCAGGATAAAAAACAAGATGGCCACGGACACGAAGGCGCAAACGCCGGTGAGTGTCAACATGAAGTTGCTGAGAAATTTGCGCCAGCGTAGCTTTACACTCATCGGTTGGCCATCCCGCTGCCTTTTTGGGTTGTCACGACGATCAGCAGACGCGCTAAGCCGTTCAGGATGAAGGTGAGAAGGAACAGCACCAGACCCTAAGCCAACCAGGGATTGCAGGTACAGATCACCAGTGGCTTCGGTGAATTGATTGGCGATGACGGAGGCAATGGTATCTCCAGGGGAGAAGATCGAAGCGCTGATGGTGGGAGTATTGCCAATAACCATGGTAACGGCCATGGTCTCCCCTAGGGCTCGCGCCAGAGCCAAAAAGATGGAGCCCATGATCCCGGTTTTCGCGAAGGGCACAACCACCTGCCAGGTGGATTCCCACCGCGTTGAACCTAGCGCGAGCGCCGCTTCCCGCTGGTCCCCGGGGACGGAGAGCAAAACTTCCCGCGAAACCGAGATGATGTAGGGAATCACCATAATGGCAAGAACGATGCCTGCGGTCAGAAATCCTACACCATACGAGGGGCCTTTGAAGAATGGTAGAAATCCGAACGGCTTGTTCAGCGCAGGGTAAATCACCGTGCGCATGACGGGCACGACGATAAACACGCCCAGGAGCCCGTAGATCACGCTGGGGACCGCGGCCAATAGGTCAATGAAGAATTGGAGCGAATCCGAAACTCGAGGCGGGGCCAATTCCGCCAGGAATATGGACGCGCCGATTCCGAGAGGAACCGCGAGAGCCAGTGCGATCGCCGAAGTCATTACCGTGCCGAATATGAACGGCAGGGCGCCGTACTGGTCCATCACCGGGTCCCACACTTGGGTCACGAAAAAGTGCAGGCCGAACTTCTGGCGCGGCAGCACGGAATTGATCCACAGTTCGTAGACCAGCAGAACCGTGATCAAGACAACGGAGGCCGCGAACAATAACGTCACGAGCCTCGCGATTTCATCTCCATCGCGCAGCTTTGATAGAAAAGAGCGCGAGCCCCCGGCAGGACTCGCGCTCGGCATCGTTGGATTTGCCGTTGCCACGTCTCTTTACGGTTTCTATTGAATTTGGTTGAGCGCCTTCAGCTCCTTCTCAACCACTTCCTTCGGCAGTTTCGCATAGGCGAGCTTTTCGTTGTATTGCTGTCCGTCGGTCACCATCCATTTCACGAAGCCTTTGATGGCATCGCGCTTGGCCGCGTCCTGAATCTTTGCGGGAACCAGGAGCCAGGTGAAGCTGGAAATCGGATAGGCCGTCTTTCCCGGAGCGTTCGTGATGGAAACGCGGAAGTCACTCGGCATATCTTTCGATGCGCCCGCAGCAGCTGCCGTCACGCTGGCGAGATCCGCCTTGATGAAGGTGCCTGACGAATTCTTTACGCGGCCATACGGCATGTTATTTTGAATCGCATAGATCAGCTCGACATAGCCAAAGCCGTTTGGCGTCTGCTTGACAAGTCCCGCCACTCCCTCATTTCCCTTCCCACCAAGTCCCACGGGCCAGTTGACCGAAGTGCCTTTACCCACCTTGCTTTGCCACTCGCTGCTGATTTTAGAAAGGTAGTCCGTCCAAATGTAAGTGGTGCCGCTGCCGTCGGAACGGTGAATCACAACAATGTCGTTCGCCGGCAGGTTCACTCCCTTGTTCGGCCCGCTGATCGCCGGGTCATTCCACTTGGTGATCTTGCCCAGGAAAATACCGGCAAGGGCCTCCGGAGTGAAGTTTAGTTCGGCCATCACACCGGGGATATTGTAGGTCGGCACATCGGCTCCTAGAACAGTCGGAAAGTGCAGAATAGGAAAGCCACGCTTGTCTTGGAACGTCTTCAGTTGTTCCTCGTTCATTGGCCCATCGGAAGCGCCGAAATCGACCGTGCCCTCGGTGATTTGCTTGATACCTCCGCCGGAACCGATCGATTGATAGTTGAACTGGGTGTTGGCAAATTTCTGGTGGTATACGTCAAACCACTTTGAATAGATCGGGTACGGAAATGTAGCGCCCGCTCCGTTAATCAGGAGCGGATTTTGCGCCCACACCAAGGCTCCGAGAGCTAGAACAGCCGATAAGAGCAAGGCAGTGCGTTTCATGAGATTGTCTCCCTAAATGACTAGCGATTTTCCGAGTACTTTTCAGTCTGGACAGCTCAGGTTACGGAATTGTTACATCTCTTAGTGAATCTGTTAAAAATCGGAGATAACTTGAGGTAGGTGGTTCAACTGCCTTATTTACAGAAACTTCCACTAGCCCCCCCCACAGACGAGGAAGGGCAGCCGGTTGCCGGGCTGCCCCTATCTCGCCTCTTAGCCTTTGAGGTGTCAAGTGGGTTGCTGCACATTAGGGGATGTAGTAGCGGAACGAGGTCCATACCATGTTATCCACGGCGTGCGGCGAGACACTCGTCGTTCCAGTCAGGCCGTTGCTGCCGGACCAACCGTCCTTGTAGAAGTAGGAGTATTGGAGACCGAATTGCATTTTTCCCTTTTCTCCCTGATAAAACTTGTACCAGAAGCCAAGGGTGCCTTCCCCAATGTAGCGGATGTCACCGGCGCATGTGCCACCGCCACCGGGTGCGCTTGTTCCGCTCGGGAGAGTTTCGGTGGAGCAGCCAGTGTTGTTGGAGTACGGTGAGCCGTAGCCGCCGATACCGTTAGTGGAGATGCTGGTGGTCGTGATCGATGGGTAGGAAGGCTGAATGCCGCCTCCGGGGCAAGGCGCCTGTCCAACGTCTCCGCACCCCGGTATGGCTGGAGTGGCGGTGAGCTTTACGGACTGGTACCCGGTGTAAGCAGTGCGGGCGGCGTATTCTCCGCCGACATAACCGTAGAGATCAAGCTTCGGTGTCGCATGCCACTCCAGCCTGCCCATCCAATGTCCGCCATGAATCAGTGCCATGGTGCCGTCCGGACGAAGAGTCGCGTCCGGGAGCTGCGCCGACCCGAAGCGGCCGGTGCCTTCGCCGTAGAAGGCCTCCGCGCCAACGGTGAACTTCTTCGCGAAGAGCGGAGCGTGGAAATTGGCTCCCACGGCGCCACCAGTGCGCGAATCGGTAAAGGCGCCAGCGGTGCTCGGCGAGGTGGAAGTGCTCGCCGCGCAACTGAGAACCGTCGGAGTGGCGGGTGTAGGGAAATTACCTGCGGTAGTGCCGACAACCGCGCAAGGATACGCGCGATTTTGGAAAGTGCTCACGATGCCGAATACTTCGTAATGGCCCCAGCCGGGATCCAAGACCGCCTTCACGACCACGTCCGGTGTCTTATTGAGCGAATAGCCGGTGCCGTCGAACCCGTTCAGCAAACCGCCACCGTTGCCTGGAGCATATACAAACGCGTTCTGAAACGTCGTCGTAGAACCTGTGGCTGAGGTGCTCGAGTAACTGCTAAATCCGCGGCCACCTACCGTGGCTTGCGGGCCTTCGAGAGAGAATGCTAATCCGAACTTGTCGTTGAAGTTTTTCGAAACGCGAAAGCCATAGGCGCGCTGCCAAGTGAAGCCCACCTGGTATTGTGGATCGATGACCGCAGGCAGGTACTCGCTGCGGTTTACCATCCCATTGGTGGTCTCCGTCGCCAGGCTCCACATTTGGCCGCCTGTTACTGCCCAGCCACTGGCAAAGTCTGCGCGCGCCCACAATTGGCGCTGACGAAGTACATAGGAATTGCTTTGGCGATTATTCGATGTGGTGCCCGCACCTAACCAATCCATCTCGTAGTAGCCGCTTAACTTGACGTCAGCCAGCTTCCCTTCCACAAGCAGCGAAAGGCGCGACTGACGGCCCGTGAGGTTCATCTCCGTAAGTTTGCCTGTTCCGTTGCCACCATACGGAATGCCTGTAAAAGGCGTGTTGATGCCCGCACTTTCGGCCCGCTGGCGGTTCACCGTTTCTGCCGCGATGAATCCACCCGGCGTAAGGGTGACTCCTTTAAAGCGGATCGAGGCGGGGCCCTTTTCTTCGGACTTGGCCTGCCCATCGGGCGTGGCCGAAGACGCGTTTACAACCGCCGCGTGGCTGGCCGCGAGGCTGGCCACGGAAGAATTCAGCGCCGACGCCGTCGTCTTTACCTCAGCGGAGGTAGCGGCTGCTTCCGTTGCTTTTACATTGGCTTCCGTGGCGCGCGAATTCGCCGCCGCAGCCGCTTCCCGTGTTTCCTCGATCTGGCGGTCGCGCTTGGCCAATTCTTCCTTCAGCAACTGCAACTGCTCCTGCTGCGTCTGGAGCGCCTGGCGCAACTCCTCCATCTCCGCAGCGATTTCCGCGTTGCTCTTGGCTGGGGCTGGTTTCGCGGCCGTTGCGGACTTCGCGGGCTGCGCGTCAGCCTCTTTCGATGAGTCTTTCGGTGAGTCAGCAAATGCTGTTCCGTACAACAGGAACAACGATAGTGTCAGTGCTGCAAGTTTTCTCATTGCCTCTCTCTTCTTAAAGAATGAATTTCGGACCGTGCTTATGGGAAAAGCAATCACCCCGGCCCAGAAGGTAGTGGGGGACTCTTACGCTTAAATCAATCGGCTGTGAATAGTCCGTAACAAATCAGCCCGACCGGCGGGTAGGGCGCTTATTTTCAGCTTGTTATGGATTGTAAAGAAATAGACCCTACGCCCTCTGTAGTCACATCGGCTCACTCAAGGAAGCCAGGGGTCTGAAGGCAGGATTTCAGCTCCGCTACAAATGCGAGTCTGCTCTGCTTACCGGACGTCTCATTAGCTCCTGCATGTAACTACAGCTGTGAAGCGGCCCCGTTCAGCGCGTCAAGCCCATCTGGTACGCCAGCATTATTTGGGAAACTAGATACTGATAGTGGGCGTCCGCGTCTTGCAGATCGGCGTCCGTTTTTTGCAGCTGTGCCTGGCTGTATTCCACGATGGAGCTGAGACCGAGTTTATATCTGGCATCGGCGAGCTGAAGAGCCAGGATTAGCCTGTTCCTGAAATTGCTTGGTCACAGTCAAACGCTCATAGGCCTTTTCGGTGTCGAGCCAACTGTTGCGCACGTCACGCGCCACATTGTCTTGCAGGCCCATCAGTTTCTTTCGCTTGAGTTCCGTCTCCAGATCAGCGCTCTTAGCTCGGGCGTTAAACAAAAACCCGTTGAAGATCGGGATATTGATATTGACACCAGCGGCGCCGTACCAACTGGGCATGTAATTGTCCCGAACCGGCACTAAGCCCACGGCGCCCGCGGCGCTCACCGTGGGCCACCAGAGGTCGTGTTCCGCCTTGCTGAATTTCGTCGCCGCGGTAATTTCATCTTGCAATGACTTCACCTCCGGCCGTTGCTGCAGCGCTTGCTGAATCAGGGGGGCGGCATCCGGAACGGGCGGCACAGCCTGCTCGACAGGTTCAACGGGCGCAAAGTCCTGCCGTTCCGGGTAACCCAGAATCGCGGAGAGTGAGGTGATTGCCGCTTCGTAGTTACTCTTCGAGTCCAGCAGCAGAAGTTTAGCCCGGGCCAGGTCCACCTTGCTGAAGCTGAGATCGAGATCCGACTTCAGCTTGGCGTTCGTCAAGGCTTGCACCTGGTCGACGAGCGTTTGACGTGCGTTTACAGTCTCTTCGGCGACCTGAAGGAGCGCCTTGGTCTCCAACGTGTTATAGAAAGAAACGTCCACGGCCAGAATGATCTGCTGTTGCGTGGCCACGGCGTTCTGATCTTCGGCCTTGGCCTGGAATTCGGAGCTCGATAACAGGTTCGTCGTGCGCCCGAAATCCGTGATGAGTTGGCTCACGGACACACCGGTCGCGGCGCGAGGATAAATCACCGGATTGTTCAGGTAGCCGGCGGCGATTCGGCTCCCGGCCTCGGCGCCCACGCCCGTCAAGCTCAAGTTCGCTGTCGGATAGAGCCCCGAACGGGTTTGGCGCACAAACTCGCGCGCCTCCAGCGCCCGCAGCTTCCCGATGGTGATGTCCGGATTACGTTGAAGCGCCATCGCTTCGGCTTCCCGGATCGTGAGTGGCCGTCCGGTCGCGCTGCTCCCGGGACTTCCCGATCCGGAACTTGGCGGCGTTGTTTGGCCCGTTGTGCGAATGCCGAGGAGGACGAGAACAAGGACAAGCAGCGTAGCTACTCGCTTCATGCCGCCACCTCCTGCCTCTCTTCCTTGCCATGCACAAGAAGATAGGCGGCGGGAACCAGGAAGACAGTAAGAACAACCGAAACGGTAAGGCCGCCGATAATGGCGCGCGCCAGCGGAGCGTATTGTTCGCTTCCGGTTCCCAGTTTCAAGGCCATCGGAATCAGACCGATGATAGTCGCAAGCGAAGTCATCAGGATAGGCCGCAACCGAATGCGGCAGGAAGAAATGATGGCTTCGCGAACCGACATGCCGTCCTCTTCCAGGCGGTGTGCGAATTCCACGATCAGAATGCTGTTTGAGACGACAATGCCGACCATCATGATCACGCCCATAAGCGACATGACATTCAGCGTGGTTCCGGTAAGCAAAAGCGTGAACAGGACTCCCATCACCCCGGTGGGAACGGCAAGGAGGATGAGGAGCGGGATCCAGGAAGGACCGGAATTGCGCAACCAGGATCAGGTAGAGCAAAACAAGCGAGAGCAGCAGACCCAATCCGAAACTTCGGAAGGACGCTTGCATTCCCTGTACCATCCCGCGAATATTCACGCGAGTGCCATCTGGAAGCTCGTTTTGCCCCACGATGTGGCGCACGGAGGCGACTACTCTGCCAAGATCCTCGGTGGACGGATTCACGTACACGTCAAAGACGCGCTGGATCTGGTAGTGATCGATCTCCGTGGGGGCGTTAAACCGCGAGACCTTGCTGACGGCATCGAGGAACGCGGGGGATTTCGCCTCCGGGCGAACGCAGCGGAACTTCCTTCAAGTCCGCGAGGCTTTGAATATTCTTCTCGGGATATTGCACGGTCAGCATGTAGTCATTCCCGTGATTTGGGGTCGATCCAGTAACTCGGAGCAATCATTCCGTTGGAAGTCAGCGCGGTAATGACGTTATCGACGACCTCCTTCTGGGTCGAGCCCGAGTTCACTTGCGCGCATCCGGTCGACGTCAAGATGAAGCGAGGGATAGTCCATATCCTGCGGGATAAAGACTTCGCTCACGCCCGGAGTTCCGCGAATTTCGCTTGCCAGTTGCGTTGCGGTTTGATAAGCAGTTTTCAGGTTCGAACCACTCACCTGGACGTCAATCGGTGCGGGTAAACCTTGATTCAGAACTGCATCCACGATGCCGCCGGATTGGAAATAGGTGCTTGAGCTCAGGCAGATCTGTCCTGGATTTTGCGTCGAACCTGGTCCATGTATTGAAAGCTGCTGACTTGATGGCCTTCGTTCAGAGCCACCTGGATCGTAGCTGTGTGCGGTCCGGCGTTGCTGGTGTAGATCGAGGAGAATCCGGGAATCACGCCAACATTGGAAACGATCAGATGCAAATCTTTGGGTGGCACGGTTTGCCGAATCAGGTTCTCGACGCGCGCTACCTCATCATCCGTAATCTCCACGCGAGTGCCAGAAGGAGTCTTCACGTTGATGACGAATTGTCCGGCATCTGTTCTTGGAAAGAAGGCCATGCCCAGAAATGGGTAGAGCAAGAGGCTGAGAGCGCAGGCCACCAGAATTCCGCGCCAACTGCTTTAGGCCGCGAGAGGGCATTCCTGACGTGAGATTCGTAGAATGCCAGCAGGCGATTGAAATGTGCCGCAAACCAGTCATTGAAGCGATCTCCCCATCGCCCGTGGCTGGTCCCTGCTTCTTCGGGTAGAGCTCCGAGCCGGTTCGCGGATTTGTGGAGTGTCCGTGGGAAGGGGATTTGATGTACCGGGCGCAGAACAAAGGCACGACGGTCATGGCGACAACATAAGAGGCAAACAGCGCGAGTACGACGGCCATGGCCAGTGCAGAAAAGAGAAAGCGGCTCACACCGTAGAGAAAGTGACTGGGAAGAACACCACCGCGCTCGTTAACGTGGCGGCGAGGACCGCCAGCGCCACTTCCTGGCCGCCTTTTTCCGCAGCCACCTCCGGTTTCTCGCCAAGTTCGAGGTGGCGGAAAATGTTCTCGAGAACGATGACGGCATTGTCAATCAGGCGGGAGAAAACCAGGGCCAGTCCGGCAAGAATCATCGAATTGATCGAGCTGCCTCCGAAATACAGGGCAATGATGGCGGCCAGGGCGGAGAGCGGGATGGACAGAAACACGGCGACCGTTGCGCGAAGGCTACCAAGAAAAATCAGGACCATCAGAGCGCGTTAGAAGCAGTCCCACGCCTCCCTCATGGAGAAGCGTTTCGATCGCCCGCTTCACGAACAGGGATTGGTCAAAGACAAGCCGTGGCACCAACTCTTTCGGAATGTCGGTGAGACGGGACAACACGGCTTTGATTCCGTCCACGACCTGAATCGTGTTGGTGTCGCCACCCTGCTTGAGAACGGGCAGATAAACCGAATGCTGCCGTCCACGCGCACGATATTGGTCTGGATCTGGTGTGCATCTTCGGCGTGGCCAACGTCCGCGACGGTGACCGTGGACTGACCGACGGTCTTCAGCGGGAGCGTGTTGATACCTTTTACATCGCGGAATTGGCTGTTCGAATAAATGTTGTAGTCATAGGGGCCGATCTTAGCGTCCCCGGCGGGAAGAATCAGGTTCGCGTTATCCACCGCGCGAACCACATCCATGGGACTGAGTTGGTAGGCCTGTAGCTTTGCGGGATCGACGTATACCATGATTTGGCGGTACTTACCCCCGAACGGGGGTGGCACGGACGCGCCGGACACGGTGGCGAGCTGGTTGCGAACCTGAAACTGGCCAAGGTCGCGGAGTTGCGTTTCGCTCAATCCTTGGCCCTTTAACGTGACCAGGCAGACCGGAAGGCTCGAGGCATCGAACTTTTCCACCACGGGTGGGAGGGTTCCCGGTGGTAACCGGCGAAGATCCGCCATAGCAAGATTGGAGATCTCGTTGACATCCGAGTCGCTGTCCGTTCCTGGTTGAAAAAAGACCTTGATAATACTGACTCCAGGCAGCGACCTGGATTCCATATGTTCGATACCGCTGCCGAGAGTGAAAAATCGTTCAAATCGTCCCGTAATCTCCGTTTCGATTTCTTCCGGAGGCATTCCAGAATAGAACGTTGCGACAACCACCTCGGGAATATTGATGGTGGGAAACAAATCCACCGGCATGCGCGCCAAGCTGGTGATGCCGACAACAGCGACAATCAGACAGACCACAATGATGAAGTAGGGATTACGAATCGAAAATCCAGACATTATTTCCCTCCGCTCGATGGGCCTAGGGAAATGATCTTCGGATGAACCGCCATTCCCGGCTGAAGTTGGCTGCGGCTCCCGATGGCGACGAGATCGCCTTCGTTCAGGCCGGACAAAATCTCCACCTGATCCGGAGTCTCAATGCCAATGTGGACAAGACGTTCTTCCAACTTGCCTTGTTTGTCGATCAACAAGACGCTCACGCGGTCCTCGCTGCGTGATAGAGCCTGCACCGGAATGGCCAAGGCGTTGTGCTCATCGTTCAGAACCAATGAAGCACTCGCGTACATCCCTGGAACCAGTTCCCCCGTGGGATTGGGAACATCCACTTCCGTGTGCATCGTTCGCGTGGCCATATCCACCTGATCCGCAAATCGCGCAACTTTGCCTTCGAAGTTCTTGCCCAACGCCGAAACGCTTACTTCCACGGGGCTACCCAGGCGGATCTTGGAAACTGCAGACTCCGGAACGGGAATGACCAGGCGGAGAAGGTTCTCCTGAGCCAACGTCACGAGAGGCATGGACTGAGTCTCCGAGGAAATTCCCGTCTGAATCATTGACCCGGTGTCCGCATATCGCTTGGTGACTACACTAGTGAAGGGCGCTTTGATCTCGGCGTAGGCAAACAGAGTACGAACTTTCTCGCGCTTGGCCTCGGCCACGCGAAGTTGCTGCTCCGCAGCCGAGAGCGAGGCTTCCGCGGTCGCGGACTGAGCTTCCGAGACGCGATCACGCCCCAGCGCGTCGTCAATCTCTTGTTCGGCCACCAGCCCGGGGCGTGTCTTGGAGACCTCAGCAAGCCGCGAGTAGGCCAAATGAGCGACCTCGTGGGCGGACTTCGCGCGCTGCAAATCTGCCTGCGCCCGTCGAATTTCTTCCTGGCTCTCGCTGACCGATGCTTCGGCGGTTTGGACTTCGTCGTGTAGTTCAGGGATTTCCAGGACGGCGATCAACTGGCCGGCTTTTACGCGGTCGCCCACGTCGACGTAAATCCGTTTCACGTAACCCGCGACTTTGGCATGGACATCAATTTCTTGAAATGGGTGGAATTCCGCTGTCACAGCCAGTGCCCGCGTAAGGTCAGCGCGGAGAACCTTGGCGGCGGCAACGGTTGGCAGGCCAGCGGCATCGGGACCGGCCTTGACGGCATCTGACGAACAAGATACGAACATCAGAGCCCCGCCAAACAACGGCACGAGTCCCAAGGTGGTTTTTGTTCTTCGTAAAGTTCGACGACTCGTTTCAAACATGAAATTGTACCGATCCGTTCATTGTTCCTCGTTGCAGCCAGAGATTTTTTGCTACGGTTCGTTTTTGAAACTGGGAAATAGCCTGCGAAGTTTGTCCAACGAAAAATCAGCAGATCGGCATGCGGCTATTATGCGTTGTTCCTGTTCTTGAAGCTCCCTGGCAACTGCGGGGATGCCGGATGCCAATTCGATCGGAACTTTCAAAATTCCGTGGCGGTCTCCGTGGAGTAAGTCTCCCGGTTCTATTTTCAGACCACCGATCTCCACGGGAGTTCCGAATTGAAAGACGTGGGCATAGGCGTGGGAAACGGCCACGTTCCCGGCAAACAATTGGAAACCCGTGCTTCGGACTTGTGGCAGGTCGCGGACCGCGCCGTTTGTAACCACGGCCACGCACCCCAGCGCACTCAAGATATTGGCGTGCACCTCCCCGGCAAATGAGCCGAGTCCCGGCCTCTTTTCGACATCTTCCACGACCACAACGCGAGGAGCAGGGATCATAAGAATGGCGTTCCACCAATCCGTACGATCGAGATAATTGTGACCTTGCATGGGCGGCACCGAAGTGCGAACCCGCGCAGTGGTTGCATAACCAACCACTGGCGGAAGATCCTCAAACATGCATTGGATACTTGCATCTGCGAAGCCGGTGTTCCGCAGTCGTACGCCAAAGGTCTCAATTGCGTTTGAGACTGCGCAAGTGCTCAGGCGGCCAAGGGCTTCCAATTGGTCGGGGGCCAGGACGCTATTCAATGCGTGACTCCTCTATATGAATTTGTGCTGAAACAGAGCATGGGGAACTCTTGCCCGGCGGTCCAGTCTCTCGGCATGCTGGCGCATGAACCGGGGGCCTGCGGAAGGTATCTGCCGTTTTGAGCTCATATCCTGTTCCTGACGGCGACCAGAGCGGCTGCTTTTCCGAGCTGTCGCGAGTTTGATCAAAAGGGCGAATCGTCAAAGGCGAATCGCTGCGCCGGATTGCTCCGGCAATGGGAGATCTTACGAGGCCTGAATTTGCTGAAATCTTATTGCGTGGGAGGGGGGCGGAACCAGAGGCTTGCGCATAGTTCTGGCTGCCAAGGGCTTACTTCGCTCGGAACCGTTCCGGGTTGCCTCTCCTGGGCTGCTACCATGGGCTCAGGGGCTGTTGACTCTACGTCTACTCCCGCATGCACTGTGGGATCCGGCCCCGGACTGAATTTCTTGAGTTCTGACGAGCCGATGGTTGCCCGATTGCGCGCCATTTGTGAGT
Organism: Candidatus Acidiferrales bacterium; assembly: GCA_963817085.1. GTDB lineage: Bacteria > Acidobacteriota > Terriglobia > Acidiferrales > UBA7541 > Acidiferrum. Next base: position 384,445 of record CAWFNI010000017.1, read on the forward strand.
AGGACAGATGGGAGGAAACAGTTGTTGCCGCAACAAATGGATTGTAGACAACCAGGCAAATCAGCAGCACGCAGACGCAAAAGCGCCACGTGGGCTGCCAATTCCTCGGATTCAAGACCAGACTCCGCATAATTTGACGCACTTTAACACATTAGTTTGAATCGCTTTTCCGGTCAAGGGGATGCCTGGCTCGTGTTTCTTTGGAGGGAGGAGAAGGGGACCGGTGCCAGGGGTGCGCCGGTCCCCAAGGTAGGAAATGGAGTGAAGATCAAACACGCTGAGTTTCGCAGTTGGGCGTGACTTGCGAATGAAGGTCAAATGAATTCTCGGTGACGGTATCTGGTGCCTCCGGGATGATCTCTTGCTGCTCGGCGCGCACCATCAACCCGCGGCCATGTCGCACATCGAGGCCGCGCACCCAGAAGATGATGTCTTCGGCTATGTTGGTGGCATGATCGGCGATGCGCTCGAGATGGCGGGTGGCCAGAACAAACTGCAGCCCCGGGCTGACCAGGGCCACATCCTGGGTCATGTTGTGTAGCAGGGTCTCAAAAATCTGGTCGCGATATTGGTCCACCACATCGTCGCTTTCCAGAACCTGCGTGGCCAACTCCGCATTGCGAAAGATCAGTGCGCCCAGGCTGCGGCTGACCATCGCGCGCACCGCTTCCGTCATGGGCATGAGTTGCTCCGGCATTTTCGCGCCGGGCGTCTCGCGCAAAGTAATGACGCGCTCCGCAAGATTTACGGCAATATCTCCGATGCGCTCGAGGTCGTTGGTAATCTTCAATGCCGCGACAATGAGCCGGAGTTCATCGTCACTGAATACCCCGCGCCGCAACAGCCGGATAGCGTGCTCGTCGATCATGATTTCCATCTCGTTGATGCGCGGCTCGAACAGGAATACTTCACCGGGCAAACCGGCAGTGCGCGGGTTATCGAAGCCCACGATGGCATCGAGCGCGCGATTCATCGCGCTCTCCACGATGCGCGCCATGGAGACTAGATAATTGACCAGCACGTCGTAGAGAACCGCTTCGGTCAAACCCGCACTTGTGGCCATGCCAGCCTCCGTTGCGCAGCGCAGAGAAATGGCCTGCGCGCCAGTTATAGGTTGAGCGGGAATTGTTACAAACTGTTCACGGCAGGATGAATAAGTCGAAAGGAAATGGAACTAGGCGCCGGAGGTACCGCTTCCGCGAAGAGAACGGCTCAGCGTGCCTGCGGACGCGGCGCCTCGCGCGGTTGCGCGTTCCGGGTCGAAGACCGGAATCGCGAAATGAAATTTGGAGCCGGAGCCGACTTCGCTGTCGACCCAGATGCGCCCGCCGTGAGCTTCAACGAGGTGCTTCGAGATGGAGAGGCCAAGGCCGGTGCCTCCTGCTTCTCGGGAACGCGCCACGTCCACGCGGTAGAACCTTTCAAAGATTCGCGGCTGGTCCGCTTTGGGGATTCCGATGCCGGTGTCGGCAACGGTGAAGACCACTTCATCATTCCTTACCTCCGCGCTCAAAACGATCTTTCCCCCGGGTAAGGTGTACTGAATGGCGTTGTCCAGGAGGTTCTGCAGGACTTCCTGAAGACGGCGGTTATCCGCCGCAACGTCCGGCAGATGACTGGGCACGTTCAAGGAAATGGCAAGACCACGTTCCGCGGCGCGGCGTTGTGCGGTTTCGTAGCACGCTTCCACCAGTTGTGAGACGCTGACCGCGCGAATTTCCAGATCCAGTTGTTCCGCGTCCATTTGCGAAAGCCGCAGCAGATCCTCCGTAAGGCGGGCCAGACGGCGCGAATGCTCCAGGATGATGGAGAGAAATCGTCCCCGGTTTTGCGGGTCATCGATGGCGCCGCCGATCAAAGTCTCCGCAAAACCTTGAATGGCGGTCAGGGGCGTGCGGAACTCGTGCGAAACGTTGGCCACAAAATCGCGGCGGATGCGTTCGAGCCGGCGCAATTCGGTGATGTCATGAAGCACGATGACCGCGCCGAAAGTCTCTCCGGCCCGCACGGCGGCCACGGTGGCGGCAAAGTAATGCTGACGAAGCGTACCCGTAACGATTTCCGCTTCGACTCGCGGTTCGCCCGCCAGCACGCTGCGCACCGCTTCGATCAGTTCCGTCTGGCGTACCACCTCGAGCAATGAACTCCCCGCGACCGGAGGAACATCCAGGCCCAGGATGGAAGCGAAGCCGGGGTTGGCAAACGCAAGCCGCTCGGCGCCATTGACGACCGCCACACCCTCCACCATCGAGCCAAGGATCGCAGCGGAGAGGTTGCGCTCTTCGGTCAGCGTGCGGATGGTGCGGTCCAGCCGGGACGCCGTCTGATTCAGCGAAGCTCCCAGCGCTTCCAGGGTGTCGCCCTTCCCATCCGCGGGAAGCGGGCGAAAATCTCCTTCGGCAACCCGGCGCGAGAACTCGCGAAGACGCTCCACGCGTTCGGTATAGGAGCGCGACATCAGCATGGCTGCGGCCCCCGCAAACAGATAAATCAGCAGTGACCACAGCCACAGATTGCGGCGCAAAATCCACAGCTGATCGGTGAAGTCTGCCATGGGGAGGGCGAGACGCAGAATCACCGGAACATTTCCCGGAAGGTCTTCGCGCACGGCGTAGTACATGAGTTGGCGGCGCACGGAGACGCTGTCGCGAGTGGAGTGGCCTTCTCCGGTCTGCATGGCTTCGCGGAATTCCGGCCGTGCCGCGTGGTTTTCCATGGTGGCGGTTTCCGACTGGGAGTCGGCGAGAACGCGGCCCTCGGCAGAGATCACGGTGATACGGACGCCGCTGGAGGCATTGGCGGCAACCCACGTGTTCAATGCCGCGATTTCCTCGGGGGTTTGCGGCGTGGCGCTGGTAAGCGGAAGGGGATGAAGGCGCATGACCCGGGAGAGAGCCTTGAGCTGCTGGAGATCATCATGTTCATAACTGGCGCGGAGCGTGCGCTCGGCGAGGAAATCCACCGCGAGCAAAACGCTCAGCAGCAGCGCGAGGAAGGTCAGCGCCAGTTTCCCGAAGAGTTTACGTTGCACGAGTCTCGAACAAGTACCCTGCGCCTCGAACGGTTTTCAGATGCAGGGGATTTTCCGGATCGGTTTCGATTTTCTCGCGCAGGCGGCGGACGTAAACGTCCACGCTGCGTGGGGTGACGAACCGGTCGGTTCCCCACACGGCATCGAGCAGTTGATCGCGGGTGAAAACGCGGTTGGGACGCGAAGCCAGGTAATAGAGTAAACGAAATTCCAGGGTGCTGAGGGGCACGGGCTTGCCCGAATGAGTGACGCGGTAGGACGCAGGATCGATGGCCAGCTTCCCGATTTCCAGGATGCGGGGAGAGTCGGCGGGAGGCTCGGCCCGCCGAAGGAGGGCTTTGACACGGGCAATGAGTTCGCGCGGGCTGAAGGGCTTGGTGACGTAATCATCGGCGCCCATTTCGAGTCCCACGACGCGGTCGGCCTCGTCGCCGCGGGCCGTCAGCATGAGCACGGGCAAGCGATTTAGGGATTCTTCCTTGCGAATCTCCCGGCAGATGTCCAGACCCGACATTTTCGGGAGCATCAGGTCGAGCAGAAGGAGGTCCGGAGGGGATTTTTTCAGCGAGGCGAGGCCGCTGTTGCCGTCGAAGGCGGCGGCGACTTGAAAGCCTTCATTGGCAAGGTTGTAGCGGACGAGCTCGACGATGTCGCGATCGTCTTCGATAATCAGGATGCGCTTCATGTGCAGCTCTCGGGCTGGAGACCGCATCGATAGAAGTCTACCGTAGCGCGGTCGATTGCGATAGGCATGGCCGGGTTGGTTCACCTCGAAGCCCATTCGGAGTCGGGAATATTGTGACAAGGGACTGAACGGGCGTGGTGACGGGCATGTGACGGAAATGTGAATGGGTTGTGAAAGCGGCGAGGTAGGTGGAAATGAACGAATTGTAACGTAGAGAGTGGATCCGTCTTGCCGTGTGTAGCCGCTCTCGAAGAACCCGTCGCGTAATGAAATCCAGCCGTCCCCGCCTGTTGACCCCTCCGCCTTCTCCCTCTACCATTACTTCTTGTGCCGCGCCCGCTGCGCCGTACACGGACACTCATAATGCGCAAGCTCTTCCTCCTCGCTGCTTTCACCTTACTTGCTGCCTCGCTCTCCGCCCAAACTGTCGACGAGATCGTCTCCCATTACGTCGAGGCCCGGGGCGGCCTGGACAAAATCAAAGCCATCAAGTCCGAGCGCGTCACCGGCACCATCTCCTTTGGTCCCGATGCCGACGGCCCCTTTTTCGTCGAACGCGAACGCCCCCTGAAGATGCACATGGAAATCACCTTGAATGGACAGACCCTCATCCGCACCTACGACGGAAAATCTGCCGGCTGGGTCTACAATCCCTTTACTCCCAACCCCTCCGTCCAGCCCATGACCGAAGCCGATCTCCGCGGTATCTTTGATGAAGCCGATTTCGATGGCCCGTTCGTCGACTACAAGGAAAAGGGCAATCAACTCGAATTCGTGGGCAAGGAAGAAGTTCTCGGCCAGTCCGCCTATAAGCTCAAGGTCGCCAATAAACTCGGCGACGTCAGCTTCTTTTATTTCGATGCCTCCACATCCCTGCTTCTCAAGTGGGAAGGTGTGCGCAAGATTGAGGACAAGAATGTTCCCTGGGAGTCTTTCTTCCATGACTATCGCGAGGTTGCAGGCCTGAAATATCCTTTCCTCATCGAATCGGACGCGCCCGGCACCAACCAGACTCAGAGAATCACTGCCGAAAAGATTGAAGTGAACATCCCTATCGAGGACGCCCACTTCGCCGAACCCAAGCCTCCTGCCCCTCCGCCCGCTCCCGCCGACGCGGCCAAACCCGACTGAAGCGCTACCCTGGCAGGAATGCCCCCCGAATCCTCAGATCCTAACTCCTCCCCCGCGCTGGGCCTTTGCTCCAATTGTCTCCACGCTCGCCCCCTCGCCTCCGCCCGCGGTTCGCACTTCCTTCTCTGCCAGCTCGCGCAATCCGACCCGCGCTTCCCGAAGTATCCTCGCCTCCCCGTCCTCGCCTGTACCGGCCACACCCCAAAGCCTTCTACTGCTTGACACCCATCTCATCCATTCACTTACTTATTTATGTATATATTTATTAGTACACTTTGCAACCGGGAGACCCCAGGCGTTCCCTCTCTCGTCGCCCTTCTCCACTCGACTTGTCTGTTTTTTGTTTCTTGCCGCAATTTCCCTGCTCCTCCCGATAATTTCTTCTGCCCAGTCGCTGAAAATCACCAGCAATCCACCTGGCGCAACCGTCGAGCTCAATGGCGTGCCTGTTGGCGCCACTCCGTTCGAGAAGGGCTTCCCCGGCGGATATTTTCACCGCACCTGCACGGTACTTGGTCAACGCCTTGAACATCTCATGGTCGCGCGCATCTCTCTTGCCGGCTATAACACCCACGAAATTGCTCTCACCGAAGGCCCGATAGTCTGGATCGATCTCCACGGCCGTCGCCACGGGCCATACTGGCTTTTCAAATCGGACCATTTCCACGTTGACCTCGAAACCATCGCGAATACCTTCACCGGTACCGTCTCTGCCGTCTCCCCCTCCCACCCCGCCGCGTTCCAGTTGGAGCTTTCTCTCGAAGAGCTCGTGCGCCGCACTCAGCCCGCTGTCGTGTGCCTCAAGGCGCTCGGCGGCACTGGCTCCGGGTTCTTCTTCGCAGAAACTGGGGTGATTGCCACCAATGCCCACGTGGCTCGGGGCGACTCGACGCTCCTCGCTTTGCTTCCTGATGGCACGCAATTGCAGGCCAATGTCGTTTATATCGACGCCGATCTCGACCTCGCTCTGGTCAAGGCCACGCCGCCCCCGGCTGATTTCGTGTTTCCTTATCTCTCGCTCGCTGATACCTCGCTGGTTCGCCAGGGCGAGTCTGTCCTCCTCGTCGTCGGCAATCCCGGTGATGCCATGCTGTTCAGCGTTACGAAAGGAATCGTCAGTGCCATTGGCAAATTCCCCGCCGCTGGACCCGGCACGTGAATTCAGACAGAAGCACCCATCAACCCCGGCAATTCCGGCGGACCGCTGCTCAACATACGCGGCGAAGTGATCGGTCTGAACACCCTGAAACTCATCCGCAAGAATGTCACCGGCATCGGCTTCGCACTCAGTTCCGGCGATCTTCTCACTCTCCTGCGCCGCCTCTATCCCGACCTCGCACCGGCTTCGATAACAACCACCGTGCGCGCTCCCGAAGCGGTTCAGGATTCCGAACAACCTGCCGCTCCCTTATCCACATCGGTGTCTGGCTCCTCAACTTCGTATGCATCCACTCCCTCTTCAACTTCCCCTACAGACGGCTTTGGAACCATCACGATCACTTCCGAACCCGACGCTGCCGAAATTTTCGTCGGCGGAACATTTCATGGCAACACGCTGGCCACCCTGAGGCTCCCGGCCGGTTCGCAAACTGTTCTCCTCAAATCTTCTGACTTCGCTAATTTCTCCCGCACTCTCGAACTCCCGAAAGGCAGTAAGCTCACGCTGAAAGCTTTCTTCCAAGCCCCTTCGCCAGCCGAGTGACCCTCTCCATTGCCGCGTCCATGCTGCTGTGCTAGCATCGGCTCGTTAAGAAGAGCGGACCAGGGATTTTTCGTTTCTCCTTCGCCCCGCTTCCCGGGACCAGGTAGGGCCGCGCTCTCCTTCAAATCTGCAACTTCGCCAGGCGCGGGCCCGCGCCTGTTTTTTGTCGGCGGACCATCGCCCGGTGACCTTGTAAGCCACCCCGACGCGGAGGTCTGTCATGAAAATTTATCCCACGAAGGACATCAGAAACGTTGGCATTGTAGGTCACGGCGGCACCGGAAAGACGCAACTGGTGTCGTCGTTGCTGTTCACCGCCGGAGCCACTCAGCGCTTTGGCAAAGTTGCGGAAGGCACCACCACCACCGACTGGGACGAAGAAGAAATCGCCCGTAAAATCTCCATCCAGGCCGGTCTGGCCTACGCCGAATGGCCTTGCACCCTCTGCTCCGGCAACACCGTCAAAATCAATTTCCTCGATCTCCCCGGCTACTCCACCTTCATCACGGAAACCAAAGCGGCCCTCGTCGCTGCCGACGCCGCTCTCATCACCGTCGACGCTCACGTTGGCGCCCAGGTCACCACCGAAAAAGTCTGGGACTATTGCGCCGAATACGATATTCCACGCGCCTTTGTGCTTACCTGGATGGATCGCGAGCTCTCCAGCTTCGAACGCTCCCTCGAGTCGCTCACGGAACTCTTCGGCCGCCAGGTTGTCGCTCTACAGATGCCTATCGGCAGCGAAAAAGGTTTTCGTGGCGTGATCGATCTCGTCTCCATGAAGGCGCATCTCTACACGCCCGATGGTGATGGCAAGGCCACCATAGAAAATATCCCGGATGCACTGAAGGACGAAGCCACGGAGGCCCACGAAAAGCTCGTCGAAATGATCGCCGAAGGTGACGATGAGATGATGGAAGAGTTTTTCCGCGAGGGAACTATTCCCATCCAGGACCTCATCCCCGCGGTCCGCAAAGCCATCGTTTCGGAAAAAATCATTCCCGTGCTGATGATTTCTTCCACGCGAAATGTGGGCAATGCCAGCCTGCTCACCTTCCTCGCCGATGTCTTCCCCCATCCCGATGAGCACTCCCAGGTGGGTTTCACGGAACCCGCGGGGAAGGGCGACCGCATCGAACGCAAGTACGACGACAGCCAGCCGCTCTCTCTCTTCGTATTCAAAACCTTGGCTGACCCGTTCGCTGGCCGCATCAATTATTTCAAAGTGAAGAGCGGCGTGCTGAAAAACGATGCGACTCTGCAGAATTTTAATCGTAGCGTCCCGGAGCGGTTCCAGCACACCATGGTTGTTCAGGGCAAACAGCTCACGGAGATTCAGGAACTGCACTCCGGCGATATCGGCGCCATCGCCAAGCTCAAAGAGACCGTCACCGGTGACACCCTGGGCGACAAGAGCTCCCCGATTTTCTATCCCCCAGCCGTCTTGCCCGAGCCCTCCATCACCTTTGCCGTCGAGCCCAAAACCCGCGCCGACGAAGACAAGATCGGCGTGGCCATCCACAAAATCATGGAAGAAGATCCAGCGCTGCGTTTCTCCCGCGATCCGCAGACCAAGGAATTTCTACTTGCCGGAAACGGCCAGCAACACGTCGAGGTCGTTGTCGCCAAACTTCAGAAGCGCTACAACGTCAACCTCACCCTGAAACCTCCCAAAGTGCCCTACCGCGAAACCATTCGCGGCAAGGCCGATGCCGAGGGCAAGCACAAGAAACAGTCCGGCGGCCACGGCCAGTTTGGAGTTTGCCGCGTCAAATTCGAGCCCACCGAGCGCAACAAAGGCGTCGAGTTCGTTGATGACGTCTTTGGCGGCGCCATCCCCAAAAACTGGATTCCATCCGTCGAGCGCGGCATCCGCGAAGCCGCTGCGCGCGGTTATCTTGCCGGTTTTCCGATGACCGATTTCCGCGCCATCCTTTACGACGGCAAGTATCACGATGTCGATTCTTCCGATATGGCCTTCAAGATTGCCGGTTCACTGGCGTTCAAGGAAGCCATGAAACAGGCGCGCCCGGCCCTCCTCGAACCCGTCATGCAAGTGGAAGTTTACGCGCCGGATCAATACTCCGGCGACTTGATGGGCGATCTCAGCTCCCGCCGCGGCCGCATTGCAGGAAGCGAATCACGCGGCCACAACGTCATCGTCAAAGCGCAGGTTCCGCTGGCCGAGATGCTTTCGTACGCCACGGACCTCACCTCCATGACCCAGGGCCGCGCCAGCTACTCCATGGAGTTTTCTCACTACGACTACGTCCCGAACGAGCTTGCCGAAAAAGTCATTGCGGCCCACAAGGCCGCCCACGGCGAAGCCCTCGTCGAAGAAGAAGCCTGATTTTCACTGTGGGTTCAGAAGGGCCCTGCACATCTCTCAGGCGTCCGGGACTTCATTTCATATGTTGCGCTGAGCAGGTATGAGCACTTTCGGTGTAAGCTCGTCGTAACGAACGGAATTGTTTATACCCGACAGCTTCTTCGATGAAGGAATGTCCCAAGTGCGAACTGGTTAGTCCAGATAACGTTGAGCGGTGCGATTGCGGGTATGACTTCCTTGCTGGGTCAGCCCAGCCTTCCAATACTCTGAGAACACGAAAAGCACTCCGGCAAGTCGTCAAAGCTATAGCCGGGGTCGCGGCCCTAGTTTGACTGTTGACGCCGATAACTCCCTGGAACGGGCTTGCCGCCTTCGTGGCATCAAGTGTTTTGCTTCTTGGGTGCGGCTTGGCGTGGGGGCTACTGGATGAGTGACGAGCCTCCAAGAACCCTGAGAGTTGACATTGCCGGGGTATCGGAAACCCAACGCCTGATTAACGACTTATTGGAACCTGACCGACACCAAGCACTCTCCCTTTAATATTGTGATGTAGACTCGCAACTGGGCGGTACATTTCAAACAGGTCAGACCGTAGGAAAAAAGTGAAGACAATTGAGACATTATTCCTCCGCGCTAGGCACTGGCAGCTTTACCTGCTGCTTGTTGCCGTACTCGGGTTGGGTGAGATGGTAGCGGTGGCGATAATGACCACAAATGTTTCATCGACTGGGTCGGTGGGAACGACAGGTTTTGTGTGTGGCGCCATCATGGCTCTGGGTATGCTCTGTTTTGTAGGCTGGTTCTGGGCAATGGGGACGTTTCTAAATTCAATCAGTCAACCATCGCTGAGGCTAAAACCGGGCTTTTTTCGGTTTGCCCTTATCTATCCTGTTCTTTATATCTTCGTGGCCGCGCCATTTTTTCCTAACTCCGACACTTCAATGTTCGCAATCATATTGCCGCTCCACTTCTTCGCAATGTTCTGCAGCTTCTACGACCTGTATTTCGTTTCGAAACTTATGGTGATTGCTGAGACGGGCAAGCGGGCTACGTTCTACGACTTTGCGGGGCCATTTTTTCTCATCTGGTTTTTCCCTGTCGGAATCTGGTTTGTCCAGCCACGAGTCAATCGGCTTTACGCAGAGCGAAACAGGACGGAAATACTCGCCGAGAATGCGGTCAAGTCCTGATAACGGGGTTACCGGAGATCGCGGATGGTACGGGAAGAAAACTGGCGAAAGTCCTTCGATCTAAGGAAAATATCCTTCCAGCGTGTAGGTGGAGCCTTGTGGTTCGCGCCGTATCTGCTCTGTTCGTCGCGGATTCGTTGTAGAATCTCCGCGGGCAATCTCTAGAACTTGCCTGACGCGGAATTCGCTCCAAAGGAGTTTTAACCCCCCATGAATCGAAGACTCCGTCTGTCGATGTTCGCATGCATTTTAATCCTGGCCGCCACCGTATCCGCGCAGGAACTTCCCACCGCCAAGCCCGAATCCGTCGGACTGTCCTCCGAACGCCTCGAGCGCATCGGCAAAACCGTCCAGAAAGACATCGACGACAAGCACATCGCCGGCGCGGTCACTCTTGTTATGCGTCACGGCCAGGTCGCGTATTTCAAGGCCCAGGGCATGCAAGACCGCGAGGCGGCCAAGCCCATGCGTTCCGACTCGATCTTCCGCATCTGTTCTATGAGCAAGCCCATCACCAGCGTTGCCGTCATGATGCTTTACGAAGAGGGCCGCTTCATGCTTGAAGATCCCGTTTCCAAATACCTTCCGGAATTCAAAAATCCCAAAGTACTCGTTAAACCAGCCAGCGGCGGCGAACCCTACACCATCCCCGCCACGCGCGAAATCACCATTCGCGATCTTCTGCGCCACACATCCGGCCTTACTTACAACTGGAACACCGATCTCGGACCCCTCTACGAAAAAGCCAACGTCGCACACGGTTTGCTTCCCTACGATGGCACAATTGGTGACAGCGTCGCGCGCCTTGCCAAACTCCCGCTACTTTTTAATCCCGGCGATCGGTGGGAATACAGCCTCAGCGCCGATGTCCTCGGCCGTCTCGTCGAAGTCGTTTCCGGCATGCCTTTTGACCAGTTCCTGCGCACGCGCATCTTCGATCCCCTCGGCATGAAGGACACCTACTTTTTTCCACCGGAAGACAAACTCGATCGCCTCGCCACGGCGTACACCTATTATCCGGACAAGGGCCTGAATCGCTTCCCGGATACGCCCATCACCGAAGGTTCTTTCACCTATTCCGCCGATTACCCTTACCGCGGCCCCAAAAAACTGTTTTCCGGCGGCGCGGGGCTCACCTCGACTGCGGCGGACTACGCGCGCTTTTGCCAGATGATGCTCGAAGGAGGCAAGCTCGGCAATGCCCGCCTCTTGAGCCGCAAATCCGTCGAGCTCATGACCCACGATCAGTTAGGGAAAATTGGCACAGATATGTCCTTCGGGCTCGGTTTTGGCATTGAAGGAGACAGGGGCCCTCTCCCCGAACTAGGTACGCCTGGTTCATACAACTGGGGCGGGTTCTTCTACACGGCGTTTTCCATCGACCCGAAAGAACAGATGATTGTCATCTTCATGGGACAACTGCATCCTGCCGGCGAGCTGGAACTCGATCGTCAGGTGCACCAGCTCGCCTACCAGGCGATCATCGATTGAGAGTGCTGTTCATTCAGCCTGCCGCATTTCTTTCTTAAGCTGGCAGCACTTGCCCTTTTGTTTCGTGCCCGAAAGGCAGCACCAGCAGTCCCACCAGAAACGCAATCGACGTGAGCGCCACGGGAATGCCGATGGTGTGGAAGTGCGCCACTCCAGCTCCCACCAGGAAAGTGAACCCCGCGCCGAAAAACCTTCCGATAGAAGTCGCGAACGCAAACGCGCTGCCCCGGCATTCTGTCGGATACTGCTCGGGCAGCCATAGGGTGTACATTGCGAAATTGGCGCCGCCGAGCCCCAGGAAAAACAGGCTCACAAAAAATAGATTCAGCGCATGTGCCGGCAAATAGAAGATGTACCCGAAACCAATCGCGATCGACAGCATCATGCAAACATAGTAGATGGCCAGGGTGCTGCGGCGTCCAAGGCGTTCCGCAATCGGGGGTAGCACGATGCAACCCAAGATTGTGGCCACTGAAAGCAGCATCGTGGCCACAGAAACCAGATGCGTTACCTCAACGCCCTCAATTTTTTGCCGCCCCGCAAGCTCCGTCACCGCGGCCGGGACATACACCGATCCTGCCCACAACCCCACGATCGAGACCAGTACGTACGTCGAGTTCAGTAGTGTCCGCTTCCGGAACTCCGGCGTGAATAACACTGAGAGTGGCTTCAGCACCGACCACGCCCGCATTTCCAACGATTTACTTTCCCATCGCTGTGGTTCTTTCACGCCATAACGGATGAAGCTCACCAATAGCGCCGGCAGTCCCCCCAGGGCAAACATCGCTCGCCAGCCGTAATGCGCCCCGACCACATAGTTCGCCAATCCCGCCAGGAAGAAACCCACGTAGTAGCCCGTATGCATCCAACCGGCCGCCATCTTGCGCCGGTCTTCGGTCCATTCTTCTGCAACGAACGTGCCCCCCATCGACCATTCCCCGCCAATCCCAACTCCTGCCAGGAAACGAAACAACGCGAATTGCCAGACTTTGGTACTGAGGCAACACAAGAATGTGAACAGCGAATACCAGAGAATCGTGAGCATCAGCGTGCGCACGCGTCCATACTTGTCGGCGATCGGTCCCCACAAGAACGCACAGCCCCACCCCACCAGGAAAAGGGCGAACAGTATCCCTCCGTAGTACCCCAACCCGGCCATGTCGCCGCGCAGCCCGGATCTGGGCAGTAATTCTTTCAGCGCCGGCACCAGAACCAGCGCAAATATATAGGAATCCATCCCGTCAAGCGCCCATCCGCCCCACGAGGCGAGAAAACCGCGCCATTGATTTTGCGTGAGTGGTGTGGAAGGCGATGGGGTCATCGATGCGAGCCTCCCGCACACTACTGGCTTCGGGTTGCCCCGGCAAGAACTTTCCGATACCTACTGCTTCGCCTTGTCTCTGTTTTCTTCAGGCTTTCTGAAAGGAATGACGAATACTACTCGCGGTTTTCGCCGAAGGTGTAGATGAGGCTGACGCACGACCGGATGTTCTGCTGCCCCTGCACCACAATGTTGGAATTAAAAAACGAACTGTGCAGATAGTCCGCGCCCACTCGCAGCGAAAACGAGGGAGTCAGGCGGTACTGAATTCCCGCGCCGCCGGCCCACGCAAATTTATTCACGTATCCCACCAGGATTTGGCCGTCACTCTCGAAATTCGCGCCGGTCTCTCTCGCCCCGCCCAGAAGCACATGTGCGTATACATTCATATTTCGCTTGCGCACCGGATAGAAGACCGGGCCGGCCAGGTAAGTCAGCATGTCCGCGCTGCGCCCCGAGCCAAATGCATTGAAATTCCGCCCATAACCCACGTCCAGTTTCAGTCCGAACCAACGGCGGAAATCGGCATTGGCCATCACCTGCACGCCATTCATCCCCAGGGTGCTCTCTGAAGGTACGTTTGCATTCACATACGAATACCCGAATCCTGCCTCCAACACCGGCGCTGCCCCGGCCATGATCGGGCGCTGCGCATGAACTGCGGGCACAGCCACGACTGCCAGCACCAGAACTTTCAAGATTGTTCTCATGGTTTCATCCGGGAAGCCTGCGCTTCCTCGCCTCCATTTCAGACACTTTGGCCTCTGCTTCAGGCGTCTGTGGATCGGCAATAGGGCTGCTTCACTGAGGGTTGGGAAGTAAATTATAGGGAGTCCGAAGAGGCGAGTTCAATGCTAGAAGAGTACAGGGCCATTTTTTAAATTATGTATTTTCAATTAATTAGATGGGCCCCGGGACCTGTCCTTTGGCCTCAATCGCTCGTCCACAACCAATTCCTTCTTCTTTTGGCTCTCATTTCGGCAGAAACATTCCCGTCTGCTGTGCGTGGGCATCAAAGTCACCCCCGAACTCGTCCCGCAAGAATTTTTCCTCTCGCCGGGCCTTGTAATAGAACCCCGTAAATACAATCACCAGCGCTACCCAGCCCCGCAGGTGTCCCTTAATCATGGCTGTCCCAATCATCCCCAAAAGAATACCCGTGTAGATCGGGTGGCGAATCCAGCGGTACAGCCCCTGACGAATGAGTTCGTGCCCGTCCTTCAGCGTAACCAGACTGCTCCAGTTCGAGCCGAGGCTCAGCCGCGCCGAGATACTTATCCCCACTCCAAGCGCCGTAAGCAACAGGCCGATCTGCCAGACCACGGGAACATTCGGTAGCGGGCGATCGTTCAACCAACCCCAATGTTCCGACTTCCCGAACAGTAGCCAGAAGCCCAAGGTCACCAGGATGCCGTGTTGCGCTCGCCCACCCCAACCTTCCAGTCTCTTGGCCTTCTTCATTCCAAACCACAACACCAACCACACGGCGCCGAGCAACATCCACAAGTAGCCCGCCCAATGCGAAGCCTCGTCCGCGCTTAACCATTCCCAGTTCGTTGCCATTCGCTCGTTTAGCCAACCTCGCCAGTGCAAACCTCTGGCTTCTCGCCAATGATTCTTCGTCGAGATTCTATACGTTTTTCTCTGTTGTATTATTTCAGGGTTGCACGCAGGCCTGCGGGGATGCGCGTGCTTTCCCACGATTCTTAATTCATCTTGAAACGCTCAATTTTTATCTAGACCGATTTCGCCGCCAATTTGGCGGTTGCCGCAAACCCTCCGCGAGCCAATAATCTCCTTCATGAAAACCAGCGCCCGTCCCCAACACCGGCCCCAGACTCGCGCCATTCACGCCGGCGAGCCGCTGCGCCACGGAGTCGGCGCGCCGGTAACTTCGGCCATCGTGCGTTCCTCCACCTTCACGCTTTCTTCCAGCGAAGAACTGAAGCGCTGGGCAGAAGGAAAAAGCAAGGCCTTCATGTACACGCGAGATGGAAATCCCACTCTTGCCATGGCCGCCAAGAAAATCGCCGCTCTCGAAGGTGCGGAAGACGCCGTGGTTACCTCTTCCGGCATGGCGGCTATCTCCAGCACGCTGCTCAGTTTTCTCAGCCAGGGGGATGAGCTTATCTCCACCGCACAGGTCTATGGGGGAGCCTATCGCCTGATGCGCGACATCTTCCCCCGTTTCGGCATCGCCGTCCGGTACTTGGAATCTTCACTCGACGGCATTGAAGAACTCGTGACGCCCCGCACCAAATGCCTCTACGTCGAGACACCTACGAATCCCACCCTCTATCTTGTGGATCTGAAGAAGGCCGGCGCCTTTGCCCGCAAACATCACTTGATCAGCATTGTCGATAACACTTTTGCCACCCCGGTTCTCCAGAATCCCATCGAATTTGGCTTCGACATAGTCGTGCACAGTGTCACCAAAGGGCTCTCGGGCCATTCCGACCTCCTGGGGGGCGCCGTTGCGGGGAATGCGGGATGTATTGCTAAAGTGCGCCACATGATTTCCTGTTTCGGTGGCTGCATGGATCCGGAGGTTGCGTTCCTCCTGATGCGTGGTATCAAGACACTTGGGGTGCGCATCGCGCGGCAGTGCGAAACGGCCATGCGCGTCGCAAAATTCCTGGAATCACACCCGAAAGTCGCGCGCGTGCACTATCCCGGCCTCCAATCCCATTGCGATCACCTGCTTGCCAGAAAGCAGATGCGCGGTTTCGGCTCCATGCTGGCTTTTGACCTGAAGGGCGGATTACCGGCGGCGAGGAAATTCGCTGACCACGTGAAACTATTTTTGCTTGCGGCAAGCCTGGGAGGCGTCGAGTCGCTTGTTATCTTGCCCATTTACGGCTCCCACTACAACATGAGCAAGGATGAACTGCAGCGCGCCGGTGTCGAGCCGGGCACGGTGCGCGTCTCCATCGGCCTGGAAGACGCGCAAGACCTCATCGACGATCTGCGGCAGGCGCTTCGCTGATTTTTCCGTGAAACGATCCGTGCTTCAACCGGCGGGAACTTCCGCCGGAATATCCCATTCCTCCTTTTCCGGCATCATCGATTTCACAATGTCTTCCAGTTCGTGCGAACTCTTCACGTGTTCAGGATAGTTGTACGCAGCCAGGTCGAACGTCGAACCATATCGCGCACGCACGCCCTGCAGTTCTTCCTGCAGGCGCAGCGCGACTCGCTTGGCGTTCAGCGTGTCCGTTTCCGGCAGCACAATCCCAAATAGATCGTCTGATAGACGGTAAATTGAATCGGTCGGACGCAGCTTCCTGGACATGGCCTTGGCGGCATCGCTGAATGCCGCTTTCTGATCGTTTGCCGACGTGCGCGGTCCGGCGTTTGCCTTCGCCAGCACCAGCGACAGCGTCTTTTCCATTGTCAGCGCGCGCCGGAATTCCATCGTCAGCCGATCCCAGAAATGGTTCTGGTCCGGCATGGATTTCAAGATGTCCGCGCTCGCTTGAACCTGCAGCGCCACATTCCGCTCCAGCTCTGCCAGCAATTGTTGTTTCAGCTTGTGGAACGCGCGTTGCCGGTCAAACAGATAACTCACGAACAACAGCGTCAGCGCGCAGAACCCGAAGAACGCCACGCGCATCGTCCACTTGTTCCCTTCCGGATGCACGAAAACCTGCGGATACATGAAAATGGCCAGACCGCTCGCCAGGACCAATACGAAGACGGCAGATAGAATGGTGAGCTGCAGGCCCCTTCGCTCAAGTCGATCGAGCTCTTGCCGATCCATCGTAGCCATTTTGCCTTTCCAAACCGGCATCGTGCCCGCTCGGCGGACATCTTGGATCTACCGGATTACGGCCAGAATCCGTTCTGCGCACGTCTGTGGCAATAGCACCGCCGTACTTTGTTATGAAAGAGATATGTGGGATTACGAACGGCTGGATCTGCCCCAGGGCTGTCAGGGTGTATGCCACCCCTGAACTCAGGGAGCAGTGCTTTCCGTTGGATACTCCGTCTGGTCCACGAATTCCGCCACCAGCCCTTTGGCCCCAACCGCCCAGCCTTTCCCACTAATGAAGGTCACTGCGTTCAAATTGGGTGATTCGATGTGCGCCCAGTGGATCCCGTCCCGGCTCGTTTCTGCTCCATTCGGCCCCACGGCCACAAATCCCGCGTCAAATGTATCCACGGCCGAGCGATACCCCGTGGGTGATTCCTCCGCCAAATGCCAGCTCTTCCCTCCGTCCTTTGAATACGCGGCCGTTTTCTCTCTCTTGCTGGGTTCGCTGTAATCCCCTCCCAGCACCACTACCGTGTCCCCCGCCCGCACAATCGAGAAGATTCCCTGCGAAGGCTTTCCGCTCAAGATCGGCGTCGCGCTGGCCGTCCAGGTGTCTCCGAGGTCCGTCGAATGAAATACGCGCGCTTTCGCGCCTCCCGTTCCAAAGTACAACTCCGATTTTCCGTACAGCAGAAGGCTGGAGTTGCTCGCGGCGAATGCCCCTTCTTGCGGAACCGCGGCGGGCATGTTTGCCCGTGGTAGTTCCTTCCAATGCGTTCCGTCTGCTGTGGAGAGCAACAGGAATTTCCCGTCCACGGGATCGCTCAGCGCAAAACAGTGCCTCTCATCGGAGCACACCAGCGCGTCAAGGAAGAACGTTCTCCTCTTGTCGGTGTACTGCATTCCCCAGGTTGCTCCGCCGTCCGCGGTCTTGTAAATGCGCGACTGCTCGCCTTCGCCGCTGGACATCACATACACCGTCTTGCCATCAAACGTCTGCACTCCCCGGAAGTCCAGATTCTCCGCACTCGAAATGTGCAGGGGCGCCCAGGTGCTTCCGCCATCCAACGACCGCACAATGGTTCCCTTGGATCCTGTTGCCCACACCGTTGTGCCGCTGCGCCGCACCACCACAGCCACGCCACGCAGGTTTGAATCCACACCCTGTGGGTCGCACCGACCACCACGAACCGGTGGCCGCCACAATCATCAGGGTGCAGCCAATCAGCAATCGCATCGCAGGGAAGTCTATCAGGATTTCTGCAATCTTACTTCTTCGGGCCGGGGACGCTCGTGGATATCGCGTGTGCGCGCGTCCGGGTGTTTCGGAGTCCAATCCTCTGGAGGAAATGCTACGCGCCAGAACGTGGGGCACGCCGCGGAGAACTCCAATCCAATCTCCGCCTTCCCGGAACGCACCGGGCCAAGGAACACCACGGAGCACTCCTGCTCTTCCTCGGTGTGCTTGTGTTGCATCAGGACCTTGCTCCCACTCGTGAGCCGCGCCTGCACTTGCACCAGCGCTCCGTGCGCGTTGATCGCCAGCGTGACGGCTTCTTCTTCGAACGCTTTGCCCTGGACGTCGTTCCCGCGAATTCGTACGGCAACTTGCATCAATACCCGTTGGCTCCGGCGACGAGGACTTGCGTGACTGGGGGAATGCGGAGTTGTGACCATAGAACCTCGTACACCTCAATATACCTCTCGGAATATGAAAGTCGAGCGTGACAGACTGCGCGCGTATGCAAAGAGGATACGAAGGAAACCCACCCTTCAAGGTTGCAGGAAGGCAATGCTTCTTCGTTCACCGCGAGAACCTTCTCGCTGCCCGCGCTGGTCTTCGGCCTTTTATCCCCGCTGCTCGATCGGCACATAGGGTCGGGTATCGTAGCCCAGATAGACTTGCCGGGGCCGCGCAATCTTCTGTTCCGCATCCAACAGCATCTCTTCCCACTGCGCCACCCATCCGGACATCCGCGGGATCGCGAACAGTACCGGGAACATCGTCATCGGGAAGCCCATCGATTGGTAAATCAAACCGGTATAGAAGTCCACGTTGGGATACAACTTGCGCTTCACGAAATATTCGTCTTCCAGGGCGATCCGCTCGCATTCCAATGCAATTTCCAGCAGCGGGTTCTTGCCCATCAGTTCAAACACTTCGTAGGCGATCTTCTTGATGATCCGCGCGCGCGGATCATAATTCTTGTAAATCCTGTGGCCAAACCCCATCAGGCGGGTTTCTCCTTCTTTCACCCGTTTGATGAATTCCGGAACCTTCTGCACCGAGCCGATCTCCATCAGCATGCGCAGCGCTTCTTCATTTGCCCCACCATGCAGCGGGCCGTACAACGCTGCCGTCGCCGCTGCCGAGGCGCAGAAGGGATCGACGTGGCTGCTGCCCACTCCGCGAATCGTATTTGTCGAACAGTTCTGCTCGTGGTCGGCATGCAGGATAAACAGAACGTCCAGCGCGCGCTCCAGCGTCGGGTTCGGCCGGTACCGCGTCTCGCTTGTGCGGAACAGCATGTTCAGAAAATTGCCGGTGTAGCTCAGCTCATTGTCCGGGTATACGTACGGCATCCCCAGCGTGTGCCGGTAAGCGAACGCCGCCAACGTTGGCATCTTTCCAATCAACCGGTAAGTTTGCTTCTTCCGCGAAGCGGCATCGAATATGTGCTTTGCATCCGGGTAAAACGTGGATAGCCCCGCAATCGTCGAAATCAGCATCCCCATCGGGTGCGCGTCGTAGTGAAAACCGTCCAGGAATTTCTTGATGCTTTCATGGATGTACGTGTGGTGCGTGACGTGGTACTGCCAGTCTTTCAACTGCCCGGCGTTCGGCAGTTCTCCATTCAGCAGCAGGTACGCGGTTTCCAGGTACGTCGATTTCTCCGCCAGCTCTTCGATCGGGTAGCCGCGGTAACGCAAGATGCCCTTGTCCCCGTCGATGTAGGTGACCCGGCTCACGCACGACGCGGTGTTGCTGAACGCCGGATCAAAACTCATCATCCCAAACTCGGCTTCGTCCACCTTGATCTTCCGCAAGTCGCTGGCGCGAATGGTGTCGTGGGTGATTGGAACTTCGTAGCTTTTTCCGGTGCGGTTATCCGTGATCGTCAATGTCTCGCGGCGTGACCCGGTAGCGCTCGCGGTTTTCGATTGCGTTGTTGGCAGTGCGGAGTCCATGCAAAGTACCTCGATTGGGGTTGCTCGGAGCGTAGCTCTGTAGAAATACCACTTTACACTAAAGAATCCCGAGGGGGAAATCCGCCTCGCAGCCGCTCCCTGGCGCTCGAAAGGGCAGGTCGCATGCTAACCGCCAGCACCCGAAGGAGATAGGGCGGCGCCCGCCAGGGATAATAGGCCTCTTGACAATAGTCGTTACAACGAATATTATACCTTCGTTCCTTCCTGGAGGCCCCGTGATTCAGATTCTCAAAAGTAACGACCGCGGCCACGCCGACCACGGCTGGCTCGATTCCCGCTTCTCTTTTTCCTTTGCCGATTACTACGACCCCGAGCATATCCAGTTCCGCACCCTGCGGGTCATGAACGACGACCGCATCGCCGGAGGCGGCGGCTTCCCCACCCATCCCCACCGCGACATGGAGATAGTCACCTACGTACTCGAGGGCGCGCTGGCCCACAAGGACAGCATGGGCAATGGCTCGGTGATCCGGCCGGGCGACGTGCAATACATGAGCGCAGGAACGGGCGTGGCGCACAGCGAGTTCAACGCGTCAGACAGGGAGACCGCGCACCTTTACCAGATCTGGATGTTTCCGGACAAAAAGAGCTACACGCCAACGTACGACCAGAAGCACTTCTCTGCCACGGACAAGCGCGGCAAGCTTCGCCTGGTTGTTTCTCCGGATGGCCGCGATGGTTCGGTGAAGATCCGCCAGGACAACAAACTCTACGCGACGGTACTTGGCCCGGGCGAATCGGTGAGGCATGAGCTGAAGCCGGAGCGCCACGCATACGTTCAGGTGGCTCGCGGGAGCGTGAAGCTCAACGGGCAAGACCTGGAAACGGGCGACGGCGCGGAGATTTCCGCGGAGCACTCGCTGGAATTAACCGGAGTGAAGGAAGCGGAAGTCCTCCTGTTCGACTTGGCGTAACTAACCGAAGCTGAAGAGTTCGTGTTGGCAAACATGTGGGGCGGCCGCATTCCGAAGCGGGCGCTTTTCGACCAAAAAAGAAGGCGGGAGAAAGTCCGCCTTCTTTTATTTTGGAGACACTAATCTCACTGGCGCGGTTAGGTTTTTGCGCCGGCTGGGCTGGAGAACCAGGCGGACGTGGCGCAGAGCAAGCCGACGACGATGGCTCCCAGCAGGATAAAGAGCGAAGAGGAGAGAGCTTCCGGCTTGGCGGTCATCAGGTAGACAATGCCGAGCGCCAGCATGAAGCGCACGCGAATCAAAGTCACAAGCATGGGGTCCTGCAGGCGCGCCAGGATAGCCTCGGGAAGAGTGGCGTTCACCTCCGGCAGCGCCGCGCGAATCTTACGGATGCGTGGCAGGACAAACACAAATCCAATGCCCAGCGCGAAGACGATGGCCAGCAGCGATGCGGACATCCAGCCTTGTTTCATGCTTCCAGTAACGGAGGCCATGTAGCCGCCGCTGATAATCAGGATGAGCAGGCCGGGCCCGGAAATGGGCATCGAGAGTTTGTAGATGCGCAGCCAGGCGCGCGCCTGGTCCGAAGTGGTGGAGCGGCTAAGCAGAGATGTGGCGGTCCATTCGAGGCCATAGCCGAGGAACAGGCCCACCAAACCCAGGAAGTGGAAGAAGAGTACGAACGCGTAAGGGTTCATAGCGAGCCTAGTGTACAGCGGACTCCTGCGCGAGAGTGTCGAGAATTTTCGCAGTCTCTCATGTTGCGCTCAGCCGCGGGTGCGCTGGAACTCACGCATATAGGCGACCAGGGCCTCGACGGCGTCCTGCCCCACGGCGTTATACAGCGAGATGCGCATGCCGCCGACGGAGCGATGGCCGGGCGTGCCGACCAGATTGGCGGCCGTGGCGCCCTTGGCGAAATCTCTTTCGACGGCTTCGTCGCCCGCCACACGGAACACGACGTTCATGAGCGAGCGCGAGGATTTTTCCACCGGGCAGCGGTAAAACCCGTTGCTGTTCTCGATGGTGTCGTAGAGCAGCTTGGCCTTTGCTTCATTGCGCTTCTGCATGCCGGGGAGGCCACCTTCCGAGGCGATCCATTCGGTGACCAGACCGAGTGTATAGACGGCGAAGGTGGGCGGCGTGTGATAAAGCGATTTCTCTTTGATGTGCGTGCGGTACTGCAGAATCGTGGGAAGGTTTTTGTCGGCGCGTTCCGCGAGATCCTTGCGCACAATGACGAGAGTAACGCCGCTGGGCCCAAGGTTCTTCTGCGCGCCGGCAAAGATCAGCCCGAACCTGGAAACATCAATGGGACGAGAAGCTATGTCCGAAGACATGTCCGCCACGAGCGGGGCAACGCTCGCCGGGAGCGCATGGTACTGCGTGCCTTCAATGGTGTTGTTGGTGCAGAGGTAGGTGTAGGAAGCGTCGGGAGAAAGTTTGATTTCTTCGGCGCGGGGCACCCGCACGAATTTTTCGGATTCGGTGCTTGCGGCGATGGTGTAATGAAAACCCTTTTTCAATTCTGAAATGGCCTTGGTAGTCCAGGCGCCGGTGTGGAGCACGTCAATGGGCTTGCCGGGTAACGCCAGGTTTTGAGGCACGCAAGAAAACTGCAGGCTGCCGCCGCCTTGCACAAAGATCACGGCGTAGTCCTCGGGGATGGCCAGGAGCTTGCGGAGATTCTGTTCCGCCGCGGTGTTGATGGCTTCAAATTCCGGGGAGCGGTGAGACATTTCCATCACGGACATGCCGGTGCCGTGATAATCGAGCAACTCCTCGCGGATGCGTTCCAGGACCGGGAGGGGCAGCGCGGCGGGTCCGGCGTTGAAATTGAAGGCGCGCTTCAAGGTGCGCGCGGAGGCAAGAGGTACTCACGAGTGCACAACCTTTCGCAGAGAATTTGCGCGGGACGCTGTATTGCGATGGAGCCGTAAAGCGGGCCGCACAATAGAATAACAGAAGTGGCGTGGCCGGAGAGCACCGAGAGCTCAAAACTCCAGCTCCGAAACCACATTCAACAGCCTGATAAGCGTGGCGCGCTCGTGCGGCGTCAAGGCTTTCCGCAGCTTTTCATCGGCGGCCCGGCGTTCCCGGATCAGATTCTGCCGGTACTTCTCGCCCTTCGCTGTTAACTGAACCGGCAGCGCTCTGCCCGATTCTGCCTTGGTCTCAGTCACCAGGCCTTCCTGAACCATGGTCTTAATCGCGCGATGCACCACTGTCCGGTCAAAACCGAGCAGCGTGGCAATTTGGTTTTGGTTGAGCACTGCTCCGCCGCGCAGCATGGCCAGGATGAAGCCGCGCGTTGCCGAACATCGGGTTTTCCGCTCCAACTGCTTCCCCACCGCGAAGTAGGCCGCTGCGACATGCGCCAGTACAGAGTCTTTCAGGATCTCTTCCGGGATGGCCTTCTTTTCGACAAGCGTGCTCATAAAACGGTCACCGTCGCCTCCAGCGGCCGCCGCCACTGGGGCAACTCCACGCAGTCCGGCGCTTTCTTGCCGATCGCAATCACCATCACAATCTCATGCACCTTGGGCGAGAGCCCCAGAAACTTCGAGAGCCGGCGGCCATCAAAGCCCTCCATGGGGCAAGTGTTCAGACTCAACGCTTCCGCGGCGATCATCAGGTTTTCGCAGGCCAACGCAGTGCTCTTGGTCGCCCATTTGAACCAGCCCTGCCGCGAAACAGGCGGCATCCCGAGCGTCTTCCACAAATTCACCAGGCGGAAAACGGCCCACTTCAGCGCGGCCGCAATGCCAAACCAGCCTTGTACCAATAACCATTTTGTAAATTTGGCCTTGCGTTTGTATTCCGCGATTTTTTCTTCACTCACTCCAGTGCGGCGCATCCATTCGAGCTGGCCTCTTGTGGTCATTTGCCAGGAACCGAGGTCCGCCACCGCCACGATCAGGGCCGAGGCGGTTTCCGCCGGCATTTGACGGAGACAAAGCCGTGCAACCGCTTTCTTCCTCCCTGCCGATTCCACCCAGTAGAAACGGTACGGCTGCATGTTGAAGCTCGAAGGCGCCGAACGCGCAGCGTCGAGGATCTTCTCGCGCAGGGCCGCCGGAATCTCCACGTGGTCGAAAGCGCGGACCGCGCGTCGCTGGAAAATGGCATGCAGAATCTCGCTCATAGGCGCCTCCATGTTGCTATTACAACATAGTCGTGTTGCAGACGCAACATAGAAATGCAGATGGACAGAAACAGGAAGGCCGATCGGCAGCGCGGGCTCGGCCACTACAAAACCGAAGAAAGCGGAAGAGGGAAGACAAACGCGAGGGGGAAATAGAAGTGCAGGTGCCAGGCTGGGGGAGCTTGGCACCTGCTCGGGGCACTTCTACAACGGGGGAGACGGTGGTTGATGGAAAAGGTCAGTAAGAGGAAGCGGCACGAGCGCGCTCCTGGCGGCATTCCGCGAAGTAATTACGGATGATGCGCTGGAGCTCGCCGCAGATGAGCGGATACGCAAGAAAATCGTGGGCGCCGCGGTCGATGGCGGCGAAGTAATCCTCCCAATCGCCGGTGGGGGAGACGACGATAACGGGCGCGCTGCTGTTAGCGCGCCTGGTGAGATGCAGAATATCGGAGTATTTTCCGTCAGGCAGAAGATCCTGGCAGAGCACCAAGTGGAGATTACCAGCCGCGAGGTGTTTTCGCGAGTCGGCGATGCTGGTGGCAAAGGCGGGCGCGACGCCGCAGAGAAGCAAAGTCTCACCAAGAGTGCCGCGAATCCTGTCGTCCGCGCTGATGACCAGGCCGTTGGGGATTTCCACGCCGGGGCCATCCTGCGGGAGCAAAGCGGGAAACGAATCGGAATGACGGGCGAAGGGCCGATCGTGAAGATCGGCGGGGTCAATCAGTTGGTTTGCAAATGCGGACAAAGACATTGCCTCTTTCCTCCCTCGAGTGGTGGGGCTGCGGAGGAACTCACGCCATAACGTCCATGGTTTGGTGGTTGCGAGCCCGAGGCGGAACATCTTCACCCCCCCAGCTCGATCTCCGCAGCCTCAAGTAACAAAGTAACGGACGGAGGGAGACAGGGCTATCCCGTCGAGGGGGTATTTGCGGGCAGGCGACAGGGGGGTGGAAAAGCGGTGGAAATTCAGTGAATGATGCCTTTTCGAACCGCGTAGAGGATTAACTCGGCTGGATTGTGCAAGTTAAGCTTCTCGAGGATATGGCCGCGATGGGTTTCCACGGTGTAGGGACTGATATTCAGCTCGGAGGCGACCTCCTTGTTCGTCTTGCCCTCAGCGAGAAGCTGCAGGATTTCGCGCTCACGCGTGGTCAGCAGATCGTAGGAATCGACGACACCTTTTTGCCGGAGAACGCGGACGTAGTCTTCGGCGAGCAGCCGGCTGATGGCCGAGCTGAAGAAGGACTTGCCGCGGGAGACGGCATCGATGGCCGCAAGGAGTTCGGAGGCCGCGGAATCCTTAAGAAGATACGCGCGCGCCCCGGCATGAAGCGCGCGCATGACGTAACTTTCGTCGGAATGCATGCTGAGAATGACGATACCCGTGGAAGGAGTTTGGTTGAGGATGGCTTTGGTGGCCTCGATGCCGTTGAGCAGAGGCATGCCGACATCCATGACCACGACATCGGGCTGCAGAGACGAGGCGAGCGAGACGGCGTCGCGGCCATTTTCGGCTTCACCGGCGACTTCGAGATTGGACTGGCGCTCGAGCAAAGCACGGAGCCCCGTGCGCATGACTGTGTGGTCATCAGCGAGGAGAACGCGGAGTTTCTTCATGCGGGCACACCTTCGCGCAGAACGGGAGCCGGCGCGAGAGCAAGGTCGACGCGGATGCGCGTGCCATGGCCCGGAGAAGACTCGATCTTGAAGGAGCCTCCAAGGCGGGTGACGCGCTCCTGCATGCCGAGCAGGCCCATGCCGCGTTGACGGCGAGGATCGAAGCCAATCCCGTCGTCCTCAATGGAGAGGGCCAGGTGATTCGAATTTTCCTCCACAACGACGCGGACCTTCCGGGCGTGGGCGTGACTGGCGCAGTTATGGAGCGCTTCCTGGACGAGGCGATAGACGCAGGTTTTGTATTCCTCGGGGAGATTGTCGGCAAAGTGTTCTCCGACGATATCAACCAGGAGGCCGGTGCGTCTGGAAATCTCGCGCCCCTGCCATTCCAGAGCGGCGATCAGGCCGAGGTCGTCGAGCATGGAAGGGCGAAGCAGAAGAGCCATGTTGCGGACCTCATTGACGCAGTTTTCGGCCAGCAGCTTGATTTTTTGGAGGGAAGCGTGAAAAGTTCCTCCGCTGGGGGGAGTTTCGACGAGGCTTTGCACATCCATCAACAAGGCGCTGAGGGATTGGCCGACCTGGTCATGCAGTTCGCGGGAAATCGCGCGCCGCTCCTCTTCCTGCGCGTCGACCAGGCGCTTGGAGAGTTCTTTCAACTCGCGGTGGGATTGCAGGCTTTCCTGATATTTCTCCTCGGCGCGTTGCTCGAGATAGGACACATAGATCACGGTGCTCGCGGCCAGGAGGAGGCCCAGAGCAAACGCGAAGAAGGTGCCGGTGCGCAGGCGCTGTCCGAATTGCACGAAGACATCTGCGATCTTGCGTTCGGCGTCGCGCAGTTCAAGTTCGTTGAGGGCGCTGACATCGCGGGTGATGGCCAGAACCGTTGCATGCTGCGCGAGAGTGGTGCTGTGCAGACGGGAAAGGCGCTGATCACGGGTTCCCGAATTGAGGACGCGATCGGCCAGGGACCAGTAGTTGCTAAGCTCGTCGGAAAGGTTCTGGAAGGGGATGCGTTGTTCAACGGACAGGGATTGCATGCAGGAATGCAGGGTGGCGTTGGAGCGGTCGCGCATGGATTGAAGCTGATGGCGAAAGGTTTCCCGTGCCGCGGGGTCGGGATCGACAAGAGCGTAATCGCGCAGGATATTTCCGGATTCGTAGAGGCTGGAGCGGACATCCTCGAGGGTACGTTCGCGATTCAGGAAATCCTGGCGGACCCGGGCGCTGCTGGCTTCCAGGTCGCGCAGGAGGCGGATGGAATCGAAGGACAAGACAGCCATGAGAAAGAGCAACGCGCCGAAACCAGCGATCATGGCGGCGCGCGGCCCGACCCGTCTTCCCGCGGGGGCGGGAGGAAGAGGTTGCGGCGGCGCGCCGTTTCCGGAAGAGTTCTCAGCGCGCTGCATGCGAACTCCTTGAGCCGAGCGGCGCCGCGCGGCGTCCCAAAGGAAGGGGCGATCGTTCCGTCGCGAAAGTAGATTGGAACACCGTGAGATCCCTTATTGTAGGCGGCTTGCCGCGGGAGCGAAGACAGAACCAGCGCTTATGGAAAAAATCCAGACTCCAGTCTAGCGGCAAGGGAGGTCCAGCGAAATAGCCTAGGGACAGTATTTGAACGGAGAGCATTCTATTCTCTATGGAGTGGGGCCACAGGCGAAACATCATCGCCGGGTAGAGCGCCACAATGTACAGCGGTAGCCGGTCATACATGAACTGCACGGTGAACACGTTGTGGGCGAAGACAGCACCGATTGTTTAGTCGATGCCGAACACCGTGGGGAAGTACAGCGGCGGTTCGACGATAAGCAGATAGATGACCGTGGAGAACCAGATCACCAGGTTGACCGGGTCGCCGTCGCGCCGCAGCCGGTGGATCGCCCACCACAGCGCGAGTACAGCGCCCGCGACCACCATCAGTTCCAGGACTGGCAGCGTCGAGTTGGCCAGTTCGAACGGATTGCGTAGGTGCACGACCGGCGAGGCGTTCTCGCAACCGAACCCCAGACGGTTCGCGATGCGCTCGATGCTGTCGCTGCATTGGCTGCTCATCGCCTGCTACCTCGGCACTCTCGCTAGATGGCACCGCTGCAGGTCATCCTCTGCTCGTGAGATCAGCGGCAGAGAGTTACTGCGACCCTTACCGATGCCATGACGATACAGTCATACCAGCTATGTATCGCCATTGTCTAGGTGTCACCAGCCCGAGTAGGGACCAGGCGCTAGATTGCTTGGCATGCGGACTCACGGATGGCTGGGCGAGCCGCCAAGCAGCGACGATGAGGCGGTGGCGAGGATCTTGGCGGCGGCTCATCGGTGCGTTCAGCAACGCGGAGGCCAGACCACCATCGCCCATGTCGCGACTGAACTCGGCGTCAGCAGGGCGACGGTTTATCGGTACTTTCCGAGTACAACCGCACTGCTACGCGCCGCCGCCGCCCAGGGAACGCGTCGATTCCTGGAACGCCTCGCCGAAAGTCTCAGTTCATTCGACGACGTCTCGGAAGCCATCATCGAGGGCGTCGTCCAGGTCGTAACCGCAGTGCCCGACGAGCCCTACCTACAGCTTCTGCTTGATGAGCCGTCTCACACGTTGCTTCGGAGCGTCACATCCGAAACTGCCCGCCGTATCGGGGAGGCAGTCTTGTTGGAGAGCACGGCAATCGACTGGGACCGAACGCCACTCGCGTCAGAAACGCTCGACGAACTGATCGAATGGACACTTCGTGCCGTGCAGTCTTTCATGTCCAATCCCAGCGACCCGCCACGGGAACCCGACGAACTACGCGGTTACCTTCGCCGCTGGCTCGCGCCCGCGATCAGGGAATGGGTAGACAGCCCCGAGGCTGAAACGGTCGGCTGATTGCCCGTCAGTCCGCCTGGTCAGCCAATACCCGGCCCCCGGATGAACGAGAGCAACAGGACCAGATAACCGCCGAGCTCGCAGTCATCGCAGAGAACCGGGCGGTCATCGAGCAGGCCAAAGGGGTGTTGATGGCGGCCTACGGCATCGAACCGAACCGCGCATTCGAGATCCTGGTATGGCGCTCACAAGAGACCAACGTCAGACTTCGTGAGCTGGCCGCACGCTTTATCGCCGCTATCAGCGCGTCGCACTTGTCGCCCGAAAGCCGCAGCCAAATCGACCACACATTGCTCACGCTGAGATAGGGGTCGTCGCCGCGCGGTCGATCGCTGATCCCTCGCCACCCCCCCGGGCGCCCAATACGCCGGAAACGAATATGAGGCTCTACCGGTAGAACCGTGATTATTGCATCAGATGCAGGATAGAGTCGTCCGCGCTGGCGCACCTATCGCCACCATCAATTCACCAACCTTGCAGCTGTTTGTTATTGCGTTCGAGCCGGATCGGAAGCGACTCGTAAACCGTCATATTCGACGAGATGTTGGGATGCTGGACCGTCGGCTCGCTGAGCCCGATATCGGCGGTGTTGAGCAGAACCTCGTCCAACGCAGCTCTGATTTCCGCCCGGGCCAGCATCGCGCCAAGGCAGTGATGAGCACCGCCTCCGCCAAAAGCCACGTGCGGGTTGGGATCTCGTGCGATGTCGAAGTAGAAGGGCTTGTCGAACACATCCTCGTCGCGATTGGCCGAGCGAAGCATCGTCGCAACGCGGGCACCCTGCTTGATCGGCGCGTCGCCGAGCACAACGTCCCTGGTAGCACCGCGCACCGAGAATATGATCGGAGTGGACCAGCGCAGCACTTCCTCTACGGCACGTCCACGAAGATCGGGTTCGCGCTGATACCGATCGGCCTGCTCAGGGTTGGCGACGAAGGCCCGGATCCCGTCCGGCACAACGCATTGCGTGTGGTATCGCTACCGGCTAAACCAAGAATGAAGAAGAAGATCTCCAGCTCGTTCGCCCGCAGCAGAAATCTCGCGCCGGCCTCGTCGTCGATCTCGGCGGTGCACAAGGCGCTCCAGATGCCGTCGACCGGATTATCCCGTTTTTGCCCTGTCAACTCGCTGGCGTACTGGAACAACTCGAGGAACGGAACCAGGTCGTAGTCGCCCTGAGGGGTCGATACCCCCGCGCCGGCCAGCTTGAGAACCTGGGTGATAAGTGCGAAAACCCGCGGACGGTCATCTTCGGGGATACCGACAATGTCGCCGATAACGGAAATAGGCAGTCCTGCAGCTAGGTCGACGAAGTCGCCTCCCCAGCACTTAGCAGGGAGCCGGCCATGAGATGGGCGCGTGTTTCGAATGCCCTGCTCGAGCTTGGCCACCGCGCGCGGGGTAAAGGCCTTCGCGATGATCCGGCGCCGCCTGGTGTGGTCAGGCGGGTCGAGGTTGACGATCGACGGGTAGGCCGCGAACAGGTCCACCTCCTGGATCAACGGACCACCAGTGGCGGTGAACGTTTCATAGTCGCGATGCACCCGCGATACCTCTGCATGTTTGGTGCAGACCCAGAACTCCCCGGCCGACCCGATCATCGACGGCCACGGTGAGCTGCTGGTGATAGACCGGAGCCGTGCTGCGCAATTCAGCGAATACGTGATCGGGAAAGCCCTCCTCCCACAGCGAGAGGTCGGCGAGATCAAGCATCGCGTCAGTCATCGGCTCTTCCCGGGAGTTGGATCACAATTCACACCCGGGCTAAGACCGTGCAGATGACGTGCAGGCCATACAGGAACATGGATTCAGCGCCCGCAACGTCGACCGCACCTGTCTTGGCGCGATGGTGCTCCAATTCCACCGATCCCAGCAGGTGGATGTAGAGCACTGCGTGCGCGGCACCGAAATCCTCCTCAGGCAAACCTGATTCGTGCAGGATCTTGCGCGTTGCGCGATCCATGTCGGTCGCGGCCGCTGTGTGTGGACGTCGCTGCAGCAGCGCCGCGATTCCAGGAACTGCTACCAGCACACGCCATGCGTTGGTGTAGAGCGCGACAAGACGCTGTTGCCAGTCACCCTCGGCCGGAACCTCAATGCTGCCGACTGCTGCCTCGATCAACAGATCCAGCATCTCGGCCTTACCGCTCACGTGGTAATAGACCGAAGACGCCGACGTTCCCGCCTCTGCGGCCAGGCCTCTCATCGTGACCTTGTCCACACCAACTCTTTCCGCCAAGGCCAGAAGGTGCTTGGTCAGATGAGCACGGTCCAACTCACCGTAGCCCAACCCGGGGGCCACCCGCCGCGAGGTTCTGGCCACGACACCCTTTCGAACGCTGTCCGAATTAGAACAGCGTTCAGGGCATTTGCCATAGCTGAAATGAGCAGTCAAGGCCGGCCAGGGCCACCCGCCGGCACTTGATCTGGGGCGTGCGCTGGCCCGGCGGCTGGCAAACAGCACGGCTCCCCACGGTGGTCAGCGCTGGACCCGCCGCAGCGGCCATACCATAGCCACGGCTCAGTACCGCCCAGATGCACTCCCCTACCCGCCGCCTCGCCCAGCACAACCGAATACGCCGGAAACGAATATGGGACTTTACCGGTAGTCGATCACCGTTATTACGCTGTAACACAACGTGATACACCCATCTTAGAGTGCCGATAAGGATAGCTCGCCGGGCCGACCACTTTTCCCGCACCATCGACCTGTTTGATTGTCGCGAAACCCGGGCCCGCGCGCCGTCATCGCAGCATCTCGTCTGAATCCGGTCCGGTTCGATGGCGGCGACATTTCGCCTCGCGATGGCCTCCGACGCCTATCACATGAAGATCGAAACGCACTCTCTCCCTGCCAATTATGTCACGTGACGTTCCTCGTGGTCTCCCCCGTCCACCCATGCTGTCAGTCAGCAGCCTGCGATCGTGAGACGAGGGGTTGGTGTCCGTTCTCACTGAATCTGGGGGAACATTCTCATCGAAACTGGGGCATGTGGCCGTGTGGCCGTCGGATGAATGACTTCTGGCCTGCTCGTCGCAGGCGGTCAGGAAACGAGTGCTGTGATGATCCTGGTCGTATCGCTAAGGGCTGCGTCGCCGATATTCCCGATAGGCTCGTCAAGAGCCGCGACTGGAAGCCACTGAACCAGCTCCGGCAACACAGCGCCTTCGGGGTCCTGCACAGTGACAACCATAGCCATTGTGTCGCTGGGGATTTCACCAGGAATGAAGGGGCAGGTGATCACCCGCCCAGTCGCGGCTGCGAGGTGAATCGTGTTCGAAAGTACGACTACGTACAGTTCATGGTCGCTGTCGCGGCGCGGCGTGATGTCACCCGGGGCGATCACAGGCCAGCGGCCCGATTCGCCTGATAAATCTTCTCCGCGTAAGCGTCGATATCGAGCGCTGGCACGGTGCGCGCGGTGTAGTTCTCCAGCGAGATTCGCAGGTGCTCGTTGCGCAAGGCTCGCTCGATCATCTCTGAACGATTCAACCCGGCCGCGTGGGCGTCAGCATCGGCCGCCGCAAGTACGGCCTGATCTATCGTCACTGAAACCTTATCTTTCGCCACACCAGCGATCCTACTCTTAGTAGGACATGAGTCCTACCCTTATCCCGAGTTAAGCGATTTGAATAGACGAATTGGCCTGCAGATGTGGCCGGCGCCGACTGCGGGACGACACGCATGAACTTACTGGGTCAGATGGCTGGCGCTGTCTTCTTGGGCGGCGCCGGACCGTGTGGCAGCAATTTCGCGGCGCTCCCGCGGTGCTCCGGTGTGGCGGGGTGCTTCTTGGGCGAGCTGTACGCGCGAGGTGAGGCCGAGTTTGTTGTAGACGTGGGTGAGGTGAGTTGACACGGTACGCGGTGAAACGAAAAGCCTTGTAGCGATGTCGTTGTTGGCGAGTCCTTCGCCGAGGGGTTTCATGGGATCTGGAAAACGAGAAATCAAAGCGCGCAGCGGTTTTGGTGCCCACCAGTTGAGGTTCCCGAACAGGATCATTCATGCAGGCACAAGAAAGGCGCGCGGCCGCACCACTGTGGCGTCGACGATTACCGCCATCGCTCCGCCAAGACTGAGTCTTGAATGAAGACATGTAGTGTCGCTTCGTAGGGATGCTCGGCAGGCGCATCGGCCGGATGATTCGGTTTCCGCATCGCAACCTCCGCCCATAATAGTCAGAGATAATGACTATTTTAGTCATAGAGTAGGACCGGCGGCAACAGGTGCGAAGTCGCTGAAGCGCGGCGCACGGGGGTCGTGTCGGCAGCGATCTGACTCGGCAGTGCTGACGTAAGGTGTGTACCTCATGAGAGCAGGTGGGCGATGGAGCCGAGAACGGTATGGACGACGAGCAGCCGGTTGATCTAGGGGTGGCGTTGTTCATCCCGTATCGCTACATGGAGGACCGAATCTTTCGGGCCATCCAGGATGCCGGGTTCGATGACTGGACCCTAGCCCAGGTTCGGGTGTTTCAACGCCTTGCCCCGGACGGTTCGCGTCTCACGGACCTCGCTGATCAGGCGCAAATGAGTAAACAGAGCGCCGGGGTGCTGGTCGATCAACTGGAACGCTTGGGCTATGTCCGCCGGGTCCCCGACCCGACCGACGGGCGCGCCCGGTTGATCGTGATCGAGGAACGTGGCCGGCGGGCGGCCGAGGTGGCCATGGCGACGTCCAACGAGATCCTGTCGGAGTGGATGGCCTTCCTGGGTACCCGCAACTTCACGTTGTTGCACCAGATCCTGGATCAACTCCGCGAGATCACCGACCCCTACGCGCACAAACCCTAGCCGCGCCGAGGCGTCCGTCCTCGATCCAAGTTCGCCCCGTGCCCTCGCGCCGGCGGGCGCCAGCGGGCATCGCCTCGGTCTTGACATAGTCAGCTTTATTGACTAGTTTCGTCAATGAATCTTACGATTTACCGGCGATGGACGGGTGGTTACCGCGATGCGGGCGCCGCTCACCAGCACGCCCATTCATCCCTCAATAGAAAGCGAAATATTATGAAGTTTCTTGTCCTTGGAGCAACCGGCCGTACCGGCGTCCCCTTCGTCAAAAAGGCACTCGACCAGGGCCACCAGGTCACCGCCCTCGTTCGGAGGGCCGACGCCAAAGTTGACCCGCGCGCTCAAATCGTCAGCGGCGACGTCACCGACGCCGCTATGATCGGCACGGCAGCCCGAGGGCACGACGCGGTCATCAGCACGCTCGGAGTCAAAAACGTCCGCGAAACCCCGACGCTGATGGCGGACACAGTCCGCGCCGTCATCGCGTCCGCGAAAACATCAGGTGTTGACCGGTTCGTGATCGTGTCCGCATTCGGAGTCGGCGACTCCCTCGCCAAGGCATCGTTCCTCGCCGGCCTGATATTTCGCACTGCGCTGCGCAAAAAATACGAGGACAAAGCCGCGTCCGAAGTGCTCTTGAAGGCTAGCGACCTGAAATGGACCCTCGAATACCCCGGCGCCTTAAACGACCGGGACGGCAGCCGCTACACCGCGGTCGCGCTCGAGGACGTCACGACATTGCCGATCCTCCCCTCAGCCTCTCGCGCAAACGTCGCCGACTTTCTCCTCCACTCCGCCGTGGAAAACACCTTCATCCGTCAGATCGTCGTCGTCACCGACACCAAATAGGTCACTCCAGCGTGGAGCGCCCAAGCAGCAGGTTTCGGCGGCGGAACTCGACCGGCACGTTCGCAGGCTGTCGGTTTTCAAGGTCGCCTGCACAGATTTTCACGCTCGTCTGCACTCCCCGGAATTAGCGCGTCAAGACGCCCGCAGGGGGACCTTGACCGTTCGCGGATCTGCCTGCTGCCGGAGGCGGCTAAACGAATGGAGCGCTGGCGAGCATCGTTCCAAGAAGGTTCAGTGCTTGGCTCCCGGAGGAGTTCGGCTCGCCATGCGTCGAAAAGGGCTCATCATCAACGCCCAAGCCGTCGCCAACTACGCCGGAGTCGCCCGCAAAAGCATCTACAACCACCGCGGCCTGCTCGATCAGATCCACGCCGAAACCGCCAAACCCACCCTCAACCCGGCGCCCGCGACACCCCAGCCCGCCACCGAATCCAGCATCGTCACCGCACTACGCGAACAACTCCGCATCCAAAAGCATCGCTACCAAACCGAAATCGCCGAACTTACAACCGAAAACAAGACCCTCGAACAAGCCCTTGCCGCGGCGCACGGCGAACTTCACCGCCTCCGAAACACCGGCACCCCTACACACCAACGTCGGTGACACCGTTACGGATAACACTGTTCCCCACGGATTACTCACCCCAACACACGTGCGTGACTAGTGCATCACACCCATCAACCCCGGAGATGGTCGAGTTAATGCCAGGCCAGTGGTGTGCCGACGCCGGAGTCGTTCGCGGTGGCCAGCAAATCACATCGCGCGGCGATACGCCCGCCACCTGAGTTCGCCGTCACCCCGCCTCAGTCCGCCAGGGCTCCGCTCCCCTATCGTCGCTGCACCGACGAATACGGCGGAATCGAATACGGCGGATTACCAGGTAGGAGCGGAACGGCCCAGTACTCCAACGCATTTCATGCACCGATAATCAGAAGGCATCCTCGACCGGGTTCGAATCTCACTGGCCACGCTGAATCCGGGCTTCGCGCGACGGGTGACGCTTTTCCGCTAGTGCCCGATGTCGACGACAACCTCATCGGCACCCAAAAAGAGCCAGGGTTAAAGGACCGCGCTAGAGCTCGCGGTGCGGTGCTTCTGGTGCCGGCGATTTGGGCGGCACTCGACCGCCCTTCCTCCCTCTCCCCCGTACCGACCGTAATATGTCACTGTGACGAATTGCGTCGGGCCGCAGGTCTATTGGGATACGGCGTTGACCGGGTCACCCATCGCTCAACGGGTCTGGAGTCGCCGACTGGCGGCCCATCGCACCCACCAGCAGCGCGAAGACACCGAGGCCGATCACTATGCCCGTCCCGCCGGCGTTCATCACCGTCTCCATTCGCCCTTGATGAACTTTAGGCCGCCGATACCAGGACAAACGCTACCCGAGACCACGACACCCGATCCTGTTGCGGTGTACGGGGTTAGGCGTCAGCTCACCCCACGAGTCTAACCTGCACGCCGGGAAAAACCGGTCATAGCGGAATTCTGTGTTGTCAGCCTTGAACATGTCCGCAAGCTGGCGGGCAATGTCTGCCACGGCTGCCTGTGTTTTGATGTCGTCGGCACCTGTTAGCGCGGTGCAGATGATGTGGGCTGTCTGCCGGTATATCGTGGGACCGCGCAACTGTGTCGGCTGTGCCGGCTGACGCTCTCTGCCGGGTTGAATCATGACACTGCTTGGCGGCCGGCGGCCGGCGAATCGACTGACGATTAACGTTGTTTGTCAGTCTTCACCCAGTGATCCCTGGTGTCAAGATGCGGGAAAGTGCGCGAGCCCATTGGCGCGTAGCAGCGCGGAGGCCGGCGCCTTGGGGTGGAGCGGTCCGGCCGGTAGAATCGAAAGCCCAGAAGGCAGAAGGGTTTTCGGCCCGAGCCGTAGGGTCGGGCCGATCTGCTGTCGACGTGCAGCGAAGATGAACAAAATGTCGTTGCTGTTTAACAAGCCCAAAGGCCGTTTCTGTGAAGATGCCGTATGCTGCCGGATTGAGTTGGTAACTAGCTTTTTACGCTGTGACCAGCAACTTCCTCCGCAACCTACTAATTGACGATGATGCTGCTGCATTGCTGCTACTTTTGCCGGCGCTTCGTCGCCGGCTTTTGGTGACAAGTTCGCAGTCGACCCTCCGTCCACAACCCGCACCACTTGACCCCCAGTAAATAGCGGTAACGCATTTCCGCAGGTCGCGGATAGTCTGCGGGTCTACTGGGTCCGCGCATGACGTGTGCAGACGCGCAGGTCGTTCACCATCGCGCATGATGTGTGGTCCCAAAGTGGTCCCAAAGACCCGGCGGGGACAACGCACCTGTCATGTTCCCCGCCCCTTGGCAAGTTTTACCTCAGAGAGATAACAGCGACCCGCGTCATCCCCGACCTGCTTCTTATCGACGGGCGCAATCCTGTAGCGGCCCAACTCAACTACGGCCACCACGACAGAGACTCTGCCGGCAGCCCCGTCAAGAATTAGCCCGACCGCA
The DNA here is from genome assembly GCA_963817085.1 of Candidatus Acidiferrales bacterium. GTDB lineage: Bacteria > Acidobacteriota > Terriglobia > Acidiferrales > UBA7541 > Acidiferrum. Next base: position 420,953 of record CAWFNI010000017.1, read on the forward strand.
GTGCTGACGATGGTCTCCTGAGCTGAAGTGAGAGCTGAAGTGAGACGGGCGGGGCTCGGACCCGCGACCAACGGATTATGAGAGTGTCCTACCTGCGGAAATGGGATGTGACGACGTTTTGTGATTTGTGACGTCAAACGACGGTAATCCGCTCGGGCACAACGGAATACGCCGCCGAAAAGTGCCGAGGATTGACGGGGGTCCGCGAGACTCCTGCGGACTGTGTGCGGACTGGCGAAGGGGTGCGGACCGCTGGCTCGCATGCGGATCATAGAGCGAATGCTGCTGTCATCGGCGACGGTAGGCATCGGTACGGCTGAATACGCCCACGACGGTGACCTTCTGCCGCTCGTCGTCAATTCTGTAGAGAACGCGATAGGTGCCGCGGCGTGCGCTATAGCGATCATTCAGCGGTGGCCGGAGCCGCTTGCCCACCCGGCGCGGATTATCGAGCAGTGGACCGATGATGAACTCATAGGCAGCAAATGCGACCGATTCGGGAAGTTGCTCGGCCAGTTGCTTTTTCGCAGTCGGCGCAATGATCAGCTCATATCGCCGGTCGGTCACGTCCTAGCTCGGCGTGCTTGCATAGCTGCGGTCAGGCTGTCCAGGTTCTCCCCTTCGCCCCGGGCGATCTCAGCCTCGGCCTCACCAAGGGCACGGAGCGCCGTCGGGTCGGACAGCACTGCAATTGTTTCCTCAAGTGATTCCAGATCGTCGACGGCAAGAAGGACCGCGGCGGGGCGTCCGTGCACCGTTACCGTGATCCGGTCGTGCTGCTCGCCGACACGGGCCACCAACTCGGACAAATGCGCCTTCACCTCGGCCAGTGAGCTGACTTCGGACATAGTCATAATTATGACCAATTCCTGACTCCGTGTCCACCAAGGTCTGTTCGTGCGGCTCTGGTGAGACAGATCTGGTCAAACCGAGCGTTCGACATCGCGGCGGACTTCTTGGCTGACGTGGCAGGCGGCCGGGCCATCATGTTCTGAACTGGTGATTCTCGGGGTGGCCCAGGGCGGGGTCGAACCGCCAGCCTCCCGCTTTTCAGGCGGAGTTAGCGCTTACACTAATGTGTTTCAGCTGGCCAAACCAGGCCAAAGACGATCAATTGGCCGCGTTGGAGTAGCTGGGCCGCAGGTTTGGCCCCATTTTGGCCCCATGGATTCGGCGTCCCGGCTGGCGGTTTGATGCGTGATTCGAACCGGCGTCACGTATTCCGATTTCTGTAGCGCGCAGGCGGTTGATTTGGCCGGGTGGCGCGCTATTGGCAAGCCGCGTCCAGCCGATTGCCGGTTTAGCCAGCCACACGGGTGCGCGCGGACGGTGTTGAACCTCCGCCTGCACACCCAACCAACCCACACCAGCCCTGTGCGACAGGATGGCCAGGGGCCCTCACAGAGCCAGCGCGGCCAACCTTATCCGATCGCACCGTTGTGACAGCAGACCCAAAGATGACATAATCATTCACCGTCCCCGAATTCGCCGAAACCGGGCGGTGCGGATGTTGCAACCCGTCAAAGAAGCGGGATCTGATCCAGAGGGAGAGCGGCCTGGACGGCGATTGCCTCCAGGCGCCTCGGCGTTTTCACTTCCGGAGGTGCGATTATGACAAGCCCACTCGTAGAAATGCGGACCGTCCACGACTCGCTCACGGCCAATAACAGGGACAGGATCTACACGGCAGAGGCGAAAGAGCGTTGGTTGGAAAGCAGCCAAAACAAGACTGACGCCGGTTATCAGGCTTTTCAGAATACCAATCCGGATTGGCGTGACGGAATGACGCGCGGTTTCGAAATGAGTCGTGTGCGGTCGGAGACCGAGAACGCTGTTGCGGACAGCGCCGGTTTGGTGGATTCTAAAAAACTGAATTTGCAGCCGGGCAATTCGTTCGCCAACCAGCCTGAACCGGACAAGACTTATTCCCAGGCCGAGTATGATCGCCTCACTAAAAAATTCCAGAACGCTGATCTCCAGAACCCGAGTGGCGTCTACAAATTCGACGCTGGTTCCATGGTTGAGTTCGGCCGCATGCTGGAGGAGGCGAAGGCGGGCGCGCAGCGCAACGCGACCGCGCTTGCCGCCGACCTCGCGACCGCCATGACTTTGGCCGGCGGGGAAGTCAGCGCGGCGACAGGCAACCTGTCCGACTGGCAAAACTCGGAGCTTCGTGGCCAGCTCGAAGGCCTCAAGACCGCGCTCGAGAATTGGAACACGAAGCTGGCCGAGTCTCCGCTGCCCTCTGATATCACGTTAAGACAACTTGCGCGCGATTGCGGCAACAAGCTTGATCTCTGCTCTGCGGCGCATCAGAAGCTCATGACGTCCGGCGGCAAGGAGGCCGTTCCGTTCGTCAAATATGAGCTTCTCGCCACCATGCGCGCTATCGGCGAGAAGGTCGCCGCTCAGTACGTCGCCCGCACCGGCACGGCCTCCTACTCCGGACTGTACGAGCTCATCCGCGATGTGCCCCGGGGTCCGGACGACCAGGCGGCGACGAAGGCGACCGACCTTGTCACCACGTATCAGGGCGATTATGCCACTGCGTGGGGAAAGGAGTTACGTAAGCTGTTTGACGGTTTTGTTGGGGTATCCGATACGGCAGGCAAAGAGTTGCTGGCCAAATTTAAGAAGGCTTCACTAGGAGTGACTGATGCGTTCGGTTCCTGGGGCGATAACTTCGCACAACTGACGTCAGTGAAAGGCGATCGCGAATTGTTGCGCAAAACCATCGCTCAAGTCGCATTCGGTCTACGACGATTCAACGATATTGTCGATGACGTCTTGGGGGCACACACCGGGGTGGCGAAGGTGGACGGAAAAACGGATAAGGCGAAGAAGCTCGAGGACATAAGAGTCAGTTATCACCAGACCTTCGATGGCTTCGCGCAAATGCTTAATCAAGATATTAAGCAATGCGTGGATACGCTTAAGCAAAGTTAGGAAGATGGGCTAAGTCGAACAATTCCGGCGGGAGGAAACGCCACCATGCAGGAACGACCGATCGACGCCGCCTTCAATTGCCAGCGGACGCTCCAGGACGGTTTGGTCACGGAGCTGGTCCTCGAGACCGCCTTGCCGCTCATTTTGACCCAGGACGCCAACAAGGCGAATGAGCCCAATCACCAGATCGTTCCGGAAACGGCCGACCTCAAGGTGTTCGGCGACGATGTGACGATTCTGGGCAAACTGAGCTGCCCGGGGCGCGCCGTGCAGATTTTCTCCCGGCTGTTGCGGGCCAAAGCCGATGGCGACGTTCCGCCGGCGATCAGCGTCGACGGCCCGGAGTTGCCGGAAAAATTGGCCAACCCGACAGCCCTTCCCAAGGGGGAGTCGCCGCCCGGCAGGCCGAAGGTCAAGCTGCGGAAGGGAACGAAAGGCGACGACGGCTACAACGACCGGGTCGAACCCTTCCCCCTTGAGCATGAGAAGGCGGAGCCGGGCAAGGCCGGCTGGTCGGGGCCGGACCATCCCGGCGAGATGAACGGCGAGCCCGGAAACCCGGGGGAGAAAGGGACAGCCGCCGGCGTGATCTTCCTTCTCTGCGGCGAGACCGATTTCGCCTCGCCCCTGGGCCTGTCCGCCGTGGGGGGACGCGGAGGGGACGGGCAGCCCGGCCAGGACGGCGCCGACGGCGGGGACGGCGGAAAGGGCTTCGACGTCAAGGTGGAGGTCCCCTTGTTCCACACTTACAGGAGGTCGACCGCCGGCGGGGATGGGGGGACGGGCGGAAACGGCGGAGTCGGCGGACAGGGTGGACAGGGAGGGGACGGGGGCAAAATCATCGTTCACTCGTTGTCGACTTCTCCCTCCGTCACGACAGCCAGTGACGGCGGCAAGCCCGGCAGCCCCGGCGCCGGCGGCAAACGCGGCGAGAAGGGCTTTGGAGGGATGGGAGGAGCTTCCGGTTTGATGCCGGTTTCGATGGGCCCCCCACACGAGCTCCCAGGGTCTCCCAGGGGAAACGATGGGCACGCCGGGTCCCCAGGCGACACCGGGAAAGACGCGCAACCGGCGCAATCCGGCAGCGCGAGCGTCAACCCGAGGAGCAAGGTGCCGAAGGATGTCTTGGCCCGGCTCGCGAGCGTCAGCCAGCTGCAGATGCTTTTCGAGCGCACCCGCGCCGAGTATCTGGTGACCGAACCCGTGGGCTACGAGCTTCAATTGCAGTCCGTCGTCACGACCAACGACATCGTGGCCCGGGGCCGCAATCTCGTCGTCGCCGCGGCCGTCAGCTACACCTGGCCGCCGAGGGCTGGCAGCCTGTATGTTCGCGTCTTCGATACCAACGGGACCTTGGCCGTCGACATGCCGGAGGACGCGCTCTGCGGCGAAGAACGGTTGGACGCTCTCAAGCAGAGGCTCACGGCGCTCAAATTGAACTTCGCGCCCGCGATCGAATTTTCTCCCCGCGGCGTATTGCTCGCCGGCGGGTGGGTGAAGGAAGCCGATCCGGAGCCGGTGGGCGGCTGGCGCCGCCGCTTGATCGAGGCGCTAATCGACAATCTCGACAATCAAGACCTTAGCGATGACCCAGACTTTCGCGGTTGGGGTCGCGACGAAACCATAAGGTTTCTCGAGGGATTCCCCGAGAGCCTCTTGGTGCACAGAGTCGCAGCGATCGCATTCCTCCTTCGCGTGGGCGCTTTCGACAGCGCGGCGCTGCGGCGGATGACGGGTCCACAACTGGGAGCAATTCTTCCAATTGAAGTACAGAAATTATCTGGCCTACCGTACGACCAACTTATCCTCGGCGCCGCCAACCTGATTGCGACGGGGGTGGAATACTCGGATGCTTTTCGCCGCGACGACGTGACCGGGATATCACAGGACGACAAACAAGGCATACTTGAAGATATTGCATTCCTTCTTCCTGACGCCGATTGCCTGGGCTGGCACCGGCTTGGCGGGCGGCTGAGGTGGGTCACCGGCATCCTTGACCAGATTCCGGACGACCATCCCGAAAAGCCCCTGGCCAGCAGCATTGAACAGTCTGCATGGACCACGCTGACCAATTACAACAGAGGTCTGGACTACTACGGCAAGACGCCGCGCTTCGCCCCGATCGTTTCCCTGGACACGTACCTGACGGCGCTGGACAGTTCTCTTGGCCCACTCAAGGACATCGAAGAAAAAACACGGCTCTATTTCGACGCGCTGCGCGACCAGAAGGACGCAACCAGCGACCTGCAAGCGGCCGTGGACCAGACCGACAAGGCCCTGGCTCTTCTCAGCGCCAGAAAAAGCAAGATCCTGAAAGACAGGAACGACACCGAAGAGGCGATCAAAGGACTCGACGGCGAGCAGAAGTCCGCCAGGGAAAACTTGAAGGCCGAGCTGAATGAGTTGCAAGGCCAAGTCAAGGGGGCCTTCGGGCTGAGCCCGGAAACCTTCTTTAACTGCCTGTTCCAGCTCGCGTTCATCAACGTGCACGAACCGGCCAACGCGCTCGACAAGGGAACAAGGCCGGCGATGGCCGGCGGCGCGGGGGTGGCCCAGGAGGCCGCGGCGGGGGTGGCCGAGGTGGCCGAGGCGGGGGTGGCCCCGGTGGCCCAACTGGCCCAGGCGGGGATGATGGCGGCGAGTCAACTGGGGTTGATGATCAAGGAGGCGCACGAGAACGTCCTCACCAAATCCGGCGAACACATCAACAAAGACTGGATGCTGGAACAGATCGACGTCGTCGAGGAGGACGCCGATCTCAAGTCGGAATTCACAAAGCGAGAGAACGGGATGTTCTCCACGCAAGGATCGGATCGGCTGCTGGTGGAGCTGGATAAGTTCCGCGACCTGTGCACGCAGTTTTATGGCAGCCTCGACGACGCGCGAAAAGTGCGCGGACTGCTGGACAGCTATATCGAAACGATCACGCAGCGCAATCAGCAGATCGACTACTACAACCTGTTGGTTGTGGCCCTTCTCGACTTGTCCGCCGAAGTCGACAAGCTCAAACTGCAAAGGACGGCAGTGCAAGGGCGGATCGCAAGCAAGACACGGCCAGGGCTGCCTTCGATGGCGACCTTCGTCTCGGGACTGTACGAGCGGGCCAAGGCGGTGTGCTTGTCGGATTTCTATGATGCCTATCGCGCCTACGCGTTTTGGGCTCTCGAGAACTACAGCGGCTTTTACGACAAGATCGGTGCAATCCCGAGGCGATCAACTACGACCAGCTCAATATTGCGAAGAGCGAACTCAGGAATGACGTTCTCGAGGCGCTAGGGAAGAGTTATCGCACCCCCAGCCATTCCCAGCCCGCGAAGAAGACGAGTGGTCGATCGGGCGCGTCGTCGTGTTGACCAAGAAGACCCATCGCGACTTCTTTTCGCAACTCGGCGACTTCGAAGAGGCCGACTTCGAGCTGGAGCCGGCGACCAGGAGTTCGGTCGCGCCCAAACCGACCTTCGCCCCAACCAAAGCGGCGTGGTGCGGCTCCAAACGCCCCGACTTCGCTGCGAACCTGCCGAACCCCTTCGCTGGCATGGCCGACGTGCGGCGACCAAGGTTCGGGCATGGTTGGTTGGCAAGAAGAACACGTTGGATCATAAAGTCACGCTGACTCATCTTGGCGAAGAGCAGTTCCGGAGGCCCGACGACAAGCCTTATCCCCGACGGCTCGAGCCCCCGGAGGAGGAAATCAAGACAAGCGCGAACCGCAGTCCGTCCTCCATGAGGAGGTGCCGGTCCCGTTCAACTATAACGCCGAAGGCCTGAGCTACGATGAAGCGACGCACGCCTTTTCGCCGGGCAGGCTGTCCGGCCGGGGCGTCACGGGAGCGCAGGACGGCGACCTTGGCTTCCCGATAGGGACGGGATCAGCGATTTGCCCGCGGCAGGCAAATACGCCCCGGATCGGCCCGTTCGGCAGGTGGGCGGCTCGCGGTCCCGAGGAACCTCAATCCGGATCTGAAGTTCTCCGACCTGCACGCGGTCGTCATCGACTTCCACGGATTCCACCAGACTTACGCCAAAAAGCCACTGATTTGAACGGGCTCACCCGGCCATCCTGGCATCGGCGGTGACCACGGATCTTTCAAACTCACTGTGGGACTTCCTTTCTACTCGATACCGGCCAGTTCGGCGGCTTGATAGCAGTAAAGAAAGTTACTCACCAGATCCGCTCTCGCCGCTCTCGCCGCACGCTCTCGCCGCACGCTCTCGCCGCTCTCGCCGGCAATCGATTACAGCCTCGCAGCGATACGTCACGGGTGATCGGACGCTCATCGCGGCGCGACCAAGCCCCGTGGGCGCACGATCGGCGCGGCGGCACCGGTAGTCGCCTGTGTGACAACAGCTTTGCAGGCTTTGACATCACCACGATGGTTACCTGCGCGGCTTAGGTGCTGCGGGGCTTTGTTTCGGTATCTACGCCGGTGACGTAGGGCTGTGACGTGGTTGTCTTACTGCTTCGCGTCGCCGCGTTGTCGCACCGGCGAATCCAATTGATTGCGGTGATTAGGGGAGCCAGGGCTGGGCGCAAAACCGCCCACACTACGGCCAAGCCGGGCCTACAGGGGGGCCTCGTCACGAAGTCGGGCTGAGTGCGCGGGCGTCAGGCAGCGGTCGGGATGCACATGGACCACCTACTTTGACCAGCCCTGGCGACACGCCGAGGTCTTGTCAATCTAGGCAGGCGTGTCTTGTCAATCTTTCTTGCACGTCGACAATAACCGCAGCCGAGCCGTCACTCGCTCTCGCCGCCGCCATTATATTCATTATTTCGCAAACTCCGTGTCCAATTCTCACTTGAGATGTCCACTCGATGTCCAATTGGACATCAATATGAGACGAGCCGAGGTTTCTCGATTGATCGCCGTCGGGATCCCGCGGTCCGATACAGACATCATCCCGCGACGACGGAGGGGGTAAGTCTCACGTTCATCCGCACCGGCCCCCGCAGCGTGCTGTTGGCAGACCACTGCGTTTCACCGAGGACCTCTATGCGCCGCGCTCGGGTCACGAGCTCGCGAAGTATCGCCCGCGCCTCCATCCGCGTGAGCTGTGCGCCCAGGCATAGGTGCGCGCCGAATCCGAAGGCGATGTGTTCGGTCGGGTTTCGATCCACGCGGAATTCGTCGGGTTCGTCGAACACCTGCGGGTCACGATTGGCCGCACCGATGGACAGGAGCACCCGGGCGCCGGCCGGAATGGTCACGGGACCAACCTGATAATCGGTCCGCGCCGTGCGGTAGAGCCCCTGCACTGGTGATGAGAAGCGCAACTGTTCCTCCACCACCTTCGGAATCAGGGAGTGGTCGGCGCGGACCATGTCGAACTTCTCCGGATGCTGAGCGAAGACGTCGAACATCCCGCCCAGCAGGTTCGTCGTGGTTTCGTTGCCCGCGATCAGCAGCAGCATGGCGAAGAAGAACAGCTCGTCGTCGTCGATTGACCCGCTGGCGTTTTCGCTCAGCAGCTTCCCAAGGACGGTGTCTGACCCCTTCAGACCGCCAACGGCGAACTGCTGGCGGAAATACCGGTGGATGTCGCGAATTCCACCGATCGATGACTTGAGGCTCGTGATGCCGCGTCGGCTCATGTCCACATCGGCCGCCTGCACGGCGGCCGCCGACCAGCGCCGGAAGTCGTCGACGTCGCCGTCGGGAATGCCCAGCATGTGTGCGATGAGCAGCATGGGCATCGGTATCGCCAACCGCTGCACCATGTCGCAGCCAGGGTTGTCCAGGACTTCACCGACCAGCTTGGCAGCGAGTTCATCGATCATCGCCTGCCAGCTTTCCAGCGCCGCCTTGGTGAACGCGGGCAGCACGTGACGGCGCATCTCATTGTGGCGTTTGCCGTCCATCGTCACCAGGAGCGGTCCCGCCATCCTTAGTCGTGTGACTCCGTCGGCGCTGGACAACGTTTCGGCGGCACGGGCCGCCGCCCGGACGTCTGGCAGCCGGCTCAAGATCCAGAGCCCCAGCTTCGGGTTGTAGTGAACCCGCCCCCCGGCATGCAGCGCCCGGTATGCCTCATGCGGCTGCGCTAAATTTGCAGGGTCGATCGGGTCGTAGTCAGTGATCTCAGCTCCGGTCCAGAACCGGTACTGACGCCAACGGCCTCGAAGGGCTCTGACTGTGTTGACGCGGGCGGCGTGACCGAGCGGCTGGGCCATCGTGCCGAGGAACCGTACGTCCTGGGTGAGGGTCATCAATAGGCTCCTCGGCTGAGGATTCGGGAAGTGCCGTAACTGTGTGGGAGCGCGGCAACAGGTTCAGGCCAGAGGGCTGGTTCATCCGTGGGTCGATTCGAACTCTGGGTTGAGTGTCCGGAATTTGCGAGCACGGCAGGCACCCGCGATCACGGGTATGGGTTCAATGCGAGCTGGCACGTTAATACAGGTAGATCGCCAGAATTCCGGCCCACAGAACGGTGAGCCACGCGTCGGTGAACAGCTTGAGCCACCGCGGTGCGGTGCGCACTTCCATGAAGTATTGAATGATCATGCGTCCCTTGATGAATCCCAAAAGGACTACCGCCACGGTGATAGGCACGCTGGCGACGGCCGCGGCGCCTCGGGTGTGACCGGGTGCCAGCCACCACGAGAGCCAATGGTGATCGCGGACAGGATGATCCACGCGTAGGTGGTCGTCCGTGCGGCGGTGGTGGTCATTGGCTCACCTCATCACGTAGAGCAGCGCGAAGATGACGATCCAGAGCAGGTCGACCATGTGCCAGTAGGTGGCCCCGGATTCAACCATGAACATTCGGCGACGCCGCGGGTTGCGCAGTTCGCGCGCCACGACGCCCAGGATCAGCAGGCCCAGCAGCACGTGGAACAGGTGCACACCGGTGAGCATGTAGTAGAACATGAAGAAGTCGTTGCTCGAAATGGTATGGCCCTGCGCGACTTCCGTTGACCATTCGTAGGCCTTGATCAGGATGAACACCACCCCGCACAGCCCGCCGAGGTAGGTCAGCCGCAGCGCGCGGGCATGGTCGCTCGGCGCGGGCGGCGTGCACGCTGCGGGCGATGAACCAGGAGCTGGCCAGCAGCACGAGCGTGTTCAGCGCACCGATGTTGATGTTGAGATGCTGCTGGGACGCCAGGAACTCCTGCGGCTTCATGGCGCGGTAGATCATGAAGATGATGAAGTACGCCCCGAAGATGATCAGGTCGCCGAGCACCATGACCCAAATATGGCCGTCGCCGGGCGTGTGGCCCTGCGTGTGCCGGCGCCCGGCGTCGGTCGCCGAAGAACCTTCGGCGGCATTGAGATCGGCCGCGGTTTGCTCAGCGTTCGCCATGACGTGGTCCTAAATCTGATCCGTGAGATGAGTCGACGTCGCGTTCGCATGGCGCTATCAGTCCAGGGGTGGTTCATCGACGGGTTGGCGTTCGGTGGCCTTCATCAGGAAGACAATCACGCAGCACAGCCAGAAGCCGAAGATCACCACACCCATCCAGAAGGAGATCGACCCGTTCCAGGCGAACGGTCCCGCTTTGGAGACAAACACGGGCACGGCCATGATTTCGGTGACGATCTGCCAAATCGATACGTATGCGAGCCATTTGGGAAAAATCTGGTTCTTGTCGTAGAGGATCGCCACGGCGAAGGCGAAGTACATGGTCGAGAAGCATCCCAGCGATCCGACGTAGGACAGTAGCCCCAAGTCGTACAACAGTGCCAAAAGCTGTGGATCGCTATTGGGGCGATACACCGCGGTCAAGAAGCAGAATGCGACCAGCAGGCATCCCGGAAGCACGCCCACCGACATCGCTCCCATGTAGGCGTAGGCCATCACTGATCCCGCGGTCATGCGTTTCATGTGGTAGCCGATGATCCCGTTGGCCGCCCCGGCGCCCCCGACGATCAGGATCAGCACGCCGAAACCGATCTGAATGGTCAACGCGTGCGCATGAAAGAAGTGCGCCATCTGATCGGTGGTGACGTCGGGCCGCGGTGGCGGCATCACTCTGGCCAGGGCGAAAAAGATCACCGCGAATGCGGCCGCAACGCGA
>CAWFNI010000018.1:0-122762 GCA_963817085.1 Candidatus Acidiferrales bacterium
TACAGAACCATCTCCCGTCCGCACCGTCAAATCCGAGTCCTTCGGCATGTGTACTTCCACGCGCAAACTTGTGTGTGTGCCCCCCCAGTGGAAGCCCCACGTCCCGATGGTTTTCGCCGAAATATCCACGGAATCCCCGTTCTGCGTTGTGCTCACCCGCAAATCCCGGTCCAGCTTGTATCCGCTGTACACCACGCGGATCTCCACCTGCTTGATGTCGCCCGTCGACACGCGTACCGCCCCATCGTCCGTTTCCACGCTCACTCTCGCATGTCCCGTCACGGTAAACGTCTTCGCCACTTCGTCGGCCCGCACCGCCACCGCGCTGCCAAGTGCTAACGCCCCTGCCATCAATCCGATAGCCGCCACCTTCCGCCAAAATACGTTCCGGGGCAGGGAACCACCGTCCATCACTCGCCTGTTCATATTCATCTCCCTCTTTCCAACCGTCCCTCGTCCTATAACCTAGAACGCACCCTACCCCCAAAATGTTCCCTGGCCAACTCGTCTTCATTCCCTCTGCCGCCCCTGTCGTCAACTCTTCTCTCTTGCACTCTTCCCCTTTTAAACCCTTACACTCTTCCTCTTTCCTCCGTGCCCTCTGTGTCTGCGTGGCACTCTTATCTCCTCGCCGCCTTCTTCTTCTCCATGGGCTTGCCCGGAGCCCCGACCGGCTTCCCCCGCAACGCCGCCAAAAACTCCTTCGTCCCCAGCGTATTGATCACGTCCTGCTTCTCGAGCCACCCCCGCCTCGCCATCTCCACACCATACCGGATGAACGACAGGTTCGCCGCATTGTGTGCATCGGTCGAAATCACCACCTTCACGCCTTTCTCTTTGCACATCCGCAGATACACATCCTTCAAATCCAGCCGGTCCGGGTACGAATTGCACTCCATCGCCACCCCGTGTTTCGCGCAAGCCTCCAGCACCTTCTCCATGTCGTAATCAAGCGCCTCCCGCCTCAGCAGCAACCTCCCCGTCGGATGTGCGATGATCTGCGTGTACGGGTTCTCAATCGCCGCCAGCATCCTTTCCGTCATCGCCGCCCGCTCCAGGTTGAAGTACGAGTGGATCGAGCACACCACCACATCCAGTTGCGCCAGAATTTCGTCTGAATAATCCAGCCCTCCATCCTTCAGAATATCCACTTCCGACCCCGCCAGCACCCGTATCCCCAATCCCTTCGCGTCCGCCCCCCGCAACGCCTTGATGTGCCCCGCCATCCTCTTCTCATTCAACCCATTTGCCACTGTCACTGCTTTTGAATGGTCCGTGATCGCGATGTAGTCGTGCCCCAGCACCCGCGCCGCTTCCGCCATTTCCTCAATCGAATTCTTTCCGTCGCTTGCGGTCGTGTGCATCTGCAGGTCGCCCTTCATGTCCCGCAGTTCGATCAGCTTCGGCAACTGATACTTCTCCGCCGCTTCGATCTCTCCGGTGTTCTCACGCAATTCTGGCGGAATGTAATCCAGCTTCAACCTCTCGTAAATCTCCTCCTCCGTCCGCCCCGCCACGCGGCGTCCTCCCCCGTCCCCCTTTGTAGCGCCGGCATCCTGCCGGCTCCCCGGGTGGCCTTTTCCTTCTTTTGCAGGGGCCGCCTCCTGCTTGCCCTGAGCTTCGAAGTGAGGCGATCTGCTCTTGGGTTTTTCTTCTCCTTCTCCCAACGTCGCCAACTCATACTCGTTCAACGTGTATCCCATTTCATTCGCGCGTCCGCGCAACGACACGTTGTGCTCCTTCGACCCCGTGAAATACAACAACGCCGCGCCGAAGTTCTCCTTCTCCAGCAGCCGCACGTCCACCTGCAGCCCATTCTCCAGCGTGAAACTCACCTTGTTTTCCCCATGCGCCAACACTTGATCAATCCCCGGGTACGTCAGAATGTGTTTCGCCACCGCGTCCACGTCCTTCTGCTTCGCATGCCCATCCGCCATCGTCACCAGCAGGTCCAGATCACCTACCGTCTCTTTTCCGCGCCGCAGCGATCCCGCCGGGGTCACCCTTTCCACCGCCTTCCCCGCCTTGCGAATATGCTCCGCGATGGCGATCGCCGCTGCCTCCCCCGTGCTGATCAGGAATCTTCCCGATGCCTTCTTGAACACCTCCACGGCCTTCAAAATATTTTGCTCGCTCTTCTCCCCGAATCCCGCCAGGTCCCGGAGCTTCCCTTCTTTCGCAATTTTCTCCACGTCCGCCACGGTCCCGGCCTTAAAATGTTTCCAAAGCAGCGCCACCTTCTTCGGCCCCAGTGATTGCAGATTCAGCAAATCCAGGATCGTCTCCGGATATTTCTTCAGCAGTTTCTTCCGTAGCGCATAATCGCCGGTCTTCACGATTTCCGCCAGGTGCTCGACCATCCCCTGCCCGATCCCCGGCAATTCCAACAATTTCTCCGGCGTTGCCACCAACTGCTCCACCGGCTGCGGCAACCCATCGATCAACTCCGCTGCCCGCTCGTAACTCCGGTAGCGCCCGATAATGGCCCCATCAATTTCCAGCAACTGTGCGGTCTCCCGCAGGATCCGCGCGATCTGTTTATTATCCATGCCCGCGATTATATCCCTGCTACCTTCGACCTGCCCCCGTAGCATAGGCTTCAGCCTGTGCTCTTGGGTTTTGCCTCTGACTCCTCCATCACAATAAGTCCAAAGTTACCCACCCAGGTTTGCGAGGCTGGGCTCTTACGCGCCAATGTCTCAATCTCTCCTCTCTACTTCTTCGCGGATCTTCTCTGATGCGTCCTCTCGGCCCCTCAGTTACCTCTGCCGTGAAATTCCTGCCTTTTCTTGTCCCCTGATATCTGATCGCTGATATCTGCTATCCGTCCCCACCTCCACGCTCACCAATTCGCAGCTCCCAACCTCCCCTTCCTCGTACTCCAATCGCTCTACCCCACAAAAAAACCGGCGGAGGCTTGCGCCTCCGCCGGCGGGACAACTCCAAACTCGAGATCAAACCGGTTTGGACACGTTCGACGCTTGGGGCCCTTTCGGGCCTTGCACGATCTCGAATTCCACCGGATCTCCTTCCTGCAATGTCCGGTATCCATCGCCGACGATCGCCGAATAATGTACGAACACATCGGGGCCGTCTTCTCTCCCAATGAATCCGTATCCCTTGGAATTATTGAACCACTTTACTGTTCCTTGCACTTCGTGTCTCCTTTGGCAGGTGACTCAGATGTTTCTTACTCCTGGGGCGGAATGGAACAGGATCGCCGCCATGAGCACGAATTGCGCGGAGTGTATCAAAATAGAACTCGGAGTCAATAGCTCTGTTCGAAATAATACTCGCCATTGCCCATTTTTATACGTAAAAACCGTTTGAATCCTTCTTTTCCACCAGCCAAACCCTACCTCAGAAAAGTAAGGTAGTACAAAATCCCCGCAATCGACTTCGCGTCCCGCAGCTTCCCCGTCCGCATCATTTGTTTCAGTTCCTCCACCCCATGCGGACGGGAAATTATTTTCTCATCTTCCTCCGGCTCCGCTTCTCCCGCTGTCAGCCCCTCCGCCAGCAAAATATGCATGCGTTCTTCCAGGAATCCCGGCGTCGGAAACACGTCCAGAAACTCAGAATATCGTTTTGCTGAATAACCCGTCTCCTCTCGCAACTCCCGCGCCGCCGCCTCCTTCACCCGCTCCCCTTCGTCGATTCTTCCCGCCACCAGCTCCCACAAGTATTGTCGTGTCGCGTGCCGGTACTGCCGGATCATCACTATCCGCCCGTCCTTCAGAACTGGCAGTACCACGACTGACCCCGGGTGCGTGATCACCTCCCGCGTTGCCCGCAATCCATCCGGCTCCCTCACCTCATCCCGTCTCACCCCAAATACCTTCCCCTTATAAACCATCTTGCTTTTCAAAATCTTCGCTTTTCCCTTAGCCATCGCTCTCCTCATTCCTCCTAAGCTCTTTCCGATCCTCCACTTCCTTTAATTCCTATCCGTCCTTCACTTCCTTCGCCACCGCATCATATACTCATCCTGTCCACCATCCATGTCCATCAACACCATCATCGTTGACGACGAAAAGCCCGCCCGCGAAGAACTCGCCTTCCTCCTGAAAGGCTTCCCCGAAATCCATCTTCTCGCCCTGGGCAAAAACGGCCTCGATGCCGTCAACCTCATCAAGGAACACAATCCCGACCTGGTTTTCCTCGACGTCCAGATGCCCGGCCTCGACGGCTTCGGCGTCCTCCAAAAGCTCGTCGAGCGCAAACTCAAAGTCCCCCACGTCGTCTTCGCCACCGCTTTCGACCACTACGCCGTGCAAGCCTTCGATGTAAACGCCGTGGATTACGTCTTAAAGCCTTTCGACAAGGCCCGCCTCTCCAAAGCCATCCAGAAGGTCAAAAAAGAAATCGAAGCCCACGCTAGCCCCACCGAGCGCCTCGAACAGCTCGTCTCCCAGCTCGCCGCTCCCAAGCCCCCTTCCTCCCAACCCGCCAAAGTCCTCGTGCGCTCCCAGCAGCGCATGCTGCTTGTTGATTCCCGCGATCTCATCTTCGCCTCCATCGAAGGCGGCCTCATCTCCATCACCTCAAAAGAAGCCGAAGGCACCTCCAACTACCGCACCCTCGAAGAACTCCTCGCCGCGCTCGATTCCGACTCCTTCTGGCGTCCGCACCGCTCCTATCTCGTCAACATCCATCACATCAAGGAAGTCGTTCCCTGGTTCAAATCCAGCTTCATGCTCAAAATGAACGACAAAAAACAGTCCGAAATCCCCGTCTCTCGCCAGCAAACCAAACGCCTCCGCGAACTCTTCAACCTCTAACGTCGCGTCTTGCCTCCCAGTCAATATTTCACCAGCAGAGGAGGCTTTGCGTCTCCATCTTGGGTATGGTGGCACAGGCACTCCTGCCTGTGGGTTTCGGTGAGTGTCACTCCTGCCCAGAGACAAGAGTGTCTGTGCCACAATCCGCTAGCCCCGCTCTGTGCGCGAAGCCAGGTGCCCGACGACCGCCAGTCCTCGGGCCTCGTTACAAGCCCCGCACGCACTGGGTTGTACTCTATGTAGAACTGAATTCTGCCCAACTCTTCTTCACTTCTTACCCAATGGTCAAACGACTCATCCTGCCAGAAGGGATTTCCAGCGCGGCCTAACTGCGCGTTGGCCTTGCGTGCGCTCACACCTTTGATTCCCTTGGTGATCTTTTTGGCCTCGACTATCGGTTGCAAAAGCAGATGGACATGGTTAGGCATGCTCACGTAGGCCTGAATCCGGTATTGCTGGAGGATGGCGTCGCCATCAACGATGGTTCGTTCTGTGCAGGAAGCAACGCCCGCGTCTGCCAGCCATCTTGGTCCCCGGTTCAACCGGTCAAGCTCCAGGTCCAGGCGTTTGAATTGTCCGCCGGGAGTCTCATTCGTGGCACAAGCACTCTGGCCTGTGCCCTCCGAGCCTTTTTGGCGCGTAGCGGTCACTGGAGTACCTGTGCCACGAGGTAGCGTTCCATGCAGGCGCCATGCCAGAAAGAGCGATGCGCCTTCGAGGTGCCTGTGCGGCAGGTTGCGGCCGTAGAAAGCCATTGGTCGAATTGCCATCGACAGGTACTCGTGGAATATATAACGATAGAATATACATGTCCACAAAACACAGGCATGGGTGCCTGTGCCACTTTCTCCCGCCCATGCTAAACTTTTCTCCCGCCATGGACTTCTCCCTCAACGACGATCAACTCCTCATCCGCGACACCGTGCGCGAATTCATGTCCGCCGAAGTCCGCCCCCACGTCAAAGATTGGGAGCGCACCGATCACTTTCCCCTCGACGCCATCCAGAAACTCGGCGCGCTAGGCTGCTGCGGCATGCTTATGCCCGAAGAGTGGGGCGGCCCCGGCCTCGACACCATCTCCTACGTACTCATGCTCGAAGAAGTCGCCCGCGTCCACACCGCCATGTCTACCGCTCTCGGCGTCACCAACTCCGCCGTGCAACTCCCCCTCCTCGCCTACGGCACCGCCGAACAAAAAAATCGTTACCTGAAACGCCTCGCCTCCGGCGAAATCCTCGGGGCCTTCTGTCTAACCGAACCCGCCGCAGGTTCCGACGCCGCCGGCATCCAATCCACCGCCCTACCTGTGGCGCAGGGCGAATCTGTTGCCTGCCCGCCGCCTTCTGGCGGGAGCCCTGCTAGTCCCGAGCTTCGTGGGGCGTCTCTTTCTTCTCCGAATGTGGCGCCGCGCCTTCAGGTTTACCCTGAACCTCGAACGGCCGTCATCTTGGGTTCCTCTTCTCTCTCCAGTGCCAATCCTGCCCCCACCCAGCCCCGTCATCCTGAGCCCGCTTCGGGCGAGGGATCTGCTCCTTTCTCTGCTCACGAATCCTTGGTAGCGCCGGCTTCTAGCCGGCAGGGCGAGTCCGCGAGCCCCGCATCTTCTTCTTCCGGTCGCCACTATCTTCTAAACGGCACCAAAACCTGGGTCACCAACGGCTCCCGCGCCGGTGTCTTTATCGTCTTTGCCAAAACCGATCCCGCCGCCGGTGGAAAGGGAATCACCGCCTTCCTCCTCGAGCCCAACACCCCAGGCCTGAAAATCGGCCGCCACGAAGACAAAATGGGCCAGCGCTCCTCTCCCTCCGTCGAACTCATCCTCAACGATTGCAAAGTCCCCGTCGAAAATCGCCTCGGCGAAGAAGGCGCCGGTCTCAAGATCGCCCTCTCCGCTCTCGATGGTGGCCGCATCGGCATCGCCGCCCAAGCCGTGGGCCTGGCCCAAGGCGCCCTCGACGAATCCGTGAAATATGCCCGCGCCCGCAAAGCCTTCGGCAAATCCATCGGCGAATTCCAGGCCATCCAGTGGATGCTCGCCGATATGCACACCGAAATCGAAGCCGCCCGCGCCCTCCTCTACAACGCCGCCTTTCTCAAAGACCGCACTCCCCCACCCAGCCCCGTCATCCTGAGCTCGCTCGGGCGAGGGATCTGCTTTTTCTTCCACTCGCCACTCTTCCATGGGCCACGTCTTCATCCCGTGCCAAACTCTACGCCAGCGAAATGGTCAATCGCGTCGTTTACAAAGCCGTCCAGATCCACGGTTCCCTCGGCTACTCCCGCGAATCCGAAGTCGAGCGCATGTACCGCGACGCCCGCGTCATCTCCATCTACGAGGGCACCAGCGAAATCCAGCGCACCATCATCGCCCGCGACCTCCTGAAATCCCTGTAGCTCAGGCCTTCAGGCCTGAGGCTTTCCGCAAATGGTACCCAGCCCCCCGTTACGCCGCCCGCCTTATGTTCTTGAGGGTGCGGCACCCATAAGCGTTAACCTAACAATAGGAGTAGCGAGCGCGGTTGCGAGGGGACTCGGCGAGTTGGTCGACAATTTCAGCCCATTGGAGGAAAAGGCCGGACCATGGACGTGGTGGCAGGAGGGCGGAACAGACCTCGCGGAGCATAAACTCCGTTTCGCGCCAGCGGCTACGGGGTAATGTCGAGTTCGTAGCCCCAGGGGGAAAATGCGTTGGCTGCTTCCACCCGTCGTTCGACGAGCAAGCTGACAAAAAGCTTCCCGTGCAGCCAATCGCGGGCGCTGGGCGGATCCTTTTTGGCGAGGTGCCCCAATCCGAGCAGAGATTTCAACCGTTTTATGGCCAGTTCGATCTGCCAGCGCTGTCGGCAAAGTTCCAGGACCGCCGAGGCGGAAAAAGTTTCTGGCAGCGTGGTCCACTCCGCAAAGTAAGCGGCCGCCTTCCAGCTTTCCGCGCTGATAACCTTGCGATGTTTTTTGGCATAGTGCTGCATGCGCTGGCGCGCCACGCGGGTGGCTTGGGCGCTGCGCCGCACGGCCAGGAGTCGGCCCGGAATCGAGCGACCAACGCCGTCCGGGGTCCGGGTACGCCACTGTTGAATGTGGCCAACCCGCAAGCCACGGAAAAGCTGCAACGGCTTGAGCCGCTTGTTTGCTGCATCAAATAAGGGCAGCGTGCGACGATCGAAGCGCACCAGCAAATCCCCGCCAGCTTGCGCCACATGCGCTGCGGCCGCGGCGTTGGCGTACCGACGGTCACCAACCACGATGTCTCTGGCGTGAACCGGAATGCGTCGCAGGCTCTCGCCGCCTTTCACGTCCGTCAGCTCAAAGTGGTCACACTGCAGATTGGCCAGATTGAGAGCGTAATGTACGCGCCAATCCGTGCCCGTGCTGCCGGGCTCGGGAACCGACGTTCCATCCACCAGGCGCACCACACGGCCTTGCGAAGGCAATGCCAAGCGCCACTGGCCGCGCAACTGTTCCGCGAGCCAACGCAACCATTGCTCGGAAGCCCGCAAACGCTTGAACACGGCGACCGCGCTGACCCGGATGCCCAGTTGCCGTGCGCGAACGGCGGTCTCCACCAGCGAATAGCCCTCCCCCACATGCAGCAGTAGAACCCGCAACAAACTCTCCGCATCGCGAAAATCGCGCGCTCGGCGTAAAGCCCCGCTCTGCCGCGCCATCTCTTCCCAACCGGCCGGCAAAAACGAGCGTAGCACCGACCAATTATCAATCGCAGACTCTTCGCGTTCCCGCGCCATGCTCACGGCATAAACGCCCAACACCGCTCCCGTCAATTCTTAAGTTAGCGCTTGTGGGTGCCGCACCCTAGCTTTATAAGGGTGGGCTCTTACGCTCTAACGCCTCAAACTCTGCGCTCTCCACTCTTGCATGTCCCGCTAGGGGGTAGGAGCTTCAGCTCCCACATTCATGCCCAGACAAAATGGGGCTAGTAGGCCCGGGCTTCCGCCCGGGACGCGAAGCGCTCCTCAATATTCCGGTTCTTCTCCGCGCCCTCTGCTCCCCTCTGCTACCTCTGTGTTGAACTCTTTCTTCTCCCGCCTCCTCCTATCTGATCACTGATATCTGATATCCTTTCCAGTCCGGCTTACTCATTCCATCCATCGAGGCTCTTACTCTTGACGATTCCCACCAAACGAGTCCTAAGCGGCATGCGCCCCACCGGCCGTCTCCACATCGGCCACTACTTCGGCGCCCTCCAGAACTGGGTCAATCTTCAATCCAATCCTGATTACGACTGCTTCTACTTCGTCGCCGACTGGCACGCCCTCACCAGCGATTACGCCGACACCTCCGCCATAGCCGAAAACTCCCTCCAGATCACCATCGACTACCTCGCCGCCGGCCTCGACCCAAACAAATCCGTCATCTTCCTGCAATCCCTCGTCCCCGAACACGCCGAACTCCACCTCCTCCTCTCCATGATCACCCCCCTCGGCTGGCTCGAGCGCATCCCCACCTACAAAGAAGCCCTCGACAACATCACCAACAAAGATCTCCACACCTACGGCTTCCTCGGCTACCCCACCCTCCAAACCGCCGACATCGTCATGTACTCCGACCCCGGCAACGGCCTTTTCGTCCCCGTAGGCGAAGACCAAGTCTCACACGTCGAGTTCTCCCGCGAACTCGTCCGCCGCTTTAACACTTTCTATGGTTTGGATGTGAGTCCAATGCTTTTCCTGCTTCAGAACGAGCATGCCTTACGGCAAGTCTCGAGTCACTCAAATGTCCACTTGCCCGGGGACTGGAAATACCCTGTTGAATCAGCTGTGCAGACCTTCCTTGTGGGAAAATTTAAGGCGGCAGCGGCTGAGCAAGGGATCAGCAATTTCCTGGACATAGTTCGGACTATCGGCAATTTCTTTCATTGGAATGAAGTTCTGGTCGAACCAGACGCCCTCCTAACCAAAACCCCCCGCATCCCCGGCCTCGATGGCCGCAAAATGTCCAAGTCCTACAACAACGCCATCACGCTTTCGGAAACCGACGCCGACATCCGCTCCAAAACCAAAGTCATGGTCACCGACCCCGCCCGCAAGCGCCGCACCGACCCCGGCAATCCCGACGTTTGCCCCGTCTACGACTGGCACAAACTCTTCTCCCCGCCCGACACACTAACTTGGGCCGCCGAAGGCTGCCGCACCGCCGCCATCGGCTGCGTCGAATGCAAATCCAAAATGGCCGACCACCTCATTCAATGGATCGAACCAGTCCGCGAAAGACGCGTAAAATACGAACAAAATCCCAAGCGCGTCCTCGAAATCCTGGACCAAGGCTCAGCCAAAGCGAGAAAGTCTGCACAGCAAACAATGCAGCGAGTCCGCGAGTCCATCTTCGCCTGGCAACGCAAGCGCTCTGACCTCAACTAGCATAGGCTTCAGCCTGTGGCCCTTCTCTTGGGTTTTTCTTATCCATCACAAATCACACGTCATTCCGAACGGAGTGCTCGGAGCGAGCGAGGAATCCCTCCTTTCGTTGGTTCTGCCACCACCGTAATGAATTTGAGTGTGCCCCGCTTAAGTCCATAAGGGTGGGCCCTGACGCCCTAACGCCAAAAACCCTCGGCTCTTCTACTCTCTTACTGTTCCACCTTTGCACTCTTCCACTTCTTCCTCTTCGCCTCGTCACTCGTCACTCGCCACTTCTGCTATCCTTATCTTCCATGGCCTCTCCCTACAAAATCACCATTCCCATGTACGAAGGTCCTCTCGACCTCCTGCTCGACCTCATCAAAAAGCAGGAAATGAACATCCACGACATCCAAATCTCCAAGATCACCTCGCAATATCTCGACTACCTCCACCAGCTCGAAGTCCAGAACGTCGACGTCTCCGCCGAATTCATTTACATGGCCGCCACCCTCATCTACATCAAATCCAAAATGCTGCTCCCGCCCGACCCCCTCGCCTCTCCCGAAGAGCAGGCCGCCGACCCGCGCGAAGAACTCGTCCAGCGCCTCATCGAACACGAAAAATTCAAGAACGCCGCTCAACTCCTCTACCAGAAGCAGCAAATCGAGGAAAACGTCTGGTCCAAGCCGGACAAATCCCTCTACCACGATGAAGGCACCGAAGGTGAGCTCGTCGTCTCCTTGGTCGATTTAGTCCGCGTCTTCCAGCAAGTCCTCGAGCGCAAAAAAGAAGTCACTCGCATCGAGCTCCAGCACGAATCCTTCACCGTAGCCCAGATGATCGCGCAACTCCGCAGCCAGATCCTCTCGAGTGACACCAGCACCGTCAGCCTGGTGCAATTCTTCGAAGCCTGCCCCTCCCGCCACGCCATGATCGTCGCCTTCCTCGCCGTCCTCGAAATGGTCAAGCTCCAGGCCATCGCCCTCTCCCAGGAAAAACAATTCGGCGAGATCCAGATCAAAAAAGCCAAATCCTTCGACGTGGCCTTCGACGAATCCGGCGCCCTCCGCATCAACGCCGAATATCAGTAGCACCCCCTGTAGCTTAGGCCTTTGAGGCCTGAGGCCTTTCTCTTGGGTCCCTCCTGGTTTTGTAGTAGCCAGCCTTTAGGCTGGTCTCTTGGGTTTTCCCGTGTGGCACAGCCATTCATGCTCGCCCTGAGCCTCGAAGGGGCTGTGCTTCTCTTTCCCGTGTCTTGCCTTCCAATCCGAATTCCGCTTGCAGCGGAGGCTTTACGCCTCGATCTTGGGGTTGCTTTGTCGCGCCGTCATCCTTGCCGGCTCTTGGGTCTCTCTTCTGTGGCATAGGCACTCCTGTTTACCCGGACCCCCGACGGGCCTGTGCGCTTGCCTTATTTTTGGATATTCTCGTCTTGCCTAGCCCAAAAATACTTGTCATCCCGAGCCCGCCGCCGCGGGCGAAGGATCTCATCGTAAAATAACCCTCAGCCCGCGCCAGGCCTCAGATCCGCTTCCTGATATCTGATATCTGGTCGCTGATATCTGTATACTGTTAGCCGGAAATCAAACCATGCTCAACCCGACCGACCTCAAAGCCGCTCTCGAAGCCATCATCTACGCCGCTGACGAGCCCGCCACTCTCGACCAGCTCGCCGCCGCCCTCAACGAGGACAATCTCCCCGTCAAGGCCGCTCTCAACGAGCTTATCTCCAGCTGCGCCTCCGAAGATCGAGGCATCGAGATCCGCGCCGTCGCCGGTGGCTATAAGATGTACACCAAGCCTCAGCACCACGACGTCGTCCGCCGCTTCATCAAATCCCTTCGCCCCCCGCTCCGCCTTTCCATGCCCGCTCTCGAAACTCTCGCCGTCATTGCCTACAAGCAGCCCGTCACCGCCCCGGAAATTTCCGAAATCCGCAGCGTCAACACTTCCGGTGTCCTCTCCACCCTCCTCGACAAAAAACTCATCACCACCGCCGGACGCAAGGAAGTCATCGGCCGCCCCATCCTCTACAAAACCTCCAAAGAATTTCTCATGCGCTTCGGCCTCAGCGATCTCGACGAACTCCCCAGCCTCAAGGAGTTCGAGGCCCTCGCCCGCGAAGCCCTCGGCAGCGATGACTCCGTCACCTCCGACGTCACCGAAGACCAACTCTCCGAACTCCATCCCGAAACCGACGTGGCCAACATCCCCGGCGCCATCGATCACGTGCAGCACGACCTTGCCCAAGCCGAGCAGCTCCGTGAAGAAGAGGCCGCCGCCACCGCCGAGGGTATGCCTTCCGGTCAACTCGACGAAGATCCTCCTAAGCCTAGCGCCAAGTCCACCTCCGCCTCCGATTAGTTCCTGCCGTTGTAGGGGCGGCCTTCTGCTTGCCCGCCGCAGGAGGGAGGCCGTCCGCCAAGTACAATCAGATCGAGGTTTTGGAGTCACGCACCCAGTCCTCCCGAGCGCAGAGAGGGCCCTTCTTCGATTCTTTGTTCTCTGCCCAACAAATGATATTGATGGTGCCCCACCCTAGCTTTGATATCGTGGGCTCCCACGCCCAGAAGCCACAATCTGTCTTCTCCTCACTCCTAAACTCTTTCACTCTTAAACTCTTTCACCCTTCTCCCCGCGTGGCCCTTCCAAGCCTTCTTCTTTCTAGCCACTCGTTTACCCAGCTCGCCCTGAGCATCGATGTGTACGCCTCCATCCTGGATTCGACTTTCTCTTTCGAATTTGTAGTCGCCGACCTTCAGGTCGGTTCTTGGGTATCTCTTTCCCCCACTAGCCTGAGCGCTTTCCCGCGAAGGGCCGCTCGTTTACCCTGAGCGTAGTCGAAGGGCCACTTCTGTTATCCTTCCTCCATGCTCGAACGCCTACAAAAGATTATCGCCCGTGCCGGCATCGCCTCCCGCCGCCACGCTGAGCAGCTCATCCTCTCCGGCCAAGTTCGCGTAAACGGAAAGACGGTCACCGAACTCGGCACCAAAGCCGATCCCTCCAAGGACAAAATCGAAGCCGCCGGCCGCCCCATCGAGTCAGCTCCCCGCAGTGTCTATCTTCTCCTCCACAAACCTCCTGAAGTCGTCTCCACCCTCGCCGATCCCGAGGGCCGCAAGACCCTCCGCAATTTCCTTCGCGGTTTTCCAGAGCGCGTCTATCCGGTCGGCAATCTCGAATATGCCGCCGCCGGTCTCGTCTTCATGACCAACGATGGCGACCTTGCCGCCCGAATCCTCAAAGACTGGAATCATCTCGAGCAGACTTACCACATCAAAGTGAAAGGCATGCTCACCCTCGACGATCTCGAGCGCCTCAGCAAGGAAGTCGGGATAAAACTCAAAACCGTTCGCCAACCGGAAGCCACGCGCAAGCACAGCGCGAATTACTGGTATCAGATGCAGATGCAGGGCGCCAAACTCGAGTCCCTCCGCCGCACTCTCTTCCGCGAGCACCATCCCGTCGAAAAAGTCATGCGCATCGGACTCGGCCCCCTCTCGATCGAAGGCATCCCCCGCGGCCGCTACCGCCTACTCGAAAAACGCGAAGTAGAATCCCTGACCAAGAGCCCCAAAAAGGCCTCCAAGCCTTTCCGCAAGCCCCATCCCCGCTAATCCGGTCCTGTCGATTTTCCTCCCCAAGTCGCATCGGCTTCAGCCTGTGCTCTTGGGGTTCGCCTTTTGTTGCCCCGCCATTCCTGCCTGCCTAGAGTCGCGAAGGGCTTGCCTTGTTTACCCTGAGCTGCGAAGGGATCCTCGGAGGGCGCGTGCTCTTGGGTTTGCCTCTGAGGGGCGGCTTTACGCCGCCTGCTTTTCCGTCCTTAATTCGCCTTCGATGCGTCTCGCCACACTTTAGACATCCTGTCATTCCGACCGGAGAGACCCGGCATTTGCTTCCGCGCGGCTTCAGCGCGCCGGGTCACGCAGCGGAGGAACCCTGGCTACCCACCTTCCCCACCGCAACTCAACGGAAACTCCTCCTCTTTCCATTTTCTAATCTCCATTTTCGAATTCCCTCCGCACCGTTTCTGTTAACGTAGAACCTGTCACCCAACAGCCATGGATCGCCTCCAAAAGATCATCGCCGCCGCCGGCATCGCCTCCCGCCGCAAAGCCGAAGAATTCATCACCGCCGGCCGCGTCACCCTGAACGGCAAAACCGTCACCGAACTCGGCACCAAAGCCGACCCCTCCGCAGACACTATCTGCCTCGATGGCAAGCCCATCCAACGTCCGCAACGCTTCGTCTATTTTCTGTTGAACAAGCCCAAAGGTTATGTCACCACCGTCAGTGATCCCGAGGGCCGTCCCACCGTCATGCAACTCCTCGGCGATCCCCCGGAACGTATCTATCCCGTCGGCCGTCTAGACTACGCCAGCGAAGGTCTTCTTCTTCTAACCAACGATGGAGCCCTCGCCCAAAAACTCACCAAAGCCGGCTCCCACGTCCCCAAAACTTATCACGTCAAAATAAGCGGCAAGCCAAACGAGCAAGCCATCCAAAAACTCCGCAATGGCATCACCATCTCACTCGAGGACAACCGCCGGGTCAAAACCTCTCCCGCCAAAATCCGTCTTCTCGAAGACGCCGTCAATCCCTGGTACGAAGTCGTTCTCATCGAAGGCCGCAATCGTCAGATCCGCCGCATGTTCCAGCAAGTCGGCTTCCTGGTTGAAAAAATCAAGCGCGTTCAGCTCGGCCCTCTCGCCCTCGACGTCCCCACCGGCAAGTTCCGCCCTTTAACCAAAAGGGAAGTGCATCGCCTGAAAAATCTCGCCGCTCCTTCCGAAACGTAGTCCTCCGCAGTGTCGACCATTCCTATAGCTCAGGCCTTTGAGGCCTGAGGCTGTCTCTGGCATTTTTACGACGCGTCGCCCCACAAATCCACCGTATTGACGGGTTTGCCTTGAAGCTTCAAGTAGTAGAACAGCTGCCCTTCGTGTCGCCCGAGATGTCGAATCATCTTCAGCAAATGAAACCCGAGCGCAAGCGTCTTGCCCGGAGCCCAAAGCGCGGCGATCTCCCGATGGGCCAATTCATTCTCGCCGGCTTGCTCGATCATCTTTAGTGCAACGCTTTTATCTTTTGCAAGCGGCCGCTTTGCCTTCTCTACAGTCGGAATCGTTGACAACATTTCCGCGGGCGGCATCATTTCCTCTGGGGAAAGGTCTTCCGCCTTCTTGCCCGCGGGTATTCTCCCGTCGCCGGTGACAAATCCTTTGCACCCGGCGCCACACGCGTTGGCAATATGCATCCGCAGCTGGCCCATGGTCATCCAGTTCTGCCCGCTTCCCGGCTTCCACGCCAGGCTGTCCGGATCCACTCTGTCCATTCGCTTTTGGGTCGTTGTGTATGTGATGTCATTCTCCTGCGTCAATAGTTGCATGCAGTTCACCGGGTTTCTCCTTTCTCAGTCTCTGTCTGCGCATCCTCCTTCTGATGATTTACACACTACGCCAATCTCGGCTTCTTCTTCCCTACCTCCTTCGGCGGTTCCTCCTGCGCACGCTGTGTTCTGGATCACTTCACTCCGCGCCCCAATTGTGCATAATAAGTCTATCGATATGCGCTCCATAAGTTTCTCTATTCAACGAAAGCGGACACGCCCATGACCCATACGCTCGAAGAGCTAATTCCCGATTATATCCAGGGCCTCCCAGCCTACGTTCCCGGCAAGCCCATCGAGGAAGTCGAACAGGATCTCAAGATTCACGCCGTCAAGCTTGCTTCGAACGAAAATCCCCTCGGCCCTTCTCCCAAGGCAATGGAAGCGGCCCGCCGCGCTCTCGGTGAAGCCAACTGGTATCCCGATGGTGGCAGCAAGCATCTCCGCGAAGTGCTTGCCGCGCGTTTCGCCGTGAAGCCAGAGGAAATCTTCGTTGGCCTCGGCTCCAGTGAAATTATCGACCTCGCCTCCCGCGTTCTGCTCCGTCCCGGCCTCGAAGGCATTACCAGCGAAGGCTCCTTCGCGCTCTTCGCCATCGCCATTCGCGCCAGCGGCGGCAAGCTCATCCAGACCCGCATGAAGAATTTCGCCTTCGATCTGGACGCCATCACTGCCGCGGTCACTTCGCAAACCCGCATCATCTATATCGCCAATCCCAACAATCCCACCGGCACGGCCTTCGGTGCCTCCGAATTCGCCGCCTTCCTCAAGAAAATTCCCGGCGACGTTCTCGTTGTCCTCGACGAAGCCTACCGCGAATACGCCGAGCGCCCAGACCTCCCCAACGCCATGGAACTCTTCCGCCAGTACAACAACATCCTCACTCTTCGCACTTTCTCGAAAGTTTACGGCCTCGCCGGTCTGCGCATCGGCTACAGCATCGGCCATCCCACCCTCACCGCCGAAATGAACAAGCTCCGCACTCCGTTCAATGTCACCAGCGTAGGCCAGGCCGCCGCCCTCGCCGCTCTCGACGACACCGAGCACGTCCGCCGCTCCGTCGAGCATGAATCGCGCCGAACGCCGCCGCCTCACCTTCGAACTCACCAAACTCGGCCTCTCCCCCGTCCCCAGCGAAACCAATTTCCTCTTCATCCCCATCGGCCCCCACGCCAAATCTTTGAGCGACGAACTTCTCCAGGAAGGCGTCATCGTCCGTCCCCTGGCCTGGATGGGTTTCCCCGAAGCCATCCGCATCTCCGTCGGTAACCCCGCCGAAAACACCAAACTCCTCGCCGCCCTAGCCCACACCCTCTCGCCGCCAGAAAGTCTTGACTATCTTTTCTCAGGTCCATTCATCCAACACTCATGCTCCTTCACCTTCCAAACTTTATCCCCGCCACTCCCGACCCCATCACCCAACTCCTCCGCGTCTACAGAACCATCGCCGTCGTCGGTCTCTCCTCCAATCCCCGCCGCCCCTCCCACGAAGTCGCCGCCTACCTGCAATCCGCCGGTTACAAAATCATTCCCGTCAATCCCAACGAATCCGAAGTCCTCGGCCAAAAATCCTACGCCCGCCTCGAAGACGTTCCCGATCCGATCGACATCGTCGACGTCTTCCGCCGTTCCGAAGAAGTTCCCCCCGTAGCCGATTCCGCCATCGCCATCGGCGCCAAAGTCCTCTGGCTCCAGCAGGGAATCACGCACGCAGCCTCCGCCGAAAAAGCCCGCGCCGCCGGCCTCCTCGTAGTCGAAGACGCCTGCCTCCTCGTCGAACACAAAAAACGCTGCCCCCTGTAGCTCAGGCCTTCTGCCTGCCCGCCGAAGGAGGAAGGCCCGAGGCTTTCCTCCAATGTTGCCCACACCGTTAACGTGTGGCGCAGGGCGAGTCCCCGAGCCCTGCTAGTCCCGAGCATCGCCTCTTTCTTTTCTCTTCCCACCCCCGCCAACGTGTTTTCCCCAAAGCAAAAAAGGCGCCGTCTCCCGGCGCCTCTAAACTCTCCTCTGTAGGGGCGGCTTTACGCCGCCTTCTTGGGTTTGCTTTTGTTGCCTTGCTTGCTGAAATCTGATGCCTGCTAACTGATATCCGCTGCCCTATTCCGGGCCTCCGTAGCCAATCTGCTCCTCCCCCAGCGCAATCCTCAGCGGACGCCGCACGTCGGCAATATCTTCAGAAGTATGTGTCATCCCAAGCCCGCTCCGGGCGAGGGATCTGCTTTTCTCTTCTTCTTTCTTCCTCGACGCCTACTCCGTGTCTCCGCGCCCAATCTTCAAAACCCAAACACCTGCAAATTCCTTTTCCCTGGCAACACAATCGCCAGAAACCTTCCATCCGCCGAAAGCCCGTACTCCCGGATCGCCAACCCATGCAGCAACTGGCTCGGCTCTGGCTCCGCCACGGGCACCGCTTGGCCCTTTCCATATGCCACCAAGGCCGGCACGGTGAAGCTCACCAGGTCCGCCGACTTCTTCTCCACCGTCCTCTTCACGTAAATTCGCGTTTCCTCCGCGTTCCACTGCAGCACACCCAATCCCACCCGCATTCGCGCCACGTGTGTCGGCTTCGCCAGGTCCCGTATCTCCAGCACCTCTCGATCCAGAAAATACGCCGCCTTCGTTCCGCTCGGCGATATCGAAAGTCCGCCGCTGTACGCATCCAGCGTCGCCAGCTCCTGATTCTCCTGCGACAGCAAATCCAGTTTCTGCAGGCGCGGCGGGCCCTCCATGTTCCGGTCGCGTTCCACCGCAAGCGCCGAATTACTCCCCGGGATCCGCACCGCATCCGCGAACGTTCTCCCCTCGAACACTTTGGTCGCCGGACCGCTGGACATGTACAAATACCGCATCGAAAACAGCAGCCTCGGCTGCACCTCTTCCGTCAAATACACCAGCGTTCCGCTATCCCGAAGCCACAGTGGATCCTCCGCGTCCGGCACCAGCGGATCCTTTCCCGCCGGATGCAGTTCGTGCCCGTTATCGTCCAGCAGCAGCAACGCCCGCGAGTCCGTTCGGCTATCGTCTTCCGGATCCACCGTCGTCGTGAACAACTGCACCGCCACGATATGCCCGTTCGGCGACCAGGTGAACGACTCCACCTGGTACGTGAATGGTTTGTCCCCGTGCGTGAATTTCATTCCTTCCAAAATCCGCTTCCTCTTCCCAATCGACTCCACAATAAAAATATCGTCCCGCTGCATATCGTACTTTTTGTTCTTGAACATCCGCCGCACGGAAAACACAATCCGCCCGTCCGGCGCGTAGGCAAACGCCGTCACCTCATCATCCACGCTCATCACCGGCTTGTTCAGGTTCTGCGCATGCACAGCCCCGTAGCAGGGAACCAGCCACAGCAAAATCGCGACCAGCGCCACTCGTAGGGGCGCAGCATCCGCCGCAGGCGGACGCCCCATGTCCGCACGATTCTGGGATGAACCGGTCAGCCCGAGTCCGCCGCGGCGGGCGAGGGACCTGCTTTTCACTTTTGGACTTTTAAACTCTCTAACCCTTGAACTTCCCCCCAACGAGGGTGCCCCATCCTTTGCGTATTTTGCAAAGGGTGGATCCTGTCTTCTCCGAAACTGTGAACTCTCAACTGTCAACTTTGAATTCTTCCTCATGGCTTCGGATGCTTCCCCGTATACTACGCGCAACACGGCTTCTCCACCGGCGTAAACTCCATCAATTCCACCCTCGTATCATTCGCATCATACAAATTCAATTGCCACTTCCCATCCCGCCCAATCTCCGGCTTCTCCGGCAATGGAACGCCGTTTTTTTCCAACTCCTCCGCCGCCCGGACATCCGGCACGCCCAATGCAATGTGATTCCTCACTCCCAATTCTTTCTTATCCGCCTTCGGGTCCACATTCAACAGGTACTCGATCCAATCCGTCCCGTCCGGCACCTACATATCCACCCAATCCGTCTCCCCATCCTTCATCCCGCCGGTCCAATACACATGAAATCCCAAAATACCCTTATAAAACTTATCCATCGCCGCCCGGTCCTTCACCACAAACCGCGCATGAATTAATCGCACTCTGTGGGCGGCATGAGCGTACCCCAGGTGCTTTTTCCGAACTTCGAAAAATCGAATGCGGCGACCCTCAGGGTCAGACACAGTTAGTGTATATTCAGGCGGTTCAAAACTGGTTTTGACTGCTCGTTCTGCAAGGTATTTCTCCAGCAATTGTTCGTCTTCCGTGTAAAAGCCAATCTCCGCGATATAACCGGAGTTTTTGCTCGGATTCGGATAGGCAATCTCCGGTCCGATACGGCCGTGAGTTCTTCTGAGCGAGATTCCCTGGGAATCATTCACCCAAAACGGAGTTTCGGGAGGGTTGCCGCAATCCCGACAGTCCGCAGCCAGAGGAAGTAGCTTCGAATAAAATCCGGAGTCAACACGCGGTTCGTCGCAACGAATCACGACGGAACTTGACCCGTAGATCTTCGGCCGCGCCGTCTCCTGCGCCCCCACACAAAAGGGAATCGCCGCCGCCAACACCAAACTCGCCACCGCCGCAATGAGCACTCTCTTCATCCCTCGCTTTGTCCTCTCCGCTAACTCTGCGGCCCCGCTGCTCCATCTGTGGTGAATCCCCTTCTTCTCTCGCCACTCGCCACTCGTCACTCGCCACTCGCCACTCTCTTCTTTATCTTCCCGATCTCCGCCATCCTCACCCGCAATCTCGCCTCAAATCCCTGGTCTGTAGGTTTGTAGTACGCTCGGCCCGAAAGGTTGTCCGGCAAACACGACATGTCCGTCACCTTCTCCTCAAAATCGTGTGCGTACTTGTACCCTTCTCCATATCCCGCATTCTTCATCAATCCCGTCACCGCATTTCGCAGATGCAGCGGCACCGGATCCGCCTCTGTCTTCCGCACATCTTCCACCACATTCCCATACGCCACATACAACGCATTCGATTTCGGCGCCAGCGACAAATACACCGCCGCCTGCGCCAGCGCCAGGTGTCCCTCCGGCGCGCCCAGAAAATCGAACGCCTCCTTTGCCGCCAACGTCACCGCCAGCGCCCCCGGCTCCGCCAACCCAATATCCTCACTCGCCATCCGCACCATCCGCCGCGCCAGGTACAACGCATCCTCCCCGCTCTCAATCATTCGCGCCAGCCAGTAGAGCGCCGCATCGGGGTCCGAATTCCGCACCGATTTGTGCAGCGCCGAAATTAGGTTGTAATGCTCCTCCCCCGCCTTGTCGTACCGCAGCATCTTCCGCTGCAGCACCTCCTCCAGCAGCTCCCCCGTAATCCGCTTCACCCTGGATTCTCTTTGCGGCACAGCTATTCCTGGCTGTGCGCTTAGGTCGATGTCACGGCGCGTCTCGGCTGAACTTGAGGGTGCCCCACCCTTGGTTTCTAAGGGTGGGCTCTTACGCTCCAACGTCGCAGCTTTTCTGTTCTTCTCTTCACTCGCCACTTCTTCCTTCGCGCTCTTCACGCACAATTCCAGCGTGTTGTACGCTGTCCGCGCATCCCCATTCGCAAACGCCGCCATCCTCCACAGCACCTCTTCTCTTGACCCATTTTCTACTTTCGATTTTCCACTTTCGCCTTTCTCCGGTTCCTCCCCCAGCACAATCAGCTCATTCCCCAGCCCTCGTTCCCTATCCCCCAGCGCTCTCTTCAATAACTCTACAATCTGCGGCGTCGTCAGCGACTCCAGCACATACACCTTCGTCCTCGACAGCAGCGGCGATATCACCTCAAACGACGGGTTCTCCGTCGTCGCCCCGATAAACAAAATGTGTCCCGCCTCGACATACGGCAAAAACGCATCCTGCTGCGCCTTGTTGAATCGGTGCACCTCGTCCACAAACACAATCGTCCGCTGCCCGCCCCGCGAGCGCTTCTCCGCCTCCGCCATCACCTCTTTAATCTCCTTGATCCCGCTTAACACTGCGCTAAACGCCACATATTCGCTCTTCGTCAGTCGTGCGATCACCCGCGCCAGCGTGGTCTTCCCACACCCCGGCGGCCCCCAGAACAGCATCGAGCTCAAATTGTCCGATTCGATTTGTACCCGCAGCGGCTTGCCCGGCCCCAACAACTTCTCCTGCCCGATAAACTCACCCAGGGTTCGTGGACGCATCCGTTCCGCCAACGGCTGCAGCCCCGCGGCCGCTTCCTGCGCCCCCATCTCTGCTCCCGCCGGAAACAAGCTCATATCTCCAGAGTGTATCTCACCGCGCCCTCAGCCGTTGAAGTGGTCGACCTTCAGGTCGGTGCTGATGTAGCGCAGCGCGAGCCAGCCCGCCGCAGCATAGCAAAGGCGGGTCCCCGAGCCCTGCTAGTCCCGAGCATCGTGGGGCGTCTTTTCTCAAGGGGTTGCCGGTTTCCTATCTCTTCGCATCCCTGCCAAGGCGCCTTCCTCCAAAATAAAAAACGCGCCGTCCAGAGGCGCCTCTAAATTCCCCCCTGTAGGGGCGGCTTTACGCCGCCTGCCTTCCCCTCCGTCCTGCTTCCCGATATCTGATCGCTGATATCTGATATCCGCTGCCCTGATCCGTGTCTCCGTAGCCCTCTTAATTCTTTTCCGCGCCCTACTCTCCCCCCGGCACCGCCTCGCACGAGGTCTCCACTCTCTTCGTCCTCTGCCTGTACGCCTCATACAAGACCACAGTCGCCGCCGCAGCTGCGTTCAAACTCTCCACCTCGGTCGCCATCGGAATGTGGATTCGTCCATCCGCGCTCTGGACCACCTCTTCCGGCAATCCCGCCCCTTCGTTTCCTACCAGCAACGCAATCGGTTCGCACCACTCCATTTCCCAGGGCGCCTTCGCATCTCCCGCTCCCCGAGGTGTGCGTGCCGCTTCCTCATGCGCGCACGACGCCACCGTCCGAACCCCTTTCAGCTTCAATTGTGTCAGCAAAATCCCCAGCGCCATCCCGCTCAAGACCGGCAGATGGAGAGCCGCTCCTGCCGAAGCCCGCATCGCTTTCGGCGCAAACGGGCTCGCCGTTCCACTCTGCCCCGTCGCCGCCGTCACCACTCCAGTCGCTCCGAACGCTGCCGCCGTCCTCAATATCGTTCCCACGTTTCCCGGGTCCTGCACTCCCGCCAACACCACCAGCAGTGGGGCGCACACTCCCTCCGGCGTCGCCAGCACATCCTCCAACTCCACTTTTCGCGGCACCACCAGCGCCGCCACTCCTTGCGGGTGCTCTGTGTCCGCAATCCCTTCGAACAATCTGTCCGTGGTCCGCAGCACCGGAAATCCCACATCCGGCTTCCCCACCAGTGGCGCCAGCCTCTCCCGGTGTCTCTCGCCACTCTCGCTGAACAGTACCGCCTCTACCCGGCATCCCGAACTCAACGCCTCTTCCACCAGCCGCACGCCTTCCACGCCCACCGCTCCGCTAGCCGTTGCCACTCCTCCCCGCAGCGCCACGCGAAACTCCTTTAGCCAGCGGTTGTCCCGGCTCGTCAACACCTCCGCTCCGCCGGGCAGTGCCGGCATTCTGCTTGCCCCGCTCGCCCTGAGTCCCGAGGGGAGCCTGGAAGGGCTGGCCGCGCCTCCCCTCACAAAACCAGTTCCGGTTCCGCCGCTTCGCCCCTCACGTCCATTTTTCATCGTCCCCACCTAGTCGCGAGCCTACCAAATTTCCCGCTCTCCCCGCCATGCATCCCAGCCCGCCTTATCTTTGCTCGTTATCGCAACCCTCGCACTCCGTTCTCCTCTGCGGTCCTCAGCGACCCTCAGCGCCCCTGCGTTATCTTTCGTCCTCCCCTTTGTGAACTCTCAAACTGGCCAACTCGCCTCAAATTCTGTGCCACCCTCATTGCACCTCATTCCCCGCTTGTGTTACTTTCCATTTCAACGGCGTACGGGACACTCGCCCTCGCTCCAGAAGAGGTTAGGTACCCACTCTTGTCCGCTGAAGTTTTGAAGCTTGATGCGGCGAATCCCGACCAACGGATCATTCGCTATGCTGCGGCCTGGCTCAACCGCGGCTCAGTCATCGCTATTCCCACAGACACGCGCTACGCTCTCGCCGCCGATCCTGTCAATCTTGCTTCTATCGATGAAATTTTCCGTGTCAAGGGACGCCCTGAGCACCGCGCTCTCCCTATTCTCATTAATTCCCTGATCTACGCCTCCGTCCTCGCCAAGGAACTCCCCGACAATTTCTACCGCCTCGCGGCCGCCTGCTGGCCGGGCCCGCTCACCATGGTGGTCGACGCTTCCAACCGTCTTCCACTGAAAGTCACCGCCAACACCCGCCGCATCGCTCTCCGCTGGCCCAAATGCAAGGTTGTTTCCAACCTTATCGGCGAACTCGGCGTTCCGCTCACCGGCACCAGCGCCAATCTTTCCGGCTCTCCCACTTGCGAAAGTGGCGAGGAAGTTTTCCGCCAACTCGGCGATCGCATCCCCCTCATCCTCGATGCTGGCGAAACCAACGACTCCCCGCCTTCCACTATCGTCGAACTTCGGGGCGACCTCTGGTGCGTCGGCCGCGAAGGCGCCGTCCCCGCCGAAACCATCCGCGAAGTCCTCGAAGGCGACAACGCCGTCCCCGCCTGATCCTCGAAGGGGCTGTGCTCTTGGGGTCCGCCCTTACGATGAAACATCGCAAACCTTCTACGCTTAAGCTCTTAAACTCTGCTTCTCCGTGCCCTCTGTGTCACCTTAGCCAAGCTGCCCTTCGGCCGGCACAGTCCGCGGCGGGCGCCCGCCGTCCGCACGATCCCTAGTAATCCATGTTATCGCGAGCCCGCTTCGGGCGAGGGATCCGCTTTTCTCTTCTTCTTTCTTCCTCGACGCCTTCGCCGTGCACTCCGTGTTTCCATGGCCAAACTTCACGGCATACAGATCTTCCCCAAGATCACCGCCTTCTCCGCCCCCGTCGCGCTCGGCAAATTCCCCGGCCTGCGATTCCACGTCTCGTACGCCAGCAGCGCAAACGCGTACGCCTCCTTCGCCTCTTCCGGAACTCCCAGCTTCGATGACGGCATCACCTCCATGGGCGCCAGCGCGGCCGTCAATTGCGCCATGATCAACGGATTCTTCGCCCCGCCCCCGGACACAATCAGCTGTTGTATCTTCGTCTTCCGCAACACAAACCTCTTCAGCGCATCCACCACGGACGCCACCGTAAATTCCGTCGTTGTCCGGATCAAATCGTTCGGTCCTGCCCCGTACTTTTTCCCCATGCGCAACAATTCTTGAAAATACGCGCGCCCGTAGTACTCCCGCCCCGTCGATTTCGGCGGCCCCAATCGCAAATACGGGTCGCGCAGCAGCTCCTTCAACACTTTCGCACACAGCTGTCCTTGCCGCGCCAACCGCGCCCCGCGGTCGAATCTCTGTTTCTTTCGCGTGAAGTGCCACACCAGCGCGTCCATCAGCATATTTCCCGGCCCGCTGTCGAACGCCACCACCTGCCCCGGCTTCGCCCCCGCCGGCAGCACCGTCAAGTTTCCGATTCCTCCCAGGTTCAGCGACACCCGCCCCACCTTTTCGTCTGCGTATAAAAGGTAATCCGCGTACGGCACCAGCGGCGCGCCCTGTCCGCCCACCGCCATATCCGCCACGCGAAAATCCCCCACCGTGGGAATCCCCGTTTCCGCCGCAATCACGCTCGGCTCCCCGATTTGCAACGTCGACGCCGTCGACCGTCCCAAATACGGCACTCCCCGCCCTCGATGAAATACCGTCTGTCCATGGCTCCCGATCAACTCTACCCGCGACAGCGCCACCCGAAATTCGCGGCATGCGCTCATCGCAGCCTCCGCGAACGCCATCCCCAGCCGGAAATTCAACTGGCTGATCTCACCCGACGTGCACCCGCCTCCCTCCGCAATCCGCAACACCTCCTTCCGCAACGCGTCCGGCATCCGCCGCAAAGCATGCTGCACGATTTGCGTCCGCAATTTCGGTGGCGCACCATGCACCTCCGCCAGCGCCACATCCATGCCATCCGCCGAAGTCCCGCTCATCATTCCCAGCACTAACATTCCCGTCCCCTCATGCGCCCGTTGTAACACACCTCCCCGGTTGCCACCGCCCTTTATGCCTCTACAGTGTCCAATTCATCTTGGTGTGGAGGGTTCTCGCCCTGAGCAAACGCGAAGTGTACGCCTCCATGTTCGGTTCAGTAGCACAAGCCTCAGCCTGTGTTCTCCAGTTTGCTCTGCACGGTCCAGGCGCTACTGCCTGTGCATACCGCAGCATCTCCACAATGCATTCGCCGCACCCAAATCGCTCTGTAGGGGCGGCTTTG
This sequence comes from Candidatus Acidiferrales bacterium, assembly GCA_963817085.1. Classification (GTDB taxonomy): domain Bacteria; phylum Acidobacteriota; class Terriglobia; order Acidiferrales; family UBA7541; genus Acidiferrum. The sequence continues at coordinate 25,778 of CAWFNI010000018.1, forward strand.
CGCCGGCTGCCTTTTCGCTGCCACGCCGTCACACAAATGATCCTGAGGGTGCCCACATCCTTTCCGCGCCCTTCGCGGAATGGCTGGCCTCTTACTCTCCCACCCCTCGGCCCCTCTTCCTCTTCTGTTAATCCCTGTTCACGGCCCTTTACCCTCTTCGCACCCACTACTACAATTCTTGTCCCTCTCTTCGTCCTGCCCGTATCCTTACTTCTATGGCGTTCTTCTCTCGCAAAAAAGAACAACCTCCCTGGCTGGACCAAACCCGCGAATTTTGCCGCGACGCCGAAATCGAAATTGTTGGATGGGGACCGCACGCCATTGTCGTAACCGCGAAATCTCCCCAGCGCGCCGCGGAAATCGCCGCTCAACTCGCCAATTTTGGTTTTAAGCCAATGGAAGACGAAGGCGACGCCTACGCCGGCCTCCTCACCCTCTCCCACCCGGGATAGCTGCTGTCATTTGCGTCGCACAAAAATCGCGATCCCCCTTGCTCACAATCAATGCGTTGTCATCCTGAGCGCGTCTTGCCTCAACGCCCCCACTCACCCGCTCCGTTCTAACACACCTTTACCTCGGGTCCATTTCCACTTCCCAAAATGTTCCAGCGGGACAGTGGTGTCTAGGTTGGAGGTTGAACGAGGCGCTAAGGACAGTCGAGCATCGCTATTGTGCAAAGTACCGCTCTTCACTGGACACGTTTCTTGGCAAAACGAAAGAAAGCCCATGACGAGAGAATCGCCAAGCACGAGCTCACACCCCACTGCACAAGCGACCACAACATCTCCCACCGACCCTGTGGGTGTGGCGGAGGCCCAAAGACAAGAAGCCTGACGAATCCCGCTTGTACCCCAACCAGCATGAGGATGAAAAGCGAAATCCCAAAACACACCATTCCGACCACCGGCGAAGTGATAAACACCCGGAGTATTTCGTGCTCACGTCGCGTTGTCCTACTTCAAAACCACGTCTCGATTCACCGGGCGCAGACGTGTTGCCGGGACGACGAGAAACCGGTCGCTTCATGAAACCTGCTTCTTCAACTCCGCCAGCAAATTCAGCGCCTCAATCGGCTTCAACTCATCCAAGTCAGCCGCTTTCAACCTCTCGATCACCGCCCGGTCCAGCGCCGTGAACAACACCGCCTGGCTTCCATTTCCGTTCACGCCCTCTATCGCCCCCGGCGTCAGCGTCTCGCTCAACTCATGCTCGCTCTGCTCGTGCCTTTTCAACACTTCCCGCGCTCGCTCGATCACACTCCGTGGGAGCCCCGCCAGTCGGGCCACTTCGATCCCGTAACTCTTGTCCGCGCTCCCCGGCTCCACCTTCCGCAAAAAAATAATCTCGCTCGGCGTCTCTTTCACGCTCACGTGCACGTTCTTCACCGTTGGCAACAACTCTGCCAGTTCTGTCAATTCGTGGTAATGCGTGGCAAACAGCGTCCGCGCCCGCGTGTGCTTCTGCAAGTGCTCCACCACCGCCCACGCGATCGACAATCCATCAAACGTCGCCGTTCCGCGCCCCACCTCGTCCAGTAGCACCAGGCTCGACGGCGTTCCATGATTCAAAATCCCCGCCACCTCGCTCATCTCCACCAGAAACGTCGACCGACCCCGCGCCAGGTTATCGCTCGCCCCAATCCTCGTGAAAATCCGGTCCGTAATCGGCAATTTCGCCTGCCGTGCTGCCACGTAGCAACCCATCTGCGCCATCACTACCATCAACGCCGTCTGCCGCAAATATGTCGACTTCCCCCCCATATTCGGCCCGGTAATCAGCAACAACTGCTGCCGCCCCGGCTCGAAGCACAAATCGTTCGGCACAAACCGCTCGCCCTTCTGCTTCAGCAACTCCTCGATCACTGGGTGTCGCCCGCCGATAATCAACAGCTCTCCCTCACCATTGAATTCCGGCCGCGCATAATTCCGGTCCGCGGCCAGTTTCGCAAACGATGCCAGCACATCCAATCTCGCGATCGCCGCCGCCGTTTTCCGCAGCCGCCCCGCCTTCCCCGCGATGTTCGATCGGATGTCCACGTACAATTGCCGCTCGATCTCCAGAATCCGCTCGTCCGCTGCCAGTATCTTTCGCTCGTACTCCTTCAACTCCGTCGAAGTGAACCGCTCCGCATTCACCAGCGTCTGTTTCCGCTCGTAGTCCGCCGGAGCCAGGTGCAGATTCGGCCGCGAAATCTCGATGTAATATCCGAACACCTGGTTGAACCGGATCTTCAGCGACCCGATCCCCGTCCGCTTTCGTTCTCTCTCTTCCATCGACGCGATGATCTGCTTGCTGTGCTGGCTCAGGTTCCGCAACTCGTCCAGCTCCGCCGAATATCCCGCCCGGATAATTCCCGGCTCGCTCGCCAGCGCCGGCGGCTCCTCCGCAATCGCCTTCTCCAGCAATTCGCGCACGTCCGTCAACTCATCAATCTCTTCGTGCAGCTGGCGCAGCAGCTCGCTTCCGCCGCTCACCGGCGGTGTCACAAAATTCTTCAACACCGGCAATTGCCCCAGCGATCTCCGCAGCGCCACCAGCTCTCGCGGCAGAGCCTGCCCCAATGTGATCCGGCTCGTCAGCCGCTCCAGGTCCTGTATTCCGCGCAACTCCTTGCGTATCTCTCCGCGCACCACCGTCTGTTGCAAAAGTTGCCCTACGGCGTCCAGCCGGCCTTCAATCGCATGCTGATCGATCAGCGGCCGCAAAATCCAGGCTCTCAGCAGCCGCGCCCCCATCCCCGTCACCGTCGAATCCAGTGCCGCAATCAACGTCGTCGGCCCGCTGCCCTTCGCTTCCTCCGTGAAGATCGGCGACAGTAGCTCCAGATTCCTCACGCTCACCGGATCCAGCACCAACGCATCTTGTTGCTTGTAATACCGGATTCCGTCCAGATGTTGCAGTGCTTCCACGCTTGGCGCGTCGTCTCCCCGCGCCGCATTCTCCCGCAGGTAATGCACCAGCGCACCCGCCGCGCACATCGCCTGCACACGCTCGTCCAGCCCAAACCCCGTCAACTCCGCTACGCCAAACTGTTCACGCAAAATCCGCTCTGCGTAATCTCTCTGAAAAATCCATTCCTCCAGCCGCGTCTCTACGCCCCCGGTTCCGTCCAGCAGCGTGTTTTTCGCAGTCTCAAACAACTGTTGAGGGCGGGGAAGCAGCGTCTCGCGCGGCCGCAGCAATTGCATTTCGTCACGCAACTCCTCCTCGGCCCCCGCGCCCTGAAATTCCGTCGCCAGAAATTCGCCCGTCGATAAGTCCACCAGTGCCAGCCCGATGGTTGCCGTCCCCGCATTTTGTGCCACCGCCGCCAGAAAATTATTTTCCCGCGCGTCCAGCACCGCTATGTCCGTCGCCGTCCCCGGCGTGATCACGCGCGAAACTTCCCGCCGCACCAGCTTTTTCCCCGGCCCGGGCGCCTCCATCTGCTCGCAAATGGCCACCTTGTAACCCGCGCGGATCAATCGCGCGATGTACGCCTCCGCCGCGTGGTACGGCACCCCGCACATCGGAATCGGCTGCCCCTTTTCCCGATTCCGTGAAGTCAGCGTAATCCGTAACTCCCGCGACGCGATCATCGCGTCCTCATAAAACAATTCGTAAAAATCCCCCAAACGGAACAGCAGCAGCGCGTGCGGGTATCTCCCCTTGACGGCGTTGTACTGCTGCATCAGTGGTGTCGTCGCTTCGCTCATCTCGCTCTTTTTCGGGGCAACCCTACGCCTCCATCTTGGGTCTTGCCTCCCAATTCAAATTCCACTTGTAGGGCCGGATGTACGCCGCCAGCCTTTCCTTGCCAGTTCGCCGCTCGATCCGCCTACGCCTCCAAAAACGGACTGTCATTCCGAACGCAGTCTGCGGAGCGAGGAATCTCTCTTCGATCGATGCATCGTGCCTCAGCACCAAAGGAAATGCCCCAATTTCGATTTTCTATTTTCCAATTTCGAATCTCTGGAACTCATTCCCTTATCCCCAATTCCCCCAGCAGAAACGCATAATCAAACGCAATCTCCCGCAAAAAATCGTATCTCCCACTCGCCCCGCCATGCCCCGCGCCCATATTTGTCTTCAGCAGCAGCACATTCCCATCCGTCTTCATTGCCCGCAATTTCGCCACATACTTCGCCGCCTCCCAGTACATCACCTGGCTGTCATTCCACGCCGTCTTTACCAGCATCCGTGGATACTCCTTCCTCTCGACGTTTGTGTACGGGCAATACTGCTTCATATAAAAATAATCTTCCTCCACCTGCGGGTTTCCCCATTCCTCGTATTCCCCCACCGTCAGGGGCAGGGAAGCGTCCAGCATCGTGTTCAGCACGTCCACGAACGGCACATGGCTCACCACCGCATGAAAAAGATCCGGCCGCAGGTTCGTCACCGCGCCCATCAGCAATCCCCCTGCGCTTCCACCCTCAACCACCAGCCGTTCCTGTGACGTGTACCTCTTCGCAATCAGGTAATCCGCGCACGATATAAAATCCGTGAAGGTATTCATCTTCTGGTGCATCCGCCCCGCGTCGTGCCACGGTTTGCCGAGCTCTCCGCCGCCCCGAATATGCGCAATCGCGTAAACCATCCCGCGGTCCAGCAAGCTCAGCCGGTTCGAACTGAACGTCACTGGCATCGACAATCCATAGCTTCCGTATCCATACAGCAGCAGAGGCGCCTCGCCGTCCCGCACCGTCTCTTTCCGCCGCACCACCGATATCGGAATCGCCGTCCCGTCCTTCGCCTTCGCGTGCAGCCGTTCGCTCACATAATTCGCCGCGTCAAAATCTCCCAGCACCGGCTGCTGCTTCTTCAGAATCCGCTCGCCCGTTTGCACGTCAAAGTCGTACACCGACCGCGGTGTCACCATCGACTCATACTGAAACCGCACAAATCCGCTCTCAAACTCCGGATTCGTCCCCAGCGTCGCGTTATACGCGGGCTCCGCAAACTCAATCCGCCGCGAAGCCGCCAGCGCGCTCGGCGCCTCCCGTGTCAAATCCACAATCCGCAAATACGGCAATCCATTTTCCCGCTCCGTCAGCACCAGGTGCGTACGGAATGCTTCCATCCCCGACAGCATCACTCCCGGCCGGTTCGCAATCACCTCATGCCACCGCGAACGCGCCGGATCTTCCACTGGCACCGTCACCAGCCGATATGTTCTCCCTCCGCTATTCGTCCGAATGAAAAATATCCCGCCCGCCTCGTCACTCGCGCTGCCCGGATGGTGCTCCAGATAATATTCGTGCTCGTCTTCCCGCTCTGCCACAACCTCAAACCCGCCGAACGGCGAATCCGCCCGCAGATAACGCACCTCGCTCGTCGTGTGGCTGTTACACACCAAAAATAGATAGGCCCCGCTTCGGCTCCGTTCCACATCTATCCGGAACCGCTCGTCCGTCTCCTCATAAATCAACTCATCGCAAGTTTCGCTTTGTAAGGGCGACTTCTTGCCCTGAGGATCGAAGGGTACGCCGCCGGCCTTTTCTTGGTTTTCCCCGCCACCTAGCCTGGTAGCGCCGGCTTCCAGCCGGCCTTCTCCTCGCAGCGCCGCAGCACGCCGCGGCGGACGCCCCATGTCCGCAGGATCTTCGGTACCTGCCTCCTCTTCCTGGGTTTCTCCTCTCTGAAACTGTGAACTCTCGGCTGTCGATTCTGAGCCAAACACATGCCTCCACAACTGGTTCGACCTCTTCGTCACCTCATCTTCCGTCACATAAAACAGCGTCCGGTTATCCATCGCCCACGCCACGCTCGTCACCCGCTCCACCCTGAAGTTACACGGCCCGCTTTCGGCTTGCCCTGAGCCCCGAAGGGAGCCTCGAAGGGAAGCCGGCCGTTCTTCGCCGTCTCCGGCGCCCCGCCCGTCCCTTAATGTCTTCACCTCCAGCGTATATTGCCGGTACCCCGTCGTATCCGTCGCATAGGCAAGCCACTGGGTATCGTCGCTGACCTCAAATGTCCCCAGCGCCATGTACGCATGCCCCGCCGCCAGCTCGTTCAGATCCAGCAGCACCTCTTCCTCTCGCTTCCTGATATCTGATATCTGGTCACTGATCACCTCGCGCCGAACTTCTCCACCGCCAGACCATTCACGCCGCAAATTCTCTGCTGCCAACGTTCCGATCGCCGGCCTTCTGCAATAAATCGGATACTGTTTCCCCTCCTCCGTCCGCGCGTAATACTCATACCCTCTCAACAAATACGGCACGCTCAAATCCGTCTGTAAAATCCTTCCCAGCATCTCCTGGTACAGCTTTTCCTGGAATCCTTCCGTCTTGCCCATCACCCCATCTGCGTATACGTTTTCCGCCTCCAGATACGCCGCCACCCGCGCATCTTTCTTGTTCTTCATCCATGCGTAATGATCCATCCGCCGGTCCCCGTGAATCACGTGTTCCACCGGTTCCCGCACCGCCGAAGGTGCCTCCGCCCGAATTCCACCCGCGCTCCCCACCGACGCTCCTCTCACTCCCGCGCCTCCGCCACTCTGTTCGAGTTTCCTCGAAGCGCTGTCATTTGTTCCAGCGTCTTCGATGGCCTCACTCTGCCTTCCGCTCCCCCCACCCTCCAGGGAAAAGCCTACCCTTCCGATTTTCAAATCGTTTTTCATCTCTTCTTGAAGATCGGAGCCGCTCTGCTGGCGTCCCGCCTGTTGTCCCTGGAGGAGCCTTGCTCGCCCTGCACCTGGCAAAGCCTCTAGCCCGTTATCCTATCCGAACTTCGCCCGCTTTTGTAGCCGCCCAATTCCGCCCAATCCCAATGACTCGCCTCACATCCCCCACTTCCACTACAATCTCCTCATGCCCCGCGAAACCGAAGTCAAACTCCACATCCCCAGCCCCAAATCCTTTCTTCGCCTTCTCAAAAAGCTCGGCGCCAGACCCGTCTCCCCCCGCGTCCACGAGCACAACATCATCTTTGATACCCCCGACGGCGGGCTCGCCAAGCACGGCCAACTCCTCCGCATTCGCACCGAAACCCCCGCCCCGGCAGGGAAGAAGTCCACCGCGAGAAAATCCTCCTCTCGCCACATCCTCACCTTCAAAAGTCCTCCCGAGGAGCTCGCCATCGGCCCCGCCGCACCTTCCCTCGATCGCCGCCACAAGGTCCGCGAGGAAATCGAAATGGTCCTCACCGACGCCTCCACCCTCCAAAAAATCTTCGAAGGCCTTGGCCTGCGCGGCTGGTTCCGCTACGAAAAGTACCGCACCCCCTACCGTCTGCCTGCCCGCTTCCCTTGGGCTAAGGACCTCCTCATTGACTTCGACGAAACTCCCGTCGGCACTTTCGTCGAGCTCGAAGGCCCCGGCCACGCCATCGACCAGGCCGCCCGAGAACTCGGTTTCTCTCCCCGCGATTACGTCCTCAAAAACTATCTCCTCCTCTATCTCGACGACTGCAAGCGCCAAAACCTTCAGCCCTCCCACATGCTCTTCCCGCCCTCCAAATAATCCTTGTTCTCCTCCCCTCCGGACCGCCTTTCTATCCTGAGCGAAGCGAAGGACAGTGTGCCCTGCTCGCCCTGAGCCTCGAAGGCAGCCCGATGGGAGGGGGTCCGCCAATTAGATTTCACCCCATCCAACTGTCCGTCATTCCGAAGGCAGTCTGCGCAGTGAGGAATCCCTCTTCGATTTCTCAATCCCTCGAATCTTGCCCGCTTCCATAACCTCCGAACTGCCCCCATGTCCGCTCAACCCCACATCTGGTCTCCCAGGTTTCCGTTCACCTCCTTCTTGCCCCCTGATATCTGGTCGCTGATATCGGATATCCGCTATCCATCGCAATCCCCATTTCGTTGCCCATCGCGCCACTTTTTTCATTTTTTCCTCCGCAAACGCCTCTTTCTTCTTGACATACCCTCACTACGAGGTTTATTCCTACCTTCGGAGTGATTTTCTCTGATGAGCGCGTCCAGCGAACTCGAACCTCACCCTAGATGCACCGGGCGATGGATCCGCCTTTCGCTTGCCCTGAATTTCGAAGGGCTTGCCCTGAGCGCATGCGAAGGGAGCAGCGAAGGGACCGCTGCGCCGGTTAATTCTCCGGCTTCCACGCTCGTCGTCCGGCCGCACTCCTGCTCCGGCCCACTCGCGGGCCGCTCAGGTGCTTCGACTTGGGGAGGACTCACCGTCGGGTAGCGTTTCTTCATTTTCCGATTCGCTAACCCGCGCCGGTCCATCCCGCTCGCGGGTTTTTTATTGCCCGGCCGTCCGGCTTTTGTAGTGGCCGGCCTTCAGGCCGGTTCTTGGGTCTCTCTTGGTTTTGTGGCACAGCCATTCTTGGCTGTGCTCTTGGTTTTCTCCCTCAGGGGGTCGGACCTTTAGGCCCGACATTTAGCCCATGCAAAATTTGGGCTTCAGCCCCTGAGGAGATGTTTTCTCCAAATTTCGATTTTCGTCGTTCGAAATTCCGCTTCACCCCGCCGCCGCGGCGCGGCAGAAAGGAGTCACCCCATGCTCTACGCCACCGAACTCATGGGCGCTGCCGCCTACGACGCCCAGTCCAACTACGTCGGTCGTGTCCGTGAATTCTTCGTCCACCCCGCCGACCAGCCCAACCGCGTCTCCCACTTCCTCATTTCCCGTGGCCGGTATCAGCCCCTCGTCGCTCGCCATGACCAGGTTTCCAAAGTTATCCCGGGCCGCATCGACCTCAACGTCAACGAGCGTGCCCTCGACGCCTACCAGCCCAACGAAGCCTGGCTCGCCGTCCAAAAGGATCTTCTCGACCAGCAGATCATCGACACCTCCGGCCGCAAAGTCGTTCGCGTCAACGACGTCGATCTCGCCGAATTCCGCACCAACGCTCACGTCGAACTCCGCATCGCTCAGGTCGACGTCGGTGTCCCCGGCGCGGTCCGCCGTCTCCTCCAGGGCATCGCTCCTTCCAGCGTCGTGCGCAAGCTTCAGCGCAAGCTCCCGCAGCGCTCCATCCGCTGGGAATTCGTCAACCTCATTGAGCCCGACCCGCTTCGCCGCGTCAAGCTCCGCATCACCCACGAAAAGCTCGAGGACCTCCACCCCGCTGACCTCGCCGAAATGATGGAAGAACTCTCTGCTGCAGAGCGCCAGGGCATCATCGCCTCCCTCGACGAAGAAACCGCCGCGTCCGTCCTCGCCGAACTCGATGAGCGCCTCACCACGCAAATCGTCGAAAAACTCGACCCCGAAAAGGCTGCCGACATCATCGAGGAAATGGCTCCCGACGCTGCTGCCGACCTCCTCGCCGATCTTCCCAAGGAAACTTCCGAGGAACTTCTCGAGGAAATGCCCAATCAGGAAGCCACCGAAGTCCGCGAACTCCTGGCCTTCGATCCCTCCACTGCCGGCGGCATGATGAACACCGAATTCGCCTTTGTCAGCGAATCCGCCTCCCGCGAAGAAGTCCTCCAGTGGCTGCGCAATCAGGAATTCAATCTCGAGCAGCTCGACACCATCGTCATCCTTGATAACCTCGGCCACTTCGCCGGTACCGTTCCCGTCGCCCGTATCCTCCTCGCCGCGACAGAACAGCACATGTCCGAACTGAAAACCGATCCTCTTGTCAGCATCACCGCCGACGCCAACGAAAAAGATGTCTTCGAGCTCTTCGACAAATACAATCTCCGCATGCTCACCGTCCTTGACGACGAGCTCCGCCCCATCGGCGTCGTCACCGTCGACGACGTAGTCTCCCGCCTGGTGAACGCATGACCCCCCACCTTTGGAGTGCGGTGGCTCGCCGCCGCTTTTGCGGTGTAACCCACCCCGCTCCTCTGTCCTTTCAAAGGCCGCTCTGCTCTGCGGTTCCCCGCTTCCTCCGCCCCACTGCTGGGGTTTGTCTTCTCCGAATCTACCGACTACCGACTACCAACCACCGGCTCTCCCCATGACCCTCTCCTCCATCAACGCCTTCATCGACCGCCTCCGCGCCGGTGTACTCCGCTTCTTCTCCCGGGGCAACCAGTGGCGCCGCCGCATGGTTCTTTTCCTCGCCGTCATCGGCCCCGGCATCATCACCTCCAACGTCGATAATGACGCCGGCGGCATCGCCACCTATACCCAGGCCGGCTCCGCCTACGGCTACACCCTCCTCTGGTCTCTCATCCCCATGACCATCGCCCTCTACGTCACGATGGAAATGTGCGCCCGCATGGGCGTCATCACCGGCAAGGGTCTCTCTGACCTCATCCGCGAAGAGTTTGGCTTTCGCTCCACCTTCTTCGTCATGGTCACCGGCTTCCTCGTCGACCTCGGCAACGTCGTCGCGGAATTCGCCGGTGTCGCCGCCGCCATGGAAATCTTCGGGATCAGCAAATACGTTTCCGTCCCCATTGCCGCTTTTCTTGTCTGGATCCTCGTCTTGAAAGGGAACTACCGCCAGGTGGAAGTCGTCTTCCTCATCGCCTGCGTCTTCTATCTCACCTATCTCTTTTCCGCGCTCTTCGCTCATCCGGACTGGATTCTTGCTGCCCGCATGACCGCCGTCCCCAGCATCCATTGGGACACCAGCTATCTTATTATCCTCACTGCTCTCGTCGGTACCACCATTGCTCCCTGGCAGTTTTTCTACCTGCAAGCCGGCTTCGTCGAGAAAAAAGTCGGCCCGCGCCAGTATCCCCAAGCCAAGATGGATGTGCTCTTCGGCAGCATCAGCTGCATGGTCATCGTCTTCTTCATCATCATCTGCACTGCCGCCACTCTCCACCGCAGCGGCATGACCAACATCAACGACGCAGCCGAGGCCGCCAAGGCCCTCATCCCTCTTGCCGGCAAGTGGGCCGGCGTCACCTTTGCCTTCGGCCTCCTCAACGCCTCGCTCTTCGCCGCCACCATCCTCCCGCTCTCCACCGCCCACGTCATCTGCGAAGGCCTCGGCTTCGAAGCCGGCCTCGATCACAAGTTCCGCGAAGCTCCCGCCTTCTACTGGCTCTACACCATTCTCATCCTCGTCGGCGGTGGCATCGTTCTACTCCCCAACGCCCCGCTCTGGAAAATTTTCATCTTCTCCCAGGTCGGCAACGGCATCTGGCTACCCATCGTCGTCATCTTCATCTTGCTCCTCGTCAATCGCAAAGACCTCATGGGCGAGCACACCAACGGCTTCATGTTCAATCTCATTGCCTGGATCACCGCCATCGCCATGATCATCCTCACCTTCGTCCTCGTCGGCCAGGCCATCTACCAATCCTTCCACCCTCCTTCACCCTGACCCTCGAAGGGTCTACTCTAGTTCCAAATAGCGGCGTTCTATGTCCCCGGTGCTCCCAGTTCGCGCGTCGTCATCCTGAGGCTATCCGTTAAGGATAGCCGAAGGATCTCAACCCCTGCGTCTTGCCTCCCACCTCTTCGCCTCCCGATATCTGATCACTGATATCTGATCTTCCCTTTCCGTTTCCATGTTCACCACATCATCACTCACCCCACCTTCTCAATTGCATCCCCTCCATCCCCTGTGTTAACTTTGCGCCATAAAGAGGAATCGTTCATAATCGCCGTGTCCCCATCGCGTCACCATCCCGTCTCCCCGGAAACCCTCGGCCCGGTTACCGCCGAAGAGGCACGCCTCCTCGAAAAACTCGATCTCGCCCGCCTTCCTCGCCACATCGCCGTCATCATGGACGGCAACGGCCGCTGGGCGCAGAAGCGCCATCTCCCTCGCGTCGCCGGCCACAGCGCAGGTACGCAATCTGCCCGCACCACCATCGAAACTTGCGCCCGCCTCCACGTCGAAGCGCTTACCCTTTACGCCTTCTCCGTCGAAAACTGGCGCCGTCCCAAAACGGAAGTCGAATTCCTGATGCAGCTCCTCCGCGAGTACATCCGCAAGGAGATGCCGCTCCTCCAGAAAAACAATATTCGCATGCGTTTCCTCGGTCGCGCTGACGAACTCCCCGAAGCCGTTCAGACAGACACTCGCGAAGCCACCGAAGCGCTCTCCAAAAATACCGGCATGGTTCTTTCCATCGCTCTCAACTACGGTGGCCGCGCCGAGATCGTCGACGCCATGAACGCCATCCTTTCCGAACGCAATGGCCATTCGCTTTCTTCGTGTACTGGCCGAACTTTAGATCGGCCCGTCGGCGAAGTTCCAGCCGGGCATCATTTGCCCCAGCCCATCACCGAAGACGACCTCTCCCGCCATCTCTACACCGCCGATCTTCCCGACCCCGATCTCCTCATCCGCACCTCCGGCGAAATGCGCGTCAGCAATTTCCTCCTCTGGCAGATTGCCTACGCCGAAATCTTCGTCACCGAAACGCTCTGGCCCGATTTCAATCGCGCCCGTCTCCTCGAAGCCCTCCTCGACTACCAGAAACGCGAACGCCGCTACGGCGCCATCACTCCCCCCGCCCGCACCGCCTCCCGCTAATTTGGAGTGCGGCGGCTCGCCGCCGCTTTTACGGTTTCCACCCACCCGCAACTCGATCCCGGGTCCTCCCTAAGTCTCTTGCACTCTTACACTCTCTTCTCTTCCTCCTGCTCGCGCTCCTCCGCGCCCTCTGCGCCTGCCCGCCGCAGCTTCAGCGAAGGAGGGTCTCTGCGTTATCTTTTCTCTTAAACTCTCTCCCGCCTTCTCTATCTCCCTCCGGATATCTGCTATCCTTCTCTTCCATGACTCTCACGCGCGTCCTCACTGCACTCGTTCTCATCCCCATCGTCGTCGCCATCGTCCTCTTCACTCCCACCTGGGCCGTCGCCCTCGCCACCGCCCTCATCACCGTCCTCGCCCTCTGGGAATATTTCGCCCTAGGCGACGCCATCGGCCACCGCGCCTACCGCCTCTGGACCATCTTCTGCTCCTTATCGGTATTGGTCTTACAGACTTTTTCTCCCATTGCAGGTTTCGTCGGGGCTCGACGAAGCGTTCGCATAGACTTTGTCTATCCGGATTCAAAGAGATCACCTACTCCTTTCCCGGAAATGCAGTTTCATTCAGCAAACAACTTTCTTCAGCACCTCGTGGTCAACCTTGACTTGGGTGTTTTGATCTTCATCTTTATTCTCGGCCTCACTCTTCTCACTCTTTTTACTCGCCGTTCCCTCGTGGAATCTCTTCCTTCCGCGGGCATTTCGTCCAGTGCGCTCCTCCTCATCGCCTTTCCGCTTTCTTTCGCCGTCCGCACTACGCAACTTCTTTCACGACGGCCCCCGCCTTCTCCTCTTCGCCCTAGCCATCACCTGGGCCTCCGACACCGCCGCCTACTTCGTCGGCCGCGCCATCGGCAAACATCCCTTCGCCCCCCACATCTCCCCCAAAAAGACCTGGGAAGGCTCCATTGCCGGCCTCATCGGCTCTCTCCTCATAGCCTATGGTTTCCGTTACTGGCTCACGATTCCTCTTCCGCATCTCTTCGCCATGGCCACCGTCGGCAACATCGCCGGTCAAATGGGCGACCTCCTCGAATCCGCCTGCAAACGTTCCGCTGGCGTAAAGGATTCCGGCGGCCTCCTCCCCGGCCACGGCGGCATTCTCGATCGCATCGACGCCCTAATCCTCTGCATCCCCGTCATCTGGTACTATCTAGTTTTAGTGAATCCACACTCATAGCGCCGTGCCTTCAGGCCGGCATCTTAGGGTTCCACTACGGACTACCGACTAGCAACTACCGACGACTGACTATCCACTCTCATGAAATCCATCTCCATCCTCGGCTCCACCGGCTCCATCGGCCGCCAGACTCTTAGTGTCGTCGAATCCCTCCCCGATCAATTCAAAATCGTGGCCCTCGCCGCAGGCAACAACCTCGACGAACTTATCCCCCAAATCGAGCGCCACCGCCCCGAACTCGTCTCTGTCGCCTCCGAAAAACTCGCCGACGAACTCGCACCGCCGTGTCGTGGCTGGTCTTCAGACCGGCCAGCCCAAACCCGAAATCCATTACGGCCGCGAAGGCATGCTCGCCGTTGGCACCCACCCTTCCGCCGAAATCGTTCTCTCCGCCGCCGTTGGTGTAGTCGGCCTCGAAGCCACCTACGAAGCCGTCAAACTCGGCCGCACCGTAGCCCTCTCCAACAAAGAAGTCCTCGTCGCTGCCGGCGAACTGGTCATGGCCGCCGCAGCGAAATGCGGGAAGGGAACTGCTCCCCGTTGATTCCGAACACAACGCCGTCCACCAATGCCTCCGCGCCCGGCCACGCTCCTCGCAAGTAGATGAACAAAGAAACACCGTCATTCCGGAGCGGAGCCTGCGCAGGCGCAGGAATCCCTTTCCCGCTTCAGATGACAAGTCCGCCACTGCTCTCTACCCCGAAGTCCGCCGCATCGTCCTAACCGCTTCCGGCGGCCCCTTCCGCAAAATACCCTCTAGCCCAATTCTCCACCGTCACCGTCGATCAAGCTCTCGCCCATCCCAACTGGAAAATGGGCAACCGCATCACCATCGATTCCGCCACCATGATGAACAAGGGTTTCGAAATCATCGAAGCCCGATGGCTCTTCGGCCTTCGCCCCGATCAGATCGACGTCATCATTCATCCGCAATCCGTCATTCACTCCTTCGTCGAATTCATCGATGGCGCGGTCCTCGCACAACTCGCTCCGCCGGACATGCGCATGCCCATCCAGTACGCGCTCACCTACCCCGCCCGCGTCGAATCGAATCAGGTCCAACTGGATTGGAAAAAACTCCGCCGCCTCGACTTCCAGAAAACCTCCACGCGCCGTTTCCCCTGTCTCCGCCTCGCCCGCGAAGCCATGAAAAAAGGGGGCGCCTTACCCTGCGCTCTGAACGCCGCCGACGAAGTAGCCGTGGCCGCCTTCCTCGACCACCGTCTCCCATTCCTCGGCATCTCCGAAGTAGTAGAAGCTGTCCTAACCAACACTCCCCGCACAAAATTCACCTCTATTGCCGAAGTCCTCCAAGCCGACGTCGAAGCCCGCCGCCAAGCCGCCGAAGAGATCGCTCGTCTCGCCGTGAAGGCCACTACACGGTAGCGCCGGGCTTCAGCCCGGCATCCCGCATTTCTCTTGGGTCTATAGGAGCGGCTCTACGCCCCCTGCCTTTCTTGGGCTTTCCCTCTTGTGTAGTGCCCGAACTTCAGAACGGCCGGCCGTCCCCTCCTCGTCTTGTGAGGGTTGGTATTGGGTTCCGCTCTTGCACTCATATGCTTTTGCACTCTTGAATTTCCACGCTTCTCCTCACGGTCGGCTGCCGACTGGCAACTCTCGACCTCCTCCCCCGCTATCCGTTTCCTCCCCTCCCGCATCTAATCCCATGCGCCTTACAATTCCCGGCACACACCAAACCTTTGCCTTTCGGTGCCGCCCCGGCTTTTTGTTACAATGATTTGACGGAGTTACTCGCGCGAATGAACACTCTCATCGGCATCACCCTCGTCCTCGGCGTCATCATCCTCGTTCACGAATGGGGACATTTCATCATCGCTCGCCTCTTCGGCGTTCGCGTGGACGTCTTCTCCATCGGCTTCGGCCCGCGCCTCTTCGGCGTCAAGCTTGGCGCCACCGACTGGCGCGTCAGCGCCCTCCCGCTCGGCGGTTACGTCCGCATGGCCGGCCAGGACATCACCGATATCGATTCCGGGGACGCCAAGCCCACCGGCTCTCCCGATGAACTACTTTCCAAGAAACGTTGGCAGCGCGCCCTGATCTCCTTCGCCGGCCCCGCCGTCAATTTGATTTTTCCTCTGCTTGCTTCTCGGCGTCTATTACGTCGCCGTTGGCCTGCCGTCAGACAGCTTCCTCTCGAAGCCCGTTGTCGTTGCCGGTCTTCCTTCCGCGCAACTGAACAATCCCGAAGGTCTCCAGGTCGGCGATAAGATCATTTCCATCAATGGCACCAAGAACCCCACCTGGGAACAAGCCCAGACCATCTCCATGCAGGCCACTCCCGGCATCTCCCTGAAACTCGAAGTTTCCAACAATGGCATCACTCGTCGCGTCGACGTGCCCGCCAGCAACAATCCCTACGCTCGCACTTTTGGCTACGCGCCCATCCCTGCCGCCATCGGTGAAGTCGCTCTCGGTACTCCCGCCGACCACGCCGGTCTCCATTCCGGCGATGTCGTCCGCACCGTCAATGGCCAGCCCATCCAATATTGGGATCAGTTCGTCGATCTCGTCCGTAATTCCGGCGGCAAAACTCTTCAGCTAGATGTCGATCGCAAGGGACAGCAACTCACCCTCTCCGTCACTCCGAAGCAGGGCGTGACCGAAGGCGCTGAAAAGTATTATCAGGTTGGCATCCAGCGCGAATTCTCGCTCTCCTATGAACGCGTTGGCCCTGTCGAAGCCTTCAAATCCGCGGGCCTGCAAACTGCGGCTCTCGTCACGCAAACCATCGACGTGGTCGGCAAGCTTCTCAGTGGCCGAGTCTCCGTCAAACAACTCCAAAGCGTCGTCGGTATCTCTCGCACCGCCGGTGAAGCCGTTGCGCAGGGCACCTACGCCGTCATCTCCTTTATGGCTCTCATCAGCGTGAATCTTGGCATTCTCAATCTTCTCCCCATCCCCATTCTCGATGGTGGTCACATCCTTCTTCTTTCTCTCGAGGGCCTTCGCCGTCGCGATTTCAGCCTGGCCTTCAAGGAGCGTTTCATCCAGGTCGGCCTGGTCTTCCTCTTGGTCCTCATCGCCTACGTTATGTACAATGACGTCGTCAGGATGCTCCCCTCCCACTCCTGATCCGTTCGACCCTGTAGAGCAGGGCGAGCCTGCCCGCCGCAGCGATAGCGATGGAGGGTCCGCGGGCCCTGCGGGATTTTTCTTCGGTCTGTATTTCTCCTAGGCTTGCATTTCTCTTGGGTTTGCACTTTTCCTGGTTTTGCTTTTCTCTTGGGGTTTGTAGCGGAGGCTTTATGCCTCCATCTTGGGGTTGCTCTTGCTTTCCTTCGCGGGTGCCCCTGGTGCTGATTTTGCACACGGGCTCTTGGGTTGCTTTTTTTTGGTTTATGTAGGGCCCGCTTTCCGAAGCGGGCCGCTGTTAGGTTTGTTTTTCTCTGGGGTTTGTATTGCCCGGCCTTCAGGCTGGTTCTTGGGTTATTCTTGGGTTGCCCTTGTAACGCTGGCTTTCATGCCAGCGTTCGAGGATTAGCCTTACGAGGATTTTCTTCATGCCCGTTTCTCCAACTCATCGCGTCTCCGCTGGTGAACGCATCAACGCCGCCGAACCCTCCGGCCACCTCCAGAACGCTCTCCGCCAGCGCGGCATCCGCCTCACCCGCCAGCGCCGCGTCATCCTCCAGGTTATGGACGCGGCCGAGCAGCACCTCGACGTCGATCAGATCCTCGAGCGCGCCCAGAAAATCAATCCCGAAGTCCATCTTGTCACCGTCTACCGCACCATCGACCTCCTCAAGAAACAAGGTCTCATCGACGAACTCGACCTCCTTCACCTCCGCGGCGATCGCCACTATTACGAAACTCACGGCCCCCGCGACCATATCCACGTCGCCTGCCTGCGCTGCGGCAAAGTCCGCGAATTCGAGTCCCGTCTCTACGAGCAGCTCAAACAGCAAATCTCCCAGGACTGCGACATGCAGGTCACCGTCTCCCGCACCGAAGTCGGCGGCATCTGCAACGATTGTCTCGCCGCCGATAAAAAGTTCCCTCCCCGCTAATCCCGCCGCGTGCTTCCGGGGGGGTCATGTGGCACGGCATTCTTGCCTGTGCTCTCAGGGTCGTTCTCTCAGGGTCCGTAGGCACCGCTTTCTGCCTCGCGCCGAAGGAGGGAGGCGGTCCACCAGCGAAGCCACCCCTCCAACCAGCCTATGGCCACCTTGATGTAGCGTGAGAGGAAGAGGTCTTGCCTTTAGCAAAGGCCACACCGGCCGCACACTCGGATTGCCCGAATTTCGAATTTCGGCTCCCGGCGTTGCTTCTCCCCACGGATGCTATCAGGCCGGCTTCGCAAGTCCGCTCTTCGTATTTCTCTGAAACTGTAAACTGTCAACTGCGCGACTCTTAACTCTTAAACTCCCTCTCCGTGCCCTCCGTGTCTCGTGGCTTCCCCCCTCACTCCGCCGTCATCCGCATCCCCCGCGTCCGCGCCCTCCTCAACCTCGCAAAAAACCGGTTCGCCTTTGCAATATCCTTCGCAATCTGTTCCTTCAACTCCTCCGGCCCCGCAAACTTCTTCTCCTCCCGCAACCTCTTCCAGAACCGCACCTCAATCGTCTTCGGCGTAAAATTCCCCGAATAATCCAACAGGTGCGTCTCCACGCTCAACCCCGCTCCGTTGAACGTCGGCCGCACCCCCACATTCGTCACGCTCCGGTGACTGCTCGTCTCGCCCTCCAGCACCGTCCGCGTAATGTACACGCCCCGCCCCGGCAGCAATTCCTGCTCCGGCTTCAAATTCAGCGTCGGGAAAGTAAATTTCTTCCCCGTTCCCGTTCCGCTCACCACCTCGCCCGTCAACGCAAACGGTCTTCCCAACAGTCGCGCCGCGTGCCGCACGTCCCCCTCGCGCACCATCTTCCGGATCAGCGTGCTGGACACAATCTCCCCGCTCAGCGTCACCGGCGTGTGCACCACCACTTCAAATCCGTTCCCGCATCCCCATTTCCCGCAAAAACTTTACGTCTCCCGCCTGCTTGCTTCCGAACCGGAAATTATCTCCAACCACCACCGCTCGCACGTTCAATTGCCGCACCAAGATCTCTTCCACAAACTCTTCCGGCGATAGCGTTGCCAATTCCTTCGTGAACGGCAGCACCACCGCCGCTTCCAGCCCCACCGCCCCAAACCAGTCCATCCGCTGCTGATTCGTCGAAATCCGTGGTGGCGCCGCCTCTGGCCGCAACACTTTTACGGGCGGCGGCTCAAACGTCAGCGCCGTGGCTACCGCCCCACTCTCCTTCGCCCGCTCAATCGCGTATTTCAGCACTCGCTGGTGCCCCAAATGAATCCCGTCAAACGTTCCAATCGCAATCACGCTCCCTCGCCCACCCTCCTCTCGCCTTTGTCATCCCGAGCCCGCCGTGCCGGTCGAAGGATCCGCTTTTCTCCCCCTCTCTTCTCTGCGTTTCCTCAGCGTCCTCTGCGCCTCTGCGGTAGCCTTTCTCCTTCTTGCCGTTTGCTCGGGTTTTCCTCTCCGAAGCTGTCGACTGTAAACTGTCAACTGACGACGTCTCTCCCCCATACCGCGCCGCCCAGTCCTCCGCCGAATAAAACACGCTGATCCCGCTCGCCGGAATATGCACGTGCACGGCAAGCGCCCTCGTCGCTCGCTCCACCGCCGGCGATTCCGTCGACACCTCCAACTCCAACCCGTCATACGCCAGCTTCACGTGCGGATATCCCGCCTTCCGCAGCCGCGCGTTCGTCGCATCGTGCGGCAGATCGTGCGCAATGTGCGTGAACCACGCCCGCCGCGGCTTCAACTTATCAATCAACCCCAGCGCCTGCTCCACCGTCTGGTGCATCGGATGCGGAATATCCCGCAACGCATCCAATATCAAATCGTCCAGATCCTCCAGCAGCACTGCGCTCGCTTCCGGCAACCGGCTGAAGTCCGTCAGGTACGCCGCCCTCCCGAACCGGAATCCCAGCACTTCCATCTCGCCATGCAGCAGCGGCACCGGGATAGAACGGAATCCCCAGCAGCGGAAACGGTCCATCCACCTCGCGCAATTCCACGCTCGGAATGCTGCTCAACGTCGGCTTGTTGTCGAACACGTACGAAAACACCCGCCGTATCACGCGAAACGTGTCGTCCGTCCCGTAAATCGGAATCGCTGATTTTTGCCGGAAGTTGTACGGCCGCAAATCGTCAAATCCCAAAATGTGGTCTGCGTGACAATGCGTCAGCACCACCGCATCCAGCCGGTCCAATCCCACTCGCAACGCCTGTGTCCGGAAATCCGGCGTAGTATCGATCACCACGTTCTGTCCGCCGCGCGACAGCAGCAGCGAAGGACGCAACCTCTTATCGTCGCGGGTCCCGCCGAATCGCACACCGCGCAGTGACACCCAGCGTCGGCACACCCATCGATGTGCCCGACCCCAGCACCGTCACTCGTATCGGCTCCGCTCTCATCCCCCTATTGTATCCATCTCCCTCCGAGTAGGGGCACGATACATCGTGCCCCCGCATCCATTCCGCTACGCTGCCTCCCGCAAAAACAAAAACGGCACGACTCGCGCCGCGCCGTCCCAACCGCTTCCTGATATCTGATATCCGTTATCTGATAACTCCCCTCACTTCTTCCCGCCTTTCGCCTGCGCCGTCACCTTCGCCATTTCCGCCGCCATCACCTTCGAAATCTCCAGATACGTCAGCTTCAATTTCCCGAGCAGGTCTAGCAGCATTTCATCTTCTTCCGGTGCCAGGTTCCCCTTCGTTTTCTGCTGCAGCGCGTCCAGCATATCGATCAATTCCCGCGCTGCATCGGGATCGAGCATCGGCTGTCCGGTGTTCGGGTCCGCGATGCGCGCCCAGCACCATGGCCGCATTGCTTCCGATCATCCGGGATCAGATTCTCAAACGCTGCCAACCGCTTCGGAGTCTCTGCCGCCGGTTTCGTGGCCTCCTCATTCGCCGCTGCCTTGGCTTCGGCCTTCACTTCTTCGCGCTTGGCCTCGCGCTCCTGTTCCTCCACCACTTCCTTGCGCATTTCTCCCTCGGCCGTGAATGGCCGCCGGTCAATTACCTTGAATCCACCATCGTTGTGGTCCGCCACAGTCCATTCCCTCTTTCTCAAAGTTTCCCCACAGTTTAACACGGGAAGGGAACTACAATCCTCCTTTGGGCCCGGCCTGCCTGCCGCCTGCATTTCCGCCGCTCAAATCCACTTTGTAGCAGAGGCTCCTTGCCCTGAGCCGCGGAAAGGGTACGCCTCCGTCCTGGGTTACCCAAATAGCATAGGCTTGAGCCCGCGCTCTTCGGTCCGCCTTTGTAGCATAGGCTTCAGCCTGTGCTCTTGGGTTAACTTCGGCACCCCCCTCCTCCAATGATCTTAACTTCGTCCCCTCCGTACGTTTCGACGCGTGGCTTCTTACGCCATATCGCCACAAACCTTCTTCTCTCCGCTCTTTCCCTTCTTCCTCCGCCACTTACTCAACCCACTCACTCCAACCCTCTCCCTCTTCGTGCTATTCTCTTTGTAACCGTGCAACGCCTCTCCCATTCTCTTTCTCTCGCTTCTTCTCGCCTCCGCCGCCTCCGCGCGCCAGGATGCTCCCTTTACCCCTTCTCCTCCTGTCGATCAATGGCGCGCCGCCATCCTCTCCGGTGATTCCGCCGCCCTCTCCGCCTTCTACATCAAATCTCCCCCACCGCAGACTGTCGGCCCGGACAACCAGCAACTGCCCCTCCAGGATGAACTCGCCTTCTGGTCAGGCCTGAAATCCAAAGGCCTCACAGGTCTCTCCTATCAAATCGTCAAGGAAGAAGATCCCAAGCCCGGCTTGCATGTTCTTGTCCTCGAACTCACCCTCTCCATCAAAGAGGGAACCGCTCTTAAAAAACAATACTTCACCATGGCTCAGGGCTGGTTCCATCAGGATAATTCCTGGCTCCTTGGAATTTCGCAACGCTCCGCCGCCATGCGCCTTCCTCAACCCGTCACGAAAAAAGATCTCTATCCCGCCAACGCCGACGCCGACAAGGAAATCGCCGAAGCAGTGGACTCCGCGGCCGTTTCTCACAAACGTGTTCTGGTCGTCTTTGGTGGCAACTGGTGCTTCGATTGTCATGTCCTCGACGAAGCCTTTCATAGCCCCGAGATCGCTCCCACCCTCAACAATTCCTTCCTCGTCGTCCATGTCGACATCGGCAAAATGGACAAAAATCTCGCCATTGCCAAAAAATACGATGTCCCTCTCGATCGCGGCGTCCCCGCCATTGCCGTCCTCGATTCCGAAGGCAAGCTCCTCTTCAGCCAGAAGCGCGGTGAATTCGAAGCCGCTCGCTCCATGGCTCCCGAAGACATCCTTGCCTTCCTCAACAAGTGGAAACCCTCGCCCACCAACTAAGAGTCTTTCGCGTTGTTCTCTATAGCGAACTTTCCCAAGCCTGAATTCTTAGACTCTTCCCCTCTTTCACTCTCTTACCCTTCCACTCCTGGATCTCCAACTTCGTTCCTTCTCCTCTACTTCCCTTACCTCCTTCTTCTCCTTTACTTCCTCTTCGAACCTACCTCGTCGTCCAGAACGGCTGCTTCGCCGCCACAAATTCCACCGGCACTTCCTTCTCAAACGTCTTCAACCACCGCGTGCACTCCTCCATCCCCGCCTGTTCGCTCGGGATATGTCCCATCACGATCAACGCCTTCTTCCGCCCCTCCGTCACCGCGTCCGCCGCATACTCCACCGTTTCCCATTCCCGCGTTTCCCCCACCAGCAGCACCTGCACGTCCTCCCTCTCCAACGCATGCGTTTCCGCCTCGAACCCGCGGCCCCCGGGCTCAGCCCCACCTTCGTCACCTTCATCTCCGGATCACCCACCACCCGCAGCACCGGCGAATCCAGCTTCTTCGCCACTTCCTCGGCCAGTTTCCTCACCGTGGTTTCCGGCAGCACAAACAGATATTGATTTTCCGCGGTCTGATATTTCTCCCATCCCAGCGCATGCACCATCCCAGCTTCAATCCCGTCCGGCTTCCTCATGTGCCAGTGGTCGTGAAATCTCCACACCACCATCTTGTGTTTCTCGATGAACGCCCGCTTCTCCGCCCACACGGGATCGTTCTCCGGCATTCCTTCCGGCGTGTCCAGGTGTGCGTAAAACGTCGGTTCATGCGTGATCACGAAATTCAATCCTTTCGCCGACGCCCGTTCCAGCACGTCCATCGTAGCCATCATCGTCACCGCGATCCCCGTCACCCTCGTCTCCGGGTCGCCCGCCTTGAACGTGTCCACCGTTTCCTTCTTCCACGGCACCCCCACGCGCTCCTGAATCGCCGCCACCACTTCCCGCGCCGTCGGCTTGCCCCTCTTCTCCTGAGCCTCAGCGCCGCCTCTTCCGCACACCATCAGCGCGAGCGCCACCACCATCCCGGCAGTTCTTACCCGCATTCCCATCCTCCTCATCCCACCAATCCCACCCTTCTCCGCGCATTCTGCCATATCTATTTTCCCTTTTCTCTTTCCTATTTCTTCATCTCTCCTATCTTCACCGCTCTTCCACTTCTCGCCGACTCTCTCGCCGCATCCAATATCTCCGCCACCACCTCGTTCGTTTCCAGCGAGCTCAACCCCTCCGGCTTCATCCCTCCCAGCACCGCCCGCAAATAGTGAATCGAGTCATCCTCCGGCGGCGCCAATTCCTTTGCCACAACCTTCTTCGCCTCTTCCTCGCCGGCCAGCCGCACCTCCATCTCGTCTTTCTTCACCGTGATCACGTATCCCGTCTGCCCATAGACCTCCATATCTTTCCGGTCAAAGGGCCAATTCCACGAAGCCTGCAAAATCGCCTGCGCTTTCGGATATGTCAGCACGATCGTCGCTTCATCATCCACGTGCGGATAAATCTCCGGCTTGATCTGTTGTGTCACCGCTGTCACCGTCAACGGCCGCTGCCCGCCCATCAACCAGGTCATCAAATCCGCGCCATAGCACCCAAAGTCATACAGCGCCCCTCCCCCATCCAGTCGCGGGTCGGTCAACCACTCCAGAAATTCCGGCCCCACTCCGATCTCTTTCGGCCCCTTATGCCCGTCATGCACCACCACCTTCCGAATCTCCCCGATCGCCCCCTCTCGCGCCAGTTCGTACGCCCCATGATTGCTCCGGTACCACGTCGTCTCATAATTCACCAGCACCGGAATCCTCGCCGCGCTCGCTGCGCGTGCAATCGCATGCGCGTCCTCCGCGCTCACCGCCAATGGCTTCTCCATCATCACTGCAAATGGCAACATCTTCGTCTGGATGTTCATCCGCGCGCGGTACCTCGCGCAAATCTCCACAACTTTTCGGTGATCAAACGTATTCGTGTACACCAGCACTGCCTGCGCATGGGTGCTCCCCAACATCTCTTCCAGATCTGCGTGATACAACTTCGCGTCCAACCCATACTTCTTCGCGTACATATCAAACAGGGCGCGATCCGGTTCTGCGATCCCCGCGAGCACAAAATCCCTCCGCTTCACGGCCTCTCTTAAAAACCCATCGACATGCCCGTGTACCATCCCCGCAATCACCACCGACAGCGCTACCGGCATCGGCCGATTATCGAGCGGCCTGTCCCGCGGCTCCGCCGGTGCCTTGTCCTGAGCGTTCTGTGCGAAGGGCGCTCCCGCCCTCACCGCCAGGCTCATCACCGCCGCACTCACCATCACCACCCACAAAATCGCTCGACGCATCTGCTCCTCCCCTTTGGTCTCTGTCCTTGCCCGGCCTCGCTCGTCTCCAAGCGCTACTTGCCCTTCGTCAACCTCGGCAGCCTATCTTCTCTCACCTTTCTTGAAAACGGGTGTTTCTCCGCATACTCTCGCGCTCCTCAAATGTGACCTGGATCACACGGAAGTGGAAATTCCTTGCGCACTTCTATTCCCGTCTCTATCTGAAACCAAAGCTAAACTTTTGCCTCTGTGCATGTTAGCGTTTCCACAATCCGTGTCTTTTCTGGACTCTCAATTGCTCTCCTTTGACCTTGCCGGCTCAGACGGTCGACGCAACACTTGCCTGAAGTTTATCTGCAGGCGTCTGGAATCCTAAGGTTTTTCTGGGGCGTTGATTCAAGAGCAGCTCGACCAGGTCGAGCTGCTCTTGCGTGATGGACGACAGATCGGCTCCCTTTGGGAAATATTGCCGCAGCAGCAGATTCGTATTTTCGTTGGAGCCACGTTGCCAGGGACTTTGCGGATCGCAGAAGTAAACTTGCACATCCGTCGCCACCGTGAACTCCTTGTGCTTGGCCATCTCCAGCCCACGGTCCCACGTCAACGAACGCCGCAGGGCTGCCGGGAGTTTACAGACACGGTCGCTCAACGCCGCCACAACCACCGCCGTGTCTTTACTCGGCACCTTGACCAGCATGAGGAAACGCGAATGCCGCTCTACTAACGTCGCAATGTAGCTGTTCTTGCCGCCTGCTAGCAGATCGCCTTCCCAGTGGCCGGGAATCGCGCGGTCTTCCGCCTCTGCAGGTCTTTCGCGAATCGAAACAGCATCGACGATCTGCCCGCGGCGATGTCCATGTTCGCTCGCATGACGCGAGCGGCGCATCCGCCGCTTCGACCGCAGATGGTCCATCAGCTCTTTTTTCAGCACTCCCCGCGCTTGAATGAACAGGCTGCGGTAGATGGTCTCGTGGGACACGCGCATGCTCTCGTCGTTGGGACACTCAGCCTTCAGCCACCCGGCGATCTGTTCGGGGGACCAGTCCAGCATCAGTTTACTCGCAACCACGTCGCGCAACTCGCTGTTCACGGCCAGCACACAAGCTTTCGGGCGCAACGCGGCGTTCCAGGCTTGCTTGTCTGCATCGTAGGCACGATAGGCAGGTCGGCCACCGTGGCGCGCAACCTCCCGGCTCACCGTGGAAGGCGCTCGATGGAGAAGTCGAGCGATCTCACGCAGCGAAGAACCCGAAGCCATCCCTCGCGAAATGTCCTCTCGCTCAGCGAAGGTGAGCGCCAGCCGCGAACGGCGACGCGCTAACGGAGGGATGCCTCCGCGCGGCAGCAACACAGCACGAATCGTGTTGTGACACTTGCCGTAGACGCGCCCGATCTCATGCAGCGTCTCCCCGGCCTTCCATCGACTCCAAATCTCACGCTTATCGAGCGCAGAAAGCCCAAGCCTCCCTCGCCTCATAGCAACACCACCTTTGCGACGCAGATTTACATCCCATGGTGTTGCATCGACCTGTCGAATGCACCCTGTTTTCCGGGCTGGTCCGATTGTATTTCGTTCTCGGCTTGCTCGGTCGTACAGACCGGTCTGTTAGAGTGCCGTCCGTACATTGTTTGTAGTCGGTCTGCAGTCTAGCCATGGTCGTTCTTGTCCTGGAAAAGTCTCCGGCCTAGAACCCCTCAACCCCCTGACCAAGCGTCGCCCCGCCTCACGCGGGGCGGCGTTTTTTGTGGCCCTGGGCAAAGGGTGGACTTTCTTACGTCCCAACTTCACATCGCTTCTTCTCCTCACAACGCCTCCAATTCCACCGTTCCCTCCGCTTGTCAAACCCTCCTTCTCCCCGTAAAGTAAATCTTTCATCTTTATTTCGGGAATATTCATGCCTCGTCGCAAATCTCGGAAACGCCGCGCTCCAGCCTCACGCAAATCAAAATCCTCCTCTCGCTCTTCCATCGGCTCCGACTTCGCCAAACTTGTCGCCCTCATGGCCCGTCTCCGCGCGCCCAACGGTTGCCCTTGGGACCGCGAGCAGACCCACGCCACCCTGCGCACCTACCTCATCGAGGAATCTTACGAAGTTCTCGATGCTCTCGACGGCTCCGACGACGCCAAATTTGCCGAGGAACTCGGCGACCTCCTCCTCCAGGTCCTCTTTCACGCCCAGATCGCCCACGAAGAAGGCCGCTTTTCCATTTCCGATGTCATCTCCGAAATCTACGAAAAAATGATTCGCCGCCATCCCCACGTTTTCGGTGATACGCGCGTCAAAGACGCCGCCGAAGTCCTCCGCAACTGGGAAATCATCAAAAACAAAGAGCGGCAGGCAAAGCAGGGTACAAGTTCCTCATCCGCTGAAACAGCTCGCCGTAGCGCAAAGCGCGAAGGCGAGTCCCTCCTCGACGGCGTCCCTCGCGCCCTTCCCGCTCTCCTCGAGGCCTTCCAACTCACGCGCAAAGCCGCTCGCATCGGCTTCGACTGGCACAACCTCGACGGTATCTTCGCCCAACTCGACGAAGAAACTCGCGAACTCCGTCACGCCTTGTCCTCCACCTCCTCTACCTCCTCTACCTGCTCTCCCTCCTCAACTTCACCGCCGTCCCTCACCTCTTCAATTGAATCCGAACTCGGCGACATCCTCTTTGTCGCCGTCAATCTTGCCCGTTTCTTGAACCTCGATCCCGAAATCGCTCTCAAGAAATCCAGCGCCAAATTCTCCCGCCGCTTCCGCGACATGGAGCTCCTCGCCCGCGAACAGGGCACGACCCTCGCTCAGGTCCCCCGCCCACAAATGGAATCCCTCTGGGATCAAGCCAAGCTCCGCGAACGTTCCCCCGCACCCACAGAGGCTCCCAAGTGATCCACCTCTTCCAACTGTTCAGTCCGATTTGTCATGCTGAGGCGATCCGATGAGGATCGTCGAAGGATCTCAATTACCGCGTCCTGTATCCCAATCGTCCACTCGGGTCCGCTCCCTGTGTATTGCCACGAACGCGAAGTCTGTGATCCCGACCGGAGTGGCCCGCCTTTATCTTTCGCGCGGTGTATGCGCGACAGGCCTCGCAGCGGAGGGACCATGGCTTGATCTCAGCCTTAGGAAAATCGATCCGCCGAAACTCCACTTCTTTCTTCTCTCAAAACTGATAACTTATAACTGAAAACTGACAACTCCCCCATGACCGTCGACATCACCGTCCGCCCGCTCCACTCGCTTGACGAATTCCATCGCTGCGTGGCCATCGCCCGCGAAGTATGGTCGGACTCCGAACTCGACACCGAACCCTACGTTACCTTTGTCATCGCCGATCACAGCGGCGGCCAGGTCCTCGGCGCTTTCGATGGCGACACCATGGTTGGCTTCACCAAGGCTTTCGTCGGCCTGCACGGCCTCACTCCCTATCTCCACTCCCACATGGCCGCCGTTCTCCCTTCCCACCGCGACCGCCGCGTCGGGCGTCAGCTCAAGCTCTTCCAGCGCGAAGACGCACTCCGCCGCGACATTCGTCTCATCGAGTGGACCTTCGATCCCCTCGAAACCAAAAACGCCCATTTCAATATCAACCGTCTCGGCGCCATCTGCCGCCGCTACATCCCCAATTTCTACGGCATCACCACCAGCCCACTCCACCGCGGCATGCCCACCGACCGCCTCCTCGTCGAATGGCATCTCGACTCCCCTCGCGCCATCGCCGCCATCAGTGATCTCACTCCCGAGCCCCGCGAATGTCCCGCCCACATTCATCTCCCCGCACTTGTAGCGCAGGGCGAACCTGCCCGCCGCAGCGATAGCGAAGGCGGGTCATCCAGTCCTGCTGGCCCCGAGCATCGAGGAACGGCTTTTTCTCCCGCGCCCGATTCAATAGTCGACTCTGCCAGCCACGAACTCTCTCCCCTCATCGAACTCCAATCGCGCATCCGCTCCGAATTTACCCACTGGTTTTCCAAAGGCTACGCCGCCACCGGCGTTCGTTTTACCCGTTCTGGCGTCGACTACTGCCTCTCCCCCTGGTCCGACTTCTGATCCTCTTCTTCCTCGTCTCTGTAGCGCCGTGCCTTCAGGCCGGCATCTTGGGTTTGCCTTTCCCCTGACAGGGTGGGTTCTTACTCTGTTACGCCACAACTCTCCCGCTGCAACTCAGACGAAAAACTGATAACTTATAGCTGAAAACTAATCACTTCCATGCGCCTTCGCTCTCTCACCCTTCGTGAAATCCATCTCAAACTTGTCACTCCTTTCGAAACTAGCATGGACCGTGTCACCCAGCGCCGCATCATTCTCGCCGAAGCCAACGTCGACGGCGTCTCCGGCTGGGGCGAATGCACGGCCGGCGAATCCCCCTTCTACTCTCCCGAAGACACGGACACCGCCTGGCACGTCCTAAAAACTTTTCTCTGGCCCATGCTCAAGGGGAGGGAATTCGCCGCTGCTTCCGACGTCTGGCCTCTTCTCGAACACGTTCGCGGTCACAACATGGCCAAAGCAGCCGTCGAAACCGCCATCTGGGATGCCGAAGCCAAACTCAAAAATGTTCCTCTCTGGAAACTCATCGGGGGCGAGCGCCAGGAAATCTCTTGCGGCGTTTCCATCGGCATAAAAGATTCTCTCGACGAACTTGCCGCCGCCGTCAAAACCGAGCTCGCCTCCGGCTACCAGCGCATCAAAATCAAAATTAGGCCCGGCAAGGATCTCGCGCCCGTCCAGCGCCTCCGCCAGGATTTCCCCCGCATCAAATTGATGGTGGACGCCAACTCCGCCTACCGCAAGGAAGACTGGCCGCTGCTCAAACAGCTCGATAGCTTCTATCTCATGATGATTGAACAACCCCTCGGCTGGGACGACCTCTTCGGCCACGTCGAAGTCCAAAAAAATCTTCAAACCCCCATCTGCCTCGACGAGTGCATCCACACCTACGAACAAGCCGAAGCCGCCATCTCCCTCGGTGCCTGCAAGATCATCAACATCAAGCTCGGCCGCGTCGGCGGTTTTCACGAGGCCAAGCGCATCCACGATCTTTGCCAGAAGAACTCCATCCCCGTTTGGTGCGGCGGCATGCTCGAATCCGGCATCGGCCGTGCGCAGAACATCGCCCTGTCCACGCTCCCCAATTTCTCCCTCCCCGGCGACGTCACCGCCAGCAAACGCTACTGGCACGAGGACGTAATCACTCCCGAAGTTACGGTCACTCCCCAGGGCACGATCCACGTCCCCCAGGGCCCCGGCACTGGATTCACCCCGCGCCTCGACCGCATTTCCACCATCACCGTCGGCCACGAACTCCTAACCTGATCTCACCCATTCTGCGTAGAGGCCATGGGCCCCATTCTGGCGTACGCGACTTCCTTTTTGCAGCGCCGTGCCTTCAGGCCGTCCGTCCTCCTGGTTGTTCTTACATTCCAACGCCGCGCCCCCTCTTCCTTATTGATTCTTCGATTTTCGTGGCACATCCATACCTGGCCGTGCTCTTGGGTTCGCCTTTGTAGCATAGGCTTCAGCCTGTGCTCTTGGGTTACTCTGATCTTGTTGGGGCACACTCCCCCGCGACGCATCCACAAGTCCGCGCGTCTCACCTTCCTCCCGCTCTCTCACGTATAATTATCAAAATGCTTCCATCGATCTTCCTGCTCCCGTGCGCATAAATCCCTCTCACGGCCGCGCTCCTTCCCGAGCCGTGATCACCCTCGCCATCTCTCTCCTCATGGCCGTCTGGGCCGTCAACTTCCTTGTCGTCAAAATCGGCCTCCGCTATCTCCCCGTCGTCACCTTCGCGTCTTTCCGCATCGTTGCCGCCGGCCTCTTCATGATTCTTATCGCGCCACTTTGCCGCCGGCTCCCTATCTTTCGCCATCCGTCCATCAGCAAAGACCATGCCATCCCGAGCCCGCCGCGGCGGGCGAGCGATCTGCTTTCATCTTCCACGAGCCACGGGGCACGAGTTTCAAGCTACGCTTGGCGCGACTACTGGACCTTCGCCTACCTCGGTTTCTTCGGCGTCTCCCTTAACCAATTCTTTTTCAGCCTCGGCCTCCGTTACACCAACGTCACCCACTCCTCCATCATCGTCGGCATGGGCCCCATCAACACCCTCATCCTCGCCATTCTCTTCCGCATCGAGCAGGCCACCATCCGCAAAGCCCTCGGCATGCTTGTCGCGCTCACCGGAGTCATCATCCTCGCCACCGGTTCCGGCGTCTCCCGCCACTCGCCCACGCTGCTCGGTGATGTCCTCACCCTCATCGGCTCCCTCGGCTTCGCTATGTACGTCGTTCTCGGCAAACGCGTCGCCGGAAAGTACAACCCGCTCACCATGACCACTTGGAATTTCATCTTCGGTGGGCTCATCCTTCTTCCCATCGCCATCCACAGCGCCATGGCCCTCGGCCCGCTCCCCAACTGGCGCGCCATTCCTGGGCAAGCATGGGCTTGCATCGCTTTCACCGGACTCTTCAGCTCCACTCTCGCCTATCTCTTCTACTTCTGGCTTCTCGGCTTTCTCGAAGCCTCGCAACTCGCCGCCTTCTCCTATCTCCTCCCCGTCTCCGCCTCCGCTCTCGGCATTCTCCTGCTAGGCGAACGTGGCTCCTGGTCCGAACTCCTCGGGGGCACCGTAGCGCTCCTCGGCCTCTACTGGATCGAATCCACGCGCTCCCGTTAGCTCGCACCAGTTCCCGCGCCGTCCCTTCAGCTTGTCCTGACGCAGGAAGGGCCCGGCATCCTGGGTTCGCCTTTGTAGCATAGGCTTCAGCCTGTGCCCTTGGGTTTGCCGTTGCCGGTCACTACCAATGACGTGAACGCCGCTACGGCACTATAGCCAACCCCCAGCCTCTGCCCCCCGATGCTCCTCCCTGCAACAGAAATTCCCCCAGTAGCGGACACTCTGCGCCTCCATCTTGGGTCAGCTTTCCTTCAAAGTTGTAGCACTCCCTGCCCGCCGAAGGAGGGAGGCGGGCCGCTCGCCGCTACTCTAGAATTTGTAGTGGCCGACCTTCAGCTTGCCCTGACATCGGAAGGGGTCGGTTCTTGGGTTCTCTTGCTTTTGCAGCGGCACAGTCCGTCGCACCGGACACCCCAAGTCCGCAATATCGCGCCGTGAGACTGTCATCCCGAGCCCGCCGCGGGCGAGGGATCTGCTTCTCTTTTCTCCGAATGTCGTTTCCCGTTCCTTGCTCAAAATCCCATCAACACCAACTCAACAACTCCACGACTCCCAAATTCTGCCTTCTGACTACTGACTCCTGACTCCTGACTACCGTCTTTCGTCCCCTCCCCCATCCCTCTTCTCCCTCAAAAATTCCTCCACATCTCCCAGCTGTTCCCCCAGCAAATTCAACTTGTGGGCCAGCCCCTGAATCTCCTGTTCCGCCCTGCGATTCACCGCGTAATCCAGTTCGCTCCTCACCCGGTCTTTCCGGTCCTGCCGGTTCTGGCTCATCATGATCACCGGCGCCTGAATGGCCGCCAGCAGCGACAAAAACAGGTTCAACAAAATAAACGGGTACGGGTCCCACGCCCGGTGTCCCATGGTCACGTTCGTCGCCACGTACACGCTGCTCACCAGCGCGAACGCCAGAATAAACGTCCACGATCCGCCCACCCGCGCCACGTCATCTGCCACGCGTTCCCCCATCGTGGCCTTCTCCTCGATCAACTCGTTCGCGTTCCGCATCGCCCGGATTCGCACCAGTTGTTGCGATGCGTGGAACTGCCGCCCCAGCACCGCTAACATATTCATCCCCGCCAGCGGTTTCCGCTGCAGCAACGCCTCAATATCATCCCGGCTCACTTCCAACGCCTCGGTCTCTTCGATCGCGATGGCATTGGTCTGGTGTGGTGTCCCCTCGAGCATGGACGCAAACCCGAAAAACTCTCCGTGCGCTGGTTCATCCACCACCACTTCCTGTTGGTCCTCGTCCACCGTCGTCACCCGCACTCGCCCGTTTACCATCACGTACGCCGGCCCGCTTGGCTCTCCCATCTTGTAGATCCGCTGCCGCGGCGCGAATCTCCTCAACTCCACTTGCCCTGCCAACACCGCCGTCTCCTCCTCGTTCAACGTGGCAAACAGCGGCACATGCTTAAACACTTCCGGATCACACGCCATAACTCAGTCCCTCCGCTCTTTGGTTCTCTTCGCCAATCCTGGTTTGTGCAATACAAAAAGTCGGCCGCCACCCGCGCAGCTCCAGCGGTCACTCAGCCAAATCCCTAGCACCTTAAATCGCCCAACTCACCCCTCGCAACCGAAAAGTTTCACGTATTTCTCCTCGATCAAGTCCCCACCACTCTTACTGCCCACTCGATTTTGTAGTGGCCGACCTTCAGCTTGCGCTGACATCGGAAGGGGTCGGTTCCTGAGGTTGAATTTTTATGGGGTATGCAGGGCGGGGCTTTGCTTGCCCGCCGAAGGAGGGAGGCAGGCCGCTCGCCGCTACTCTCGAATTTGTAGTGGCCGACCTTCAGCTTGCGCTGACATCGGAAGGGGTCGGTTCTTAGGTTCTCTTGTTTCTGTAGCGCCGCAGTCCGCGGCGGCGGTTCCGGTTTTCCAATCGCTATTTTCGATTTTCGTATTTCTATTTTCCGGTCGCGCGTGAAGTCTCGCCCGCGCCATCCGCTCTCGATGGGGTCGTTCTTCGCTCTCCTACGGCTTCGCCGCCGTCTTCTCTCCGCTCGCCGCCTTCAATTCCTGAAACTTTGCCTTCAATTTCGCCAGCTCCGCCGTTTCATACAGCAATTCATCCTGCTCGTACTTCCGCCGGTCTTGCGCGGTTGTATCCCCGTTTGTATTTTCCGGGTCGTTCAAAAACGGCCGTTCGTCTTTTACGAACAATCTCATCAGCAGTGCAATCCGTTTCTGCTTGTCCAGAATTTGCTTCTCCACCGCCGCAATTTCCGCCGCTTTCTTCGCCGTTTCGTCGCTCGCGCCCGGTTCAGCAGAAGCCGTCGCCGCATCACTCCCCGCCGCCGCTTCCACGTTCTTGGGCGTTTTCCTCACAGACAGCAACGACACCGAGTCGTTCGTCGTCACCCAACCCGTATCCCGCGTCGGCTTTTGCGGTCCGGCTCTTTTTTCACTCGCCGGCGTCGGCGAAGTTCTCTCCGGGCTTTGCGCCCGGGAAACAGCGCACACGCCAAACACTCCTGCAAGGAGAGCAATCGGCAAACACAGGCGCGGGAAAAAAATCCGGAGAGAGGGTTTCATGGGAAAACTCCGTGGCATCCGTCCGACAGCCTTTCTTTATTGGTATCTTATACCTTCCGCCGAACGTGTCGAGGCTCAAACTCAAGTACTAGCCCCTCCAAAACTTCCTTCCCACCTCGTACTCCCGCCCGGCACTTCTCGTTTCACGTGCTACCGGCATTTCTGCCACCCACGCGCCCCACCGTCGCCATTTTTGCTTCTGGTGTAGAGTTCCAGTCCGCCGCGCCAGGCGCCCCAGGTCCCCAATACAGCAAAGAGACACTGTCATCCCGAGCCCGCGGCGAGCGAGAGATCTGCTTTCCTGTTCCCCCACTACCATCTCCCCTTTGTCCGATGCGCCCCAGCATCTTGCCTTAGCCTCTGTACCGGATGCCTCTTGCCCTGCTTGGCCTGGGCTGCGAAGGGAACGCACGCGAAGGGAACGCCTCCATCTTGGGTTCGCATTTTTCCTTTGCGACTGCAGTGGCCGACCTTCAGCTTGTCCTGACGCAGGAAGGGGTCGGTTCTTCGATCTCTCCCGATCTTTGTTCTCCTGAATGTGAAGGCACCGCCTTCTGCGGCGGTCCGTCCCTCCCGATCACCAATGTCACCATTCAATGGTCGCCTTCATCCAACTTTTCGTCTGTTCTGCGCCGGAATGCTAAAGCGCTTTTCCCGTCGCCTGAGAAGGAGCCCCGCTCATGAAGAATCTGTTTGAACGTGAATCAGCCGAAGAGATTATTTCCCGCATCGACAAGTTGCAACCCGCCACCGAGCGGCAATGGGGCAAGATGGACGTAGCCCAGATGATGGCGCATTGTTCCGCGACAATGGACATGGCCTCTGGCCGCCTCAATCCCCCACGAATTCTTTTGGGCAGGCTCCTCGGTCCTCTCGTCAAGCCCTTCTTCACCAATGAAAAGCCCTTTTCCCGCAATGGCCCCACGGACAAAAAGCTCGTGATCTCCGATCAGCGCGATTTTCCCCGCGAACAGGAACAATTGCGCCTGAAGATTCGCCAGTTTCACGACGGCGGGGAAGGGAACTGCACCCGCCATCCGCATCCCTTCTTCGGCGCGCTCACTCCCCAACAGTGGAGCCGCGGCATGTACAAGCACCTCGATCACCACCTCCGCCAGTTCGGCGCCTAGTCCGCCTTTCCCACCGCTTCACACACCTGACCCGCCGCCTTCCTATCCATCTTCCCGGCGTCCTGTCGGTGCACAACCACCTCTCCCTTTTCAAATCGCGTAATCCAGATCGCTATGGGTGACTCATCCCCGTAACTCGTCTCAACCGAACACGATTCCATCGGCAAAAGTTGACGCCCAGGCGCGCTATGTTTCCCATCAAAAATCCGGTACACCGCTCGCCATGGATTCGCCGGTCCGAACGACGACGTCACAATCCATCGGCCATTCTTTTCCGCCGCCAGGTTCGTCAGCGATTCCATCTGTTCTGCCAGAAAATCCTTCACGAAAATATGTTGCTGCGGGTCGTATAGCCACACGCAGTACCGCGCCCACTTCGCTCCGAATTCCCGCACGCCCACCAGGTCCAGATGTCCGTCAAAGTCCAGATCCTTCGCCTCGAATCGCTTCACAAACTGCTCTCGGGCTGCTGCCAGTTCGCTCTCCGTCACCGTGGCGTTCTCCCTCAACAGGGTGCACGCCAGTTTTTGTACCAAGGCACCTTTTTCGTCCCTCACATCCACGTTGCCTTGTCTCCCCTCCGCCGAAATCTGTAGCGCAAACGACGGCTCTCCGCCCAAGCCCTCAATCTTTGACTCTCTTACCCCTTTTACTCCCGCTTCCTGCGCACTGCCCGGCACAGTTCCGCACATCGCCATCCATCCGGCCAAAGCCAGTATTTCTGCCACGCGTATCCACATCTCCATGCCTCCCCGCGCTGTGCTCCCTCACCTTGCTAGGCGTCCTGTTCCGCCCCACTGAATTTATCGGAACAGCGGATGCGGCGTAAATCCCTCCGGCAGCTCCTCTTCGTGCCTCAGCACTTCTCCCCGCTTGTATGTATATTCTTTCTCGCAGTTGTCGCACTTCGCCAGAAACGACCCCTTAAATTCCGGCGGCGGTGACACCCCGTCCGTCTCCCCCAGCAATATCCGGTGCCGGTAAAAAAGATTCTGCCGCCAGTGGAACCACCGGTTCTTGCAGAACACGATCCAGCAATAGTTGTTCTCATCCCATTTGGCCCGCGGCGTGTCTCCCCACATTTGCGCCTGCCTGTCCGCTGCTTGCCGCGCCTTCGCTGCCCCTTCTCCCTGTTCCGCCCCATCCGTTCCGCCTACATGCATCCATTTTTCTCCGCTGGCGCCTGCTCGCGGTTCCTCGTCCGCCCTCTGCCACACATTCTCCCTGTTCGCTTGTTTCAGTCCAAAGTTCGTCAGGCACGCCACTACCACCACGCCGATCGCGGCTGAAAAATACACAAGCCACATAAGCGCGCTCCCTCCCTCGACGGAATTGCGTGGGCACAATCCGTGAAAGATATTTGTCCAGTTTTATTTGCCAGGAATCGGGGCTGGGACGGCCATCGAAAGTCGAAGCTTCGACCTCCTTGTGATCACTCCGTGCTCGCAGGCAAGGCTGGCAACTATCCGCTTCCGGTCGTTGAGCCCTTGAGCGCGGAATCCCCCTGAGCGACGGCTTCGAGTCCGTGGGAGTAACTTCCTCTGCCTTATATCGTTCTCGTCCTTTTCGGTCAAGCCAATTCAATCTCCGGGGCCCCCTTCTCTTGACACCGCCATCCCCCGGGCGTACACACTCTGGTAGTGCCCACCTTTCTGGCGTCTTTCGGAGGTCCCCATGCCTCGCTATGAGTTCTACTGTGAAGATTGCAGGAAGCCCTTTGAAGTCATCCTTACCCTCGAGGAATACGATAAGCACAAGGTGAAATGCCCCAAGTGTGGCGGCAAGCGGATCCATCAGGAAGCCGCCGCCTTTTTCGCCGTCACCTCCAGGAAAAGCTGAAACAGTCCCCGGCTGCTCGGTCTCTGCAGCGCGACTATCGCTCTAGTCTCGCTCGTTCGCCTTTTATTGATCGCTCTAGGCCGGACAGCTAACAACTCAACCGGCTTGCGCTCTCGGCCTTCGCACCAGCGTCGCCTGATAACTATTTGGCGCCGGGCCACCGTAAATCCCCGGCATTTTGAAATATAATGACTTGTAGAAAAGGTACCGGTGTTTGTTTGTCGCTCCCCAATGGCCTTTTCCTGGATTTATTCCCTGAACGACCCGTTTCGCCTTCAAAACCGATTGCATGCCGACAGATCGACCAGAACGCCCGGCCATCCCTAAGCTCGAGGGCGCTGAGGATTTGCTCCGGCTTCAGGCTGCGGCTCTCGAAGCTGCCGCCAATCCCATCCTCATCAGTAGGCGCGACGGCATTATTATCTGGGTGAACCGCGCCTTCGAGCAGCTTTCCGGTTACTCCAGGGAAGAAGCTCTGGGCCAGAGCACCAGCCTCCTTAAGTCCGGTCAGCAATCCGCTTCCTTCTTCACCAACATGTGGGAGACCATTCTCTCCGGCCAAAAATGGCGCGGGGAATTGGTAAACCGCCGCAAGGATGGCACCCTCTACCAGGAAGAGATGACTATTACTCCGGTAAAAAATGACGCCGGAGAGATCTCCCATTTCATCGCCATCAAGCTGGATATTACGGAACGCAAATTAGCCGAAGAACAGATCCTCGAACTGGCCTTGACCGATCCCCTCACTGGGCTTGCCAATTATCGCCGCCTTCTCGACGTGCTCGATTCCGAGATCAAGCGCTATGGCCGCACCGCTCGATCCTTCGCCGTCTTGTTGCTCGATTTGGACGGACTGAAGAACATCAATGACGCCCACGGCCACGTGGTGGGAAGCTGCGCCCTCGCCCGGGTGGCCAACACTCTGCGTATTCATTGTCGCGTCGTGGACACCGCCGCGCGCTATGGCGGCGATGAATTCGTGGTCATTCTTCCGGAAACGGACTATGAAGCCGCACTTCACGTGGCGCAGCGCATTTCCCAGGAGCTAAAACAGGATGTCGAGGTGCCGCCGATCTCCGTCAGCGTGGGCGTCGCCATATTCCCTCAAGATGGAATGACCATCGCCTCGCTGTTATCCTCGGCCGATCGCGCTCTCTATCGTGAGAAGGCTTCTTCCAGAAGGGCGTCCCCCGCGCGGATCGAGGATTACTCTCAAGGTTGAATGTTATCGCTCTCCAGCTTTCGGATTTCACTGCAAATAAAATCCTCGATCTCCCTCTCCGACAGGTGATCGAACCACACCCCTCTCAGATATCCCACCGCCGATGCATGATCCTTCAGTGTAATCTCGCCTCTGTCGTAGAACTTCTTGATGTCGATTCTGGCCCGTGCTTCCAATCTTTCTTGTTTTTCGTTTGCCATAGGAGTTCCTGTGTCCGATCGATTGGGCCTCTAATACCACCCTACGCTTTTCGCCAAATAGGAAGCAAATTACTCGTCGCCAGAATGCGCGCGTCGCCAACAAACTCGGGCGGTGCGCCGCGCTCGCTCGCGATCTGACCTCCCCTGCGCAAGGATCTCTTCGTTGTGCCGTCGCTGACTTTATATTTCGCGCCCTGCTCGCATTCGCTGTTGATATCCGAATCTTTGCGTGCTATATACCTGCGAAATTATTCTGCTCGCAAGACCTCTTGGAGATGCTCACATGAAACGCTACGTCATCCTGGTCTATGGGCTTGTTTGTTACGTAGTCTTCTTCGCCACCTTCCTCTATGCCATTTGGTTCGTCTTCATCATGGACACGGCCTCTGCCGATCTTTCTCTCTCTCTTTCGGCCAGGCTCTTGATCGACGCCGGGTTGCTGGCCCTTTTCGCCCTTCAACACAGCATCATGGCGCGTCAATCCTTCAAGCGCGCCTGGACCAGCATCATTCCCGCCGCCGCCGAACGCAGCACCTACGTCCTTTTCGCAAGTCTCGCGCTTCTCCTACTGATCCGTTTTTGGCAGCCTTTGCTGGGTCCGGTCTGGAAGGTCTCGCAGCCCCTCGGAATTAGCGCCCTGCATGTCCTTTTCTTCATTGGCTGGGGCATCGTATTGATCAGCACCTTCCTGATCGATCACTTCGAACTGTTTGGCCTCAAGCAGGTTTGGTCCTTCTTCACTGGCAAGGAATTCAAGTCCTTGGGTTTTGTTACTCCTGGACCGTACAAGTTTGTCCGCCATCCCATCTACCTCGGCTTCATCATTGCCTTCTGGAGTACACCCACCATGACCGCCGCTCATCTCTTTTTCGCCATCATGACCACCGTCTACATCCTCTCGGCTATTCAATTTGAGGAGCGCGACCTCACGACAATCCATGGAGAACAATACCGCGACTACCGCAAAAGCGTCTCCATGCTCACGCCCTGGCCGCCCAAAAAGTCCTCTTGATCTTGGCGCGTCCCACCGTTCCTCCAACCTCGCCGGCAATAGTGTGCAGCGACGCGCCGCGGAGTAGAATGTCCCTGGCTAAGCCATCTTCTTCGGCGACGGCGGAGATCCTATGGACAATAAAGGCGGGTCGGCGGGTATCGGGTTTTGGGGTTTCGGCAGCATGCTCGCTGTCACTATTTCTTGGAGTGTCCATCACTCCATTCTCTGGATGATTCTGCACGGCATCTTCAGCTGGCTCTACGTCATCTACTACGCCCTGAAACACTAAATGCCGTCTCATAATTGGGCTTTTGCGGGTCGGAACTTTAGCTCCGACATAAGAGGTCTGGCTGGCCCGGGCTTTAGAGTCTGTGTGACAACCCCTGCTTTCCGGGAGGGCACGACTTTGAGTACTTTCGACACGGCAGGCTGTCCCTGTACGCGGCGTTCGACACCAAAACGGGCGAGGTGCTCGGCAAGACGGCCGTGCGACACACGTCTGCGGAGGTCGTCGCGTTCCTGGCGGACATCGTCGTCAACCAGCCGCGAGGCAAACAGATCCACGTGATTGCCGACACCCTCTCGGCCCATAAGACGGGGCAAGTCGACGACTTTCTGGATCGCCATCTGAAGGTTCACCTGCACTTCACTCCGACCTATTCCTCCTGGCTCAACCAGATCGAACTCTGGTTTGCCAAGATCGAGCGCGACGTCATTGCGCGCGGGGTGTTCAAGTCGGTAGCCGACTCGCGGAGAAAGCTTATGAAATACATCCGGCACTACAACAACGTGCCCAAAACTGTAAAATGGCGCTACTTCGATCCCACACGTC
Organism: Candidatus Acidiferrales bacterium; assembly: GCA_963817085.1. Taxonomy (GTDB): domain Bacteria; phylum Acidobacteriota; class Terriglobia; order Acidiferrales; family UBA7541; genus Acidiferrum. The sequence continues at coordinate 65,423 of CAWFNI010000018.1, forward strand.
GCATTACTTCCAGTTCAGCTGTTACAGTCCACTAGTGTCGTGTCCCAGGACTTCGTGGTATTTCTCTCTAGCAGGTGGCGGCTTCAGTTTACCCTGAGCCGCGAAGGGCCGCCACGTAAGCCGTCGCGAATGAGCCAGGCTTTAGCCCCTGAAGCGTCAGGAGTTTGTTCAACAATTTCCGGGACAGCAGACTAGAGCAGTGAAGCTTCCTGGAAGATCAGCCTCCCTGCGCTTCCCACCGGACCTTTCAGTTCGCCAGGACGTGCAAAACGACAATCCCAAGTATGACTCCGGATATCAGTGTTGTCGCAGCGATGAGTGACGTTTCCAGGTGCGCGCCGACCATGGCTGCTGCCTGCCTCGCCGTCAGTCGCGCTACAACATCGCGCTTCCAGATGTGTAGCAGCGCAGCACACCCGCTAACTAGCACGGTAAAGGGTAGAGCTAACAGCAGAACCCACAAGGTCCACATCCGTCCTGCGTACCACAGGACCAGCTGCTGAGCGCTGTGAGCGGGTTCGTATGGCAGCGGCTGCAGATTGCGTAGCGCGAGCGCGCTCATGAAAAGCGCCGCAGGGAAGAGCAGCCCCAGTTCCAAGGTAGCGATGATCCGTCTGCGCATGTCAGTTTATTTCACAAAGTACTCGAAACTGTCAAAAGCCTCCGCGCCCGGCCATCGGCCCCCGCTTCGCTGCGCTTTCATCTCCGCTTCGCCACCGCAAAAAAAGGCGGCCCACAAGAAGCCGCCTGTGAATCATGCAAGTGAAGCACATGAGATGCCTTCACCCGCTGACGCTCTTAACCAGCCGTTTGCGCGCCCGCTGGTTCCGCTGCGCGACTTCCCGTCGCCGTTTGCGCTCTGGCTGCAATGGGTTTCGTGCGGCGAACTTCCTGCCACTGCAGCACCACATCCGCGAACAACAACGAAAACGCCACGCAAGCCCAAACAATGGTTTCGACAGCGGCATCGCCTAACCTCTCCCATCCCGTTACGCCTGCAATCACCCGCACTTCCAGAAACACCAGCGCCACTGCGAAGCTGCGCGTCATCCATTGGCGGTGCTGCTGCACTTTTCCCTTCAGGATGAATCCCAAAGCGATCGCGGTGGTGATGATCCACAACGCCGCGTCCGTCCCAGCCGCGAAACTGAACGATCGCGGCGAGCCCATGCGTTCCTCGTAATACTGAATGTACGTGCCCAGCGGCGCGGCGAAGAACACTCCCGCCACATAGAATCGTCCCACCACGCGGTGCAGTTTCGTGAAGCGCTGCCGCAGCCGGTCCGAAAACTGCATCGGCCCCAGCAACAGCGCGCACGCCCCCAGCAGTCCATGCGGCAGCAGCCACCACTTGAACGTTTGAATGTGTTGCCATTCTCGATCCGTCGCGTCGATCAGAAAGCGTTCGTTATGGCCCAGCACGTAAAGCATCATCAACCCGACAAACCCGAACAGCAGGTACTTCGGGCGTAACCATGAATTTCCTCGGAATATCATCGGAGCGGTTGACATTCAGTATTCCTCGCTGGAATTGGATTTTCGACGCTCACGAATTGTGTTACGCGAGCTACACCCGGGTACAATGCAACTTCTCCTCGGTCAGTCAATTTTCAGTCTGGACCCGTGGAAGACTTCCGGCCGAATCACAATATCGGGAGGCCCGCCAACCTGGGGCCCATGGGGACGAAAGGCCACGCCCCTCCTCACCTTGTGATGCGCGCGCAACTATACCTGCTTCTCGCCAGGAGTCAAGAAGCTAGCGCAAACTTCCCACAAAAATTCAGCCCGCTTTCAACTGCATACCTGGAGACTTGACCGCCCACTGCCTGCCCGCCGCAGCAGGGCCTGTCCGCCGCGGTAGTGCCAACCAGCGCCGTAGAGCCTGCCCTGAGCTTCGCGGGGCAAGGGCGGCGCACAAGAACACGCAAATCCTGAGCGCCGTTGGCGCGGCACTCTTGTGCACCAGGGATCGCGAGTCTCATCCAATTTGCGAGCATGTCAACCAAGCCAAGTTGAGTCAACTATCTGAACCAACCCTCCATATACGCCACCGCCGGCCACAACTGAACTTCACTTCAATCTTTTGTTACCCGCCCAAATTACTTGAGCAATTCTCCCGCTCGCCCCACCAGACCACTCTTGACCTCTTCCTGAATCGGCTTGTCTCCCAGCCAGATTCCGAACACCGCCGCGGCGAAAGCCTGGTCATTGATCGCTGGCTTGTCAGCCCCCGCCACCTTTGTTTCCAATCCAACCCCCGGCGTCCACCCGATCACGCACTCCTGCCCCGAATGAATCTCGTTGAAGTACGTAATCCACACATCCGCCTTGCTTCCCGCGCCCTTCAGCGAGTCCCGGAAGGCGTCGCGGATCTGCTCGGTGCTTACGTCGCGCAGGAACTTCATCACCACTTTTTTCTTGAAGTCGCCGTTGACCAACTCTCGGTAAAGCTCCGGCGTGCCTGCCTTGCCCTTCAGCGGCCCCGCAATCGCCGAGTCCGCCACATACAGCCCAATCGCGTATACCTTTACCTTCACAATCGTCTTCGTGCGCAATGCAACTCCCAGCAGGAAAGTGTCGCCCTCCTTCGCGGCAAACTTCGTGTCAGACTTGGGTTCAGTGATTTCCTGCGCCAGCGCTGGGCCCACCATACAAAGAACAAACAACGCAGCAATCATCCGTTTCATGGGCACCTCCTCCGTTTCGGCTTGAGCCTACCACACCTGCCCACCCCCAGCCGTTCTTCGCCGTTCCCGGGCCGCACGCTTATTGAGCTATCGACGGGATCAGATCGCTAGCAGGTTACTGACAAATGTCCCTACATGTCATTCCGAGCCGCGGCGGGCGAGGAATCTGCTTTTTCTTCCAGATTTTGCGAAGGCCTATTCCTCCCTTCGCTCTGAACGACATTTCCCAGGGTTTTTTCAGCAAGCTGCTAAGGAACACTTGCCGGGATTTCGTTCGAGTCTACGCTCTCACGCCCCGCGGAGTTCACTGCGCGCACCACGTAATAGTATTTGTTTCCATTATCGACGGTCGTGTCCGTGTAGGTAAGTTTGTCTGTCGGAGTCGAATTCAGTTTGTCCGGATGCGTTCCCGGCTGTTGCCCGCGATAGATGGTGTAACGCACATTTGGGGTTGTGCTTGCGTTCCAGCGGAGCGTGACCGTATGGTCTCTGCGCGGCGCTTTGACCTGTCCGATCAAACTGGTTCCACCTGTGGCCAGGAACCACTGACCCGCCAGAAACACCGCAAGCAGTACTGCGGCCCCAGTCGCTGCCTTCTTCCATTTCGCTATTCCGGGGTCTCTTACCACGAATGTCAGGCACAAAATCGCGAGTATTACTCCTATGCCCATCGCGGTGAACATCAACAACCACACCCCACCCAAAGCTTCTGGCACAAATGATGGCAACCTGTGATGAGACTTAAGCGCGACCCACGGGTCAATCCAGATATTGTCGGCGGCCAACACGCAGATCGCTCCGGGCAACAGCCATGCGATCCTCTGCAGGACAACGCCGCCCTTGTTGTGCTCGGTGGCACTTCCAATCTCTTCGCGCGGCGCTGACATAGCTATTCCCCACAAGCCTTCTAGTGTCGCGTCCCAGAACTCCCTGGCATTTCCCTTTAGGAGGTGGCGGCTTCAGCCGCCACTTTATCCGTCGCGAATCAGTCGGGCATCAGCCCCTGAAGCGTCAGGATTTCGTTCAACTATCTCCGGGACAGCACACCAGTGCCAGGTATCAAATCGCTGACAAGGGCATTCTATAGGCAATTTGGGCGGAAGGGACTTCCTCAATATTTCTTCGCTGCCAGCCGGCCGGCTCAACCTACAATCTCCAGCCGGCGTTCTCATTCTGGACGGTTTGTGCGGGTGCCCCTTGACCATCAAAGGAAGGCTTCGCTTCAGTTGCTGGACAATCGTCCACGCAAACCTCCGAAGACGTGAACACTCAGAGCCCCGTCAACCACTCCAGAGAGGAGCTTGTTCAACATGGGCAGTGTTGTGCAGTCGTATTTTTCAGCGTCTTCGTCGCTCTCCCAGAAACTGTAAACATAAACTACATTTCCGCTGTCTGAAACGATTATAAGTTGGTCCAGAAATCCCCGTTGCTTCCGAAACAGTGGGATCACATCATGTTCGACTTTTTCCAGAAATTGACTGACGGATTCTGACTTCAAATGCAGAGAAATCTTTCTTGCGTACATTGGACTCGCTTTCCCTTGACAAGAGAGCGGTTCAGGAGGACAGTCACTGGTCTCGAAAGCCTGAGCGCGGCCTCGAATCATGTAACGCGTGAATTTTCAAGCTCCACTCCACTTTCTTTCTATTCGGACCGGGAAATATCCGCGAACGCTACAGCCAAAATTTCCTCCTGTCTGTTCAATATGAGACAGTTGTCGGGCTTTGCCTCGTTGCATACTTTCCTCCCTGTCCTGGATTAGTCTGGGTCCCCGGGCTAATCACAAATGCCCCGATCGGGGAATAAGGGGAGGCATGAGCAAACCTGGATTGCCTCCCCTGCCTATTTGAAAAACAACTTTTGAGGCCTTGATAAATGCTGCCGCGCAAGTCGAGACGAAGCTTCTAGGGCGCTTTGCGATCGGCGCCACCCCGGCAGATCCCTGGACTAGTGTGCTGTCCCAGAAGTTCCTCGCATTTCTCTTTAGGAGGCCGGGTCTTCAGTTTGCACCGATCTTGGAGGGTCCCGGCGTGAAGCTTGCAGAATGAATCGGGCTTCAGCCCCTGAAGGCTTCTGACGTGTGTCAGTTATTTTCGGGACCGCGCACTAGCTGCTGGCTGTCCAATCAGCCGGAGGAAATGCGATGTGCCAGAAGTTCGGTGCGGCCTGCGTGAATTCCACGGCAACCTTGGGTGGTCCCGTCATTTCTTTCTTCACGTACACCACGCGGCACTCCTGTTGTTCCCCGCTGCCCGTATTTTGCATCAGGAGTTTTTGCCTTGGCGCCACCATGTCCGTCAGGGCCAGCAGCGCCCCATGCGCGCTGACCACGATCGTCTGCGTGCCTTCATAGAACTGCGGGCCTTCGCTTTGCGGCCGGTACACCACAACCGGAACGGTCAAATCAATCCGCTGGCTTCGCCGGTTTTTCAACCACCGTTTTGTAAGAGAAGGTTTCTGCTCGTTCATACAAGTTCAGCATACGACCTGATTCCCCCGCCGGCGCGCAAATCTCAATTCACCGTTCCTATTCAGGCACATCCGCGGGCGCGTTCATCAATTGTTGTCAGGACAGCAGAAACGAACCGCCGTATTCGCGAAGCCCGCGTCACGCCCCGCCACCCCGCCCTTCCCGCAATCCCCTCCACTACACTCTCCGTCTGCGCCCCAACCACGAAGCAATCGCCAGCAGAAATTTCCGATCATCTTCATCCATGCGCGACAGCAATCGCCGAAATCGTTTCAGAACGCGTTTCCATTTTCCCGAACCTGCCCACTCTGTTTCCCGTATGGTCGCTCTGCTCGCCTTCAACGACCCGTGCGGCGCGTCCTCCTCGGAAAAGAACTGGTACAGCGGCATATCCAGCGCGTGCGCCAGTTTTTCCAGCGTCTCCAGCGATGGCGCAACATGTCCGTTTTCGATCCGCGAAATATAGCTGGAAAAAAGTCCCGCTCGCCTCGCCAGGTCGCCCTGGGACATATCTTTCTGGGTCCGCATTTCCCGGATGCGCCTTCCCAACATTTTCTCGTACTCCTTTCTCCCTGCCTTCCCTCATCCTCGGCGCGATTTGTACTCCTCCGCGTCCTGGGAGCCGAATCCCTTCCGGGGATTCCCCCGGTTTTGCGTATACCTGGTGTCACGTTCGAGAACCCCCTGGTATTTCTCTTTAGGAGGCGGCGGCTTCAGCCGCCACGTAAACCGTCGCGAATGAGTGGGGCTTTAGCCCCTGAAGCGTCAGGAGTTTATTCAACAGTTTCCGGGACAGCAGACTATTTCTCTTCAGGTTCAGAGGGGCCACCCGGTCGCTTTACTCCGCTCTCCTCCAACTCAACTTGCAGCAAGGCAACAGTATCCTGTAATACTCGAATTTCTTCATCCTTCTTTTCTTTCAGAAGGTTGTGCATCTTCAACAACTCCTCCGCATATTCTCGATGCTCCGCTCCCGCGGCGGCGATCGCCATCGTCATCGTGCTCGCCACGGTCACATATCCGGCCGCCAGCAGCGGCGCCCCCGTCATGGTTTCGTACGGCCCGTAACCGTGTAGCGAGCCCCACACCACGAATCCGCTCATCAGTAGATTCGCCCCCGCGGCTTCCAGCGGACAAAAACGCAGCGCTACCCACACCAGGAACGGCAGGCTCAGGTACAGCAGACCACCCTTCGGGGCCCACGGCACCGCCTCCGGCCCAAAATTCACCGCGCTCACTAAGCTCAATCCCATCAGCAACACCGTCGCTTCCACCAACTCCACGGGACCGAGCGAGTGGTGCCGGTGTCCGAACAGCAGCACCAGGAATGGCGTCAACAGCAGCGCACCAAACACGTCTCCCACCCACCATATCGGCCATATCGCCCAGAACTCGCTCCACCTTATGATCCCCCCCAGGCTCGAGAGTGCGGCTCCGATCGTGGCGCACAACGCCGTCGGGATGATCCCCGCCAGCACCACGAATCGCAGTACATTTCGCGCTCGGAAAAATGCACCGGCTCCGTTCGCAAAACGTTTCACCAGATACGCACCGGCCATTGCTTCCAGGGTATTGCCTATCGCAATTCCCACCGATACCCCGGCCGCCCCGGTACGCGTCACATTCACCAGAAATGCCCCTACAAAAATCCCAGGCCACACCCGGTTGCCTCTCAACAAAATCGCCGCCAGGGCAATCCCGGTGGGCAGCCATACCGCTGTCGCATACGGATTTGGAACCGCTAACTCTTGCCCAAATTTGCCGGTAATGAAATAACTCACGCAGAGAACCGCAAAGGTCCACAAATTCGCAGGGGTTAGGGATAAGCTCACCGCGTTACTTAGGGCTCGGTACGGATCAGACGCGGAAGGTCGCCTTGCTACGCGGGGGCGAGAAACCATGGCACCGACCTCCTTCTTAAACTGGGCCGGAAAATCTGCCTTGGACTTGGGCTGGTTGGCTTACGGCGATCGGAAAGATGAACGGTTCTGGGGATACCCCACTCCTTCTTTAGGAATGCTCCCCGAACTTCCTGGGATTTGTACCCCACTCCATTATCATTAGGAAACCTCGGTGTCCAGCAAGAGGTTTGCCGGGAGCATCCTCGCCAATTCCACCACCCAGGCGTTCTTGTCTGTCGGCCCGTGTGCGCCGCGGCCAGCGCCTGCCTCCGGCAATCCCTCCGTTCAGCCCACGGCACTGTTCCCAGACTCCGTCTCCCCTAATAACGCCACGATTTCAGATCTGCCCCCGCTGGCGCAGTCTTTTCCATTTGCTCCAGAATCTTCCCCATATACATCGTGTTGTAGTGCAGCCGCGAAAGATAGTTCGGCAAGTTCGGGTCGCCGTTCCAGCAGTGTTCCGCGCGGTCGCCATATTTCACCTCGCCCCCGTACGCAGGTTTCTCCGTCGCTTTCAACACGTCTTCCAGGTAGTAGACCGCATCGTTCAGGAAATACGTGTCCGCGCTGCCCACGTACACGTGAATTTTCCCCGCGAGCTTCGGGCCCAGCGTCGCCCAATTCCTTTTCAGCAGCGCGCTCAAATCGAAATGCTCTTTCCAGTAAGCCGCCACCCCCGCGTCGATCTCGCCCGTCTCCTTGTTGAAAATCGGCTGGGGATAGCCATCCTTCCCAACCGGCCCATACACCGCCTGCCAGATGTCAAACTGCTCTCCCGAGCGCCCGTGCGACCCCAACGCCAGTTCGTATTGATTCGCTTTCTGCGTGGTAATGAATGTATGCCCCAGGTAATCGCGCGTCGCCGGTTGCGCCACCCTGATATGCGGGCCCTCAATGTAAAACGCGTTCTTGTCCTCGTACAAATTGATGTTCGTGTACGCGCGAAAGTCCACCGGATCGGGGCACGCCGCGAACGCCCCGTTGTAGTGCTCGGGATAGAACACCTGCACCGCCAGGGCTTCCCACCCGCCGGTCGAGCCGCCATACACAAACCGCGCCCAGCCCTGCCCAATGCCGCGGAATTGTTTCTCGATCGCCGGAATCAGTTCGCTCTCAATCGCATCGCCGTAAGGCCCCAGGTTTGCCGAATTCACCGCATACGAATCATCGTAATAAGGATTTGCGTGATTGATCTGCGCCACCAGAATCCGCGGGAAGTGCGGCGCGCTCCACTCCTGATAAAACTTGTACGCCTCTACCTCCTGAATCTTGTTGTACCCCGATACGTGAAAGCGCTCGCTGTAATCCGGTTTCAGGTTCGCGTCCGGCGGCGTGGTGCGGAATCCGGTGAAGTCTCCGTTGAAATGATCTTCAAAGATCGCCAGTGGAAAACGCGCCTCCGGATGCGCATCGAATCCTTCCGGAAGCAGCACGTTCGCGCTCAGGTACATCGGCCGGCCCCAGAATTTGCTCAGCAGCTCGCTCTGAATCCTGATGTGCCGGATGTACGCCGTGTCTTTCGGCTCTGGAATCGGCGCAATCGCCTGGTCCAGCACGATGGAAACGGCCTCGCCCGTTTTTCCCAACGTCATCTTCTCCGGCTTCGAGTAAAGATTTCCCGGGGCCAAGTTCCAGTGTTGCCCCTCGCCCCGGTCCATCGGCAGCTGCACGGTGTACCCGTCGGCCCGATGAAACGTCTCGTATTTGTGCAATACCACCTGAACGAAATATTCACCGGCAGGGAAGTCGTGCATATACCGGATCGGATATCCATACGCTCCATCGTCGACGATCACCTGCTGTCCGGGCTTCATCCCCTCCACGTCGACACCAAAAATCTGCTGTGTCGTCGGCGTGCCGCTGATCTGCATGCGCGGCTCCGCGGAACCATCCGTGGACAAAATAAGCAGGATGCGCCCGTCCAGCGGCTCGGCTGACATCTCATGGGTAAACGCAACCGAAAAACGAAATGCCGCCTCTTCTTGCGCGCCCGCCACCCTCGCGCTCACCGTCAACGCCCACATGCCCAACGCAAAAATCCCCACGCTCCTGAACATTCGCACGGTCCCTCCAACTTTCTCTCGTTTTACGCCGCGCCGATTCTACACCACGCCGTGGCCGGCGCTCCGTGAGCGAAGCCCCATCATCCTTTTGCGGAAAGGCAGTCGCTGCTCGCTGGCGCACTCCCGATACTTCTATCCCTGTACAAACTCCGGCCTACCGCCATTCTTGCGCTGACGAATGCCGTAGCAGAAGCGGGGTACCGTGGTCGCCTGTCTTCCAGCATTCACGCCTACGCGCCGCCTGCGGAGGCCCGCTCTCCCGGCTGCTTCGCCGGAGCCAGCCCGATCAGCGCCACACCGATGACCGCCAGCACAGCTACTCCCACCAGTTCGCCGCGTTCGATCATTTTCTGGTATGCCTGCACCCCCATCACTGCGGCGTGTGCGAAACTCGACCATGCCGTGAACGCGATCAAGCTGCGATTCGCTGACGGGTCCCGCACCGCCAGCAGCAAGAAAACCCCCAGCGTGACATAAAGGCTGAGCATCATTGCCAACGCTGGTGCTCGTGACAGAAACTCGTTCAACGGATACACGGTAGCCACAAACAGCAACCCCACCACCACCAACACCACCTGCAGCGCTCGCTTTCGTACCATTTTGTCCTCCCCTGGGACCATTTCTTCTGGAAAACGCAGCTATCCCGCCGCGCACACTCAGTCCGTCCCGACCATGTTTTTCGTTGTCACGGAAATTTGAAACCACGCGCCCGATCACTGTCCGCGCGCCCGCCACGGTGCGGCCATATTAGGTTGCTCCTCCAAATCAAGTCAACGAATTTGCTCCCCCAAAAACGCAAATCCAACCTGAACTATCGCGCACTCCCCGATTCCCACGCTAACCATCCATCTGGGTATCAGTGTGCTGTCTCAGAAGTTCCTTCCATTTCTCTTTAGGGGGCCGGGGCTTAAGCCCGGGCGTGAAGCTTGCAGAATGAATCGGGCTTCAGTTCCTGAAGGCTCCGGAGTTATGTCAGTTATTTTCGGGACAGCCCACTAGCAGCAACCTCCCCGGTTTCCAGACTCGCCAGGACTCAAGCCCATTCACAGTTGGTGTAGAATCTCGCCCGGTCACCCGACCAAGGACGTAACCGTTCTCAAAACCAAGTGGGTGTGAATATGTCGGACGCGCCTGACCAACCCCTGCTGGAAGCTCTGCTGGACTCCTGGGACCGGAGCAACACCATCCTGCTTAACCTGCTCCGCGCCCTCCCGCCGGGCGCCCTGGAAATCCAGGCCATGGAGGGGAGTCCCTCCATCGCGCAGCTGTTCGCACACATTCACTACGTGCGACTTGTGCTCGTCCTCGAGGAAGCTCCTGAGTTTGCCAGAATCCTGCCCGACAAAGAGTGGCAGGTCGAGCTTGATCCCGATCGCATCTCGCAAATGTTGAACGACAGCGCTAAGGCCGTGCGAGACGCGGTACGGGGCAGGGTGGAGGCGCGCCGGGGCATGAGCCTTCGTTACGACCACCCGATCCTCCTCCTCCAGCACCTGCTGTGGCACGAGGGCTACCATCATGGTCAGGTCAAGCTCGCTCTTAAGCTTGCCGGCCACCCTATCCCCGATCAGGAAGCTGGCCCAATTACCTGGCGCGTCTGGATGCGCAAGAAGTGAGCGGTCCCCACCGCCCGCCTGCCTTGCTCTGCCATGGAGGACAAAGCAGGAGCGAGGCGAGATGAGTAAATTAAAGCGCAGCTCTGAGAAAACGCGGGCCACGTTTCTTTCGTTGTAGTAATTGGGTTTAAAAGTCTAAGAGAGTGACTTCGGTAGAAAATCATTTTATAAGGACTAAGGGAGCTTCCATGTCCGCGCCATTCTTGAGTTGCGGTCTTTTGCTGACCCCTGGCTTCTTCCAAGCCACTCAAGCTCAAGAACCAAGCGGCCAGCCGGAGGCGCCGACGCCTAAAGTAATTCCGATTCCGGTTCCCCTGCCAAAAAAGTTCTCGGCGAGTGGGTCTTCGGAAAAACCCGCTCCGCTCCCCGAAACGGTTGCCGACCTGCCAGGGTTAGCTGCCCCGATTGCATCCCACGCCGTCGCTGCAGGCTGCAAACCAAAAAGTTGCACCGCTCTAGTTACCGATTTCATCTTTCCGGACGGTTACCCCTCGGTATATGGAATGGGGCTCGCGGATGCGCTTTCCCATGAGTTGGCAAGCAAAGATGACAATCTCCGGGTGATGGACCGAAGTCTGCTGCAAAACTTCCCAGCCAAGGAACGCGTCCCCGCCGGGCCCGACCATCGCGCAGTGATCCATTGGATTTCTGACGCCCTCGACGCGAGACTCGTGGTTTTTGGCAGGACCGAAAGAGCTGACAACGGTTTCGTGCGCTTGTCGAGTCAGTTGGTTGATACGGACAGCAAGGACTGGCCCATATACACCGCGGTCGTCAATCTCGGTCCTCTGAAATCAGGGGAAAGCATAGAGCCCGTCGATCCCTGCGGGACTTTGCCGGAAATTACAACCAGCCTTAGCGGCAAACTATAGAACGAGCGGGAATCAACGGAGTCACAAGGCCAAGCTGCACTCATATGCCCAACCCACCCTATACCGAAGGTGCTCGCAAACTTAGACTGAATGGAACCGTTACTGCGGAAGCAGTTATAAATTCAGAAGGCAAGTTGGAAAACATCCGCGTCGTCCGCGGCATGCCGGGCGGCCTGAACGAAACGGTCATCGCCACCTTGCGAACCTGGCGCTGTTATCCCGCCTTAAAAGATGGCGAGCCGGTTCCAGTTATCGTCCCATTCATCATAACTTTTCGATTGTAGTAGCCACAGGTCTTCATGAATTCGCGAATTTTCCTCTCGCAACTCCCGATCAACGGCAACCGCTAAAGTGCGCCGCGAAGCTTTCGACCTCCCGACCTCTTATTGACGTGTGCAGCCCACGGGACAACGCTTCGCTTAGGAAAGCCGAAGTTCCTAAACTCTCCTTGCTGCATCGTCTTCTCCGGAAGGTCAGAGAGCTTTTCAACAGGCCGGCAGACGTACATTACACTAGCGTTCCCATCTGGAGACCCTGGCGACGATTCTAACGATGGTCAATTTTGGCGCCGGCCCCCTGGGTAACTCGACTACTCCCCACCTGACGGATTGCCTCTGCGTCGCCCTCTCTAGGCGTTCCTCTGGGCTACCCGTTTTCGACCCGTGCCTTTATGTCCGAGTACGCCGTATCGATCAGCCTGCTGAGCGCTGCAACGTTTGTTGCCGTTCCCGGTCTCAGCTTCACATGGCGCATGAACCTGCCGCTGCCCTGCAACAAGCGGGCCGGATCCGCCAGCGCTGCCCCGTGAAAGAACCCCACGTTTACGTGCGATCTGAATACATCCACATAGGCGAACGGCGCGTCTCCCAAACACGCAACCGGATGGCCGTCATGCAAAACCTCCCGGACTTCGTCCCCGCATTTCCGCATCGCCTCAAACCACTCATGCGCGATCGCCCCCAATTCACCTGCATGTTCTTTCATCCACGCATCGATGGTCAGGTCCCGCTCGACAGCTCCGTCGAATCGCAGCAATTCCGTGCTCATCCTCGCTCCTCGTTCTGCTTTCGAGATGTATGGCCGCTTAGCACCCTCATCATCCCTCCGGCTGACCCTGTCATGGCCGGCGGGTGGCCCGGTTGTGAACGACGGGAATGGGTTGATATTGCAATCAAGCAGAAGATACCACTGGGGTACGTTTCGGGGAAGTATCGAGAGGCGTTGGGTGCCACAGGTTCGCTGGTTCAGAACCTGGGTCTTGGGGCAGCCGGTACCTTCCGGGGATTGCCGATACAGGTGGGATGGCAGCGCATCTATGGCCACGGCCATTTGCATTTCATCACCTTCCGCTGCTACCGGCGTCTGCCGCTGCTGAAAAGCGGGCGACCGCGGAATGTTTTCGTCGGGAGTTGCTCCTGGTCCGCGGGCGGTCGCGATTTCGCCTGGTCGGCTACGTGGTGAAGGCCAGACTCTGTTCTCCCGCCCTTCTTGTGCTAACGTAACCCGTACTCCACTCCACCCATCGGAGGCCCCTTCGTGCCCAACATCCCCCTTCGCAACGGCGGCCCCAAAGCCCGCATCGCGGTCATCCCCGGCGACGGCATCGGCAGGGAAGTCACTCCCGTCGCCGTCAGTGTCATCCAGGCCGCCACCGCCAAACGCCGCCGCCCCATCGAGTTCGTCGAGTTCGACTGGGGCGCCGACAAATTTCTTCGTGAGAACATCAGCCTCCCCGCTGGCGCCGTCGAAATGCTTCGCGATGAATTTGACGCCATCCTCTTCGGCGCCCTGGGCGACCCCCGTGTCCCCTCCAACCAGCACGCCGCAGATATCCTTCTCGGTTTGCGTTTCAAGCTCGATCTCTTCGTCAATGCGCGCCCCACTGAGCTCTTTCACGAGCGCCTCACCCCGCTCAAGGATCGCGTCCCCAACGACATTCGGCTGATGGTCTTCCGCGAGAACACCGAAGGCATCTACGTCGGCGCCGGCGGCTTCTTCAAGAAGGGAACTGCCGACGAAATCGCCATCCAGGAAGATATCAACTCGCGCAAAGGCGTCGAGCGCATCCTCCGCTACGCTTTCGACTATTGCCGCTCTGGTAGCGCCGTGCCTTCAGGCCGGCATCTCCGTCTTTGCATGTCCGACAAATCGAATGCCATGACCTTCGCCGGCGACCTCTGGCAACGCACCTTCAAATCCCTCCGCGCCGAATACCCCGACGTCGACTCCCGCCACCTCTATATCGACACCCTCGCCATGGAACTGGTCCGCGATCCTCGCCAGTTCGACGTCATCATCACCAACAATCTCTTCGGGGACATCATCAGCGACCTGACTTCCCAGCTCGCCGGCGGCCTCGGCCTCGCCCCCTCCGCCAACATTCACCCAGGCCAAACCTCGCTCTTCGAGCCCGTTCACGGCTCCGCCCCGAACATCGCCGGAAAGGGCAGCGCCAATCCTTTCGGCTCCGTCCTGGCCGCGGGCTTGATGCTCGACTTTTTAGGCTGGAACGAGGAATCCGCATTGTTAAAGCAAAGCGTGAAGTCCGCCCTGCACGAAGACTTCACCACCCCTGACCTCCACGGATCTAAACAAACACTTGAGGTCGCCAACTACCTCACCGACCACGTCTCCAGACACTCATAAATTACTCGAACTTTTGTGAGTGTCAGGCTTCGTCCCGGCATCTTGGGTTCGTCTTGCCATTCCAGGGGGCCCGCCTTCTGAGGCGGGCCCCCAATGGAGGGTCTCCATGGCGCCCCGTTACACGCCACCCCTCGATCGTTTCCATGAATTCTTCGCGCTCTCCGCAAACTTTTCACTTTCATGTGCATTTTTCTTCCGCCGCTTCGCCGCGAAATGCCTTCCGAATCTCGCACATTTGTCGATTACTCATATTAAAGTTGGCTCTTGGATACTGCCCGTTCAGGGATTTGCCTGAGGTTTACGCAGCTCGCGTGTGTAAAAAGCTTGTAAGCTTTTCCCCCGGTATTCTTTCATCTCCTTTATTTCCAGCGTTCTTGTTTTTCCGCAAACTCCGTGCTTGATTCTGCGCAAAGATGACGCGCATAGCTCTCTCTACTCTCGGGCACACTTCGCTCTATTTGGGGGAGCGGAAAAAACCAAATCGCTTCTCAGGAGGATTCCGTGCCCAGCACTTTTCCAATGGCGCGCCTTCCGAGAGAAGCAGCAGCTAAGACGCTCCCTTACGCGCTGTTACTTGCTCCCGCGCTCGTGTGTCTGGCTGTTTGCTTTTTCTTGGCAAGTGCCCCGACCAGTCCACGAGTCGCCGCCCCCGGTTCCAACCCGCCGCGCACAACCCTGTTTTCTCGTCTCGCTGTGTTCGACCCTGGATTCTTCCCCGGTTTGGCGCGCACACTTTTCGTTACTTCACCCAGTGCGCTTCCCCCGTCGCCCGCCCTGGATGCCCCGGCCACGCTCAACGGAAGAGTCACGTTCGAGGGGACGCCGAAAAAGTACAAACCCATCAACATGTCCGCCGAACCGAACTGTGCCAAGTTCTACTCTTCCGCGCCTTTACCGGAGGTCAGCGTGACCGGCCCCGCAAACAGCCTGCAGAATGTGCTGGTTTATATCTCCGCGGGGGCGCCGGACGAGCACTTTGCCGGCCCCGTCGTGCACCTGAACCAGCGTGGCTGCCGTTATGCTCCGCACATCGTCTCCGTCCAGACCGGCCAGGAGATCTGGGTGCAGAACGATGACACGGTCACGCATTCGGTCCATCCCATGGCCCGCGTCAACTCCGAATGGAACCGCTCGCAGCCTCCGGGCACTCCGCCCGTCGTCATTCGCTACGATCAGCCGGAGTTCATCAAGGTGAAATGCGAACTCCACCCGTGGATGCGCGGTGTCGTCGCGGTCTTCAAAAACTCGCATCACGCGGTCACGGACAGCACCGGCGCCTTCACTCTGCCCAACTTGCCGCCGGGGAAGTACATGGTCACCGCCTGGCACGAACTCTATGGCGCACAGTCGAAGGAGCTCGTCGTCGTGGCCGGCGAAAACAAGGACCTGGATTTCGTTTTTAAGGTCACCCCGTACTAAGCGCACAACCCCGGGGAACCGGTGCCCTCGCCGGTTCCCGCCCCCTCGCTGATTTTCTGTACGTCGATTTCGGCGAAAGCGCCGTGCGGGTCGCGCAACCCGTGCAGGCGCCTCTCCGAACTGGGAGAGCGTTGGTCTCCTGAACCGAATAAACGGGTGTTCTTCCCCAAATAGCGCCCGGCCGACGCTCTCTCTTTTTCCCTGCGCTCGCCTCGGTTGGCCCTCTGCGGCTACCCTGCAAATGACTGCCGCTGCCTACCTCTTTTTCACCAGCAGCGCGATCAGCAGCCCAATCACAAATCCACCGATGTGCGCCCAGAAGGCCACTCCTCCCGTCGCTGCCGCGCCCAATTCCCCGATGCCCGAAAGGAACTGCAGCACGAACCAGTAGCCCAGTACAAACAGCGCTGGAATCGGTACCAGGAAAACGAAAAAAAGCATCAGCACTCGGGCGCGCGGAAACATCACCGCGTAAGCGCCCATCACTCCGCTGATCGCCCCGCTCGCTCCAATCGCCGGCAGGGAAGAGTGCAGGTTGAACAGCACGTGGACCATGTCCGCCGCTATGCCGCAAAACAGGTAAAAGATAAGGTACGGAATGTGCCCGAAGGCGTCCTCCACGTTGTCTCCAAACACGTACAAGAACAGCATGTTCCCCAACAGGTGCATCAGCCCGCCGTGAAGAAACATGCTGGTGAACATCGGGTAGAACGCCATCTGGAATCCCAGGTGTCCCTCCAGGAACGCCGGAATACGCATCGGGATGGTGGCGTTGGCCAGCAAGAACGCCTTGTAGGCGTGCGGTGGCAAGGTCACCTGATAGAAAAACACCAGCACATTCGCGCCAATCAGCAGGATATTGATAAATGGAAACGTGCGTGTTGGGTTGTCGTCTTTAAGCGGGATCATCGGGCTCGGCAGTGCGTTCGATTCATCCTTCGTCGTCCTGGGACCGACAGTCTACCCGATTTGTGTCAGGGCCGTTTCCCTGTAGTTCACGCCTTTGAGGCCTGAAGGTTTCCGCCGCGCCAGGTTGGTCGACCACGGAAAGGGAAGGCCTCACCCCTCAAAGAGGTGAGCTGCAGGTGTGTCTTCGCGCCGGCATTCCCGGCCTATCATTTATTGTATTCGCTGCAGAACGCCGGCGCGTCCGCTCCCATGAACCCGCATCTCCTTTGAATCTCCGCCCGAATCAGCTGGCAGGAGTGTTTTTCGCTGCACAAGCGGATGCGTTCCCGGGGAAACCTGCAGGCACTGTTGCACCAGCTCCTTCGCCTTCTCCTTTCCCACTTCGCTCTTGCAGGATTCCTTCTCCTCGCCGGCCTCCTCCCGGTCCGGGCCAGTCTGCACCTGGAACTCCCCGCGGCATCCGCGGTCCACCCAGATATCGCTGCCATCGTAGCCCCACGTGGTTCCTTCCATGCACGGCTCTCCTCCTGTCTGCCGGAGCAGCCGCACTCTGGCGTGCTTCACATTCAGCCCGCAGTAGTCCCTCCGGCCATCATCGGAAGAGCAGTTCACCGTCTGGCTCTTCGATACGACTGGCGTAGCAGGCACTGCCGGATGCCCGGGCACTCCCACAATGAAGTCCCCGCCACAACCGCGATTGACCCAGATCCCGTGAGTGTCATATCCCCAATTCGAGCCTTGGGAACAAATCGTCTGGCCCCGCTGCCTCACCAGTTGCACGCCTCCGCGTGTTTCTGCCGGGCAGTATTTCCGCCTGCCGTCGTCCGAGGTGCAGGTGACCTTCACCCCCGCGTCCGTCGCTGAACTGTTTCTTTCGCCCTGCCCGCTGCTACCTAGCGCGAACTCTCCCCCGCATCCTTGATCCACCCAGATCCCCTGCTCGTCGTAGCCCCAGCTCGTTCCCTCCGTACAGGGCGAGGCACTGCTCTGCCGGACCAGCCGCGCCCCGTGCCGCGTGTCTGCCTGGCAGTATTTTTTGCTGCCATCTTCGGAAGCACAGGTGACCGTCTGACCCCACGTCACCGTTGCCAGCGCAAGTCCGGCCACAAAGAATCCGATACCGAGTCTGCCAAGCCGCATAAGACTCTCCCGCAATTTATGAATTTAGGAGGGTGGTGAATTCACGCTACTGCGAAATGCCCCAAATCACAAATGCAATTTCAGGTCGCCGCGCCCGCCCCAAAATGCGCGCCATTGCCACGGGAAAGGGAAGTGACGGAGCTCCGCGTCCGATAATATTTCCCGGGGGAATTCCTGGTTAACAGAATCTGGGATGCCACGCAACGCCGCCAAAATGCAGGGGATCTGCCGTGGCCCGTGCGATTTATCGGGTTGCATAGCTCCGGCACTCTGGTCAATAGCCTCACCCCTTCGAGGGGTGAGGCTATTCCTCTCCGTGGCAGTCGTCCCGCGGTGATGAAAACCCTCAGGCCTCGAAGGCCTGAGCTACAGGAACCTTCCCTTGGCTGGTTGCGCGCACTTCAGAGCGCCGGGCGTCCATCCGGTATGTCGACGCGCCGACACGGTTTCATCGCGCGGCGCGATTTTCTCCACAGATTTCGCCACGCCGTCATTGCGTACCTTCACTGCGTATGGTAAGTAGTTAAGTTCTGCACGGGCGCTCGTTTTGCATGGGATGCCGCTTTCTCGCTTCCACAAAATGTCGGCGCGCCGACATAGCGCATGCCTGCCCGCGAAACGGAAGCCATCATCCTGAAGACCTTCCCTCTGGGTGAGGCCGATCGCCTGGTCAGTTTCCTGGGTCGTGCCTCGGGGCGCGTGCGGGGAGTAGCCGCGGGAGCGCGCCGCCTGAAGAACCGCTACGGCTCCACGCTCGAACTGCTGTCTCACGTGCAGCTCTGGTACGTCGAACGGGAAACCCGCGACCTGGTGCGCATCCAGCAGGCGGACTTGCTCGAGTCCTTCAACAGGGCGCAGAGTGATTACAGCCTCAGCACCGGCCTCGCGCTGATCAGCGAAGTGGCCGAACAGGTCTTGCCGGAGCACGAAGTGAACGAAGCGATGTTCCGGCTGGTCCTGCTCACCGCCCGGGAAATCGAGCGGCGCGGCGCTACGGCGCTCCCGCTCAGCTACTTTGCCTTCTGGACCGTGCGCTTGGCAGGATGGCTACCGCGCTTCGATCTCTGCGCGGTTTGTGGGAAGCCTTTCGGGAAGGGAATTGCGTATCAGGACAGCTTTCATCCGGGACTGTACGATGCCGAGCACCGGCGTCCGGGGATGAAGACCGTTACACACGAGGCCCGCGAACTGGCGGAAGTTTTTGCCAAGCAGCGCCTGGACCAGTTCGAGGATGCGCTGGCTTCGCTCCCTGGGGTGAAGGAATTGCGCGAAGCCGGATTGAGCTGGATCGAGCATCACACGGAACGAAAGCTGGCCACGCGCGCGCTGCTCGAAGGGTAGTCTGGGAAAATGTCGGCGCGCCGACATTTAAAGTTATTGTTGAAGAAAGAAAGTTTGGAAATCGCCGCAGAATCAAGCGCACGGAGATGTCGTGACACCTAAAGTCAAACTTGAACCCAAGCCCAAGCAACGCGGCCTCACCTTCCAGGAACTCATCCTCAAGCTCATGCATTTCTGGGATAAGCAAGGTTGCGTCCTGCAACAGCCATACGACACAGAGGTCGGTGCCGGCACCATGCATCCGGAAACTTTCCTCCGCGTGCTTGGCTCCAGTCCCTACCGCGTCGCGTACGTGCAGCCCTCGCGTCGGCCCGCCGACGGACGCTACGGCGAAAATCCAAATCGCCTCTACAAACATTTTCAGTATCAGGTGATTCTGAAGCCCTCGCCCGCGGACATTCAGGACATGTACCTGCGCAGTCTGGAAGCCATCGGCATTGACCTGCGCGCACACGACATCCGCTTCGAGGAAGACAATTGGGAGTCGCCAACGCTGGGCGCCTGGGGCATCGGCTGGCAGGTGCTGCTCGACGGCCTGGAGATTACCCAGTTCACGTACTTCCAGCAAAGCGGTGGCATCGACCTGGACCCCATTTCGGTGGAGATCACTTACGGCCTGGAGCGCATCTGTGCGTTCCTTCAAGACGTCGGGAGCGTGTACGAAATCCGCTGGACCCAGAACATGACCTACGGCGCGATCCGGCTGGCGGAAGAGCAGCAACTCTCCGAATACAGTTTTGATAAGAGCGATGCCAAGGCGTTGCGGGCCGAGTTCGAGTTGCACGAAAAGGAAGCCAAGGAACTCCTGGAAGGCTGGAAGCAGGTTCCCGGAAATGTCGGCGCGCCGGCCAAGGAGCGCGTCCGGTATCCTTTGCTGGCGGCTTACGACCAGTGCCTGAAATGCTCGCACCTGTTTAACCTGATGGACGCGCGCGGGGTGATCTCGACGACGGAGCGCGCGGCGTTGATGCAACGCGTGCGAAACCTGGCGTGCCGGGCCGCGGCGGCGTATCTCGATCAGTCCGGCGGGAAGGAAAATGTCGGCGCGCCGACATTCCCGAGCGGCCGGCCGGGCCACGAGGTGCGCTCGTGAAGGCGTTTGCAGTGCGGCCGCCTGGCTGCCGCTTTAGCAATAGGTGGACAGAGGAAAACCGCAAAAGCGGGAGCCCAGCTCCCGCACTCCAAAATGTCGGCGCGCCGACATTCCCATTTTGGAATTACGCCCCTGAGGTGGCCGCATGACCGCCAGGAAGAAATCTTCGAAGAAAACGCCCGCCGCCCCCAAACCTACGCGCGTCGAGCTGCTGTTCGAAATTGGCGCCGAGGAAATCCCTGCCGGCATGCTGCCGCGGGCCACCGCAGAGCTGAAAGCCATCCTCGAAAAGCACCTGGTCGCCGAGAACCTCAGCGAGGGCACCACCGTGGAAACCTTCGGCGGGCCTCGGCGTTTGACCGCCTGTGTGCGCGGGCTCATCTCCAAACAAGCCGACGTCGAGATCGAAATCACCGGGCCGCCCAAAGCCATTGCTTACGACAATGTCGGCGCGCCGACCAGGGCGGCGGTCAGCTTTGCCGAGAAGCAGGGAGTGGCGCTGCACGAGCTTCACCTGGTTGCTACCCCGAAAGGGGAGAGCATCGCCGCGCGCATCACCAAGCGCGGCCGCACGGCGCACGAACTGCTCCTCGAAATCCTGCCCCGCGTGATCCACGATCTTTCCTGGCCGCGCACCATGACCTGGACCGGGTTGCAGGGCGCGCGCTTTATCCGGCCGATCCGCTGGCTGCTGGCCCTGCTCGATGGCAAGCCGCTGAAGTTTTCCTTCGGGGGAGTGGCCGCCGGCGACACCACGGCGGGCCACCGCTTCCTCGGCAGGCCACAGATTCGAGTGTCGAATTTCGCGGACTACGAGAAGAAGTTGCGCGCCAACGGCGTCATCGTTCGCCCGGAAGAACGCCGGGATAAAATCTCCCGCGAACTGGCAGCACATGCCAAGCGCTCCGGTTACCAAGTACACCAGGACGCGAACCTGCTGGAACTGGTGACCTATCTCAACGAATATCCGAGCGTGATCGAGGGTGACTTCGATCCCTCCTTTCTGGAACTGCCGGACGAAATCCTGGTTACGGTCATGCGCGACCACCAGAAGTATTTCGCCGTGGAGACACGGGGCAGTTCGAAGCTCGCTGCAAGCGGGGAACTGGAGCCGCACTTCCTGGCGGTGATTAATCTCGCCAAGGATACCCAGGGCCTGGTGCGTGCCGGGCACGAACGCGTGCTGCGGGCGCGCTTTGCCGATGCCCGCTTTTTCTGGGAGTCTGATCAAAAATGTCGGCTCGCCGACATTCTGCCCAAGCTCCAGAAAGTGACTTACGAGTCGCGCCTTGGGAGCTACTTCGATAAGGTTGAGCGGGTGCGCGCCATTGCACGGTGGCTCGCCGAGCAGTGGTACAACCTAGGCAATCTGCAGGCCCACGTCGCCGATGCGGACCGCGCCGCGGAACTGGCCAAGTGCGACTTGGCCACGGAGATGGTCCGGGAATTCACCGAACTGCAGGGCATCGTTGGCGGGCTCTACGCGAAGGCGCAAGGCGAGTCTGAAGATGTGGCCGACGCTGTGTATGACCACTACCGGCCGGTGGGTCTCGATGATCCTATTCCCCGGAACATCACCGGATGTGCGGTGGCGCTGGCGGACAAACTCGATTCCATCGTGGGCTGTTTCTCTGTGGGCGTGGTGCCGACGGGTTCGAGCGATCCGTATGCATTGCGCCGTGCCGCGCTGGGCATCGTAAAGATTATCCTCGAGAGGAAGGTCTTCGTGTCGCTGCCGTTGGTGATTGGGGTCGCGTCCAAGGCGCTGTTGACGCATCCCCCGAAGAAAACACTGACGCCGCAACAGGAGACTCAGGTGCTGGAATTCCTGCTGGAGCGCGCCAGATTCGTCTTCCGGGAGAAGTCTGGCTATGCGTACGACGAGGTGAACGCCGTGCTGCGCGCGGGTTCCGATGACCTGGTGGACGTGGAAAAGCGACTGCGCGCATTGAAGGCCATCCGCAAGTCCAAGAACTTCGAGCCGCTGGCGGTATCTTTCAAGCGCATCCGGAGAATTCTGGAAAAGGCCAACCTGACCGCGGAAGTCCAGCACGTGAACGAGGACCTGTTCGAGAAGGATGCGGAGAGGGCACTGTATGCGGCGGTGCGCAAGGCCGCCGGCAAAGTGACCGAGGACAAGCGCGCGGGGCGGTACCAGGAAGCGCTCGAGGAGATTGCCGGGCTGCGCAAGGTGGTGGACCAGTTCTTCGTGGACGTAATGGTGATGGCGGAAGACGAAGCGGTGCGGAAGAATCGTCTGGCGCTGCTGGCGGAGTTGTTGCGCGAGTTCACCACGATAGCGGATTTCAGCGAGCTGGCCGGTGAAGAGAAGTAGGTTTTGGTCGGCGCGCCGACATTGGTGAGTTCGCGGATTCACCGGAGCGGGCCATCCCAAGCCTGGCGGGAATGTCTCTTGGATCGACCGAAGAGAGATTCCGCACTGCGCCCGCCTGCGGCGGGTTCGGAATGACGTGGATTGAAATGAGCGAGATATCTAGAGGGCTCTTGCGAATTCAAGTTTTACTTGAAGTATCGAATTTGGATTTTCGCGGCAAATTTCTTCGGAAATATGTCGGCGCGCCGACCAAAATGCCACTCCAAACCCAAATGAGTGGCGGCATGGCAGGCGCGAGTTCGGTGCAACTGTAGTGGCCAGTCTTTCGACTGGCGGGTCTGAGAGGGAATGAGCGCGGAAAGATGGGTTCGGGCGATGCACCTTGCAGATAGAGCCGCAGGGAGCGAAGAGTCGCCCTGCGCTACAAAACCGGTCTAAAGACCGGCCACTACAGTGGAAAAACAAGAGAGGCATAACGTGAAAAAGTGGGTCTATTTCTTTGGTGCGGGAAAATCAGAAGGAGACGGCGAGTGGCGTGACCTGCTCGGCGGCAAGGGCGCGGGCCTGGCGGAGATGACCAAGATCGGTCTGCCCGTTCCCGCAGGATTCACCATCTCCACAGAAACCTGCGATTACTTTTACAAGAACGGCAAGAAGTATCCCTCCGAATTGAAGAAGCAGGTGGTGGACAACGTCGCGCGGCTCGAAAAAGTCACCAAGAAGAAACTGGGGGATCCGCAGAGCCCGCTGCTGGTTAGCGTGCGTTCCGGCTCGGCGCGGTCCATGCCGGGGATGATGGAAACCATTCTGAACCTGGGGCTGAATGACAAGTCGGTGCAGGGACTCGCGGGCGCCACGGGCAACGATCGTTTCGCGTACGATGCCTATCGCCGGTTCGTGCAGATGTATTGCACCGTGGTGATGGGTATGTCCAAGGAAGACTTGGAACACCGGTTGCGCGCGATGAAGCAGAGAATTGGCGTGAAGAACGATACGGAAGTTCCGGCGAGCGGCTGGAAGGAACTCGTGGCGGAGTATAAGGCGTACTTCAAGCAGAACGCCGGGAAGGATTTTCCGGATGATCCGATGGAGCAGTTGTGGGGGGCGATCGGCGCCGTGTTTGGTTCGTGGATGGCGGAGAAGGCAGTGACGTATCGCCGCGTGGAGAAGATCACTGGCTTGCTGGGCACAGCCGTCAACGTCGTGCAGATGGTGTTCGGAAACACGGGCGACAACTCCGGAACGGGCGTGTGCTTCACGCGCGACCCCAGCTCCGGCGAGAAGATTTTCTATGGCGATTACCTGACGAATGCGCAGGGTGAGGATGTGGTGGCGGGGATTCGCACTCCGGTACATCTCACGGAGTTCGCGAAGATCATGCCGAAAGCGTATGAACAGCTCGAGAAAGTTCGAGTAAAACTTGAGAAGCACTACAAAGACATGCAGGACATGGAGTTTACCGTTGAAGAGGGCGTGCTTTACATGCTGCAGACGCGCACCGGAAAGCGCACCCCGGCGGCGGCGTTCAAAATCGCCATGGACATGGCCAATGAAAAACTGATCACCAAGGAAGAAGCGGTTCTACGCGTCAAGCCCGAGGATATCGAGCGGCTGTTCTACCCGGTGATCGATTCCAAGGTGGACAGGAAAGCGCTGCAATCGAAGATCCTGGCGCATGGCATCGATGCGGTGCCCGGCGCGGCGGTGGGCAAAGTGGTGTTCAACGCAGCGGACGCCGAGGAGTGGGCCAAGCGCGGCGAGAAAGTGATTCTGGTGCGCCGCGAAACCAGCCCGGAGGATGTGGGTGGCATGGCCGTGGCGCAGGGCATCCTGACCGCGACCGGAGGCAAGACTTCGCATGCGGCGGTGGTGGCGCGTGGTTGGGGCAAGTGCTGCATCGTCGGCGCGGAGACGCTGGACATCGACTACAAAGCCAAGTCCATGAAGGACGGCAAGAGCGGCAAGGTGGTTAAGGAAGGGGAGTGGCTGACACTGGATGGCAGCGAAGGCGTCGTCTACGTCGATCACATGCCACTGGTGACGCCGGAATTCCCCAAGGCCTACCAGACCATCATGAAGTGGGCGGACGAACTCCGCCGTTTGCGCGTGCGGACCAATGCGGATACGCCGCAGGACGCGCGGAAGGCCATCGAGTTCGGCGCGGAGGGAATTGGACTGTGCCGCACCGAGCACATGTTCTTCACCGACTTCGAATTTCCGGAGAAGAGCCAGGAACGCCAGCGCGCCATTCAGGAAATGATCCTGGCGGACAACCGCGAAGCGCGCGTGAAGGCGCTCGACAAGTTGCTGCCATTCCAGCGCCGCGACTTCGTCGGCATCTTCCAGGCCATGGACGGATTCCCGGTGACCATCCGGCTGATCGATCCGCCGCTGCACGAGTTCGTGCCGCACGACCATGCCAAGCAGGCCGAACTAGCGAAGGAACTGGGCATTCCCGTGGAGACGGTGGCGCGCCGCGTGGAGCAATTGCACGAGGCCAACCCGATGTTGGGGCATCGCGGCTGCCGATTGTCCATCACCTATCCGGAAATTCTTGAGATGCAGGTGCGGGCAATTATTGAAGCGGCCATCGAATGCCATAAAGGGAGAGTTAAAGTGTTACCTGAGATCATGATTCCGCTCACGCTGGACAAGAAAGAGCTCGCCATTCTTGTCGATGCGACACGAAGAGTGGCGGATGATTTGATCAAGAAGGCTGGCGTGAAGCTGCCGTACCTGGTCGGCACCATGATTGAACTGCCGCGCGCCGCGTTGCTTGCGAATGAGATCGCCGAAGTGGCGGAATTTTTCTCGTTCGGCACCAACGACCTGACACAAACGACGATGGGCCTCTCGCGCGACGACGCGGGGCGCTTCCTGCCGGACTACGTGGACGAGAAGAAAGCCGGCGTATTCCATGGCGATCCGTTCCAGACACTGGACACCAAGGGTGTGGGAATGTTGATGCGCTGGGGCATCGAAAAGGGCCGTTCGACGCGTCCAAAGCTGAAGGTTGGCATCTGCGGCGAACACGGCGGGGATGCGGACAGCGTGAAGTTCTGCCACGCGATTGGCATGGACTACGTGAGCGCTTCACCGTTCCGCGTGCCGATTTCGCGATTGGCGTCGGCGCAGGCGGTGGTGGAAGCGAAGCAGAAGACCAAGAGCAAGAAGAAGTAGGAGGGTCTGACTTGTCATCCCGAGCGGAGCGAGGGATCTGCTTCGCGCACTGGCCACAGGAAAAAGCAGATTCCTCGGACAAAGTGCCCCCTCGGAATGACAATCGCTGGTGATGCTGTTGGTTAATGCAAGCACTGGCGATGGCATCAAAATCGCGCGCAGTTAAAGTAAAACTTGAGGTCATTCCCCGGCTCGGGAGTGGGCTTTGGTGAAGCGGCTTCGATGGATTTCGGCAGCGTTGCTGATGCTTCTGCTGTTCGGAAGCGTGAGCAAGGCTTCGGACACTCCCCTCGTCCTGAAAGGGCGAGCTATTGATGAAAATGGAGTGCCCGTCGGGGCTGCTCAGGTAAAGCTTGAACAGTCTGGCGGGCTTGTTTTTTCCGCGGTGAGTGACGACACCGGCTATTTCTCCGTGCCGAATCTTCTTCCCGGCGAATACACAATCCGAGTTGAGAAGCAGGGTTACTTCGTGCTGACGGATCAGAAGATCCAGTTGGCGGCGGGGAGCACGGATTTTGTGTTCACGCTGAATCACGAGGAGGAAGTGCGGGAGAAGGTGGACGTGATGGTGAGCGCGAACCGCATCGATCCGGCCACCACTCAGAGCAGCGAGAGCTTGAGCAGCACGGAGATCCGGGATATTCCGGTACCGAGTTCTCACGATTTGCAACAGAGCCTAGTGGCCATGCCGCAGGTGGTGCGGGACAATCTGGACCTGATTCATATCGCGGGGGCGCGGAACACCCAGGCGCAATACCTATTGGACGGCGTGGAAGTGGGCGACCCAGCGAGCAACGGGTTGAACGCGCGTATGATTGTGGAGGCCGTGCGCAGCACGGAGCTGCAGACCGGGCGATTTGGCGCGGAGTATGCGCATCCGGGGGCGGCGGTGCTGAGTTACGAGACGCGGGAAGGGGATGACCGCTGGCGATTCGGGGCCACCGACTTTATTCCCGGGATCAGCACGCAGAATGGGCTGCAGCTGGGGAGTTTTTATCCCCGGGTGGTGTTTTCCGGGCCGATGGTGAAGGAACGACTGTGGTTTTCGCAATCGTTTGACGTGCTGCACACGATCAACATCGAGAGGAACCTGCCGTCGAACGCGAACGAGACGCAGCAGTGGGGCGGGGACAGCTGGTCGCGGCTGTTGTGGAAGCTATCGGCGAACAGCAGCCTGCACATCGATTTTCTGTCCAATGTGGAGATCGACAGCAACCTGGGGCTGGACGCGCTGCACCCGCAAACGACCTCTCTGGATGCAACGATGAACCGGCAGTTTGGCTCCGTGAAAGAACAGAGTTACTGGGAGAAAACGCTGTTTGAGTTTGGGGGAGCCGTGGAGCGCACGCACTATGATGCGAGTCCGCAGGGCACGGCGCCGTATGTTTTGCTTGTGAATGGAGCGGAAGGGAATTATTTCCAGAAGTACGGGCAGGATTCGGCGCGGTACCAATTGTTCGCGGATGCGATCAGCGAGCCGTTGAAATGGTTTGGCACGCACACGCTTTCCGGCGGAGCAAATCTTTCCAGCGTGGACATGACGCAGGCCGGCTCGCGCGGGGAAATTCAGGCGCTGCGCAGCGATCGGACGCTGGACCGGCTGACCACGTTCGCGGGGAGTCCGGACTTTCACGTGGCGAACACGCTGGCCGGAGGATTCGTGCAGGATTCGTGGTCGCCGGAGAAGCACTTCGTGGTGCAGGCGGGGGTGCGCGCGGATTACGACCGGCTGTTTCAAGCGGCGATGGTGCAGCCGAGGGTGGCGCTGAACTGGATGCCCTTCGCAGATCAGGGCAAGCCATGGTCGGACGATCGCGAAAAGTTTTCGATTGGCTGGGGGATGTATGACATTCCGCTGAACCTGACGGTGATCGGGCAGGCGTACGACCAGCAGGAAGTGGACACGCTGTACGACCCGACGGGAACGGTTGTGGTGCAGGGTCCGGTGACGAGCCGATTTGTCCTGCCGGCGAGTGGATTGCAAAGTTTGCAGCAGCCGTATTTCGCCATTGCCAGCGCGGGGTGGCAGCGACGGATTGGAAAGAACACGTTGGTGTCGGTGGAATTGCTGGCACGGGACCAGCACCACGGGCTGGTGTGGAAGACGCTCTCGCCGGGACAAGTCGGTTCGGATTTTCTGCTGACCACATCGCGGCGGGACAAGTACCGCGCGGCAACGGTGACGGCGCGGCACACGTTTGCGAACACCGCGGTGCTGTTTGGGAGTTATACGCGGTCACGGGCGAGTTCGGATCAACTGCTGGACCCGACGCTGGGAGCCCTGTATTTCGCGGCGCAGCAGCCGGGGGCGCTGAGCTGGGACGCGCCAAACCGGATATTGTCCTGGGGGAGCGTGCCGACGCCGATCTGGGGGGTTTTGTTTACGTACTTGTTCGAGTACCGCACGGGATATCCGTTTAGCAATTTCAACCAACAACAATTTCTGGTGGGCTCGGCGAATGCGCAGCGTTTTTTGGATTTTGCAAGCCTGACGATTGGATTGGAGAAGAAATTCGGGTTCAGCCATCGGGTGTTTGCGGTGCGCGTGGCGGCGATCAATGTGTTGAACCGGCAGAATGCGGACGTGGTGGTGAACAACGTGGATGCGCCGAATTTCGGGTTGTTCGAGGGCGGGCAGGGCAGGGCGATCACGGCGCGATTGAGGTTTGTGGGGAAGAAGTGAGGGGAGGGAACTTGATTGCCGGGAGTTTGCCCATCTTGCAGATTATGAGGAGGGCAAGCGGCAGCTACCTGATGCCATACGGAACATGCACCTCATGAGGACGCAGTTTTCAGCCCTAGCGGTCTTCATGGTTCTAGCCGTTGGCCATTGTCCAGCACTGGGAAGAAAGCCAGCTCTGGTCTGTTCAAGGAACGCAGCGAGCCAAGCCGAGTCGGACAAATCGCTGCCTGAGGTTTTTCATTCTGTCCTGCCTGAAATCAAGAGCAAATCGCACGTCCCACTCCTGTTACCAAGCAAACTTCCGAAGCCTATTGGAAGAGCTAAACACGCGCGCATAGAAAAGTTGGCAGCAAATGAATATGCAATATCTCTATACTTCGAAGTGGGAAACGGTGAGGCTGGTTTCGCTGCGTTTTTTTCAGGTGAAGCAGCACCCAAGTATAGTCCGCGAGAATTGGGAAACATTACTGAGGTGAAGCTAGCTAACGGCATTCGCGGCTATTTCAGGCCTATTAACTGCGGAGGCTCATGCGCACCCGCGAACCTTTGGTGGGGAGATGGTGGAATCCTGTACCAAATTCAATTAAGCCTTCCTATGGCGAGCGAACAGGACCAAGAAAAGACCATAACGGCAGTTGCCAATTCCGCGATTCTCGCAGGCCCACGGTAGGTGCAATTGCCCTAGCTGTGTCGACCATGCCTGATTAACGCGAAGCCGGTAAAGTCAAGTACTGGGAGCCAAGTTACCAATTCCCCGGCAGAGGAAAGCAAGAAAAAGCTTTAACGCACAGGGAGCAGAGAGCGCGGAGTTCGCTGAGAAGAGTGATTCAGAAAACCCAAGCCCCATCCTCTGAAAGGGGTGTTGGGTGCCCGGCAAGAGTTCCGGACGCTGAAGGTTTTCTCTGCAGGTTGCTTAGAGTCAAAGCGGAAGCTTCGACTTCCTGTTTGACCGTGTGACAAAATTCAAGAGTTGCTTGAGGCTGACATTGAGATCCTTCGCCCATCTTCGCCGGATGGGCTCAGGATGACAGATTACGCTTGGGCGGGGGCTCGGGCTGAAGGCTAAGCCAAGGAGAGCAGATTGCGCCCGCGGCCACGACGCGGTACGGAACAGGCAGGCCACTACAACGTCCGACCCAAGATGCCGGTAGGATGCCGGCGCTAGGAGAGCGGACCGCCTCCCTCCTGCGGCGGGCAGGTAGAAGGTGGCCCTACAAAAGCAGAGGAACCCAAGAGCACAGGCTGAAGCCTATGCTACAGAGGCAAAGCCGAGAGGGCGGCGTGACGCTTCGCGGCTCAGGGCAAGCAGGGCAAGCAGGGCTAGGAGCCGCGCCTGCAGGTGGGCTAGGCGGGAGCGGAGACGAGGAGGGCTTGCATCTGGGCGCGGATGGGACCAGGGCCGAAGCGGGTGGAGAGGTTTGCGGCGACGGTGCGAGTGAGTTCGTGGGCATGAGACGGGCCGTGGGATTCGAGTTCGTTGCGCAATGGAGTGCCTTGACAGATGCCGGTGGCGACATCAAGCGGCGAGGGCGCGTAGCAGGGCAGGATAATGGTTTCGATCTCGACGGAGGAGAATCCTGCGGCGCGGAGATCGCTCTGGATTTGTGTGGCGTCGAAATAGGCGAAGGGGACGCGGGCGAGGAATTGCGCGCGGCCGTCGGGGAGAGCGGTGGCGATGGCTTCGTAGATGGCGCGGGAGAGTTCGTTCACTTCGAGACGATCCCAGACGAGGAATTGGAATTGAGCGGCGGGGCGAAGGACGCGGCGGGCTTCGCGATAGGCCGCGACTTTATCGGGAAAGAACATCACGCCGAGTTGGCAGAGGATTCCGTCAAAAGAGCAGTCGGGAAAAGGAAGGTTTTGCGCGTCGGCTTGCTGCCAGAGGATGCGGCCGTTGGAACGCGCGGAGGAGTAGGCGAGCATGGACGGGCTGAGGTCCGTGGCAACGAGGGAGACGGAGGGCGGGAGTGCGCGAGCGAGAGCGCGTGAGAGGACGCCGGTGCCAGCGGCCAGTTCGAGAAGGGTGCCGTGAGCGGTAGTGGAGAGGCGGGCGGCGAGGTGGTTGGCGTAGGGCTCCATGAAAATGGGTGCCATGTGGCGATCGTAGAGTTCGGGGATGGAGCTCGTGAAAATAGCATCTGATTCGCGCATGGGAATGTGGCGTAGAACGGGCAGGAATATCTCATATCCGACGGGAAGCGGCAAGGGCGGAATGGGGCCGTGTCGCCGGGGTGCACTAAAGAGACGAGTGGTGGGCGTCGAGAGAAGAGAAGAAAGAGAAAGGATAACGCAGAGACGCCGAGAACGCCGAGGAGCGCGGAGAAGAGTGTTAGCGAGAGGGACAAGGACGAGTGCGGTGTTGCGCGCGCACGAAAACGGGGGCAACCCAGGAACCGCTGTGAACCCTTGAGGTGGGGCAATCGAGAACGCGCATCGGGGAATGGCGAAAAAGTGTGAGGGCGAGTTAGCTTGCGCCGGCTCCGGCGGGGCCTGGGCCGCGGTGAAACCAGCGACCGACCGTTTGGGGGATGGAATAGAGCGGGGCGGTGTTCGAGTTGTGGTGCTTTTCGCGCGCGGCCTTAGGGGTCTCAGCCTTCAGGTCCGCGCCAGCACCAGCGGGGCCCGCGGAGTGATGATGCCACCAGCCGCCGGATTTGTGGGCGGGCTGCGCCGAAGCGGACTTCTCGTGGTGCTGTTTATTGCGGTGGAACCAATGCCATCTGGATTTGGTGGGCTGTTCGGTGCTGACACCCTGAGCGTCCTGGGCGGAAGTGGTGGGAAGAGGGCCAGCGCAGGTCAGCAGGACCGCGCACAAAAATAAGAGTAAAAGGCGTTTCATTCGAGTGACTCCGTTGCTACCTTTCTCGCATGGTGACGGGCCGGAAGGCTACTGTACCAAAGGACACTGTAGCTAGATGGGGACGGGGGCGATAGCAGGAGCGAAGCGAGGCCCGGAAGGTTGGGGACACGGGCCGTCCGATACAAGAGGTAGAGAAGAATTAGTAATCGTACGGACGTGGGGCGTCCGCCGCGGCGGATGCTGCGCCCCTACGAGAGGCTGCGCTATTACTTTTTGTCGGAATCCCAGTGGGCGACGTACACGAGTTGGTAGAGGGAGCCTTGGGCGTTGGGCTGGATGGCGACGAGGTGCTGCTTGTCCTGGGTGCCGGATTTGAAGAGGAGGCCGCCCTTGTCGGGCTTGTCGTCGCCACAGGTGAGTTGCTTGGAGGAGGCGTCCTTGGGGGCGCCGGTACCGGCCGGGGAGGGATGCGAGCAATCGAAGACCTTACCGTATTTGGAGAGAGCTTTTTTGTAGTAGTTCGCGATTTTGTCTGGTGAGTCGTCCGACTCCATTTTCAGAACAGCCAGTTTAAAACCTGAACCGCCGCCCCAGAGGCCGAAGTTTGCGCCGGGGGAGTCCGCGTCTTTGTCCTTGTGACGGCGCGAGCCAGGATAGAGAGGGAGACCGAGATCCTTGGCGTCCGGGTCGGCGGCAAGAGTGACGCCGGCGCCTTTCGGTTGTTGAGCGGGGGTGCGGGAGGGAGCAGAGAGAAAGGTGGCGAGTGATATGGTGCAGAGAGCAAGGGGAATGCGGAAGGGGGAGTAGACGGAAACAAAGTGGAGCGAAGACATGGAACCTCCTTGGACGGTGTACCGACATGGAATGGTACGCCGAAACGGGGGAGGAAGTTCCCGGGAGAGGGAAGACAAAGCGAACGCGGGGGCCGGGGCGAATGTAGGCGCAAGCGTGATAGAGGTCACTGTTTCCGCCTGTTGGGCACAGGAGAATTGGCGAAGCGCGTTACCTCTCAAGTTCTCTTCCGAACGTTCCTAGGTGCGAAAACTAGGCGAGGAATGTTCCATGCGAAGATCGATTTCACCCGAGGGTTGGAAGCGGCGAACGATTGAGATGGCAGCGTCGGTCATGCGCCGGATGCGAATCACGAAGGCCGCGGGAGACGTGGAATTGCGGGAGCCGGCGCGGGAATGCCCGGGATGCAAGAAGGAGACGGAAGTGTGGGTGGTGCCGAAAGGGCGGTGTGGAGATTGTTGGGCGCGAAACGCTATTGTGAAGTGGCAGGTAAGACCAGTGAGTTTTTTGCGGGAGACTGGAAATGCTACGAGAAGCCGGAGTAGAGAACGAAGGAAGATGGACCTGGCAGCAGATTAAAACCTTCTTGCTCTGGGAAACGACGGAGCCAGTCTGCCGCGCCCGCGGCGCGGAGCGGGCCCTTCGCGGCTCAGGGCAGGGCGAAAGGCCCGAGGCCGCGATTGGTGTGAATTATGAAACGAGCAAGAAAGAGTAGTCGAGATGGCACGGTGCAGTTGATGTTCTTCATGGCGAAGTAAATTCCAGCACAATTGAGGAAGTAGATTCCGCCTGGGTGGAGTTTGTTCACGGAGGGGGATGACGACGTGCGAGGTTTTGCATGGCGTTTTCACGAATCCGGGAATTGTCAGTGGTATCGAGGATGTGTTGAAGGACAGAGTCGGGAGTGCTGGGGTTATTGGATAGATATCCGAGGAAATCGGGAGTGGAAGCAAGTTGTTCGAGGACTTCGGGGGGAGTGTCTGAATCAGCGGCGGCGAATTCGCGTTCTTTGTAGTTGCCGGAGGCAAGAGAGCTTCGAAGGTAGGCGATTTTTTGCGGTTTGGGCACGCCGGGATTGGCGGCTGCAGCGAGGCGGACGCCGTAAAGGCCGCTATTCAGGAGTTTGCTTAGCAGCGTGGGGCAGGATCTGGGGTTGGAGGCGATAGCGGTCAGGAGGGAATCAGCATTGGGGTAGGTTTGTGGAGTTTCAGTAGATTGCAGAAGGAGCGCGGCCTCGTAGAGGGTTTGGAGGGCTTCGGGAGAACAGGATTTGTTTCCTGCAAGCGAAGTGAGGACGGCGAGGCTGGAAGGGTAGCGCTGAACGGCGCGAAGGCAATCGGAGTCCGGGAGTGCGTGGAACACGAAATAGTCCCGGAGGGCCCAGGCCTGCTCGGGAGTGAGCGGCTCGGAGAAGACGAGGATGCCGCCCGCGAGAATCTGTCGGGAAGCGTGTATGCGGTTGGATTGCTCCTGAGCGAGGGCGTTGGCGCGGCGCTGCTCCTCGACAAGGCGGGCGTTTTCGCTGGCCCTGTAGGAACGAACTTCGGCCACGATAAAGGGAGCGGAGCAGGCAGAAGAGATGATGATGAGAACTGCGGCGAGCCTGCAGCGGCGAGGCCGCACGCGGAGGAGATCTGGAACATAAGAGGCATGGAGCGCGACAAGAAGCGGCCAGAAAAAGCCAAAGGCGAAAGGGATGTAGAGAACAAGAAGCAAGCCATGAAAGTTGAAGAGTTGCGATTTGTATTGATCGGTGTACTCGATCCCTTTCATGGGGACAGCAATGGCGAGAAGAGCGGCGAGAAGAATGGAAGGCCAGACGGTGTACCGGCGGGCACCGGAATCTTCGGGAGAAGGAAGCGGTGCTGGAGGGAATGAGGACATAGGTTCGAGTTTTAGTTTATCCGGGAGTGAAAGAGAGAATGCGGAAGGCGGCGAATCGGTCAATGCGAGAGAGAAAAAAGAAGAAGCAGCGAAGTTGGCGTCAGGGAGCGAAGGGGGAGGAGCCGGCGGCGAAGACGCGGCGGGAGTGGGGGTCGGCGAGGAAAGCGATGACGGTAAGGTTGGCGGGAACCCAATTGTCGCGAAGATCGAGGGTGAAGGCGACGGGAGCGCTGAGGGGCAAAGAGACGGATTGTTGCTTGTGAAGGAGGCGGACGACGGGGGCGTGACGAAGCAGTTCGCCGGAGTTTTCACCGGAAGTTACGTCGGAGTGCAGGCCTTTCTCGGTTATGGCAACCCACAAATCCAGAGGTGAGGAGTTGAGAGCGGCGGAGGACGGAGCGAGGCGCAGCTCGAAGGAACGGGTGTGCGCATTGGGAGCGGAAGAGGAAGAGAGGAGCAAACGGGATTTGGGATGGGAGGCGGCCCAGCGGATCTGGTCGCGGGCTTCGTGAGTGCGATTGCCGATAAATTGTGCGCGGCCATCGACAATCATCTGAGGAGTGTAGACGCCGCCGTCAGGAAAGGTGTTGGCGTACAGTTGCTGACGCTGCGAGAAATCGGGAGAGGAAAAGGGGTCGGCCCAGCCGAGATGATTCCAGTAGTCGACGTGCTCTTCCAGGGCGAGGATTTCGACGCCATCGAAGGGCTGTTCGGCACTGAGTTTATTGAGCAGGGAATCCGCGGGAGGGCAACTGGAACAACCTTCCGAGGTGAAGAGTTCCAGGATGACGGGCTGCTTATCGAAGGAGTTCGAAGCGGCGGAGGAGCGCGCAGGCCAGCGAACAGAAATGGCGACAACCGCGATAACGGCGGCGGAAAGAGAAAGCGTGAAGAAGAGCTTGGAGCGCATGGTGTTCCTTTGACGAGTATAGGAGGCGGAGAGAGAGGAAAAGTTACAGAGGAGGGGGATGAGGCTAAAGAGGCAAGGGGGGTGGAGGCAGCCAAGGGTGTGCATGGAAACGCAAAAAGAGAAAGGGATCGAACTGACGGAGCGGGAAGCTAGAGGATGAGGAAAAACAGATCCCTCGCTGCGCTCGGGACGACATGGGGGAGTGATTGCGCTGGCAGGGATCCGGCTGTGGTGGAGGCCGTCGCGGAGTGGAAAGAAAAAACTCAGGAGCCCAGGTGCAAAAGCGGCACCGGGAGCACGCAAAGAGAAAAGCAATCGAAACCCAAGAACCGCCCCCTTCTTGTGTCTGGGCGCTAGCTGAAGGTCGGCCACTACAACCCAAAGAGTGAGGCAAACCCCAACGGTGAGGTAAAACCCAAGAAGGAGGCGTACCTCTCGCGTGCGTTCCCTTCGCGGCTCAGGGCAAGAAGCCTCCTACAGGGAAGAACAAAAGAAACGGGGAATGGGTATGGCTGGGACGTTTGGACAGCTACGGGTAGGTAACTAGGAAAGAAATGGCGGCCCGGAGGGCGCGAGAGGAAATAGGATTTAAGTAGTAAGAAGCTTGGCCCATTCCCCAGGAAGCCAGGAAGATGAGCCGGAAGTTTGCGGTTCCTACAACCGCGCCCGGGACAGAGAAGAAACGGCGCAGCGGGCGAATCTCAATGGAAGTACCATCCTGTTAATCGGAAGCGGCGCTGATGGCGCGGTGTTCTCGGAAGAAACGCACACGGTGGTGTTGGGCCTGCACGGCGCGGGGATTGTTTCCCGAAACCAATTGATAGTGGAGCAGGAGCTGATCCTGCGGGACGCGCGAAGGAACCGCGAAGCGGAAGTGCGCGTGGCGGGGGAGATCGCGAGGCAAGGGGAGGAGCACACGAACGGTGTGGCGTTCCTGGATGAGCATCTAGATTTCTGGGGGACGGAATTTCCGGCGTCGCCGGCCGCCGCGGCGAAGAGCTTTGAGCCGGAAGCGAAGCCAGAGGAGTTTGTGGCGCTCGCGGAGGCGATGGAGGGAGTAAATCGACGCAGCAGGGTGCGGGCAAAGGTAAATTGTTTTGCATGCGTAAAGACAGAAAAGTTCGGAGAAGAGATTGTGAAATGCATCGACATGTCGCGCGGAGGAGTGAGTTTCCGGAGCAAGAACGCGTTCGCGAAGGGGATGAAGTTGCAGATTGCGGTGTCGTTTTCGCCGGAGCAGAAGCAAGCGCCGGCGATATTTGTGCGAGGACAGGTCGCGAAGGTGATGACGTGGGGGGAGGAATGTGGAGGTGCGGGGTGGAGTTTGTGAGGTGACGTGAGGAGAAGAGAGGAGAAGAGAGGAAAAGAGAAGACTGGACACAGAGACCGAGAGGACACGAAGAAGAGCAGAGTGAAAGAGTTTAAAAGTGGAACGGGACGGTGACCGCGCCGGGGCGGGGATGGCAGATTTGCGGAAGGGGATTAAGAGGAGGGCGAAGCTGTAGCGGGGAGGGCGGGGAGATCGATGGAGAAGTTGAGGCGGAGATCAGGAGATTGCGTGAGGGAAACATCGCCGCCGTGGGCGCGAGAGATGTGGCGGGTGATGGCGAGGCCGAGTCCGCCGGCGAGAGAGCCCGCATGGGAGAAGGGTTCGAAGAGGAAGGGGAGATCTTCCTGGGCAATCGCAGGGCCGGTGTGTTCGACCCGGAGTTGGATGCCGCGGCCGTCGTGGGAATCGGCGCGCAGGAGTATGGAATGGTTGGAGGGGGAAGCAGTTATGGCAAAGGTGAGGAGACGGGAGAGGGCAAGATGAATTTGCGGCTCGTCGACGAAGG
This sequence comes from Candidatus Acidiferrales bacterium, assembly GCA_963817085.1. Classification (GTDB taxonomy): domain Bacteria; phylum Acidobacteriota; class Terriglobia; order Acidiferrales; family UBA7541; genus Acidiferrum. The sequence continues at coordinate 101,999 of CAWFNI010000018.1, forward strand.
CCGGGAGATTGGCGGGCGCGGTGACGACGAGTTTGAGATTACGTGAGTCGGCGAGTTGCTGGGAGCCGGCAGCAACGGAGCGAAGGGTTTGCGCGATGTTGACCTGGGTGCGATGGAGATCAAGCGGATGGGAGAAGGAAACGAAATCGGAAGCGAGCGTGGAAAGGCAAGCAGATTCGGTGAGGACGGAGTCGAACAGAGCGGCCTGCTCGGCAGGGGAGAGAGCGTGCTGGCGAGCGCTGTTGAGGGAATTTGTGATGGATTCGAGGGGATTGCGAAGTTGATCGGCGATGGCGGAGGAGAGACGGCCGACGACGGCGAGTTCTTCCTCGGCGAGGAGGTGCTTGCGGGTGCGGCGGAGCTGTTCGAGGCTGTCGGCAAGGAAGAGTTCCTTGCGGTGCAAATTTTGCACGAGAAGCCAGGCGACGAGGCCGAAGACGGTATAGATGAAGGAGACGGTACCGGCTTCAACGTATTCGTCGGCCTGAACGATTCCGCCATGGAGGCGGAAATACTGAAAGATCCAGAAGAAATTCAGAAAGTCGGCAAGGGCCACGACCAGGATGGTGCTGCGCAGGGAGTAGTGGAAGGCGGCCTGAAGGACGGGGAGGCACATGAGGATGTAATACTGGCTGTCACTGCGGTTGGTGGCGGAGGCAGCGATGGTCATCACGGTATTGATGAGGATGGAGATGGTGGTGATGGTGTGGAGGGATGGTGAAAGAGACGATTGAGAGGGAGAACGTAGCCAGAGGAGGAGAGCGAGGTGGCCGGAAAAACCGAGGAGCATGGTGACGAAAAGAAAGGGAGTGACCGGTCCCCAGACGTCAGCGAGCAGGAAATTGGCGAGAACGAGGCAGACGATGACGAAGAGGTTGAGAAGGCAGAACAGAGATTCCTGCCGGCGGAAGAGATGCGGGTCGGTGGCGCGCCATTGCCGAATGGAAGTGTTCATTGCGACCTGATTCGCACGAGCAAAAGTAAGATGTTGGATGTATTTTAAGCCGAAAAGGGATGAATGGGGGCGAAAATTAGAGGTGAGCCGGGAAGAGAACTGAGGCGAGAGGGCAGGCGAAAGGGGCTACCGTTTCCTTGACGGCAGAATGAGGTGGGGCTAGGATTCGGGCCAGGTCCCGGGCATGATCGGAAAACAATTTGCGCACTATGTAGTGCTGGGACAAGCCGGCGCCGGGGCTATGGGTGTGGTTTACCGGGCGCGCGACGAGAAATTGCAGCGCGATGTGGCGCTGAAACTGCCGGCGGAAGGCGCGGTGCTCACCGCCGAGGTGCGCGCGAAATGGCTGGCGGAAGCGCGGGCCGCCTCGGCGTTGAATCATCCGAACATTTGCACAATCTATGAAGTGGGGGAATGCGAGGGGCAGCCGTACATCGCCATGGAGTATCTGGCGGGCGCGCCGCTGAACGAACGCATTCCCGACGGGGGACAGCCGACGGAGACGGTTCTGGAATACGGGGCGCAAATGGCGAGCGCCCTGGAGCACGCGCACACAAATGGGGTGCTGCACCGGGACCTGAAGCCGGCAAACGTGCGGCTGACCAACAGCGGGCAATTGAAGGTGCTGGATTTCGGGCTGGCGATGAGTGCGAAGGGAAGAGGGCTCGAGGGGGAAACAGATTCAAATGCAGGGGAATCCGGCGCGGCGCCAGGAACGTTAATGTACATGGCGCCGGAGGTGCTGGGGGGAACGCCGCCGGACGTTCGGGCGGACATCTGGGCGCTGGGGGTGGTGCTGTACGAGATGGCGTCCGCGACGTATCCGTTTCGGGGAAAGACCACGTTTGGATTGGGGAGCGCGATTCTGCGGGAGGCGCCGCTAGCGCTGCCCATGCACGTGCCGCCGGGGCTGCGAGCGATTATTCTGCATTGCCTGGCGAAGCAGCCGGAGCAGCGGTATCAGCGGGCGAGCGAAGTGAAAGCGGCGCTGGAGGCGTTGCACTCGAATGGGGGAGCCGTGGCGGCTGCAGCGGACCCCTACCGGAGCAGGGCACCGGCGGCGCGGGGAAACAGCCATCGCTACTGGTGGATGGTGGGTGGGCTGTTGGCGGCGATTGCGGCGGTGATTTATTTTGTGCCGGGAGCGAAGCCGCGGGTGGCCGCGCCGGCACCCGGCGGGAAGTTGCGGCTGCTGCTTTCGACGGAGAGCAATATTGCGGGGCCGGCGATTTCTCCGGACGGGAAGATGTTCGCGTACGTGGAAAAGGGAGAGAACTCCGACGATGTGTATGTGGGGCGGGTGGCGGGCGGCGAGCGGGTGAAGTTGACGAAGGACGTGTCGCGGAAGGGTGAGCCGGCATTTTCGCCGGATGGGGAGAAGATTGCGTTCGCTAGGAGCGTGGCCGAGGAAGCGGCGAACGAAGTGTGCACGATTGCGACGTTCGGGGGAGAGATTGTGCCGGTGGCGCAGGGCGGGTCGATGCCGACATGGTCACCGGAGGGAACCCGGCTGACGTTTGTGACGAGGAAACCGGGAGAGCCGGAAGCGCTGGCGATTGCGTCACTGGATGGAACGGAACTGCGAACGATATTGGCGGGAGATGCGGTGTACCCCTTTTTGGGGAGGCCAGCGTGGTCACCAGACGGGAAATGGATCGCGGTGGCGCGCAGCCGTGGAGGAAACAGCCGGGAGGTGTGGCTGGTGCCTGTGAATGGTGCGGGCGCGAGGCAGATGACGGAGGGAGTGGGAGGAGTGTCGAGCGATACGCCAGTATTTTCGGCGGACGGGCGAGGCGTGGTGTTCCGGTCGAACCGGGGTGGCGCGTGGAACCTGTGGTATCAAGAGTTGGGCGGGAGGGGCGCGACGCAACTGACGACCGGACCGGGGCCGGATTCGACGCCCAGCGTGGCGCGCGATGGAACCATTGCCTTTTTGAATTCGCGGACGCGGACGGTGCTGCTGCTGTACGAGCTGGCGACGGGGCAGAGCAGAACGATACTGAGGGACACGGCGATTTTCTGGGGGCCAGCGTTTTCGCCGGATGGCGCGGAAGTGGCGTACGCGCGCGGGGAGCCGGACGGCTCATGGCACCTGTGGACGGTAACGACGGCGGGGCGTGAAGCGCGGCAGTTGACGTCCGGGAAAGTGCCGGAAATTTACGCGCGGTATGCGCCGGACGGCCGGGAGATTTATTACAGCACGTGGGGACCGGAGCCGCTGACTATCGGGCGAGTGGCGAGGAAGGGCGGACCGACGCGAGCGCTGGAACCGAATGCCACGACGAGCGATTCCTATGCGGACATTTCGCCGGATGGGAACTGGCTGGTGTTTGCGCGGACGGAGAACAAAGTGTCGCACGTGTATGTGCGTTTGGCGGACGGGACGGGGGAGGCGCGGCGAGTGGTGGCTTCGCCGGGGACGGTGCCGCGGTGGTCGCCGGATGGAAAGTGGATCGCGTTCAGTCCGGATCGGGGATTTGTCGGGGGAGTGTTAGTGGTGCGGCCGGACGGGAGCGGGTTGAAGCGCGTGGCGGAGCGAGGCGGCTGGTCGGTGTGGTGGCCGGGCGGAGAGAAGATCGGAATGCAAACGGTGGGTCCAGAAGGGAATACGGAGATCACAGTGGTGACGCTGGCAACGGGAGAAAAGAAAGTGCTGCCAAGATTGCAGTTCAGCGGAGTGAATTACCCGTTCGACGTTTCGCGGGACGGGAAATGGCTGGTGACAACGAATTCGCAGCATGAGTCGGATGAGATCTGGTTGCTCGAGAGGGAGAGGAAGTGAAGCGGCGGGGAAAGGATTAGCCACAGAGGCGCAGAGGGCCCGGAGAAGAAAAGGAGTTATGGAGGGGAAGAAATCAAGTGGCGGCGCTGTTGACATCCTCGGGGGTCAGTTGTCTTAAGAAAGAAAAGCAGATCCCTCATCCCGCCCCGCTCAGCCGGGGGGCAAAGAAAAGGCGCGGGGATTCGGGATGACATGTGTTTCGAGGGAGGAGAAGAAATGAACTTGAGGCGAGTGGGAATGTTGGGAGTGGAGATGTGGGTGATGGCGTGGCCGGTGATGGGGCAGATGACGCCGCAGAAGCCGGACGTGCCGGTGGAGAAGTGGACAGGGAAGACGGTGATGCTGATCGGGGCGCACGCGGACGACGATGCGCTTTCGCACGGGACGCTGGCGATGCTGCAGGCGCACGGGAACCAGGTGTACGTGGTGACGTTGACGACGGGGAACGTGGGGACGCAAGACCCGAAGTTGTCGCGGATGCAGCTGGCGGAGATTCGACGGCAGGAAGAACTGGCGGCGTTGAAGGAACTGGGAATCCCGGGGGAGCACTACATCAATTTGGGATATGACGATGGATTGTTGGAATTCGAGGACCGCAAGGCGGTGGTGGAAAATCTGGTGCGGCTAATCCGGAAACTGCGGCCGGATGTGTTGTTCGCGTGGGACCCGGGGAAGAATTATCAGCGGTGGCACAAGTCGGACCATCGCGCGGCGGCGTACCTGGCGGCGGATGCAGCGCGCGCGGCGATGTGGAGGCTGTTGTTTGAAGGGCAGATTACGCAAGAGGGATTGAAGGCATTCATGATCCCGGAATACATGTTTTATAACGACTACGATTTTCAGGATGAAAATCTGTGGGTGGATATCACGGATTACGTGGAGCAGAGAGTGAATGCCGGGGCGCATTACATCAGCCAGTTCGGGCCGGGATGGAAGAATTACAATCCGAATCCCAGCGAGGCGGAGATTCAAGAGATGAAGGCGCGGGTGAAAGATACGATCCGGACAAGAGATGGAAAGCGGGTGGAGGGATTCCGGTATTACCGGGGATTGCCGGACGGGATTGGGAAGTAGAGAAGTTTTAAGTTGTCGGTTTATGGTTGACAGTTTAAGAGAAGAGAAAAGCAAGAAGAAGATTTAACGCAGAGAGGCAGAAGAGAGGAGGGATTTTGGGGACATGGGGTCTCCGCCGCGGCGGAGACCCGCACAAGGAGAAACCCAGGAGGGCGGGATAAACCTGGTCCCGGAAGAAGAGCGGATTTGGTAGTGAACTGAAGGCATAGGCTAAAGCCTCAGCTGCAGGTTTGCAGGATCAGGCTTGGGCGAATTTTTTGGCGATGGCGGAATCGTAGCTTTCGCCGTAGATAGAAGGGACTCTGCCGCCCATGGCACGGAGATAGGTGGAGAGCTGGCCGCGATGGTGGATAGCGTGGTTGAGAGAGAAGTTCAAGTAGGCAACCGCCGGCAGTTCGAACATTCCGCGAAAATCGATGGTTCTGGCGAGTTGGTCACCAGTGAGTTTGGTGAGCGCGTCGAAATTTTTGCCAAAAGAATCGCCGTACCACTGGCCGATGTGGGCCGGGGTGTGCACGTTTTCCGGCCGATGGTTGGGCGTGAAGTCAAAGGCGCCCGCGACAATCCCGGAGTAGAAGCGATGTTCGGCGGCGACGATGTGCCAGGCGAGCTCCATGGCGGTTTTGGAATAGGGGTCGGGGCGATAATCGACGTTGGACGAAGGAATGGCTTCGATGACGGAACGCGTGGAACGATGCTCGTTTTTGACGGCGGGAAGGGTGTATTGAAGCAGGAAGGAAGCGTTGTCTGGAGTCATGGGAAGCATGTTGGTTCACCTTTCGAGAGAGAGTTTACAGATGGCGGTTGGATGCTTGGGTGAGGAGGGGCGTTAGGTGGAGAAAAAGAAAGTTTAAGAGTGGAAGAGGAGAGCCCAAGCGGCCGGCAGGAATGCCGGCGTTACAAAGATGGGAAGACCCGGGCGCGAAGAAAATGGGTTAGAAGAAGCGGGTGCGGACGCGGTCCGGGAGATTGGCCAGATCGACGAGGGTGAGGAAGTCGATGGTTTTGAACTCGCGGTCGATCGCGGGGGGCCCGCAGATGCGGCCGGAGATTTCGAGGTAGGCGCGGAAGAGGCGCGGGGGGCGCAGGCTTTCTGTTACCGGAGCGCCGGAAGATTGGCAGGCGTGGCCGGGCTGGGGAAGTGTACGCAGGGAAGGCGGGACGAGGTACTTGTCCTTAAGGGAATCGTACATGGCCATGCCGTAGTTCTCATCCTGGGAGGAGACAGAGCTGCAGCCGATGAGGTAGCGGGAGTCGTGACGGGTGGCGTAAACGGCGATGCCCTTCCAAAGGGCATGAAGGACCATGATATTGCGGAAGTCGATGTGCACGCAGGCGCGGCCGAGCTCGAGGAGCTCATGGCGAATGGGTTCATAGACGGAGAAATCGAAGATCTGATCGCCGTAGTAGCCGAGATTGCGGTGGGCCACCGCGCCGGTTTGCAGCCGATAGGTGCCGACGAGCTTGCCGGTTTCGATGTCGCGGACCATGAGGTGGTCGCAGAAGGAATCGAAGGGATCGATGTCGAGGCCGGAGCGTTCGGAAATGGAGAGGCCTTCGCCGAGTTCGAGATTAAAAACGTCGAAGCGGAGGCGCTGGCATTCGAGCAAATCTTCCGGAGAACACGCGAGAAGAATGCGGAAGAGCGAAGTTTCTGTCAAGAACGGGTCGGCGGTCAGTGTTCGCACAATAGCCCTCAGCGAAGGTGAGTTTGCCTCGGTCCAGGTTACGAGAATGTTTCGTGCAGGTCATAATCGCGTATTCGTGATTACTGTTTCGAAACAGAGACCTGCGTCTATGAGGCCATCTTACTGGGAAGAAGAAGGAAAGGGAAGAAGAGCGGGGGAAGGGTGCGTTGGGATGGTTAGAGGAGCGGAGAGCACAGCCCCTTCCTGAGGCAGGACTACCAGGAAGGGGTGTCCCAGCCTGGTCTGTTGTCCGGGAAATTGTTGAACAAAGTCCTGAAGCTTCAGGGGTTGAAGCCCGACTCCTTCGCGACTGCTTACGTGGCGGCTGAAGCCGCCACCTCCTAAGGACAAATGGCAGGAAGTTCTGGGACACGGACACCAGCGTCGGTCGCGGCGGGCTAGGAATGACAAGTGTCGCGCCGGGATGGTAAGGGGAGGGGGAGCGGGGGACTGCGCGGCTACAATGCGGGGACAGGGAAGCGGGCGGGGGCGGTGGAGGCGCGGACGATTAGTTCGGGCTTAACGATGATTTCTTTGGGGTAATCGGCCCGGCGGGGAGAATTGATGCGGTCGAGAAGGGTTTCGGCGGCGATCACACCCATCTGGCGAAGGGGCTGGCGAACGGTGGTGAGGCCGGGATTCTGGTAGGCGGCGCTTTGAATGTCATCGAAGCCTATAACGGAGACATCTTCGGGGACGCGCCTGCCGGATTCGCGGAGCGCCTGAATGGCGCCGATGGCGGAAATGTCATTGAAAGCGAAAAGAGCGGAGAAGGGTTCACCCCGCGCGATAAGCTTGCGGGTGACGCCGTAGCCAACTTCAGGAGAGGGAGAATCACTGTCGAGCTGGATGGTCAATTTCTCGTAGATGACGATGCCGAGTTGCTTGGCGACGGTGTGAAGCGCGCGCCAGCGGATTTCGGTGTCGGAGCTGAAATCCTGGCCTTTGATAAGGGCGATGCGGGAGTGGCCGGATTTCTGGAGGTGCTCGAGGGCGAGATGGGCGGCGAGATTGTGATCGAGGACGATGTTGGTGACGCCGGGAACCTGGCGATGGCCAGAAATGGCGACGGCGGGGAGGGAGGAGGGTTCGGTCAAGACGGTGTCCACGGCGATGAGGCCTTCGACGGCGCGCTGCTGAAGGAGGGAGGGGTATTCCTCAATGAGGTCGGGGCGATGGCGGTGACTGACGACGAAATAGAAATAGCCCTCCTGGAGGAGATGATCCTCGATGCCGGAGAGGACGAGAGCGGCGTAACCTTCGCTGACTTCCGGAACCACGACGCCAATGGTGAAGCTGCGCTTCTGGCGGAGGGAACGGGCCATGAGATTGGGGCGGTAATTCAATTCGCGGGCGGCCTGGCGGACGCGCTCCTGGGTGGTATTGGGGATGGATTTGGCGCCGGGCGAGCGGTTAATGACAAGAGAAACGGTGGCGGAGGAGAGGCCAAGATGCTGAGCCAGCTCCTTCAGGCTGATGGAAGTGGAGCCAGCGGAGGGAACAGGAGCAGCGAAATTTCCTTTAGCCCTAGCCATGGGGTGTTGTGGGCGTAGTCTGGCACAAGGGAGGCGGGGGGAGCAAGGAGATGGAGAAAAAAAGTGAGGAATAAGGATGGAGGGAGGGGCGAAAAAGTGATAGATTCTAGCCAATAAATCGATTTACCATTGGACCGATGCGGGGCCGAGCCGGACAGGCAAGGCGGGGTGAAAGGCGGGAGTCGCGCATCGGGGCAAAGTGGGGTTAAAGATTTAAAGATGGGAGATTCCGCGGCAGCCCGAGAGGCCTGAGCCACCCAGCGATCAGCGGTAGGTTCGCGAGGGTGCTGCAGAGGGCGGAATGTGACGCGGATTCTAGTGAAGTGCGATCTCGGAGGGAAGTCACCCGCACTGAACAGGAGCCAGACTGACGTGCTTCCTCAATTTTTTCGTCGATTGTTAATCCTTGGAACGATTGCATTTTTGAGCGTGGGCGTGGCGCGGGCCCAAGAAGCCACGACGCCGGAGGGATTCCGCGGCCTGCCGGTGAGGTCGCATCTTGTGGACCCGGCCATCGAAGGCCGGGTCGAGGCACTCTTGAAGCAGATGACGCTGGAGGAGAAAGTCGGCCAGCTGGTGCAATATTCGGTGGGGACGCCGACGGGACCGGGTACGGGAAGAGGCGATTACCAGGACATGATCGCGAAGGGAGAAGTGGGATCGCTCTTCAACCTGGACGACGCGAAAGCAGCGAACCGCTACCAACACATCGCGGTGGAGAAATCGCGGCTGCACATTCCGCTGGTATATGGACTGGACGTAATTCACGGCTACCGGACGGAATTTCCGGTGCCGCTGGGGATGGCCTCAACATGGGATCCGAAAATCGTGGAGAAAGCGGCACGGATCGCGGCACAGGAGGCGTCCGCGTCCGGAGTGCGGTGGACATTTTCTCCGATGGTGGACATAGCGCGTGATCCGCGCTGGGGAAGGATGATCGAAGGGGCGGGTGAGGACCCGTACCTGGGAAGCGTGATGGCGCGAGCGTACGTGCGCGGCTACCAGGGAAAGAGTCTGAACGCGGCCGACAGCATTGCGGCGTGCGCGAAGCATTATGTGGGATACGGCGCAGCGGAAGGCGGACGGGATTACAACACGACGGAGATATCCGAGCACACTCTGCGTGAAGTATATTTGCCGCCTTTTTATGCCGCGCTGGATGAAGGCGGGGCGTCGATCATGAGCGCGTTCAACACGCTGGATGGGGTGCCGACGACGGCGAACCCATTCACGCTGACGCAAATATTGCGGATGGAATGGAAGTTTCCGGGGATGGTGGTGAGCGACTGGAATTCCGTGGGGGAGCTGATTCCGCACGGGATCGCGAACGATGGCGGGACGGCGGCGAGGAAAGCGCTGGCCGCGGGCGTGGACATGGATATGGAGAGCAACCTGTATCACGAGTACCTGATGGAACAGGTGAATAGCGGAAAGCTTCGGGAAGCGAAAGTTGATGAGGCTGTGCGGCGAGTTCTGCGGGTGAAATTCGCGCTGGGGCTGTTCGAGAATCCGTACACGGACGAGAAGCGGGAGAATCACGGGCCACTGGGGAAGGAAAATCTGGAGGTAGCGCGGGCGGCGGCGGAGCGGTCGTTTGTGCTGCTGAAGAATGAACTGCTGGGGTCGCGGCGAGTGCTGCCGCTGAACGGCGACACGCCGAGCGTGGCGCTGATCGGGCCGCTGGCGGATGACGCGGGAGAGATGCTGGGTTCGTGGGGAGCACACGGGCAGGCGAAGGACGTGGTGACGTTGAAGAAGGCGCTGACGGAGCGCCTGGGGGCGGAGCGGGTGAAATACGCGAAGGGCGGAGAAATCCGGACGGCGACGGACGAGCAGATCAACGCAGCCGTGGCGACGGCGCGGGAAGCGGACGTGGCGATTCTGGCGCTGGGGGAGGATGCGCCGGAAATGACCGCGGAGGCAGCTTCGCGGGCGTATCTGGATCTGCCAGGACGGCAAGAGGAATTGCTGGAGAAGGTGGCGGGAACGGGAAAACCGGTGGTGCTGGTGCTGTTCAGTGGGCGGCCGCTCACGTTGACGTGGGCGTTCGCGCATGTACCGGCAGTGCTGGCGGCGTGGTTTCCCGGCGTGCAGGCGGGGCCGGCGCTGGTGCGGACGTTGTACGGAGAATCGGTGCCGAGCGGGAAGCTGGTGGTGAGCTGGCCGCACTCGATCGGGCAGGTGCCGAATTACTACAACGCGTTGAACACGGGGCGTCCAGCGGGGAATACGGATTTAACGCGCCCACCGAGCGAGGGGACGGAAAAATTTGTTTCGCGGTACGTGGATGAACAGAACGCGCCGCAGTTTCCGTTTGGGTATGGACTGTCGTATACAGAATTCCGGTACTCGGGTCCGGAAAGCAGCACAACCAAGCTGAGCGCGAAGGAGTTGAACGAGGAGTTGCATAGCGAAGAGGCGCTGAAGAAAGAGGTGATGGAAGTCAGCGCGAATGTGACGAATTCCGGGAAGGTGAGCGCGGAAGAAGCGGTGCAGTTGTACGTGCGGCTGCAGGGAACCAGCGTGGAAGAACCGGTGCGAGCGCTGAAAGCGTTTGAGAGAGTGGCACTGGCGCCTGGGGAGACGAAGAAGGTGACGTTCGGGCTGGGGCCGGAGGCGTTCGCGCTCTGGGATATTCGGAATGAGCGCAAAGTGGAGCCGTGCCGGGTGAGCATCTGGGTAAGCCCGGATTCGCAGAGGGGGAAGCCGATTGAGATGGAGATTGGGGAGTAGGGGGGGATTTGCTCGGAGAAAAAGCAGATCCCTCGCCCGCCACGGCGGGCTCGGAATGACAATTTTCGTTGTGGGGGAAGATGCTCAGGTAAGTCAGGAGTGAGTATCCAGGTTCGGATTCTAAGATGAGCACACCACGGATGAACAGGAGAGAGTTGCTGCGGTGGTGCGGGCAGGGGCTGGCGGTCGCTCCCTTTGCATCGATGTGGAGTTGTGGGAAGAACCCGGCGATTGCGCCAGGTCCAGTGCCGACGCCTTATCAGGGAACGGACGAGCAGTTGCTGGACGAAATCCAGCGGGGCGGTTTTCAGTTTTTCTGGAATGAGACGAATCCGGCGACAGGACAGGTGAAGGACCGCGCGTTGCTGAACGGCAAGGACACGCGAACGATGTCCAGCATTGCGGCAACGGGGTTTGGGCTGACGGCGCTGTGCATCGGGGATTCACGGGGATATGCGGCGACGGTGGACATTACGAACCGGGTACGGAACACACTGCAGTATCTATACGGGCAGATGACGAACGTGCACGGCTTCTATTATCACTTCGTGGACATGAACACAGGACAGCGGTGGGCGCAGTGCGAGCTTTCGTCGATTGATACGTCGCTACTGCTATGTGGGGTGCTGACGGCGCGGCAATATTTCCAGGACGCGGAGATTCAAGACTTGGCGACAAAGATTTACAACCGCGTGGAATGGCCATGGATGCTGAACGGCGGGCCGACGTTTTCGATGGGCTGGACGCCGGAATCGGGGTTTCTGAACGCGCGCTGGGAGCATTACTGCGAGTTGATGATGATTTATTTGCTGGGAATCGGTTCGCCCACGAATCCGGTGCCGGCGACGACGTGGGGCGCGTGGACGCGGCCGACAATTGCGTATCAGGGGCTGACGTATATTTCGGGGAACGACCCGCTGTTCACACACCAGTATTCGCAGGCGTGGTTCGATTTTCGGAACAAGAAGGATGCGTACGCGAACTACTTTGATAATTCGGTGACGGCGACGAAGGCGCACAAGCTGTTCTGCCTTTCGCTGAACGGGCAATTCAGCGATTACACGGACAATTTGTGGGGGATATCGGCGTCGGATTCCGCGCACGGGTACACGGCGTGGGGCGGGCCGCCGCTGCAGGGGCCGATCGACGGGAGCATCGTGCCGTGCGCGACGGGGGGCTCGCTGGCGTTTTTGTACGCGGACTGCATGAAGGTGTTGCGGAATATCCGGGGGACGTATGCGGCGAAGGGGTGGGGGCTGTACGGTTCTGTGGATGCGTTCAATCCGCTGTCCGGCTGGTACGATACGGATGTGCTGGGAATTGATCTTGGCATCACGATGGTGATGGCGGAAAATTACCGGGGTGGCCTGGTATGGAACACGTTCATGAAAAATCCGGAAACGCAGTCCGCCATGACGAAGGCAGGTTTCCAACCGGCGTGAGCGCATGCGCAGGCTGCTAACGCTGCTGGCGCTGGCGGCACTGCCGGCCATGGGGCAAAATGCGCCTGCGACTGCTGCCCCGGGAGCGAAGAGCCAGGGGCCCATCCGGTTCGAGGAAATCGCGGAGAAGGCCGGGCTGCACTACATCACCGCGAACGACAACACAGAAAACAAAAATCAACCGCAGACGATGGTGGCGGGCGTAGCGCTGTTCGATTATGACGGCGACGGATATTTGGATGTGTATTTTGTGGGCGGGGCGGCGATCCCTTCGTTGAAGAAGGAGACGCCCGCTTACTGGAACCGGCTGTTCCACAACAATCACGACGGGACGTTCACGGATGTGACGGAGAAGGCGGGACTGGCGGGGGCAGGGTATGGAAGCGGCGTGGCAGTGGGGGATTACGACAATGATGGGTGGCCGGACGTGTTTGTGGCCAACGTGACGGGGAACCAGTTGTTCCACAACAACGGAGATGGAACGTTCACGGACGTGACGGCGAAGGCGGGAGTGGAGGGAGCAAAGCTGAACGGGAAGAAGATGTGGTCGGTGGGAGCGGGTTGGTTCGACTACAACAACGATGGGCTGCTGGATCTGTTTGTGGTGAATTACTGCGTGTGGGAAGTGAACAAGGACCCGTATTGCCGAATTAAGGAGGGGACGCGAGCATTCTGCCATCCGAAGAACTACGCGTCACTGCACAACACGCTTTACCGGAACAACGGGGACGGGACCTTTACAGACGTTTCCGTAGAGACGGGCATTGCGCAACATTTTGGGAAGGGCATGAGCGTGTCGTTTGCGGACTACGACGGGGATGGTTACCTGGATGCGTTTGTGGCGAACGACACGACACAGAATTTTCTGTTTCACAACCTGAAGGGGAAGAAGTTTGAGGAGGTGTCGCTGCCGGCGGGCGTAGGGTACGCCGCGGACGGGCTGGCTCGTTCGGGCATGGGAAGCGATTTTCGGGACGTTAACAACGATGGCTTGCCGGACATCTGGCACACCGCGGTGGAGAGGGAAGAGTTTCCACTGTTCTTCAACACTGGGAAGGGCGATTTCGACGACATGACGGTGAGCAACGGGTTGGCCAAGACGAATGATATGTCTGGCTGGGGAAACGGGATTATGGATTTCGACAACGATGGATGGAAGGACCTGTTCGTGGCGCGCGCCAACGTAATGGACAACATCAGCGTGCTGAATCCCGAGCAACATTATCCGGAGCCGAATACCGTCTTTCGTAATGTGGGGAAAGGGAAATTTGAAGATGTGAGCGCAGGGGCGGGGCCGGATTTTCAGGTGGAGGCGGCGCACCGCGGGGTGGCGTTCGGGGATCTGGATAATGATGGGCGGATTGACGCGGTGGTATCGGTGCTGGATGGACGGGCGCAATTGTTCCACAACATTACGGAGAATAAGAACCATTGGATTCTGCTGAAACTGGTGGGCACGAAGAGCAACCGCATGGGGATTGGCGCGCAGATCCATATTATTACGGAGGATGGAGCGTCGCAGTGGAACGAGGTGACGACGGCGGTGGGTTACGCGTCGGCGAGCGATTCGCGGGTGCATTTTGGATTGGGGAAGAACGCGAAGATCAAAGAGATGGAGATCAAGTGGCCGAGCGGGATCAAGCAGGTGTTGATGGATGTGGCGGTGGACCGGGTGATGGTGGTGGAGGAACCTGCGGAAAATGGAAAATAGAAATTGGAAAATGGAAAACAGGAAATAGGAAAGCGAAATTGGGAAATCGAAACTAGAAAGTCGAAAAGCGAAGAGCGAAGAGGGAAGAATAGAGAAGCTGGCAGGGGGTAAGATCAGGGGATTGTGGGGACATGGGGCGCAGCGATGCCTGCCTGCGGTAGGCAGGCTGTCCCCTACGAGAAGGAGAATAACCCCAGAGCGGCAACCCAAGAGGAAATCGAGGATGCCGGCCTGAAGGCACGGCTCTACAAAAGCGAGGAAATATATTTAGTAGGAGGCGGTTGATTCGTCGGAGGGGGAAGACTGGCTGAGGCGCTCGAAGGCGGCGCGGGCGTTGGCGGCATCCTGCTTGCGGCCAACACGGGAATAAACGGAGGCAAGTGCGAGCAGGAGCCGCTTGTCCTTGGGAAACGCTTTCCTGGCGAACTCGAGTTCGGGGACGGCTTTCTGGAAGTGGTCGGTGTCCAGGTAGAGGAGACCGAGGAGATAGTGGGCGAAGGGAATTTTCGGATTGAGCTGGACGGCTTCTTCGGCGTAGGGGATGGCGGCGGCGGAATCGATCTTGTACTGGGTGGCCGCGATTTCGAGGCGTGAATAGATGTCCCGGGGATTATTTTTGATTTCCTGCTGGAACTCCGCGACGGCGGCGGAAGTGTCGTTGACCTCAGAGAGAAATTTTCCGAAGACATAGTGGATATTAGGGTAGGCGGGATACTCGGAGACTAGCGCGGCGTATTCCTTGCGGGCTTCATCATATTTTTTTTGGGCGGAGAGACAGGCGGCGTGGCCGACGCGAAGGACAATTTGCGCGCCAGGGGTTCCCTCGGGGGGAGCGAGTTTGGGAGAGAGACGGAGGACAGCCATGCCGAGACCCTTGAGGACATCCTCGTTTGGAATGGTGTCCAGACAGAGCGCACCGAAGGAAGTTTCGGCGGCGCGGGATTTACCGGCGCGGAGAAGGAGGATGCCGTCGTGATAGAGCATAACCAGGCGCAATTGGGGATTGGTGGCGACGCCCAAAGATTTGGCTTCCTCGATGTGTTTCAGAGCGGAAGGGTCCTGGCCTAATTCGAATTCGGAGAGGCCGAGCATGACGCGGGCGGTGCCGTCTTTTGGAGCGAGGGGAAGAAGCTGGCGAAAGGCGCGGGCCGCTGCGGAGTAATTGTTGCGGTCGTATTCAATGGTGCCGAGAGACCACCAGCCCTCAGCCCATTTGGGATGGATGGCGAGGGCTTTTTTGTAAAGAGAGACGGCTTCGTCGAGGCGATCGGCGTCGCGGGCTTCGTCGGCACGTTTGGAAAGAGTGTCGAAGGATTGGGGAGCGGATTTTGACTGTGGAAAAGCGGGGCGGACTAGGAACAGGAGGGCGAGAAGGGGAGTGGTGAGTAAACGCATGCAGAAAAGCAGGGAGGGCTGCTTGCGGGTGAGCGGGTGGCACATGCGAGAGAGTAAGAGCATCAAGTAGAGGCTATCTCATAGATATTGAAATGCAAGAATTGCGGATTCCTCAGGGGCTGAAGCCAATTGGGTACTTTGATGTCGGAGCTGAAGCTCCGACCCCCTAAGGAACCGGAGTTTCTCCGTGGACTGCGGAGCGGAGTCTCCCGGAGGGCAGTGAAGAGACACTTCCTAGTGAAAAGAGAAGCTGCCAACGAGGGAGGTTCCCGGGGTGCGGGGACTCGTTGGCAGCTATGGGTACAGGGCCAAGAACGGCCCGCCTCGGAAGGCGGGCCCTACAACTGCGGAGGCGTGTCGAGGTGAGGCACGCCTCCGGAAAATGTTAGAAGCTGAAACGAAGCTGCAATTCGACGGTGCGGCCGCCGAGAGCGTTGGTGGCTTCACCGAAGAGCGGGTCCTTCACATAGTTGCGGATGCTGCCTGGATCCAGGTTCAGGTTATTAAAGAGGTTGTAGAAGTTGGCGCGGAATTCGAATTGCGCGTTTTCGCCGAGGATAGGCATTTTGGGCAGACCGAAGGCCTTGCTGAGGGTTGCGTCCACATCTTTATAGCGAGGGCCACGTTGAGAATTGCGCTGTATGCCGGGAGCCTGCGGAGCACCGGGGCAAACCTGCGGGAAGGGCAGGGCGCAGCTGGTGAAAGTGGGCTCCGTGAAATACGCGGGGCCACCCTTGGGGAAATTGCCGCCGGCACTCAAGAAGGTGGAGTTGCCGTAACTGCTGCCGGCGCCGCCGAGATAGGCCGCGGGCCCAAGTTGGGTGTTGCCGCCATTGGTGCACGCGCCGCTGTGATAAATGAGGTCACAGGTGCTGCCGAAGAACGGCGACCAGGGATAACCGCTGTGCCAGTTGAAGATGCCGCTGATGCTCCAGCCGCCGATGACCTTCTGCTGCCAACCTTGATGGAAGAAGTTGGGAGTGTAAACGCCCCAAAGTTTGAAGGCATGGGTGGCGTCGAAATCAGACGGACCCCAGTCATAGCTGGGATTCCACTCGTAGTAGTTGATTTGGTAGGGGCCAGAAGCGTTGTCCATGCTTTTGGAGAAGCGATACTGAGCATCGATGGAGAAGGAGCGGCTGAATTGATGCTGTAATTCAGAGAGCAAGGCGTTGAAATGGGAGTTGGCGTCGTAGCTGTAGTAGTCCAAGTTGCTGACAGCGGGATTCAGAGCAATGCCCTGGGCGCCATAGATCAGGTTCAAGTTGGACTGGCGAGTGAGGTGATGAGAAGTGCTGCCCTGATACCCCACGGTCGCGACCCATTGATGGCCGAGGTCGTACTGACCCTCGAGGGAGTAGCGATAGGTGTAAGTGGTGGGGAAATTGGCAGGGAAGCCTGTGACGCTAACGGGTGAACCGCCGATGGGCAGATTGTTGGAGCCATACGGCGCAACGGTGTTGGGGTTGGCCGGATAGGATCCGAACTGATGCGGGTCGGAGGGGAAGTCGTAGACGACGTTGGAGCCAGTGAGGAAAGTACCGTTATTTGTAAATGGAACGTTCGGCCAGCCATTCAGGGTGATGGCCTGTTCCGGTGCGGTGTAGCCAATGCCGAAGCCGCCGCGAAGGACCAGGCGGCTGTTGAATTCGTGGTGTGCAATGGAGGCGGGACTCCAAGCAAAGCCGAGTTGAGGGCCGAAGTTGCCCTTTTGGGCGTTGTAGAGGTTGCCGCCGATGCGCATGGACATGCCGGTGAGAGGGTTGGGTTGAGCACCGAGAACAACGGTCGAGAGCTGATTGCGGGTGAAGGAGACGGGGCCGAAGTAATCCCAGCGCAAGCCAGCGGTCAGGGTCAGATTCGGCTTAAACTTGTAACTGTCTTGAGCAAAGAAGCCGTAAAAGGTCTGGCGTGAGTCTTTGCGAACGTCCGTGGGAACGCCGGTGAGGGGATTGAATACACCAGTTTCGGAGAGCGGTGCGTCATTGAGGAAGTCCCAATAATTCTGGAAACCCCAGTTGGGGCGAGCGGACCAGGGAGCTTCCTGGACGAAGTGCAATTTGGTGGCTTCGCCGCCGAACTTGATGGTGTGGCTACCCTGGACTTTGGTGACTACATCCTTGGCACCGTAGGTCCATTGATCGAAGACGCTGCCGGCGGGGCCACCAAGGGTATTGCCCTGGGCATTAATGGTCCCGATCTGGTTGTTATTACTGGGATCGCCAATGTAAGCGGGTTGAGGCAGACCGAGGGGAATCTGCTGATTATCGGCCAGCTCATTCCAACGCCAGCCCGCGGCGTTGATGCGTGCTTCGTTTATAAGCGTGGGAGTAATGGTGTGAGTCCACAAGCCGGTCATGGCCTCGTTGGTGGCGTTGTGGTAGAACAAATTTGCAGGACGCGGATTATTGAAAGAAGTGGTGCTGACAGGGACGTAGTAGATGTTGTAGGCAATGAGGTCCCTGCTTGTCGCATTAAAGTCAAGGCGCCCATTGAATTGTTGGTTGGTGGCATTATTGGGGCCGCTGGTGTTGAAGAAGGCGATGTCCGCAGTGGTGGGATCCAAGTTAGAGGCAGCGCCCGTACCGTCACCACCGAGTCCGGGATTCAGGTTGTTTTGGAAGCTGGGATCCATGGTGCCGAGGGGGAATTTGGACGGGTCGAGGGGTCTGCCGAGATTCAAGCCCTGCCCCGGAATCATGTAGCAATTCGTTCCCTGAACGAGGCCGATGGAGGCGCAAGTACGGTCAACAACACTGGTGGAGGAAATGGATTCGCCGGGGAAAGCGCCGTAACGGGAGGCGAGACTGCCGGAAGGAGCGAGTTTCAGCAGGGCGGCGGTCTCATACCAGCCAGCGTTGTTGGCGATGGAATGATTACGAATGGTTTCGTAGGCGAAAAAGACGAAGAGTTTGTTTTTGAGGATGGGGCCGCCGACGCTGCCGCCCCACTGGTTGAAGCGATTGTCGTTGCGATGTGGAGTGTAGGGCGCACCAGCGGAGCCGAAATAGTGCTGATAGGCGTTCAAGCCGGGGCGATCGGCTTTGAAGAATGCGCTGCCGTGATACTGGTTCGTGCCGGTTTGCGAGATGACCTGGATCTGACCGCTGCCGAAGCGCCCGCTTTCCGCGTCGTATTCGTTGGTGACCACGCGGACTTCTTTGACGGAGTCTTCGTTGGGAGTGATGATGGCCGCGGCACCCCAGGAAACGCTCGTAATGTTAATTCCGTCGAGGGTAACGTTGTTGGAGTCCTGGCGACCGCCGTTGATGGTGACTTGAGGGCGGTTTTCCGTCGCGAATACACCAGTGCCCGCGCCGCTTCCTCCGGGACCAGCATTACCCGGCTGGGCGAAAGAGTCGCCACTGGCGTTACGGGAAGAGTCTCCAAACGCGCCGGGAGCCAACTGGACAAGTTGGAAAACGTCGCGGCCAAACGAGGGTAATGCCTGGATCTGCTGGCTGGTGACGGTTCCGGCAATTACGCCGGATGCAGTATCAATGGCCGGTATCTCAGTGCCAGTGACGGTCACCGATTCGGTGACCTGGCCGATGTCCATGGTCAAGTTGACGGCATTGACTTGCTCCGCAACGACGGTGACATCGGAGAGGACTGTCTTTTTGAATCCGGCTTTCTCGACGGTGACGGTATAGAGGCCGGGAGCGAGGCGGTTGACGCTATAGACGCCATTGGCATCGGTAGTGGATTCTTGAGACAGGCCGGTATCTTGGGCGGTGACGGTGACTTTGGCGTCAGAGACCACCGCGCCCGAGGGATCCAACACTGTGCGCCTGAATGGACGCGCGGTATTGAGCGCTGGCAGTCAGGGTAACGAGCAACAAGAATGCAGCAGCAGAAAAGAAACGAAGAAACAGCTTGGATACGCTCATGCTAACTCCTCCGCTCGACCAGAATGCAAAGTTGAAAATGTGAACCTGCACCGGACCCGCTAGTAAATCGGTTAAGCGGCCAATTGCAGGGAGTATATGAATGGAGATTTTGAATGTCAAGCATCAAGTTTACGGGCGGAGATGGGGTGAATCGGAAAAACGGGAGGGGGGGTGGTGCCGGGCCTGGGGGAGTATGGCGGCCGGGGAGAGAGGAACCCGAGATGCCGGGCCCTTCCTGCGTCAGGGCAAGCTAAAGCCACGGCGCTACGGGAGCCAAGGAACCCAGGGACCCAAGGGACCCAAGGGACCCAAGGGACCCAAGGGACCCAAGGGACCCAAGAGCACAGCCCCATCGAGGCTCAGGGCAAGGAAGAATGGCTGTGCCACGAAGGCAAGATGCCGGCCTGAAGGCACGGCGCTACAAAAGCAAGAAAATGCGAACCCAAGAGCACAGGCTGAAGCCTATGCTACCGGATGCCCTCAGAATGACAAGTCGCGGGTTGACGAGTTGTGGAGGGGTGAGGAAACGAAACCCGCGACGAGATCAGGATCAGGGGCGGAATCGGAGTAGAGCGAAGCCGTTGGCCGGGATCGTGAGGGTGAGATGACCCTGGTGCAGGGAAAGAGATTCGGGCGGGGCGAGGGCGGATTCTTCGTTGAGCTGGAGGACTTGATGGGGCGTGGGATAACGGGGCTTGCCCATGCGGGCGTAGGCGGCGAGGGTGTTGGAGTGGTCGGCGTCGATGCGCGAGAGAAGGGCGTGCTTGGGAGGCTTGCGACCGGGGAAGGAGAGATCGAAAGTGCGGGGCTGGCCCGGCTGATTGGGCGGGGAGAGATTCCAGAGGGCGATGGCGAAGGAGCCGTCATCATGGCGGGTGACGAGGAGATTGGCGGCGGGATTGGCGATGCGCGTTGTGCCGAGCTGGTGGAAGAGGGAGAAGGCGTAGTAGGCGGGTTTCTTGATGCCGCCGGGAGCGATTAGGCCGAAGCCGCCATAGAAGGGTTCGCGAGGAGGACCGTTTTCCTCGAAGACGTCGCTGAAGGTCCAGCGGGAGAGCATCTGAAAGCCGCAATGAGCTCGCAAAAACGCGAATAGCTGTAACCGCCGGGATTGGCGGCGATATATTCATCCCAACGATCACCCAGAGTGACGTGCTTGCGCTTCAGCTCCCGATGAACCGTCGGCCAATCCGGCTCGGCGTGCCGGCGATGGCCTCGTTTGGTCCCGTGATTGGCGTAAAGCGCCGCCTCCAGGAGGTATCCCCTTCGCTGGCGGCCGCCTGGCGCTGATCTCGATATTGGGCTGTGTTGTTGAAGAGTGGCGCGATGATCGTGTCCGCTTACGGATAATGGACACCATCTGTGATGTCGGTTGCCAATGACGGTGATTTCACGCCGGGCGGGCGCAGGCGTCGATCCTGGACGCGGGACGAGAAGCGTCGGATCGTAGAAGAGAGCCTCGAAGACGGGGCGTCGATCGCCGAGGTCGCTCGACGTCACGAGCTGAACGCCAATCTCTTGTTCACATGGCGTCGCAAGATGGGGGTTGAAGTCGTGAC
>CAWFNI010000019.1:0-215506 GCA_963817085.1 Candidatus Acidiferrales bacterium
AAGACCATGTCCGGTCGTGCGGTCGAAGCCTCCGGCGATGTGGACGTTCTCTTGCTCGATAAAACCGGCACCATAACGCTCGGAAACCGCGCCGCAACGAAGTTCTTCCCTGCCCCTGGGATTGAGGAAAACTACCTGGCCGATGCCGCGCAGCTTTCCTCGCTCGCCGACGAAACTCCCGAAGGCCGCTCCATCGTCGTGCTCGCCAAGGAGCGCTACAACATTCGCGGCCGCGACCTTTTTTCGCACAACGCCAGTTTTATTCCGTTTTCCGCCCAGACCAGAATGTCCGGCGTGGATTTCGACGGGCGCGAAATCCGCAAAGGGGCGCCGGAAGCGATTGCCCGGTTCATCAGCCCGAACGGTAATGGGATACCGAAAGAACTGAAGCTTCGCCTCGAGGAAATCTCAAATTCCGGCGGAACCCCCCTCCTGGTTGCGGAAAACCGCCGTGTATTGGGCGCTATCGCTCTCACGGACATTGTGAAAGGCGGGATGAAAGAGCGCTTCGACCATCTGCGCGCCATGGGCATCCGCACGATGATGATCACTGGCGACAATCCATTGACCGCGGCGGCCATCGCCCGCCAGGCTGGCGTCGATGATTTCCTCGCGGAAGCCAAACCTGAAGACAAGATGGCGCTCATCAAGCGCGAACAGGCAAAGGGCAAACTCGTTGCTATGACCGGCGACGGCACCAACGACGCTCCCGCCCTAGCGCAGGCCGACGTCGGTGTCGCCATGAACACCGGCACGCAAGCCGCAAAAGAGGCCGGTAACATGGTCGATCTCGACTCCAATCCGACCAAGCTCATCGAGATCGTCGAAATTGGCAAACAGCTTCTGATCACTCGCGGCGCCTTGACAACTTTTTCAGTCGCAAATGATGTGGCCAAGTACTTCGCCATCATCCCCGCGATGTTCGCAGGGGCTTTCCCTGTCCTTGGCGTCCTGAACGTGATGCATCTTCGCACCCCCGAATCGGCCATTCTCTCCGCGGTCATCTTCAACGCACTGATCATCATCGCGCTGATTCCCCTCGCGCTCCGCGGTGTGCGGTATCGCCCGTTGGGCGCGGCGGCTCTGTTGCAGCGCAACCTGCTGATTTACGGAGTGGGGGGCATTGTCGCGCCCTTCCTAGGGATCAAGTTCATCGACGTACTGCTGACGTACCTTCGGGTCGTCTGAGGAATTTATGAAAAAGAATCTTCTGATCGCCTTTTGGTTCACTCTCGTTACCACGGTAATGTTCGGAATCCTCTATCCGCTCGTAGTGACTGGCCTCGCCCAAATACTGTTCCCCGCTCAAGCCAATGGGCAACTGATCGAAAAAAACGGCAAGATCGTGGGCTCGAAGATCATCGGTCAATCCTTCACCGGGCCAACCTATTTTCATTCACGGCCTTCCGCGGCGGGAGCCGGATATGATGCCGCTTCCAGCAGCGGCTCCAATCTTGGTCCTACAAATAAGGCCCTGATCGATCGGGTGAAGACAGATGTGGAGAGTGCCCGTTCGGAAAACCCGTCTGCGGAGGTTCCAATCGATCTCGTCACAACTTCTGGCTCCGGACTCGATCCCCATATTTCTCCCGCGGCCGCTGAATTTCAGGTTCCCCGGGTTGCCAGGGAAAGGAACATAAGTGAGGAAGAGTTGCGTGGCTTGGTTCACAAATTTACGATTGGCCGCCAGTTCGGTTTCCTGGGAGAGCCCCGCGTTAACGTCCTAGAATTAAATCTCGAATTGGACACCCGGCATCCGCTTGCTCGGCGATACCAAGCGCCTTAGGTGAAGGCGACACGTTACTCGATGTGCCTCCTATTTTCCTTCCAGCCCTAACCTGGCACTTTTTCGAGCCGCCGCTGCATTTCCTCCAAAGTGACCCCCTTGGTCTCCGGGTAGGTGAACAGCACCACCACGAATTGCACCACCATCATCGCCGAAAAAAACACAAAGGGAATCGATTTCGACCATGCTGCTAGCGTGGGAAAGGCAAACGAAATCGCCGCATTCATCAGCCAGTGCGTCAAACTGCCCAGGCTCTGCCCTTTCGCCCGCACGCGGTTTGGAAACACTTCGCTCAGATAAACCCAAATCACCGAGCCCTGCGAAAACGCGAAGCTCGCGATGAATCCGACCAATAGCCATACCAGCAAGTCCTGATGTCGCTTCATGGAGAAGATCGCCGCGACTCCGGCCAGGCACACGGCAGTTCCGACTGCTCCCACCAGCAGCAGCTTCTTGCGCCCCAGCTTGTCGATCACGGACATCGCGATCACCGTGAAAATCAGGTTGGTGAACCCGACCGCCACTGCCTGCAGGTCTCCCGACACCTTGCTGAATCCGGCGAACGCAAAAATATCGTTCAGATAATAGAGGATGGCGTTGATCCCGGAAAGTTGGTTGAACATGCCCACGGTTATGGCCAGGAAAATCGGCAGGCGGTACTTTCGCAGAAACAGTGGCGCACTTGCGTTTCCATGCTCGGCGTCAATCGAAACGATAATCTCCTTTAACTCTTCCTCGTAGTTCTGCTCCCCAATTTGGCGCAGCACTTCGCGCGCTTCGGCAACCCTCCGCATTTTTACCAGCCAGCGCGGGCTGCGCGGGATTGTGAACAACAGGGCAAGAAACAGTGCTGCCGGCACCGCCGCAATTCCCAGCTTCCAGCGCCATTCCCCATCGATCGAAAAATGTCCCAAGCCCACCAAGAAATTCGAAAAATAAGCCAGCAGAATGCCGGTGACCACGTTGAACTGAAACACTCCCACCAGCCGGCCGCGCCAGTTGGCCGGCGCAATCTCCGCTATGTACATCGGGCCGAGCACCGATGATCCGCCGATCCCCAGGCCCCCGATGAATCGAAAGAAAACCAGCGCAGGCCAATTCCACGCGAACGCGCAGCCCAACGAAGAAACAATGTAGAGGACGGCCATGATCCGCAGGCTGTCACGCCGCCCGAATGCATCTCCCGGAAACCCGGCGAACATCGCCCCCAGAATGGTTCCGATAAGCGCCGCAGACACCGTGATGCCGAGCAACAGCGAGGCCTCGGAGGTATGGAGCATTTGCACCAGCCACAATAGCCAGGACGGCAGCGCATACACCTTGACCAGATTGCTGGTTGTTCCCGAGATGACGGCAGTATCAAAGCCAAAGAGCAGTCCACCAAGCGCCGCAACCACGGTGCTTCGCACCAGATAAGAGTTAATTTTCATTCCACTCCCTCTTCGATCGCCGCCCTTTCCGTTTCTCCGAAACTAGCGCCCTTCCAGGTAGTGCACCTCCGGCAATTCCCGCAACTGTTCTGCTGCCAACTCCGGTGAAATGTCACGCTGCGGCATGGCCAGCATCTCATATCCCACCATGAATTTTCTGATTGTTGCTGATCGCAAAAGCGGTGGATAGAAATGTGCATGCAAATGGAATTCCGGGTAAGCAGCTTCGTCGGTGGGCCGCTGGTGAAATCCCATGGTGTAGGGAAAAGACGTCTTGAAGAGATTGTCATACCGGATCGTCAACTGGCGCAGTATCTGGGCCAGGCCCTCGCGCTCTTCTTCCTGCAATTCCGGCAGAGCAGAAACGCAGCGCCGGCTGATCAACAGCGTCTCAAACGGCCAGACAGCCCAGAACGGCACGACGGCTACAAAATGCTCGTTCGCGCAGACGAGGCGCTCCTTCTTTTCCACTTCCAGGTGGAGATAGTCTTCCAACAGACTGCATTTGTGCTCTTGGAAATAGTTTTTCTGCGCGGTCACTTCCCGGGCCAGACCATCGGGCACACTCTCGTTCCCCCAGATCTGGCCATGCGGGTGGGTATTGCTGCAACCCATCACGGCACCGCGATTTTCAAAAATGTGTACCGCACGCACGTTGCGCTGCTTTCCCAACTCCAGAAACTCGCTGGACCAGGTATCCACAACCGCCCTGATTTCCTTCACGCTCATACGAGCCAGTGTCAGATCGTGCCGTGGTGAAAAACAGACCACGCGGCACCGCCCCGTCTCGCTCCGCGCCAGCAGCAATTCCCTTTCCCGCACCTCCCCGGTCGGAGTGTCGCTGCGCAGCGCCGCAAAGTCATTTTCAAATACAAACGTGCCCTCGTAAGCGGGATTCTTTACTCTGCCGGCGCGCGCATTCCCGGGGCATAAATAACAATTTGGATCGTACTCGAGAGACGCTTCGGCCGGAGCGGCTTCCACCTGCCCCTGCCAAGGGCGTTGCGTCCGATGCGGCGACACCAGCACCCATTCCTGCGCCAGTGGATTGAACCGCTTGTGTGGATGCGCGTTCAGTTCAAACGGACTCATCGGGTCCCGCCTTCGACTTGCTCCGAGCTTTCGTTCCTCGTCCCCACTCCTGCTTCTTTACACTTTATTCCCGCCGTACCCGTCCGGAAAATTCTTATGCCACTGCCATGCGCTCTTCAGTATGGCCTCCAGATCCGGAAAATGGGGCTTCCAGTTCAACTCCCGCCGGATTTTTTCTGAACTGGCAATCAGCACCGCTGGATCCCCTTCGCGCCGAGGCGATTCCACCACCGGAATCGGACGCCCGGTAACGCGGCGCACGCCCTCGACAACCTCTCGCACACTGAAGCCCTGGCCATTCCCCAGGTTGTAAATCAAGCGCCCGGAGCGTTCGAGAGCATCGAGCGCCAGAAGATGCGCAGCCGCCAGATCGCTCACGTGAATGTAGTCCCGCACGCATGTCCCGTCCGGAGTCGGATAATCCGTCCCAAAAATTTCAATGTGCTTCTTCTGGCCCAGGGCGACCTTCATCAATCGCGGCACCAGGTGCGATTCAGGCTGGTGAGCCTCTCCGCGATCCGGCGCCGCGGCTCCTGCGGCATTGAAATAGCGGAGGCTGGCGTAACGCAATCCGTGGATGCGGTGAAACCACTGCAGCATTCGCTCCACCAGCAACTTCGATTCCCCATAGGCATTCGTAGGCTGCAGCGCATCTTCTTCCTGAATCGGCGTCCTCGCGGGATTGCCGAACAGCGCCGCCGTCGACGAAAAAACAAAGCGATTCACACCCGCGGTGAGCATGACCTCCAGAACCGTCAGCGCATTCGCTGTATTGTTCCGGAAAAATGTCTCTGGGGACTTCATGGATTCGCCTGCCTCGATGAATGCCGCAAAATGCAGCACGGCTTCGAAACCTCGCCCTTGAAAGAGCGCGGCGAGTTTTTCCTTGTCGGTCAGTTCGCCGACAACCAGTTCCGCCCCCTTTGGCACCGCCTGGCGATGCCCCCGGCTTAAATTGTCGATGACCACCACCTGATGCCCCGCTCGCAGAAGCTGCTCGGCAACCACGCTGCCGATGTATCCTGCACCGCCGGTCACAAGAACTCTCATCGCCTGGATCCCTTGCTCCTTCTCCGCTCTGCAATCTCCGCGTCCATTCGAGACTCGCTCACTCCAGCCGTCTCACCCCGTCGGCCGCCGTACACACATAAATCTCCGGCCGTCGCCCCGTCGCATGCTCGTAACCTTCACTCACCTTAGATTGGAAGCTTTCCACCTTGCCACTCTCCACCAGATTGATGGTGCAGCCGCCAAATCCGCCGCCCGTCATCCGTGCTCCATACACGCCCTCGATTTTGCCGGCAAGTTCCACCATCGCGTCCAGTTCGCGGCAACTTACCTCGAAATCGTCGCGCAAACTGGCGTGCGAATCGCGCATCAGTCGGCCAACCAGAGTTACATCGTGCCGTTCAAGCGCGTCAGCCGCCTCAGCCACGCGCACATTTTCCGTAATGACATGTCCGCAGCGCTTGCGGATGTTTTCCGGCAGTTCTGAACCATATTTCCGAAAATCCTCCAGCGAAACATCCCGGAGGGCCTTGACGCCCGGCTTGTGCTCCGCAAAAAAATGCGCTCCTGTTTCGCACTCCTGCCGCCGTTGATTGTATTCACCAGCGGCAACGCTGTGGCGCACCATGGTATTGCAGATGACCATTTTCACGCCTTCGGGAATCGGTAGGTGTCGATGGCTCAGCGAGCGGCAATCGAGGAGCAGCGCATGATTTTTCCGCCCGTGAACCGAGACGAACTGGTCCATGATCCCGCACCGCGCGCCTACGAATTCATTCTCAGCCCGTTGGCAAAGCAACGCTATGTCCACCCCGTCCATGCTCGCGCCGCTCAATTCCAGAAACGCCCGGCACACCGCAACTTCCAGCGACGCGGACGAGCTCAACCCCGCCCCTTCCGGCACGTCGCCGTGAATCAACAAGTTTGCTCCCGGCAGACGAATTCCTCGTTTTGCTAACTGGCGCGCCACACCCACAAGGTAATCACTCCAGTGGTGGCGTGCCGCCGCGGGAAGCTTCTCCAGATCGAACTCCACTTGTTCGGAATAATTTTGGGAGGAAACGGTCAGCCCGCGATCCGGTCGCGGTGCGATGGCGACGCGTGTTTGAAATTGAATCGCGGCGGGCAGAACGAACCCATCGTTGTAATCTGTGTGCTCGCCAATCAAATTCACGCGGCCCGGCGCCTGCACCAGCAACGGCTGTGTGCCATAAAGCCCCATGAATTGTTCGGAAAGGTCGTGGGCCGGATCTGCCCTTTTCTGTGCTGGCACCAGGTTTGGTCAACTCCTCTTCGGCAAGTATAACTTTGAAGCCGAATTTTGCAGAGAAGTTGTTCCGGTGTGCTGCAGAACTCCAAGGACGGAGAATTTCCAGGCCGCGCTGGATTGCTCGATGGTTGGCATGATTTCCTGCCGCCTTCATACTCACATCGAATTTGTCTCGGCGACCCTCACACAATGAGGGTCTTTCTCAGGAGTTTTGCCTCCTGTATGCTTGAAGTCGTAAATTTTTCTAGTTTTACCCGGGTGCAATTCAACCAATTTGCGAGCGGAGGCCACAGTGGCCAAGGCTAGAATCCTTATCGCGGATGACCACACACTTGTCGCCGAAGCGTTCAAGCGGCTGCTCGAACCAGACTTTGAAGTCGTCGCGATGGTCGGCGATGGCCGCGCTTTATTGCGCGAAGCTGCACAGCTCCGGCCGGACCTGGTTCTCGTCGATCTGAACATGCCGCTGCTCAACGGTCTGGACGCCAGCGAGCAGCTCAAGCAAGCCCTCCCCAAAATCAAAATGATTGTCCTCACCATGAATGAAGATCCGGACATCGCCGCCGTGACCATGGGAAAGTGGGCGTCGGGCTACTTGCTCAAGAAATCCGCGGGCAGCGAGCTCTTGAAAGCGGTCCGCGATGTGTTGGGCGGTGGCAAGTACGTGACTCCAGCGCTGCAGGGAGCCCTCCGTCAGATCGAGTCGCGTGATTCCCGTTCCGCTTGCGGGCGCACGCTGACAGCGCGCCAGCGCGAAGTGCTGCAGCTGCTTGCGGAAGGACATACGATGAAAGAAGCAGCAGCCATTTTGAATGTGGCGACGCGGACGGTAGCGTTCCATAAATACCGCATCATGCACGATTTTGGCCTGGAGAATAACTCCGAACTCCTGCGCTTTGCCATGAAGCAGAAGCTGTTTGACCAGAACTGAGCGCCCCGCATTCGTTTATTTCGAGAGCGTCTGCTGCACGCGGCTGCCGCGCCAGAATTGCTGGCCCTGTTCGGGCAAGGTGTAAACCGGGTCATAGTATTCGTAGCGGCGGCTCAGCGCTTCCGGATCATCGGTCTCAATGCCGGTGCGATAATTCTTCGTCCAGTAGGAAATTCCCAACTGCCGGTCGTACTCCTTTAATTGGTGCACCCAGCGCTTCCCCACAAACGGCACGTCGCAGACCATGCGCGGGGTGGCGAAGCCGGGCAGGTAGCCCATGATGTCGTGCTGCAATTGCTGCACTTCGTGAATCGCCAGGCGCCAGTGTTCGGCGTTGGGTATCATGTCGCACTGGTAGAAGTAGTAGGGCATGATCTTGCCGTAATCGAGCAGGGTGAAACAAAGTTCCAGTAGCTCATTTGCGGTCCCGTTCACACCGCGGAGCAGCACACCCTGATTGCGCACGTCGCGATAGCCCATGTCCAGCAACGCCTGCACCGCCCGTCGCACCAGCGGAGTCACCTGCCGCGCATTGTTTACGTGTGTGTGCACCGCGATGTCCACGCCGCGTTCGCGCGCTTTCTTTGCCAACCGCTCCAGCCCGGCGAGCACTTCGCTCTGCAAAAAGTGCTGCGGAATGCCGATCAAACCCTTGGTGGCCAGCCGGATATCCTTAATATTGGGCAGGTCCATCAGCTTGGAGACAAAATCCTCCAGCGTGGCAATCGGCGAGTTGGCGATGTCTCCACCGCTGACCACCACATCGCGCACGGAGGGCGTAACGCGCAGGTAATCCAACATCTGCTGGTAACGGTCCTTCTGCGGTACCTGAAACTTCAGCTTCACCACTTGCGGCACGTCGTTTCCGACCAAATCCATGCGTGTGCAGTGGCCGCAGTATTGCGGGCAGGTGGAAAGCAGTTCCGCCAGCACCTTCGTGGGATAGCGGTGCGTCAAACCTTCCACGGCCCACATATCGGTTTCATGCAGCGAGTCCCGGCTGGCTTTCGGATGGCTCGGCCATTCCGGGTGCCGGTCGTCAAAGGCCGGCAGCATGTAGTGGCGCACCGGGTCGCCCCACAGATCCTTCTCGTCCATGGTGTTGAGCATGTGCGGAGGAATCAGGATGGACATAGTGGCGCGCTCTTGCATGTCGCGCTCGACGCTGGCCAGCAACGATTCCGGTAGCAGGCTGCCGAACACTTCCTTCAGCTCGGCCAAGTTCTTCACCGTGTGGCGCCGTTGCCACAGAGCGGTCTCCCACTCTTCCGTGGTGACGTTCTTGTAGCCGGGCAAGCGCCGCCAATCCGGCTCGACAAACTCTCGTTTCAAGGGGTAGCTGAATGGCTGCTCTCCCGCATGCACTTTTCCCGCGGGCTTCCATGTGGGCCGTGCGGGCTTGGTTCCGGTGGTCACGGTGTTTGTGCCAGACGCAAAGATTTTGGTGTCACTCATAGGCGTAATCCAGTGTTCGGGGGACTTCCGCGTACAACGGCGTGTGTACAACTAAGGATATCCGAGAGAGTAAGTTTGCGCCACCCCCCAGGGACAGCCTGCAGTTCACAGTTCAAGACTCTTTCCTTTCGCCGTTTGCAGGGTCCGGCTGAAGGCGGCGCAGTACAAACTCGAGGATGGACAGCATTCGGAGAGAAACCCAAGAACCAACCCCTTGCTACGTCAGGACAAGCTGAAGGTTGGCGACTAGAAAGGATTTGCGGAAGGTCGGGCGGGACAGAGGCTTTGCGACGCGCGTTTGGTGATGACGAAGTGCGTGGTGTTGGGAGTGGCAACGTGTTCGGTGCAGTGATAGCCGAGCTTGGGCGCGTCAATGCCTTCCAGGAGGGATTCACCGGAACCGAGGAGGACCGGCGAGAGTGCCAGGTGCATGTGATCGATGAGTCTGGCGCCAAGGTATTGCCGGAGGGTGGCGACGCCGCCGCCCAGCCGGACATCCCGGCCGTTGGCAGCGTGAACGGCTCGATCCAGCGCGGCGTGAATGCCATCGGTGACAAAGTGGAAGGTGGTGCCTCCGGTCATGGCAAACGAAGCGCGCGGGTGGTGGGTGAGGACGAAAACAGGAGTGTGGTACGGCGGATTGTCGCCCCACCATCCCTTCCAAACGTCGTCTGGCCAGGGGCCGCGGACCGGACCGAACATGTTTCGGCCAATGATCCACGCGCCGATATTGTCGAAGCCGCGAGCGACAAACTCGTCGTCAATCCCGGTGGCGCCGCCATCCTGGCCAAGCATCTGTCGAAAGGTGCGTGTGCGGAAGACCCATTCGTGCAACGCCGCGCCGCCGACGCCCAGTGGATTGACGAGATCCTGATCGGGGCCGGCGCCGTAGCCATCGAGGGAGATCGCAAAGCCATGGACGCGGAGCCTGGACATAAATGGGAATCCCCTGAGCGGTGACAGGCCGGCGGAATTGTACCACCCCTGCGCATCTTGGGTGGCGCATGGAAAAGTGGGAGAGCCAAAGAACCAGCCTAAGGGCTGGCCACCACAAAGGCGCGGCCTCGAGCCGGCAAGATGCCGGCGCTACCAAGGAGTTGAATTGGGAGAAAGAATCTACAAAGTCTTTGAGGAAGAGCCGATCGCACGCGGGGGATCAGCGGGGGACTCGGCCGCGCCAGCGCAGCCAGGCGCACATGCAGCGATGCGGGAAATCGACGGGCTCGCAATACATCAGCGGGCAACCGCCGACGATGCAAGGAATACCGGCGCGAGCGCACTCCTGCGTGGCCGCTTCCGAAACGCTTCCTTGACCAAAAGAGCGGTGGAACCAGATGCGGCGAACGTTGCGGGCAGCGGCTTGGCGAACGACTTGCTCCGAGACGCGTGGATGCGTGGCGATGACGAGGCCATCCAGTTCACCGGGGATGCTGGCGAGATCCGGATAGCACTTGGCGCCTTCGACCTCCGCGGCGTTCGGATTGATGGGAAAGACTTCGTAGCTGGACTTGCGGAGCTTGCCGAATACGGCGTTCGCTGCACTGTCCCGCCCGCGCGATACGCCAGCGACAGCGATGCGCTTTCCACTGAGAAATTCCGCAATCAGGGCAGGGATCGGGGGCATCAGGCACCTCCATGGCGCGATTCAATCACAGGGCGTGATGCGCAGCAAGGACGGCGGCGGCCCTCGTCAGGCAAGGCTTCGGTGGGCAAACGAGAAGGGCGGCTCGCCATTGAGCCTAGTTCACTCCCGCAATCGGTTGTTGCAACTCTTGCAGACGCTTCTCGACGGCTTCCGCGTCTGTTCCCCGGCCCAGATCGCGCAGGGCTTTTGCTTCGCTGGCCAGTGCGGTGGTCAATGCGGGGCTATTGGCTCCGAAAATTTTTTCCATCAGGATGATGAGCCCGCTGTAACACGGCTCCGCTTTCGCCGGTTGCTGAAGGCCGTCATAAACCAGGCATAACATCTTTGTGCCGCCTATGAGCTGAGGGCCATCGTCCGCATAGAGAGCGCGGTTGATGGTCATTGCTTTCTCCGCGAATGGCAGTGCTTTCTCAAATTGTTTCAGCGAGTAATAAAGATAGGCCATGGACTGTAGCCCCGAGGCATAGCCGGCACTGGTCTGTCCATACGTCTTCTCGTTCACGGCCAAATTCTGCTGGAAGAAAGACTCTGCCTTCGAAGCATCACCCTGAGCGATCCAGATTTGTCCCAATACCAGCAGGGTCGGGCCCAACTGGGGGGAATCGTTCCCGTAGACTTCCTGGGCGACTTTCAGCTGGCGCTCCATGATCGCCTGAGCGCCCGGAAAATCCTTGCGGTTGAAGTACAACGAGCCCAAATAACCGAGAGCCACAACCAGCCGCTGTTCGTGCGGTTTAAATTGCTCAGCAAGATCCGCCGCTTCCTTGAAATGCAATTCCGCTGCGGCAAATTGACTTGCCTTCACTGCGACGGTGCCGGCTTCGAGCGCCGCGTCCAGTTTGCCAGACACGTCGAGAGAAGCAGATGCGCCGGCGAGTTTCGCCTCCAGGTCAGCCGCTTCCGCAGACTTTCCGGCGGTACGTAATTCGGACAGGTGCTGCTTCAGGCGCAAATCCGCTGCCTCAGAGGCGCTCTCCGCGTCTGGAATCGGCTGACCATCCGGCTTGTTCGTGGCCGCGACGAAGTACTTCTTTGCCTGGGTGTACTGTGCCATCGCGCCAACCCAGTCGTTCTGCTTTTCCAGGAACTTGGCAAATTGAATGTGGCAGTTAATATCCTCTCCATCCAGCAACAGAGCTTCCTTGAATTCACTCATGGCCTTCTGGTTGTCACCGCTCACTGCCAGTGCGCGAGCGTAAGTTTGATGGACGAACGCATTGCCGGGTTCGAGAGTCTCGGCAATTTCCAGCTCACTGAGGGCTTTCTTGGTTTCCTTCTGTCCAAGCAGAATCCACGCCGACCTGCAATGTCCATCGGCGGCGTCCGGCTCCAAACGCGCCTCTTCTTCGTACTGCTCAAGGGCTGCCGCGAAATTCTGCTGATTCTCGTAGATAACGCCGAGCCCCTCGTGACTTCGCGGATTGCCCGGTTCCAGTCGGATAGCGATCTTGTACTCTGCCTTCGCAGCCTCCAGGTCCCCGGTTCGCGTCAAAGCCGAAGCCAGGCACATATGGCAGACCTCGGCCTCCGGCGCCATGGCTTCTAATTCACGAAGTTCGCTGATTGCCTGGGCGTACAAATGTGCTGAGATCAGGATGGAGCCCAAGTTACTACGCAGCTCAAGGTCCTTGGGGTCCAATTTTTTTGCCTCGAGAAGTTCGCGGACTGCGCTCTCGTACTCTTTCTTGTTCTCGTAGGCTAGCGCCATGTTTCCGTGAGCGTGAGGGTCTCGGGGGTCTAAGGCAAGCGCTTTCTTGTACTCGACGATGGATCCATCCATGTCACCCTTGTTGTACAGAAGAATTCCCAAATCGTAATAAACATATTCGTAATCAGGTTTCAAGCGGATTGCTTCACGAAATTCCTGCTCGGCAGCGTCGAATTTTCGCATGTCTTCCAGCGCCAGCCCCGCATCCTTATGAGCTTCCGCGCTGTTCGGGTTCTCCCGCATGGCCGCTTTCGCTTCCCGCAAAGACTCTTCATCCTGGCCGGCTCGATACAACAGGAAACTTAGTTTTGTGCGCACCTCTGGAAAATCTGGCTCAAGTCTGATCACTTCTTCTTCTACGCGCACGGCCATCGCCCATTGTTCTCGCCCGCGCAGCACCTCACCCATCACGAACCCGCAAGCCTGCTTGTCACCCCCCGCCTGCAAGGCTGCGTCCACTTCCTGCGCAGCACCGTCATATTGCTTGTTTTGAATCAGGTTTCCCGCCAGCGCCAGGTGCTGGCGCGCCTCCACCGCCTGCTTCGGGTTATCTTCCTGTTCGCTGGCCCGCACAGCCGCCCTGGCCACTGCTCGCAATACCTCCGGTGTCGCCCCAGCAGTGGCGAGTTGAGTTTTGAATCCTTGGCTCGGAGTAAACGCCAGACCACGTGTTCCCACGACAGCCACAATGTTTTCGGGAAGTGCATTCCCCGCGACCAAAGCCACCAGAGTCGTGGCGTCGAGCGGGCTCTTCGCATGTTGCGGCATTCCGGAAGCCACCGCCGTTAGCACGCAGAAACTCAGGGCACTCACAAATGCGGAACACGTTGCCTTCGCCATTGTGCCTCCCAATCAACTTTCAACATTAGTTTATGGAGGCCCCGCGCAGGCCGATATTGGCCGGAAGGACAGTTGTTCCCTGCTATGCACCTGACAAGCGGTTTCTGGAATTATTTACTCTTTGGGTTATTGCCATAAATTAAATCGCAAGCGCGCGACAAAGTCTTCTACGATTCCATCTGGCAACACCATGTGGACCTATATACTCGGACCCTTTCTTGCGCTCTTGCCGAAGAACTGGCGCGACGCTCTCTCTTTTACCCAATTCGCCCAAGTCGGTCGTGCGACGGCGCTCAGCGGACTCTGCGAGTCTATCGGCGCAATTGTCGCCCTTGGTTACTGGTATATGTATGCCATGAGCACATGGACGGATCGCGGGGTGGAAAGCGCCCTGAGCGGAAGGCTGGGTGTCGTCACCGATCGAGACATCGCTTCTGTCGTACTGACGCTCTACCTTACACACCCGCTGACCTGGCTGCTTGGTTATTTCATGCTGGAAGGAGCCGTGCGCTTTTGCGGCGCTGCCTTTTCTGAAAATATTCTGGGGGCGCTCCCGTTGTTCCTACTGGACAAGATCCTGATAAGCCCTTTTCGGCGCTCCTCGCGTGCACACACCGACCGGGACATGGCGCGGGGCGAGTCGCCTTCCCTCCTGGGGTCGATGCGTGAGGGCCTGCTGTCTGGGCGCCGTAGTCGACTTCAGGATGAAATCACTCTTCGAAAATCCGAAACAGAGGAGTTCCTGGAGGTGTTTGCCTCGCACCGCAAAGACGATTGGATCCCGCCTCGCATTGTCCGCTACGCGGAAAGTTACTATCGTTTGGAGTCTTCCGAGGTCGCTTCTGGTTCCCGGCCGTTCCGGTACAAACTTCGCCGACTATCCGCGGGCGTGCCGAGCCGTTCGGTACTACTTTACTCGCCCGGGGACGCCCTGATCCGCCAGTAAGCCTTCCCGGAGATGAGCCTGACAATTTCCGAGCCGAGCGCGCCAGGATGGATGATGAAATTGTGGGTTGAATGAAAAAAATAAAATCAACCTCGAAAAATCAAGTCCAGAAGAGGCGTGGCTGCGCCGTGGGGCCGTCATGATGAGCGGAGAGATTTTTTTCCAGACCTGCGCGGGAAGGTTGCAGGCTCTTGCGCAAGCGCTCCATTTCGGATTCGGGAAAAGCGCTAAAGCGGCGGGCTTCCGCAATGTTGTGATCTAGCATTTCCTTTCGGGGCATGCCGACAACCGCGGCGGTCACCGGCAAGCTGAGGGAATAGCGCAGCAAGGAATCGATGTCGCCCTTGCCTGCGGCGCTGCCCAACAAAAATTCCTGGCCGGTCACTTTCATGGCGATCACGCCAAGATTCCTGGCGCGCGCGGCCGGCAGAGCGAGTTCCTCGAACCGGCCATTCTGTGAGGCGTTCAGGGCCATCTGCACGCAGTCCAGATCGTGGCGCTCGATGGCCAGGGCCAGCACTTCCCCGCTGGTGTGGCAAGTCATACCGATGGCGCGAGTCATTTTCTGCTCACGCGCTTCGAGGAGGCCCTTCAATGCGCCGTCCGGCGCTTCGATCTTGGCAAGGTCCTCGGCGTGGCCCAGGCCATGAATGTGCAGCAGGTCCACGTGGTCGGTCTGCAGGCGATTCAGGCTGCCTTCCAAACGGCGCATGAATTCGTCGCGAGTGCGATCGGGTATTTTCGTGGCTAGCCAGACGTCCTTGCGGCGCCTGGCCATCACTTTCCCGACGCGGGTTTCGCTTTCTCCGTCGCCGTAGGCGTAGGCGGTGTCGAGATAGCTGATGCCCTGATCGATGGCGTGATTGAGGATCGCCAGCGCTTCGGCTTCGCCCTCGTACATCAGGAAACGGCTGCCGCAACCGAACGCAAGAATGGAGACCTTTGTGCCGGTGCGTCCCAGGGTTCGGGTTGGCAATGCGTTGGCGTTCGCGTTACGCGCCTCGGCAAAGTCGCTCAGGATGGAGTAGCCCACGCCGGCAGCAGTCCCCACACCGAGCTTTTCGAGAAATTTCCTGCGAGAAAAATCGCGTGCCATCACCAGCACCTCCGGAAGGCTATTCTGCCTTTCTATGCCCTTGGGGTGTCGGTGTCAAAAGGGAAATTTCATACGCATGAACGGCGGAGGCACTTACTTGCACGCCAGGAAAGTTCCGGCTTTTCTCGTGCAGGAAGCTGCTGGCGCGCATGAGATGATTTGCGTTTGGCTCTACATGTCCAACAAAAAGATATGGTATCTTTGCGGCTAAAGCATCTGTCCCCGGATGCCACGTTCTTGCTGGGCCCCTACCTTGATGATGTTGATGGTGCTGTCATGACCCTGACAGGAAAAAGTGCGCGCCGGCGGTGGATGGATCGTCTGCGGCCGGCCGCGATCTCCGGCATGGGTTTGGGGCTTGCTACATACGGCATGGATTTCGTGATGGACCGCTTCGGAACGAGTGCGTCGAAAACGATCCTGAATGATTTAGCCATGGGGCTACTCGGCGCTCTTGTGGTGTTTTTTTATCTTTCGGCGAGCCGCGAACAGCAAGATTTTGAGAGCGCGAAGGAGCGGATCAGGCTGATCAGGAAACTCAACTTGCGGATCCGTGAAGCCCTCGTGGTGATCTCCAGTTCGGCGATGTCCGAGGACCGATGGGCAAGGTTGCAAGGCATCGACGAAGCAACGGACCGCATCGATATGATCCTCTCGGAATTCAAAGAGGGAGAAAAAACCGGCAGTCCGCCGGATTCCGGCGGGTCGAGCCGGGATTACACTCCGGGAAGCCCCGGCTTCCCCACGAATTCGTGATTGCCCCTGGCCGTGGATCTCGACCACTCCCGGCAGCACCGGTTCGCAGCTGAATGGTATGCTCTGCGGGTAGAGGTGCGAACCGTGAATTTCCCCGAGTGGCCAAGCATGATCAGCATGTCCGTGGTGCCGGTGGTGATCATATCGGCGTGCGGATTGCTAGCGCTGGCGTTTTACGGGCGTATGGCTGCGGTCGTCTCTCGCTTGCGCGGATTCCAGCGCGAAATGTTGAAGGAGCAGGAGAAGTTGGAGCGGACAGGCGGCGTGGAAGAAGCCCGGCTGATTGAAGTGCTGCGCACGCAGACGGAGCAGGTGACGCGGCGCGCGAGGCTGATCCGGCTGACTCTGTGGTTTCTGCTGGTGGCGGTGGCGTTGCTGATTGTGTGCAGCCTGACTTTAGCGGCTTCGTGGTTCGTGCGTCAGGCCGCCATCCTGGCGGCGGCATTTTTCGTGATGGGCTTGCTCTCCATGCTCGGAGGAATTATTGCCGCGATGCTGGAACTTCGCGGAGCATTGCAGCCCGTGGAGCTGGAGACGCGATTTGTATCGAGCGCGGTCGATCCCAGCGTCGCCGAAGCGTTGCAGGAAACCGGAGCACTCATCCCGGATGAACCAAGCACCGAGCCTCCACCGCAGGAACCTCACCGCTAGCGCGCGCGAGCCACAACCAGGGTCAGATCGTCGAACTGTTCACCGACGCTGAATTTCTGCACGGCCTGTTGAATCGCCTTGAGGAGTTCGGCGGGAGCGGCGGCGGGATTGTTGCGGACAACCTGCTGCAAGCGATTTTCTCCAAATTCGCTGGCATCGGCATCATTCGCCTCGGTCACACCGTCCGTGTAAATCACCAGAACATCGTTGGGCTGCAACGTAACGGTTCGCGTGGTGCACTCCCAGTGCGGGAAAAGACCGATGACGGACGCCGTTGGGTCGAGATGTTCCACGTCGCCATTGGCGCGAAAGAGCAGCGGCGGATTGTGGCCGCAATTGGCGTATTCGAGCTCGCGCGACGAGTCATCGTACACCGCGAGGAACAACGTGGCGTAGCGGTCATCCGGAGTGTTCTCGTAAAACAACTGATTGACGGATTTGAGCAGCCCGGGGAGCCACTTGCCCTCGCGCTTGAGGTTGTACAAGTCCTGCCTGGCAACCGCGGAGCGACTACGCAGATTGGCCTGCAAGTTGGCCATCAGGAGGGCGCCCGCAATTCCCTTCCCGGAAATGTCCGCAAGCACCAGGGCCAGATGGGAGGAACCGAGGTCCCAGAAGTCATAGTAATCTCCACCGACCTGGCGTGCCTGGATGCAACTGCCAGCATACTCGAGGGTGGCGAGCGGTGGCATGACCTGAGGAAAGAGCCGCGTTTGGACGTCGCGGGCGATCTGCATTTCGCGCACGGCACGGCGGTCGGACTCCAGGCGGTCGGCGATTTGCTCAGCAAGCCGCATGTTTTCCAGGGAGACAGCGGCATGGCTGGCGACGGACTCAAGCAGTCTCTTATCTTCCCTCGAGTACGGCTCTTCAGAAAGCGCCTGGCCAAGAACCAGCAAGCCCATCAATCTGCCGTCCCGGCCGACGATCGGCACCAAACATTCTGGAGCGAGCGCGGCGCTTTGGCCGGCCTCGTCGGCAGCGGGTGGCGGAACGTCCCAAGTCTTCCCGTGCCGCGCAAGTTCGGAGAGGAAAGGAAGATCCGCGGGAAGGGTGGCCGCGTCCCGGAGGACGAAGCGGGCGCCCAGGCGAAAGGGGAACCCAGGCCGTGGCAGCGCGAAGCTATTTTTCCCTGGCTCGCGGAGCGAGGTCACGTGTACGTCGGCAAGGGTTCCATCCGCGGTTTCGAGATAGCAGGCCAGCGACTTCGGGTGCAATGCGCCTCTGATCTGGAGCTCCAGCAATCGCGCGAGCTCCTGCCGGTCCGTTACCGTTCGCGTTTTTTCCGCCAGGTCCTGGAGGATGATGCGGGCGTCATAGGAGCTGCGAAAAAAGGAGCGGTCAATGCGGTCCGTGCCGCGCTTGACGATGGGGCCGGAAACCCAAACGAGCGCCACACCGAAGGCCGCGCTGAGCCCCATGCCGAACTGCGAATGCTCGGTGAAGTATTCGGAGAAGAAGCGGGTGAAGAGAAAAATAGCGAGAAAGGCGGCGCAAAAAAGAAGAAGAAAGTAGCTGCGCTGCACGAGTACGTAGCGCGCGCTACGGCGGAGGAGGACCGGGATTTCCATCACGCGATGCTTAACCACGGCATAAGCAAAGGAGAGGGGATAGAGGAACAGCACGATGACGACGCCGGCGTTGAGCCAAAAGGACGGCTGGTATCCGCCGAGGTCTTGTGCCACGCGTTCTATCACTATGGGCAATACTCCCGCAATGGTTCCCCAGAAGATCACTTTCGATTTGCGGCGCGCTTCCGGAGGCGTGACCGCCATAAGGCTATTTTGCGCGAGCGAGACCATGCCGAGCGCCAGCAAGCCGTATCCCAGGGAAAGCTGAATCAACCGCGAGTCGCGACCGCCCAGCCACCCCGTCACGAACTGGGGAAAGCTCGGATCACCTTGCCGCAAGCCAGGCAACACAATGGCCACGCCGAAAGCGAGTGCTACCCACTTTAGCCACGGCAGCCTTCGTTCCAGGGAGGACTTCGCCGGGAAAACAGCGAAGAAAATGTAAAAAAGAGGACAAAGCATCCCGAAGAAAACGCTGCGGTAGGCAAAGACAAACAGCTGAATCCGTGAGTGTAGAACCATTGGGTTATCAATGCCTGGAGAAGCCGCAAAGGCAGTGAACATCAAAACCAGGAGCCAGGCACTCGGGTCATCCACTCGTAAAAAGAGTACGGCGAATCCGACGAGAAGAAACAGAACGGGGAACGAGTCGATGATTTGCTGCGCGGAAGATTTGGCCAGGCCTTCTGCGGCCTGAACGGAACTGCGAGCGCGGAAAATCCCGTGCAGGGTAAGAGGCTCCTGCTCGCCGGGCCGCGTAATCGTGAACTGCACGGGGTCACCGGGCCGGCCGCGGGCATAGGCTTCGTTGTAGGGAGCGGAAGTATCGAGCGCTCTGCCATTGACGCCAATGATCCGGTCACCGGCCTTCAATCCCGCGCGTTCGGCAGGGCTGCCTTGGACCACGTCGTCCACGGCGATGGAGTGCGTTTTCTGGTTGTACTGCTCGTCGTGCAATTTATTGAAGCCCAGCTCCACCATGGAGTTGGGGGAGCGGACGTTGTACATCCACGCGGAGGTGTACACAGTCGTGGCAGCACAAAAAAGAATGGCGATGGAAAGGAGCAAGGGACGTGGCAGCGAAGTCCACGAACCGCGCGGTAGTTTTGTCCGTGGTTCTGTCATCCTGTCTACAGGGTATGATTCGATGAGAAACCGGTCAATGAGGGAGAACACCGGTAAAATCACGGGAGGCGCCCCGGAAGACTCGCGACGCCCCCCTTTGTGACACCAACGGAGAGGGAACCTCAGGCCTTAGAGTGTCTTTACGTCGATTCTCACCTTCTTGACGACTTCGGCCTTTGGCAGGGTGAGTTCCAGAATGCCGTTCTTGAGGGTGGCCTTTACGGCGTCGGGGCGAACCTCCACGGGGAATTTGATGGTCTTGTAGATATTCATCTTCTCCATGTGGAGCGGCATCTCCTCTTTCTTCTCGATTCTCGCTTCTTCTCTGTATTCCTTCTTGCCGGTGATCACCAGTCGCCAGGGCTCGCAGGCAATGTTCAGTTCTTTCTCGGTGAAACCGGGAACCTCGGCGCGCACCACCAGGTTCTCTTCGGCCTCGTACATTTTCAGGAAGACGGGGCGGAGCAGCTCGGGCTCGGTCTTCCAGAGGTGCTCGAGTTCGCGGCCGAACAGGAGCGGCCTCTTCTCGAGAAGTTCAAATGGCCGGCGGGCGATGAGGTCAAAGAACTCCTCGACATGCTTTGGGAAGCTCTCGAACTCATCATAGGGTATGGGGATCGGCTTTAGGGCCTTTTCCAGTTTGTTTTCGATCATGGGATCCTCCAAAACGAACAGTAGGATCTCGGCTAGGGGAGGAGACTGCGGGAGGGTCAAGACTCGAAGATATGGGCCCAAGATGTTTCCGGTGAGGCAAATGACCCACGCCCGGATACACTCCATCCCTCAGTTGCGGATCCGCAGTCGAAGGGAGCAAGCAGCGCGCCGGAGGAGGAGGTCTGAGGAAAAGTCCCCAAGTTCTTTACGCAGCGACAGGTGGGCGGACCGTAAAAAAATTCAATGAGGATTTTGATGCGGTTTTTGTGAGAGAATTCGCGCAGAGGCTGCGTAGCTGGCCGCATCCGTCGGGTATTTCCGCTCAAGCATGTGTGATGAGGAGTATTGGCATTTCGCCTTGCGGGCGAGAAGCGGAATCGCAAGGCTCACTCGGAAATCGATGAAACTCCGCAGAACGATTTTGGCTTGGTGCGTCACCGGGCTCGTACTAGCCGTGAGCGCTGTCACACGCGCCGACGACTTCAAGAATTTCCGGCCCACTGGCTACGTCACCGACCGCGCCGGAATCATTAACGCGCAAAACAAATCGGAACTGGAGGCGCTCGGCACGGAATTGGAGCAAAAGACCGGCGCGCAAATGGCCATCGTGACGGTGAGGTCGCTGGACGGCGAGGAGATTCAGCCGTATGCCAATGACCTGTTCAAGCAGCTGGGGATCGGCAAGAAGAAGGAAGATAACGGGGTGATGCTGCTGGTCGCCCCGAACGACCGGAAGTACTGGACGGAGGTCGGGTACGGGCTCGAGCCTATTCTTAATGATGCGCGGGCGGGGGACGCCGGACGGCTGATGGTGCCGTATTTCCGCAAGGGGGATTTCAGCAGTGGAATCACTGCGGCGGCATGGCAATTGGCGAAATATATTGCGGATGATAAGGGCGTGACGCTGACGGGCGCGCCGCAGCTCCAGCAAGCGCCGCCAGCGAATTCAGACGGCCGTGGAGGCATGTTCTGGATTCTAGTCGTTCTTGTGATATTGATTTTCCGCGTCCTGGCCCGCGTCCTCAGAAACACCTCGGGACGAGGCGGTGGCGGAGGAATGGGCACCGGCCTATTGATAGGTGCGATACTCGGCAGCATGGGTGGCGGGGGCCGCGGCGGGTGGAGTAGCGGGAGTGGCGGCGGTGGCTGGGGCGGTGGCGGTGGAGGCTTCGGCGGATTTGGCGGGGGCATGAGCGGCGGCGGCGGAGCGGGCGGCAGTTGGTAAGCGAATTGATACAGCGAGCGCAGGTGCCACGATGGAAACAAAGCTGGGAGAACTGGTCAGCCGGCTGAAAGAGGCGACAGGCAAGAATCTGGAGTCGGTGGTGCTCTACGGTTCCGGAGCCAGGGGCACGTATCGGCCGGGAACATCCGATCTGAATGTGCTGTGCACCCTGGTGAGTATCGACGTTCACGAGCTGCAATTACTGGCGCCGGTCGTGCAGTGGTGGACCCACGAAGAGAAGGAACCCGCGCCGTTGTTTTTCTTGAGCGAGGAATTGCATCGCTCCACGGACGTTTTTGCGATTGAAAGCCTGGATATGAAGCGGGCGCACCGTGTGCTCTTTGGAAATGACCCGGTGGCGGACCTGGAAATTCCGATGAACCTGCACCGCGTGCAAGTGGAGCGCGACTTGCGTCTTCTGCTGTTACGTTTGCGGCAGCATGTGCTGCTCGCCGGAAGAAATGAACTGGAATTCACGGCCATTCTGAAGAAAACGGCGTCGAGCGCTATCACGTTGCTCCGGCACACGCTGCTGGCCTTCGGCGAAGAGCCGCCCGCGGAGCCGTCTGCCCTGTTTGAGCGCGTTGCCGAGCTGACGGGCGCGGACGCCAAGGCATTCCAGTCCGGTTACGATTATCATGAGGGCCGCGGCCTGGCGGAGGATTCCTTCACGGCTTACGACCGTTATATTCACGCGGTGGAAAAAGTGGTCATTGCGCTGGATCGTCTGGTGCCGAAGAAGGAGTGGAAACGGGTTGCGCAGTAGAAATTCGAGACTGGATAGAGGTGGATATGAAAGCGGTAATCGTGATTTTGATCGTGCTGTTGCTTGTCGCGTTTGTGGTGGGCTCCGCGTACATCAGCCGGCGAAACCAGATGGTCATCATGCGGGAGTCCGTAAACGCGGCATGGTCGCAGGTGGATGTAGTGTTGCAGCGCCGCGCCGACTTGATACCTAACCTGGTGGAAACCGTGAAAGGCTACGCCGTCCAGGAACAAAAGGTGTTCGGTGATATCGCGGCGGCACGCGCGGCCCTGATTGGCGCAAAGACTCCTACGGACAAAATCGCCGCGAACGGCCAATTGGACTCCGCGCTGAGCCGCTTGCTCGTGATTGTGGAAAATTATCCGCAATTGAAGTCCAACGAAAATTTCATGCGCCTGCAGGACGAGCTGGCAGGAACGGAAAACCGCATTGCGGTGGAGCGCCGACGATACAACGATGCAGTGCAGGCCTATAACACGTACATTGCGCTGTTCCCGAACAATCTGGTCGCGAGCTTTGCGGGATTTGTCCGTAACGATGCGTATTTCAAGACGGAAGAGGGCGCGCGCCAGGCTCCCAAGGTTAATTTCGATTACAACAAGCCCGCGGCCGCACCGGCCCCAGCGCCAGCAGCGCCGGCACCTGTGCCTGCGCATCCGTAACATGGACCTTGATCCTGGATTCCAGAACCCGCACGTCAGGGTACGGCGCTATTTGTGACTCGCTAGGATACCCAGACCATCCATTTACTTACGACTCCCCAGCGTCCCGATTTCTTTCTCAGAACATAGCGATGGCCGCTGCCGCAAAGGCCGCCACACAAAAAAGAAACTGACACAATGGCCTCATTCAACTTGGAATCAAAACCTACATTCGAAAACGAGACAATGCCCCTGGCTCCCGGAAACTGTTGCTCAAACGGAGGCGGTCCCTGTTTCTCAATTGGCCAATCTTTGAAGTGCAGGCTTCCGGCGGCTACGAAGGT
The DNA here is from genome assembly GCA_963817085.1 of Candidatus Acidiferrales bacterium. GTDB lineage: Bacteria > Acidobacteriota > Terriglobia > Acidiferrales > UBA7541 > Acidiferrum. The sequence goes on from CAWFNI010000019.1 coordinate 22,941, forward strand.
CCGCGGCAGGTCAGTATGGAATGTTTGGGAGAGACGACCAGCAGTGCAAGACTTTTCAAGAAAATCTTGAATTGTATCGGCGCGCAAAGAATCATCGTAGCCCGTGCGAGAAAACAAGCGATAGATTTTGTCAGCGAGAGAATTGTAGGGAAGCTTGCTGTTTACTAACCACAGCTCCCGGCGGGCCCGTTCTTCGCAAGATTGTGTGTCTGCCCGGTTCGTAAGGTAGGTCAACACGGTATCGTCGAAAACAAGCTGGCTGAAGCGGTCCTCCCCATCATGCATCGGTGCAAGCATGTCACGAACCACAACTTCATAAACTTGATCTGCAACGGATGAGACTCTCTTCTCGTCTAGGTGGGGTTTTGAGAAATAGGACCAGTAAAGAAATGAAATTATGATTACAAAGCACGCCAGAATCGCAATCCAAGAACGATTGGGCATTGTCCTCACGACAACTCCGGTTCTGCCAGAAATCGCCTCGAATCATGGATCCAAGACCGTGTCCGTCAGACTATGATTCTATGCACGGAGCAGAAAGATGCCTAGCGCCCGGGCAACCGGGCCAGCTGCCCCAGTGCGGGGATGTTCGTTGCCAGTGTGGCAGAGAGCAGGTGCCAGTAAGAGACCCATTAAACGGCGCTGGATCTGCGGGCGTTCCCCTTACCCCAGGAATTCGGCGAGCAGCATGTGGAAATGGTGAACGCCGTTTTCGCGTCTCACGGAATAGCGGCCGCGATCGTAGGTGGTCGATTGCAGACCGCGCTGCACGGCCTCGCAGATGTAAATGTCTTCCTGCTGCACGGTTTCGCTGAAGGCGATGGCTTTGGCGGCGCGCCCGCGAACTTTCTCCGAACCAGAGTCGTGAAAGTACCATTCGAAAATGGTCAGCGTTTTGTCGTGCGACAGCGGCACGATCAGATTGGTTGAGATGTTATCTGGGTAAATGTTCAGCATCAGGTTGGGAAAAAGCCAGAAGTACAACGCGTCTTTCAGCCCCATGCCCGGCGCGTAGACGCGTTCGTGCGTATCGCCGGGCTTCACTTCTTTCACCGGACCCAGTTGCTGCGAATGATAACGAAAGGTTTCGCAGCGATAGCGCGGATAATCGATCTCCTTCATCAGGCCGGGATGCACGATGGGGATGTGGTAACCCTCGAGGTAGTTGTCGACGTAGACCTTCCAATTGCAGTTGACGATGTAGTCGCGGCGCTCGGCAAGCTGCAAGCCGGCAAAGGAAAACTCACGAGCCAGTTCAGGAATGTTGCCGAGGTATTCCGCGAGGGAGGGACCTTCCTTCGCAAAGTTCACGAAGATGAATTGCTCCCAGGTTTCGCAGCGCAGGGGAAACATGCCCATGGCGGAGCGGTCGAAGAATTCCATGCCGTCCACTTCGGGCGTGCCGATCAGGCGGCCGTCGAGCGTGTAAGTCCAGCCGTGATAGGCGCAATTCAGGACTTTCCTACACCCTGCCCCCTGTGCGATCGGCCCGGCCCGGTGGCGGCAGACGTTGCTGAAAGCGCGGAGCGCGCCCGCACTGTCGCGCGCCACGACGATGGGCTCACCTGCGAGGTCGAACGTGAAGAAGGATTCCGGATCGGAGATGGTCCGCTTCACGCCGTTCACTTCCCCGCACGGCCGGCTCAGCGTTCCCGCCAGTTGCCAGGTTCGCAGGAATATGCGCTCCTTTTCGAGCCTCAGCACCGCCGGGTCGGTGTAGAAGCGCGAGGGCAGCGTCTCCGCGCACTCTAGCTGGGGGTTGACTTGAGGATGGAAAGCTTCGAAAGACATGGGTGAGCTGTCTGTAGTCTGTAGTCTGTGCCACGGCCTTTAACTTCGGACTGCCGACCACAGACTCCGGACTAAGCTTTTAGAACTTGCGGGTTTCCTGTCGCGACCACCGCTCGATCACAATCTTGGACTCGGTGTAAAACTCCACCGCATCTTTTCCCTGCGCGTGGAGAATGCCGAAGAAGCTTTCTTTCCAGCCGTTGAACGGGAAATACGCCATGGGCGCAGCCACGCCGATATTGATGCCGATGTTGCCGGCCGGGGCTTCGTAGCGGAACTTGCGCGCCGCGGCTCCACTGGTGGTAAACAGCGAAGCCTGGTTGCCGTACGGGCTCTTGCGGATGAACTCAATCGCGTCGTCGATCGTATCGGCGTGAATCAGGCTAAGCACCGGACCGAAAATTTCCGTATTGGCAAGCGAACTGGAAGCCGGAACGCCATCGAGCACTGTCGGCTTCACAAAGTTGCCGTCTTCATGCCCAGCAACCTTCGCGTTGCGGCCGTCAACGATCGGTTTCGCCCCATCGCCCACGCCGGTCGCAATCAGTAACTCGATGCGCTTCTTGCTCTCCTTGGAAATCACGGGGCCCATCTGGACGCCTGCGTCGAGTCCAAAGCCAACCTTAATGGAAGATGCCGCTTCGGCGATCGCGTCGCGGAACTTCTTCTGCGCTTCCCCAATCGTGACTGCCACCGAAACCGCGAGGCAGCGCTGCCCCGCGCAGCCATACGCGGAATCGCTGATGATCTGTTTGGCCAGATCCATGTCCGCATCAGGCAGAACGATGACGTGATTCTTCGCGCCGCCCTGACACTGCATGCGTTTGCCTGCCGCCGCCGAACGCTGGTAGACATGCTTGGCCACAGGCGTTGAGCCGACGAAGCTGATGGCACGAATCGTGGGATGGTCGCACAGCGCGTTGACCACGTCCTTGCCGCCGTTCACCATGTTCACCACGCCCTTGGGAATGCCCGTCTTCTCGACCAGTTCCACAATCCGACGCATTGTCAGCGGCACGCGCTCGCTCGGCTTCACTACAAATGTGTTGCCGCAAGCCACCGCGTAGGGCAGAAACCAGAACGGAATCATCGCCGGAAAATTAAATGGAGCAATCGCCGCCACCACGCCCAGCGGCTGGCGGATCAACGTCTCGTCCACACCTGGCGTAATGTCTTCCAGGTTGTAGCCCTGCATCATGAGTGGAATGCCGCAGGCCACTTCCACATTTTCTATGCCGCGGCGCATTTCCGCCTTCGCCTCGCCAAAGGTCTTCCCGTTTTCGAGGGTGATCAGGCGGGACAGCTCATCAATGTGTTCTTCCAGCAAATTTTTCAACTTGAAGAGGTACTGGATACGCTCGCCAGCGGGTGTGCGTCGCCAAGCGGGAAAGGCCGCGGCGGCGGCTTGCACAACGGTATCCACGTCCGCCGCTGAAGAAATCGGGGTACGCGCGACGAGTTCGCCCGTGGCAGGGTTCGTGACGCTTACAAATTCCGTGGCGGAGGTTTTGCGCCAGGCACCATCGAAATAGTTCAGAACTTCGCTAACCGGCGTGGTAGCTGTACCGCTCATGCGAGGACTCCGTGCCTCCACCCGCGCGAGGGCGAGCGGCAGGGCTTGCAATATGAAGGATAGCGGCCGCTGGGACCGTAAAACAGACAAGCCAGTTTAGCAAAAATGGATAACGCTGGGAGGGTTAGATTGGCAGAAGGCTGAGCACGCAATTGCCTCTGGCAGGACTACTTGAGCGTGGCGTAGGCCTCGTAGGCAGCGCCGATGAGCGGCGCGGCTTCGTTCAGGACGATGGAGACCGGCACGTTGGAAAGCACCTTCTCGAAATGCCACTTGTCCAGGAACGATTTGAAGAAGGTGCCATCCTTCATCTTCGGCAGGATTTTCACCGCGATGCCGCCGGCCACGTAGACGCCGCCCAACGCTAGAACCTTCAGCGCCAGATTGCCGGCCTCCGCGCCGTAAATGCTGGCCCACAAGTCCAGCGTCTCCACGCACACAGGGCAAGAGTGATCTAGGCCGCTTTTGGTGATGAAGGGAGCGGGGTCCGCATCCGGGTCCTCAAAGAGGGGATGCTTCACGCTCGGGGCGATGAACTCGTGCAAAGTGCGAAAGCCGCGGCCGGAAAGTATCAGCTCCCAACTGACCTGCGGGTAGCGATGGCGCATGAATTTGAGCAGGTCAATCTGCTGGTCGGTGCGCGGCGCAAAATCGGAATGGCCGCCCTCGCTGGGCACCACTTTGTAACGGCTGCCCGCCCAGAACAGGATGCCCTCGCCGAGTCCGGTACCCGCTGCAAGCAAGGCCCGCGTGGCGCCGGGAACCGGCGTACCCACATTCAAAACGCAGAAATCCTCGGGCGGAAGATGTTCCAGGCTGTGGCCGGTGGCGCCCAGATCATTGACCAGCAGCACGGACTTTACGCCCACCTCTCGGGCCAGCGTATCGGCATCCACGATCCACGGCAGATTGGTGGCATGAATGCGGTTGTTGATTACCGGGCCGGCCACGCCGAAGCCAGCCGCCCGGATTTTCTCTTTGCCCAGATGAGGGGCTGCTCGCCGGGAAAATTCCCGAATGATGAAATCGAATTGTGCGAATTCCTTGCTGGCAAAGCGTTCCCGAAAGACGAATTCGAGCTTGCCGTTCTTTTCAGCAAATAGCGCCAGATTGCATTTGGTGCCGCCGACGTCGCCTGCGAGAATCACCTTGCCTCCCGGGCAAAACCTTATATTAAACCGTTTTAAGGGTTATACCACTGTCGGCCGTCTCTTTCGAGCAATTGGTCCGATTCCCTCGGACCCCAGGTGCCTGCGGGGTACTCCGGCACCGTGGCGGTCTTCGCCGCGCTCCATACGTCCAGGATGGGTTCGATGAGCGACCAAGCCGCTTCGACGGAATCTCCGCGATCGAACAGCGTGGCATCGCCGCGCAGGCAATCATTCAGCAGAGTGGCGTATGCGCTGCGCGAGGTGCCGCCGAACCCTTCGCGATAGCTGAAATTCATGGCCACTGTGCCGATACTCATTTCCGTGCCCGGCTTTTTTGCGCCAAAGGACACGCACACCCCCTCATCCGGCTGGATATTCAGAATCAGGCGATTCGGCTGCACTTCCCTTTCGCGGAACACGATGTGCGGAGCGCGGCGGAACTGGATCATGATTTCGGTGCTGCGCTTGGCCAGGCGCTTCCCGGTGCGCAAGTAAAAGGGCACACCGGCCCAGCGCCAGTTATCGATCAGCAGGCGCCCGGCGACAAATGTTTCGGTGCGAGAACTGCGACTCACTCCCGGCTCATCGCGGTACCCTGCCACGGCTTTGTCGCCGAATTTGCCCGGCGCATACTGCCCGCGTATCACCGATTGCGCCACCATCTCCAGGTTAAATGGCCGGATGGATTGCAGCACCTTGATCTTTTCGTTGCGCACGGCGGTGGCATCAAAGGAGGCCGGCGGCTCGACGGCCACGAGCGATGTGAGTTGCAGCATGTGGCTTTGGATCATGTCGCGCAATGCGCCGGCGGTTTCGTAGAATCCGCCGCGGCGCTCGACGCCCAGCGTTTCGGACGCGGTGATCTGCACGTGGTCCACGTAATTACGGTTCCAGAGCGGCTCGAAAATGCCGTTGCCGAAGCGCAGCACCAGAAGGTTCTGCACCGTATCCTTGCCCAGGTAATGGTCGATGCGGTAGACCTGCTTCTCTTCGAACACGTTCAGGACAATTTTGTTCAGTTCCTTGGCGGAGGCCAGGTCGCGGCCAAAGGGCTTTTCAATGATGATGCGCACCCACGAGCCGGGACTGCCAGGATGCGCCAGTCCCGAACGCCCCAGGTGCTCGACGATGTCGGGATACACTTCGGGAGGCGTGGACAGGTAGAAGAGCCGGTTTCCGCCCAATTTTTTCGAGGCATCGATGTCCGCCAGTTGCTTGGAAAGCTGCGCATAGGAATTCTGGTCCGCATAGTCGCCGGGGCAATAGTGCAGGTTGGACGCAAAAGCGTCCCATTTTGCGGGTTCGATCGGGCCCACTTCGGAAATCGTTTTCGCCGCGTCTCCCACGGTGGAGCGGAAGGAATCGTCGTTCATCGGCGTGCGCGCGAAGCCGAGGATGGCGTAGCGTTCGCCCAGCGAATTGTTCTGCGCCAGGTCGTACATCGCGGGGATGACTTTGCGCTTGGCCAGGTCGCCCGAAGCTCCAAATAGAATGATGGCGCAGGGTTCGGCGGTTCCCCCGTAGATCGATCCAGGTCGCCCAGTCTCTTCTGCCATGGTTCCCCTCCGGGGAATGCGGAAACAAGAATTGGATGCAAATCCGCTTAGGAACTATACCTCAATCCCCAGGGCTTTCAGGTCGCTGCGTAGCTGCTTGGCGTTCTGATGGTGAACAACCTGCATCCCCAGGCGGCGGGGATTTTCGAGGTTGAGCGTGCGGTCGTCGATGAACACGGAACTCTCCGCAGGACGCTGCGTCACCTCCAGCGCGATCCGGTAGATGGTCTCCTCCGGCTTGCGCGCGCTCAGGTAGCAGGAGCTGAAAAACGCCTGAAAGTCCTTGCGCAAGTTGAAGGCTTCAATGCGATATTGGTTCAGCTCCCGCGGCTCATTATTAATGGCCGCGATGTAATACTTCCCGCTGCGCGCCACGTCCGAAAGCACCGCGCGCGTGTCCGGATACTCCTTGGATTGGGCGAACATGAAGGCGGTGAACTCCTCCCGGGTGAAGGAGCGGGCGCGGTAGAAGAGCGTGCGGTCCAGATATTGATCGAGCGTGATTTGGCCGGCATCGAAGGCCGGAAAGGACAGGTCGTGGCGCTCGCGGAATTCCTGCCAGTCCAGCCCAAAGGTCTGCGTGGCTTCCATGCGCGCGTCATGGTCCCACCCGTTCGTCAGGATCACCCCGCCAATATCCCAAAACAGCGTCGTTAGCTCTGGCACAAAAAGACCTCCCGGCAAAGACATTGAGAAATAACAGATAAGGACACCGTACGGAAGGGAAAAATGGTTGGGTCATGCTTGCGGGAGATGCAGGCGGCGTTCGAACCTAGCTTGCATGCCTTCCGGATTTTAATGGATTGGGGTCAGTTCTCGATTGGCCGACTGATACATTTTCACTAGTCGGGACTTGCGACGAGGTTCGGGATAACTGCTATAGATTCAGCCGAGCTTTTTCGTTAATGAAGCGTGAAAGGAAGAATATGCCTGGAATCATTTCTGAAGAATAGAGCGCCCGAAAGGTTGCTATCGTTGCCAGTTCTGGAATGCTATGCGTGACGATTTATCCCAGAAGGGATTACCTGGCCGGGCTTGCTGCCTTGGCTTGGGATGCTTTTTTCGTCGTGATTCTTTATCAATTATGGTCCCGTATTCCGCTCTCCTTTCGTGTGATTTGGATAGTTATATTGTCCGCTGCGTTCCTGAGCACGGCTTATGAATTCTTGGGCGACGAAGTTCTAGAATTCGATTGGCAAAAACTCAGCGTCCGAAAGGGAGTACATGGGTGGGAGCGAAAGCGCGAATACCCAATCGCGCAGTGCAGCAACCTGGCCTGGGACCAAGGCAGGAGAGGCGGATCCTACCTAACGTGCAAGGAAGGCGGGACCTCGATCAAGTTTGGAAAAAGACTTTCAGAAGCTGCTGCCAACGAGATTATGTCTGCTCTTCAGCGAGCGTTGCCCGATGCTGCTCAAAAAGTAGGTCCCTATCCCGGGACCAAAGAACATTCCGTTACTCTCGAACTAAACAAGTAGTAACAGTCAAGAAATTCTCATCTGTCGCGCCTAACGCCGTTACCCGAAACTGACGCAGCGGCGATTCTTACACTCGGTTGCAAGAGGAAGAGGGGTGACGGACAATAAAGGTTCGTAGGGGGAGGAATGCATGGCCAACGATCCGTGTGAACCGACACGAGCACCCAGCGAGCCTGTGAAGCCGGGCACGCGCATGGTGCAGTGCGTGAAATTCGGCAAGGAATTGCCGGGATTGGACCGCGTGCCTTGGGCGGGCGAACTCGGCAAACGCGTCTACGAAAATGTTTCCAAGGACGCCTGGAAGCTCTGGCTGGAATACTCGAAGATGGTCATGAACGAATACCGGCTGAATCCCCTGGATCCAAATTCCCAGAAAATCATGGGCGAGCAGATGGAGCAGTTCTTCTTTGGCGAAGGCGCCAAGCTGCCGGAAGGCTATGTTCCGCCAAAGGCGAAGGGATAGTGATCGGAAGTCAGAAGTCAGTGGTTGGTAGTTGGTAGTTGGCGTGTTGATTTTCAGCTTGGGCGTCCCATGTGGATTGGGGCGCCTTTTGTATTCAGGCGCGGTCGGCGGGCGGCACGGCGTGGCTGAGCGGGTGCTCCACCGGAAGCCGTGGCGTAAGTGTGAATTGCAATTTCCGGTGCGCCTCTCGCAAAGCGTTCTCCGCTTCGGCGGGTTTGGCGGCTCGCGCAAACAGAAATCCCAAGTAGCTCGACCCTTCTGGCCAGGCGGCGATAAAGTCATGGAGCCGCGAGGTGATCTCCAGGCTGGTGATGCCCGGCGTGGCGCGTGCTACCTCTGTTCCTTCCACTTTTTCCAGTATACCGCTGTGCGGGACTGGGATCATCATGACCCCCGACGCCGCTTCTTCGCGCGGTGCGTCGCTCCCCGGCAGTCCCAATTCGTGGCGCAAAAGTAATTCCTCCAGGCGCATCCCTACCGCTTCGCCCGGCATTGTAAATCGCAGCGCTCGTGCGCACAACCCGCCGATGGGTCGAGGCGCCACTTCAATCGTCCAGACTCCCTGTGCGTTCAGGCGAAATTCCGCGTGCACCGGGCCGTGCGAAAGTCCGAGCGCGCGCACCGCGCTATTTAAAGATTGCTCGATGGCCCGCTGCTCGTTCTCTTCCAGTCGCGACGGCGTGACGTAAATCGTCTCTTCGAAGTACGGCCCTTCGAGCGGGTCCGGCTTATCGAAAATCGCCAGCACCCGCGGAACGCCTTCCGTCAGCAGCGTTTCCACCGCTACTTCCCTGCCTTCCAGATAGCCCTCCACCAGCATCTGATCGCGATGCGGTTCGCGGCTGGCGCGAATTTCCGCGGAGTCCAGTAGGCGCTTCAGCCGCGCCGCCCCGGCGATGAATTCCTCCCGATTGTTCGCCCGCACGACGCCCTGGCTTCCCGAGAGCGACAAAGGCTTCAGCACACAGGGATAACGAATGTCGAGAAGCGATGGTTCCGGCGCGGGATCGAGTGCGACGCTGCGAAACCACGGCACCGGCTCTCCTGCATCGCGCAATACTTCTCTCATCCGCAGCTTATTCCGGCAAGCCTCCACGCTCGCGGGGTGATTGTGCGTCAGGCCCAATCCGCGCGCGAGATAAGCCGCCGCGAGCGTCGGCCGGTCGCCCACTGCCAGGATTCCATCCACCGCAAGCCCTCGTTGCGCCTCGAGCACGCGGCCCGCCGCGCCTTCCGGCAATTCGAAATGGACGGGCAGGGCATGATCGTTCCAGGGATCATCCAGCCGGCCGCACCGGTCGGTCACGTAGGCGATCTCCACGCCGAGTTTGTCCGCGGCGGCCTGAAACGAGCGCGTCTGGTAACCCAGCTTGGTGGCGAACAACAGGATTCGGTTATTCTTGCTCATGGCTTTGGGAATCGAGCTTCTGGAGAGTAATGAAAGCATTCCAATCGCATGTCATTCCGAGCGGAGCGAGGAATCTGCTTTTTGCATAATGTGGGGAAAAAGCGGATTCCTCCGGCAAACCCGGCCCCCGGAATGACATGTTCAAACTCATTCTAGAGATCTCCCTACAAAAAAGTTTCCGCTTGGCGAACCGCTTCCCTGGATTTGGCGATGGGGACCAACTGGTCCCGCGTGGGCTCAGCTCAACAGTACCAGGGTTCGTTGAGATACGGCACCGTGGCTCGCGAAGCCAACACGGGTTGAGCGTGCCCCTCGACATGGCGGTGCGCCGCCCGGCTCACTGCCTGCCACATTTCCTGAAATGTTGCCGAGCGAGTGCGTTTCAGTTTTTCGCTGGCCGCAACGATATCTTGCAATTCCTCGCACAACTGGTCGACCGCCGGACTCGCGTTTCTCCAGGGATACACAAGGGCCTTGGCGTCGAACGGCCCCACGATCCCCCGCACGTCCTCGAAGTCCAGCAGGCGCGAACCGGCGGTGATGAGCAGCCGGATCGCCAGTTGGATTGGCGAGACAGCTTCCACGAGGTCCAGAAGCTGGAGTTGCACAAACAGATCTACCATCTGCTCGAACGTGGTCCACGGTGTAAACGGAACAAAGGTCGGCTGAAGCGTGATCCCGGCGCGCCTGCATTGTTCGACGACTTGGAAAAAATCGGCACGGGTGTGATTCTTCTCCAGCTTTTCCAGCACCTTGTCGTCAAGCGATTCCACCGCCGACACAATGAACAAACAGCCCGTCGCGCGCAGCGTGCCCAACAACTCCACATTCTGCAGAAGATGTTCGACCTTGATCGTTACGTCGTAAGTCAGCCCCGGATTCTCCCGGTGCAGCGCCTCCAACAACGGAATCGCGTGGCCCACTCCATTGAAAAAATCGGGATCGCCAAACGTGATGTGCTGTGCGCCAGCGGCCACCTGCTGGCGAATGTCCGCCAGCACCACATCGCGATCCACGACGCGAAATACGCCTTCGTACACCGGAACGATCGGGCAGTGCCGGCAAAGATGCTTGCAGCCGCGGCTTGCTTCCGTGTATCCCACCACCCGGTGCTCGCCCGAGGGAAGCACAAGATGCGCGTAAGAACGCAGCGGCGGAAGCCCGGAGCGGTCCGGTACCTGAAAACGCAACCGGGCGAGCGATACATTCGAATCCAGCGGATGAATCTGCGGGAGCGCAGAAAGTCCGGAGAGATGCTCAGCCAAATCGACCAAAGCTTGCTCAAACTCGCCGCCCAGCAGGCTACCGACTCCCTGCGCGCGGAAAACTTCGGCAGAGAGCGGAGCGTACAACCCGTACGCACAGAAATGCGCCGTCGGGATTGACTCGACGGACGGGTGGGAGCAGTTCAAGCGTCAGGCGCGTGGCCGTGTGCATCGGGACGTAGAACGCGATCAGGCCGGCTTCGCGCAGCGCCTGCTCGTTCAACGGTTCGCGCGAAAGGTCCAGGCACGTCACTGCGTGACCGCGGTTGCGCAGCCAGGCCGCCGGCGAGGCCAAGCCGAAAGGCTGCCTTCCCAATTCGTATGTCGAGATCAGGACAATCTTCACGATGCCTCATTATAGCCGCCTCCGCCTGAACCCGCGATTTCGGTTATTATAGAGGTCCGTTTATTCCCCGAAAGGAAGTTGAGAATGCCTATTTCCGCAGCAAACTCCTTCAATGCCCGAGACAAGCTCAGCGTTGGCGCGCAGTCTTTTGAAATCTACCGGCTTGAAAAACTCGAACATCAAGGCCTCGGCCCGCTCGCGAATCTTCCCTTCTCTCTTCGCATCCTCCTCGAAAACCTGCTTCGCTGCGAAGACGGCCGCTTCGTCCATGCCGATGACATTCGCGCCCTGGCAAACTGGACTCCGAACGGCCCGCAAAGGGAAACCGCGTTCATGCCCGCGCGCGTTCTGTTGCAGGATTTTACCGGCGTTCCCGCTGTGGTCGACCTGGCCACCATGCGCGAAGCCATGCACAAGCTGGGCGGCAATCCCAAGCGCATCAATCCGCTTTTCCCCGCCGAATTGGTAATCGACCACTCCGTGCAGGTGGACAGCTTCGGCAAGGGTGACTCCTTCGGACTGAACGCGGAATTGGAATTTCAGCGCAATGTCGAGCGCTACCAGTTTCTGCGCTGGGGACAAAATGCCTTCCGCAATTTCAAGGTGGTTCCACCGGATACCGGCATTTGCCATCAGGTGAACATCGAATACCTGGCGCGCGTGGTCTGCGCCATGCCGAACGGCAATCGGCTGGAAGCCTATCCGGATTCTCTGGTGGGCACGGATTCTCATACCACCATGGTCAATTCTCTGGGCGTGTTCGGCTGGGGCGTGGGCGGCATTGAAGCGGAGGCCGCGATGCTGGGCCAACCGCTGTCCATGCTGGTGCCGGAAGTGGTGGGCTTCAAGTTGCACGGCCGGCTGAGCGAAGGAGCGACGGCGACCGACCTGGTCCTGACCGTCACCGAAATGCTGCGCAAGAAGGGCGTGGTCGGAAAATTCGTGGAGTTCTATGGCTCCGGCCTCTCCAGCCTCAGCGTGCCGGATCGCGCCACCATCGCCAACATGGCTCCCGAATACGGCGCGACCATGGGCTTCTTCCCCGTGGATAATGAAACGCTGGCGTATTTGCATTTCACCGCGCGCGGCCACGAACAGATCGCGCTCGTGGAAGCTTATTGCAAGGAGCAGATGCTGTTCCGCACGGACACCACGCCAGAACCGCTTTTTAGCGACACGCTGGAACTGGATTTGGGCAGCGTCGAACCAACCGTTGCTGGTCCGAAGCGCCCGCAGGATCGCGTTGCGCTGAAGAACGCGAAGTCGTCGTTCACGAAAGTAGTGGAGGGCACGTCCGCCAAGGAAGTTGCGGTGAAAAATAATGGCGATTCGTTCCGCGCTTTCAAGCGGCGCGGTGGTGATTGCGGCGATTACCAGCTGCACGAACACATCGAATCCGTCGCTGATGCTGGGGGCGGGCCTGCTCGCGAAAAAAGCGGTCGAGCGCGGGCTTGCACGTGAAGCCGTGGGTTAAGACCAGTCTGGCGCCGGGCTCGAAAGTGGTGACCGATTACTTGCAAGCTTCCGGCCTGATGTCCTATCTCGAAAAACTGAAGTTCCATCTGGTGGGCTATGGCTGCACGACGTGCATCGGCAACAGCGGCCCCCTGCCGGAGCCGATTAGCGCGGCGATCAAGGAAAACAATCTGGTCGCGGTGGCGGTGCTGAGCGGCAATCGCAATTTCGAAGGACGCGTGCATCCGCTGGTGCGCGCGAATTATCTGGCTTCGCCGCCGCTGGTCGTGGCCTACGCGCTGGCGGGGCGCATGGATCATGGACCTGACCACCGAATCCTTGGGAACGGATTCCGCACGGCAAGCCAGTCTACTTGCGAGACATCTGGCCGACGCCGCAGGAAGTGGAAGCCACGCGTGCGCGCCGCCGTGACCACGGAGCAGTACCGCAAGGAGTACAGCGAAGTGTTCGAGGGCGATGCGCGCTGGAAAGCCATGCCGGTGCCGGAAGGCGATCTGTATAAGTGGGATGCCAACTCCACCTACATCAAGCTGCCGCCATTCTTCGAGAACATGCCCGAGAATCCCGCCGCGCTCTGCGGATATTCACGGCGCCCGCGTGCTGGCGGTGCTGGGCGACAGCGTCACCACCGACCACATTTCCCCGGCGGGCTCGATCACGGCGGATTGCGCCGGCGGGAAAATATCTGATCGCGAATGGCGTGAAGCCGCACGAATTCAACTCCTACGGCGCGCGTCGCGGCAATCATGAAGTGATGATGCGCGGCACGTTTGCCAACATCCGCTTGCGCAATCAGCTGGCGCCCGGCACGGAAGGCGGTTGGACGCTGCATCTGCCCGACGGCGAGAAAGATGTATCATCTACGACGCCGCGATGCAATACCGCGAAGAAGGCGTGCCGCTGGTGGTGATCGCGGGCAAGGAGTACGGCTCCGGATCTTCGCGCGACTGGGCCGCCAAGGGCACGCTGCTGCTCGGCGTGCGCGCGGTCATTGCGGAAAGCTACGAGCGCATTCATCGCAGCAACCTGGTGGGCATGGGCGTGCTCCCGCTGGAATTCAAGCCGGGAGAGACTCGCGAATCGCTTGGATTGACCGGCCACGAAGTGTTCTCGATATCGAAGGCGTGGCCACGCTGGCGCCGACGCAAGGAAGTCACGGTTCACGCGAAGTCCGCGGACGGCAAAGGAAAAGTCCTTCGCCGCGCGGTTCGGGTGGATACGCCGGAGGAAGTCTCGTACTACCGCCACGGCGGCATTCTGCAGTACGTGCTGCGGCAGATGCTGGAGTAAGCGTTGACTCATCATGATGAGTAAGATAGACTCATCTATGGCTAAGCGACTGCAGGTCATTCTCCAGGACCCGGAATACCGCGAAATCCAGCGCGCGGCGCGCTCGCGGCACATGTCCGTCGCCGAATGGGTCCGGCAGGCGTTGGACCTGGCACGCCGGCGAGAACCTTCCAGAGAGCCTGAGCAAGAAACTCGAAGCCATCCGCACAGCGGCAAAACACGAGTTCCCCGCGAGCGATATCGACGAGAATGCTGGCTGAAATCGAGCAGGGCTACGGGAGCGGCGAGCGTCCGTGATTCTGATCGATTCGAATATCCCGATGTATCTTCGTCGGCGCGCCTCATGCGCGCAAGACGGACGCGCAACGAATAGTTGGAAAAGCTGGTGACAGACCGCCAACGATTGGTCACGCGACGCCGAAGTGTTTCAGGAGATCCTGCACCGGTACGTCGCCATAAATCGCCGCGACGCAATCCAGCCAGCTTTCGATGCCTTGCTCGCCATTGTGGATCAAGTGCTGCCGGTTGATCAGGCAATCGTGGAACGCGCGAAACAATTTGTTCTCGGATATCCCCGCCTCTCGGCACGAGACGCCGTGCACTTTGCAGTAATGGAGCAACATGAAATTGACCGGATTCTGAGTTTCGATGCCGGCTTTGATGGCCTTCCTGAGGTCACACGCTATTGCTAAACGACTCACACTCGCCCTTCGCGCTTTTGCGCTAGCACCAGTCCGCGCGGGGTGGGCAGAAGCAACACGGAGATGAGCCCTTCCGCTTCGAGCCGCAAGGCGCCTTCGCGCACGCTCTTCATGTGCGAACTCGCGTCATGAATCAGAATGAGGCCGTAAGGATTCATCTGCGGCAGGAAATGGCGGACTTCCTGCTCCCTTAGTTCGGGATCGCTGTCGCAGAAGAGCATGTCGATGCGGCCGTCGACCTTCATTTCCAGGCTGGATTCATTGCGCGCGTCTATCCATTGTCCCAGCCCGGATTCGCGAAACGTTTCTTCGCGGCGTCGTACACTTTCTTGTCCCACTCGCAGGTCACCACGCGGCCAACGCCGTTCTGCTTCAAGCCCTCGGCGATGCGCAGCGTGCTTAGGCCGGAAAACGTGCCGGTTTCGACTACCAGTTCGGGCTTGAGCGTGATCACCAGCGCCTTCAGAAAATCCAGTACTTCCACTTCCGCGCTCATCGAGTCATACATGTGCCACCGTTCGGGATGCGGACATTCGGGAGTCGGGCGATGATACTCCGGCTGAAGCACATCGCCATGCAAAGAAATGTGCTCAACGATGCGATGTTCTTTCTTCAGCGTGTGGTATTGGCTTTTAATACGCCAAAGAAGCACCGCGCCGGCAAGCATGGACGCCAGGCTGGCCACTTGCGCATTGGACATGCCGAGTATCCAAGGCGGGTTGATGCGGATGATTTCCACCAGAGAAACGCGCAAGGCCCGTGAGGATCAGATAGTTGCAGAAAATTTCGCCTTTGGCCTTGGGACCCTTGACGGCTTTCGTGCCCATGTGCCACAGAAACGCGCCGATCGCGCACCACAAGATGAGTTCGTAAAGCGGCGCGGGATGCACGCGTTCCATCGTTGGCACAACACCGTTCGGAAAGCTCATGCCCCAGGGCAGCGAAGTAGGTTTTCCATAGTCGCCATCGCCGGATAGGAAACAGCCGATGCGCCCGATACCATACCCGAACGCGGCCGCCGGTGAACAGGCATCCAGAAATTGCAGCAGCGGCAGCTTGGCGCGCCGGCCCAACACCAGCATCGCTCCAAACCCGCCAAGAAATCCTCCGAACCAAGCGAAGCCGTAGCGACTGAATAGCAGCGGCCAGGGATCGGCAAAGAATACGGCGGGATCTTCGAGCAGGTGATAGAGCTTCGCGCCTAGAATACCCGTCAGCCCGGCAACTGTAATCATCAGAAACGCATCCGCCTCGATGTCGCGCCGGTCGAAGTCTGCCTGCAGAATGTACGCTGAGACAATCAACGACAAGGCGACCATCAAACCGAATGTGGGAATCGTCAGGGGCCCCAGATGAAGGTAGGGAATCATTCCTCAGTGTGTGCCAAGCTCCTGAAAGTATACATGATGACGCGCATCACACCGCCCGCGAGCGCCGGTGAAGCAGCAAACCAAGGACAAGCCATGCGCCAAGAGAAACCCATTCCGCGAGGGAAAAATGGCCCGGCACGACTGGTATCCATTTCATCAGGACCAGCAGCAGGGACACGGCCATGCCCACCGCCGCGACCGCCCGGAGCCGCACCCCCTTTTCCACTATATAAAAGGATACGCAGGTGGCCAGCCATCCAAACGCGGAGGCCATCGAGCCTACCTCTGTGACCGGCACAAGCAGCGCGTCTCCCGCCAGCAGGCCGACCAGCGTTGCTGCAGCCACTCCCAGAATCGCCACCGTCGGAGTCAGGTGCTCGACGTGGACCACAGCAAACACGCCGGGGATGGTGCGCCGCCGCCCGAAGGCAAACAACAACCGCGTGGACGCCACGAAATTGCCGTTGTACACCTGCAGCAGCGCGACCAGCGAAATTCCCAGAATCAATCGCGCCACCCACGCCGTGTGTGTGCCCTCCTCGAAAGCGATGGCCGTGGCGAAGCGCTTGCCAAGCAGGCTTTGCCACGGTGCGATGTAGGAAACGGCTCCGACCGCCAGAACGTAAAATCCCGCGCCTACGAGCAGCGCCAGGGCAATGGCCTTGAAAAAATCCCCTGGGGGAAATCCTGGATGAGATTCTTCGGCAGCTTTAGGCACGGATTCGAACCCGGTAACGAAGTAGGGCACGATCTGCAGTGCGAGGAGAATGGAAACCAGCGGTGCATGGCTGAAATACGGCTGGAAATGGAACCGGAGCCCCACCGTGTCCACTCACCACCACCAGAAGCAGGAACACCCCCAGGACCGCGGAGGTCGCCCAGTTTTGAAATGTCGCGCTGGCGCGGATGCCCCGGTAATTCAGCCACGCCAGGAAAACCGTGACCCCAGCGCCGAGCAGCAGCCGGGGAAGAAGTAGGCTGGCCCGCGACGCTATAAAGTTTCAAGGTGTCCAGACTGGGGAAGATGTAGGCTGCGATTTTGCCGACGGCCACTGCCTCCCACGGGCACACAATAAAATACGCCAGCAGCATGATCCCAGGCCGGTCAGGTAGCCGGACAAGCGGTGGAAATACCTGGGCGGTGTACGCCGCTTCGCCCGACGCATCTGGCAATCGCCGACCCACTGCCCGTAGATGATAGCCCACCGGCAGCAGCAGGATTCCGCCAATCGCGAGTCCCAACATGGCGCCAAGCGGGCCGCCGCGTCCCAGCCAGTCGTCCATCAGCACGACCCAGCCCGTGCCGATCGATTGTGCCGAAGCCCAGCGCGAAATAGTTCGCATAGGCTTGAATTTGCGCGCGAGGGTAGGCATTCAGAGCACGCAGAGCAATTCATAGAGGAGATTGGCAGCCAGCAGCGAAGTGATTTCGCCGGTGTCAAAGGGCGGGGAAACTTCCACCAAATCGCAGCCGACGATCTGAAGTCCGCAGAGTGCCGAACCAGTTCCAGAATCTGCACGCTGGTGAATCCACCGACCTGCGGCGTCCCCGTGCCGGGAGCATGAGCGGGATCGACGCAGTCGATATCCAGCGTGACATACACCGGCTTGTCGCGAAATGCCGCCAGTTGCTTGCGAAACAATGCCAACCCACCGGCGTGGTATTCCTCGGCGGTGATCATCCTCACCTTATGCTTACGCGCAAAATCAAAATCGTGTTCGCTGTACACCTGCCCGCGCAGGCCCACTTGCAGGAAACTGCCGGGGCGGATCAAGCCCTCCTCGATCGCACGGCGAAAAGGAGTGCCGTGCGAATATTTACTGCCGAAATATTCGTCCCAAAGGTCGTTGTGCGCGTCGAACTGAATCAGGGCCACGGGACCGAGCTTTTTCGCGATGGCCCGCAGCAACGGCAGGCTGAGTGAGTGATCCCCGCCCACTGAAACGCAGCGTGTCCCGGCGCTCAGCAAAGGTTGCATCTGTTCTTCGACGCGCCGGAAGGTATCCTCAATCGAGAGAGGGTTCACGGAGAAATCGCCATAATCCGCAATCCGATATTTCGCGAACGGATTCACCTTCATCACCGGATTCCAGGGACGGATCATCGCGGACTGCTGGCGGACGTGGCGGGGACCGAATCGGGGGCCTGGCCGGTAAGTGGTGCCGCCGTCAAACGGAATCCCCAACAGGGCGACCTCGAGCTCTTCCGGCTGGGTAATGTGCGGCAGGCGCATGAACGTGGCAATCCCCGCGAAACGCGCATGCGTGAGCGCGTCCACCGGTGCGGGATGCGGCAGCTCATATCTACGGGGCGTCTTCTGCATCGAGCCGTATGCTATGGGGCGCCGCGTGACAAGTCAACGAGAGGAAACAGATAGCAACGACTCCCAGCGTTCACCGGGAGAATAATCCCCCGCAGGCTGTGCTTTCCTCTTAGCTGTCGGCATCGGAATCGGCAGGTTCGTTGTAGGGATCGTCGTTGAACTGATTGCGCTTCTTATACGCCATCCAGGTAATTCCCACGCAGATCAGCGTCGGTGGAATCGCCAGAATGAGGATGCCGCTGCGCAGCGCGGCAATCATCCGGGAACCTGAGCCCGCCGCCTGGGTGTAGCAAAGCGCGCAATTCTGCGCCATAGTCAACGCAGGAGCGACCAGCGAAACGCCCAAGGCCGCCCAACGAACAGCGCGGCGTGCTATATTCCCCATTCGGTCACTCCCTTTCGACCCGGCGCTTCGATCCGCCGCGAACAGCCTACTGCCCTATCGGCCTCATGTGCAACAGGCGGACGCCATCGGACCACCACATGTTCATCATTAGCAGCACAAAGATGGTCACCGGAATAAGTGTCAGCAGCAACCCGCGGCGTTCATCGGCCAGGTGCATGAAATACATCAAACCCAGCGCCGCGCTGCAAATCGCCAGCAGCAAAAGGATGATCACCAGCGTCGAGGTATTGGCGATCCGGAAGGACAGGAACAATTCCACCAGAAAGATTCCGAGCAGAACGAAATACACCGGGAGGTATTTGCGAATCACGTTACCGGAAGCAGAAGCTGCGCTCATTTTCTCTCCTTGTGCCGTTCAAAGCTTAGTGGACGATATTGGTCAGGTAAACCAGGGGCACGACAAACATCCAGACCAGATCGACGAAGTGCCAGTACAGTCCGGTGGTTTCCACGTGGCTGGGCGTCAGCTTGCCACTCGAGTACTTCGTGCTCACCACCAGGATGGCGATCACGCCGCTGATCACGTGGAGCAGATGTAGCCCCGTAATGGTAAAAAAGGTCTGGCCGAAAAGCCCGGAACTAATGGTGATGTGGCGGGCAAACAGCGCAAACCATTCCCGAATATGCAGGATGGCAAACAGCGCCCCGAGGCCCATGGTGGCGTAGAGAAAGCGCATAGCCTTGGCCTTGTCGCCGGCCTTTGCAGCATCGCCGGCCCCCAGCATCGTCAAACTGCTGGTGATCAGCACAAACGTCATGATGGCCACGTTCAGCACGCTGCTGGATTCAAATGGCCGAACCCAGTTTGGCGTGGACACGCGGATGTACCCGTAGGCCATCAGGAACGCGCCGAAGGTCACCGCATCCGAGATAATGAACAACCACATCGTGAACTTGCGCGAAGGGATTGCGTACGGCGATTCTTCCATCAGGGCGCCGTGCCCGTGCACTGCCATTTCCGACTCGCTCACAGTTCCTCCCCCTTCTTCCCGGTTACAGCTTCATGCGGCACAGCAAAAGCAGATAGACCCACAGCACTCCCATGAAATGCCAGTAAATGGCGGTGTTCTCGAAGAGACTCCGGCGAAACGTCGTGTGGCTGGCCAGCAGTCGTCCCGCGAGATAGACCAGCGCGAGAATGCCCACAAGCACGTGCAGGGCATGCAGGAAGGTCAGCAGATAGAAGAAAGAGCTGTTTGGATTCGTGGCCAGGTAGATGCCCTCGGCGCGCAACTGTTGCCAGGCATAAAATTGCCCGGCGCAGAAGGCTAATCCGAGCACCAGCGTGATCAGCGCCCAGCCGCTGGCCTTGCGCGACCCCTCATCCTCGACGAGGGAAACCGTCGCCAGGGACCGCCGCGACAGTTCCAGCGAGCCGCTGCTAAGCAAAAGAACTGCGGTGTTGAGATAGAGGACCGATGGCAGCGCAAGATGGCCCCAATCGGCGGTTCCTTCGCGGACAAACATCGCACTGGTGAACGCCGCGAAGCTCATGGTGATGGCAAAGATCCCCACCCAGATGCCGCTGCTCGAGCTGCGATCCTGTTTCGCCCGCGAATTCACAACTGATGCGATCGTCGAAGACATAATCTCCTATCCTTGGCAACTTCTCGCGGCGCGAGAGACATGGCGGACCCCGCGCCGCGCCCCCCTGATGCGTCAGTCACCACTCGCGGGTACGACCTGCTCGGGAGAGTCCTGCATGACGAAGTCGCCCTTCGACCCCTTCACCCCATACTGGTGAGGATCGTGATACACGATCGGGTGTTTGTTGCCGAAATTGTTCCACGGCGGTGGCGACGGAATCGACCACTCCAGCGAGGTCGCATTCCACGGATTCTCCGGGGCGGGCTTGCCCTTAAAGCGGCTGTAAATCAGGTTGTAGAGGAAGATGAACTGGGCAGCGCCGGTAATCAGCGCGGCCACGGTCATGAACTTGTGCACGCCGAGGTACGGCGCCATGTAGTCATCGACAAAGGATTGATAGCGGCGCACGTTGCCGATCAGCCCCAGGTAGTGGAAGGGCATGAAGATGCAGTACGTGCCGATGAACGTAACCCAGAAATGCAGCTTGCCCAACGGCTCGCTCATCATCCGTCCGGTCATTTTCGGGAACCAGAAGTACGTTCCCGCAAATACGCCGAACAGAGAGGCGACGCCCATCACCATGTGGAAGTGGCCGACTACGAAGTACGTGGCATGCAGGTAGATATCAATCGAAGGCTGCGCCAGGAAGAACCCGCTGACGCCGCCCGCGACGAACATGGAAATGAATCCCAGCGCGAACAGCGAAGCCGAATTGATCTGCAGGTTCGACCCATACAGGCTGCCCAGCCAGATCAGTGTGAGCACCGTCGCAGGAATCGTAATGGTCAACGTCGGGAAGGAGAACGCCAGCGCCGACATGGGGTTCATGCCGCTGACGAACATGTGATGTCCCCAGACCATGTAGCTGAGGAAACCGATCGACATCATCGAGTAGATGACCACCTTCGAGCTGAGCAGCGGCTTGCGCATGCTGTTGACCAGAATGTGCGAAACGATGCCCATTGACGGCAGTATCGCGATATACACTTCCGGATGCCCAAAGAACCAGAACAGGTGCTGCCATAACAGCGGTGACCCGCCCGAATGCGGTTGCAGGCGGTCGCTGATTACCAGTCCACCAGGAATGTAGAAGCTAGTTCCCGCGTGACGGTCCAGGATCAGCAGGATGCAAGCCGGCAACAAAACCGCGAACGCCAGCAAGGCGATGCAAGAAGTGATGAACCATGCCCACGTGCAGAGCGGCATGCGCATCAGCGTCATACCCTTGGCGCGCAGGTCCAGTGTGGTGGCTATAAAGTTCAACGCCCCGAGCAACGAGGCTATACAGAAGATCGCAATGGATATGCCCCACAGGCTCATCCCGTACTGCATGCCCGGACCCGCATCCTTGCCCACCGCGCTCAGCGGAGCGTAGCTGGTCCAGCCGGACAGCGGCGGCCCGTCGGGGATGAAGAACGCGGCCATCAGCACGACCCAGGCGAGAAAGGTGGTCCAGAAAGACATCATATTGAAGCGCGGGAAGGCCATGTCTTCGGCGCCAATCTGGATTGGCAGGAAATAATTGCCGAAGGCCGCGAACGGCGCGTTCGTCAACACGAAGAAGACCATCAGAGTGCCGTGCATGGTCATCAGCGAGAGATAGTATTCCGGCGTGGGAACTCCCCCTGGTGCCCCCGCTTTGGAAAGAAGTTCCAGCCCGGGGATACTCGCCGTTGGCCACACCATGTGGATGCGCATGATCCAGGACAAGATCATGCCCGTGAAAACCGCCACCAGCGCCAGGGCATAGTACTGTTTCCCGATTACTTTATGGTCCAGGCTGAACACGTATTTCCGGATGAACCCTTCCGGAGGTGCGTGTACGTGAGCCTGTTGAACAGAACCTTCAGCCATCTGATCACCTCGCTCGAGAAC
This sequence comes from Candidatus Acidiferrales bacterium, assembly GCA_963817085.1. Lineage (GTDB taxonomy): Bacteria > Acidobacteriota > Terriglobia > Acidiferrales > UBA7541 > Acidiferrum. The sequence goes on from CAWFNI010000019.1 coordinate 45,001, forward strand.
GGCCGTGCTGCCCGCGAATCGGTTTACCCGCGGCGGCGCGGAGAATTTACCGTGTTACTGTGCTGCCTGTTCCTTCAACCACTGGTCGTAATCTGCTTGCGACTTCACGTTCAGGTACGCCTTCATGTTGTAATGGCCCAATCCGCACAACTGCGTGCAGACAATTTCGTACTTGCCGATTTTCGTCGCCGTAAAGTGAACAGAAAGGTCCAGCCCCGGCACGAAATCCTGTTGTATGCGCAGTTCGCGGACATAAAAAGAATGGCCCACGTCCTTGGCGTGCATCAAAAGCTGCACTTCGCGGTTCACCGGCACCACCAGCTCGCCGGACACAATATCGTCCCGGGCTTCCACTTCATTCGCGGGGTCCAGTCCGAAGTAATTCTGGTTGCCCTCGTCAATTTTGTCGGGGTGAATCCCGCCGAACTTTCCATCCGCGCCGGGATAGCGGAAGAAGAAAGCAAACTGCTCGGCCTGCGCCTGAATCTGGATGGCGTCCGGCTTGGACGGAGTGAAGTACACATTCGCCCAGGCCTTTTGTCCCATCACGCCGAGTGCCAGAATTTCCGTGCCCACCAGCACGAACGCGGCAATGACCATGCCCCGGGCGCCACCCGGCAGGGTTTTCAGCGGACTGCCCGCCTTCCGTCCTGTAAAAGACCAGACGAAAAAGGCGAGAACCAATTGGGCGGCCACGAACGAGATGCCTGCCTCGAGCATGGTTTCCGACATTTGCTCGTCGATCGCGTGTCCGTGCGTCGAAATATCCGGCGGCGGCACGAACATGTGCGTCACGATCGGGTAAGCGGATGCCACAGCAATAATAACGAGCACGATCGCTAACAATTTCCCCATTGATCCTCGCCTCCGCCCTTCTTGTCGGGCGAACCCAGCAAATTGAACTGCTGTCGAACAACAAGGGCCGCAAACAAAAAAGACCAAGCCCTGTTAATAGGGCTTGGCCTTGAACACAAAGTTGACGGTCTTGGTTTCCGACCCGGCTACGGTGACTTCCTGCGACTGCTCCCCGTAGGACTCGTGATAGGCCGTGACCGTGTATTTTCCGGGCGGCAGATTCGGCAGGCTAAAACCCCCGCCATCTCCGGTTACCGCGTAATGCGAATTCTTCAGCACCGCGAAAGTGCCGTGCATCCACGGATGGACGTTGCACTTCACCGGAAAGATTTCCGCCTTGTCATACTTCTCGCTGATCGGCGGGGTTCCCGGCGGCTGCGACTTGTTCCACTCCCGGTTCAGCTTCGGCAGCGGATGGATGTTGTGCGAGGTCTGGTCCTCATTCTGAATCTTCAGCTCCTGGTTGACGTGAAACGCCAGCAGGTGCGGAATGTAGCGGCAGCCCTTCTGCGTGAAGACCGCCGCGGTCGCGGGCGCTGCGTCATCCGGCGCCCCCGCGGAAATATACACGACCACATTTTCCAGGCTGTTGCCCGAACCGGTCACCACCGCTTCGGACAACTGAGGCGTCGCGTACATTTTCGCGCACGACGGCTCCTTGGACATATCGATCGGCTTCATCCTGGCCGGTGTCCCTTCGTAGGTCACCTTGCCGCTGATGGTGCCGCCCGCTGGAGCCGGCGCCGCGTATGCCACCGCCGAAGCAGCCAGCACTGCCAGTCCTGCGATCACTACCTGCTTGATTTGCATTACTTTTCTTCCTCCTGAATTTTTTTGGATCCTGGAACTACGGAATCACTCCGGAGCCAGTATAGGTATTCCGCACACGCTTGGCAGCTACGATGGCCTTGCCCTCCGGCGTGCCCTCCCACAGAGTCAGCTCGGGGCTGGTATTGTTTACTTGCAGAGTGCGCAGATAATGCACCAGATCCCACGCGTCTTCCGGTTTCACTACGTCCGCGAAGGAAGGCATGGGCGTGCCGTCAAGGCCGGTCATGAAGATGCGATAGAGGTCTGAATTGGTTCTGCCGCACTTGGACCGGTTCGAAGAGGTGAAGTTGTAGGGCCGGATGGGTTGATCGTTGCTGTCGGTTAGCGTGGATGCCGAAGGTCCATCGCCACGGCCTTCCTGCCCATGGCACTTCCAGCATTCCAGCTTCTGGAACAATTCACCGCCGTGCTTGATGCTCTCTATGGTCAGCTTGGGTTCCGCCGGGATCTTGATGGGGTCGCCCGGCTTTTCCGTAACCCAGCGTGCGGAGAAAGTTTTGATGAAGGCCACCAGATCAGCACGTTGCTGAGCCGTCAGGGCAGCCCAGGAAGGCATGTTCGTAAAATTGAAACCGCGAATAAGAGTGTTGTATAGGTCGCTATCGAGCGGCAGCGTGCCCGTCGGAGTGGACCGGCACTTGAATGTGGCCAGCGTGAAGTTGCGCGGCTGTGGCGTCACGTACGGCGCGTTCTCTCCGTCGCCATTGCCGCGGGCGCCGTGGCAGCCCCAACAGTAGCGGTAAAACAGGTCCGCTCCAGGCTCTGAATGGCCGGTGAGATTTCCGATGTGTGATTCCATGTGCGGGGAAGGTTTGGCGGCGGGCGGTTGATCCGCCGAGGACTGGGCGGCAATCGTGGCGGGAAGGATGAGCGCTACGGCGACGTTCAAGCAAATTTTCTTGATGGTCAGCATCGTCATTCTCCCTTAGAACGCGAAGTCAAAGCCAAACATCAGGCTGCTGCTGGTCAGCCCAATCGGCAATCCGGTCGTGGGCGACACCTGGATGTTCTTCTGCCACACGATGGAGTACTCATTGTGGAAGGCGAAGCCGGCCCGGCTGCTGATGAACGGGTAGTAGCGGATGCCAAAAGTCAGGGCATCCAAGTTGCCGGTGTCGCCGGGGTTGGAGTCCAGTGCCTGTTGCGACATGCGGATCAGTTCGTAGCGATTGACGAAGATCAGCTGGGGACTGTAGGTGTAGTGCGTCTCAAACAGTCCGCCATTCCAGGATGGGGCATGCGCGCCCGTTGGCAAGCCTGCGCTGCCCAGATTCGCGGGAGTATTGGTGCCGAGATAGATGCTGTCGTGACCGTAGAAGTACATGGTAGTCACGTCCAGCTTCTTCAGGTACCACATGCCGATCAATCCCACGCGGTAGTAAGGTTCGTTGCCGATTCCGGTTCCATTGACGGGAGTACCGAGGCTCGAGTATTGAGGAAAAGTCGAGGCTCGGCCAAGGTACGCAAAACCGCCCACGCGTTGCAAGCCCAGACTTCCGGCTTCAAACGCCTGGCTAGCTGCGAAGAATCCTTCGTAGGCTTTACCTGCGGCTCCGCCGACTCCGGATTGAAAATCTGGATTGCCGTCCGTGCCTTGCAGCAGGGAAGCTGAGAGGCGAGTGCGGTCATCCTTGGAGTGCCCCATCCATTCCACACCGAGTTGGTTGTCTCCGATTCCTGTTACATACAGTCCGGACGGCACGCCGGGAGCCACCCACGGTTGGAAATGGTAGTTTTGATAGAAACCGCCGTTGCTCGAAAGAGTAAGGATGCGTTTTTCTGACTGCAAGTTATCCAGCTCAAACTTTCCGACTTTGATGTTGAACCAGCTGGAATTCAGGATGTTGCTGAATCGCAGATTGACCGACTCAAAGTGGAAAGCGCCGGTTTCATCCGACGAGGGCACCAGCAGAAAGCTGAAGTTCTTCGCCAAGGTTCCGGCGGTCAGCATATCCATGCCGGTATAATCAAACCCGCTGGTCTTGATGTTCGCCACGGCCGTGTTCTGCGAACCATCCGCACCGTCCACAATTACGTGATTGGCGGTTTCAAAATGCCAATTCGGGGTGATGCGCAGCGCGATGGGCCAGTACGCCGCTTGCTGGAAGATGGGGGCGTCGCGGTCATTCCCCATCTGATATCCGTTGTCCTTGAATTGCTGGCCGAAGGGACTGAGTTTTGGCCAAGCCTCGTGACAGGAAGAACAAGGCATCCCATACTTACGCGCGAACGCCGGAATCGCTTTCGCCGGATGACAATCAATAAGGACGAATGCAAGCAACACGACGGCATAGAGAAATGCTTTGCCGAGGCGGGTTAACCCGCTCACCACTTCGTTTGAACACGACCGTTCCATACTGCCTCCTCTAAACGTGGAGCGACTACGTTGAGCAGACAACTAGGCTCATAATCGAGTTTTATTTTTTGAGGGGAGTGCGCTACTTAAACACCCAGCAAGGCAGGTTCCTCTTGGCTTACCCCAAGCGCAAGAGAATCGTCATACAAATTGCTCCACCATGCTTACCGAAAACCTCGCCAGGCCTCTCCGTCATAAGAGTCCCGCGAAATTCCCAGCCCCTGAACCGGGCCGGATGCTACCGCGACTCCAAACGCGAATGCAAGAGTTTTCTTGCGTGAATCAATAAATTTCTTTGGAATTCTCCACAGCCAAGTTCTGGTACTCGCCACGGTCACTTGCCTTCTCCGGCCACAAATTTGACAGAAGGAAGCACTTCGCGTTAACAAAGAAGTCTGTGAGCCATGAATGATGCCTAGCCAGAGACCGTCAGAAGTGAGAACGGAAGCCGGTGGGAATGCGCGCGGCCTGCTTCCCATGCTGGTGTTTTCGCTTTTCGCCGCGGCCTCTTCCCTGCTTGCTTCGCCACCCAAAGAATTGACCACGCCAGGCCTGGTGCGTGAATTCACCGCCCCCATCGCCGATGTGCGGCAGGCCGTCATCGCCATTCAGAAGGACCACATGATCCACGGCACCCTGATATTCGATAAGGAGCCTACGCTGACCGGCGCGGAAGCGGTGGAATCCACGCCCTTATTCGATCACTGGCAAGGGGCGGGTGAGGTCTATTACAAGATCCGCTCCAATGCCATCGCGCCCAGACATTTTCTGGAAAGCGGCGACCAGGGCACCATCGCGGTTCGCTACGTCATTATTCCCGTCGACCAGGAGCGCACCCGCGTCAAAATCGACGCCCTGTACTTCGAGACCGCGCACAAGGCCGTGCATTCTTCCGACGGCTCCGTGGAAAAAAGCGAAATGAAGGAGATCAAGGACGCGCTGGACTCTTTTCAAGCCGCGGCCATGGAAGCCGCGGACGCGCGCCGCCGTGAACTCAGCGCCGAACTCGTGCGCAAAAGCTACGCCCGGCAGCGGGAAGAAGAAACCACGCGGCTCGGCAATGCTCAGACCAGCGCAAAGGACATGGAGCAGGAGATCGTTACCCTTCGGCACGAACTGGAGCGCCGCGTGAAAGCGCCCGGAGCCGACCTGAAGGCGGCGCCATTTCAATCCGCCGCGATTCTGAAAACTTTGTCGGCCTACACGGACGTCGTCATCCTGATTGTGACCCCGCATTGGCTGGGCATCGAAACACCTGAGGGACAGCGGGGCTGGCTCCCCATCGAGCGATTGGAGCCCTTGCCGTGAAGAATTGGTTTGCTGACGCAATGCGTTTTCCCTTCTTTGGCGTCATGGCCATGGCCGTCAGCGCCATGGCTGTCCGCGGCCAGGCTATTCCCTACGCGCGAAGTTACCCGCAGCCCAAGACACAGATCGAACAGGCCTTGAAAGAACTTCAAGCCTCTTCCGGGCAGAAGCTGCCTATCCTGGATGGATTCGTCGCCCCGGCTCAGAAGCCGCTCGACCGTTACGAGCGGGGCTTCTACCAATTTTCGATCGACATGGTTCCCGGAGACAACGGCGTCACCATCGTTCGCCTTTCCGCGAAAATTACCGCGTGGTATGCGGACAAAGACGTTGCCAAATCCGGCTATGAAGTTCTCCCTTCCAATGGACGGCTCGAACTCGACCTCCTGGATCGCCTGCAGGAAAAGCTGACCGGTAAGCCCGTCGATCCGCCTGCCACCTTACAGTCCAACGTTCAGGCTCCTTTACCGAAACTCAATTTGTCTGGCGTCCCCGGCGCCGCCATTTCTTCACCTCCTCCCCCGGAGGCAAAATCGCCGGATGAGGTTGCTGCTCTGCGCAATCAGCGCGTCCTGGAAGAGCGGCGCGTCCAGCAACTCACCACCGAACTGCAAAACCTGAAGGACATCAAGCACAATCAGGCGCACCCGCAGAACCTGGTGACCGTCAAGAACTCCGGCACCCCCATCTATTCGAAGGCCTCGGAAGAATCCCATTCTCTTTTCCAGGCCGCGGCCAATGACGAATTTGAATTTTTGGACCTCGAGCCCGGCTGGATTCATATTGCGATCTCGGGCGATTCGCGCGGCTACGTTCGCGCGAGCGCCGTGCTTCTGCCCGAACTCATCGTCGCTAAGATGCCCCAGGCCAATCTCGGCGCGGAACAAAAATTCCCGGGATTCCGGCTCGAACGGGAGGAGATTGGCGGCTTCCCCGGCGACTGGGCGCAATTAAAGGGCAAGACCGTGAAGATCTACACCGTCCAGCCTGTGTCGCAAAATCTCAAGGAATCTGGCCCGGCGGCGCGCCTTGCCTACGCACTGGAATTATTTGGGACAGCGTTGAAGGAATCGGCCGCGGTAACGCAACCTCCGGACGGCGTCGTGGTCATCTTCGACGCCGCGGATGGCGGAATCGCCGGGGCCACACTGCCGGATATCAAGAAATTTGTGGCGGGCTCGCTGACGCCGGAAGCCCTCTGGGGACATAGCTACCTCGATCCAATCGAAGCGTTTCGCCCAACCAGCAAATAGTTGGCAAAGCCGATTCGCCCAGGACTGCCGTTCTAACCAGTCGCGGTTTCTTCCGCTCTTTAGAAATGACGCACACGATCGTCCTCAGGGCACAGCGTCCGCTCACTGGAGAATATCCACCGAGGTAGCCTGCAAGATTCCGCGGACAGGCGGCTTCGGGCTAAAATACGTTTGGTTCGCAGGGGATAATGAGGGGAGCTTACATGTATCCAAACGCGGCGATTGTCGGCTTGGGATTTGTCGGGCGCGCTCACCTCGAAGCTCTTTGGCGGCTCGGTATTTCCGTGCGCGGCGTGCTCGGCAGCACGCCGGAGCGGTCCAAAGCAGCCAGCGAATCGCTGCGTCTGCCACGTTCGTACAATTCTCTGGAAGAATTGGCCGCCGATAATTCGGTACAAGTGGTGCATCTCTGCACGCCGAATCATCTGCACTTCCAGGAAGCCAGTCAACTGCTGCGCGCGGGGAAGCATGTTCTCTGCGAGAAGCCCCTGGCGCTGGATTCGCGCGAGTCGGCGGCGCTCGTTTCTCTCCTCAAGGAAACAGGACTGGTGGGTGGCGTGGCATACAACTTGCGCTATTACCCGCTTTGTCAGGAAGCCCGCGCGCTCATCCGTAAGGGCGCAATCGGCCAGGTAAAGCTTGTGCATGGAAGTTTTCTTCAGGACTGGCTGCTCTTCCCCACGGATTGGAACTGGCGTCTGGAAGCAAAATTGGGCGGCGACTTGCGTGCCGTCTCTGACATCGGCACGCACTGGCTGGACCTGGTCATGTGGCTTACGGGAAGCAAGGTCGCGGAACTGTGCGCGGACCTGGCCACGGTTCTGCCAACCCGCCGTCGTCCCAAGGGCCGCGTGGAAACTTTTCAGAAAGCAGCGGACGCGCAGACTGAGGAGGTGATGATCTCCACGGACGATTACGCTTCCGTGTTGCTGCACTTCGAAAATGAAACGCGCGGCGTGATGACCGTTTCGCAAGTGAGCGCCGGGCGCAAAGCGCGACTGTGGTTTGAAATTGATGGCTCGGAGGGCTCGCTGGCGTTCGATTCGGAATCGCCGAACACTTTGTGGATTGGCAGGCGTGACCGGGCCTGCGAAGTGCTTCCCAAAGATCCCGCGCTGCAGACGGCGGAGTCGCGCGGTTATGCGGCCTATCCAGGCGGGCATCCCGAAGGCTACCCGGACACTTTCGTGCAACTCTTCAAGGATTTCTACGGCTACCTCGCTGCAGGCGCTCTGCGCGCGTCGCGCCCGTTTCCCACTTTCGAGACCGGACACGACGAACTTGTGCTATGCGAAGCGATCGCGGAGAGTGCTCAGAAGAAGGAATGGATAAGCGTCGGTGCGTGAGCCGGCGGCAGCGCTATTTCAGGGCGCGCGTGGATTCGCGAACTACCAGCTCCGCGGGAATCTTGCGGCGCGCCACCGGAACATCCCGCTTCTGGCTGACGGCCTTGATGGCGTCGAGAATGATGCCTACGCTCATCGACCCCATGGCTTCCATCGGCTGTCGCACTGTGGTCAGCGAGGGAACCGAAAGGTTGGCCTGCGCAACATCGTCGAAGCCGATCACCGAGCAATCCTCGGGAACGCGCACACCTTTCTTTTTCAGCGCGCGCAATGCGCCGAGCGCGGTCACGTCGTCGTAAGCCATCAGCGCGGTGAACGGTTTTCCCTGGCGCAGCAATTCCGTCGTCAATTGCGCGCCGGCATCAAAGCTGGAATTGGGGTCCAGCGATTCAGGCAATTCCGCCGTGCGCTTGGCGTCGAGCCGCAATCCCGCGGATTGCGCGAAATTGCGAATGCCCTTCCAGCGCTGCCCACTGCTGGCCAATGTCTTCGGCCCGCGCAGGAAGGCAATCTCTCGATGCCCAAGCTGGTAGAGATGCTCGAGCGCGAGGCAGGCTCCGCCTTCGTTGTCCACCGAAACCGTGCTGACGCTGTCGATCTCAAAAGCTCGCCCGGCGATCACCGTGGGCACCTGCCGCTCCGTCAAATCCGCAAGCACCTTGATGTCCGTCACCAGCCAGTTGGCGATGACGATCAGCGCTTCCACGCGCCGGTCCAGCAGCATTTCCAGGTAACGTTCGAATCGATGCGGTTCGTTGTGCGCGTCCGCCAGCAGTGAAAGATAGTTCGCCTGGTACAGCGCATTTTCCAGACCACGCAGGATCGGCGTGCAAAACGGATCCATGATGTCGAACACCATCACGCCTACGATATTGGAGCGCTGGCTGCGCAGCGAGCGTGCCAGCGGATTGGGACGATAGCCCAGATGCCGCGCGGCGACATGGATTCGTTCCTTGGTCTCCGCCGGAATGTACCGCGCCAGCGGCGCGTTGTTCAGAACGATCGAAACTGTGGACGCTGAGTAGCCGCTCTCCCGGGCGACGTCGCGAATGGTTGAGGCGCCGCTTCGGCGCATGGAGGGTTCCTCACTTTAGCGCGGGATATTCGTAACGCAAATTGTCTGGCATGCGATCCGAACGCGGGCGCGTGTTGTATTCGAACTCGTAACCGAGATGGTCGGCGTCCAGGGGATAAGCCTTATCATCCGGATAGGGATAAGCAATCATGCCGTGCCGGGGCAGCGGTTCCACGGTGAAGGCGTACGCGGCATAAAAATCCATGTCCTTCTCAAATCCATTCGCATAAAAGAAATAATCCCTCACCCAGCCGGCGGGAACGGGCGCAAGCCCCGCGGGATCAAATTCCAGCTTCACGCCTTCTCCGGAACTGAACACGCTGAACTCGTCGTCTACCCCGCTCAACAATTTCTTCACGTCGCCATAGCGCGTGTAGTTTCCCGCCGCGTGCGCATACGGGCCGGTAGAGCTGCGGTGCGTGTAGGAATACACCGTGTCGCTGGCGGGATGCAGGCGGATTTCCTGCGGATAACCCAGAAATGCCAGTTCCGCTGTGGCCAATGGCACCTGGCTGACGCGCACATCTTTGATCTCCGGCGTCTGGTCGATGCGCACCGCGTCCCAATAAATCTTCAGGTTATTGACGATGCGAATCCGCCGCGTTCCCGCGGGTATTTTCCCCGTCAGGTCGGTCACCATGGTGCGCTCGAGGCCCGCAGGAAAACCCATATCCTCGACCACCCGCGCCCATTTGCCCTGCGCATCCTGAGCTTCCACGTAAGGCGCAATCACTTTGATTCCCGCCTGGTCGGCCGCGTACATCGACGTTGCAGTGAAGTAGTCCGTATAGCCATCCAGCAGTAGCCGCAGGGGTTTCGCGGCGTCCCACGCGCCAAGATCGAGCTCAATCCAGTGCAGTTTCGCGAAGCCCGTGAATGGCAAGCCTTCAAAATCCGTCACGTACTTCCGGTCGTGCCTGGCCAGCAGCGGCAACACGTTGTGGCCGCGGTCATCCCACGCGCCCGCGGGCACGCGCGCATTCTGCGTGGCAATCACGCGGAATTCCGGAAATGGCGGATTGCTGACGAATCGCTCGTTCGGGTTGACTTCCACATTGGCGGGGTGGTCGATCGCCAGCAGCTTGACCTGGTCAAGATAAACCGTCTCTTCCATCGGTTCCAGAAAGCGGAAGCTCAGCAATCCGTTTTTCGCGCGAACACTTTTTGCGGGCACCTTCAGATACTCATCTGGGTCCGGCACGTCGCGCTCGCCTGGCGCGATCCAGTGGCCCACGACGCCGGATCCAATCATGTCCGCGATAAATTCATATTCCTTGCCGTTCCAGGAAAACAGGATCGGGCAGGAACTTCCGCGGCGATCTAGTTCCGCGACGCTATGCGCTTTGTTTGCGGCCAGGTCCACCTCGTCCTGCGGCACGCCCGTAGGCCAAAGCAGCCGAACCGCGTCGGTGATTTTTTCCGATCCCAGGCCCACCAGGAGCGCTCCCGAATTCCGGCTGAGGTATCCGGACGAGCCCGCAATTTCAAATTTCTGGTACAGCGCGCCGGCATAAACCTCTATTTTGGTGCCGATGCCGCTCTTATTGTCGTTCAGCGCTTTCAGGTCGATGTGCATCCAGTGGTTGCGATTCGCGCCCGCATTTTCAAGCGCCAATGGCGGGCCGGCAGCTTGCGTCACCACCAGGTCCGGGCTGCCATCGCCTTTCAGGTCCGCCACCGCCAGCGCTCGCGGTTCACTCAGCTTCACCGCATTGAGCTGCACTTTTTTCGTGACGTCCTCCCAACCAGCGTCGCCAAGATTGCGCAACAGGCGAATCTCGTCGCCATTCGCGCCTTCGCCGACGGCCACCAAGTCCAGCCAGCCGTCGTTATCGTAATCAAGCCAGGTCACGCCCCAACCCTGTTTCCAACCGAAATCCGGCAATGGCACACGTTCCAATTTCTTGCCTTGCACGTTGCGCCACAAACTGATTCCCGGCGCACCCGCGTGCGTGAGCACCAGGTCCATCCAGCCATCCTTGTCGAAATCAAAGACGCTGACGCCCACCGCGGGGGGGAGCTTTTCCTTTGCCAAATCGATGCCCGGCAAGGCCGTAAATTTTCCTTCGCGCGGATTCAGATAAATGGCCGCGCCATCCGCTCCCCCCGTCAGGACAAAATCGACGGCGCGATCATTATTAAAGTCGGTGATCGCCACGTCCGCCCCGGTGGCATCCATGCCCAAACCGGACTCTTCGGAAACATCCGTGAAGGTGGAATTCCCGTTATTCCTCCACAACTTATTTTTTCGCTTCTCGCCGCCCGAAGCCTCCGCGGACATCGTGAGATACAGATCCAGATCGCCATCATGGTCGTAGTCCACGAACGTCACGCTGACGCAGCCTTTTTCGCGGCGAATACCAACCTTGTCGGTAACATCGGCGAATTTTCCGCCGCCCTCGTTGCGGAACAGGCGCATGCCATCGACTTCGCAAACCGCCAGGTCCGCCGAACCGTCGCTGTCAAAATCGCCCGTCGCGCAGCCGAATCCAGCCCCAACCCCCGCCAAGCCCGCTTTCGCCGTGGCGTCTTCGAATTTTCCGCTGCCTTGATTGCGCAGCAGGTGACTTTTCCCTTCTCCGGCGGCCACGAAAAACAGGTCGGGCTTGCCGTCACCGTCGTAATCGAAGACACAAACGCCGTTGCTGCCGCTCATCGAGCGCTCTGACATGGCGGCACCGGCAAGATCGCCGAGCGGTGCCGGCGTATAGCGCACCGGAATTTCCGCGGGCGCGGTGCTCCCTTCGCCGTGAACGAATTCCGCGAGCGAATATTTCCCTTGGTCGCCGTAACCCGCCCCGAACGGCGCCCCCAGGTGCTCCGATGTCAGTTTCTGAAAGTGTTTCATTCCTTCGCGCGCGGCTTGGGAATCACCCTTGCGCTGGTAGGCGCGCGCAAGTCCGAATTGCGCGGAAGCATGATACGGGGCAATCGCCAGCGCTTTCTGGAACGCTGCGATTGCAGTGTCGTATTTCTGCAGCTGGGATAGTAGGAAGCCCTCGAAGTAGTATGCGTCCGGCTCATCCGGCGCGATCTTTTCGACGTGCTGGAACGCGGCCACAGCCTTCTCTGGTTCCGCGGAATCTTTGTAGGCCAGCCCCAGGTTGTACCAGGCAAAGGGATCCTTGGGGAGTTGGCTGGTGGCGCCTTCCAGGGAAGCGCGAGCATGATCGAGCTTTTGTTGCGCCAGGAGCGCAATGCCCAGATTCAAACGAGCCTGCGCGAATTCGGGCTCCACCGCCAGCGCCTGCTCGAAATATTTCTGAGCGTCGGCGGATTTGCCCTGATTCATATACGCCACACCCAGGGTGTTCAGCCGCAGTGCTGCGGGTGAGGCCGGCTTCGACGCCTGCCCCGCCGCCTTGGCTTCCACTTGGGCTTGCTTAGCATGCGAATGCAACGCAGGGGACAGAAGCCCTGCCGCAATAAACACAAGTCCACCCACAAACGAATACCAAGGTGCCAAAATCCTTTGCCTGAATCCCATGGAGGAAAGCTCTTTCTGGACGCGCGACGATGAAAAGAAACGGCTCTACCGTCCCTACGATTGTCCGGGCTGCCCGTTTTATCGTCAACCGTTTTTGTAGCGCGTTCTTGCGCTTCCTCCCGGCTCATCATTCGTCAAGCGGAGTAGCCAGCCAGAACGTCAGAATCTGGATTTTAGGTTTAAAGTTCTCTCGCTCCCGTCTAGCGCAGGAAGGCCAACTCCGGGATCGTGCGTGCTTCCGCGGCTTTGAGCGCACTGGCTTTTTCCTTTGCGTGAGCCAGTTGCTCCGCGCTCAACTCCTTCTCGAGCGGCGCCAGATATTCCTGCCCTCGAGCATCGCCAGCCAAAACCGCGGCTAAAATCCACGCGTACGCGGTCTCGGCATCCTGGCGTCCCGCGCGGCCACTGGCATACAAATAACCCAACTTGATCCGCGCGCCCGTATTCCCCTGAGCGGCGGCTTTTTCGAACCAAGTCAGTGCCAGCGCATCGCTCTGCGCCACGCCTTCCCCGCGCAGATACATGTCCGCCAGATTGTTTTGCCCCAAAGGATCGCCTCGCTCCGCCGCCTGGCGATACCATTCCGCGGCGGCCGCGGGATCCTTCGCCGTCCCCAAGCCCCCATCGCTCATAAATCCCAGGTCAACCATCGCTCCGGTTTCGCCTTGCTCCGCGGCATACCGAAAATGTTTCAGGGCCTCATCGTAGTCTCGCCGCACTCCCCAGCCCTTCAGGTACAGGATGCCCAGATTGGTGTGCGCCCGCGCATTTCCCTGGTCCGCGGCGGACTTCAGCCAATAAAGGGCGGCGCCATAATTTTGCGGCGCCCCCCAGCCATTCAGATACAGCACCGCCAGATTGACTTGCGCCGGCGCGTACCCCTTTGCAGCGGCCTTTCCAAACCATTTGCGGGCATCCTTGATCGTGCGCTGTGGGCCCAGCACCAGCGCCGACTCGATGCCCATCTGATTTTCCGCGAAAGCATGTCCCGTGCGCGCCAACTCCGTAATCGCCTGGTGATCACAAGCATTTCCGCCGTCCGCTGACACCCTTTCGCTCACCTGGGGCAGACAATTCCCCTCCACTTGGGTGTCTCGACTGAGAAATTGCTGTCCGAGCGCCATGGAACTGAACGACACAACCAACACGAGGCACAGAATGATGATTCGTCCGATCGTTTGCCTGGAAACTGGAATGGTCCTCATGATGACCCTCGCGCCGCGAAATTCCCGCGAACCATTCGGCCCGCAGGTGCGTCAGAATGCGGCTGAGAGGGGTGCTACCTCAATGCCCAGCGCGTCGCTTTCCAGTCAATTTTCAGTCATCGTGCAATCTGCTGAAGTAAAAAGATTTACCGTGACCTCGGAAACTTATTGCGGGCTGGTTTCGTCTATTCATTTGATAGAATTGCGTCCTCGATGAGTGACCTGGTCAAAATGCGGGTCAAATTCGGTCCTTTTATGGTGGACCTGACTACCCGTGAGCTTTGGAAGAGCGGGGTGCGCATCAAATTGGGGGGCCAACCCTTTGAAATTCTTGCCACTCTTCTCGAACGCCCGGGCGAGCTCATCACCCGCGATCAGTTGCGAAAAAGAATCTGGTCTGAGGACACCTTCGTGGACTTCAGCCATGGATTGAACGCCGCGGTGAATAAACTGCGGGAAGCCCTCAGCGATTCGGCCGACGATCCTCGTTATATCGAGACTCTTCCCCGTCGTGGTTATCGCTTGATAGCCAGAATGGAAGAGCCGGAAGCTCGGCCCATTCAGATTGTTACTCCACATCCCCCGATCGAAGACCCCCTATGGAAGGGCTCCCTGCTGGGCGATGAATGGGAAAGTACCGCTCCCGTGAAGCGCCGGACCCTGGCCAATCTGTGGGTCGCTGTGGCGGCCTCACTTGTGTTGGGTCTCTTTGGTTTGAGATTCTTGCTGGAAACAAGAGATTCCGAGGTCAGATCCGCCGCAACGCAGGAAGCCAGCCTGCGCCTCGCGGAGTCTACTGAAAGCGCGCCCAGTATCTGGCGCCTCGATGTCCCTCACGCGGCCCAGCCGGGTGCCAGCACGCGCGTCACCTCCAACTCGGAAGCTATCGCGGGTCCACAACCCTCGCCCGACGGCAAGAAACTCGTTTTCATGGCCGGCCCCAACGATTCCCCGCAGATCTGGGTGAGCAATCTGGACGGCTCTTCTCCTCAAAAACTCACTCACATGGGAAAAGCTGGCACCCCGCGTTGGTCTCCGGACAGCCGTTGGATTGCCTTCGATTCCGACGGCAGGTACGGTGAAGCCGGCATTTACATCGTTTCCGCGGAAGGCGGCCCGGTCCGTCCGCTGGTGGATGACCAGTGGAACAATTCGGTTCCCAGCTGGTCGCGTGATGGAAAGTGGATTTATTTCGCGTCCAACCGGTCCAGCCGCATGGAAGAAAATCAGGTATGGAAAATATCTGTTGCAGGCGGCCAGCCCATGCAAGTCACCCAGCTCGGTGGCTTCTCAGCTTACGAATCGCGGGACGGGCAGACCCTCTACTACGCAAAAACTCGTCAGGATAATCCGGAAATTTGGCAAGTCCCCGTCAATGGTGGAAATGAATCCCGCGTTTCCTCGATCTTGCGCCCGAGCACCTGGGCCGATTGGGCGCTTACGGAAAACGGCATTCTCTTCCTGAGCGCGGACAACGAGAAAGCCCCGACCCTGGAATATTTTGAGTTCGCCACCCGCGGGGTGCGGCCCTTGGGCATGCTGGAAAAAGCCTCTTTCTGGCTGTCTGCCTCCGAAGACGGTAAATCCGTATGGTATTCCGAATTGACCCAGGAACAGGCTCACCTCGTTTTCCGCACCGACGAGAATTGAACCCTTGCCCCTGCGCGAAACCTCCGCTTGCAAGTTGACCGCTGTCATTCTTACCGCTAACGTTCTTGGCTGACCTCATGACCCCACAATTTTATTTCACCATCCCTGAAACTCTGCGCCGTTACGGTAATAGAGAAATTTCGCCCGTCGAAGTAGTCACAGCGCATTTGGATCGCGCCCGGCGGTTACAGCCCGAATTGAACGCCTTCGTGCATCTCGATGCGGAGTCCGCCCTGGCGCGCGCGCGCAGCTTGGAAACTGCTTTGACGCGTGGCCAAGCGCTCTTGCCACTCAGCGGGATCCCGCTCACGGTGAAGTCCTGCATCGACGTGGCGGGCTGGCCTTGCCCCGCGGGCTCCCTCTTGCGCAAAGACTATGTGCCTGCAACGGATGCTCCGCTCGTCGCGCGACTCGAGGCTGCCGGGGCAATACTTCTTGGCAACACCAACACCCCTGAATTCCTAATGGCTTACGAGACCGACAATCTCCTCACCGGAAAAACCTGCAATCCCTGGAACCTGGCCTATTCCGCGGGCGGCTCCAGCGGCGGTGAAGCCGCTGCCATCGCCTCCGGTTGCTCCATGGGGGGAGTCGGCAGCGACGGCGGCGGCTCGATTCGCACACCTGCGCATTTTTCCGGCGTTTGCGGACTGAAGCCCACGCCCGGCCGCATTCCCGCCACTGGCCATTTCCCTCCCGGCGCCGGCGCGTTCGGCTGGATCGGCGTAGTGGGCCCGATGGCAAGAACCGTTGCGGACCTTCGCGCGTTGTTTCAAGTGATGGCCGGTCCCGACCCCGGCGACGCGCTCTCTGCGCCCGTCCCGCTTCGGGAGATTTCTCTGCTGGAACTTCGCGGCCTGCGCGTCGGCATCCTGGAGAATCCTGAACTCGGCCGAGCCACTCCCGAAACGCTCTCCACCATCCGCCGCGCCGCGCAGCATCTTTGCGATCTCGACTACCGCGTCGAGCCTTTCACTCTCCAAGAACTGGATCGCGCCCTTGAGCTCTGGTGGTTTTTCTTCGGCCCCGTCGTCGCCGATCTGATCAGGCACAGCGCGCAAGGGCAGGAAGATTCTCTCAGTCCGATGCTGCGAGACTATCTGGCGATTGCCGCGGCTGAATCGAAGGTGACGCTCGCGTCTCTTATGAACGCCTGCGCCGAACGCGACCTCGTCCGCGCCGAATTGCTCCGCCAGCTCCGCGATGTGCCTATTCTTCTCTCGCCCGTTTCCACCGCTCCAGCCTTCGAACATGGCCGGGGAAACTATCGCTCCGGCGATCCGCACAATTACCGGGACACCATGCGCTTTTGTCAGTGGTTAAATCTGGCGGGATTTCCCGGGCTTTCGCTCCCCTTCGGCCGTTCGCCCGCAGGACTTCCCATCAACGTCCAACTGATCGCCCGTCCTTACGAAGAAGAATTGCTTCTCGCTGTCGCGGAAACCCTCGAACAGGCTCGCGGCCCCTGGCAGGAGCCTCCACCTCTTCCAAGCTGAAACAGAAATGGTCCGGCTTCAGTTTGGTAACTGCTTGAGCTCGGGATTCGGCACCGCCAACCTCTCCATCTTCTCGCGATCTTCGTAAAGCCCTTTATCCATCAACCTTTTTGCATTGCCGAACTCCGCTTTGGCCTCTTCCCCTCGCCCCAGCCGCTGCAAGATCTGACCGCGCAAGAAATGTACCAAGCGGCTTTCCGGTGCAAGTTTTACGGCCTCGTTCACCGCCTCCAGCGCCTCTTCATACCGCTCTTGTCTGTCATACAGCTTCGCGAGACCAAACCACGCGCCGGAGCGCCGGGCATCCAGTTTGAGCGCCTGAAGAAATGCTTTCTCCGCATCCGCATCCCGCTGTTGGCGAGAGTAGAGTAGGCCCAACTGGTAGTAGTTATCGGGGAGATCGGGATCGATGGCTATGTCCTTCAGAAATTCCTTTTCACTCTCGCTATCCCGGCCCAACTGCGCATAAGTCATGCCCAGGTTGAAGTGCAGTTGGGGCAAGTTTGCTTCCGAGTCAAGCGCTTTTTGGAGTTCCGCAAGGGCTGAGTCGTACTGCTGGTGCAGAAAGTAGGCCTTGCCCAGAATGAGGTGTAATTCCGGAGAATTGGCCCCGACAGCGAGTAGTCGTTCTAGTGCCCTCTGATCAAGCGTCTTTTCACCCGCCCTGTGCGCAGCGATACTCAGAACATAGAGATACATCACGTCTTCGGATTTTTGTCCCCACAAGGGCTCGAGTGTTCGCGTCGCCGCGGCGAATTGGTCCGTAAACATCTGGCACAGCCCCAACAGATATCTCGCCTGGGTGGAATTCGGTTCGTCCCGCACCACTGTTTCCAGCGGTGCGATAGCCTCCTTGTACTTTTCCCGCCGGAATTCCACCAGTCCGATATTCAGCCGCACCCCGGTCATCTTCGGGGAGAGCCGCTCCGCTTCCTTCAGGTTCATCAGCGCGTCGTTCCAGTTTTTTCGCCGCATCGCCACCACGCCGAGATTCGCGTAGGCCGCGCCCGCCTGTGGATCGATCGAAAGCACGTGGCGGAATGCCTCTTCCGCATCGCTCAGGTTGCCCGACTGCAACGCCATCTGCCCTTTCTGAAACCACGCCAGCGCCTGCTTGGCCTCCGCTGCTTCCTGCGCCCGCGTCGGATGAGCCGCGGCGATCCGCAATGTTCCAAAGCAACACCCTCCGCCCGACGCCAGCGTCAGTCCAAGAACAATTCTCCCGAGTTGTCTGGTGATCTGCATTCTGCCTGCAGTTTCCGCCACTTTGGCACCCGGCTTCAATACCTCAAGGAGAGCATTTTCGGCGATTCCACCGCTGCCTCATTGGCTTTCAGGGGGCCCGCAGCGTCTGCGGTTCATTTTGGGCTTGACAGACACACCCTTTTGCAATATTAACTCGATTTAATAAGGCTTTTCCGGGTTCATAAAGACGGTCGGGGACCGGGGATGTTGCGGCGAGTGGCTCTTACCTTCCGGGTTCGGTGCGCCGGGCTGCCCTCACTTGTCCCTCCATCCTGCTACGGCGAAAAGTCACTTGCAGATTTTCCTCATAGGGAGGTTTCCTCGTGAAGTTACATTTGGTCCTTACTCATCATGCTTGGCAAGTCCGCTGGCTCGTCTGCCTCGGAGTTCTTGCGCTCCTCCTGCTACTTCCGCTGCTCGCCTCGGCGCAGGAAAACGCTTTGATCAGCGGCACGGTCACTGACCCCTCCGGGGCCGCGGTGGCTGGCGCACAAGTGCTTGTCGCCAGCACTGGTGGCAACCTGACTCGCGAAACGCAAACCAATACCGAAGGCGTCTATGTCGTCTCGGCTCTCCCCGCCGGCACTTTCGATGTGACCGTCACCGCCAAAGGATTCCAGAGATTCCAAGCCAAGGGCGTTGTGCTCGCCATCGCTCAGAAGGCGCGCGTCGACGTTCCCCTCACGGTTGGCACGGTGACGGAGGAAGTGGTCGTCAGCGGCGAAAGCGTGGCACAAGTGGACACGCAGTCCTCTGAAATCGGCAACACCGTCACAGGCAAACAAGTGCAGCAACTCGAACTCAATGGGCGCAACTTCACGCAATTAGTGTCCCTCTCCCCTGGCGTCATCAACCAGACCGGTCAGGATGAAGGCACCGTCGGCGTCAATGGCAGCATCGCCTACAGCATCAACGGCGGCCGGACCGAATATAACAACTGGGAACTGGATGGCGGCGACAACATGGATAACGGTTCCAACGCCACCCTCAACGTTTATCCCAACCTCGAAGCCATTGCAGAATTCAAGGTTCTCACCTCCAACTACGGCGCACAGTACGGCAAGAACGGCTCCGGCACCGTCGAGGTGGAAACCAAGTCCGGCACCAACCAGTTCCATGGCAGCGCCTTCTACTACGGCCGCAACGATTTCTTCAATGCCAACTCCTGGGAGGACAACGGCCAGAGTGTCGCGCGGCCGGCTTACAAAAAGCACGACTGGGGCTACACTGTCGGCGGCCCGGTCTTTATTCCGCATGTCTACAACAACGACAAGAAGAAGACCTTTTTCTTCTGGTCGCAGGAATGGCGCCGCGAAATCGTCCCCGGCGGCACCATTAGCCAGGCCGTCCCCTCTACCGATGAACGCACCGGCAATTTTAACGATGTCTGCCCAGCGTATACAGGCGCCGCGTTCGATCCAACGGTCTATACCGGCTGTCCGTATCAACCCGGCACCTCAGGCACACCGTTCCCGAACAACACCCTTCCCGGCACCCTTTCTTCTACCGCGACCGCCCTGTTGGGTTTGATCCCTGCCGCCAACAATTTTTCTGGGTCTGTAGGCAGTTATCAAACCGGTCAGGCCGCCGGCAACAGTCTACCCGGCTACGTGGCCAACCCGAGCTACCCCACGCACTGGCGGGAAGAGTTGGTTCGAATCGACCACAATTTAACGGACAATGAGCGCCTGACTTTCCGCTACATCCACGACTCCTGGGGCACGGTCAACCAGGGTCCGCTCTGGGGCGTCTATAACAATACCTTTGACAACACCAACACCAACTTTGTCGGTCCCACCACTAGTTTCGTTGCCCGCCTCACCTCCAACATTTCCCCGGCGCTCCTGAACGAGTTCGTGGCGAGCTATACTGCGGACCACATCATCCTCAACAGCCTCAGCAATGTCAGCCTGCCATCCGGCGGCATCGATCTCCTCCCACTGTTTCCTTCGGCGTTCACCGCCGCGAACAAGGTTCCAGCGTTTTCCGTCGGCAACACCACGGACGGCGTTTTGTACGGCAGCGGCGGCTTCTCTGTCGACACTGGCTATTTCCCCTGGAAGAACGCCAATCCCACTTACACCTATCGTGATATCTTGACCGCCATCCGCGGCAATCACACGTTCTTCTTCGGCGGCTACGCCGCCTTCGCACAAAAGAATCAGCAGTCCTCTGCGGATATCCAAGGCCAGCTTACTTACGCTACCAATAACCCCCTCACCACCGGAAATCCTTTCGCCGATCTGCTCTATGGGGAGGTGGGTGGTTACGCCCAGACCAGTGCGCAACCCTATTTCTACGACCGCTACAAAATTTTTGAGCCTTTTTTCCAAGATGACTGGCGCGTCACCAAAAAATTGACCTTGAACCTGGGATTGCGCTGGAGCATCTTCGGGCGCTATCAGGAAAAGCAAAACAAAGAATTTAACTTTGCGCCTTCAGCCTTTTCACCCGTCTCCGGTTCTGCACTCTGGCCGTACAACAGCGCCAACTCTCAATTGTTGTTGCCGACAACCAACGCCTTCAATGGCTTCGTCCAGTGCGGCGTCACCTCCCCAACCGCTACGGGAATTTCCGGGGCCACAACGGGCTGCATGCAAAACAAGTACATGAACCCGGGCCCGCGCTTCGGCTTTGCTTACGATCCCCTCGGAGACGGCAAAACTGCCATTCGCGGCGGTTACGGCATCTTCTTCGAGCACATGAACGGCAACGAAGCCAACGCGGAGTCTCTGCAAGGCAACCCCTCTCCCTCGGTACTGAACGGCGGTGTCAGCAGCCTGTACGGCTACCAGAACGTGGGATTGGGATCTCAGGGCTATCCCAGTCCCTTCTCCGCAACTTCCATCCCGAATCAGGTCCAGTGGCCCTACATGCAGCAGTGGAATTTGGGCGTTCAGCATGAATTGCCTGATCACATTGTCATGTCTGTCGCGTATGTCGGCAGTAAGGGCACGCATCTCAGCCGCCAGTACGACTTCAACCAGTTGCAGCCCGTTCCGGGATCTCAGAATCCCTACCTCGCCGCAAATTTGCAGATTACCTTGGCCGATTGCCCTTCGGATCCAACGGTACCCGGCTCGAACTGGACTTTGGATCCGAATACTGGCTTGCCGATTTCCGCGGTCATCAGCAGCGGCGCCTCGGTTACCGGTCAGGCGGCACAAAACCTCTTTGTTGCTTGCGGATATCCTGCTGCAGCCTACTTTCGTCCCTATCAAGGCTTCGGCAGTCTTACGCGCATTGAGAACACGGCCAGCTCGATCTACCATTCCTTGCAGGTCACAGCTCGTCGGACCTTCGGCGACTTGACCTTCGACTTCAGTTACACCTGGAGTCACTCCATCGACAATTCGTCGGACCGCTATGACGCCGGGTTCTATGACCCACTCAATTTATCGCTCAGCCGCGCCAGTTCCAATTTCGATGTGCGCCATGCTATGTCTCTCAGTTATGTGTATGCCCTTCCGCTCTTCCGGCATAGCTCCGGACTGAAGCGAACCCTGCTTGGCGGCTGGCAGTGGTCCGGCATCACCGTTGCCCAGACGGGCGCACCCTTCTCGGTCACGAATGGCTCACAATACACGGACAATGCTGGCGTAGCTGGCAATGTGGGCATCCCCTCCTTCCCCGATGTAGTTGGAAACCCCAATAGTGTACCCGCCGCAGTACAGCAGGGTTTTCAGGCCACCGGGCTGTTTGGCAGGCTGCTATACAATCCAACCGCCTTCGATATCCCTGCTGGCCTCACCTACGGCAATGCCACCCGCAATATGCTGCAGATGCCAGGGCGGCTTAATTTTGATATGGGCCTGTTCAAGCGCTTTGAATTCAAGGAACGTTATGCGTTTGAGTTCCGGTGGGAGACTTTCAATACTTTCAATCACACCCAACTCGACTCTTTTAGCGGCACCAATCCCGGCGGTTCGGGCGGCGCGGGCGGCCAGATCGGTATGCCTTGCTCTCCGCCTTCCGTTCCTGCTGGGGGCGATCCGACATGCGGCGGTTTCCTTGTCCTGAACGGCGCGCACAACCCGCGCATCATGCAGTTCGGCCTGCGCTTCCAGTTCTAGCGCTTTTCCGCCCAATGAAGCGGGGCACGCGGCCCGGCCCGTGCTCCGCTTTCAACACCAGGAACGCCCTCTTTCACCCCGGAGGGCGTTTTCCTTTCCGGCGCGAAATACTCTGCCTATGGCCCGATTTGGGAGTACAATTCGCGCATGAACCGAAGAACTTTTCTGGAATCTTCTGTCGCTTCTGCAGTACTTGCCTCCCTTCCTGCACGCGCTCTGGCCGCCACTCATCAAATCGACAAAGTCGGCGTGCAGCTCTACACCGTTCGCGACGCCATGAAGAAGGACTTCTCTGGCACCATTGCCAAAGTGGCGAGCACCGGCTACAAAGAGGTCGAGTTCGCCGGTTACTTCGACCATTCCCCCGCCGACGTCCGCGCCCTCCTTGATAAGGACGGCCTCTCCGCTCCTTCCTGCCACCTGGGCTACGACCTTCTGGAAAATCACCTGCCGGAAACCATTGCCGCGGCACACACCGTCGGCCACACCTACATCGTCTGCCCGTGGATTGACGAAAAACTCCGTAAGCCCCCCGATGGATTGAAACGCGTGGCGGAATTCTTCAATGAGACGGGCAGGAGCTGCAAAGCCGCCGGCATCCAGTTTGGCTACCACAATCACACCTGGGAATTTCAGCCCAATCCCAATCTCGGCGGCAAGCTCCCCTACGATTTTCTGCTGGAGAATACCGACTCTGATCTCGTCGCCATGGAAATGGATCTCTGCTGGATCTCTGTCACTGGCCACGATCCGGTTTCCTACTTCGGCCGTTTCCCCGGCCGTTTCCCCCTCGTTCATGTGAAAGATGTCAAGCAGATGCCCAAAGCGGCACCCGGCAAAAAAGACGAGTTCGTCGACACCGACTTTGAAAAGAAGGAAATGACCGAGCCAGGCTCCGGCGTCATTGACTGGAAGCGCATTTTCTCCCATGCCGACGAGGCCGGCATAAAGCATTTCTTCGTCGAACACGATGATCCCGCCGATCCCTTTGCCAGCATCGCCGCAAGCTACAAATATCTTTCTACCCTGCGCTTCTGAATTTCCCGCGTCCCGGCGCCATGGTGGCATGCATTCCGGTGCAGGCCCTGCAAAGACAGCGCAACATTTTTTCTCTTCACGCTGTCCACAAATCTCTCGTTCCACTTTCCGCACTCGGAATACGATTCTTGCTTTTTGCGCTAAGATTAACTAACTTGTGCGCGAACTGTCGTAAAGGCAATTTGGAGTGTCAGCGAAAGGAGACCGCGGACTTCCGCCATCTCCCGAGAAGGTGGGCACCTTGGACATCGAGAGCAAAACCGTCGATGGAGTGAAGCTGGTCAAGCTGAGCGGGCGCTTGTCCATGGGCCCCTCTCTCGATCGCTTCAACGCCACCATGCACGAACTTTTTGGACAAGGACAGAATCGCATAATCCTGGATCTCGAACTGGTCCCCTCCATCGATTCCAGTGGCATCGGCATGCTCGTCCGCCATCTGACCACTGCCAAACAGGGTGGCGGTGCCATCCGCCTTTTGAAGCCCTCTAAATTTACCGTGCAGACTTTAAGAATGGTGGGTCTGCTGAACCTTTTCACGACCTTCGAGGACGCATCCCAAGCCGTTGCTTCCTTCCAGTAATTTCGGCCAGCTTGAGAGTTTGTGTGAATGCTCGCGTTCTTCCTCAGGGTACGGCTTTCGCCGTGCCGTAGCTGAGGCACCAGCAGTCCGGCTTCAGCTGCTGAGGGGCTCCATTGTTCGTTCTCACTTGGACTCTTAAGAAGCGCTGAAATCCTGCGCCGCCTCATTCGCCGTTGGGAACAGGCGCACCAGCCGGTCCACGTGCGTCATGATCAGCGTATCGTGCACGATCCCCGCCGGACCCGAGATCCGCAATTCCCCGCCCGCTTTCCTCACCTTCGCTTCGCACATGACCAGGATCCCGATGCCCGTGCTGTCGATGCTGTCCACCTTGCTCAAGTCAAAAATGATCTTCTTGATTCCCGTGCCCAGCAATTCCGTGACGCCCCATTCCACTTGCCGGCTGTCGTTCCCCATCATCAGTTTTCCGGAAAATTGCATCAGGCAGATGTCTGGAGTGGGCTGGCTTTTCTGCAATTGTAGAATCATCGTTATGCTCTCCAAACGTTTTGAAATTCGATGTGAGAAATGCGGCGGAAGAATTTGCGCTGGGCGCGTTCGACTCCGTCAAAAGGTCCCGCTCGCCCTGCGGTCGCATGATAGTAGGACCGGCCGGAAGGCGAGTCAACAAGAAAGGTACGTGTCCCCCTGACAAAATGACGAGGTACCGCATAAGTACTGGTAAGCCGGATTCCCGTTGGCGCGGCGCAGGCCGGATTCCTGCTCCGCGATTCACCGGCTTGTTTCTTTCACGGGTGTTTGTTCAAGTGATGGTAAAGCCTGGGCATAAATTCCTGAATGGCGTTGTTCGCCGCTGTCCCGGCCAGAAACCATGCGATGTTCCACACCGCGGTACTCGCCGTTCTGTCCTTCGCGGGAAGGTAGAAATTCACCAATCCGGCGGAAGTGGTGCTCCCCAGCACCGAAGCCCAATTGAACTCATTCTGGCCTGAATCGTCGCGAGTGACCAATGCGCGGCTCATTGCGTAACCGAGCCGGTGCACAAATGGTCCCTGACCTCGACTGAAATATCGCGGATCCTCATGCAGCAGGCTCGCATACAAGTAGCTGCCGGTCATATTCCTCAACGCCGAATCCGTCCAGGACGCTCCAAATTGCTTGAAGTATCCGGAAGCGCCAGGGCCGTACTTGCTGCGAAATCCCGTCTCCTGGTAGAACCCCGCCTTGGACGCCGCTTCGATGAAGGCTAGCGGACTTATGGAAGCTCCAACCGCATACCGGAATTTTTCCTTGGAAGTGAGCGGGGAAAACGTTGCAGGCTGCACGGGGTCGGGTTGCGAAAGTCCGCAGGGCGTTTGTGGCGGCTCCGTACTGTCGGACTTCACCGCTCTCGGTTCCCCTGCCTCAAAGGAAGAGGTCCCTGTCTCTAATTCGCGTTTTTGCCCGCGGCCCTTGCCATGAATCGGAGGGGAATCTGGAAACGACGATTGCGCCAACAAAGGAGCGCCGCAAAAAACGGCCGCCATCGCTGCGATTCTAGCCGTGCCGGCGAAAAGGACGATGGCTGGTTGAGAACAGTACGGATGGCCGGCTCCCACAAGCGGAGCTACCCATCGACGTGGCCTGTTATGCATAGCCTCTTCGATTCAGTTCCCCATGTGCGGGTTGCCATCCCGCCTCGTTTCGGCCTTTCCCCTCCAAATTAAAATTTACCTCCCGCCGCAAAAATGCGAAGATACTCGTGATCTTTCCGCGCAGTTCGCTCCCTGCTCGTACCGGCCTTCTCTAGGCCGGACACTTTCAATCCCAAGACGGAGGCGCCCGCATGGGATCCGCACTGGATGTACACCGTCTGCAGTTCGCCTTCACGGTTACCTTCCACTATCTGTTCCCCCAGTTGACCATGGGCCTGGCTCTTCTGATCGTCATCTTCAAAACCATGGCGTTACGTTCCGGCGATGAGCACTACAACCGCTCCGCGCGTTTCTGGGCAAAAATTTTCGGCATCAACTTTGCCCTGGGTGTCGTCACCGGAATCCCCATGGAATTTCAGTTCGGCACCAACTGGGCGGAATTCTCCAAGGCCGCCGGCGGTGTCATCGGTCAGACCCTGGCCATGGAAGGTATTTTTTCGTTTTTCTTGGAATCGAGTTTCCTGGGTCTGTTCCTCTACGGTGAAAAAAGGCTGGGCCGTGTCGGACACTGGTTCTCGGCCTTGCTCGTCTTCATCGGCTCGTGGCTCTCCGGCTACCTTATTGTTGCCACTGACGCGTGGATGCAGCATCCCTCCGGCTACCGCATCCTCCCCAACGGCGAAATTGCACTGGCCAGCTTTTGGGGCCTGGTGTTGAATCCCTGGGCGCTCGGCCAATACGCCCACAATATGCTCGGTGCGGTCCAGACCGGTTGCTTTGTTATGGCCGCCGTAGGCGCATTCTATCTGCTCTCGAAGCGCGATCTGGAGTTCGGGAAAAGCTTCGTGCGGCTCGGTGTCGTCGTAGGCGTGATTGCCGCTGTTCTTCAGATGGTCCCCACCGGGGACATTCAGGGGAAGTTGGTGGCCAAACACCAGCCTGCCACGCTGGCCGCAATGGAAGGCCTGTTCGTCTCTCAGGAAGGCGCTCCTCTCGCCATTCTTGGCCAGCCCGACGTTCAGAAGCGCAGGCTCGACAACCCCCTCGAGATTCCTTCTATGCTCAGCTTCCTCACTTACAGAAGCTGGAGCGCTCATGTCCGCGGGCTCGATTCCTTCCCTGAAAATGATTGGCCGGACACCGTCGAACTCCTCTATTACAGCTACCACGTGATGGTCGGCCTCGGCACCATCTTCATCGCCGTGATGGCCATTGCCGCACTTCTCCTCTGGCGCAACAAATTGTTCGAAACCCGCTCGATGCTCTGGGTGCTCATGCTCAGCGCGCCTTTACCCTACATCGCCAACACCGCCGGTTGGATGACCGCGGAACTCGGTCGCCAGCCCTGGCTGATTTACGGCATCATGCGCACCGCCCATGGCGTCTCGCCGCGCGTCGCCGCAGGGAATGCCTGGTTCACCTTGATCGGCTTCATGGGCATGTACACCCTGCTCTCCATGTTGTGGCTCTTCCTGGTGTATCGCGAAATCGAGCACGGCCCGGAAGCACAAGCAAAACTGGACGCGGCAGCGCCTGCGCCGCTTCCCGCGGATTAAGGAGCCCACGATGGAAAACATATGGTTCTGTCTGGTTGCCGTGATGGTTGCAATGTATGTCCTCCTCGATGGCTTCGATCTCGGCGCCGGCGCCGTTCATTTTCTCGTCGCGCGCACCAATGAGGAGCGCCGCCAGGTCATCGCCTCCATTGGACCTGTCTGGGACGGCAATGAAGTCTGGTTGCTTGCCGCCGGCGGGGTTCTCTACTTCGCTTTTCCGGTGCTCTACGCCAGTGGCTTCAGCGGCTTTTATCTTCCGCTCATGATCGTTCTGTGGCTTCTGATTCTTCGCGGCAGCTCCATCGAATTCCGCAATCACCTCAAGAGCCACATCTGGACTCCCTTCTGGGATTTTCTCTTCTCCGCCTCCAGTCTCTTGTTGGCCGTATTTTTTGGCGCGGCCCTCGGCAACGTCGTTCGCGGCGTGCCGCTCGATGAGAGTGGCTATTTCTTCGAGCCTTTGTGGACCAATTTCCGGCTGGGCGACCAGACGGGCATTCTCGATTGGTACACCATCCTCGTTGGCGTCACCGCTCTACTTGTATTAATGATGCACGGCGCGCTTTGGGTTCAGCTTAAGACCGGCGCTCCCGTCCGCGAACGCGCCGCTCGAGTCGCCTCCTGGACCTGGTGGGGCGTGCTCGCCTTCACCGGGCTCTTGACCATGATCACCTTCAGCGTTCAGCCGCAAGTCCTAGCCAACTTCCACACCTGGCCCATTGGCTTCGTTCTCCCCGCCATCGCCATCGCCGGCCTCGCCGGTGTGCAATTCGAATTACGGCGCGGCAATGAGCGCAACGCCTTCCTCGCCTCTTGCGGATATCTCCTCGGCATGCTCACGAGCGTCGTCTTCGGCGTCTACCCCATGGTCATGCCAGCGCGGAACCCCGCCTATTCCCTGACCGTCTCCAACGCCAAAGCGGGTGCCTATGGCTTGAAGATTGGCCTGATCTGGTGGGTCATCGGCATGATCCTCGCCGCCGGCTATTTCATTTACGTCTACCGCACCTTCGCCGGAAAAGTCGCTGCAGACACCGATCCGCAGGCTTCCGGCGATTAGGCCTCTCTCTGTTGGGGCACCCGCCGCCGCGGACGCCCCATGTCCGCACAACCCCCAAAGCTGGAGCCTTTTTCCTTAACTTTTTTCCTCGCGTCGGAACAGCCACCCCAGGCGCGTTCTCCATGCCCTGGATCGAGTAGGGTGGCGGAACTCCCGCTAAACCAATCTGCGATCCGTTCCACCAATTACTCCTAACCGCCTCCTGATATCTGATATCGCTTCCTCCCCTGTCCCAATGGACATATACACTCCGTCACACTAGTACTCCCGTAGCGTTGACCCACGTAAATTCCCCTGGCTACTGTCTTACTTGGCGAGGGTGTGTGTCCGGAGAGAGGTGTAGTCTCTAGGTTTTAGAAGCCCAAGGTTTTCCACCGTTCTCCTTTCCCCGAATCGGTCGCGATTGCCCGCGACGCAAACTTGCCGGTACTCGTGGTGGTTAAGAAAGGTCACTCGCGCGTGGCGGGTCCTGCATGACAACAATGGCTAAAGCCGGTCGGTATGAAATCCTGGGCGAACTCGGCCGCGGCGCCATGGGTGTGGTTTATCGCGCCGTCGATCCCGTCATCGGGCGCAACGTCGCGGTGAAAACCATTCGCCTCACCGAAGAGGGTACTGGCCTTTCACGCCCGGAGTTGCTCTCGCGATTCCAGACCGAAGCTCGCGCTGCCGGTTTACTCACACATCCCAATATCGTCGTGGTTTACGACGCCGGAGAGGAAGACGGCCTCTACTACATCACCATGGAGCTGGTGGTCGGCAAATCGCTTCAAGCCACCTTTGACGCGGGCGACGCTTTCCCGGTTCCCCGCATTCTCCGCATCCTCGAGCAGACTTGCAGCGCGCTTCAATTCGCCCACGAACGCAACATTGTCCACCGCGACATCAAGCCCGCCAACCTCATGCTCACTGCCGACGACACCGTCAAGGTCACCGACTTCGGCACCGCCAAGATCCTCCAGTTCGGCACCGCGCAACAAACCACTCACGTCATGGGCACTCCCAGCTACATGTCTCCCGAACAGGTGAAGGGCCGCCCTGTTGACGGCCGCACCGATATTTTTTCCCTCGGCGTCGTTCTCTATGAAATGCTCACCGGCGAAAAACCATTCCCCGGCCAGAGCATCACCACCGTCATCTACAAAATCGTCAACGAAGAACCCATCCCGCCCCGCCAATTGAATCCCTCGATCCATCCGGGCCTGAATGAAATCGTGATGCGCGCGCTCGCCAAGGATCCCGACGTCCGCTACCAATCCTGCCGCGAAATGTTGGAGGATTTGCGCAACTATCGCGCACTGGGCGGAAATGAACGCAACCCCGACGCTACCCTGATCTCCCCGCTCCAGGGCGCCGGCCAACCTTTCGCCACTCCCACCCGGCCGTTGCGCACTCCTTTCCCCGGCGATCCGGCGACCGCAGCCGCCGCGCATTCGCTGCAGCGCCGCGCCAATTCTCCCCTGCAAACACCCGTCGCGCGTCGCACCGGCTCGCTGCGTCCGCTTGAAGAGCCACCCAAGAAGAGCAACCCCGTCGCCACGGTCTTCGCTGCACTATTCCTTCTCGGCGTGATTATTTACGGCGGCATCAGGCTGCGCCCTGAATTGCAGGCTGTGCGCGCCGGGAACAGCGCGTTGCAGTCGCCTTCTGCCGCTCCTGCCCAGGCTGCCGCGAAGCCGGAATCAACGGTCACTCTCGCGCCCGCGGATAACCCTGCCGCTACGACTGCGCCTCTGGACACCGCCAAAACACCCCCGAGCGAGCCCGTCGAATCTTCCAATCCCCCTGTCGAACAACCCTCTGTTCCCCCGGTTGTGGCGAAAAAAACGGAACCCGCGATGTCCACCGCCGCTGCCGACTACAAACGCCGGATCGAACAGGCCATCGCGGAAAAGAATTTGCATGGCCATGTGAGGGTCGACGCCACCGCCAACACTCTCACCCTCGCCGGGAAACTTCACCCTGCCGATCATGCTGCCCTGCTCAAATTCATGCGCAATTCGCCTTCAAACGTGCGCGTCGTGGATGATATCCAGTACGACGACACACCCGTGGCCACCATCGGGCAGGGCGACAGTGGCGCTCACCCTGTTCCAGCGCCTGGCATGAGCGCCATCCATATCCTCACCGATGTCATTGGAGCCAAGGCCACCCTCTTCGGACCGTCTGGGCAAACCCCTTCCTCTTGTCAGACCCCTTGCAGCTTCAACAATCTCGACCCCGGCCGTTACAGCCTGCAAGTTCAGGAGGACGGCTACGCACCCCTCCAAACTGCTCTCGAACTTAAATCGGGTCAGGCGCTCGATCAGAAGATTCATCTGGAAGCCTTAGCCAAGGGACTCTTCCTCTCGAGCCGCCCCGCCGGAGCCGACATCTTTATTAATGGTGCGAAGCAGTCTGGCCAGACTCCTGCCACGCTTCCCCTCGCGGCCGGTCAGTATGATTTAGTCCTGCGCCTTCCCGGCTACGAACCCTACGCCGGCCACATCCAGGTGAAGGAAAATGTGCAAACCACCTTGGAAACGGAGTTGAAGGAGAAGGGGCAGGTGCATGTCGCCTGGGCCCAGGTAAACTCCACCCCTCAAGGCGCGGAGATTTACATCGATGGGGTGTCCACAGGCCGGTTTTCTCCCGCACGCGTGCAGATGCCTTCCGGTTCACACGTTATTGCTCTGAGATTGAGCGGCTATCAGGTCGCGAGCCGCGGCGTACAGGCGAGTGAAGGCGGCACGGTATTTGTGACGGAAACTTTGCGCACGCGGTAAAACGGACTGCGGTACAGCGAAATAAAAGCGTAAATAGACGTAACACCTACATTCCATTGCCCCGAAATTGTGCCTATTTCTTCAATGCAATGGCCTAGTCGTACTATATCCTTTTTACCCCTCCTCTCCCATTCTGGATGTGCCGGATTGGCCCCGAACGCAGGCTCGTAACTCCTGCTCTTGGAACACGCTGCCGCTTTCGCAGGGCACTCCCGGCACGGTCCGCAATGGCTCTCGCGGAAATTGGAATAAGCTCTTGACCTCACACGCCTCAGCGCTCCGCGGCGATAGGTTGGCTTCGAGGCCACGGACGGACAATGCCGCCTCGCCAGTCACTCCGCTGGGTGCCCGCGAGCGTCCTTGCTCCGACGATCCCCGCATTGCCCTGACTTCCCAAGCCCTGCGCAGCTTCCATTTGCTCCTGCGCTCCCATCGTCTCTACGATCCCGCCCACCCGCGCGTCCTCGACAGCCTCGATGAGGCTTACGACGCCTTGCGCGGCGTCGCTACCGAACTCAATGGTTTGGAGGTCCGCATCGAGCGTGGCGGCTTGGTCCTTCCCCGGCTGAACGAAGGCCATTTGCCCGACCCCCGCGGCGAATTCCACGCCCTCGCCACCGATCTGCAGCGCGCCGGCATTCACACCATCTTCTTCAGTTCCAAGTTCCATGTGGGCGAATTGGACACGCTCGCTCACCTCATCAAGGACACCTTGCTAAGATCGGAGGAGTCAGCCAGACGCCTGGGGATCGGCGGCTGGGCGGAACGTCTGCGGGAGCAACGTGTGGAAGGCATCCAGATCAATACCTTGACCGAGCGGAAGGTCGATTCCGTTCTGGCCAGTCTCATCGCGGCGCTTGTTGCTTACGGCGGCAATGCGCCTCAGGAATCCGGCGATACGCCCATTCGCGCCCCTCAGATGGGAGAAATCACCGAATCCTTGCGCCTCGTCGGCCGCCTTACCCCACCGATGGAAGCGGCCCGTGGACTTTCCGCGGAAGACGCCGCTCACGCCATACACTCGTCGATGGAAAGCGCCAGTCGAGATACGGTCCGCACCCTGCTCAGCGCCATGACCCATTACGCTCCGCAGGAGGGTGAAGCGCCGCAGGTATATCTGAAGCGCCTTTCGCAATGCCTGGTTCTCGAGTTGCTCTCGACCGAGTTTGCCGATGGCACGCTCGCCCCGGTGGCGGTACGCTCGATCCTCAACCAGCTTGCCGACGAGATCGTTGCTGCCGGCGAGTACCGCGGCCCGCATTCCTCGCAACACTTCTCTTCACTCGCCTCCGCATGGGCCAATGATGGCCATCGCGAGCAACTCCTCGAGCGCTTCTGGTTGGAACTTGCCCCTCGCGAAAAATCCGCCGTTCTCCGCGGCCAGGAGATCTGGTGCGTGCCCATTTCCGTAATCCGCCAGACGCTCACGCAATTGGTCGAGGCCGGTGTCGACGCGCCGCGCCGCGAAGCGCGCACCATTCTCCTGAACTATGCGCGCCGCCTCGAGCAGACCGACCCCGCCGCCCGCCGCATTGTCGCGGCCGGCCTCGGTGAACTCATTCCGCTGCTCGAGAAACTCTGGCCCAATCAGCTTCCCGAGGACTTGGCCAAGCTCACTCTCAACGCGCTCATCAAGGAACAGGCCCCGGAAACCAGCGCATTGCTCGCCGCATTCCTGGAAACGCTTGGCCGCATCGCGGTCGTCCGCGGAGATTTCGCCGGCTTCGAAAACATTATCATCGGCATCGAGAAACTTCCGCGCGATGCCGAGCACGAACACATCAATGCCCTCGGCCACCGCCTTGTCGCCAACGATCGGTGGACGCTGTTGGTTGACGCCTCGCTCGCCAACCGTCCCCTCGAACCCCCACTGCCCCGGTTGCTTCAGCGCGACCCCGAACGGCTCCTGGACCGCCTCACTCTTTTGCTCACTGAACCCCGCGCGGCCGATATGATGCCGGCCATGGCCCGCTTGCTCCGCAGCATCGGCGTCCCGGTCCTTACACTTCTTGAAACCCGCCTTTTTGAAGCTCGGCGTCAGCGCGTCAGCGCCGCTATCCGGCTGCTTGCCGCCGCGGACCCGGACCGTCTCTTGCGCGGTCTGACACGCGCGCTGGCCAGCTGGGAATGGAATCTTCAGGATCTGGCCGTCAGCGAACTTTCGCGCCCGTCGAATTCCCCTTCTGCCCAGAGCACGGCTTTTGTTTTCTCCGCCGTTCTCCAGGATGCGCACCCCCTCGTCGTCCCCATGATGATCGACCAGATCGGCCTCGGCCAGGAAGCCACTGCTGTTCCTTTGCTCATGGAAATTGCTGCCGGCGAACACGAAACTTTGCGCGACCAGTTCGTCCGCATCAAGGCCATCGAGGCTCTCGGTCGCCTCCGCGCCGTCGAAGCCATTGAACTTCTCCGCCAACTCGCCGGAAAGCGCGAAGGTCTCACCTTCACCGAACCGGGTGGTCTCCGCGCCGCCGCCGAGGATGCTCTCGCCTTGATGGAAGAAGGCCCCGGTTCCGCGCGCGCGCGCGCCTCCTTCGAACCCGCTATGCCGCCTCTCGGCAATTTTGTCGTTCCCCGCCGCTACGCGCGCATTCCTCTCGAATCGCCTCTTCGCGCACAGATCGGCACCCCGCAGATGAGCATGGCCCGCGTGAAAACCATCAGCCTCGGCGGCGCTTATGTGGAATCTCCCCATCGCCTCAGCCCGGGTGATTCCATTCAACTCGAAATCCGCTCTGGCTTGCGCAAGATTCATTTCACCGCCATCGTCCGCAACGTCGGGCCCCACGGCAACGGTGTCGAGTTTGTCCACATGAAGGACGAAGACCGCGAACGACTCCGCAAGCTCGTGCAAAAGCACATGTCCATTTGATTTTTGTCTCTGGCGTCCCCACAGGTTTCTGACGGCCAGCTCTACCACTCCTCTTTCTTCTGGCACTCCATCGTTCCCCCTCCCCGTTAGGCCTTGAGCACTCTCCTTCGCTTTCCCGTATTCAATTGGTCCGGCTCAATTTACAGTTGCATTCGCTCAGCGATTGCAGTACAAGCACTGTTACTCATTTCACCGTATCTGCGGTAATCCGTGGCGAGGAAACTTGCCGCCGCTAGGGGTAGCGGTTGGATAACAGGTGCCATAAGGAGGAAGGGTATGCAACGCAGGCAGTCGTTGTTTGCGTTTGTCTTGTTGTGGGTGGGATTCTTTCTCGGGGCAGCCGCGGTCTCAGCACAGGTCAACACCGCTACGCTGTCCGGCACCATTACCGACCAGCAGGGCCTCGCCGTCCGGGGTGCCAAAATCACCGTCACCAATGCGGTCACCGGCGCCGAACGCACCATGGCCGTCGATGAAAACGGGCATTACACCATCGTCGGCCTCGTTCCCGGCGAATACAAGCTCCATGTCGAAGGCGGCACGAATTTTGCCCCTTACGAGATTCCCTCCGTGATCGCCAGGGTCGGCTCTGAAACCACCGTCAATGTCACCCTCACCCTAGGCACTCAGACCCAGACCGTCACCGTCACCACCGAATCGGCCACCATTGAGACCACTCGCAGTGAGAGCGCCCAGGCCATCGAGGAGCGCCAGATCGACAATCTCCCCATTAATGGCCGCAACTATATCAATTTCACTCAGATCAATTCCCAAACCACGCGCGACGTCTCTCCTACCATCGGCCCTGCCCCCAACAGCGGTCTCGATATCTCCGGCGCGCGCGCCCGTGGCAACATGGTCAGCGTCGATGGCGCCGACGCCGTCGACAATTCCGTCAACGGCATCCGCTCCACTGTTTCCCAGGAAGCCGTCCAGGAATTCCAGATCATCCTCAGCAACTACAACGCGGAATACGGCCGTGCCACCGGTGGCGTCGTCAACATTGTCACCAAGAGCGGCTCGAACGATGTCCACGGTGACCTTTTCGGCTATCTCCGCAACAAGTCTTTCCAGGCGCGCAATCCCTTTTCCGGCGAGGTCGACTCCAACGGCAACCTCGTCCCCATCAAACAGGCCTACACTCGCGTGCAGGCCGGCGCCACGTTGGGCGGCGCCCTCAAGAGGGACAAAACTTTCTATTTCTTCTCCTATGAATACACGCAACGCGAAGAAACCGGCTTCTCCAGCATCGGCGCGGACAATTTCGGCCTGACCACCGGCGCCATTCCCTGTCTTCCTCCGGTTTCCTTTAGCATGACCCCCGCACAGCTCTCTTTCTATCAGACACAGTTGGGGGGAGTGAGCCAGCTCACGGGAGGTACCTGCCAAAGTGCCGATCCCACGTTCCAAGCGCAGATCGCGGGCCTGCAACAGGCCGCCGCCGTCACTGGCGCTACCACAAACGCTGCCGTTACCGGCGATTTGAACAAGAATGTGGACGGCAGCGCGGTCCCCATGACCACCATCCTGTATGGCCCAACGGTCGCCGGCCTTTTGCCCAATTCGAATTTCTTTCCCGGAACCGTGGCCTGCGCCCCAGGGACGCAAGTCAATAACGTCATCTGTTTTCCCAATGGCTCCGGCGGAGGCACCGGCTTTGTTCCCCTCCCGGCTTCCTACGTTGGCCTGAATTCCATCCGCGGCAATTTCCCTGCCATGGAGAAGACCAGCTTGTGGTCGCTTCGCCTCGACCAGCGCTGGAACAACCACAACACCTCGTTTCTTCGTATTGGCGTCTCTCCCTCGGAAGTCACCGGCATCCAGTCCACCTCCCAGAACCAGGTCTTCGGCCAAAATTCCGGCTCCCGGGTCGGTGAGAGCCATTATCGCGACCTCAACGCCACCTTCCAGCACGACACCATCCTCAGCGATACCGCCTTTAATGAATTCCGCTTCCAGTTCGCCCGGCGTGGCCTCCATTTTGGCTATTCCCCTCTCCCTGGCGGCAGCGCTCTCGGCGTGAATATCCCTGGCTATGGCTACTTCGGCCGCGAACCTTACTCCACCGTCGACCGCATCGAGCGCCGCGCGCAATTCTCCGATAGCGGCACCATCATCCGCGGCCGTCACACCTTTAAAGTCGGCGTGGATTTCAATCTCGTCCAATTGCGTTCCGCGAAACCGCAAATTTTCGAGCTCGATTTTGGCGGCGTCGCCAATTTCGGCGCGCTCGACGTTTTCGGCAATGGTCTCCCCATTCTGAACGGCCTGCAAAGCTACGGCCTCGGCGTCCCCACCACCTACATTCAGGGCATCGGCTCCTCCCAGCAGCCGTTTGACAATATTCCGATCGCCTTCTTTGCTCAGGATTCCTGGCACCTCACCAGCAAGCTCACCCTCAACTACGGTCTTCGTTACGACGTTGAGCTCACCCCGCTCTTTGCCCCTGCCACCGCCGTCAACGCCGCCGCCGAAAAAGCTCTTGGCGTCATTGAAGGTATCCCCCGCGACTACAACAACGTTGCTCCACGCTTCGGTGTCGCTTGGGATCCGGCTGGCAATGGCAAGACCGTCATCCGCGCCGGCTACGGCCTTTTCTACGATCACCCGCTCCTGGCCGTTGCCTTTGACTCCGTCACCGCCGATGGTGGCCGCTCCGTTCAATTGATTTCCGCTGGCGGTCAGGCCTCCGCTTGCGGCCTCGTCACCCCCGTTTGTGGTGGCGGGCTCGATTCACCTACCAACCTCAATGGCTCTTCAATCTTCCAGGGTACCCTTGATGCGCTGCCGAACATGTATTTCAACCCCAACCAGCAGCGCTTTAATCCCTATCCTTCGGATTCTCTCTTCGCCAATCAGAACTATCTGACTTCCGGCTTTCCCCTGCCCATTCTTCCCTTCACCTTGCCGGTGGCCAAGAATTTCCAATACGGCTACGCGCAACAGGCCAATCTCACCGTCGAACGCGTCCTCGGCGGTACCTGGAAACTTAGCGCCGGTTATCAGTGGACCCGCGGCCTTCACCTCAATCGCCCGGTTGATATCAACTCCACCGACCCGGTGCTGTTGACCAACAATCTTCAAAACGCTGACGTCGCCGGCCTTGGTTTCACCAACCCCGTGACCGTGGTTGTCCCCTCGACCGATGTTATGCCCACCGCTTCGACATGCGGCCTCTTCGTCAGTGCCACCCAGGCCCCCGGCGTTTTAGGCGTCCTCGGCGGATGTCCGGCGGCCTTGGCTTCCTTCAATGGAAAATTCGTCGGTACGCCGGCTTTCTTCAATTTCTTCCGAAAGTCGGGACCCAATCCATCCTTTGCCGGCCTCGTTCCCGGCGGTTACGCAACCCAAGTCGCTCTTGCGGGGGCAGCGGGCTATCCTACGGGATTCGGCGCGCCGGTTCCGTTCAACAGCGTCGATACGCAGCTCTCCGACGCTTTCTCCTCTTACAATGCGCTTACCGTCAATCTCGAAAAGCGCTTTTCCCGGCACTTCCAATTCCTCTCCAGTTACACCTGGTCGCACTCCATCGACAACGGCACGGACCTGCAATCCACTCTTGAACCCGCGGACAGCCGTTTCCCGCAACTCGAGAAGGGCAACTCCGTCAATGACCAGCGCCATCGCTGGGTTACGAGCGGCGTGTTCCAGACCTCTCCCCACGCCGCCGGCCAGAACTTCAAGAATAGCTTCCTCAGCGATTGGACCTTCGCCCCCCTCGTCGAAGTCTCTTCTGGTCGCCCGTTCAACGTCATCACCGGCGAAGACACTCGCCTGGATCTCGGTGCTTCACAGATTCGCCCCGATCTCGGCGGCGGCACCACTTCTCCTTACATTCCCGGCGTCTCGTTCGGCGCTCCGACCACCTGCTTGACCAACTCCGGCCAGCCCTTCTCCATTCCCGGAATTACTCCCGTGCTCGGCTGCACTGGCAATCTGGGCCGCAACAAGTTCACCATGCCCATGTTCTTCCAGTTTGATATGCGCATCTCCAAAGGCATCAACCTCGGCGAACATCT
This sequence comes from Candidatus Acidiferrales bacterium, assembly GCA_963817085.1. Classification (GTDB taxonomy): domain Bacteria; phylum Acidobacteriota; class Terriglobia; order Acidiferrales; family UBA7541; genus Acidiferrum. The sequence continues at coordinate 82,666 of CAWFNI010000019.1, forward strand.
CCGCATGGACTTCATCGCGGACGCCTTCAACCTCTTCAATCACACCAACATCATTGCTGTGAACCAGCTTTGCGATCCGCTGGTCGCTTCCACTTGCACTGCGGGCCAACCTTCTGCCGCTGCGGACGCGCGGCAGTTCCAGTTCGCCCTGAAGCTGAGTTGGTAGCGAGGTTCTCAACTTTCATTCAACAAGAAAAGGCCCTGCATCGCGCAGGGCCTTTTTCCATTCTGATTTTCTTTGCGCTTACCGCGGCCACAACCACCCAAACGTCCCCGCCGTCAACAATCCGAACACCAATCCATCCACAACTTCCTTGATCGTCATGCTCCACGTCTGGCCCTTCCAGATTCCATTGCTGAGATTTCCCAATCCGTACGCCAGAAACGCCGCCGTCCCCACCACGCGAAACACTCCGCGATAGCTCATCCCCACCGGCACTGTATGTGCCGCCAGGTACGCGACGAAAAATCCCACGAGCAGGCAATAGCCAAACCACAGTCCCAGAAACTTCGGCATCGCCGGCGGAGCACTCGGCATCACCGTCATCATTCCCACCGGCCCTTGCTTATATTTCTCGGCCATCGCCGGTGAGTTCATCTCCTTCTGCGTGCAGAACGGAAAAACGTACAGGCCCCGCGTCAATCCCACGCCACGCAGCACTTCTGCCACTTTCTCCTCGTCCGGGAGCTTACGGTAATCGCTGCGGTGGTAAGGCAGCAGCATGTGCATGATGGAGCTGGCAAGGAACACGAATATCGCCGATAGCACGATCGGGAGCCATAAGGTTGTAAGAAATGCCATGTTGATCCTCCTTGGGGTGGACTGTTATCGCGGTTCCTGGTCAAACAACGGTGTTAATGTCCGCGAGGCTACTCCGTTCCCGCCTCCCCGGTCAAGCTTCTTGAGCCTGGCGCAACGTTCCCCGGCCCCTTCTTTTCCTGTAACAAATCGCCTCCATCCGCATTTGTTCCCTGCCACCCACTGGGACAAGTGTCTGGGCTGATCCAGGAGACCCCGTGAAACAGTTCGTTTTTGCGATTCAGGAGCATAATAGAAACATGGCTATCCCCAGCGCGACGGAGGCAACAGCGTGAGCGAACCCCTGCAATTGCTTCTCTTGGTGATCGGTTACTTCGTGGTGGTGCGCTGGCTGCTCCCACGCTTCGGCGTGCCCACTTGAATGTCGGCCTCCTGTGACGCCGCGGCGCGGCGCAAACCTCCCACCGAAAACAACCCATCCGTTCCACCAGTTGGCCCTTCCGGCCCGGTCGGGTAATCGAATCGGAGGAGTCGTGCTCGAACTCAAATCGATGCGCATGGAGTTTCCCGCGGACGCCAACATCATCGTCGGCCAATCGCATTTCATCAAAACCGTGGAAGATTTGTACGAAGCCGTGTCCACCACCGTTCCGCAAGCCAAATTCGGATTGGCGTTCAACGAAAGTTCCGGGGCATGCTTGACGCGCGCCGAGGGCAATGACGACGGGCTTCGCGCGATCGCCATTCGCAATGCCCAAGCGCTCGGCTGCGGGCACACCTTCGTGCTGGTCCTGCAAAATGCCTTTCCCATCAACGTGATGAGCGCGATCCGCGGCGTGCCGGAGGTGTGCACGATCTTCTGCGCCACCGCCAATCCCGTGGAAATCATAGTGGCCCAAAGCGAACAGGGCCGCGGCGTGCTCGGTGTAATTGATGGCAGCTCCCCCAAAGGTATCGAAGGGCCTGCCGACGTCACCTGGCGCCACGATCTGCTCCGCAAATTCGGCTACAAACGCTAGCGCCGCACAATTCTCCTTAGGTAGTTTCCGATTCACCATTGGGCTCGGACCCACGAGTCACACGCACGCATAGCCGTATCTCCGAAAGCGATCTTCCGCACGTGTCCCTCCCTTCGGCGATTTCCGCGTTTGCTGCGTCCGTCGCCAGCGCCCGAGGCGCGACACAAGCTAGCCTGCGGCGTAAGCCCTGGGAATACCAGCGCCGATGATCTTCAGCGCCGTAGGTGCGGAACTTCTCCTTCCTAAGCGCTCGGTGCCTCTGAATCTGTGTACGATCCTGTGTTAGCGTCAGGGCCGGCCGGGTGCCCACCCTCCCGGTTCGAGGGGCGGGCACTTGGTGCTCGCTCTGCTTCTCGTTTCGGGGCCCGCCGCCAATCGTCCTCTCCATTACGCTTTTGCCTTTGCTCTTGCTTTTGCCTGGGAACCGCGTTGGTATCGGGCATGCCGGTGGATTGGAAACAGTTCGTTGTGAGTGATCCCGCATTTCTTCGCGGCAAGCCGCGCCCGAAGGGAACCCAAATTTCTGTCAGTCTGGTCCTCGGTTATTTGGCGGTGGGCAGGACCCCCGAAGAAATTACCGCTGAGTTCCCCGATCTGACGCGGGAACAAATCGTAGCCTGCCTGGACTACGCCCGCGATTGAGCGGAATTCGAAGCCGTGGTCTGATGGCTGTGCGCTTTCTGGCCGATCACTGCATTTCAAATTCCATCATCCAAACTCTGCGGGGAGCGAGTCACGAGGTTGTGAAATTGAAAGACGTCTTGCCCGTCGACTCTCCCGATGCGCTGGTTATCGCAAAGGCTCTGGAAGTCAGCCCAATCCTGCTGTCCTTAAATGGGGACTTCGCCGACATCGTGACTTATTCTCCCAAGAACGATAAGGGGATTGTTGCTTATCAGATGCGCAATCACTCCGAAGTGCTCCCGCATTTGATGCGGAGATTCAGAGCTTACTTGGCGGTCCATTCCGCGATGGAGCATTTCCAGGGGAAGTTGTTCGTGATCGAGCCGCACCGCATACGCATCCGGCAGTAGCCAAACGGCGTCTTAGGATTGGCTTGCGCGCTTTTAAGGGTGTGCCAACTTCTCCTTGCTTCTTTGCTTCTTTGCTTCTTTGCTTCTTTGCTTCTTTGCTTCTTTGCTCTACTCACTCCTCGTGCCGGTTTCGAAACGGACCTCTCCTTTCGAATCGTCCCTCCCTTTTCCCTCCTACCCATTTTCTCTTTTTCATTTTCAGATTTCTTCCCTCGATCTTCACTTCTTCTGTGTAAACGGCGCTAGTATACTGTATAGTACTTGCTGCGGAGTTCGAAAGGTGTCTTCATCTCCGTTCTTCAGCCCTCTCGTTCCCCGCAGGTCTCTTGTAATCCTTTAACTTCTTGCCTCCCTCGCGCCGCCTCGTTTTCCCTTCCTCACCTCTCTGTCCCCTCCTTGTCTCCGTGGCCAACCCCTAGCCGTACAACATTCCGTACAATCCCGCTTTCCCTCTATCCGCTTTCCTGCCTTCCCGTCTCAACCCGTACTACAAAACAACGCGGGTACCCCCCGCCCTGAGCGGCGAAGGGCCATACCTCACACAGGAGCTACACCATGCAATCCATTGATGTTTGACCCGATTCGGAACTCTCCCCAGAGCCGGATGTCCTCGCGCCCCCGGGGCGAGCGCCGCCACTGCAGCTACAAAACCTCCCCCGGCAAGCCTTGCCCTTACCTGGCCCTTCCCGGCAAGGTGTTCTGCAAAAGCCATGTCCGCCGCCTGCTCCCCGCTCCCGACGCGCTCGCAGAGGAGTTGATCGCCGTGGGCGGGCATCTCGCTTCGCCCTGGAACGTCGCTGACGTCATGGCCAGGGTATTCCATGCCCCTCTCCGCCGGCGCATCTCGCCGAAGGAGGCCGGCGTGCTCTGCTACATCGCCCAAACCATCCTCCTCGCCCTGCGCGTCGGCATGATCCAGACGAACATCGAGGTGGAACCAGAGAACATACGCGCGGAACGGGAACAAACGGAAGGATGAATAACAATGTGCCGAGCTAATTCCCGCCGCTACACATTCGCGCGGCTTGCGGGTAAAGTGGGGAGACCGTTTCCCGTGGATTCATGGGAGAAGCAATGATTGCAGGATCCTCGATCGTTATCGCAATTGTTTTGGGGCTGGTTTTTCTGGGGCTGGTAGTGTGGGTACTCGTCCAGAACACCCAGGACCAGAAGAAGAGCGAAGCTCTGGAAGCGCAGATGAACGAGCTGCGCCGCGACCTGCTGGGCCTTTCCACCGCGCAGACGCAATCCTCCACCAAGATGGAGACCATTGCCACGACCGTGGCCGCGCGCCTCGAGGCGGTGACCACCGCGGTGCAGCAGGGCGCGAAGGACTCCGCGGAAACCACGGCGCAGATCACCTCGCAGGCGCAGACGGCCATGTCCAACGAGCTGAAGAACACGCGCGAGCAGATTACGCAGATTCAGCAGCAACTGGGGCAGGTGCAGGAGTCCGGCCACCTGATGCACGACGCGGCGGCGCGGCTAGAAAACATCCTGGGCGGCACGAAGAGCCGCGGCAACTTCGGCGAAACCACGCTGGAACGACTGCTGGAGGATTGCCTGGCGCCCTCGCAGTACACGCTGCAGTACCGCTTCCGGAGCAATGAGGCGGCCGATGCCGTAATTCACCTGCGCGACAAGAAAATCATGGCCATCGACTCGAAGTTTCCGCTGGACGCGTTTCAGCGGCTGGACTCGGAAGGCGACGAGGCGAGGAAAGCGTTCGTGAACGCCATCAAGCTGCACGCGGATTCCATCGCGAAGAAATACATTGTGCCGGACGAGGACACGCTGGATATCGCGCTGATGTTCGTGCCCAGCGAAGCGGTGTACTACGAATTGCTGCGCAGCGTCGATACCCGCGGGATTGCGGTGGACGCGTATTGCCGCACGCGGAAGATTATTCCGGTTTCGCCGAACACGCTGTATGCGCACCTGTCCGTGATCGCGATGGGCTTGCGCGGCATGCAGATTGAAGAAAACGCCAAGCGGCTGAGCGCGAACCTGACCGGCATGCGCAAGCAACTGGACACGTTCAGCGAGAGTTTTGACAAGCTGGGGACGCACCTGAAGAACGCGCAGCAGAGTTATGCGGAAGCGGACAAGCGGTTTGATAAGGCGTCCAATACGATGGATAGCTTGCTGAGCAACGGGGATGCGGGGCAGCCGGTGATTGAAAATTCGCAGAGCACGCTGGCGCTGCCGCCGGGAGATTCCGCCGCGGAGAAAAAAACGGCGTGAAAAACCCAAGAGCACAGGCAGGAATGCCTGTGCCACCAAACGCAAGATGCCGGGCTGAAGGCGCGGCGCTACAAAGGCAAACCCAAGAACCGGTCCTTTCCTGGGTCAGGGCAAGTTGAAGACCGGCCACTACAAACCCAGGAGAGGCGGCGCGAACCCGCCTCCACAAACGCTAGCGACGTGGAGTAGACAGTGGGGCGAGCAGGCGGATGGAGACGATGAAGTTGCCGCGCTGCTTTCCGGCCAGCTCAAACTTCGCCACGTTTTCCGCGCCGCCGCTCGACACGGCGCGCACTTTTCCCCCGCCCTCGAGTTCGGCAACTTGGGGCGACAGGTTGCGCGCTTCGAGGTTGATCTTTGCGGCGCTGCCGCGGACGCGCACGGTTACGGTGCGACGCTCTCCCGGAGCAAGCGGCGCATCACTGGCTTCCAATTCCAGGCTGACGAAGAGGATCGTGAACGGGGGAGCGGATTTCTGGCCGCAGGTCAGCTGCACTTCTGCCGGGCCGGGATCCATGCTCGTGGGCGGGAGTACGGTGAGCGACGCAGGCGAGGAAGCGAGCACCAGGCCCGGCAAACCCGCGATGCTGACATGATTGGCGTCAGCATCTCCGCAGAAACCGTGGCCGAGCATGTCGAAGCGGTCACTGACGGAAGCGACACGCGGCGCGGCAGTCACGGCCTCGGTGGCCGAAGGCACATCGGCGGGAGTGAGGATGGCGCTGATCACGCGCCCGGGACGGCCATCGATGCCGGCGTGGATGATGCCGGAGTTGAGCGGCGCGACGAACAAGGCGCGGCCGGTGGCGTCCGTGGTGACACTTTCGCCATCGGAAAAATCGACCTTCACGGCCGGCGTGAGGCGGCCGGCGACGTCCAGAACGGCGAGCGTGGCGCGTTCGCCGGTGACCAGCTTGCGCGGCAGGAGGAGAATGCGCGCGCCGGAGGGGGCCGGAGCCTGCTGGGCAGGGCAAACTCCAACGGTAAGGAGGAGAAACGTCAGGCTGCAGGCTGCAGGTTGGAAAGAACGGAAGAGAGAGCGCACGAAAAGATTGTAGTGGAGATTGCCATGGCAAAGAAGGGTGCCCTGGCAACTGGATTGGGACGGGCGGCCGGGGGCCCCTGGGCAGAGCAGACTTTTCCTCACCCCCCCGAGGGACGCTGTGGGATTGGGGGCTATTTCGGGTATCCTTTCGGACTGGCCCTGCGGCCGGAGTTGCGAAAAGGCGGTTAATCAGTTGGGCGCAAAGCCTTTCACAGTGCACCAGCGTCTGCTAGCGTGGATGGGAAGAGGTCGGCACCGGTGTCCGCGGCGGGGGTCTCGCGCGTGCTCGCGAAAAGCTTGGAAGGAGATGTCGTGCAGATCGTCAGCGGTGGTGTGACCGATGTGGGGCGAGTGCGCACCAATAATGAGGATTCGTTCCGGATACTCGAATCCCTGAACCTGTTTATTTTGTCGGACGGGATGGGGGGCGAAGCGCACGGCGAAATCGCGAGTGCGATGGCGGTGGAAACGGTGGCGAACTACTGCAGCCGGCCGGAAGGCTCGAATGAGGATACGGAAACGAAGCTGCGCAGTGGAGCCGCCGCCAATCTGAGCCCGCAAACGAAAATGCTGCAGCGGGCCGTTTTCCAGGCCAATCTAAATATTCACCAGTCCGCCCAAGAGCATCCCGAACAGCGCGGAATGGGAGCAACGATGACAGCCGGATGGATCAATGGAAGCACGCTGAGCATCGCGCACGTGGGAGACAGCCGCGCGTACCTGTTGCGGACGGGGAGCCTGCAACAATTGACGAATGACCATTCGCTGGTGGCCGAGCAGGTGAGGCGAGGGATTCTGACTCCACAGCAGGCGGAAGAGAGCGACATGCAGAGCGTGCTGTTGCGCGCGTTGGGGGCAAATCCGGAAGTGGATGTGGACGTGGACGAAATCAGCGTGATGCCGCGGGACGTGCTGCTGTTTTGTTCGGATGGATTGACGCGCATGGTGACCGAGCCGGAGATTGCGGGCAGCCTGCAGGCGGAAACGGATCCGCAGTCCGCGGCGCAAAAGCTGGTGGAGCTGGCGAATGAGCGCGGGGGACTGGACAACGTAACCGTGATGGTGGTGCGCGTGCAGGATGAGTCCAAGGGTTGGTTTTCCTGGTTGCGTGGCAGCTCGAAAAAGAAAGAGTAGAACCTCCCAGGGAGGAACGACGAATGGCGAAGCTCAGCCTGATGTTCGAGGACAAACTGATGAAAGAGGTGCCCATTGGGAACCGGCCCATCACCATTGGCCGCTCACCGGACAACGATCTTCCCGTGGATAACCCGGCGGTTTCCAACCATCACGCGAAGGTGTACTACGAAGGGGCAAGGCTGGTCGTCGAGGATCTGGACAGCCTGAACGGGACTTTCGTCAACGATCTTCGAGTGGAACGCGCCATGTTGCACGATGGCGATAAAATCTGGGTTGGCAAGCACCACATCAAGGTGGACGCCACCGCCGACTCCGTGATTCCGTGGGACTCCGGGCGGAAAGCCGCCGCTCCCAATATCAATGAAACCATGGTGCTGGACACAAAGGCGCGCCGCGACATGCTGCAGCAAGCCGCCGCGATGGGCGAGCGTTCGCAATTTTCACCAGGACGAGTGAAGATGCCTACTCTGGTGGTCCTCAGCGGCAGGGTCAACCAGAAGGAATACGTTCTGACCAACAAATTGACGGTCATCGGGAAATCGCCGATGGCCACCATTCGCATTCGCGGGTGGTTCAAGCCGCAAGTTGCCGCGCAGATCAACCAGCGCGACGACGGCTATTATCTTGGCACCGGATCGAAGATCCCGGCGGTGAACGGTTCGCCCATTCAGGGACCTGTGCGGTTAAATGACGGCGACCTGATTGAGGTCTGCGGCCTGCGCATGAATTTTATCTTCCGGGAGTAGCGCCGCCTGCTCATGGCCACCGCCCCACAAGGACGACGGCAGGGAGGCTGGCTGTATCGCCTCGGCATTCTGCTCTCCAGTTGGTGGCAGCACCGCGTCTCTTTCTTTATCAGCCTGGGAATCACCCTGGCCGCGCTCACCATTTATCTCTTCACATTTCTAGGCGACCGCAGCACGCCCTTATTCGATTTCCTGAAACGGTTTGAATACAGCACGCTGGACACGCGTTTCCGCTACCGGCCCGCGCGCTACACCCCGCCGGATTCGCGGATCGTGATTGTCTCCGTGGACCAACGTTCCCAGGAAGTGCTTGGAAAGTGGCCCTTCTCCCGCAAATATTTCGGGCAGATGCTGGATGTTCTGCATGAGGACGGAGCAAAGGTGGCCGCCTTCGACATTACTTTTGACAAGCCGGACCTCACCGCCGCGCCGGTTCGCGCGCTGTGGGCCAAACTCCAGAGCGAAAGACAAGCAGGCCATCCGCCCGACCCAAAGCTGGAAGCGGAAGTGGCGGAACTGGCGAAAGAATTCGACTCCGACGCGCAATTCGCCGCCGCCCTGCGACGCTTCGGCCCGGTGGTGCTCGGCAATTTTTTCCTGGAGCCGCGGGAAGCAGGCGGCATCGATGGAGCGGTACTCGATAAATACGCGGAGATGGTGCAGTGGTATGCGCTGAATCGGGCGGCGCTGAACCCGGCGACAGGCAAGGCGGATTTTGCGGCGCTGCTCAATACCTATCAGATGGAGGGCACGCTCTATTCCGCAACGATTGCCAATATCCCGGAACTTGCGCCGCCGGATAACGACGAGAAAACGTCCATCGGTTTTTTCAACATCACATCGGACACGGACGGCGTCCTCCGCCGGTCGCTTCTGGTGCTTCCCTTCGGCCGCTCGAGCAACCCCGACGACATCGACCTCTATGGATCGCTCGAGGTGCAGACGTTGCGCCTGTATCTTGGATTGAAGACCGATCAGGTCACGGTGAATTACGGCCCCGCAGGAGTCGCCAGCCTGCAAATGGGCGACAAGTTGACCGTGCGGCCAGATTATCTTGGACGCGTGGTCATCAATTACCGCGGCCCGCGCGGAACCTATCCCTACTATTCGCTGGCCGATGTGGTGCACCATCGTTTCTCTCCGGGCACCTTCAAGGACAAGATTGTGCTGGTCGGAGCATCCGCCACCGGGATCGGCGACCTGCGCACGCCTCCTTACGGCGGCATCGACTATCCGGGCATGGAAGTCCACGCCAACGTCATCGACAACATGCTAAACAACGGGTTCCTGGTGCGCGGCGCGCATCAGGTGGTGCTGGATCTGGTGTTGATCCTGCTGCTGGGCTTGCCGCTGGGGATTGCGCTGGCGTTGCTTTCCCCGCGGTGGATCTGGTTTGGGCTGGGCTTGCTGATGCCCTTCACCGGACTGGTTTACATTGCGTTTCTGAACGGCTGGTGGCTGAATTTCACGCTGCCAGCGGGGACCTTGGCGGCAAACGTGTTGTTGGTTTCCTTGTATCGCGCGCTGGTGGAAGAGAAAGAGAAGCGCCGTGTCCGCGGAGCGTTTGGCCAGTATTTAAGCCCGGAAGTGATCCGGCGGCTGCTGGTGAATCCGCAACTCGTCGAACCTCGCAAGACGGAAATCACCGTGATGTTCAGCGACATCCGCGGATTCACGACCATTTCCGAAAAGCTCGATGCGCAGGAGCTCGCGCTATTCCTCAACAGTTATTTGTTCGACATGACGCGCATCGTGTTCAACACGCGCGGCACGCTGGACAAATACATTGGCGATGCCGTGATGGCGTTCTGGGGCGCGCCGTATGAAGACTCCGAGAATGCGCTGCAGGCGTGCACGGCGGCATCCGAGATGATGAAGCGCGTGCGCGAATTGCAGAAGCAGTGGAGAGCGGAGGGCAAGCCCGCCCTCGACATCGGCATTGGGCTGAATTCCGGCGTCGCCAGTGTTGGCAATATGGGCTCGGCGCTGCGGTACGGATATACGGCGCTCGGCGACGCGGTGAATCTCTCATCGCGGCTCGAAGGACTGAACAAGGACTACGGCACACACATCATCGTCAACGAATCCACTTACGCCGCGGCGAAAGACAAAGGATTCCTCTTCCGCGAACTCGACCTGATTCGCGTCAAAGGAAAGCTCCAGCCCGTTACGATTTACGAACTCTGCGGCCACCGCCTGGATTTGCAGGAGGAAGGCGCGCTTGCCGATACGGACGAGCGCATCGGACATTTTGAGGAAGCGCGGAAGCTCTACCGCGAGCGAAACTGGGCAGATGCGCGACAGGCGTTCCGGGCGATCCTGGATCGCTGGCCCAACGACGGCCCTTCCCTCGTGTACTTCAAGCGCTGCCAGGAATACCTTGCCGAGGAGCCCGTCTCCGACTGGGACGGCGTGTTCACCATGACGCACAAGTAGCGGCATATCACTCCCGGCGTCTTTCTACTGTGCTGTCCCGAGAATAACTGACATAAATCCGGAGCCTTCAGGGGTTGAAGCCCGATTCATTCTGCAAGTTTTACGCCAGGGCTGAAGCCCCGCCCTCCTAAACAGAAATGCAGGGAACTTCTGAGACAGCACACCACCTCTCCTAAATGCCTCAGCAAGATCAAACAGCAGCCTAAGTGGAGCATTCCAAGAAGGTTTTCAGGGGAGCGCACGTCGCCTGGCGGTTTCTAGGACCGGGGGGTCAAGGATCTTCCGCTGTTGGTCTGTCAGGTCACGTTTATGGCACATTCCTGTGTTGATGCCGTGAGGCAGTCCGCGCACCAGCGGCAGCCAGACCAACCCAGCTGAAAAATAGGATCGCCACCAGGCCAGCCCCGGGCCAGGATCCTGATTATTCTTTCGCTCGTGGCCGCCCTCTTCGCAAAGTATCCTTTCGCCGCCGCCGCTGCTCGCTCTCCTTCAACATTTCGGTCAAATCCACGACCGGCCGTATCTCCATCGGTCCAAGTCCATACTTAAAGCCTGGAAGCTGTGAGACCAGCTGAATGGCGTGATTCAGGTCTCGCGCCTCGAGGATTTGCAGGCCGCCGAGTTGTTCCTTGGTTTCCGCATAGGGGCCGTCGGTGGTCGCGACTTTGCCGTTTTTCCAGTACAGGGTCACCGCGGTCTCCGGAGGCTGAAGAGGTACTTCGGCAACAAGATGTCCGTTGGCGCGCAGATGGTCATTGTGCTCAAAGCATTCGTCGAGCACTGCGTTTCGCTCGTCCTCGGTCATCCCTTCGAATTTTCCCGGCTCGAGGTATCCCAAACAGATGTATTTCATTGTTCCTCTCCTCTGGGTGAGAGCCAGCAGCACAGCCTTGCCCACTGGCTCGTTCATCTTATAGTCGTCGGGCAGAGAAGAATTCGACAGCGGAGACGAACTATTTTCAGGAAACTATTTTCAGGTTTTCAGGGGACAGACCGGACGTTCACCAATCTCACCTCGTCGGAAAACTGGGGAACGTTCCGTCCGCCCCCAGTTTTCCGCGACAAACCGTCCAGGAAAACTTCCTCACTGCCCCGCACTCTGCCGCGGCGCTTCCAGCTTCTCTGCTAAACAGCATTGCTCGTGGCGAATGCCTTGCGCAGCGCAGACTTCCAACTCGCGCTGAATTGTGTGGAGGCTTCCGTGCCCGGCGCGAGGAGGTCGAATCCGTGGAAGGCACCAGGCGCGACCAGGAGTTCCGTTGCGATACCGGCATGGACGAGCCGGCGCGCATACTCGATGTCTTCGTCGGCGAACAGGTCAATAGAACCGACGCCGATCCAGGCCGGCGGCAGGCCGGCGACGCTGGCTACCCGGGCGGGTACGGCAGCTACCGGCACCTTGGACGAACCCGCCGGAACACCGAGCAGCGAGCTCCAGGCAAAACGATTGGCACTCGCAGTCCACATAAAGTGGCCCATGGCGGGTGGCACTGGTCGGGTGCTGCCCGTTCGGTCGTCCAGCGGGGGGTAGATGAGCAACTGGAAGACGATGGGGACTTCGTTGCGGTCGCGCGCGTGAATCGCAAGGCTCGCTGCGTGGCCGCCGCCCGCGCTCTCACCGCCGACGGCAATTTTGGAGCGATCAATGCCGAGCTCCGCTGCATGGGCGTGAACCCATTTCAGCGCGGCGTAATTGTCCTTAAGCGCACCGGGATAGCGCGTCTCCGGAGCCAGCCGGTAGTCGACCGAGGCGACGACGCAGTGGCAATCTGTCGCGATCCCTTGCAGCCGGGGCATCAACAGGGGGTCGATCATCATGAAACCACCGCCATGCATGTGAAGCAACACCGGTTTGTCCTTCTTCGACGGCGCGGGATCAACGACCCAGAGACGAACCTTGGGTGCCCCAGGCGGCCCCGGGATCTGCCGTTCCACGGGTTGCGGCGCAGGAGCACGTAACGGGGGCATGCCGGGCGTTTGCCGGAACTTGACGACCATCTCCGCTGAGAGGTCAAAGGGGGGGAATTGCTTGAGCGTAGGAAGAAGTTCCGGATCGACGAGGGAATATGGGTCCGCAACCGCCGGCGAAGGTTCTGAGCACGAGGCTTGCTCAGCCTCCGCCAACGTGGCTGCAGGTGTGAGTCCCATAGCCAGACCAAAGCCGGCCGTGTGGATAGCGAAGTCGCGACGAGTGAGTTGCTTGCTCATTTTGAGGCGGGCATCTCAAAAAACGGGCGTACCTCGACCGGCGTCCGGCAGGCGACGACAGCCTTGCGGCCCCACGCGAGTGCCTCGTCGAGGTCAGCGCATTCCAATATCCAAAAACCGCCGATGTGCTCCTTGGTTTCCAGATACGGTCCGTCCGTGATGAGCACATGGCCATTCGGCTGCGCCCGCAGCGACTTCGCGTTGGTTTCCGGCTGCAGGCCGCCGGCGAAGAACCTGACGCCCGCTGCCACCATTTCCTTGTTGAGCGCGCCGATATCGCGCATTGTCTCTTCCGTCACGGTGGACGGATCGAAGTTGTCCGGGTGATGAATCGCAACCAAATACTGCGTCATGATTTCCCCTCTTCCACTAGCGGTCTTTAAACCGGGTGGTTGCCCTGCCATCAATACATAGTCGAACGGCCGGACTGGAATTCGACAAATCCATCAGAAACATTTGCCTCTTACCCATGGGAGCCCTGCCCGCCAAGGTCTGGTGGGCGTGCAGGTGCTAATGATGATGTCCGGCGTCGGAGCCTTCGCGATATTCCGTTCCGTCTGACCAGCATTGCACTACAACCACGAACTGTGTCAGGCGCTCCTCGGTGTCGGTCAAACCCAAGACAGGGGAACCCGGAAGATTCGCTCCCCAGATTGCAAGGTCAGTGTCCGAATAGAAAAACATGAGGTGGGAAGGCCAGTGGGGGAGGGTCGCGCCGCCATATCCTTCCTTCGACATCATGTAGCACATCGCCCCGGGTTCCATTGGCGGCAGTTCCTTTTTATCGATGGCAGCGGCGATGGCCGCGGTCATCTGAGCTTGCGTGCGTCCCGCCAGAATCAACTCGGTAATTCTTGTGATTCGTAAAAGGTAGGAGTGCGCGGCTGCCGCATTCACACACATCGGGACCCGTACTTTCGGATCCCAAAAGTCAGCATCCGCTGCGGAGGTCCACGAACGTCCCACGATACACACGAAACCGTTCTTGCCTTTGACGGCCGTTTCGAAACCGTGACGTCCGAGAACCAGTACTTCGGCATCGCGTGAAATGGACTTCGGCGCTGAACTTCGCGCGAGGGCTATTTCCGCACCATGATCAGGCATGAGGTACTGTTCGATCGGGGCCATCTTCGGATAAAACGCCGTGGCATCCTGTGCCCTCGCCTGGTACGCCAGACCGAGCACAACAAGTAGTGCGAAGCTCTTGATCGCGATTGCGCCCAACTTTTTCTTGCGCATCGTTTTCCTCCTGAGAATGGGCCTGGCCGGCCATTGGCTCGCTTCTTATTTGGATTTCACCTCAATGCCACAATAACCGCCCACCACTTCTAAAGAACGGGCGCACTTCGACCGGCGCACGGCAGGCGAAGACGCCACTGCGCACCGCCAGTTCATTGGTGCCGTGCCGCTCAGTCCTTTGCGGGGGCCGGCATAAAGAAAATCTCTCGCACCTCGACCTGCCCCCGAGTGGCGGCGACACCTTTGCGCGCCCATGCCACCGCCTCGTCCAGGTCAGCGCATTCCAATATCCAAAACCCGCCAATGTGTTCCTTGGTCTCAAGGTACGGCCCGTCGGTGATGAGGACTCCGCCATCGATCTGCGCTCGCAGCGACTTCGCGGCCCCAAGGCCGCAAGCGAACTTCATGACACCCTTAGCCTCCATCTCGTCGTTGAGCGCGTGGATCTTGCGGCCCGTCGCTTCGTCCACTTGGGACGGGTCGAAGTCGTCGGGGAGGTAACCAGCAACCAAATATTGCGGCATTGTCTTCTCCTGAAATGGTCTTCAGGCAGGCTAGTTGCCCTGCCTTCACGATATAGTCGAACGGACGCGCCCGAATTCGACAAGTCTTCCGAGAAAATTTTCCTTTTTATTTCAACCGCCGAATCCGTTCTTGCAGGAATTGCCGCTCCGGTTCCTGTTGCGTCAGCGCCAGCGCTTTCTCATAAGAGGACCGGGCCTCCGCCGTCTTGCCCAGCCTGCGGTACATATCTGCACGAGCGGAATGCGCCAAATAATAATTCGCCAATTCGCCCTGTTCCAACACCGCCTCGATCTGCGCCAGGCCGGCCTCTGGACCATCGCACATCGCAATGGCCACCGCACGGTTGAGCTGTACAACCGGCGAAGGTTGAATTCGTGCCAATCGGTCGTACAGCGCAACAATCTGCCGCCAGTCGGTGGCACCGACCGATTCCGCCTTCGCATGAACGGCCGCAATCGCAGCCTGCAGTGTGTAGGAGCCGAAGCGACGGGACTTCAGCGCCCTCTCCAGCAATGCCACCCCCTCCGCGATCTGCTCCCGGTTCCACAGCGAGCGATCCTGGTTGTCCAGCAAAATCAGCTCTCCGGTCGGAGAAGTTCTCGCGGCCTCACGGGATTCGTGTAGCAACATCAGAGAAAGCAGCCCAATCACTTCCGGTTCCGGCTGGAGTTCGCTCAGCAATCGACCTAGCCGGATCGCCTCGCCGGTTAGCTCGGCCCGCGTTACCTCCGCTCCCGACGCAGCCGAATAACCCTCGTTAAAGACGAGATAAATGACGTGCAGCACCGCGCCCAGTCGCTCCGGCAATTCCTCCGGCGTCGGCACCTCGTAGGGAATCGCTGTCTCTCGGATCTTTGTCTTGGCACGCACTATGCGCTGCGCCAGCGTACTCGGAGTGGTCAGGAAGGCCTTCGCGATCTCCTCGGTTGTCAGCCCGCACACCTCACGCAAGGTGAGCGCAACGCGCGCTTCGGGCGGTAGAGATGGATGACAGCAGGTAAAGATGAGACGGAGGCGGTCGTCCTCGATTTCCTCATTCTCGTGGGGTGCCCCGTTCATGCGCGCCTCGAGGTAGAGCGCAAGGTCTTTCTGTGCGCTGTCGAAGCGCGCCCGCCGGCGCATTCCGTCTATAGCTTTGAAGCGCGCGGTTGAAATGAGCCAGGGGCGGGGGTTCTCCGGTAAGCCGGCCTGGGGCCACGTGTCCAAAGCGGCGGCAAAGGCTTCGTGCATGGCCTCCTCGGCAAGATCAAAATCACCGAGCAAGCGGATCAGCGTGGCCAGGATTCGTCCTGAATCCACGCGATAAAGGGAGTCGAGCAATTCGCGTATCTGCTCGGTGGAACGCTCGGACATGATGACGACCTTAGCAAAACCAGCTAGCGCGAATCAATTTTGCAAACCGCGGATCTATGCCAGCGGATTGAAGCAAACTGCCCAGGTCGTGACTCTGAAGTCTGGACAACAGAACGCTTCCTCGGTTGACTCAGAATCGCCAATGCACTCATTGGAACGTCGGACAAGCTCAACACTACCGCGTTGCTCTCGAGTCACGAGCAATCCGGAAGTTGAACCACAAGAGCGAGACGGTCAGAAATAGGTTTCGCAGACTCGAGGCATCTATGAGATGGGTTGTAGTGTAATTTCCAGAAAACCAATCGAATGGCCAAAGAAATTGAGCGAGGGCTTGAGAACGGCTCTTGCCAAGCGCTTCGACGGGTGGGGATTCCAAATCAGGGACCAAGATTGTCGGAGCATGCATAATTTACGCGTTCTAGTACGGAAACAATTTATTTGTTGGCCTTTGAAAAGAGCAAGTAAGTCGCTTGACGAAAGTCTGTTACGGGAGATTTATTCATCTGGCAAGCTAACTGCTTTTGGACGAGCGAACGTTTCTTCAGGGCCCCTTTTGGGAGTTAGCCAGCGGCTGGCTTCCGGTTGAAGGCGCCATCGGCTTGACAACAGAATGCATGGATTGAATACGCCAGGGGTGTGAGGAAAGGAGCAAATGCCAAATTCGATGCAATCCGAAACAAAATGTTTAACGGAGAGTGAGGCGCTCTGTTTGGCCCAGCAAGGCAACCCGGCTGCGTTTGATTTCCTCTATCGCCGACATAGTCCACGGGTGTACGCCCTGTGTCTTCGCATGGTGAAAAATCCAACACAAGCCGAAGATTTGACTCAAGAAACATTTCTGGCAGTGCTTCGCGGCATTCGGGGGTTCCGCGGTCAATCCGCGTTCACGACCTGGCTGCACCAGATTGCCCGCAACACCGTGCTCATGTGTTTTCGGAAAAAGAAGTTGAAGGAGACTTCCCTCGAGGAGATGACGGAATCAGACAGCGAAAGCGGACGCCCATGGAAAGAACCGGGAATATCCGATCGGCACCTTGAGAGCATCGCGGATCGCCTGCTGCTGCAGGCAGCGCTGGCGCAATTGTCCCGGGGATTTCGAAATGCGCTGGTGCTACACGACCTTCAAGGTTACGAACACCCGGAGATTGCGGCCCTGTTGGGGTGCGCCACGGGAACCTCAAAGTCCCAGTTGCATAAGGCTCGCAGCCGTGTCCGGGAGCAGCTGAAGAAATGGTTGCATCACGACAGCCGCAAACAAAACCGTTCGGATAGTGCGGCAAGAGGCAGGAGCAGTTCCCTGACGGCCATAGGAAACAGCCCGTACGATTCTGGTAGCGAAAAAAGTAACGCGTCCAAACAAGCGGCGCGGAAATCGGACAACGATATCCCGAGTTGGTGCGTACGGATCGAAGAAGCGGCGTCAGGGGCAAGGGAATGATTTTTCCATGCCTGTTGGGAATAACTTTCCAAGGGACCCGTCCCCGACCGGGACGGGATGTTCCCGATGACGCAGAAGTCGTTGCTTGCGTTGTTCTGACTACTCTTCGAAGGCGCCTTGGAGTCACCGGCGGACAACAAGGCCGGAGAAGCAGATGAGAGGTCTAACCCCTCCGTGAATAGGAACAAGGGGAAGGCGTGGCACTCTGCGCAACGGTTTAAGCTCAACCAACGGTGTCACGAGGGGATGTGCGTCTTCTCCAAGTGGCACGTCTTACAGACAGTGGGTGCCGCCGGGCCTATCGCCGAGCGGCCAGAATTCCTGGAGTGAAGCGGGGCCGGCCGTCGTTACTTTTTTGCTGACGGCTTCGTTGCGATTGCCAAGAGATCTTGAAAACAACGGTGGGCCCTACCTCAGAACCGGTAGTCGTGAATAGAGCCGGCCGATTCTCCCAGTGTCTGCCTGAAGTCATATCGTGGCCCGATATCGACCAGGTGAATCCACAACCAAGTTCGTAGGCGCGGAGCACTTGGTATTCCAGATTTGGATTTCCAACGGCCGTCAGGTAAGTGGGTACGGGGGAAGGCAGCTGAACAAACTTGAACTGCTCGCCATTCACCAGGCGCGTCGGAGTGCGCACCGCGCGCGACACCGCCCCCCAGATCGTATGCATGCTGTTGGGCGACCACACGCCATGAACCTGTGGCTCAATTTCGAATCTGGTGTAGGAATTATTTTCCAGTTTCGCGCCGGTGATCAGGCGCAAGTCGCCGGGAATCAGGGCAAACTCATACTGTCCGAAGCCGCCCAAAGTTGTGGTGCGCAACTGTTCCGGGACACCCACCGATGCGAAGCTTTGGTTGGTGGTACTGTTGCTGGTCTCCGCGCTTCCGCCCCAGACGATGGAGGGGCGAGGACTGATCTGCACATTGTTCTGAAATTCGAGGTCGCAGGCGTTGCGTGCCTCGGTGGCAAAGCTCACACGATCGGTCCAATCGCAGTAGCCCGGAACCTCGGTGCTCGAGGAGGCGGAAACCTGATGCGAGCAGTGGGCCGGGAAGTGTCCGCCACGGAGCCTGGCCGAGTTGAACATCATGGTTTGCGGCTGGCCCGGACCTGGAAATGAGAACGCCTGGTTCTGGACCCCACCCTGATATCCTCCGCCTTCCACTGTCAAACTGTTGCGCTCCGAAGGATTCCAGTCAATGCGCACACCAGCCATGGCCAGGTTTCCGGCATCCTAACCGTTTGCTCCGGAAGGAGTGGACGCAGGATCGCGATAATCGGCTTTGCCGAAGAGTCTGTAAGAAAGGCGGTCGTTGACAGTTCCTCCGTAACGCAGGCTTGCTAGATAACCTTCACCGATTCCGCCGGAGGTCACCGTGGAAAAATCCTGCGTATCTTTGGATTTTTTGGTGATGATATTGATCACGCCATTCGCGGCCTTGGCGCCCCACAACGTGCCCCCCGGAACGCGAATCACCTCGATACGCTCGATGTCTTCGAGGGGCACATCTTGTACGTCCCAGTAAACGCCGCCGAACTGCGGGGTACGGACGCGCCGGCCATCGATTAAGACCAACTTCTTATTGGTCAGATATTCGTTGAAGCCGCGGGCGCTTAGAGTGGACCATTACTAGTTCACACTTGCCACATAGAGTCCGGGAACCATGCGCAAGACTTCGGGGATGGAAGAGAATCCGCCGCGGCGGATGTCTTCAGCGGTCAGGACGAAAATAGCGGCGGCAGCCTGAGAGAGCTGCTCGGATTCTTTGGCGGCTGAATTCACTTCCACGTTGACAGACATGAGCTCTTCAATGCTCAGGTCAGCAAGACTGCTGTTGCCCCCTTTTGCCTTCGCAGCGTCGGCACTTTGGGCATGAGAACTCGCCGCGGCGGAGCCGTTGCTCTGGGCTTGAGAACTGGCTTCCAGGATGAGTTGCAAACAACAAATGCGACGCAGGCTGCAGCCTTTAATTCCATGGTCGTTTGGGTGCTCACTGATTCTGTACGCGGAGTGAACCGCGTACGGTGGCAACTCGCATATACCGCGAACCCACTCGTGCACGCGCTCCGCCATCCGGCTACGTAACTGGCAATGTTTGTTAAGCGAATACAGCGACTTACAGGAACCGTCGATTCCGCAAACTGGATTCACCGGAGGCTGTGCTCCAATGCGGTTCAGTTGGGGCAAAATCGGGACTGACGCCAATTGCAGCCCTTTTTCACTCGAACAGGCTCGATCTGGAAGAACGTCGAACAAGAGCCGGTGAGGTCGACAGGCGCAACGACTTTTTGGAGAGAGTGAGCAAGTACCGGGAAAGTTTGCTTTGGAAGGCGAGATGCGTGCGTCCGCCTGAGTCATTGACTCCGGCACGTGGCGGACTTAGTATCGTTTGCAGGTGCGCTCCAACCTGGAAGGTACGTTCTTCAGATAGGAGAAAGAGGATGCCGCACCGTCCCTGGCCGATTTTGGTAATGGCAATTTCCGCAGTGCTGATGGCGTGTTCCAGTGCGCCACCCACCTCAGTTACAAATCAGAACCTGATCGACGCGAGAACCAGCTTCAAATCTTCGGATTTCAATGCAGCATTGAGAAATCTCGACAGGGCAATCAAATCGGCTCCCGACGAGTCGCTGCGCCAGCAGGCCGTGGTGCTTCACGTGGCACTGGTAACGGCGCTGGCCGATGCCAACAAGCAGATGGCGGAAGCCTGTTACCTGGGGGCAAAACAACCCGCCGGACAGTCGCACTCCAGCAGTTTTTACAAGACGCGTTCGAACTATTACAACACCGCGCGATCGTTCCTGATGGACGCGATGCAGTCGGTGATGGATCAACGCGCGAAGCTGGGCGGTGACACAATGCCCATCGAGGTGAGTTTTCCGGGGTTCACGGGAACAAATCCAGGATTGACAAATATCAAGGCTGGTCAATTGCTTTCGGATTCCGAGCGATCCGGCGCGGAACTGCAGGCGGACCGGGACGCTCTGGCGCTGATCCTTTCCGCAATTGGGGGAGCCGGGCAGGACCCCAACAAGGGTCAGCAAATTTACAGCAGCGGCAAGGTGGACATTGATCCGCGGGTTTACCTGATCGAACTGAGCAACAGCTTTTTGCAGAGTGGCACGATGTTTGATTATCGTGGCCTGAATGAACCAGATCACTTGCGCACCGTCACTGACGTGGTGCGCGGCAATCTGGAGGTTGCCGAAAAATTGCTGGCTGCGAAGCCGGACAAGGACCTGGAAGCGCGGGTCAAGAAGTTACAGGCGGACTGCGAAAAGGCACTCAAACCGCCCCGCCGATAGGCCGCATTCCGGCCGGCGAATCATACCGAAAGTTAGCTGTCGACTCGCAACAATTGAAGGGCGTCAGTGCTTTGGTGTGCTTTGACAGAGACCGGATGGCGGAAGGCCCAGACAGAAGCGGTTCCAAGCAAGATCAGCAAAACGCTAAGGAACCAGAAGGATGAATTGGGGCCGCTTGCCCACAGCACAGGCGCGGGTGTGGCCGGCGAAAATTTCAAAGCGGCCAAAACCTCGAGTGCGCCCGCGGTACTGTGAAGAAAGATCGCAGGCAAAATTGAACCGCACAGGTAAGTGAGCAACCCATAGAGTGCGCCCCAACCAATGTCGAAGAGAATCGCGGGCACAAAAGCGCCGTGGCTCAGGTGCGCCAGTCCGAAAACAAAACTCGTGACGGCGATGCCGATGGCGGGACCATAGCGGCGCGAGAGCGGACCCTGCAAGTGGCCGCGGAAGCCTGCTTCTTCACTGATCCCGGCGACCGTAGCGCTCACGAGGAGACTAGGCAGCAGGGTATAGGAGGGAATGGGGGAAAGATTAGGGCGAGGAGGGTGTGGCCACAGAATCAGCCGGCGCGAAAAAATGAACAGCGCGATTGAAGCGTCTAGTCCGAGCCCTCCCGCAAGCAAGGACCAGCGCCAAACAGACGGGGAGAGCGGGTGCGCACCCAGGCTTGCACGGCGCGCGGCAGAGGTAGACTGGGGCCAGCCCCAACCCTTCAGGAGTTTCCAATCGAAGAACAGAAAAACCGCCATGAGGACCGCGGCCCAGGGCAGCTGCGGCGAGAATCGCAAGTTCGATTGGATGAGAGCGCCCCAGATCAGGGACGCAGTGCCGGTCACCGCGATCGCTGCCAAGAAAGTCCGAAGGATGAAGGGAAAGCGGCTCCACATCCGTTGTCCGCCTCTGCAGAGGTTATGCGACTGTAGAGGGGTAGAGTTCAAGGTGACGATCCGGCCGGAAACACCTGCTGCATGGCATTCAGGCGGTTTGCTAGGAACATGGCTTGACCCCATTTTCAGAGGAATGTGAACCACGGCCCCGCGCGAGGTTTGCGGTCAGTCAGGGAATAGGAAACTGCCCCGCTGTAGCGACGGGCGGATGTACCTAAATGACCCGGTTTTGTAGTCTAATAAATGAATTCAGATCGGAAGAACAGGCGCGTCGAGTGCTGGCCATCTCGCCTCGCGCTTTCCGTCTAAAAGGTAACGTTCGCTAGCTATGTGGATAGTCCGATTAGCACTTGCCAGGCCGTATACGTTTATCGTGATGGCGATGGTCATCCTGCTCCTGACGCCGCTGGTGCTGATGCGCACGCCCACGGACATCTTTCCGGAGATCAATATACCGGTGATTGCGCTGGATTGGAGCTACGACGGGTTGCAGGCTCAGGAAATGGAGCGGCGCATCACGTCGGGAGTGGAGCGCGGCATAACGGTTCTGGTGAACGACGTCGAACACATCGAATCGCAATCGCTCAATGGAAGGGCCATCATCAAGATTTACTTTCAACCGAGAGTGAACATTTCGACGGCGTTGGCGCAAGTCACAGCGATTTCGCAAACCTTTCTGCGCAACCTGCCCCCGGGGACCACACCACCGCTCGTGATCATCTACTCCGCTTCCACGGTGCCGGTGCTGCAGATCGGCCTGACCAGCGACCGGCTGAGCGAGCAGGCATTATTCGACTATGCCAACAACTTTATCCGCACACAGCTGGCGACCGTACAGGGCGCCGCGATGCCGTATCCCTATGGAGGAAAGCCGCGGCTGATTTCGGTGGACATCAATTCACCTGCATTGCAAGCCAAAGGCCTTTCGCCGGTCGATATCGTGAATGCCGTGAATGCGCAGAACCTGATTTTGCCGACGGGCACGGCGAAACTGGGCTCCCTGGAATACGACGTGGAAATGAACGGCAGCCCGAATACCGTGGCGGCGTTGAATGACTTGCCGGTAAAGACCGTAAACGGTTCCACGATTTACCTGCGGGACGTGGCGCACGTGCGCGACGGCTTTTCTCCGCAGACGAATGTGGTGCTCGCGAATGGGCAGCGCGGCGTGTTAATGAGCGTGTACAAGACGGGCACCGCTTCCACGCTGTCGATCGTAGACCGGGTGAAGCAGACGCTGAAGGATTACGAGCCGACGCGGCCGGAGGGGCTAAAGGTCACCACATTTTTCGACCAGTCGCTGTTTGTGCGCGCGGCCATCCAGGGGGTTCTGAGGGAGGCGCTGATCGCGGCGTGCCTGACAGCGATCATGATCCTGCTGTTCCTGGGGAACTGGAAAAGCACACTGATCATCGCCATCTCCATTCCCCTTTCCATTCTGGTGAGCATCTTGTGCCTGAGCGCGCTGGGGGAAACCATCAACATCATGACGCTGGGCGGGCTGGCGCTCGCGGTCGGCATCCTGGTAGATGATGCCACGGTGGAAATAGAGAACATCAATCGCAACCTGGCGATGGGCAAGGAAACGGTGCAGGCGATTTTGGACGGCGCGCAACAGATCGCGGTACCTGCGTTTGTGTCCACGCTGTGCATCTGCATCGTGTTCATCCCGATGTTTTTCCTGTCGGGGGTGGCGAAGTATTTGTTCGTGCCGCTGGCGGAGGCGGTGATTTTTGCGATGCTGGCGTCGTATATGTGGTCGCGGACGATCGTGCCGACGCTGGCGATGTATCTGCTGAGCGCGGAGGACGAATATCAAGCTGAATTGCACAAAGGCGAAAGGATGGGATTGTTCCGGCGCTACCAGCAGGCATTTGAGCATGGCTTCGAACGATTCCGGTTTGCCTATCGCCACTCGTTGAGCAACGCTTTGCAGCACTCGCGGAGCTTCGCGGTTTGCTTCCTGGGATTTTGCCTGCTTTCCGCCGGTCTGACTGCCTTTCTTGGCCGCGATTTCTTCCCTAGTGTGGACGCGGGACAGATCCGCCTGCATTTGCGGGCGAGAACAGGGTTGCGCATCGAGGAAACGGCGAGGCTGGCGGACCAGATCAACCAGGTGATTCGCCAAACGATCCCGGAAAGAGACCTGGTTACGGTCCTGGATAATATTGGTCTGCCCTACTCCAGCATTAACATGACCTACAGCAACTCCGGCACGATAGGCACTTCAGACGGCGAAATCCTGGTGCAGCTCAAGCAGGAGCGAGGCAAGCCGACCAGCGCTTATGTGGATGATTTGCGCCAGCGCTTGCCGCAAGAGTTTCCGGGCGTGCAGTTCTTTTTCCAGCCGGCGGACATCGTTACGCAGATTTTGAATTTTGGGACACCTGCGCCGATTGACATTCAAATCATGGGCATGGACCAGGCGGCAAATTACCAGGCCGGGCTGAAGCTGGCCAACGAAATCCGTCATATTCCGGGAACAGCGGACGTGCACGTGCAGCAGGCCTTCGATGCGCCGACGCTGTTCATGAAGATCGATCGGACGCGGGCGCAATACGTGGGGCTGCAAGCGCGTGACATCGCACAGAACGTGCTTGTGCCGTTGTCCTCGAGCTTCCAAACTGCTCCGAGCTTCTGGCTGGATCCGAAGAACGGGGTGAGCTACAACGTGGCGGTGCAGGCACCACAATACCGGGTGGATAGTTTCCAATCGCTGCAGAACATTCCAGTGGCGGCCAGCGGCGGCAAGGTCACACCGCAAATCTTGGGCAATCTGGTGTCCACGACCACGGTGGGACGACCCGCATCAATCTCACATTACAACGTGCAGCCGATGATCAATGTGTACGCGGCGGTATCCGGGCGGGACCTGGGCTCGGTTGCCGAAGAAGTGTCCAAACGGGTGGATGACATCCGGAAAGAATTACCGCGCGGAAGTTTCATCTACCTTCGCGGCCAGGTTCAGACCATGAACACTTCGTTCATCGGACTGGGGGTCGGCTTAATCGGGGCGATTGTCCTGGCGTATCTGTTGATCGTGGTTAATTTCCAGTCGTGGCTGGATCCTTTCATTATCATCACGGCGCTACCCGGAGCACTGGCGGGTATCTGCTGGATACTCCTGTTCACGCACACGACCTTGAACGTGCCATCGCTGACGGGGGCGATCATGTGCATGGGGGTGGCCACGGCGAACAGCATTCTGATGGTTTCATTTGCGCGGGAACAATTGAACGAGGGCAAAAGCGCGTTTGACGCGGCGCTGGAGGCAGGTTTCGTCCGCATTCGCCCGGTGATCATGACGGCGCTGGCGATGATGATCGGAATGGTGCCGATGGCGATAGGGCTTGGGGAAGGCGGCGAGCAGAATGCACCGCTGGGCCGCGCCGTGATCGGGGGGTTGTTGTTTGCGACCGTGGCGACGCTGTTTTTCGTGCCTTGTGTGTTTTCGATTATTCACGGGCGGTTGGAGCGCAGGCGCTACCGCGCCACGGGGCAAGAGCCGGTAGTGACTTGAGGCGGAAACGGAATTACGCTAGACGAGGCAATCGATCATGAACGAGGCGGCAAATCCAGGAGGGCACGAGGCCGGCGAAAACACGCCACAGAAAAGCTCGTTGTTCCTCGTACTTTTCGTGGTGGTGATCGCGCTGGTGGTTACGGGCGCAATTCTGCTATTGCAGCGGCGCACGCAGTTTCAGGCGCTGGCGAAGAATACCGAGGCGCTGGCGGTACCCACGGTAGCAATCATTCATCCCACGGCAGAGGCTGGGGCCGAGGACCTGATTCTGCCGGGCACGCTGCAGGCTTATGTGGAGTCGCCGATTTATGCGCGAACGAACGGGTATCTGAAGAGGTGGTACTACGATATTGGAAGCCGGGTGAGCAAGGGCGAGCTTCTGGCGGACATTGACACGCCGGAAGTGGACCAGCAACTGATGCAGGCAAGAGCAGACCTGGTTACGGCACAGGCCAACGAGCGGCTATCGCAAATCACGGAAGCCCGCTACAGCGAGTTGCTGAAGACCGACGGCGTCTCGAAGCAGGAGGTCGACAACGCCACCGGGGACCTAGAGGCGAAACGCGCGATTGTGCAATCTTCGGAGGCCAACGTGCGCCGGCTGGAGGAAACGAAGTCCTTCCAGCGCATCTATGCGCCGTTCAGCGGCGTGATTACCCAGCGGAGTGTGGATATCGGCACGCTGATTAACGCTGGAAATGGCGGCACTTCTCAGCAGCTTTTTTATCTGGCGCAGACCGATCCCATTCGCGTTTTCGTGAATGTTCCGGAGGCTTACGCGCCTTCGATCCATCGCGGGCTTGGCGCGTACCTGGAGCTGACGCAATTCCCGGGGCAGAGATTTCAGGGGCAAGTTGTGCGGACCGCTGAGGCCATCGATCTTTCGACGCGTACGCTGCTGACGGAAGTGGATGTGCCGAACAAGTCCGAGCTGCTGCTTCCCGGGGGCTACGCGCAGGTGCATCTGGAAGTGAAGGTGCAAGGCCAGCGATTACAGGTTCCGGTGAACGCGTTGCTGTTTCGTTCCGAAGGATTGCGGGCAGTGGTGGTAGACAAGGATCACCGCGTGCGACTGCAGGACCTGGATATCGGGCGCGATTACGGGACTTCCCTGGAAGTTTTGAACGGCCTGAAAGTGGATGACTGGATCGTGCTGAATCCTCCGGATTCCATCGAAGCGGGCGAGGAAGTGCACGTCAAGGAGGTCGGCAACCCCCTTGCGCCGGGGCCTGCGGCAAACAAGCCGGGGAATGCACCTCCAAGTGTGACGAGGCCATCTCCGACTGCGGGGAAGAAACCCTGATGATTCTTCGCGCGATTTGTGCGGGCCGCTTGCGGGCGATTATGGGCGGCTTGGCGGCTATTTCTTTTTGCGCCGGATGCACCGTGGGCCCGAACTACAAGCGGCCCACAGCTCCCGTGCCCGCGAAGTGGCAAGTGGCGGAACCATGGAGGGAAGCGGACCCCAAGGACGCCGTGCCCAAGACCGCCTGGTGGACACTGTTTCATGACGACGAATTGGTGGGATTGCAGACCGAACTCCTGGCGGCGAATCAGACGCTGAAAGTGGCGCTGGCGAATTTTGCGCAGGCAAGGGCGTCCGCCGCGGTGCAGAACGCCACGCTATTCCCCACCCTTGGCACAGATCCCACGGCATCGCGCCAGCGTTACTCCGGCACACGCGCCATTGGCTCAACGATTCCCCTTTCTGGGCCGGTCACCCAGAACAGCTTCGCCCTCCCTTTCACGGTCAGCTATGAAGTGGATTTGTTCGGCAAGCGCCGTCGCACGATTGAAGCTGCGCAGGCGGCCTATCAGGCCAATGCCGCCGATCTCGAAAACGTGCGGCTGGTTCTGACCGCGGAGCTCGCCGCCGACTACTTTACGCTGCGGCAACTGGACACGGAAATCGGGATCCTCAGCCGGACCGTGCAAACTTTGCAAAGGGGGCTGGACCTGGTGAAATCGCGCCACGCGGGCGGGATTGCCTCAGGACTGGATGTGGCGCAAGAAGAAACGCTGCTTAACACCACGCGCACGCAGGCAATCCTGCTGCAACAACAGCGCAAACAATTTGAAGACGCCATCGCCGTGCTGGTTGGCAAGCCCGCACCGGATTTCCATGTGGCGGCGCGGGAGATCGCCGTGGAGCCGCCGAACATCGATACCACTCTCCCCTCTGACCTGTTGGAGCGGCGCCCGGACATCGCGGAAACAGAGCGCCAGATGGCCATCGCGAACGCCCAGGTCGGTATCGCCAAAGCCGCTTACTACCCTTCGCTGGTGCTGTACGGGCAGGGGGGATGGAATTCCGCAGACATTTCGCGACTGCTGAATGCCGAGAGCGGTTTCTGGGCCATCGGGGCCGACGTGGCGGAGGACATTTTCACGGGCGGAGCTCGCCGCGCCCAGGTGCAGTTTTCGCAGGCCGGTTACGATGCCACGGTGGCGAATTATCGCGGCACCGTGCTGAACGCGTTCCGGGAAGTGCAGGACAACATCACCGGTTTGCAGGTGCTCGATTCCGCCCGGCAATCACAAGACGATGCCGTCGCGTCGGCGAGGCGCCAGCTGGAGATCGCCAATTCGCGGTACGTCGGCGGCCTGGTCAATTATCTTGATGTGGTGAGCGCGCAACAGAATCTTCTGAACAATGAGCAGGAAGCCGCGATCATCCGCGGGCAGCGCCTGGTAACTTCCGTGTTGCTGGTGAAAGCGCTTGGCGGGGGGTGGGATGCCGCCAGCCTGGCCACAGTGCACGTCAAGCCCCAACTGAAAGACGCAATCGCCCCCTGAGCGCGGGTGGAAGAGCAGGAGGCGGGGGAAGTACGAAGAATTTCGTTGACATTACGAAACTCTTCGTAGTAGCCTCCCGCCATGGCTACTCCATCTATACGCAAACCTACTTCTTCCGAACTGGAAATTTTGCACGTGCTGTGGGAGCGCGGGCCATCCACGGTGCGCGAAGTCCACAAAATGCTCAATGAGAAAAGACCAATTGGCTACACCAGCGTCTTAAAATTGATGCAGATCATGACCGCGAAAGGCACGGTGCGCCGCAATGTGCAGCAGCGCGCACACGTGTATGAGGCGGTACAGCCCGAGGAAAAGACCAAGCAGCAGCTTGCGCTGGATGTGCTGCAACGCGTGTTTGACGGCTCGGCCAGCGAACTGATGATGCACGCGCTTGCCGGGCGCAAAGCCTCGAAGGAAGAGATTGAAGAAATGCGCCGGTTGTTGAACGAACATGAAAGGAAAATCCGATGATGCACCTGGCTCCCTGGCTCTCTCCGGACACCATGCGACTGCTGGCGCTCGCGCTGCTGCATTTCCTTTGGCAAGGCACCGCGCTCGCGGCGCTGGCCTACGTTGTGACAGCGTTCTGCCGCAGCGCTTCCACGCGCTATGCGGCAGGCGTGGGCACGATGGCGCTGATGCTTGCGGCGCCGATTTCCACTTTTTTAGTTTTCCGCGCGCAACAGCAGGCTCCTCCTCCGACAATTTTGGCTGGCGCTGCGCTGGCCGCATCGGCGCCTGCCTCTGGGGCCATGTATTCCCCGGCGGAGCGCGCTCCCCTTCCCCAGGACAGCACCCCCGGGGTTTTTCTGTGGCTGGTCGAAGTCTGGTTCGCGGGCGTGGTGCTTCTGGGCCTGCGGTCCGCGGGAGGATTCCTGCTGGTTGAGCGGCTTCGCCGAAAAGAAAGCATTCCGGTGAGCGGGGAGTTGGCGAAAATCTGCGCGTCGCTGCAGCGCCGGCTGGGAGTGACGCGCGCGGTGCGTTACTGCGAAAGCCTGCACCTGGATGCACCGGCGGTGGCGGGATGGATCCGTCCGGTTGTGCTGCTGCCGATAAGCGCGCTGAGCGGCCTGAGCAATGCGCAACTTGAAGCGGTCATCGCGCACGAACTGGCGCACATCCGGCGCTTGGATGCGTTCGTAAATCTCTTCCAAGTTATGGTGGAAACGCTTCTTTTCTACCACCCGGCCGTGTGGTGGATCGGGAAACGCGTCCGAACGGAACGCGAGCACTGCTGTGACGATGCCGCGGTCGCTGTTTGCGGCAGCCCGGTCACATATGCGCACGCGCTGACGCGCCTTGCGGAAGGCAAAGCGGCGCCCCGGTTGGCCATGGCCGCAAACCGCAGCCCCCTGGTGGAGCGCATCGCGCGCCTGCTGGGTGCAAACAGTGCAGCCGAATCGTTTCGCGGCGCCAGCCTTTCCGCAGGTGTTCTGTGTCTCTCCGCAGCGCTTCTGGCAGGAAGCGCCTTTCTGGGCGGTGTCCACAATGTTCACGCACAGACGCCTGCTCCGGCTCTTGCTCCCCCCGCTCCGCCAGCACCGAGTGCTCGTCCGGCCCGGCGCGGGCATGTTCCCGAAGTGCCGGAGCCCGCTCCGGTCGCCCAGCCCAACGCGCCGACCCCTGCGCCGAGACCGTCTCCTGCCGCCGGGCCACGCCAAGAAAACAGTCCTTCGCCAGCTCCCGCGCCGCAGGCCGCAACTTCCGCGGCGAGCCAAAGCTACATCGACTCTCTCAAAGCAGTTGGTCTGACCAACCTTACGGTGGACGAACTCGTGAGTTTGAAAGTGCAAGGGATCACGGCCGACTACGTGAAATCCCTAGTCGATCTCGGCTTGAAGTTGGATGCTGACGAGCTTGTAGGCATCAAGGTACAAGGCATTACCTCCGAATACGTCAAGGAGATCCGTGTCGCAACCGGGCAGGCTCTCGGCGCGGATGAACTGATTGGCTTAAAGATTCAGGGTGTAACCCCGGAATACATCACGCAAATGCACGAGCTGGGGCTGAAGACCGACGCCGATGATGTGATGGGAATGAAGGTGCAGGGGATCACTCCAGAATATGTAAAGGAGATGCGCGGGCTGGGATTGAAACTCGACTCAGACGACATCATTGGCATGAAGGTGCAAGGGGTCACACCCGAATATGTGCGCGAGATGAGCCGACTGGGCTTGAAACCGGATTCGGACAACATCATCGGCATGAAGGTGCAGGGAGTGACGCCCGAGTATGTGAAAAGCATGCGGGATCTTAGCCTGAATCCCGACGCCGACGAAATTATCGGCATGAAGGTCCAAGGCATTACGCCGGATTACCTGAAGGAACTGCAGGCCGCCGGATTCAAGGTAAACCCTGACGAGGCCATTGCCGCCAGGGTCCAGGGCATTTCGCCCGAATTTATCGCCAAGGCACGAAGCCACGGCTTCAAGGACCTGACGCTCGACAAATTGCTGCGATTGAAAATGAGCGGCGTGCTGGACGCCGAGAAGTAAAACAGGGAGGGACACCATGAATCGACATGAAGGACTGATCGCCTACATTCTTCTGGCCTCTGCCTTACTGATGGGCTTCGCTTCCCGCGCGGCAGAAGACTTCAGCGGTAGCTGGACCATTCATCACTCCGAAGAGCCGGGCAAGGTCGAGTTCGCTCTCATCCACAACCAGCGCGGCCATTCTTCCAGTCACGAGTCGGCGTGGCCGATCCATGCGTTCGTCGGTCTTGATCTATCGAAGCCCGGCAAGCAGGAAGTGAAGTTCACGATCTCCCGCGATGCCGGCCGGCTTGAGTGCGAAGGCTACCTAGACAACGGCGAGGGCGCAGGAGTCTTTCATTTTTTAGCGGATTCGAAGTTTTCATCGGAGATGAAGGCGCTCGGGTTCACCGGCATCGACGAGGAAAAACAATTCTCCATGGCGGTTCTTGACGTCAGTCTGAATTTCGCCAAGGAAATGAAGGGCGAACACCTGCAGGGTCTGGACACCGAAAAACTGATCGCCTTCCGGATTTTCAACGTCAATTCCGCGTTCATACACGAATTGCGTGACGCCGGCATCGCAGCTACCGACTGCGACAAGCTCGTGGCCTTCCGCATTCACGGGGTTACCCCGGAGATGGTGAACGTTCTCCACAAGGCCGGTTACCGGCCGAGCGACGATGAACTGATTGCCATGCGTATTCATGGCGCAACGCCGGAATGGATCGAGCAATTGCAGAAGGAAGGTTACGAGCACGTCGATCTGGAGAAACTGCTTGCGTTCCGCATCCATGGCGTTTCTCCTGAGTTTATCGAGAAGCTGCAATCGCTTGGTTATAAACACCCTGAGCCGGATCAGTTGATTGCCATGCGCATTCACGGTGTGACGCCGGAATACATTTCCGGGCTGAAATCGCGAGGAATGAAAGATCTAACCATCGATCAGCTGGTTAGCCTGCGCATCCAGGGAATCGACTAGCGCGAGACAACGGCAATTCAGAATCGGGGGACCATGGCGGCTCCCGTGCCCTATTCCGCTTTTCATTGCTCCTGAATGAGCATTTCCATACAATTCTGAGTCCGCGCGCGATGATGTGCACTGCGCATTCGCGGGGCGCATAGGTCACCCAGCGCTTGTCGATTGGCGTCCGCGGGGGATTTGCTTTCCATGCGTCTAAGCAGTTCAAGGAGCAGACTCTTGAAACTTAAATCCATTGCTGTGATGCCGTTGCTCGGCATATCCTCCTTTTCTCTCCTAACAATGGCTTTGCATGGGCAGGCTAAAGAATCTGCTGCGACCCCAATCTATGCCGCGGTTCATCCGGCAGACGTGGCGAGCCGGGACGCGATTATTGCCGCACTCTACGACTCGATCAGCGGCCCCGCGGGTGAGCGCGATTGGGACCGCTTCCGAGCGCTGTTTCTCCCCGAGGCGCAGCTGATCGCCGCACACAGAACGAAGGAGGGCGTCCTGAGCTGTAAGGTAATGACCGCACAGGGCTACGTGGAAGGGGCCGGCAAATATTTCAAGGAACATGCCTTCTACGAGCGCGAGATTTCCCGGAAGGTGGAGTCTTTCGGCAGCATCTCGCACATCTTCAGCACCTACGAATCACGCGACACCGCCGGTGGCAAACCCTTTGAACGGGGAATCAACAGCATCCAACTGTTCAACGACGGCACGCGTTGGTGGATAGTGGATGTGTACTGGACCGGAGAAACGCCAGAGAACGCGATTCCCGAGCGCTATCTTTCAAAGAACACACAATAATGCCTGCACACCTGCGCGGGTTACCTGGATCTGAGGGCGACTGGGCGGTCTTGTGATTTTTCAAGGGGCCCTGGCCGCTTCAGCGGATGCTCAATTGACCTGTCCCGACATGAGCGTGAAGCCGATACTTGCCTCCGGCTTCCAGGGAGATGGTACGAAACAGACCGCCCTTCGAATCGCCAAAGACTTCGGCGTCCACCTCTCCCGCGTTCACAGACATGTCCACGTGTCCGTAGTCCGCGGGCTTGTCGACCGCAATGGTCAGTTGTCCGGCGTGGAGTTCGACATCCTTGTTGCCAACCACATCCTGCACGCTGACATCACCGGCGAAGATACGCGCCGTCAGGTCGGAATTTTTGGGCACGTGAATGATGATCTGGAGGTCATTCTTTGGCCCGCCGGTCAAGCGAAGCTCGGCGACGTTGTTCGAGACGGAGAGCCGGCCCTTTACATCCATAATTTTGTCGGCGTTTTTTCCGGCCAGGTCCACGGTGATTTTGTTGTCGTCCGCGCCCACGATCAATATTTCACCGGAACGCACGTGGAGCTTCAGGGGCATGTTCGACGGACAGTCGAACTCCATATGCGGCTTGCCCTCGAGTACGACCTCTGATCTGGTATTGGCAAACAGGGCCGAGGCCAGCAGGGCCAACAGGGCAAAGGCGAGAGCGATCCGTTTCATGGGCACACCTCCCCGATCGCAGTATCATACGCGCGCCGCAATGCGAAAGTTTCCGGCATTTCGGGACTAGTACCTAGATATTGACGGGTTCGAGGACAGTTGGAGCCCGAGCACGCCGCGGCCGTGGCGTGACCTTGAAATCTGCGACAATCGGAGCGATCCAGGGCTGGAGGGATGGCCCACACTTGATTGGCTGGACTTACCCCTGCGACGGGTGAGCTGTTCCAGAACTGGTCTGCAACAGGCACAAGGAGTTTGGATGAACCGCTCAATGAATAGTGCCAGCGAAATCCCGGTCCTGAAGAGCGACCGGCTGCGGTTGCGGGGCCACCGGCAAGACGACTATGGGGCCAGCATGGCGATGTGGGGTGACGCCGAAGTGACGCGATACATCGGCGGGAAGCCGTTGAACAAAGAGGAAGTCTGGGCGCGGCTGCTGCGTTACGCAGGACACTGGGTGTGGCTGGGATATGGACTCTGGGTAGTGGAAGAAAAGGCTACGGGAAAGTTTGTCGGCGAAGTGGGTTACGCGAATCACAAGCGCGACATTCAGCCGCCGCTGACGGACATGCCGGAACTCGGCTGGGTGCTGGCAACCAGCTTTCACGGGAAGGGCTACGCCACCGAGGCGGTGCGCGCGGCCATTGCCTGGGGAGACGCGCGATGGGGGGGCCAGCGAACCTATTGCATCATTCATCCGGAAAACGCGCGCTCGATTCGCGTGGCGGAGAAATGCGGATTTACGGAAGCCGTGCGCACGACATACAGGAATGAGCAGATCATCGTCTTCATGCGCTAGAGGCAGAACTTGACCATTCCCTCGGACAAATCTGAGAAAATCATAGTCATATGGTAACGGCACAGGACATTCAGAAGGCCGCGGAAATTTTGCGTTCCGGGGGATTAGTGGTCTTTCCCACGGAAACGGTTTACGGATTGGGCGCGAATGCACTGGATGCCGTGGCTGTCCGGAAAATTTTCGCGCTGAAAGGCCGTCCGGCGACGAGCCCGTTGATCGTGCACGTTGCCGGCATCGAACAGGCCCGCGAGCTTGCGGCGGAATGGCCCGAAGAAGCAGAGCGACTGGCGAGGGAATACTGGCCCGGGCCGCTGACGCTTGTTGTGCCGAAGAAAGCAGTGATTCCCGACGAGGTGACCGCGGGACTGCCGACGGTGGGGCTGCGCATGCCGCGACATCCGGTTGCGCTGGAACTGCTGCAGGCCGCACAGATTCCCATCGCTGCGCCAAGTGCTAACCGTTTCACGCAGCTTTCGCCCACGGCAGCACAACACGTTTGCGAGGCGTTCGGTGAGGAGACGCCATTTTTGCTCGACGGCGGACCATGCGAAGTTGGCCTGGAATCCACGGTAATCGCTGTGACCAAGGATGGAGTGGAAGTTTTGCGCCCGGGCATGGCCTTCATCGAGGAGGCAACCGCATATATGGAACCGGAGGAAGCGGCCCATCGCTCCCCCGGACAGCATAAGAAGCATTACAGCCCGCGCACCCGCGTGTTGCTTGTGAGTCATGGCCACCTGCCGAAGCAGGGTCGCGGCGCATACATCTGGATCAAGCAGGCAGCCGATGCCATCCGCACGATTCGAATGCCGGAGCGGCCGCAGGCGTACGCCGCGCAGCTCTACCGGCAATTGCACGAACTGGATCGCGAGGGCCTGGACTGGATCGCGGTGGAATTGCCACCTGATACACGAGAGTGGGCTGCTGTTCGCGACCGATTGACGCGCGCCGCGTACTAAGAGTTGGGGCAGGCTGGCACCGACAGGTTAGCAGACGAAAGCAGCCGAAAACGCGTTACAATGCGCCATCCGCTGGTCTTCAAGGGAGGTTCCATGCAGCAACCGTCCTGGTTTCGTACTGCGCTTTTGCTCGTGCTTTTGTTCGCCGCTGCCATTCTTGCGTGCGGTGTGATCGGTCGCGCGCGGGCCCAAGGGGTCGCGCCGGGCGACAAACCATTTGTTGTCGAGTACTACTACAAGGCCAAGTGGGGCCATGCCGACGAGTTCATCGCACTCTTCAAAAAGAATCACTATCCCGTTCTGAAGAAGGAAGTGGAGTCCGGGCGACTGCTGAAAGTTTTCGCGGTTCAGCCCATCTACCACACTACAGAAGATGGCCGTTGGGACTATCGCGTGACCATCGTTTATAAAAATGCCGCGGTGGCGCACGAAGATGACCCGAACCGGCCCGCCGTTCTGAAGCAACTGTTCCCCGATCAGGAGAACTACAAAAAAGAGGAGCAGCGGCGCTTCGAGATTCTGGACGGCCACTGGGATGTGCCCATCAAGGACGTGGATCTGGACGGAAAATAGCCGCTGAATCAGGCAGGAAATCCCGACTCATTGTCATCTGCAAATGGGCGGAGTTCGTGTGATGCCACGGTTGAGATCCTTCGCGGCGCGAACTACGCGCCTCTCAGGGTGACATCGCGTTTCTATTCCCGAAGAACGGACAGGTTAGCGCCGCATCGGGAAAACGGATTATAGATTATCCAGGAAGAATTGGGTTACGCGGGTGAAGATGATTTTCCGCGCCGGAGGATCGCTGGCGCCATGGCCGCGGCCTGGGGCGGCAATCACTTCGACGTACTTCCCATCGCGGATCAGGTCATTGATGAGCGCCAAGGTATTTGAGTAGTGCACGTTGTCGTCGCCCGTTCCGTGGGCGATCAGCAACTTCCCTTTCAGGTTCGCCGCATGGTCCAGCGGAGAACACTCCTTGTAGCCGGCGGGATTGTTCTGCGGTAGGCCCATGTAGCGTTCGGTGTAGATTGAGTCGTAGTAATGCCAGTCGGTCACCGGCCCGCCGGCGAAACCTACCTTGAATAGATCGGCCGCTTCAAACATGGCGTGCAGGGTCATGTGCCCGCCATAGCTCCAACCCCAAATGCCGATGCGCTGCGCGTCCACCCAGGGCTGCTGCTGCAGCCAGGCAACGCCATCGCGCTGGTCGGAGAGTTCCTGTACGCCAAAGCGGTGATGGATGGACTCTTCAAAGACGTGGCCGCGTCCGGCGGAGCCACGATTATCGAGGGCGAAAATGATGTAACCCTTCTGGGCCATCATCTCGTGCCAGAGCTGAGTGGGGCCTTCCCAGGCATTCAGGACGACCTGGGCATGGGGGCCGCCGTAGGTGTAAACAATCACGGGAAATTTTTTGGCGGGATCAAAATGGGGTGGCTTGATCAAGAAACAGTTGAGGAGAACTCCGTCGCGAGATTTGACGGTAGTGAACTCAACCGGGGAGAGGTGATATTGCGCGAGTTCCTCCACTTTGTTTTCGTTAAGGGTAGCTGCTTTTGTGCCGTCGATGCGATAGAGGTCCTGGCGCGGCGGGGTCGCAGAGTTGGAAAAGGTGTCCACGAAAAGACCGGCGGTCGGGGACAGGCTGATGGAGTGCGTGCCGTCTTCCTTGGTGATGCGGGCAAAACCGCTGCCGTCTAGTCCCACGCGATAGAGGTGGCGCTCCACCGGTGATTTCTCCGTGGCGGCGAAATAGACGACACCCTTCGCCTCGTCGATAGAATCCACATGGCTGACTTCCCAATCGCCCTTCGTCAGCTGGAGGAGTTGTTTCCCGGCTAAACTATAAAGATAGAGATGGCGGTAGCCAGTGCGTTCGCTGGACCAAAGAAAACGTTTCCCGTCCTTGAAGAAGCGCAGATCGTCACTGACATTGACCCAGTATGGGTCTTTCTCGCTGAGCAGAGTGGAAGACTTTCCGGAGGTGGCGTCCGCGAGAAGGAGATCCAGCACAGTCTGTTCGCGATTGAGGCGTTGAATGGCAAGATGTTTTGAATCCGGCAGCCAATTCACGCGTGGAATGTAGATGTCCGTTTCCGTGCCGGTATCCATCACACGAGGCGCGCCGCCACTCAAAGAGCCTACCAGGACACGAACGACGGGATTGCTCCCACCCGCAACGGGATAGCGCTGTGTTTCGGCCTCGCCAGTATAGGATTCAAAATCGACCAGGGGAAATTGCGTGACCTGGC
This sequence comes from Candidatus Acidiferrales bacterium, assembly GCA_963817085.1. Lineage (GTDB taxonomy): Bacteria > Acidobacteriota > Terriglobia > Acidiferrales > UBA7541 > Acidiferrum. The sequence goes on from CAWFNI010000019.1 coordinate 119,314, forward strand.
GCTCGTCCAACTGCAGATAGGCGATCGCCGAAGAATCCGGGGCCCACCAGTACGCCGAGTAGATATCAAGTTCTTCCGGATATACCCAATCGAGTTCTCCCTTGCGGATTTGTTCGGAGCCGCCAGTGGTGAAGGCGCGCTCTTTGCCGTCCGCGGTGCTCACCAACCAGATGTCGTGGTCGCGCAAAAAACTGACAAATTTGCCGTCTGGCGAAATTTTCGCATCCGTCAGTTCGGCTTTGCCGGATACGAGAACGCGCCCTTCCTGGCCTTTGAGGTCGAACCAGGCAAGAGCATTGGGTCCCTCAAAGAGAAGAGCGTCGCCGCCGGGAGCCCATTGGTAACGGGCAGGAGCATGGCGGCCGGCACCGGTAGCCTGCGACTGTTTGCCCGGAGGGGCGGGAAGAATCGAGTCCAACTTGTCCGAAGGAATCAGCAGGGAGCGTTCGCCGGAAGATGGGTCCAGGGACCAGAGTTGCGTCTTAGTGTCCTTGCCCTGGCCCTTGGTTTCCAGAAAGGTAAGCTTCTTGCCGTCGGGAGACCAGGCAATGCCGCGCGTCAGGTGCCCGCTCAGACTGGGCTGGCTGTAGATACGGTCGACTGTGAGTTCCCCCGGCTGTGCGCCATCGGAGTTTTTTGGCCGGGCACCCTGCTGAGCTGGCGACGCAAAGGGATTGAGCAGTATCCCCAAGCAAATCGCGAGGGCAGCCGAGCATAGCTTGCAACGGGAACTGGAAAGCATTCTTCCTCCTTGTCAGACGAATGATTCTAACGTGAGCCGAAGCAGGCGCGAAGGGAGAAACCCTTCGCGAGCGGACATCGCCTCCGCACTTGACCCTGAGGGAATTCACACATGTGGGTGCGCGGCGATGCGGCAAATCCAACGATGGGGCGGAGGCAGGAACGTAGCGAATAGGAGGGTGAGGAACAACTCGTTTATTTGCCAGTCATTGCGGATTGCAGATGATTGCTCATCTGGCAACTTCGATGCTTAATCACTCGTTTATCCGCGCCTGCTGCGACTGGTTTCTGGGGGAGCAGCGGGTGTTGACCGCTGAGCCGGAAGGCGAGGCCGGCGGTCGAACGCACGCTCATCCTGACCTCTCGATGGACTTCCCAGGAGACATGCTCTGCGAGGTGCGTTGGGGATGGAAGTGTGAGGCCATGTCACTCTCCAGGCAAAAAGCATTCCTCCTGTCCGGATGTGTTTTCGCAATCCTGGCACTTGCGGCGCGAAGTCTTCCCTCAGTGATCTCAGACGTTGAAGAGAACAAGTTGTCGATCCGGGGCACCGTGTTCCTGGAGACAGAAAACAGGCCGGCGCAAAGTGTGATGGTGACCGTGGAGTCGCTGCCCAACGGGCCATCTGTCACGGTACTAACCGACGATAGCGGCACATTTGAGGCGCGAGGGCTCGCTGCAGGGACTTATGCAGTGTTCGCGCAGGAATCGGGGTATGAGTCTACGCGGGTGACCCTGGACTCCGGCGAGGCGCCTGCGGAATTGCGAGTGTACCTGAAAGCGCTAGCTGCGCCACAAGCAGGCGGCGCCGGGGGCAAGATATCCGTGCATGAACTGCAAATATCGGAGAAAGCACGGAAAGACTTCCGGAACGGAATGATCTGCCTGGCAAACAACGATGCCGCAGGAAGCGTGGCGCATTTCCAAAAGGCAATCCGGGCATTCCCTGAGTTCTACGAGGCGTACTACAGTCTGGGTGTTGCTCAGATGAAGCTCCACCGCAACAGCGAGTCGATCGAAGCGTTCCAAAGATGCATAGACGTGAGCGGAGGGCAATGTTCCCTGGCGGAATTTGCGATTGGCGTTGTGTTGCATGGGAACCACAAACTTGCCGAAGCGGAAGCCGTGTTGCGGAGGGCGTTGGAGCATGACGCGAACTATGCAAAGGGATATCTGTACCTAAGCGCGGTGCTCTATGAACTGGGCCGGCTCGAGGAAGCGGAGCAGAACGCGCGAGAGGTCGAACGCCGCAATCCGGATCTGGCGGCCGTTTATCTTGTCCTGGCAAATATTCATGCGCGCCGAGGAAATACGCAGGAAGAATTGCGAGCGCTCGAAAAATATTTGCAGCTGAATCCACCTGACGCGCGGCAGGATGCCCGCCAAGCGTATGAAACCCTCCAGAAGAAACTTGCTTCAGGGCAAGCTCTGCAGGAACAGTGAAACTGGCATTCGCTTGTGATGCGCTCGACGGAGTGCAGATTCATTCTAATTGCGTGCCGACGCCGATTAGCCGGGGGGCCAGCGGAAATTGCGCCCGCCGAGAAGATGCAAATGGAGATGGAATACGGACTGGCCGGCGCCGCTGCCGTTGTTGAGCACGGTGCGATAGCCGGATAGCAGATTGCGCTCTCTGGCCAGCTTGGCGGCCACGAGCAGCAACTTTCCGAGGATGGCCTGATCCTCCGCGGAGGCGTCGTGCAGAGCCGCGAAATGCTTGCGCGGGCAAATCAGAAGGTGCGTGGGAGCCTGCGGGGCGATATCTTCAAACGCAAAGGTGTCTCCATCCTCATAAACGATCTTTGAAGGAATTTTTTTGGCGCCGATCTTGCAAAAGAGGCAGTTCGCGTCCATCAATTGACTCCTGAGGAAGTGGGGTCGTCCAACCGAACGACCATGGGAGTGAAACCTTCCTTATCGCGGAGCTGTTCGCCGAAATCACGCGCTGCGTCTTCCCCTGAAATCTTGCCGACGCGCACACGATAAAACAGTCCGTCGGGGGAATCATACTGCTGAAGGAAGATGGGCGTGTAGGAGAGGCTCAGGCGGTCTCGCAGGCGGTCGGCATTGGCACGGTCGCGGAAAGCGCCGACCTGCACGGTAAAGAAGCCGGAGGTGACATCGACGTTGCCGAGGACTTCAATCCGAACGGGAACAACACCGGGGCCGACGGATTCGATTTCGCGCGCGGCAGCGAGGGAAAGGTCGATGATGCGATTGGCAACGAAAGGGCCGCGATCGGTGATGCGCACGGTGGTGGATTTGCCGTTGCTGAGATTGGTGACGCGCACCATGGTGTCAAAGGGGAGGGTGCGGTGCGCCGCGGTGAATTTGTACATGTCGTAGGTTTCGCCGTTGGAGGCGCGGCGCCCATGAAACGGATTGCCATACCAGGAGGCATTGCCCTCCTCGGTATAGCCGATGGGAGCTGGCGGAGGAGGAGTTTTGGAACGCTTTGCAGGAGGCGAGATTTCCGTTTCGCGCTTGGCGCTTTCGGCCGTGGACTCCGGCGTAGTGGAAGGCTGGGCAGGAGGAGGTGGATGTCCAACGATAGGGCGTCCCCTGGCGCAGCCCAAGAAGAGCAAAGCCATAACCGCAGAGCTACCCAGGAGAAGGGGCCGCGAGCAAGTCACGATTTGGGCTGCTGCGGATTCTGGGCGTTGCGCGCGGCAACGCGAGATTCGAGTTTGCGGGAAGCTTCCGCGAGCTTATCGGAAACTTCGCGAAGGAACTGCGCGGTGCGCTTTTCGGTTTCCGGCGCAACCTCATCCTCCACGTACTTGCGGAGGCGGGTCAATTCCTCGTCCAGACGCTTGCCGAGTTCTTCAAATTTGTCCATAAGCTCCAGCGCCGGAATGCGCGGCGCGTTTCCGGTATTATAGGAACGCGAGTAAGAGGCTGCAAGGAGGAGTGTTGGCCCTACCCTACCAGTGGCAATTGCGCGTGGAGCGCTTGAAACGAATGTTCGGCGGGATGTTTGGCGGTGGCGGCGAACGCCGCCCCCAGCTTTGCCCGGCTTGCGGGGCGTTGGTGGGCATCAGCGCCACGCGATGCCATGAGTGCGGCGCGAATCTGCGGTTTGGATTGGCGGCGTGGAGCAAAGGGTTGAGCGAATTCTTTGGCGGGCACGCGCCGGTAACGGTTTGTATTCTGATTCTGAACGTGTTGATGTTTGGAGTCAGTATGCTGCGCTCGATCCATGCCGGCGGGGGGTTTGGCTTGATGGGTGGAATGAGCGGGATCGAGTTGTACCGGCTCGGGGAGAACACCCCTTATGATTGGCCTGGATGGGGGCCGTGGCGACTGATTACCGGGACGTTTCTCCATGGAGGTTTACTGCACATCGGCATGAATATGTTTGTTCTACTCGATATTGCTCCGGTCGTCGAGGAGTTGTATGGCTCGGCACGCTTTCTTTTCCTGTACGTTGCGTGCGGCATCGGAGGCTCTGCATGCAGCACGTTTATAGGGGGAGGGCCTTCGGTGGGAGCAAGCGGAGCGATTCTGGGATTGATCGGATTACTGATCGCGGTGACAACGAAACGCAGCGGAGCGAATATTCAAGCCATGCGCTCGCGGCTGATTTCCTGGGTGGTCATGATATTTGCGTTCGGCTTTCTGGTGCCGGGAATTGATAATTGGGGACATTTCGGAGGGCTGGTGGCAGGGTTCGCTTTTGGCAAATTATTTGCCGACCGCCAGCCGGCACCAGGGCCGGAACGAACGCGCGCCTATGTGTATGGCTGGGTGGCCGGCGGACTTCTGGTGGCTGCTTTTGTGCTGATGTTCCTGCATCTGGGCGATCCCTTGCCTCAATAAGCGGGTTGGCCCTTATCGCGATAAAAAGCAGGCCTTCCGGTGTTGGGAGAGAGCGTGCGGGCTTGCCATGAAGAAGGGCCGCAGGGCTCCCACCTTCGCTGGAGCTACGGCGGGCAAGCGCGGACCGGCCCTGCGCTCCGGGGGTTCATGTGGCGTGCAGGCGGCGGGCGACGACAAAGGCGTAGTGGAATCCGGAAACGACGACGAGCGCCGCTACGAGGTAAGCGAGATAGTGGATGAACATGGGGGCGCGTTCATTCGGATAGGCAGCAGCAAAGACCACAAAAAAGACCAGGGCGATTTCGAAGAAGGTGGTGGCCTTGCCGAGCAGGCTCGGAGGAAAGGGGCGGTATCCTTGAACGACGAGGATGACCGCGGCGACAACCAGGAGCAAGACGTCGCGGCTGATCACCATCATGGTGAGCCACCAGGCAATCTGCTTGCCCATCGCGAGAACCACGAACGAAGAGGAAAGCAACAGTTTATCGGCGATGGGATCGAGATAAGCACCAAGGCGGACTTCTGGCCTAACCTGCGGGCCAGGAAGCCATCAATGGCGTCGGTCAGTGCCACAAACACGAGAACGAAGAGCGCCCACTGGTATTGCTCGTATAAAACGAGGATCAGGAAAAAGGGCAGGAAGCCGAGGCGCAACAGAGTGATTTGGTTGGGTACCGTCCAGATGCGGCCTTTCATTAGTAAGAGTTTAAAGTTAAAAGTTGAAAGTTCAAAGTTTTGAATCGGGGTATGGGTGACTCGTCGGCTTGTGCAGCGCAGGCTTGCGTCCGCGGGTGTCACTGTCTCTCCCCGGGTGTGGACTTAGCAGACGATTGCGCCAGATTACACAGGCTGAAGCGTATCCTACGCGAATTGCGCGAGGTAGTCGAAGAGCGAGCGGCCAATCTTGCGTTCAAAGATTTCGGCCATGCTGGGGATCGAGCCGGAAGGTTCATCGAGGGAAATGCGTTCGACGCGGGTCATGGGGAAAAAGACCGTAGGAAGACCCACGCGCTCAGCGTCGAGCTGGTTAATTTCACTGACAAAATGATCGAAAGAATTTAGGTCGATCCCACGGACGGTGACGCCGCTGGGGTTGATGTCAAGCAGGATGCCCCAGATTTTTTCCTTGGGGGAGTGCAAGCTGGCGATAACGATGGAATTGGGGTTCATGGCGGGCCTATCAATGTCCTGTAAATAGTCTACCGCACCGCTCTTTGAGGCTCGTGGGAGTCACAAAGAAGGTGACCAAGAAGAAACCGGCGGATTCTGGCGCTCATTTTGTGACGGCTTCGTAGGCGTGGTTCAGCCAGGAGAGGCCGTCGCGCACGTCGCTTTCGGAGCCGAACTCAAAGGTGAACCAGCCCTTGCCTGGGACACGGGTATTGGTGTCCATGCGTAAGTCGCGCTGCGCGCCCTTCAGAAGGGCTGGCGGCATGGAATTGAATTTGAAGATAAGCGAGGAGGGTCCGCTGAAGCCGCGCGTCTGCGGAAGGGCGGCGAAAACCTTGCCCCTGCGATAGTAGAATAAAAAACCGAACATCGACCTGGTGGTGATGCCGGGCCAGGAGTTCAACTCCGCGGCCAACATCGCCGACCATTCCTTCATTTCCTCGGAGATGATGGAAAATTTGGCGCGGGAGTTGCGCTTGTGTTTCGGCTTACGAGGAATGGCGCGATCTTGTTTCACTGCGCACCTTTTACCTTCGCCCAGTATTTACGCCGACATGAGTGCGGGTCCTGCGGCAGGGAGCAGAAGTTTCGGCCCGGTGAGCGATTGCACTTCCTCAACGGTAGTGTCAGGGGCAATTTCGCGAAGAAGAAGGCCCTGGGGCGTGACGTCGATGAAGGCGAGTTCGGTGACGATGTGACTGACGACTTGGACGCCAGTAAGGGGCAGGGTGCATTTGGTGAGGATTTTGGGCTTGCGGTCGCGCGTGGCGTGCTCCATGGCGATGATGACACGCTTGGCGCCGGCAACCAGGTCCATGGCGCCGCCCATGCCTTTCAGCATTTTCCCGGGAATCGACCAGTTGGCGAGATTTCCTTTTTCGTCGACCTGGAGGCCGCCGAGAACGGTGAGGTCCACGTGGCCGCCGCGAATCATGGCGAAAGAATCGGCGGAGGAGAAATAGCAGGTGCCGGGAACTTCGCTGACCGTTTCTTTTCCAGCATTGACTAGATCGGCGTCCACTTCGGATTCGAGCGGATAAGGGCCGACGCCGAGCATGCCGTTTTCGGATTGCATGATGACGTCCATGCCTTCGGGAATGAAGCTGGCGACGAGGGTGGGCACGCCGATGCCAAGATTGACGTAGTACCCGTCGCGAAGTTCGAGGACGATGCGGCGTGCGATGCGTTCGCGTTTTTGTTCGTCAGTTAGTGGCATGAGGTCAGTTTACAGTTGACGGTTTACAGTTCACAGCAAAATTCAAGATCAAACCCTGGCTCCAGCAGCCGTCGGGGGTCCTTCCTGGGGCTCACAGGCTAAAGCCTATGCTACTTCCTGGTGGCGCGAATTTCGATGCGCTTTACGAAATGGGCGCCTTGGAAAATAGCATCAACATAGATTCCCGGCGTGTGCACGTGGTCGGGATCGATTTGGCCAGGTTCGACCAGTTCTTCGACTTCGGCAATCACGTAATCGGCGGCGGTGGCCATCATGGGATTGAGATTGCGCGCGGTTTTGCGGTAGATGAGATTGCCCCAGCGATCGCCCTTCCAGGCCTTGACGAAGGCGAAATCGCCGCGCAGGGCGCGTTCCAGGACATACATGCGGCCGCCGAACTCGCGGGTTTCTTTTCCATCGGCGACCACGGTGCCGTAACCCGTCGGGGTATAAAACGCAGGGATCCCGGCGCCACCCGCGCGCAACCGCTCGGAAATCGTGCCCTGGGGATTCAGTTCGAGTTGCAGTTCGCCGCTCAGGGCCAGCTGCTCGAACTGCTTGTTTCCTCCGATATAGGTGGAGATCATTTTTTTGACCTGGCGGGCGCCGAGCAGGACGCCGACTCCACAATCCTCGACACCACCATTGTTGCTGACAATGGTGAGATCCCTCGTGCCCTTGCGTTTTACAGCATTGATAAGATTTTCGGGGATGCCGCAGAGGCCGAAACCGCCGATAAGGATAGTCATGCCGTCACGGAGGTTTGCGATGGCGGCGTCGGGAGAATCGATTCGTTTGTCCATGAGGAGTTCTTTGTAGCACAGGCTTCAGCCTGTGTCTCGGATTAAACTCCAATTTGTTGGACCCCCAGGCTAAAGCCTATGCTACTTGTGGGCACTCGACCAGGGTCAACTGCCGCGCCCTTTACCAGGCCCGCGGCGACTGGATTTCGCTCGATATAGGCACTGATTCTTGCGAAAGAGGCCACGCTTCGCACCCAATGATCAAAGGATTCCTGCTGCCAGAAGGGAAGTCCTTGCCTTCCCAACGCCAAATTGCATGCTCTTGCGGATCGACCCTTGATCGCCTGGGTAATTCTCTTCAGCTCGACCATCGGCTCCAGGGGCAGGTGGACGTGATTCGGCATAATCACCCAGGAGTGCGCAAAGTACCATCCTCTCTGCGACATCCGAAGAATCTCGAACTGAACAATAGCGGCGATTTTCTTATCGCGCAACCCGCGGGGACCAATCACCGCTCGATCCAATTCGCTGTCAAATCGGAGGAAAGCTTTCCCCCGCTCCGGTTCCCTGTCTTGTCGTCTTGTCGCAGTTTTTGCAGAAAGGCTACCGGGAGAAAACCATGCAGTCTCGCGCTCAGAAACAGGTGTTTGCCCTCCGGGAGCCAATGGGGCAAATTGCGCTCGTAGTAGGACATGGTGCTTATCCACTTGTCGTGGCGGAGCGGAGTAGTAGCATGGACTTCAGTCTGTGATCATAACTTTTTAGTTATATTATACATATTATATAGAAAGCAAAGCAAGGGGAATTTCGACTGCACAGGCGAAAGGCTATGCTACAGGGAGCGGAGGAGTTTGTAGAGTTCGTTGGCGGCGTCGAAATCGGCTTCGAGATCGCGGGAGCCGAGGCGTTCGCGGAGATCTTCGAGGCGGCGGGCCAGTAGATCAACTGCGGCGGAGAGGACTTCGCGATTGGTCAGGACGATATCGCGCCAGGTGGAGTACGGGCTGCCGGCGAGGCGAAGCGTGTCGCGGAGGCCCGGGCCAGCGAGGGTGATGGGCAGGCCGTTTTCGTCCAGGCGATCGTACAGAAAAGCGGCGAGGGCTACGGCCGCGAGCTGCGGCAAGTGCGAGGCGAGACCGACGGCGTAGTCATGCTGCTGCGCACCAATCCACAGGGGCCGGGCGCCGATTTTTTCCAGAATTTTTACGAAGGCAGAGATACGGGGATCGTGGGTGTCTTCCGCGTCGCCGACGACGGCGTAGGTGGCGTTCTGGAAAAGATCGGCATCGGCATGGGCAAAGCCGGACAATTCGCGGCCCGCCATGGGATGGCCGGCGAGAAAAATCGGGCCGACTTCCTCGACAAACAGTTCGGAAGCCGCCTGCCAGATGCGCTGCTTGGTGCTGCCGGCATCGGTGACCAGGGCGTGGGGCGGGGCATGCTGGGCGAGTTCGGGAAGCAGGTCCAGAGTGGTGCTGATTGGCAAAGCCACGTAGATCAGGTCCGCGCGGCGGATGGCCGGCTCGAGCGATTCAAAGAAGCCTTCGTCAATCGCGTCGGATTTTCGAGCCTCCAGAATGACTTCGGCGCGATCCCATCCGGCGATATGCATATCGGGCGTGTATTTGCGAAGGGCGCGGGCAAAGGAACCGCCGATAAGGCCGGTGCCGAGGATGGTTACGCGTTGGATAAGATGGGGCATGGTTAGCCGTTAGCCGATAGTCTACAGCCGACAGGCAACAGACAAAACGGCGAAGGACCAGTCCAAACGCCGAGACGTGGAGTTCGCTGAATTTCGCACCAATGCAGCGGCAAGGCGCAGCAGGGTTGAGAGGATTGGGCCACGGCGAAGGTTGGCGTCATGAGAGGTGGCGGTCGACGGCGGTAGCGATGATGCGCAATTCGTTCATTAGCTGGGAAAATTCGGGCGGGGTGAGGGATTGCGCGCCGTCGGAAAGGGCGTGATCGGGATCGTTGTGGACTTCGATGAGCAAGCCGTCGGCGCCGGCAGCAACGGCGGCGCGAGCCATGGGAGGAACCTTGTCGCGGCGACCCGTGCCGTGTGAGGGGTCGGCAACGATGGGGAGATGGGAAAGTTTTTTGATAACCGGAATGGCGGCGATGTCTAGAGTATTGCGGAGATAAGTTTCAAAGGTGCGAATGCCGCGCTCACAAAGAACCACGTTGTAGTTTCCACCGGAGAGGATGTATTCGGCGCTGAGGAGAAGTTCCTCGATGGTGGCCGACATGCCGCGTTTGAGGAGGACAGGTTTCTGCACTTCGCCGAGGGCGCGGAGAAGGAAATAGTTCTGCATGTTGCGGGCGCCTACCTGGAACATGTCGACGTAGTTGCCCATCATCTGGATCTGCGAAGGATCCATCACTTCACTCACGACGAAGAGTTTGAATTTGTCAGCAGCGTCGCGCATGAGTTTGAGGCCCTTTTCGCCGAGACCCTGAAAGGCGTAGGGAGAGGTGCGCGGCTTGAACGCGCCGGCACGAAGGATTCTGGCGCCTGCTTTGGAGACAGCTTCTGCGACCGCGTGGATTTGCTCCGGGGACTCGACCGAACAGGGGCCCGCAGCGACAACAAGTTCGTTGCCGCCAATGACGACGCCGCGGCCAAGATCGACGATGGTGCCTTGTGGCTTGAACTGGCGGCTGGCCAGCTTAAACGGCTGCGTGATGCGGACAACTTCACGAACCCCTTCGAGCAGTTCGAAGTCGCGGTGATCGAAATCGCGGTGAACGCCGACGGCACCGAGAACGGTGTGTGAAGCGCCGGTAGAGCGGTGGACGTCGAAGCCGCTGGCGACAATGCGATCGATGACGTGCTGGATCTGCTCGTCGGTCGCTCCCTCGTGCATAACAATGACCATGGTTAATCCTCAACCCCAAAAATCTGAAATTGTGAAAAGAGCTGTTCTAAAAACCGACCACTACAAAAGCGGCACGGAATGAAGATCAAATCTTGCCGAGATGGGGCGCAGCAGTGCTGCGCCCCTACGAAACCGTCTTGAAATGCAAAGGTCATTTCGGATCCTCATCGTCGGTGGTGGAGGATTCGCCGTACATGGCGACGCGCTCGGCGGAACGGGCTTCGTCGATGATGCGCTCGAAAAGGCGGCGAATGGCATCGTGGGAAAGCGGGCCCTGGTTATTGGTTTCGGCGTTGCCGAGGACTTCCTTTTCGCGGGCCGGCTGGTATAGAGGGATTTTCGACTGCTGTTTCAGGTGGCCGATTTCCAGGGCGCACTTGCAGCGTTCGTTGAGCAGTTCAACCAGTTTCTTGTCGATCTCATCCATGCGGCGGCGCCAGTCGGAGATGTTCATGTGATGGCCTCGCGGCGGGAGAGGCCGTGACGGGCGGCTTCTTTGAGCTTTTGCAGGCGTTCGCGGAGTGCAGCGGCGGCGGCATCGGGAGACGAGGCCTTTTCGATTTCGGAGACGAGGGCAGAGCCGACGACGGCGGCGTCCGCCAGACCGCCGAGAACGCTGACGTGGCCCGGCAGCGAAATGCCGAAACCGACAGCGATAGGAAGCTGCGTGAATTGGCGGGCACGACGAAGCAGCGCGGGTAGGTCGTCGGGGAAGGAGTCCTTTGCGCCGGTGACGCCGGTGCGGGAGATGAGGTAGAGAAAGCCGGAGCTCGCAGCAGAGATGATTTTCAGGCGTTCGTCACTGGAGGTGGGCGCGGCGAGAAAAATCGTGTCGAGATGATGCGCGTGTAGAATGCGGCGGTAGTCCTCGGACTCTTCTGGCGTGAGATCGGTGGCGAGAACGCCATCGGCACCGGCTTGGGAAGCGGTGGCCGCAAATTTTTCCAAGCCCATTTGCAGGATGGGATTGAAGTAGCTGAAGAGGACGAGCGGAACCTGGCTCGATTGGCGAATGCGACGGACGAGTTCCAGGACGCCGGCTAACGTCGTGCCGGATTTCAATGCGCGTTCTGAGGCACGCTGAATTGTGGGGCCATCGGCTAGCGGATCGCTGAAGGGAACGCCGAGTTCGATGACGTCCGCGCCAGCTTCGGCCAGTGCGAGAACGAATTTATGTGTGGCATCGAGCGAGGGATCACCGGCGGTGATGTAGGCGACCAGGCCGAGTTCGCCGGCGGCACGGAGATCCGCAAAGCGCCTGGAGATGCGGGTCGAGTTATGGGGCGAAGAGGTCATTGTTTGTGCCCAGATTAGAGCAGGCGCTTATAGGTGTCCATGTCCTTGTCGCCGCGGCCGGAAAGATTGATGATGACGAGATCGCTCGGCTTGAACTGCGGCAAGCGCTCGATGAGTCCGGCGATGGCGTGGGCGGATTCCGAGCGCGGGGATGATGCCCTCGGTGCGCGAGAGGAGTTTGGCGGCGTCGAGGGCAGCCTGATCGGAGACGGCGGCGTATTCGGCGCGATGTTGATCGGCGAGCCAGGCGTGCTCGGGACCGATGGCGGGATAGTCGAGCCCGGCGGAAATGGAATGCGTGGTGGCGATCTGGCCGTCTTCGTTCTGCAGGACGTAGGTGTAGGTGCCCTGGAGAACGCCGGGGCGCGCGCCGGTAAAGCCCTGGTGGGCAGCGAGACGCGCGGCGTGTTCACCGAGAGAGTTGCCGCGACCGCCGGCTTCGATGCCGACCATTTTCACGTCTGCATCCTTGAGAAACTGGTGGAACAGGCCGATGGCATTGGAGCCGCCGCCAACGCAGGCGTAGAGATGGGTGGGAAGGCGCTTTTCTGCCGCGAGTATTTGCTCGCGGGCTTCGCGGCCAATGACGGACTGGAAATCGCGGACCATCGTGGGGTACGGGTGCGCGCCGAGAACAGAGCCAAGGAGATAGTAAGAGGTGCGGACGTTGGTGACCCAGTCGCGCATGGCTTCGTTGATGGCGTCTTTCAGAGTTTTGCTGCCGGATTCCACGCCAATCACTTCGGCGCCGAGCATGCGCATGCGGGCGACGTTGAGAGCCTGGCGCGCCATGTCTTCCGTGCCCATGTAGACGGTGCATTGCAGACCGAGATGCGCGCCAATGGTGGCTGAGGCGACGCCGTGCTGACCCGCGCCGGTTTCCGCGATGATGCGGGGCTTGCCCATTTTCTGCGCGAGAAGACCCTGACCGATGGCGTTATTGATTTTATGCGCGCCAGTGTGGAGCAGGTCCTCGCGCTTGAGGTAAATGCGCGGGCCGCCGAGCTTCGCGCTGAGGCGCGAAGCGAATTGCAGAGGCGTGGGACGTCCGGCGAAATTCTTTAATAGTCCCTGAAATTCTGCCTGGAAAGCGGGATCGGTTTTTGCCTGCTCATAGGCGCGCTCCAGTTCAAACAGCGGAACCATCAGCGTTTCCGGGACGTAGCGGCCACCGTAGGGGCCGAAACGCCCGGGCGCGGAGGCAGGGATAGTGAGTTGAGCAGTCATCAATTAAGGGTTCTATTGTACCTTGTGCCCAGCGGGATGCAGCAAGCCCCTCGGCTGGAAGCTGACAAAAGCAGATTCCTCGGGCAAAAACCCAAAATGGAGGCGTAAAGCCTCCGCTACAAGTTGAATTTTGGTTGGGAGACAAGACGCGACGACGGAAAGGCAGGCGGCGTATAGCCGCCCCTACAGACCAAAGCCCCTCGGAATGACAAACTGTGCTTGATTCACAAGGCGAGATCCTTCGCCCATCCTCATCGGATGAGCTCAGGAGGACAATCGCGGTTGTAGTATGAACCCTGGAGCTCCTGCATCAGGCACAGGCTGAAGCCTATGCTACGAAACGTAAGCTAGGAGATGTCGCGGCTGGCGCGGGCGACTTCATCGAAGAAGCTGCGGAGCTTGCCAGGATCCTTTTTGCCGGGACGAGCTTCGACGCCGCTGGCTACATCAACGGCATAGGGCCGGACGATGCGGATGGCTTCCGCTACATTTTCGGGCGTGAGTCCGCCGGCGAGAATGATGCGTTGGCTCTGTGCAGCCGTGCGCGCAAGGTGCCAGTTGCCGGTGGTACCGGTGCCGCCGTAGTGACCGGAGAGGGCGGAATCAAGGAGGAAGGCGGAGGCGCTGCGATAACGGTAAAAATCCGGCGCGGCGCTTCCCTGCCCCAGGCGCAAGCCCTTGATGACCGGCAAACGTTGCGCGACTGCATCGACGACCTGCGGGGTTTCCTCCCCGTGGAGCTGCGCGGCGGCAAGACCCAGAGCTTTGCAGAGCGCCACCACTGGGTCCTGGTGCCAGTTCACGAAGACGCCGATGGGCGCGACAAAAGGAGGGAGGCGGCGGATGAGTTCCGCGGCCGCAAAGGGAGTGATACAGCGCGGGCTATCGTTGAAAAAATTCAGGCCGATGGCATGAGCACCGAGATCGGCAGCGAGTTTGGCGTCTTCCAGTTTGGTGATGCCACAGATTTTTACGCGAACCATGGTGGACAGTGTAGCGGAAGAATGAGGTGGAGTAACAGTCGGAAGAGAGATCCTTCGACTTCGCGACGCGGCGCGCCAAATTGCGGCGCGATAGAAAGAGCCGGGCCGCTTCGCTCAGAATGACAACGCGCAATGAAGGTTTACTGGGGAGGAGCAAGGAGTTGGAAGAGGGCTGCGGCAGGATCGGGGGCGAGCATGAGGTGCTCGCCGATGAGAAAGGCGTCAAAGCCGGCGCTGCGAAGATCCTGGAGGTCAGCGTGAGTGCGGAGTCCGGATTCGGCGACGGCCAGGCAGTTCTCAGGGATTTGCTCGATCAGCTCGAAGGACGTTTCCATGCTCACGGCGAGGGTTTTCAGGTCGCGATTGTTGACGCCGAGGATGCGGGCTTGGGCGGCGAGTGAGCGGTCGAGCTCAGCGCGGGTGTGAACTTCGACGAGGGGCTCCATGGAAAGTTCACGGCCTAGCGCGATGAGATCGCGCAGAAGTGCGTCGTCCAGGGCGGCAACGATGAGGAGAAAACTGTCGGCATCGTTGGCGCGGGTCTCCCAGACCTGCCAGGGATCGAAGATGAAGTCCTTGCGCAAAGCGGGCAGAGAAACTTGCTTGCGTGCCTCGCGAAGATTCTTAAGGGAGCCGCGGAAAAACTCGCCTTCGGTCAGGACGGACAGTGCAGCGGCGCCGGCAGCTTCCAGGGATTTTGCCAGCGCAGATGCATCGAAGGGATCACGGATGACGCCGAGCGAGGGCGAAGCGGGCTTGAGTTCCGCGATGACGTTGAGGGCATCGCGGGAAAGCGCGGCGGCAAAATCACGCACCGGCGAGGCGGCCTTGACACCATATTTGAGGGCGGTCTCCGGCAGGACGCATTTGCGGCGATCGACTTCGGCGCGGCGCGCTTCGAGGATGCGATCGAGGATGGTGCCGGTGTTGGGTTGCGCGCTCATAAGGCTGAGATTGTATGCTAGGGAGAGCGAGGAGGAGTGTCAAATAGTGGAAACTGATATCAGAAATCTGCAATCCGATATCAGGAGCCGTTCCAGCCAGTAGAATTGCTAAATTGCTGTGGAGAAAAGGAAGCGGAAATGGGATACGGAAAGAAATACGGATCATTGCTGGAAGGGATTGCGGAGGAAGGGGACGCCATTGCGATGAAATATTTCCGGACGACGGAAATCGGCGCGGAAAAGAAGCGGGACGGAACTGTGGTGACGATTGCGGATAAATCTGTGGAGGCGATGGCGCTACGGAAGGTCGAGGAAAGCGGTCTGCCGATCGATGTGGTGGGCGAAGAAACGAGCAAGGAGGCGCCGACGGAAGCGGCGCGCGGCGGGCGCGCGAGAATGATTATCGATCCGATTGACGGGACCGAGGAGTTTTCGCGAGGGATTCCGACGTTTGGAACGCTGGTGGGAATTGAAGAAGAGGGTGAAATCGTGGCAGGGATAGTGAGCGCGCCGGCGCTTTCGCAGGGGACGCGCTGGTGGGCGTATCGCGGCGAAGGAGCTTATCGCAACGGAAAGCGGATACATGTTTCGAGCAGGAAAAACCTGGAAGAAGCAATGTTCTTCACCACGGGCACAGGTTGGGCGAAGAACATGCAGGCGCGAGCGAGCATGAGGCGCATGGCGGACGCCGCGCGGAGCAGCCGGTCGATGGGCGGCTTCTGGCAACACATGCTGGTGGCGGAAGGGGCGATTGAAGCGGCGGTGGACTGGGTGTCCAAACCGTGGGACCTGGCGCCGCTGGGACTGATCGTGGAAGAAGCGGGTGGGAAATCGACAACGATTGACGGTGAACGGACGATTTATAAAGGAAGGTTCGTGAGCACGAACGGGATTCTGCACGAAGAAGTGTTGCGATTGCTGCAAGGAAGCACGCCATGATTGAAACGAAGCGGGTGTACGAGAAGCCGGGAAAGGAAGATGGATTCCGGATCCTGGTGGACCGGCTGTGGCCACGCGGGCTGACGAAGGAAAAGGCGAGCGTGGATTTGTGGATGAAAGAAATCGCACCGAGCGACGAGCTGCGAAGATGGTTTCACCATGGAGAAAGGAATTGGAACGAATTCGTCAAGCGATACAAGACGGAACTTGCGAAGAAGAAAGAGCTGTTGGGCGAGTTGAAGAAGCAGGAAGGCGAACACGGAAAAGTGACTTTGCTCTTCGGGAGCAAAGATGAGAAGCAAAATCAGGCGGTGGTTCTGGCGAACATTCTAAAAGGGAAAAAGTGAATACGAAGCAGGCGCTGGAGGTAGTCGCCGAAGAGGTGTGCGCCTGCCGGAAATGCGCGCGACTGGTGAAATATCGCGAAAAGGTGGCGCGAGAAAAGCGGCGCGCCTATCGCGAATGGGAATATTGGGGACGCGGCGTACCGGGATTCGGGGATCCCCGCGCGGAGCTTTTTATTTTGGGCCTTGCGCCGGCGGCTCATGGAGCGAATCGTACGGGGCGGGTGTTCACCGGCGATCGTTCGGGAGATTTTCTCTATAAGGCTTTGCACAGGGCCGGTTTCGCGAATCAACCAAGTTCCCTGAACCGTGACGATGGATTGCAGTTGCAGAATGTGTACATCGCAGCCGCGGTGCGTTGCGCGCCTCCTGCGAACAAGCCGCTTCCCAGCGAAATCCTGAATTGCCGCGGTTACCTGAAGCGCGAGCTAGAGCATTGCGGCCAAAGGCAGTGCTGGCGCTGGGAAAGATCGCGTGGGACGCGTATCTGGAAATTCTGAAGCGAGATGGACGGATTGATTCGCGCGCCGCTTACAAGTTTGGGCATGGAGCCGAAGCCGTGGTCGCGCGTGACCTTCCTCGTTTATTTGGCGTCTACCATCCCAGCCAGCAGAATACGCAGACGGGGCGCGTGACGGAAACGATGTACGCGCGAGTGTTGGAGCGCATCCGTTCGTTCCTGAGCGAATCATAGGCGGGACTTCCTCTACAGTGTGTAAATTTGCGGAGGGTTTACGTGGAGATCCTTCAGCGATCCTTGTCGGATCGCTTTGGGATGACAACACGTCTCCGTAATTGAAGAGGGGTAGATCTTGGTTTTGCAGCCGACCTTGCAGAATAATTGGCAGTTGCAAAAATTATTTGATGACTGTTGGATCGTTCGTGTTGTGCTCGTCGATCTGGAAGCGGAGGAATTTGTTGATGGCGGAAACTGCCGCGAGATCGGAGGTGCGGATCACCACCTGGCCACCATTGGGAGTCGGATAGAAGTCATAACTGATTTTGTCTTTCAGCCGTTTCATGTCCGGCACGCCTGGCGGTAGCTTATCGTGAACCAACATCGGAATGTTGAAGTCGCCCTCGGAAAAGGCGTGGGCAATGTGCCTCAGATGGGCACGAATCTCATCGCGCGTGGCGGTGTCCTTGGGATCATTGGCTTCGACCTGGATTACGCCGCCGTTGGATTTGAGGAAGAAGTGATGAGTCGTGGCGGTCTGGGAGAAGCCCATGCCCTTTTCGCCACGCTCGTTCATTTTGGAGTGTTCGTCGTGCATGGGACAGTTGGCGCCAGTGCCCGAGGGATCTTCCTGAACGGTTTTGGCGGGTTGCTGCGCTGCGGCGGTACCCAGAGGCAGGGTGGTCAGCAGGGCGATGGCGAGGAGCTGGTTCATCGAGAGGATTATAGCCTTTCGGCGAGATGTTGAAAGAACAGGAATTACGGACGGCCAAGAGGCTGTCAGGTGCGGGTGACAGTGGTGTGGTGAGGAGCGGACAGGGCCTGGATAAAGACTATTTCTTTGAATCACTAAGGCCTTTATTTTTAATACATTACAAAGAGCTAGCGGGAACAGGGATTGGCGCCGGCTGTGCTCATTCTGTGAGGAGTGGGGAGGAGTGAATTTCATATGCGCACCATACTGAGGAAATTCCGATTTCTTATGCTGGCCGCCAGTGCAGCTGGATTCATGCTGGCTAGCCAATCAGACGCGCAGGAAGCCGGCGGGGAAGCAGGCCGGGAGACACAGGAGTCCAATCGTACGTACGAGGCCCACGCGGCAGATGGGCAGAGGCACGGGCTTCCGGCAGAAGTGTTTGCGGTGGCGCCGGGGACGCGGTTTCTGGTGACGCTGGAGCAGGACATGAGCACGAGGGCGGCGCGGCAGAATCAGGAGTTTCGGGTACGTACGGTGGAGCCGCTGGAGGCCGGGCAAGGGATTTATCTACCGTCAGGAGCGGTGATTCGCGGGCATATCAGCCGAGTGGAACCCGCGGGGACTACCGGGAAGGCGAAACTCTGGTTGACGTTCGACGAGATTCAGACGCGATTCGGGAAGCTACCGATCGTAGCGGAGGTGGCCTCCGTACCGGGAGATCACAGCATGAAATCCGGCCCGATGCAGGAGGGCGTAATTGAAGGACGAAGTAGCACGCAGAAGGACGCGGCGCAAGCGGCGGCCGCGGGTGCGGCAATGGGAGCGATGCAAGGCGTAAAGGACAAGAACAAGAAAGAGGTGGCGGAAGGAGCGGCGATGGGGGCGCTGGAGGCGTATTTGATGGAGGCGGGACGCGGACAGGAATTGAATTTGCCGAAGGGGGCGAAGCTGGAATTGGAGTTGGAGCGGGCTTTGTATCTGGTGAAGGAGTAGGACAATCGGAAAGCGTTTTATGGCCTTGAGGGCCGTGCTGGTAGCTATCGCGTCGGCGGCGTGAAGGACGGAAGAATGGAATGGCACAAACTGTTTGAGGAGTGTCGAAAGCAAAAGTGTGCGACCCACGCTGACCGAGATGGAACGGGGCCTGAGTTGAGTGGCCAAGGCCGGAATACCAGTATGTAAAATACAGATAAGGCAAGCTTAGTTGCGCCACAGATTCTTGTATCGAGGTCAAAGATAGAAGCGACCAGCTGCCAGCGCGATGATCATCAGCTTCACTAACCAGCCAGCAGCATAAGACGCCACGAACGCCCTGTGCAGTTTCATAAATGCGGCATTGGTAAGGATCAGCGGCAGGGGCCCGATCAGCCACACCGCGATAGCCAGTTTGCTCGCACCCCATAGACTATGAATACCCAAGCTGACGACAACGTAGGCAAAGACTCCGCAAGTCAAGAATGGCAGTGGACTGGTGAGAGCAATCGCTCTGCTTTCGGCTCCCTGACGCCAGATTTCGGGGTAAGTATAGCGCCGATGAAGCCAATCGCCAGCGAAGAACCAGTCCGTGAGCGAAGAGATGACGCCAGCGGAAACAACGATGACAAGGAGTCGGGCCAACTTCATGATGTCTTGCTCCCAAGCGTGGAGCCATTCTATTCACACGAGGGCCCTAGTCCACAGGCTTCATAATCTCGCCGCACCAGTCCCGATTGCATCCCCAAGGGCGTATAGAAGAGTGGTTGTGCAGAGTGTAGTGCAATGGCTCGGCGGGAATTCCGCGCGGTTGGAAATTGAGCGGGAGCCGGAGGAAGGCGGACTTGGCAAATTGGGAAGGGGCTTGTTAGAGTCGTAGCACCCACCCACAGAGCCGCAATTCGGGATATTTGTTCAGGCGAGGCCAAGCGCATGCCAGAAGAAAACAGAGCGGTACGCACGGTGGAAACCGGGGAGCGGAAGGACCGGATCCTGATCGTCGAGGATGAAGACAATGCTCGCAAAGGGTACGAGCAGATGTTGCAGCGCTGGGGATACGAAGTGGTGGGAGTGGGCAGCGCGGAGGACGCGCTGGCACGGTTCAACAATTTCCAGCCGGACACGTTGATCGCAGACGTGGAGCTGCCGGGAATGAACGGCCTGGACCTGCTGAAACAGCTGGGCGAAGAGCTGCACGACGTGCCAGCCATAATCATCACGGGCAAAGGAAGCGATGAACGAGCGGTGGCGGCGGTGGAGGCCGGGGCGTACTGGTATATCGAGAAGCCGCTGAAGCCGCCGGTATTGAGGGCGCTGCTGGATCGGGCGCTGAAGAGCGCCCACGATCGGCAGAACCTAGTGGTATTGCAGAGGCAGTTGCGAGACGCGGGGCGGCTGGGTGAACTGGTGGGCGGGTCAAAGGCGATGCAGGAGGTGATGCGGGTGATCGAAATGGCGGCGCCAAGCTCGGCATCGGTGTTGATCACCGGCGAGACAGGATCAGGAAAAGAGATTGTGGCGCGAACGATTCACAAGCTTTCACCGCGTGCGAGCGGGCCGTTCGTGGCCATCAATTGTTCGGCAATCCCGGAGACGCTGATGGAGAGCGAGATCTTCGGGCACGAGCGGGGAGCGTTCACTGGCGCGGCGGAACGGCGGATCGGGTGCTTCGAACTGGCGGATGGGGGAACACTGCTGCTGGATGAAATCGGGGAGATGCCGGCGCCGACGCAGGCAAAATTGCTGCGGGTGCTCGAAGATCGAAAGGTGCGGCGGCTGGGGAGCAAGACGGAGACGCCGGTGGACGTGCGGGTGCTGGCGGCTACCAATAAGGATCCGGAGCAATCGGTGGAGAGCGGAGGGTTGCGCCAGGACCTGTATTTCCGGCTGAACGTATTTCACATACACCTGCCGCCGCTGCGCGAGCACAAGGACGATATTCCGCTGCTGGCGGAACACATCCTGCGGGACATCAACGCCAAGCACGGGAAGAATGTACGAGGGGTAGGCGCGGAGGTGCTGGACATTTTTATGAGCCACACGTGGCCGGGGAACATCCGGGAATTGCGGAACGTGCTGGAGCGCGCAACGATCATGAGCGAGAAGGACCTGATCTCGAGGTCGTCGCTGCCGGGCGAGTTTGGAAAGCTGGCAGCGAAGAACCCGAGCGATTTATCGGGGATCAAATTCCCGATCGGGACGACGGTGGATGCGATGGAGCGAGAATTGATTGTGCAGACGCTGCAGGCGACGGGAAACAACAAGACGCGGGCGGCGGAGCTGCTGGGCGTAAGCCTGAAGACGCTGCACAACAAGCTGAAGGAATATGGCAGCGAGAAGGCAGAAGCGGAGTCGTAAGAGAAGATGCAGCTAGGGCTGCGAGCCAAATTGACGATGATGATGACGGCACTGGTGCTGTTGACCACGGCGGTGCTGTCGATGGTGTTCCTGGAACTGCTGATGCAGCAGGTGCTGCACGACACGGAGAAGAGAGCGAGCGAACTGGCGAGAGAAGTATTTGATTCGGCCAGCCATGCGGATGACGACGCCAAAGCAATGGGATTGCGGCCGGCATCGGAAGACCCGCAAGAGATCCACGATTATGTGCGCAAAGTATTCGAAACCAGCGACGCGCTGAATGCGCGGTTGAATGCCGCCGTGGAATTGCCGTCGATCTACGAAGTATCGATCGTGGATAAGGACGGGATGGTGCTGGTATCGAGCGACTCCACGGAGCCGGGGAAGATCATGGGGCGACGGCCGCCACTTTCCGGGCTGGTGCTAAGCCCGATTGTGAGGCAAGTGCGGATCCTGGCGGGCCCGGCGCAAGTGTACGAGGTGGAATTTCCGTTCAATGTGAGGAAGCAGGCGTTCGGGGAGGTGCGCGTGGCGGTGTCCACGGCGCTGCTGCTGAATGACATCGAGCCGCGGCTGCGGAGGTGGCTGACGATCGCGTTGCTGGCCCTTGTGCTCTCGTCGGTGCTGGCGGCAGTGGTGAGCGGAGCGGCACTGGCGCCGATCCGGGACATCAGCAAACAGCTGGACCGTATTTCAGCCGGAGAATACGACACGGGCACGGTAAGCACAGAAAAAATGGCGGAGAGTTCAGACGAGCTGGGACAAGTGCGGCGGAAGATCAAACAGGTGGGACAGCAACTGCGGGGGGTGCATGAGATATTCAGTTCGTTGCGCGAGAACATGAATTCGGTGATGGCGGGACTTGAAGACGGGCTGATCCTGTTCACACGCGATGCGCGCGCGGTGATGGTAAGCCCGGCAGCGGAGAAATTTCTGGGAGCGCCGGCTTCGCAGTTTTTGGGACGCAGGGTAACAGAGATATTCCCGGTGGGGCACCCGCTCTATGAGGCGCTGCGGCTCGAGGGAGATGAGTTGCGAGAGATTGCATCGGAAACGGAGCTGGAAACGCCGGATGGCGCGCGAAGAGTGGGCGTATCGGTACAGGAGATTCAGGGAGCGGGAGAGAGGATGGGAGCGCTGGTGACGCTGCGGGACCTGGATTCGCTGGAGAGCATCAACACGCAATTGCAGGTGAGCGAGCGGCTGGCGGCGCTGGGTCGAATCACGGCGGGGGTGGCGCATGAGGTAAAAAACCCGCTGAACTCGATGCGATTGTGGCTGGAGAATTTGAAAGAATCACTGCCGCCGCAGACGGACGATGCCGCGATGCAGGCAGTGCATGTGCTGGACGCGGAAATCGACCGATTGGATGCGGTGGTGAAGCGGTTCCTGGACTTTTCGCGACCGATGGACGTGAGGCTGGAGCCGACACAACTGGCGGACCTGTTGAAAGAAGTACTGGAGGTGGCCAGGCCGCAGCTGGAGCGCGCGCACGTGCAGGTGGCACAACTGCTGCCCATCGGGGTGCCGGAAGTTTTTGGGGACCGCGCGCTGCTGAAGCAGGCGATCCTGAACCTGGTTTTGAATGCGGTGGATGCGATGCCAAACGGGGGGCAATTGCAACTGACCCTGAACCGGCGAGGAGAGATGGCGGAAATAACGGTGGGAGACACCGGGAAAGGAATCCCGTTGGAGCACCGACAAAAGGTATTTCAATTGTTCTTTACAACGACGCCGGGGGGAAGCGGCATCGGATTGGCGAGCACCTTCCGGATCGTGCAGTTGCACAATGGATCGATTGACTTTACATCAGAGGTAGGGCGCGGAACGACTTTTCGGATCGAGTTGCCACTGGCCGCATAGCAATGACGAACACCCGAACCCAGCGGCGGATGAACGCGCAGGCCGAGGCCACCAAGAAGTGGCTGGCGGTGCTGTGCGCGTGTGTGGTGTGGACAACGGGATGCTTCTTGCGCAGAGAGCCAGTCAGGCCGCCGATAGACTACCTCGGTTATGGGAATCCGGTGGTTCCCGCGGCAGCGGGCGCGACGCTGGAACCGCCGCCCGAACTGGCGCTGGATGCAGCACCGGCACCACCTCCACTGGTGACCAGCCATGAAGTGCCCCCAAGGCCGCACATGGCGGCGCCCACTGCATCGGAACCGGCCCCGGAACCCGCTCCGGAACCGACGATTGCACCGGAAGTAACGACGGCAGAGCTGACGGCGGCAAAAGCGGAGACACAGAACAGCCTGGACAAGGTGGAGAAGAATCTTACTCTGGCGTGGGGAAGAAAATTGGACGCGGCGCAGGAAGACCTGATTTCCAAGGTGCATGGATTCACGGAAGGCGCGCGCGAAGCGATGCGGAGCGGGGATTGGGTAAGGGCGAAGAATCTTTCGAAGAAGGCGGAAGTGCTGTCTGAGCAGCTGGTGGCGAGCCTGTAAGGCACATTTTTGCGGAGTTTAGTTTTGGCCGCTGCTCAAACACCTCAACACATTCTCTTTCTGAAGTGCAGATCATTTGCATCCGCATCCCGGAATATTTCCATTGAGACACCAGACATGAATCCCACGTTGATATCCTTCGGCGATACTCACCGGATCGCCGCTGGGAGACAATGTTTTGTCAAGAATGAACGTCAGAAGAGTTGGGACCGGCGAGGAATCCAGGGTGCGCCGGGCTTTTTATCACAGCCGGTGGGGAGATGTTGGAATAGAATGCAACCATGAAAACATATGATGCGGTGATCGCGGGTGGAGGGTTGATTGGCGCGTCGATCGCGCTGGAATTAGCCGAGGCGGGAATGAAAGTGGGTTTGTACGACGCGCGAGAACCGGGGCGCGAAGC
Source organism: Candidatus Acidiferrales bacterium (assembly GCA_963817085.1). Taxonomy (GTDB): domain Bacteria; phylum Acidobacteriota; class Terriglobia; order Acidiferrales; family UBA7541; genus Acidiferrum. The sequence continues at coordinate 143,168 of CAWFNI010000019.1, forward strand.
GTCGTGGGCCAGCGCGGGGATGATTTCGCCGGCACCGGAGAACGCACAAATGATTCCGTTCGTGCCCATGAGCCTGGCGAGCGTGGCACTGTATCCGGAGTTCATCGACAAGGTGGAAGAATTGACGGGGATGGACGTGGGGTACCGGAAAGATGGAGCACTGGATGCCATTCTGGACGGCAACGCGGAGGAGGAACTGAGCACGATCGTCGCGCTGCAGCATGGCGTGGGATTGCGGGCGGAGGCGTTGAGCGGAGAACAAGCGCGGCAGATGGAGCCGGCGCTGACGGAAGAAGTGGAGGCGGCGATTTTCCGGCCGGACGAAGCTTCGCTGGACGCACGAGTTTTTACCGACGCGGTGATCAAGGCGGCGCAGAAGCGGGGCGTGCAGGTGTTCGGGGAGAATGGCGCGAAGGCACTCTGGAGAGAAGGCAGCCGATGCCGGGGCTTGGTGCTGGAAAAGGGGCAGGTTGAGGCGAAGTGGACGGTGATTGCGGCGGGATGCTATTCAGCGCGGATCGAGGGCGTGGCGCCCTACGCACCAGTGTCTCCGGCGAAAGGACAGATGATCGGGTTGCGCTGCGAGTCAGTGGAGATCAAGAGAGTGCTTTGGTTGGAGCACAAGTACCTGGTGCCACGAGGGGAAGGAAGAATCATTGCGGGGTCGACGATCGAGCGAACTGGATTCGATCATGACGTCACTGCGGGAGCAGTCCGACTGATCCTGAGCGAGGTGATGAGGATGGTTCCGGGATTGGAGAAGGCGCGGATCGAGGAGACTTGGGCGGGATTGCGGCCGGATTCGCCGGACCACCTGCCAATCATCGGGCCGACTGACGTGGAAGGATTGTTGATCGCTAGCGGACATTTCCGGAGCGGGGTCTTGCTGGCGCCGGTGACTGCGCGGCTGATCCAGGAGTGGGTGAGCAGGGGGAAAGTCAGCGTGGATTGGGAGCGTGTAAGCCCGATGCGGTTCATGGAGGCGCGGAAAACACAGCGAGTTTGAGAGCGGGCGTTACGACCCGAAAGCCGGCAAAATGCCGAACGCAGGGCATGGTGGGATAAGAGAGCGTGTCAGTCTTGAACGGGTGCTTGGGGTGGTGAGATAGGCGCGGGCCGGCCCGTGGTGGAATAGTGAATCTGGTCGGCGTCGAGCTGAAGATCACGCTCGAGCATTAAGTCCATTGAGGAGCCGCGAGGGAGCTGGGCTTCCGGGCCGCGAGAGAGTAGCACCGCGGCGAGTCCAGCAACGCCGCCGATGCCCGCGCCGATGCCCGCGCCCTTAGCGCCGCCAGCAATTGCGCCAATGCCCGCGCCGGCGACGGTGGTAGTTGCGATGGTACCCGCGTCCTTCCCTTTTCCACCCGGCCCGGACATTTTGCCCTCGGGATCGGTCTTCACCTGACCACCGTCAGCGCTGTGCGGCTCGGCGTTCATGTCCACGGTGTAGCCATTCGGAAAGACCATGGTGTCCAAGCGGATCCGTAACTCACCCTTGCCTTTGATGTGGCCGGGGCGCTTGGATTCGGTGACTTCTCCGCGCAGATAGGTGCCGACCGGGACGACAACTTTGTTATTGATGGTGATAGGAAAAGAAGTGCGGAAGTAAACAGAGTCGCCCGGCTTGGCGGTGGCGGTCGAGATGCCGTTTTCTAGGACGACGCCGATGCGCGTTCCCGTGGGAATCGTAATGCTCTGGCCCGTAGAGGCGTGGGGCGACGGGGCGGGGGCAGGAGTGGTGGCTGGGGGAGGAGCGTCGCTCTGAGGACCTTCAGGGGCCTGTGCAAAAGCGGCAGTCGCAAGAAAAAGGCCCATGATGGCTAGTTTCAAATGCGTGTGGACCTGAAAGATGGGCTTCACCGTCTGTCTCCTTCTGGAGTTTCCGATGCGGCGAGGCCGTTCATCGGATGCCCGAAGCGCGTAGTAAGAGAAGTTTACTCCAAAACGCGGAGGCTCGGATGGTTGGTGAAGCATGAGACTGGCAAGGAGACCGCTGCGAATTGACCGTGCGGGCGCTTGCCGATAGTCTGGGGTCGCTGGAAGGAGCGTGCGGCATGGCGAAACTAGCGCTGATTTATGGGATGAGGCTGCTGCCGGTGGATGATCTGGGCGAGGTAAAGGAGGCCACGGTGGTGTTGAAGAACGGGAAGACCGCGCGCGTGGCGATGCATCTGATCGAGGGATCAAAGGAAGAGATCGAGGAGACCTTCCGGCAATCGATTGACGCGTTTTTTGAAATGTATCCCGAGATCTGAGAGTGGGGGGTGCTTGAATTTGAAGGGATAGCAGATATCAGTGACCGATATCAGGAGGCAATCAGCGGTTGCCGAAATTTTCGGGATCTTCGTTGGGGTCGCCGAGATTGTCGTTGATGAGTACGGTGGACTGCCCGGTAAGTTCGAAACGCTTGCGGCACTTGTAGCAAGCGACCAGATCGTCGAGGCGCACCATGAAGGAAGTGGCCTTGGCGAATTTGCGGCGGTCTTCCTCGCTTGCGCCGCGAGGCAATTCCCTTTTCTTGCGGCTGACCTTCCAGCGCACCGGCGCTTCGAATTCTCCACGGCAACTGGGGCAAACCAGTTTGACCTTGCGAGTCTCTTCCTTCTCCGTATAAAAAGCCTTTTCGTCCATTAGGCCCCGACCGCCTTCCCGTTTATTTGCTTCATTGTAACAAATTCGAGGCCCAGGTCACGCCAACGGGGGAGCCAGAATTCGAGTGCCTTGAGGGTGCGGGCACGATCGGCGTTGGGGCGGGCGTAATCGCCGTCGTGGAGACAGATGACGTCGCCGATCGAGCGTGAGGGTGAGGGAGTATTTTTCGGCGGCAGGTTTTGCGCGCGGGCGGCGATGGGTTTCATGCGTTCGATCAACCAGTCCGCAGGTTTGGCGCGCCAGTCGCCCGGAATGAGGGTCCACATGACCATGCGCATGCGCTGGTGTTGGACAAGCGCGCCCAGCCAAGGGCTGCGAAACCCGAAAGGGGGACGGAACCAGCGCGGCTCCGCCCAGGTAGCTTGGCCGATGGCTTCACTGCAGCGGAGCAATTCTGCGCGCGTTTCTTCGGGGCCGCAGAAAATGAGATTGGGATGAGTATCCGTGTGATTGCCGAGGAGGTGGCCGCGCGCGGCCATTTCTTTGACGAAGGCGGGGGATTCACGGACGTACTTGCCGACGAGAAAAAAAGTGGCTTTGGCGCCGTGGCGGTCGAGGAGATCGAGAAGTTTGGGAGTGATGGCGGGATTGGGGCCGTCATCAAAGGTGAGCGCCAGTCTACGGGCATGATCGGTGTGAAAAACGGAGTGGCCGAAGATTTGGGAGTTGGGATACACGGCGCCGTAGGCAGCAAGGCCGGCCAAGCCTGCGGCGACCGCAGGTGCGGCAATGAGCAGAGGATCCATAGCCCGCTATTCTGCCACGACGCAAGGCGAAGTGTTGCAAGAACCGGTGCGCGGCCGGGGAATGGGGTTCCCGGCGGGTGAGGAAGGCGAGCGGCCGGCCGGGCAGGGCTAGCGCTTGCACAACCGGTGATAGGCAAACGCCTTTACCGTAAGATCAATCAGCCCAGAGATTTTTCGAGAGGGGTGGCCGGGAAGGTTAGAGATGGGCACTGCGGCCAGAGTGCCGTCCAATAACAAGCAAGAGCGACAAGAGAAGCGCCGCACAAAAAGAGGCGGACTCCAACAGCCGCCTGCGGCGGGCCTGTTTGGGAAGGCGGAAAGAAACGGGCTCAGAAACGCAGGGGCCGATTCCCCGATGGCGGCGCAAGTGCGGCGAGAAAACTCCGATAGGAATGGGGTCCCGCTGGAAAGAGCGACAGCATCGCCAATCCACCAGTTGAAGGCCGCTAAGTGGTATTCCTCAGGCGCAATCGCTCCTGCCCAGGTGAGAAGTGCCGTGCCCACGGCAGCCGCGACAAGCGAGGCGGATAGGGAATATCGGAGAAGAGTGAGGACATCGCGCACGGAATGGAGACGCAGATCGGGGCTAAAGCGCTTTCGAACGAAACGGGCAACGCTGAAATAGAGGATGGGAATAATTGGATTGATGAACAGAAACTCGAGGCTAGTGGGCGACTGGTGGTAATTGAGGAGACCAGCCAGGAAACCGGCCACGAAAATGGGAAGGAATGCCGCCTCACCGATGCCCAGGAACAGAGCGAAAGCGAACCCGATGGGGGATACCAGGCGCTGATGCCGTGCCACAGTTGCAGATAAACAGTGCTGAAGTCCAGAAGGACATAAGTGGATGTGGCAGCAAAGGAAAAACTGAGCCAGCGGAAGAAGCGACTGCGAGGGAGGAGTTGAGAGGAGGAGAGGAGTCGCGAAACCAAAGAAAAGAGAAAGGAGGGGGGGCGTTTCAGAGTGGGGCATGGGGGGTGAATCTGATTCAGGGCGGGAGTGGGTTGTGGCTCCTTCGGCAGCTCTCGCGGATGCGTTTCTGATAGCCCGGTCACGACCGATTCCTCTAAGTAGTGCAAGTCCAGACGCTTCCCGGAGAGTCCCCGAGGAGCGGCAGTTCCGGCGCGGGGCCGCAGAGAGAATCGGGGGAGCATTTGGGAGCCCAAAAGCGGGGAAAAAAATGGAGAGAGGATCGCGATCCGCTCAGCAGGACAGCAAGGGCGGCTGGCTGTCGCGAGGGGCGAAGCCGGAGGAAACTGTGCTAGAGTGCGGCGGTTCTCGTGTAGGAAATTGGTGGAGGGATCATGAAATGTGAGGTGTGTGGGTTCGAATATGGGCTATCGCACAACTGTCCGGGGCCACTCTCAGGGCGGGCACGCGAGATTCGGGAAACTGGCCTTCAAGCGCCAAAGGATGGAGGAATGGGTTACTACCTGGGCGAAACGCTTAAGATAGTGGGTTGGGACGACGAAGCGATACGGAGAAACGCAAAAGACCCAAGGGCGACGCGGTACGGTTTGATTATCTGGTTGGGCTCCATCTTGCTGATCCTGCTTGGGCCCAGGCTGCCGTGGCTGGGTGTGCACATGCCGAAGTCTAATCCCATCGTCTTACCAATCGGACTCTTCGGTGGGCTGGCGTTTGGTGTCGCCGGAATGGCTGGGATCGCAACTATCCAAGTAGGGCTCTGCCACTTGATCGCGAAGTGGTTCCTTGGATCCGAAGGTAGGTTTGTGGAGGTGATGCGGCCGCTGCTGTTGGGTTGGGCGGTAAATTGTCTCTTGCTGATGCCGACCGGGGGAGCCATGTTGGCAGCCATAGGTTGGACCATCGTCCTGATGATGGTGTTCGAAGAAGTAGACGGCATAACACGGTTGCAGGCGTTTTGCATTTGCGCCGGAATAAACTTCTGCGTGTTTGCCATCCAGTTTGAGATGTTGCCGGTAACACACCACCTGTAGCGCGTACACGCGACGAGTTGCCGGTCGGCATCCTGCGGCTGGACTTAGACCAGCCGGTGGTGGCGGACGAGAAGATAACCGACAAGGCTTCCGACGAGGACAGTGACCCCGAAGAAGTAGCGCCATTCGGGGATGCCCAGGACCACTACAAAACCGATCGGATGGCCGGTCCAGAGGCCGGCGCCGAGTTTGCCATAAGGAACGACATCCCAGGTTTGGCGGTCTTCGCTGGTGGGTGGAACTGCCTGACCGTAGGGATAGCGACGGAACGTGGCGTAGGATTTCATGGCGATTTGCTGCTTTCGCTGACCGATCCGGGGGGAGAAGAAATCGAGGAACGCCCGCACAAAGGTGGGCAGAAAAGTACTGGCTCCCCCGAGTGCTAGTTCGTGAGAGGGGGCGTCGATATGGTTCCCAGGGACTGCGCAGATTTTGTGGGGAACAGTTCGGCACCTGGCTTCTTGTGAATGCGCATGCCATTTTCAGAGGGCTACCTCACTTCATCCGCCGCGGCGGATTGGCAATCTCGGATCCAGCCGAATCGTGCCCCAAGCACGATATCGCTTGCTCGTTGATGGCGGACCGCCTCCCTTCTTACATCAGGGCGAGCCCTTCGAAGCTCAGGGCAAGCAGAAGAGGCCCGTGCAGAACCCAGAAAAAAGTCGAGTGGCGCCTCAGCCGACTTTTTCCGGGAGGCTGCGGCGCGTTTTCAGGTCGTTGAGAAGGCGCTCGACTTCGCTATCGCGGTCGAGGCGATTGAGCTTTTCGGCGATGTCGTCGTTGAGGAGCTCGACCTCTGCAGAGGCGGTAGCTTCCGTGTGAGTGACTCGTTCTTTCAAGCGATCGAAGGATGCGCTGTTGGAGTTGTCGCCGAGAGCAACCTGAGCCTTGGCGGCCTTGTCGAGAGCGATGCTGCGGCGATGACGAGCGAGGAGGACTTCTCTTTTGGACTTGGCTTCGTCGAGCTTTTGCTCGAGCTTGATGAGGGCGTTCTTCAAGGTGTCCACCTGGGCTTTCTGGTCGTTGACCTGATCCTGGAAGCTTTGAGAGAGACGTTGGGCGGTCTGGAAGCGGTCGAGCGCGGCGCGGGCAAGATCGTCCTGGCTTTTATCGACGGCGATTTCGGCTTTGCGCATGCAGTCCTTGCCGGCGTCTTCCTGCTCGTGAAGTTTTTTCTCGAGGATGTGCTGGTCGGCAATGGAGACGGCGACTTGCGTTTTGACCTGGAGATATTGATTTTCCATGTCGAGGATGACCTGCTTGATCATCTTTTCAGGATCCTCGGCGCGGTCGATCATATCGTTGAGATTCGCGCGGATTAAGGTGCTGACTCTTTCTAACAGTCCCATCGTAGTGCTCCTTTCGATAATCAATTCCGACTACTCGCGATTCCTTGAACTGGGCGGTTGCGGCCCGCTTCGGAAAGCGGGGCCTACAACCCCAAGAGAAACCCAAGAACCGACCCCTTCCTGTGTCAGGGCAAGCCGAAGGTCGGCCGCTACAAGTGCAGGAACCAGCCGCCACGGAAACCTCCTGCCAAACCAAGGCGCAGCAGTGCTTTGCCTCTACAAAGATCAGCGCACTAGAACGGCGTGAAGCAGTGCGTAAGGGAGGCACAGATCTGGGCCCAGGCAAGATTCACCAGCAGTAACCCTGCGAGAATCCCCAGCCCCCAGAAGAGCACTCGCTTTCGCTGTAGTGTGATGGCCATGACAATCTCCCCCTTTTCAAGCGAAGCGCCGGAGCGGGAGGCGAACCCGCTCCGGCGGAAGAAGTTCAGGATTTAGCAGCGGGTGGTTCAACCTGCGGTTTTGGGGTCTTGTCGCCAATCAGGCGGACCTTGCCGAGAAGTTCGGACATCTGCATGCCGCTGAGTGCTTCGAACAGAGCGGGGACTTGCGCCGCAATCTTCGTGATGTCGCCGGTGAGTTTGTAGGCACCAGCAGCGTCGCCGTTGCCGGTGGAGACGATGGTGACCTTGTCGACTTTGCTGAGGGGCTCGCTGAGCGCTCGGACAACTTCGGGCAAGCCGGTGATGAGCTTGTCGACGACGGCGGCCTGGTTGTATTCCTGGTAGGCTTCGGCCTTGACGTTCATGGCACGAGCTTCGGCGTCACCCTTCTTGAAGATGATTTCGGCTTCGGCTTCACCCTGGGCGCGGATCGCGGAAGCGTGGCCTTCGGCTTCGGACATGAGGCGTTGACGTTCGGCGTTAGCGAGGGTTTCGATGCGCTGGCGCTCGATTTCGGCCTGTTTGAGGACGGTGGCGATGAGTTCGCGTTCGCGGCGAATGATTTCGGCATCCTGAACCTTGACCTGAGCTTCGCGCTCGACCTGCTGGATGCGAACTTGTTCGAGCATGACCGTCTGCTGCTGGCGATTGGTTTCGATTTCGTAGGCCTTGTCGGCTTGCGCCTGGGCCTTTTTGCTGGTTTCAAGGTAGTTGGCTTTCTTGACGTCGAGATCGCGCGTGGCTTCGGCTTGCTTGGCCATGGAGGCGGTTTCGGCGGCGACGCGCTCCTGGTCAGCTTGCGCCTTGGCGATGGCGGAGGCCCGCGAAGCTTCCGCGCGCTTGATGGCGATATCGCGATCGGCTTCGGCGGTAGCTACTTCGGCATCGCGCTTGATGCGGGCGATGTCGGGCCGGCCCATGTTGGTGATGTACTCGTTCTTGTCGCGGACTTCCTTCAAGGTGAAGCTGACGACTTCGAGGCCCATCTTGCTCATGTCATCGGCGCAGGTGGAGCGCATGCGGTCACCCACCATTTCCGGCTCCTTGACAATCTGCTCGACAGTGAGCTGGCCGATGATGCCGCGGAGATGGCCTTCCATGACCAGGCGGATGAGGCCATCGCGCTCCGCAGGCGTTTTAGTAAGGAATTGTTCGGCGGAAGTGAGAATGGACTCCTTGTCGTTCTTCACCTTGATTTGCGCCACGGCTTCGACAGTGACGGCGACGCCTTGCTTGGTGTAAAGATTCTGCTGGGGAGCGACGTCGAAGGACATCAGCTCCAGCGACAGATCCTTGCATGTCTGCACCATGGGGAAGATGATCGTGCCCCTTCCGGTGTACACGTTTGTGCCGCCGAGGCCGTAGACGATCAGCGCTTCGTGCGGCCCTGCCTTGCGATACATGCGGGCGATCACGGTCATGAGCATGAGCAGCACCAGGACCAGGATTCCCGCCCCAACCACCACATTCATTGGCAAACCGAACATAACGACCTCCCCTTCTTTTTGAGACACACTCTTTGCCGGACCCGGATCCCGAAAATCTACGAATTCAGCATTTCGTCCCAGCGTTTCACGTAGGCAATTCCCTTTTCGTATTTTTCAATTACGACTTCGGCGCCTTTTTCGATTGCCTTGCCGTCCGCAGTGCGCGCGCCGGAACAGCGCCGCACACCGCCGACGGGATAGATGATTTCGCCGGTGCCCCCTTCGCGGATGGTCATGCTGACAACCGCCAGGGAACCTTCGACGCGCCGATCTCCCAGCTGTAGAGGCTCGTCAGGGGCCCCGGCCAGGGTCAGGAGGAATTTGAGGACCAGCCAACCCGCCAGCAATCCCGCTGTGGTCGAGAGAGTAACGACCAAAATCGTCACAAAGCTCGAGTACTTCGTGAGCAGGTAGCCCGTGCCTCCGAACCAGGCGAGGAACGCCAGCGCACTAGAGGCATTGAACCAGGAGATGTTGTGGCCGCCTCCGTGTGCTGCTCCTCCGTGGTGTGCGCCATGGAGCGGCAGATGCCACTTGAAGGGCATGTGAATGTGTATGGCGCCAGCGAGAAAGGACACCACACTCAGGAAGAATCCGACCAGGAAACAGAGCAGATAGAAATCAGACCAGGACATACGTCACCTCGTGGAGCGGCAAGGCCCCGCTCGACCTGCACGTTACTGCTCGTGGCAACCAGGAGTTCAGTTGTGAGAGGCTGGCGGCGGATGACCGGAGCCGATCAGCGGTTTCGGCCGCAAGACTTCGCTGAGCCGCTCGGCAAGGCCGGGCGTGCGAAGAATTTCTGCGAGGAGGAGAAGCGCGGCGCGAGAGTCGTTCTCCTGAGCAATGGCTCGAATGGCATGGGAGAGTTCGGCGTCAGCGCTGAATTGATCGGTACCAGCAAAGAGCCAGGAATCCACAGTGGCGTCGGCCATGCGCAGCTCGGATTGCAGTTCGCGGGAATAGCCTGGAGGATCATCGACCAAGAACCCCGGATAGACGCGGAAAAAACGGGCCAACAATTCGCGCGAGGTGTTGGTCATGTGCGGGCGCGCGCCGTTTTCGATTTGTGAAAGATAGGCCTGGCTGAGGCCACGGCCAAGTTCTTTTTTCATGGAGGTGACGACCTCGGACTGAGTCAACGGGCGGCCCAAGCCGCGAAGAGAGCCTTCGATGGAGCGAAGGGAGCGGAGTTTGTCGCCGAGAGTCATGGAGGAGGCCTTTCGTCTTTATCGCAATATGCAAACACTACATAGCAATATGTAATTTGTCAAGCAAAATCGGATGTATCTGGAAGTGTTCTATTTATAATCGATTATGGACAGTTGTGGGCTTGGGATCCTCGCTTTGCTCAGGATGACGTGGAGTGATGGTTGGAGATCGACTTGCCGAACGGTTGCAGATTTCTGGAACAGGAAAGCGGCAGCAGGGCTGCCGCACTCTGGAAGGTTCGTCGGCGGACTCGAGGGTGATCGGTGACGATTCGCGAGAAGGAACAGTGGTGGAGGCAAGGCGAAGACAAGCCGCAGGACTCGCGAACTCGCCCTGCGCCACAAGCTACTCGGGCTTGCGGAGAGATTGGAGGTCGATGCCGAGTTGCTGGCACTTTTTGTAGAGGTGGGAGCGCTCGAGGCCGAGGACGCGGGCGACGTTGGTCATGTGGAAATTGTGGCGGCGGATTTCGGCGAGGAGGACTTCGCGCTCGAAGGCCTGGGTGCGTTCGTCGAGAGTTCCCTGCCCCGCGTTGGGGACATTGGAGGAGGTTGTGGCGATCAAGGCTTCGCCGGCGGGGAGGGCCAGGCGGACGTCATTCTCGCTGATGGCGTCCTCGGAGGAAAGGAGGACGAGGCGTTCGACGATGTTGCGGAGTTCCCGGACATTGCCGGGCCAGGAATAGCGGCGGAGTGCGGCGATGGCGTCATCGGAGGAAGGCTTTTCTTTCCAGCCGTTTTGTTTGGCGACCTGGCGGGCGAAGTGGGCGACGAGAGCAGGAAAATCTTCGAGGCGTTCGCGGAGCGGAGGAAGGTGCAGGGGAAACACGAAGACGCGGTGGAAGAGATCGGCGCGAAATTCATTTTTCTTGACGAGGTCTTCGAGATTGCGGTGCGTGGCGACGATGACGCGGACGTTGACCTTGACGGGTCTTTCGCCGCCGACACGCTCGATTTCGCCTTCTTCGAGGACGCGGAGAAGCTTGGCCTGCATGGCCAGGGGCATATCCCCGATTTCGTCGAGGAAGAGCGTGCCTCCCTCGGCTTGCTCGAATTTGCCGGTGTGGCGGACGGCGGCACCAGTGAAGGCGCCTTTTTCATGACCGAAGAGTTCGGACTCGATGAGCTCGGCTGGGACAGCAGCGCAATTGAGAGTGATGAAAGCGTTTTCGCGGCGTGGAGATTTTTCGTGGATGGCGCGGGCGACGAGTTCTTTGCCGGTGCCCGTTTCGCCAAGGATGCAGACGCGGGTCTCGCTGGCGGCTACGCGGTCGATCTGTGCAAGGAGCCTGGTCATGGCGGGGCCAGAGCCGACGAGTTCGTGCTTGCCGAGGCGATGGCGGAGCTCGCGGTTTTCGTCCTCGAGGCGGGTGAGCTTGAGAGCATTTTCGACAGTGAGGAGAAGCTTATCGGTGGTGAGTGGCTTTTCGAGGAAATCGAGAGCGCCTAGGCGGGTGGCCTTGACGGCCATTTCGATGTTGGCCTGGCCGGAGATGAGAACGATGGGAGTGTGCAGGCCGGACTTCTTGAGTTCTTCGAGGAGTTCCATGCCGGATTTTCCGGGCATGACGACGTCGGAAAGGATGAGGTCGAAATGTTCGGTGCGGAGCAGCTCAGCGGCGCGGATGGCGTTGTCGCAGACCGTGGCTTCATGGCCCGCGAGACGGAAGGCTCGGGCGAGAGAGGCGAGGGTGTTAGCGTCGTCGTCGATCAGGAGAAGATGAGCTTTGCGTGGCACGAGAGTCCTTTCATCATTCGGGCGGCGTAAACGAAAACTGGGGCCGATCCCTCAGGGGCAAATGTTCCTGTCGCGGCTGAAGCCGCGACCCGCAAGGCGCAGAGCCGGATCGCCTCCCGCCTACGCAACGCATTCGGCGAACGGGCCCTCCTTCGGCGGGCAAGCAGAAGGCGGTGCCTACAAAAGCAAACATTTTCAGTCGGAGGCAGTGGCAGCGCGCTCGGATTCCTTGGCAGCGACAGCAGGCTCTTCTTTGGCCTTCACGAGGGTGTTTTGCTGGCGCTTCGGGAAATCGATGCGGAAAGAGGCGCCGCGTCCCTCTTCGCTGGAGACGGAGATGGTGCCGTGATGGTCGCTGACGACGGACTGGACGATGGCCAAGCCGAGGCCGGTGCCCAGGTGTTTGGTCGTGTAGTAAGGGGTGAAGAGCCGCGAGCACTCTTCGGGGGTGAGGCCCTTGCCGGTGTCGGCGATTTCGATGCGGACCGTGTCTTCGCCATCGGCGGTACGGAGCGTGAGGGTGCCGCCGGCGGGCATGGCATCGAGCGCGTTGAGAACAAGATTCTGGAAAGCGCGGTGAAGGAGATCAGGGTCGGCATCGATCTCCGGCAGGGATTCGGTCAAGAAAAATTCGGTGGTGATGGAGGGTTTGCCGACGGCGGTGAATTGCGGTTCGAAGAGGCGGACGGCGTTGCGCAGAGTTTCATTGACATTGACGCGCGTGAATTGCGGCGCGGGCATTTTGGAGAAATCGCTGAAGCGCCCGACGATGCTGTTGAGATTGGCTAGTTCCGCTTTCAGGGTGGCGGTGCCTTCGGCGAACACTTCTTGAAATTGCGCGGGGCCGAGTTGGCGTGCGCGCTGCAGATTTTCGACGGTGATCTGGAGGGGGAAAAGCGGATTGCGCAACTCGTGCGCAAGACGACGCGCAAGTTCGCGCCAGGCGGCGACGCGCTCGGTCTGAACGAGTTTTTCCTTCTGGGAGGCGAGGGTGCGGGTCATGTGGTTGAAAGCGCCAGCGAGTTGCCCGATTTCGTCGCTGCCGTGAACGTCGATGCGGGTGTCCCAGCGGCCGGAGGCAACGTCGCGAGCGCCATTGGCGAGCTCTTCAATGGGGCGAGTAATGCGGGAGGAGACCCACCAGGACGTAAGGAGACCGATCAAGATGGCCGCGAGAGCCACCACCGCTGCGATCTTCAGAATCTGCCGGCGAAGGAGAACAAGCTCGCGTTGCGGGCTGCCGAGAAGCAACACACCGAGCAATTCATTCTGGCGGCCAGTGAGCGGCATGGCATGAAAAGTTTCCGCGCTGGCAGGATCGCTGTTCCACTGGATAGTATGTTCGATCATGTCCGGCCGCGGCTGTTTTTGCACCTGTTCAATAAGGCGCTGGAATTGATCCGCTTGCGGGACGGGACCGTTGGCATCGGTGAGGGAGGTAGGGACAAAATTCGCATCGAGGTTGCGATAAAGGAGGGCGCGCATGCCGGTGGGAAGGACCAAGGTGGCGAGAAAGTTCTGGTCCAGGCGGCGGCCACCGATGATGTAAACACTCTTGTCGCCGACAGTCTGAGTACGCACGGCGGCCAGGGAGAGAGCCACGCCATCAGGGAGTTCTTCGCGGCGGAGAAAGGCAGCGGAGCCATCCCAGTTTTTGGCGGCGGTGACCCAGTCATCCTTATAGCCGACGCGCGCGGGATATTGGGCGGAAGAGATCAGGACGCCATCGGAATTTACAAATTCCACGAAATCGAGGTTGTGTGTCTGGGCGGCGCCGTTGGCGTCGTGCACGTAGAGCGAAGCATCGGCGTTGGGGCGCGCGAGATCAAGGACCATGCGGACAGTCACATCCGCATTGGTGATGTTTTCGACCTGTTGAACAACCATTTCGCCGCGCTGGGCAAACTCCTTTTTGAATTGGGCAACCAGGGCCTCCGTGCGCTGGGAATCCATCTGTTCGTAGGTGCGTTGTGCGTAGTAGGTGACACCGTAAGCAACCAGAGAGACCGAGGCCAGGACGGTGACAAGAAAGATGAGGAAAATTTTGTTGCGAAAACTCATGGATGAACCCCCGGTGCGACACGCAGTTCTGATGTGAGAGGTGTCTCGTCGATGCCCTGAACTGGTGAGCCTTTCCCCTCAGGGGCTAAAGCCCGCGAATTTCCACGGCCATTTGGCACGGCCAAAGCCGGGCCCTGACGAAATCCAATTCCGAGACAGCCGCCCGTTGCCGTCCTGTTGGCGGCGGGTTCACCGGAATCGATCCAGACGTCGGCGAGGCGCCACTCGCCGGAGGGTGCCACGGTCCAATTGCGCACCGTCGGGGCGATGCCGACATATTCAGGCAGGAGGACCAGGGGCAGCAGCTGGCGTTCGTCCATGAGGCGACGCTCTTCGGCGTAAAGTTTTTCCGGGTCCGAAGAATCAGAGGCGAACTCTGCATGAAGGTGCTCCGCAAGGGCCTGGAGTTCCGCCCGCGGAGAGAGCGAATCGTAGTGCCAGGCGAAGAGATGCAAACCCGGACCAGGAGAAGCAGCGCCGGAGCTGCCGGAGGAAACCGCGGAATGCGAGACGAGTTGAATCGAGATATCAGCCTGGCGGGCATTCACGGCTACGCGTTCGCCCAAGAGTTTCATGAGCTCGCCGACGGCATCGACGCGGAGGCGCAAGGGATCGCCGCCGCCGGCGGAGTTGGCGGGAAGCGATGAGCGAAGCTGCCTGGCGCGATCAAGACTCATAGGGGTACCGAAGAGAAAAGCATATCCCGAGAGCCATTGCGGCAAAAGGGCCGTGGCGGGGAGTGCTTGCCTTTGAAGCAACACGTTGGCCATGGTGTCGCGGTCGAGGGCGGAGTCGAGCGCTTCGCGCAGGCGCGGGTCGGAAGCGGCAGGCTGTGCGTCATCAAAGCGCAGGGCGAGAAGCGTGTCGGGAGGCGAGCTCCAGACACGGAGATTTTCCTGGCGAGCCTTTCGAACCAGGTCGGGGGGAATGTCGATGATATCGGCGCGGCCCACCTGCAGATTGAGGATCTGGCGGAGAGCGGGATCGCCGAGCGTGACTTCAATGGCGTCAACGAAGGGCCGGCCGGACCAAGCGTCGTCGTTGGCACGAAACTTCATGCGCGCGGGCTTTAGCACAGAGGGATTCGCGTCCGACGGAGTGGCCGGAGAATTATCGGCAAGGACGAAGGGGCCAGTGCCAAGGAGAAGGCCGTCGGGCTGAGCAAGAAAAACAAAATAGCGGCCGGAGGCGAGCTGCTCAAGCAGGTCAGAGACCGCACGGTTGACGTGAATCTGCACGCCATTTTCGGTGGCGCTGATCTGGAAGCCGGCGGGAAGGAGGGGCTGGAGAGCCGCGGCGACATCCTTTGGAGTTAGAGCAGCGCCATCTGAGAATTTCACGCCGGCGCGAATTTTGAATTGCCAGTTTTTAAATGCGGCGTCGTGAGACCACTCCGTGGCAAGGGCAGGTTGAAATCTACCGTAGTCGTCGAGAGTAATGAGACGGTCGAAAACGAGCGCACCAAGCTTTTCATTTTCAGCCGCGGCAACGGAGCCTGCTTTCCATTCACGCGGATCGAGAGAAATCGACGGGACGTGTAATCCGACGCGAAGCACGCCCCCGTACTTCGGGTGCTTTGAAGCAATGGAGCGGGCCGGGACAAGAAGCGCGATCACAAAGGCGCTAATGGCCGCAAGCAAGGGTGATTTTGTAAACCTCATAATTCCCTGTTCGCAGATTTCGGGTGACTACGAGAGCAGTGGCGGGATTTTGTTCGCCGTTGATGCTCAAGATAGGTCCCGGAAAGTCGCTGAGGAGCGCCGCGCTTCCTTCGCGCGTGGAGCCGTCGGGCACAACTTCCAGGACATCCGGCGCGGTCCAGTCCGAGCCATCGGAAAGCAACTTCCATCCTCCCGTGCCGCAGGAAGGCGTGAGAACGGCGGGGTTGCGCCACGCGGGTTTCGCGGAGTGGCACCTTGCTTCGGCGGATGGGGTCCAACTGAATTCGCAACTCTTACCCGGCAAGAACGCGGAAGCATCGTTGGAGCGGACGGAGAGTTCGCCGCGAGGATCGCGGGAAACGCGGGCACCTGCCGCGGTGAGGGAAATCGCTTGGGCGACCTGGCCCGCGGCGTCCAGGCGAAGGACAGAGAGTTCGGCGTTGTGGAAGGCGAGCAGCACCATGCCGGTCTCCGCAGCGTTCCACGAGGAGGAAGCGTCGAGGATGCGATCGGAACTTTGGTAGACGATTTGCCGCTCGATGCGGATGGGAGCGACAGGAAGATTCGCGGCGCGGAAAGCAGTTCGCGGAAGGGTAATGAAGCGAACCTCGTCCTTATCGGAAACGCGCGCGCTTGCCGCGAGAACCAGTTGCGTGGGGGTCTCCGTCAAACCAACGCGAAGGAGAGTCGCAGCAGGGTCGTCGGTCACGGAGAGGTTATGCTTTTCAATTTCCAGGGAAAAGGATTTTTGCCATTCCTTGCCGGTGTCGGCAGCAAAAGCAGGGTCTTGCACAAATTGAAGGCGGAGGGGACCACGGAGATTGGGGATGGCAGCGACACGCTCGGCGAGTTGACGGACGGCGTCGTCGAGAGAGGGGGTGTCCGAAGCTGCGGATTGCGCGGACGAGGCGAAGAATGCAAACAAAAGTAAAAGAAGGAAATTGCGAAGCAGGGGGCGGTCAAGAATGGGTCGCACGGCGTTCTGAGGTGATGATAACACGCTTGTAGAAAGGCCGGTGTGGCGCGCGAGCGTTGCACTGGCAGTCTGTGCTTGGTGCTTCGGTTGAGATCCTTCAGCGATTCTTATCGGATCGCTTCGGGATGACAACCGCGAAGTGCTGGCCCGGAATCGGACAGAAGGCCCGGGAGGACGCGGCGTCAGTGGAGGCGGTATTCCTTGAAGAGGTCCAGGCGGTTGAGAAGGCCGATCATGATGTGCGTGTAGGCGAGGTATTCGCTGAGGCCCTCGTCGGAAACATTGTAGAGAGATTTGCGACGAGCATCGCGAATGGCGGGGAAGTCTTCGGGTTTGAGAGTGGCAACGGCGCAGCCAATGAAGGCGGTGTGGTCGGCGAGACCGTAGATGGGGAGGCTATCGGCGACGGCCTGGGCCAGTTGCTGCTGGGTGGTTCTTTGGTCGCGCATCTGCTGGTCGAAGGCGGCGCCCCTAGTGGCCATGACATCGTCAAACTCTTTTTGCGTGTGAGGCAACGAAGCAATGGTCTGCAGGACCTGTTCGCGAGTGAATTTGGGATTTGCGAAATCGGCAGGATTGGGCGCCTGGTACTTCATCACGGACTGAACGTCATTGCGGCGGAATTCTTCCTGGATTTTGGCGAGCCCCTCCCACTGGCTGAGGGCACGGAAACTCTCACCGGTCATCTGTTCGGCCAGGAGATGAGCCGCAGCGTCGCGCACGAAAGGTTCCGGAGCCTGGAGTAGAGAGATTAGGGCAGAACTGGCCTGGGCAGGTTCCATGGTGCCGTACAGGAAGAGCGCGGCAGTGTCCGAATCGAGATCGAGGTCATGTTCAGAGATGTGAATCACGGCGTTCGGGTAGAGCAGGAGTTTGGCAGCGAGAGGGCGGATATCAACTCCCGCCTGGCCGAGTGCGAGAGCGAGCGAGAGGTAATTCGCCGGATCGGATTCTTGGAAATCGGTTTGAGCGAGCGAGTCGCGGATGAGGTTCAGAGTTTCCGGGGAGTGATCTGAGGGAAAGAGCATAGCGGCGGCATCGAACTGGAAATTGTGATCGGCCTTTTCTTCGGCGAGCATGGCGCGGATGCAGGTGACGCCTTGCGGGCCAGCGGCCTGAACCAGTTTCCAGAAGGAGTCCAGCTCCTTGCTCTTTGCGGCAATCTGATCCTCATTGAGCTGAGAAAGATGAAAGCCGTAGATTTTGGACTTCTCTAAGCGAAGGGAATCACAAGTTGTGGGCGTGGCCGGAGGAGGCATGGGCAGAGGAAGAGCATATGTCGCCTGCGGGATAAGGGACAGCGCGATGAGCAGACCGAGTAAATAGAAAAGAGAAGAGTGATTCCTCACTTCGCAGACTCCGTTCGGAATGACAGATTTGGATTTTGCAACGTTCTCTGAACCATTGGAATGCTAACACTACTTGAGGAACAGATGCCGGGCGACGTGGTCAGTGTCGCCCGGCAGGTCAGGAGAGGATTGCTTTTCTTGTTTGTTTGGTGGAATTGGATCGGAAACGGACTAGTTCCGGATGTCGCGGGTAATGATCTCTGCGCGCCGAGGGACCCAGATCGCCTGACTCAGGGAGCTACCGGTGGGAAGGAGGTGGCGGTAGCGGCGCAGGGTGATGCGATAGGTGGAGCGGCCGTCGAGGGAACGGAACGTGTAGATCGATCTGGTTTTTTGACTGCGCTCGAGTTCGAGGGGAAGCGCAGCGAGTTCGTAATCGGAAAGTCGAGGAGAGATTCGGCGAAGGGTCGTGGCGGCAACTATTTGCGGATCGCGGCACCAGGAGTCATGGCCAGCGTTCACCCAGCGTTGGAGATTTTCCACCTTGCCGCGGTCGATGGGGAAATTCACGACCACGCGATGTTCCTTGGGCTGAATCTGGGCAGCGGCGAGGTTCATGATGGAGGCACCCAAGGTCCAGAGGAGCAGGCTGAGGGTGACGCGCAGGATGACGTAGAGAATGGTGGTGAAGTTTCTGGGTGGGCGCGACGTGGTGTTCGAGTTCATGACGTTCTCCTGATCAATCGCAATCACGGTTCGTGCAATTCCTGTTAGCCAAGAGTGGCCCGCCTCCCGCCTGCGCAAAGCCTTCGGCAGGCAAGCCGAAGGCGGGCCCTACAAAGCCCAAGCAGGACTTCGGGCTGCTTGAACCGCCGGGTGGCGCGGAAGGCGGCGCTGGATGTGGAGACTGCCGTGGCGAAAGGAGTCAAGCGCGGCGGTGCTTGTCTTCCTTGGGTCCATGGCCGCTCCTGCAGCGACGCGAACCGTGCCACCCGCAGGGTTTTGGC
Organism: Candidatus Acidiferrales bacterium; assembly: GCA_963817085.1. Lineage (GTDB taxonomy): Bacteria > Acidobacteriota > Terriglobia > Acidiferrales > UBA7541 > Acidiferrum. Next base: position 161,689 of record CAWFNI010000019.1, read on the forward strand.
CGGTGTTCGCGGGAGGCGGGCATTGTTTTGCCGAAGGACCTTTCTTCAGACTCTGAAGCCCATCCATTCCGGGCCTCTAGCCGGGGCTGCAGCCCCGGCCTCCTAAGGAGAAGAACTTTTCTGCAAACTGCTTAGCCGCCTCCCCGAAAATCGTGTTTACGGACGCTTGCCGGGCTTGTGCTGTGCCGTGGCCGTGGCAACGGGTGCCGGATCCTCGGAATCATCGGGGGAGTCCGGCGCAGTGGTGGTTCCGTTGTTGTTGTTTCCATTTCCGGTCTGGAAGGCGGAGCGCATGACATCGGAGGCAAAGAAGTTCTTGCCATCCATGGGCACCATCATGATCTGGAGCTTGTCTGATAAACGCTCGGCGATGATTTTCTGAATCAGCATGGGATTCTGCTTGAGGACGGCCGCTTCGTACTTCATGCGTTCGGAATCAGCGGCAGCGGTAACGCGAATGCGGTTGGCTTCGGCATCGGAAAGATTTTTCTGGCGTTCGACTTCGGCCTTGCTGTCGATGATCTTTGCCTGGGCGGCGGCCTCGGCGTTCTGCAGGGTAGCTTCCTTGCGGGCTTCGGCTTCCAGCTTGGTCTGCTCAATCTGCTTCTGTTTGAGAGGCAGGGTGTACTGCATGGCGTCCGCTTCGGCTTTGGCCTGGAGGACCCGGACCTGAGCTTGAGCTTCGGCTTCTTTGACGTCGCGGGCTTTCTGGGCCTCGGCTTCGAGTTCGGCGATCTTAACCTCTTTCAGCTTGATGTCCTGTTCGGTGCCGAGACGTTCGTTCTCTTGTTCTTTCAGGAGCAGGCCCTCGAGACCCTTGGCGTAGTCGGACGGGAGTTGAATGTCGCGGAGCAGGACTTCGCGGACGACGATGCCGTCGCTGGCGAGGCGTGTTTTGATGGCTTCCGCGGCCTGACTGCGCAGCTCTTCGCGTTTTACAGCGAAGATTTCTCGGGTGACGTAGTTGGGGGCAAGTTGCCGGTAGATTGAGGAGACCACCGGGCCGACGACTTCCTCGTTGACGGGCTGCGGGAGATTCTGGTGGATGGAGCTGAGTCGAGCGGGATCGAGGCGATAGCGCACGGTAACGGCGAGGCCGAGATTGAGACCTTCGCGCGCCTGGACGGTGAGAATTTCGCCCGCAGGCTTTGCCGTGGTGCTGGCAGCGGTGGAGTAGACCTGCTCGCGGGTATCGTAGAGGACGACGTTATCGATGAGCGGGGTCAAAACATGCACGCCGGGATATAAAGTACCGGGGCGCACGCCGGACAACTGGCTGACGCGGATGCCGGCGAAGCCGTCTGGAACCACGAGGATGCTGAGAGCAAGAAGCAAGGGCAGGATTCCCGCGAGCGCCAAGTTCTGAGCGAGCTTCCACCGCACCGGGCCGAAAGGGCGCGGCTGGATGGCCGCAATTCCCTCCCCTACCGGCGGGCCGGATTGCTCCAGGAGCCACCGCAAGCGTGCTGCCACGTAAACGTCATAAGCGACAATGACTGCGGCGCCGACGAAAAGGCCAACGCCGAGGATCATGAACAAGAACCTCAAAGCGAGCATGGTATTTTCCTTTCTCTCCGATTCCCGGCGGGGCTGCCGTTTCGCGACCACCGAACAGCGGCATGCGCAGGCCAGGAAACCCGTGCGGGTGGTCAACGGCCCCTGGCGTAGGCACGCGCGACCAGCTGAGTACCCCGTTCGATAGCCGGAAGGGCGATCCGGCGGGCCGCAGTGGCTGGTTGCATCAGGGCGAAGGCGGCGCGCAGGAAAAGCGCCTGCAGAGCCAGTGCCGAGAAGAGCGCGATAATGGTGGTCATCACTACGGTTGCGAATCCCAGGAAGGTGTCCATGTGAGTTCTCCTTAAGTGGACTGGGAAACTGTTTCAACGGCCGCCATGGCCTTCGCTCTCTTGTGAAGAAGCGGGTTCGTGGCTGGCTTGAAGGGTTTCGTGCGCGGCGCGAAGTGCCGGGGCCTCGCCAAAGAGGCGGGCTACTTCGTCGGTGCGCTCGGAGATGAGGGAGACGCGATCGCCGACCTGGACGCGAGCGAAGAGATCTTCGATGTCGTGGTTGCGAAGGCGAATGCACCCGTGGGAGGCGTTTTTGCCGATGGAGTTGGGGCGGTTAGTGCCATGGATGCCGAAACCCTGGATGTTCAGGCCAATCCAGCGAGGGCCGAGAGGATTGGCTTTGCCGGGTCCGATGACGACGCCGAGGTGGTAGTAGTTGGGGCTCTCCAACCGCCGGGCGATCTGAAATTCGCCGGAAGGGCTCGGGGTGTCTGGAGTGCCGACCGCGACGTTGTAGATTTTGACTATGCGATCGTCTTCGAGAAGGGCAAGTTTGCGGTCGGGAATGCTGACTACAATGCGCCGGGCGGAATGGTGGACGGGCTGGGCTTCGGAACTCGGGGAGGATTGCGCGGCCAGGACCGTGGCGCAGAGGGCCAAGGCAGCAATAAAGGAAAAGGACTGGAGAATTGGGGCGCCGCTTGGATTGTGTGTCGATGGGCTGGCCGGCCGGTTCATGGTGTGTGCTCCCTGTTGAGCTTCGCTGAGAGAGATGGCACACTGGGGACCATTCTTAACGTAATGTAAAAAAGGATGTTAGGTCTGAGGAAAGGCGAGAGAATCGTGGCCTGCCTGACACGGCGTGTTTGACGGGACGCGTTCGAGAGGCAAACTCTTCTAGACGCTGAGAGGCATGCATCGTTTTGCGGCTGCAGCTTTCAGAGGTAGTCTAGGAAGAGAGTCCAGAGCGCGAGGCTGGCTTCCCCATGTCCCAAACACAAGGGTTTCGCATCGGTAGAATACGGGGCATCCCCATCTATCTGGATCTGAGTTGGATTCTGGTCTTCGGGCTCATCACCTTTTCGCTTTCCGGTTTTTTCGCACAACAGCACCCGCAATGGACAACGACGCAGCACTGGACGCTGGCGCTGCTGACCAGCATCCTGTTCTTCAGTTCGGTGGTGTTGCACGAACTGGCGCACAGCGTTGTAGCCCAGCATTACAAAATCAAGGTGTTGTCCATCACCCTCTTTCTGTTCGGGGGGCTGGCGCGTATCGCGCGTGAACCTTCCAAGGCCATTCAGGAGTTCAATATCGCCATCGCCGGTCCGCTGGCGAGCGGGTTCCTGGCGGGAATGTTCTTCGGCTTGACGCTACTGTTCCCGGAGCGGGAAATGTTCGGGGCACTGGCCAAGTGGTTGTTCGTAACCAATGGTTTACTGGCGGTCTTTAACTTGCTTCCGGGCTTTCCGCTGGATGGCGGACGAATCTTCCGTGCGCTCGTGTGGGGGATCACCAAGGATTTTGGGCGTGCGACGAGGGTCGCCGGAACCAGCGGCAAATTGGTGGCATTTGGGTTGATCGGGATCGGGGTCTGGGATGCGGTCCATGGCGACTGGATGTCCGGGGTGTGGGTCGGGTTCATCGGGTGGTTTTTGCTGAATGCGGCCCAGGCCAGCGTGACACAGGTGACGATACGCGAGACCCTGACGGGGCTGTGCGCGGCGGATGTGATGAGTCAAGAGGTGCCGACAATCCCCGGGAACATGAGCCTGGACGAATACAGCGGCGAGGTGCTTCGGACAGGACGGCGAATTCATATCGTGACGCATAACGACCGGCTGGTAGGGCTGATGAATGTGGCTGCGCTGAACCAGGTGCCGCGGGACGAATGGTCGATGAATTCGGTGCAAGCCACGATGGCGCCAAGGGAAAGGATTTTGTGGGCCTCGCCGGAGGAGCCGCTGCAGCGGTTGCTGGAAAGGCTGATTGCGGCGGATGTGAATCAGATGCCGGTGGTAAGTCACAGTGAAGATGGCGCGGCGCACATCATCGGAATGGTGACGCGGGAGGCGATTTTGCGGGTGATTCAAACGCGGAGCGAATTGGGCGCTGCGCTCAACAAGGGATAAGAGAGAGTTGTAACCTGCGCGCGAGACAGAACCACGATAGATCATTTGCCCCGGCAGGACGGCAATGCAGTTGGGCGCTCAACAGCGGCGGCCCTTCACGGCTCAGGGCAAACTGTGCTGCGACCCTACATAGCAGAGAGACCTAAGAGCGGTCCGCGTCCTTTGGGCGGGTGGCGGTTACGCGGAAAGCGCCTTTGTTAAGGTCCAAGGCAATCTTTGAGAAACCGGCGGCGGTGAGGCGGGGGAAGACAGAAGCCGGGGGCACGGGTGTGAAGGTGCTGCGGATATGACCCACGCGGTGAATCCAACCATCGGTGATATCGAATGCGACGAAAACGCCACCGGGGCGCAAAACGCGGAAGACTTCAGAGAACATTTGATCCTGGAGTGCGGAGGATTTGAGGTGGTGCAGGACGAGGATGGCGAGAGCGGAGGAAAAAGCCTGACAGGCAAAGGGCAAATGGGCGGCGTCACCGCGGACAGCTCCACCTAAGTGAGCATCGTGATACAACTTGAGCTTGCGGGTTGAGTTGTGGTCGTAGTCGAGGGATGTCAGGCGCGGAACTCGTGATTTGAGGAGTTTCGTCGCAGCTCCATAACCGGCGCCAACTTCAAGAAGGTGCTCACCGAGTGGTGTACCGGAGAGAACCCAAGGAAGGATTTGGCGCTGGGTGATGTAGCGCCAGAGGGAAGAGGAACAGAAGAAATGTTCGGCAGTGTTCATGAGTTGTCGGGTTGGGAGGCCTATTAGTGTAGCGCAAGAGCCGCGAGGATGACCTATTTCTTGCGCCAGAGGCGGAAGGTTACTCGGAAATTTGAGCTTCGGTGTCCAAAATCTCCGTGGCCGGACCGGCATCTTCCGCCCTGACAACGATCTTGATGCCCTGCGTCATGGATAAGGGTGGCCGCATGCCACCGCAGTCCTCCCTTATGAACATGCAGTTAATGCCGGCCGCATCCAACGTGGACTTCGCGAGCGCAGCGTCGAGTTCGTTGGAGAAGGAGCGGATAGTAACGAGGTCTGGCCACGTTCCGCCCGAAGGAGAGACTTTCGCCACAGCGCCGCTAGATTACGCCCTCGCCAGGATCGTGTCCAAACAGGAAAGGAAGTTTGCGGTTTGAGAGTAACTGTCCGATGTGTTTGACCGGTCCAAAGTCTGGATGACCGGGGGTTCAATGGAACAAGGGACGGAGACGGCGCAGAGCGGAAGCAAACTGATCGGCGTTGTAGGCAGAAGGATTTTCGAGCTGCTGGAACAGCCCGTTGATGGCAGCACGGATTTCAGCGTCATTGGAGGGCCTGGAGTCCCTGCGATAGGCGATGTAGAGCGAATCGAGGGCCATAGCGGCCTGTTCTGCGGCGCGCTCATCGGAGATGGCAATGTTTTCCGCGTCGTCGGTGATGCGCTGCAACATGCGGAGGGTGATGGCCTGGTCATATTGCATGGTAGCAAGGCGATCGGCAATCTGCTGAGCGAGAGGCGCGGCAGCCTGGGCAGCATTGGCAACGACAGTGCGATCGGGATTGAGTTTGCCCATTTCCGCGGAAACGGCAAGCAAGTAGCGGTCGAGTTCCTGAGCGGAGGCGGAATCGATCTGCTTAGCGAAATGGCGGAAGACCGCGTAGCGCGAAGAATTCCAGGCGGGATCACCGGGGCGACGGCCTTCGTAGCCGTGTTCCTGGCGCCAACTGTCTTTGGCGGGGCCCAGAGAGTGATGGCAGGCGAAGCAAGAAAGTTCTGAATACTCCGGCCAGACATCTTTCTTGTCCGCACGCTGATTGTTAGCGCGCCACGCGAGACGTTCCATGGATGCGCGCAATTGCACGGCCTGGCCAGTCGCCCAATCGCGAACGCCGGTCCAGGCGGAATCTTCGACCGGCTTGCCCGGGGCGGATTCGCGAGGAACCTTCCAGTGGCGAGGCATCACGGCGGAAAAGGAATCGAGCTCGAAATAAAGATCGGGATGGCCTGCGGCGATCATTTCGTGGTCGACGAATTTTTCTTTTGTTCCCAGATGGCATTCGAGACAGAGATTGGAGCGCTGGATGACGTTGCGGGAATCGCGCATTCCGAGGGCAACGGATTTTTCGTGTGGCCAATCGCGTGTGCTGTGCGGGCCAAGCCAGGCGGAGGCCGGGCCGTGGCAGGATTCGCAGGAAACTCCTTCAGAGACTTCAAAGGGGCGCCCGCGCTGCTCCGTGGTGGTGTACAGCGCGTGACAGGAGAGGCACTTGGGCGACTCCTCGGCCTTCGCGCCAAGTTTCAGAATGCGGGCCATGCGTTCGCCGATATCGCCGGTGAGTGCCTGGTAAGAGCGGCTGTGCTTGTCCTGCAAAATCCAGGTGGAATATTCGTTCTGGAGAATGCGGCTACCGGCGACGGGTTTGACGCTGCCGTGGCAACTGGTGGCAGCGCAGGAACCGGGCCCGATGTATTTGATGGGTTCGTTGGAGTCGGCGGCTGCCAAAGAGGCCCAGGAAAATCTAAGGAGCAAGACGGCGAGGAGCAGCGCGAGGCGAAGGAGATTGTTGTGACGGAGCGACATGAATTGAGAAAAAAGTTCATTTTGCTTATAGCGTTGGGGGGTGGGGCAAGTCAACGGTAAGGAGTGCACTTTTCGAGGGGATTGTGCGAAAAGACAACGGGCGATGATTTAGGAGAGGCAGCCTGGGCGCAATTGTGCGGAAATAGGTGCGACCTGTGCAGTCAGCCCGGCGTTTGCCCCGGAGGCGCTCATTCGCGAGACATTCCGCCGTGATATTTGACGAATTGCGAGCCATCCAGCTGCGCCATGGGTATCTGCCGAAGGCGGAACTCGAAAGCCTTTCGGAGCGCAGCCAGACTCCTCTGTATCAGATCCACAGCGTTGCCAGTTTCTATCCTCATTTTCATTTGACGCCGCCGAGCCGGGCAGAGGTCCACATGTGCGCGGACATGAGTTGCCGGCTGAATGGGGCCTGTGAGCTTCGCGCGGAGCTGGCGCGGCGATTTGCAGGGGCTCGCCCCGAAGAGGTGCAGATAAAGGACGTGAGCTGCCTGGGGAGGTGCGATCGCGCGCCGGCCGTAGCGGTGAATGACGCGATTTTCGAAAGCGTTTCAGCGGAACAAGTGGAGCAGTTGGCGCGACGAGCGATGCGGAGCGAGAAGCTCCATGCCGAACACCTGGAAGCGGCGCGCGTGCCTTGCGCTTCGGATCCTTACGGCGAATCGGAAAAGTATGGAGCGGTACGGAGGCTGGTGAGCACGCGGGACTATGACGGCGTGCTATCGACATTGAAGGAAGCGGAATTACGAGGCATGGGCGGTGCCGGGTTCCCCACCTCGATGAAATGGGATCTGGTGCGGAAACAGGCGGACCCGGAGAAGTACGTGGTGTGCAATGCGGATGAGAGCGAGCCGGGAACGATCAAGGACCGATTCATCTTGAGCCATCTGCCGCACCTAGTCGCCGAAGGAATGATGATCGCGGGATTGGTGACCGGGGCGAATAAGGGAATTTTGTACATCCGGCACGAATACCCGTTGCAGGAAGAGATCTTTGCAGAAGAGTTGCGGCGATGCATGAAAGCCGGACTCTTAGGCAAGAAGATTCTGGGGAGCGACCTGGAGTTCACGCTGGAAGTGTTTGTCAGTCCCGGCGGGTACATTTGCGGAGAAGAGAGCGCACTGCTGGAGGCAATCGAAGGTCATCGCGCTGAGCCGCGGAACAAGCCACCTTTTCCGGGGCAAGTGGGACTTTGGCAAAAACCCACGGCAATTAATAACGTGGAGACATTTGCGAATGTGCCGCAGATCCTGATGCGCGGGGCGGAGTGGTACAAGACCGCGGGGGTGAGCGGTTCGCGCGGATTGAAATTCGTGGGCGTGAGCGGGCATGTGCAGCGGCCGGGAGTGTACGAAGTGCCGATGGGCACGCCGATGCGCGACGTCATCTATGGTCCTGCAGGGGGGATTCGCGGCGGGCGGGCGTTGAAGGCGTTTGCACCGTCAGGACCGTCGTCCGGGTATTTACCGGCGTCGATAGTGGATGTGCGGTTGGATTTTAAGGCACTGGCAGAAGCAGGGTCGATGCTGGGATCGGGCGCGATCGTGGTCTGCGATGAGACCACTTGCATGCTAGATATGGCGCTGACGGCGGTGAAGTTCTACCGCAACGAGTCTTGCGGGAAATGCGTGCCGTGCCGGATGGGTTCGCAAAAAATGGTGGAACTGTTGACGCGGTGGGCGCAGGGAGGGGTGAGCGAGGCGGCCTATCGTGCGGACATCGGGCTGATCGAAGAGCTGTCGCAGGCGATGAGCTTGACGTCGATTTGCGGGCTTGGGCAGATTGTGCCGGCACCGGTTCAGAGCGTGCTGAAACATTTCCGCGCGGAGATTGATGAGCATGTGCTGAAGGGGCAATGTCCCAGCGGGATTTGTTTTTCGGCGGCGGGGAGGATGCCGGAACTGGCGCGCGTGGGGATTAGACCGTAAGAGGCAGTGGGGAGTGGCTGGTGGTGAGTGGCAAGAAAGAGAGCTCACCTAGAGGCACAGAGGAAACTCCCCTAGCGGAAAGGCTAGGAAAGGGTTGCGGTGGTGAAAACGACAGCCCTTCGCAAAAGGCGCTCAGGGTAAACAAGGTGCCGCACTCCAAAATGAGCACGACGAATACAACACTGGTGGAATTGACGATCGACGGCAGAGCGGTGCAGGTGCCGGTGGGCACAACCGTTTATGATGCCGCACGGTTGAATGGGATCGCGATTCCGACCTTGTGCCACCTGCAGAACCAGACGCCGGTGGGTGTGTGCCGGTTGTGCGTGGTGGATACGGGCGCGCGAGTGTTGAGCGCTTCCTGCGTGCGGCCGGTCGAGCCGGGGATGAAAGTAAGCACGAACTCCGAGAAAGTGCTGGCGGCGCGGAGGACGCTGCTGGAACTGCTGATGGCAGATCATCCTTCGCCATGCGCACGACAGCAGCATTCGGGCGATTGCGAATTGGAGACGCTGGCAAAGCAGGCGGGTGTGGGCGCGCCCCGGTTTGCGCGCCGGAGCACTTCCCGCGGCGGAGACGATTCCTCGCTGGCCATTGCCGTGGACCATGATGCATGCATTTTGTGCGACCGGTGCATCCGCGGTTGCGATGAGATTAAGAGCAATTTCGTGCTGGGACGAATGGGCAAGGGCTATTCCACAGGGATTGCGTTCGACTTGAACGCGCCAATGGGAGACTCGACGTGCATTTCGTGCGGAGAATGCATGGTGTCTTGCCCGACGGGCGCGTTGACGAACAAGGGAGTGGTGGGGACGGCGATCGCGGCGGGCGCGAGGGATTCGCAGGCGTTGACAGCGGAGGAACTCCACCGCTTGCCGGTCTTTGCGGGAGTGTCTGGAACATTTTTGGAGTTGAACCGCGGGGCGATAGTGAAGAGGCGCTATCGCGGAGGGGAAGTGATTTGCCGCGAGGGCCAATTCGGGTCGACGGCGTTTTTCATCGTGGAAGGAACGGCCCAGGTGGCGATTTCGACGCCGATTGCGCACGTGAAGACGCAGGGTGGGGCGCAGGGATTTTTTAAGCGGCTGACGAGCGTTCTGGTGGGGCGCGAGGAAGATAAGCGCGAGGGTGAAGCACGGGACCGGACCATTCCGATCGACGCGCCGGTGGACCTGGCTTATGACCATCCGGTGGCGGAACTGGGGCCGGGGGAGTTGTTCGGCGAAATGACGTGCATGAATTATCTACCCGCGCTCGGCGACGGTGCGCGCCGAAACCGATTGCACGATGCTCGAGATGCTTCGCAACGTTCTCGACGTCCTGCAAAAGAGCAAGGCGTTCCGGGCGCAACTCGATGAAACCTACCGGCGCCGCGCGCTCGATTCTCATCTGCGCGATGTCACCATCTTCCGCGGGCTTGCGCAGGATTTCATCGAACACCTTCGCGACCGCGTCGAGCTGTTGCGCTTCGCGCCCGGCCAGGTGATCTGCAAGCAGGGAGATCCCGCCGACAGTTTTTATCTGGTGCGGCTCGGTTTCGTGAAAGTTTCGGAAGACTATCCGGGCGGCGAGCTGGTGCTGGCCTATTTGTCGCGCGGCGATTACTTCGGCGAGATCGGATTGCTGGGCGGCGGGACTCGCACGGCGACCTGCTCGGCGCTGGACCACGTCGAGGTGGTGCGCATTTCCGCGGAGGATTTTCGCGCAATGGTGGAACAGGTTCCCGAGTGTGCGTAGCGGCCTGCGAGCGCGCCGCCCGCGAGCGCCAGGAGGCCAATGCAGGAGCGCCTGCGCATGGTGCGCAGCGTGCCGCTGGACAGTTTTCTCTCGCAGGGATTGATGGAGGCGCAGAGCCTGCTGGTGCTGGACCTGCGAGAAGTGCACGCGCTGCGACGCCTGCGTGACGGCCTGCGCCGATTCGCATGACGGCGTGACGCGGCTGGTGCGCGAAGGTCTGCGCTTCGAGAATTTCCTGGTGGCCACATCCTGCCGGCAGTGCCGCGATCCGCTGTGCATGGTGGGCTGCCCGGTGGGAGCGATCCGGCGGCGCAATTCGCTCGAGGTGATCATCGAGGACTGGTGCATCGGCTGCGGCCTGTGCGCGAAAAATTGTCCGTACGGAAATATTAACATGCATCCGTTCGCGGCGCGCGCTGCGAGGACCGGAATCGGCACGGGAAGGCCGAGCACAAGAAGGCCGTCGTGCAGAAGAAAGCGACTACGTGCGACTTGTGCACCGAACACGCGGAACCGAGTTGCGTGTACGCGTGCCCGCACGATGCGGCTCACCGCGTCGAGCCGCGGAATTTCTTTGCCGGGTTGATGGGTCAGGGGCCGCGCGCATGAGGATGGACCAGACTCAACGCGGGTGGGCGGTGGCTTCGCTGGGGATTCTGGCGGTGAGCGCGGTTGGCTATGTGGCGTACGTGCGCCCGACGCCCGAGGGGCCGCGTGGCGGCAGCACGGTGGGGCTGACGTTCGGGATTGTTGGGTTCGCGTTCATGATTTTTGCGGCAATGCTGGGGGCCCGCAAGCGGGTGCCAACGTGGCGATTGGGTCGGGCGCAGGCGTGGATGCGGGGACATTTGTGGCTGGGATTGTTGAGCCTGCCGCTGATATTGTTTCACGGCGGATTTCATTTTGGCGGGACGCTGACGCGCGTGCTGATGTGGCTGCTGATCATCACAGTGGGAAGCGGATTGTTCGGCGCGCTGCTGCAGAATTATGTGCCGCGGATGATGACGTCCGAAGTACCGCTTGAGACGATTTATGCGGAAATTGAGAATGTACGGAAATTGTTGCGCGAAGAGGCCGACCAGGCGGTCGCGGCTCTCTGTGGCGATCTTGGATTTGCGAAGAGCGAAGAAGAAGGACAGCGCGCGGGGGGATTCACGGCGTTGCGGCCGATTGCGGCGACGGCCGCGCCCTTGCGCACTTCCTCGGCGGTGAGCGCCGGGGCGAGCGCCGCGGTGGCGCCTGCGGCGGAAACGATTTTACTGACGCAAGAAGAGAGCGCTCCGCTGAGGCGATTCTATCTGCAGGACCTGCGCGTATTTTTGGAACAGCCCAAGCGGCGCGGGCAGCAGCTTGGTGATGAAGAGAAGGCCAAGCTGGCGTTTGCGGGATTGAAAACGCTTTTGCCGGCGGCGGCTCACGGGGCATTGAGCGACCTGGAAGAGATTTGCGATGAAGCGCGGCAGTTGGTTCGGCAAGAGCGATTGCATCGATGGCTGCACGGGTGGCTGCTGGTGCACATTCCGCTTTCGTTGGCGCTGATCGTGCTGGGGGCGGTGCACGCGGTGGCGGCGCTGCGATATTAGCTGGGGATCGATAAGCGGTGTTTCAGCTAGGGATGACTTGCGGATATGAGGCGCAGCAGTGCTGCGCCTCTACGAGAAGGAAAGAGAAGAAGTGGCGCGGACGAGGACAACGAAGAAGCTGGCGCAACGAGTCGACCTGAACTATTTCAAGAGGCCGACAGCGTACAAGCGCGCGAAATTGTGGCTGAGCGTGCTGGCGTTATTGCTGGCGGTTGGCTGGATCGCCTGGCACAGACTGGGGCGCGATTCGCGGGTGTACTCGAGCGGTCAGATGAGCGGGGCGCACGCGGTGCTGGAGAAGCAATGCGCCGCGTGCCACGTAGAGAAGGCTGGAAGGTTTTCGGCAAAGGCGGGGGATGCGGCGTGTTTGGCGTGCCACGACGGGCCGGTACACCACGAAAATCAAATTGCGGCAGACGTGCCCGCTTGCGCAACGTGTCACGCTGAGCATCGCGGACGAATTGATTTGATTGCTGCCAGCGACCAGAGCTGCGCCGAGTGTCATGGCAAATTGAAAGTGGCTGGCGGCCCTCGATTGTACGCCGCGCACATCCGGTCCATACAAGACGGGCATCCGGAATTCGCAGCACTGCGCAGAACCGAGGGAGACCCGGGCACTATTCGACTGAATCATGCGATTCACATGAAGCTTATCCGCAAGGGGCCGAACGGGCCAATTGTGCAATTGGAATGCGGCGATTGCCACCGTCCGGCTGGCGTGAATGCACAGTGGCCTTTTGAAGACAAAACTTACGTTGGCGCCGCAACGTCCTATTCGCATGAAACAAGGAGCGTTCTGCCGCGTGATGTGCTCTGGGGTCCAAAGCCGCTGACCGGACGCGAAACAATGACACCGGTCAAATTCGCGACCGCGTGTGCGGGTTGCCATTTGCTCACCTTTGATAAGCGATTCGACGAGGGCGTGCCGCACGATAAGCCGGATGTGGTGCATGCGTTTCTGGTAAAGAAATTCCAGGAATACATTGCCGCGCACCCGGGAGACGTGCGCGTGGTGCGTGATCCGAAGCGTGATTTGACGGGTATGCCCATACCCCCGGAAGTGCGGGTGTTGACGCCAGCGCAATGGTTGACGGAACGAACGGCGGACGCAGAGGAGTTGTTGTGGCGTAAGACATGCAAGCAGTGCCACACACTTTCTTTTGGCGAGGGCGCTTCCCTTCCCACGATTACTTCGGCGGGGATGCGGGAACGCTGGTTACCGCACGCGAAGTTTGATCATGATGCGCACCGGGGATTTTCCTGCGTGAGTTGCCATGCGAAGGCGATGACGAGCACGGAGACGAGCGACATTCTTGTGCCGGGGATCGCGAATTGCAAGACGTGCCATGCGCCGGGGCCGGAGCATGCGGAGTCAAGATGTTTTGAGTGCCATACGTATCATGATTGGTCGAAGCGGAAAGAAGTGAAGGCGACCTTCGCGTTGCCGGGGTTAGAAGTCAACGGGGGAAGGTAGTCACGAAGCGAAAGCTGTTTGCGAGGGTTACGGTTGAGATCCTTCGGCCGCAAGAAGCGCGGCCCCAAGATGACAGATGCTCTTGAAGCGGCGCGGGTCCTGGCGGTGAGCGGACCGCCACGGAATGCGGGCCCTACACACCCATGCAACCGAGGCCCAGCGGGGATACCTGCAGACCTGGCTTGCCCAAACAACGGTGCTGCATCTCTTCACCTCAAATCCGTCGAAGCGCCTTTGATGTGTAGGCGAAACAGAGGGATACATGATAGAAGAAACGGGATTGCAGGAGGAATGAATGAAGGGTCTGATCGGAGTTGTGGCTGCCGTGTTTCTGTCGGCACTCACCTGTGGCGCAACGTTTCTTTTCGCCTTATACCGGCAGTTGGCGTTAGTCGAAGTGGCAGCTTGCATGGCCCTGGGGGTAGAGTTGTATCTGTTGAGTTCGTCGGTTGGCGATTTGATCGAGAAAAAGAAAGAACCGAACTTATTGAGATTGACGCTGGCAGTGGGGTTGGCTGCCGGGGTGGTGTGTTATTTCCTGATCGCGAAACAGATAAGTCCTGCGAATGGCGGCTAAGAGGGAACGCTGGATTCACCGGGCCATCCATCGGTTGGAGCAGCAAGCAGCGTATTTTCCAGACACTCCCGGCCCCTTTCCCTGTGAACAAAGCTGAGTAACCTGACGCAAGAGTGAGTAAAGAACTTGCGCGAAGTAACGCAAAGGCGAGGGAGATATAAGATAAGGTTAATTGTTACAATCAGTTAGGAACTGCCATCCTGGCAAGTGACATGCGCATATAAAAGGACGGAGGCTAAGGCCATGGCCCCGTCCACCCATCTCGAAGTACCCCCGGAACAAGAGGTAAAGAAGGGAAAAGCAGAAAAAGCGAAGGCTCCGGAACCTCGTAAAGCAGTTTCCGTCCCACCGGCAACGGCAGTGAAACTACCGGCGAGGCCGGCGGAGGGTTCGTTTCAATCCTCCATGCTGGAATATAACCGGATGAAGAGCAGTTCACGACTTGTGGATACGATGATCAGCCTGACGTTGAATGCGTTGATCCTGCTTGCACCGCTATTCGCTGGATTGTATTTCACCGACACGCTCGATATGAAACAGTTCGCATCGACATTCCTCGTGGCACCGCCGCCGCCACCGCCGCCCCCACCGGCGCCGGTTGCAACGGTTGTCAAGGTGGCGCCCGCGCGGAAGGTGTTCGAGAATTCCGGCAAGTTAATCGCGCCGACAGTGGTGCCGAAAGAAATTGCAATGATCAAGGAAGCGCCGTTGGCTCCAGATGTTGACGGCGCAGGCGGAGTTCCCGGTGGAGTGCCTGGCGGAGTCGCCGGCGGTTCGATGGGCGGCGTGCTCGGCGGAGTGATAGGCGGAACAGGAGCAGTCCCGATTGCCCCTCTGGCGCCAAGGGAAAAGCCCAGAGCCCCGGTGCGGGTTGGAGGGCGGGTGAAGGAGCCGAAGCTGGTACGTCGAGTGGAGCCGACCTACCCACCGCTGGCCATGCAGACACGAATGCAAGGAACGGTGATCGTAGACGCCGTCATTGATGAACACGGCGATGTAACCGAAGTGAAAGTGGTTTCCGGGCCGCCGCTGCTGATTCAGGCGGCACTGGATGCAGTGCGCCGGTGGAAATATGAACCGACGTATCTGAATGAGCAGCCGGTGGCGGTGCAACTGAACGTAACGGTGGCATTCAGACTGTCGCAATGAAGTGATTGATGTTGGACGGAGGGCGGAACAGTGCAATATGGGCTGTTCCGCCTTTTTATTTGATCGTTTTTCGTTTGCGCTGTGCGGCAGCTAGGGGAGGGCAGAAAACGAAACAACCATGGCTTCGCCGTCACTACTGCGCGCCATGTAGCCGTCTTTGCCACAGCGCAGCCCGAGGGATGTTCCGGCCACCGGGAACTGCAATCAACTCGGGGTGGCCGCAAATTCTCAACCCATTTCGCTGGTCATCAGGAAGAGCGGCTTCATCTCGAAGCTCTTGTAAACGGGCCGGAGGCGCTCGATGCTGTAGTGCTCCTTGACGTTGACGATCTTCTTGGTGGAGGTAACGGTATCGATGGGCATGTTGTCGTAGCGGCCGTTCTTGAGAACCACGAGGCGGCCATGGATGCGATTGAGAAGCAAGTCGAGCGCGAGGTTGCCGTAGGCCATGGGAACAATGGAGTCGATGGCGTCCGGGTCGCCGCAACGGACCAGATAGCCGAGCTTCTGGTTGATGCACTCGATTTTCTTGCCGTTATTGAATTTGGGAGAAAGGTCAGTCAGTTCCTCGGAGACCAGGTCGCCGATGCCGCCGAGTTTCTTGTGGCCGAAAGCATCCGCAGCTCTTCTGGAAGATCATCTCGCCACCTTCGAACATGGCGCCTTCGGAAACCAGCACGATGGAATAGCGGCTGGGATTGCGTTTGCGGTCGTGCACGAGGAGTTCGGTAAGCTGCTCGATATTGAATCTATGCTCGGGGATGACGCAGCGATTCGCTGCGCCCGCCATGGTGGGCAGCATGGCGGTGAAGCCAGCATAGCGGCCAAAAACTTCCAGAACCATAAAGCGTTCGTGGGAGCCGGCCGAGGTGCGGAGGGAGTTGGTCATCTGGATGGTGCGGGTGATGCAGGTGCTGAAGCCGATGCAGTAATCGGTGCCGGGGACGTCATTGTCCATGGTCTTGGGGATGGCAACAACGCGCACGCCTTCCTGGTACAGGCGCACGCCGTAGCTGAGCGTGTCGTCGCCGCCGATGGGAATCATATATTCGATGCCCAGCCAGGCGAGATTCTTCAAAACTTCTGAAGTCAGATCGTTCTTCTCCTGGTTGAACTGCCCTTGAGATGGTCAGGAACGCTTCTCTTGCTGACACGGCCGGGATTGGTCCGGGAGGAGTGCAGGAAGGTGCCGCCGGTGCGGCCTGCGCGATTCACAACATCTTCGGTGAGCCGCTGGAAATTATTGGAGTTGTCGTACTTTTCGTCGCGAACGATATCGACAAGGCCGGCCCAGCCTCGACGGATGCCGATGACCTCATAGCCTTCGCGGAGCGCGCGAAAGGTGACCGCACGGATGGCGGGGTTCAGCCCCGGAACGTCGCCGCCTCCGGTGAGAATTCCGATAACGCCTTTCTTTACGTTGATGTTAGCCATGTCCCAGACTCGCCTCACAGTGGAGTAGTAAACAAATGATTATGCGGCCTGCGGGAGAATTAAGAAAGAGGAGAGACAGATTTAAAAGGCGGAGTCGAATCAAAAAGCTTGTTTTGCAGCGGATGAAATCACAGTTCGATGCGGGTGCCCAGGACAGCAAGAACTTGGCGAGCCAGGCAGGATGCGCTGGCCAGGCGGGAGCGGAAACTAAATTGCCGTCAACCACGGCTTCAGTCATGCCTACTTCTGCGAAAGTGCCACCCGAGCGGGTGACCTCAGGCGAAACGGCTGGGTAGCAACTGCAGTTCTTTCCTTGTAGAACGCCTGCTGCGGCCAGGACTTGCGCGCCATGGCAAATGGAGGCGATCGGTTTCTTCGCGGAAGCAAAATGGCGCACGATCTCAAGCACGCGCAAATTCAGACGAATGTATTCCGGGGCGCGGCCACCGGGAATGACCAGGGCGTCGTAGTCCTCCGGGCGCGTGCCTTCGAAGGTGGCGTTGAGAGCAAAGTTGTGGCCGTGTTTTTCGGAGTAGGTCTGGTCGCCCTCAAAATCGTGAATGGCGGTGCGGATGGTTTCGCCGGCTTTCTTTCCGGGACAGACGGCGTGAACGTGGTGACCGACCATCAGCAAAGCCTGAAACGGCACCATGACTTCGTAGTCCTCGACGTAATCGCCAACCAACATCAGAATGTTTTTGCGGGACATGAGAAGCCTCCTGGGTGGATAGAAAGCATAACAGAAGAAAGCGAAAAGGAATGTGGATGGCGGTATGGTGCACCATCCACGTCGGGCGCTTCAGATATGGATTTGCGGATTGAAAAGCGGATGCGCGAGCCAACCATGAACTGCTTATTGAGCGGCGGCCGGCGCGATGGTGTTGGTTCGTCGTCGATGGTGAGCATATCGGTGCGCATTTTGTCCCATTCGCGCAGAGTGAGGCCGCGGGCGGCAAAGAAGCGGCGGATAGTCGCGGAATCCCAGCGCAAAACTTCTTCGAGCACAGGGACGAGCACGCTCATGGCGTTGTCGCTCAACACGGTGCGGCGAGCGACACGCGTGATGAACTTGGCCTCGGAGACGGCGATAGTGAGGCCATCATATTGATTGACGTGCATCATAACGGGCAGGTCGGAGCTGCCGTCGCCCATGTAAATAATGTGATCGTGGCTGATGCCGAGTTCGGCGCGGAGTTCTTCCAGGACGGTGATCTTGCCCCATCCTGCGGAGGCGCGAATGATCGAATCGACTTCGCCGGTGGCTTCGTTGAAGCGGAAGCGCGTGCCGAAAATGTGGTCAGGAGGGACGATGCCCTCGAGCGCCGACTGAATAATTTCCTGTGGCGCGGCGGAGATAACGTAGAAGGATATTTTGTAATTGTCGGAAAGGTTGTCGAGCGAACGCGCAAAAAGGCTGACGTCGTGCTTCAGGCGGATGCGCTTGCCGGTTTCGATGAGATGCTCGCGGCGTACGCGGCGGAAGTCCGGATCGTGCAGGATCAAGTAAGAGAGCTCCGCGCCCTGCTGGACGAGAGCAATGTTGGCAAGGCCCTTCACTTTGTCGTGAAAGCCGTGGAAACCGATAAGTTCGCTCAGCGCGACTCCCGAGTCGTTGAAGCTGAGCGTCTGGTCGAAATCGCTGGCCAGAAGATACTGCTTGATCATAGGGGTGATGCTCCTCTTTCTGTCCGCGGGCAGCGGACGCGAGCCTGACTGGTGGCCCGAAAACTCCCCACACATACACGGTAACCTCATTCGGAGGTACCGCCCCACGAATAATTTTAATGGGTGCTATGCGTGGAAAACGTGAATGAATTGTGAGCTTTATATGAGATGCGGGAAACGCGTAAAAGGTTCACAGAAAAGAGGTTAGAAGGAGGAAAGCGTTGGAAATGAAGGGCTTGGCGGAAGCAAGTAGCAAAAACTTTCATGCGAAGAAAAAGCGATAGGTGCAGGAAGCGGTGCACCGGCTCGGTGGCAGGTCAAGCTTCCTCTTTGGTGAGGTCAATTCAGTGCTTCTGGATAGAGGTTTGGTTCGAAGCGTAGGGGTGCTCGACGGGCTCGTCGGTAGTGGTGTAGAGCTGGCCGTTGCGAAAATACAGCCGGTGCATCTCTTCGCGATTGAGCGGACGGGCACCACGACGTCCGAAGACGGCGAGCTGATTGCCCGATTCGTCGACTGCGCGGTCGCGGTCGATGCCCTTGGAGATGGCCAGGGCAGGGCCTTTCGTCCGAGCCGTGGCGATGAGTTTTGGCATCGGACGCGGGCTGAAGCCGGAGAAATGCGCAGCGTCGTCGAAGGGCGAAACAATCTGCAGGACGCGGAGTCCGTTTTTGCCGTCCGCGACGAAGGCGAACGCGCTTCCGGCGACCATCCCGATTTTGACATCGTTGACATCGTTGAGCCGGCCATTGGCGGTGAAGAATTGATCGAGCTTTGGAGCGGAGGGTTGCTCGACATTCACGATGGCCAAACCTTGCTTGCCTGCGGAGACATAGGCGTAGGTGCGCGCGACGTAGACGTTCCGGGCGTCTTCGAGAGGCACAAGCGCATTGGGAATAGGTTTTGGTTGGGCGAGGTCGGTTACGTTGAGAATCTTCAGTCCATCGCGGTCAACGACGAAGGCGTAACGGAACTGAACGGCGATGGCACGCGGCTCGTGGAGGAATTCTACCCCCATGGTCGCGGTAATTTTTGGCGCGAGAGGATTATCGAGATCCACGACGACGAGCGCTTTGTCCGTAAGGATGTAGGCGAAGGTGCCGGCGATGGTGATGCGGCGCGCACCGGTCAGCGCTCCATTGGGATTGAAGGCCAGGGCGCGCTTTAAGAAATTGTTTGCAGGGTCGCCATCGAGCAGAGTGCCCACACCGGGGCTTTTCGCCTTGAGGTCGGGGTTCCCGACAATGACGAGACCTTCCTGTGTGTCGGCGACATAGAGAAAGCCGTAGAGTAAATGGATGGGCTGCTCCTCATTTTCGGGGATGCGTGTGCGCAGCGGGTCGACGCCTAGTGTTGTGGGAGAAGCCACGGCGACGGCGTTTTTTGTAGGCAGGAAGAAGCGCTGGCCGAGGGGAGAGACTGGCGCGGTGGTCACGCGTTCGGAAAAACCCTTGTTATCGATGTTCGCGATGTCGTAGATGCGAAGGCCTCCCTTACCTGTGGCGGCGTAGGCGTATTCGCCGCGCGCCTGAATATCGAGGACATTGCCATCATGACGCGCTGCGGCGGAGAGTTGGCGGCTGTGCGCGACGAAATCATTGAAATCGTCGGGGTAGGCGACACGCTGCAGGTCGCTGCCGTAAATTGCTTCGGGCTCGTCATGCTCGGCGACGGCAATGGCTTCGAAACCGTGACTGCCCGTGGCCACATAGATATAGCGGCCCATGAAATTCATGAAGTTGGTGCCCTGAAGGAGGAGTTGGGCCATCCAGGCGTTGTTGTCATTGGCGGCGGAAATGTGGCAGTCGGTGCATTCCTTGGTTTCCGTGGAGCGAACGGTGTGGGGGACGAAGGTGCTGAAGGCCTGGCCGGAGAAACCCTCCGCGGAAATGGTCTGTTGCGTGTAATAGAGCCACTCACGATTGGCGTTTTGCGAGCTGACGAGGACGGCGCAGGAGGAACGGGCGGGCGCGATGCGATGTCCGGTCACAGTGCCGTCGACTCCGAGAAAATAGGCGTCGTCACGCAGGACCTGGAAATTGTAGCTGGTGTAATTTTTCGTAAGTAAACCTTCATTGTGGAGCATGGGTTTGCGAGCGTTGGCGGTCATTTGCAGGTGGCAACCGAAGCAAGTGGGTGTCCAGGAGGAGTGGCACGCGTAACAGGTCATGGAGGAATTTCCATGGGCGAGGTGGGCATCGTCCGCGGGTGCCTGTGACAAGGCCAAGCCATCTTTGCCCATGAGCTTGGCGCGGAAGGATTTCATGCTGAAGTGAGTATTGCCGGGGGTAACGGTGTCCTTCGTCTGGACAATTTCCCACTCCGTGTGTTCGTCGGTCATCGCGCGCTGGAAAAGTTTGTCGTCCCGCCATTCGAAGCGGCGCTGCCCCCAAGGAGTGCGAAGGGCTTCCAAGTGGCGGCCGCGCGGTTCACCGGGACGCAGTGGATCGGGAGCAGCGGGGCCGGAGGTGAGCAGAGTGGCTTTGCGCTGGATAGTGCCGTGACAATCCACGCAGTCGATTTCGACCGCGGCGCGGGGCTCGCCATAAATTTTGCCGGTGCCGTGGTTATCCTGCTCGAAATGGCAATCCGCGCATTGCATGCCCTTTTCGAGATGGATGTCGGCGAGATGAACTGCTTTTTGGAAGCGCTGTGGGTCGTCGAAAGCGATCTCCTTGCCTTCCTTGTCGAGCCAATTCCCTTTCCGGTCGTGTTTGTAGACGGCGCGGAACACCCAGCCGTGGCCATGGAAGTCGGCGAATTGTGTGGTCTTGAGTCTCGAGTTGAATTCCGGACTGCCGGTTTGTTCGAGGAATTTTTCATGGCCCCAGAGACCGCGTGCAGCAGCGGCTTCAGGATTGCGCAGGAAAGACTGGTAGCGTTCTTCTTCGGATGGATTGTGTTGCTGCGCGGGATACATTTTGCCGGCATCGGTTTCGTTGTCCCACCAAGTCAAACCGAAATAGGTGGTGACCATGTTCGTTCCGGGATGGACATGGCAGATCATGCACTGGCTGGAAGGGATTGCGCGGGTGAAGGTGTGCTTGATGGGATGTCCGGGTTCGTTTTTGGGAATGGTAGGATCGGTGGAAGCGCTGAAACCGGAATGGCCATACTGTGCATACGGACCTGAGTGAGCAGGGTCGCGATCGTTGGCATAGATCACGTGACAAGCGGAGCAACCGCTGGAACGATAGTCGCCGGGATGGTCGTCGGTGCCGGGGAAAGAAAGAGTGGGATCGAGCAAGCGCGTCTTCTGCAAGCCGAGGAAAACGGGATCGGTACGCAATTCCGTTCCCAGGCCGCGGTCACTGAGCTTGTCGTCAGGCTTTCCCGGTTCTTCTTCGCGGCTTGGATTCCCGATTTCTGCTTTCTTGCGGCCGCCACGTTCGAACACGCGCAGGAGGTTTCCCGGTTGCGAGACTTCCCAGCGATAGAGAGGGAACAGTTCCGGCAATACGCCCTTGGCGCGCGTTTCGTCCGGGCTGGGTGGCGGGATTGTTTTCAACGATTGAGGCGTGCCGTTGCGGTCGTAGCTCTCTCCGAAGCGGGTGTTTTTGTAGGGAAAGCCGCCATTATTGTAGAGGGCGGCGCCCCAGAGAAAACCGGAGTGCGTCATCATGTTGGTCGAGACGGCGCGGGTTTCGCTGGCATGACAGCCCGTGCTGCCACAGGTTTCGGCGGCCACCCGCAGATCGCCGGGATTCACGAACTTGATGTACTCGGCAGGTTCCTTGAGCCACCTTGTGTAGGCCCTTTCCGGAATCGTGGAACGGTTCTTGAAGGCCACATCGCGCGGTTGCACGTGGGCCTTTTCCTTGGCGGCGTTGTAATCGGGGGAATTCGTCGCCACGCCTGGGGCAATCGCGATGGTGGAATTGCCTCCATGACAATCGGTGCAACCAAGATGAACAGCTTTCGAAGGATGCATGGTAGGTTCATCGGCGGAAGTGTGACAGGTGACGCAGCCGGAGGATTTGCGATCCGCGTCTTCCTGAGATTGTCCTTGAAGCAGCGCTTGGTGTTCTTCGGCTGCAGTTAATGGTGGGGTACGCGCGCTGAGGAAAAGAAGGAAGAGCGAGCCGGCAGCAAAGCAGAAAACGAGAATGCCCAGGCGGCCAGGTCGCTGGCCGACCCTGGACCCCACGGTGAAATTTAGAAATCGCGGCATTCAGCCATCCTTTAGAACGTGAACTTTGCCAGACCGAAGAACGAAAATTGCGTGCGCCCGGTGTAGATATCGCGAAAGCCCTGGCCAGGCTTGAGCAGGGACGCGCCGCCGGTCAGGACGAGATTCTCGGAAAGTGGCGGACGGTATTGGATACCCACGCCGAGGTCGTTGCCAATGGTGTGATGAATTGGCGACTGGAACAAGACGTATTCGA
Source organism: Candidatus Acidiferrales bacterium (assembly GCA_963817085.1). Lineage (GTDB taxonomy): Bacteria > Acidobacteriota > Terriglobia > Acidiferrales > UBA7541 > Acidiferrum. The sequence continues at coordinate 184,085 of CAWFNI010000019.1, forward strand.
GCGGCTCCGTGCGCATAAAACGCAGAAAATTATAGTTGGCGAAACATCTCAATTTTGGGGTGATGTCGAAGTCTGCGCCCGCATTCACGAGGAAAATTCCGGGATTTACAAAATTGGCCTGACCTTCTTCCTTGCTGGAACGCATGTTTGGTAGCAGGCTGCCTTCCTGTGTCAGGGCTATCCCGGTACCGGTCAAACGAATGGCATCCTGATTCCAGAAACTGAAGAGGCCACCGGCGAAATTGGGCAAGTCCACGATGGAATCGAAGCCACGGGCTCGGCCATCGCGCGGATTGGCGTCGCCGGAAGCGTAAAATGTGGAAACGCGATAGCGGATCCAGTCGCGATCCAGGGAAAGCTCCGCCGCAGCCATCTGAGCATTCACGGTGACGCTGCGGCCAGCGATGGGATTGAAAGTGTCTTCTCCGGCGGCTTCATAGAAAGCGTGAGTCAGATTCAGGCGCTTGATGTGGCCGCTACCAAGCCAGCCAAAATAGCCGACGCGAATGCCGTGAGGGATCGGTCCGACGCCCTGATTGACAACGTTACCGATGGGCGCGGGGCGAACAAGAAAGCCGTTGTCGTCGTAATGGATGCGGGGGTCGTCTTTATTCCAAGCGCCGACAAATTCCGCGGTATATCCGGGGAAGAAAAAGTCCTGCAGATAAATGTTCGCCAGGACAACCTGTTGTCCCCGAAGCTGGAAAGTGTTCAGGCCGCTGTTGGTGTTTTTCTCCAAGAAACTGAAATAGGCGGCGTTGTATTCGATGCGATCGCTTCGTAGATTGCCGAAGAGGCGCAGGCCAGACTGCGAGTCGACGAAGAGAAACCCGCGGAAATCAGCGTTGAACTCCTGGATGCCGGCGCGGGCGGAAATGAAATCGTAATTGGGGCTGAGGTCGTGGAGCTTGACCTCGACAAAGGCCTCCTCGAATCCAATATGGTCGTCGAATCGCGTGGTTCCGTTGCGCACATCGGGGCTGACGATGCCCAGTTCCCGCACATCGAGATAATTCAGGCTGACTTCGGGAGTGACGCGAACTCGCCAGTCCACGGGCTTGAAGGAGGTATCGCCGTGAAAGAGGTCGAAGGAGAAACGGAAAGTCTGATCGAGGAAGAGTTGCTCACCATTGCCGAAGAAATTTGCACTTCCAGGATTCGCCGTGCTGACGCCGCTCGGGGCGGGCACACGGCGGCCATCGAGAAATGTTTGGGCGGAGCCAGTGAAATTGAAAAAGACATTTTGCCCGAAAACTTCAGGCCAGATCGGCTCATCCCCTTTGAAGCGATTGTGATTGAAGGGATCGTACCAGCGCGGCTTGGCGTAAATCGAGCGGTTGGAGGAGGCATACCGCCGGTAATCGGGCTGGGGAATTTCCCAGCGATCCGGCACCGTGTGGAAGACATCGGCGGCGGGCGGCAAAACGTCAGGGGCAAGTTCCAGGATGTAATTGGGATCGGCCTCGAGACGGTGACGGAGTTCGCGATAGATGCCGGAAGGGGCTGGCGCCTCTGAAGGAACCGCTGAACCCAGTTCCGGTTGGCGAGGCAAGCGGGAACGCATTTCGGTGGTTGATGAGGGCACGAGCAGAATTTCGAGAGTAAGGACTTCATTGGCGTTCAGCGAAAGCGCAGGAATCGAAAGCCAAGAATAGCCGGTGGCTTCCACGCGCAATTCATAGGAACCGGGCGGCAGCGGGAAGATGCGGAACACGCCGTCGCCGGAAGCCACAGCGGAGATTTGCTGGTTTGTCTGCGTGTTGCGCAACTGGAGCCGCGCGGCTGCGACAGGGCGCGAAGCGGGCTGTGGCCCCTGCACGCGCACGGAACCGTCGAGGGCGGCGGTGGTCAGCGCCTGCTCGCGGGGAATCCGTTTGGGCGGACCCGGTTCAATTGAGATTTTCACGGAAGGGGTTTGTGGGGAAACCGGCGACTGCGCCAGCGAGGAGACGGAGAACAGCGCGGCGAGCGCGAGGAGATGGCCCAGCTCGATTAAAGCCATACGCGACTTGGACGGAGCGAAAAGACGCATGCAGTTAAGAGGGCCAGACCCAGGAATCCCTCGGAATCTTCGTTAACTACACCGGATTCGGCGCGGCACAGCAACCTTTTTCGCTGGCCGGTGCGAATAGTCGATAACGCCCCGCGATAGTCACCAGTTCGCCGCATTCCAGCGGAAAGCACGTTGTTGGAGACTTCTGGCGTGTGTTACCAACGGGAGTAACCCCATGATGGAGCATATTCTTCGAAAGCCAATGGCATCCCAGCGCGCCTATCTGCGGCGCCGCAAATTCATTGTCTGCGGGATGGTGATTGCACTGGGCCTGGCGCTCTCTCTGGCAATGCTGTTGATGGGCTGTGGAGGCGGCACTTCCACGCTCGTGGCGCCACCCCCTGTAGTGGCAGCCGCGTTGAGCGCTCTAGATGTGCAAAACATTGTGCAGGCCGCGGCACAAGCGGCTGATGCCTCAAGTATGGTCATCGCCGTGGTGGACCGCGCGGGCAACGTACTGGCCGTGTATCGCAAGCCCGGCGCGGGTGCGGGCGCGACAGGAAATTTCGGAGCCCACGTGGACGTGAACGATCTGGCAGTGGCTCTCGCACGCACGGCGGCGTACTTCAGCAATAACCAGGCCCCGCTTTCTTCGCGCACCGTGCGCTTCATCAGCGGGATCCATTTTCCGCCCGGAGTGACAAATACGAGCAACGCAGCGCTCTATGGAATTGAAAACACAAACCGCGGATGCGCGCTCTCGACGAATTTTCTTCCCGGCCAGGCGGTGCAGCCATCGCTTTCGCTGGGTGGCGGATTCGGGCCCGGAATCATTACCGGCAAGGCCGACTTGAACGATAGTGATCCCAACGCGGTGAATCCCGGTGGCGTGCCGATTTTTCGGAGCGGGGTGGTGGTGGGCGGTGTTGGCGTAGCGGGAGTTTCGGGCGATATCGCGGAGTATGCCGCCTACTCTGGAGCCAGGTCGAATGGATTCGGGCCGACACCTGGGCCGCCGGGTGTGGTCTTCATCAACGGAATTGCGCTGCCTTTTGTAAATCAGACCACGGCTCCAGCGGGAGTGAATCCCGGGACTTTTACGGGGAGCTTTCTTGTAGGGCCGGCGGCGGGCGCGGGCCAGCCGCCTGAGGGAGACCTGATTGCCCCGGCCGCCGGGCCAGTGGGCGGGTTGAGCGCAGCGGATGTGCAACAGATCTTGAGTAACGCGGAGGCAACCGCAAACCTGACTCGCGCGGTGATCCGCCTGCCGCTGGGCTCAAGAGCGCGGATGGCGATCGCCGTCGCAGATCTGGACGGCACGATCATCGGCCTGCGCCGGATGAGCGATTCCACGGTGTTCAGTATCGATGTGGCGGCAACCAAGGCGCGCAACATGGTGTACTTCAACGGCGCGTCGCGGACTGCGGCGGATCTGAACCAGGTACCCATGGGAACGGCGGCGACCAATCGTACCATCGGCTTCGGGGCGCAACCGCTCTTTCCACCGGGGATCGACGGGTCTACTGCCGGGCCATTCTTCAATCTGTACGCGCAAGACACCGCCAATCCTTGCACCCAGGGCTTTCAGGGCGGCCCGGCGAACAGCAACAAGAGCGGAATCGTCTTCTTTCCTGGAAGCGTGGGACTGTATCGCAACGGCGCGCTGGTGGGCGGCTTGGGAGTGAGCGGCGACGGCGTGGACCAGGATGACTACGTGACTGCCGCAGGCGCCGCAGGCTTTGAAGCGCCCACGCAGATTCGCGCGGACCAAATCATAATCGACGATGTCCGCCTGCCCTACCTGAAGTTTCCAGAGAATCCCACAAACTGAAATTTCGGCGATCCCTGAAAGATTTGCTACTTCTTCCTTTTGCGCGTGAAGTCAGAAAGTCCGCAGGTGTATTCCGCCAGGACCTTGGGATTGGCCTTGCTGTAGACGAACTGGCCTTTTCTGTGACAATCGATGAGTCCAGCGTCCATCAAGATCTTAAGATGATGGGAAACCGTGGCGGGAGTAACTCCGCGCAAAGACACGATCTGGCCGCAATTCATTTCTTCGCAGGAACTGATGGCTTCGAAGATGCGCAGGCGGGTTTCGTCCGCCAGTGCCTTGGAAACGCGCCAGATTCTCTTGCGGTCCATGGTTGAGAACGAGTGTAGCGGAGGGGGCAGCGCCACGCCAGCCCATACCCCGAGCGAACCCGGAAAAATGAGTATAACCATTTATTTAGACACTCATCGAAGTATCGAAGTCTTCAGAATTTCACGATTGCCCCACGCGGGCGGAGGTATTTATGAGACGACTGGAAGGAAAAATCGCGGTTGTTACGGGGGGAAATAGCGGCATCGGGCTGGCGACCGCCAAACGGTTCCTGCAAGAAGGCGCGCGGGTGGCCATTTCGGGGAGAAATCAGAAGACGTTGGACGAGGCGGTCCAGACGTTGGGGAAGGAGGTGCTGGCGGTGAAAGCGGATACCGCAAAATTGGAGGAAATCGAGAAGTTCCTGACAACGGTGAATCGCAAGTTCGGAAAAATCGATGTTCTGTTCATCAATGCGGGCGTGGCCAAGTTTGCGCCGCTGACGGAGACGCCGGAGACGCTTTTCGACGAGCAGTTTGACATTAATATCAAGGGTGCGTATTTCACGATTCAGAAGGCCGTCTCGCACTTGAATGACAGCGCATCCATCATTTTGAATACCAGCGTAGCGGGCCAGACAGGGACGCCGGGAACAAGCGCCTACTCGGCGACGAAGGCCGCTTTGCGTTCGCTGGCAAGGACTGCGGCGGCAGAGCTTTCCGACCGCGGGATCCGAGTGAACACCGTGGCACCCGGCCCCATCGTTACGCCGATCTTCGGGCGGACAGGACTGCCACAACAGGTCATCGATGACTGGGCCAAGGAGCTTTTGGGAAAGGTTCCCATGAAGCGCTTTGGGCAACCGGAGGAAGTTGCGGGGGCGGTAGCATTTCTGGCGTCCTCGGACTCATCCTACGTCACTGGAGTGGAGATTAACGTGGATGGCGGTCTGGGGCAGCTCTGAAGAACGGTGCGGTCAGAAGCATTAGGAGAGGTTGGGGTGCAGCCCTTCGCGGCTCAGGGTAAACAGCGCTGCGCCCCTAGTCTGCAGGGGAGGAGGGATTTTCGGAATTGGCGACGTTCGCGTCTAGAAACCATTTGTGCGCCGCGTCGCCAGGGGCGTAGCAATTCCCGTCGGAATTGTAGGTGGCCGCACATTGTGCGGTGCGCTGCCTCTGCCGGGGGGATTGCGCAAATTGCCATAATGCAGCGTCCGCGGAGCCACTTTGCCCCACCGGCGGGGGATTCTCCGGAAACACACATCCTGGCGAAGGAGGGCACACGTCGTTGAACACCCACAGCGTCAGCTTGCGGCCGCCGAGATGGTCCCGAAGATCAAGCGCGGTGGTGATGCTGCGTCTGGTTCCTTCCTTTACAGGTATTCCGGAGCAATAGGCGCCACTGCGAAAGTGCGCGTGCGCCAAAGCGTCGATCCAGCCGTGCACATATTCGTGATAAGCGGGAGTTAGCCGCCCGCCCTCCTCAATGTCGAGAAAAATAATGGTACGTGGCGGAAAACCTTCCTGCAGAGCGAGCTTGGCTGCGTTCTCGCCGTCGGCTGTCCCCTTGCGCCTGGCGTCTGAGGACGATTTCAGGTTGCGGCTAACCCTGCCGTTGTACAGCACAACAAAGCCGAAACCCTGGGCTCCAAGAAGAGCGCGTTTTCCCAGCCAAGATGTGCGCTTTTCTCCCGGTGGAGGGCTGAGCCAGTAACTGGTGAAGAAAAAGGTTTTGCGGAGAATGGGTAACGCATCATCGCCGGGATATTCATTTAGGTCAAAGCCGAGGTAACTTTTGTTGATCGCCTGCTTTTGACGCGGCGCTCCCGATGAAAGCAACAAGGCGCAACTCACGCCGATGCAGCCGAGAGCAGGCAAAAATCGGGAGTAGCCCATAGGAAATCCGGAATCGAGAATGCCAGAGATTTCCGGGCAGCGCTAGCCTTCCCGGAGTTTGTGACCTGCGAGATTGCCGAGGCCGTCGTAGGCGGCGTATTTGTAGGTTTCACTGAGCGTGGGGTAGTTGAAAACCTGCTCGATGAACTCGTCGATGGTGAGGCCGTTATCGAGCACCATCATGCCGATGTGAATGAGTTCGGTGGCGGATTCGCCAATCATGCTGACGCCGAGGAGTTTGCGATCGGCGCGGTTGAAGATCAGCTTGAGCATGCCGGCGGTATCACCGGTGATGTGGCCGCGGGCGTTGTTTTCGTAATGAGCGCGCCCGACACAGTAGTCGATGCCCTTTTCCTTGCAGGATTCCTCCGTTTCTCCGGCGGCAGAAATTTCCGGGATGGTGTAAATGCCCATGGGCAGGAGGGAGGCGACGCGTTGTTTGTACTTCAATCCGAATGCGTGACAGACGGCGACGCGCGCCTGTTCCATCGAAGTGGAAGCGAGCGCGGGAAAGCCGATGACGTCGCCCGCTGCGTAGATGTGCGGTACCGCGGTCCTGTAATTCTCGTCGACAGGGATGTAGCCGCGATCATTGATGGCGAGCCCGGCCTTTTCCAACGCCAGGCCATCGACAGCGGCGCGGCGTCCGGCGGCAAAGAGGGCCGCTTCGACTTCCAGCGTTTTCCCGCTCTTCATAAAGAGGTGCGCACCTGAGGTGAGGTTTTCAACCTTTACGGGCCGCTCGTTAAACCAGAAATGCATGCCGAGAGAGAGGAAGCGATCGCGCAGGCGATTGGAAATTTCCTTGTCGAGGAACGGGAGCAATTGATCGCGGCCGTCGACCAGAGTCACATCCACACCCAGGGCCATGAAGATCGAAGCGTACTCGCAGCCTATGACGCCGCCACCGATCACTGCGAGGCTTTTGGGAATGCGTTCCATATGGAGAAACGTGTCGGAGTCAAAGGTGTGCACATCATCAAAAGCAATTTCAGCTGGGCGATGCGGCTTGGAGCCCGTGGCAATCAGGATGACTTCGGCGCGAAGCTGGCGTGTACCTGCCGGGCTGGTCACAGCGATCGTGCGGGCATCTTCGAACCAGGCCTGGCCACGGACGAGTTCAATCTTGTGAAGCTCCAGGTTTTTCAGGATGCGGCTTCGTTCCATTTCGACCACGGCACGTTCGTGGTGCATGAAGTCGTGGACGGTGAGATTTTCTTTCAGGGAATAGTCAATGCCGTAGAGTCCGCGCTGCTTCAGGCCGGAAAAATAAAGAGCGGATTCACGCAACGTTTTGCTTGGAACGGTTCCGGTATTAATGCAGCTTCCGCCAACGGCCGAGGCACGTTCGAGGACCACCACGCGCTTGCCGAAATAGGCCGCCTGGGCTCCGGCCTTTTCTCCAGCAGGACCGCAGCCAATCACCACCAGGTCGAATATCTCAGGAGCTGGCACAAGAACCTCCGCAGGAACGACGAGATTGTTTTGGACCGGACACGGGCACGAGGGACGCCTACGATTTTAGAGGAAGATGCGAAGCAGCAGAGCAAATAGTCGGGGCGGTGTGCCGAAACGTGTCCTGCTGTAGAGAGGAGGGTGCGCAACAAGTGAGCGGACTTGCGTCCAGGGCAGCTCTTTGATGTGATACGGACATGAACCTGCCCCAATTCGTGCGGTGGGCCACGGGCATACGGTGGCAGTGGAAAGTATTCATTCCGATCGTCACGGTACTCTTCCTGAGTATCCTGGCAATCCACGCGGTTCTGCGGTCGCTCGAGATTCGCGAGGTGCAATGGATATTGGTTGCCGCCGTAAGTTTCGCCATCCTGTTGTGCTTTGTGTTGCTGTTTGTGCTGCTGGTGCTGATTGAGCGGCCTTTGGAAGAACTGATGGATACGATCGCGCGTGTTCGCCGAGGCGACCTGACCGCACGCGTTTCTTTCGCGAAGAGAGAAGACGATATCGGGCAACTGGGGCGGCAGTTCAACGAAATGATCGAGCGGCTGGATCAGAACCGGCTCGAGATTGATGAGTTGCACAAACGGGAAATGGCACGGGCGGAACACCTGGCGACACTCGGTGAATTGGCGGCCGGGCTGGCGCACGAGATTCGCAACCCGCTCGCGGGAATTGCGGGTGTGGTGGACATCATGGGGAAGGAATTACCGGCCAACAGCGCCAGCCGGACAGTGATTGGCGAAGTGCACCGTGAAATCCTGCATATTCAGGCGATTTTGAACGACCTGCTTTCCTACGCCCGGCCACGGCCGCCAGACTTTCATCCCGCCAATCTGAACCTGACGATTGAACAGGCCGTACTGCTGGCGCGGCAACAGGTGCTGACAAAACCGATCGAGATTTCCTTCGAAGCAAACCCCTCGCTGCCACTGGTGGAACATGATCCGGCGTTGATCCAACAGGTGGCCCTGAATCTCGTCATGAACGGGATTCAAGCCATTTCCGGTAAGGGCCTTGTTCGCGTAGAGCTGGATGAGGATCGGGGATATGCCTTGATCCGAGTTTCGGATACGGGCCGAGGTATTCCGTCTGAGGCGCTGCCGAGAATTTTCAAACCGTTCTTCACAACGCGCAGCGAGGGCACGGGATTAGGATTGTCCCTGGCCAACAGTATTGTGCACTCTCACGGAGGGCGGATTACGGTGAGCAGCACACCGGGGAAAGGCTCGCAATTTAAGATCTGGTTGCCCCTCCAACGGGCCCGGCAGAACCGTCCGAGGGGCGCCGCCTCCTGAAACAATGGTAGAGTAAAACCATGGCCCAAAAGAGGATTCTCATCGTCGACGACGAAAAACTCGTGCGCTGGGCGCTGAACCAGAAGTGTGCGGAATTCGGCTACCAGACCCTGGAAGCCGAAAACGGGGAAGACGCCATTCGCGCGCTGCAAACGGATACCGTCGACGCTGTCCTCCTGGATGTGCACCTCCCCGATCTAAGCGGCATTGAAGTGCTCGAGAAGCTGAAGCAGGCAGGAGAGACCCGGAGCATCATTATGATGACCGCCGACCCGCAACTGGATGACGTCAAGGCAGCGTTGCGGCTCGGGGCATACGATTTTGTAAGCAAGCCCCTCAATTTCGAAGAGTTGAGCGTAACTCTCCAAAACGCGCTGGAAGCCGGGGCCCTGCGCACGGAAGTGGAGTCATTGCGTGGCGAGGTGCGGCGCCGTGCCGGGTATCATGATGTCATCGGCGTATCCCGGAAGATCACGGAGTTGATGAAGTTCGTATACAAGGTGGCGGCCAGCGAAGCCACCACCATCTTGATCCAGGGGGAGAGCGGCACCGGCAAGGATCTGGTGGCCAAGGCCATCCATTACCATAGCTCTCGAGCCGAACGGCCCTTTGTCGCAATCAACTGTTCCGCCATTCCGGAGACGTTGATAGAGGCGGAGCTTCTGGGACACGAAAAGGGGGCGTTTACCGACGCCAAAACCATGAAAAAGGGCTTGTTCGAAGTGGCCGACGGGGGCACCTTGTTCCTGGATGAAATTGGCGAGCTTTCGCCCTTGCTCCAGGCCAAGTTGTTGCGAGTTCTGGAGGACCAGGTGATTCGCCGTGTTGGCGGGGTGCGCGACATTCAGGTGGATGTGCGAGTGATCGCCGCTTCCAATCGCGATTTGGAGCGGGAGGTTCGCGAAAGCCGATTCCGCCAGGACCTGTACTACCGGTTGGCAATTATCGCCATTTACCTGCCCGCGCTGCGGGAGCGTAAAGAAGACGTCATTCCGCTGGTCGAGTTCTTCCTGGCTCATTACAACCGCAAGTTCCGCAAGTCCGTCCAGGGGTTAAGCGAAGAAACCAGCAGGCTGCTGCTGAACTATGACTGGCCGGGCAACGTGCGAGAACTGAAGAACGCGCTCGAGCGCGCAATGATTCTGGAGGAAGGCAAGTTGTTAAGGCCGGATGACCTGCCTTTTTCTGTGGCGAGCGGCCGCAGCGGCGCCGTGGTCGCAGACAGCCCTCTGGCTGCGCCAGTGGAGGCACCGCCCGCGCCCGGCAAGCGCCGGTTGCCGCCCTTGTCCATCCCGGAAGGTGGGACGTCCCTTGAGGATGTGGAGCACGCGCTGGTGGAATTGGCGCTACAACAATCGCACGGGAACCAAATCAAGGCGGCGAAGCTGCTGAACATCAGCCGAGACGCGCTGCGTTACAAGATGAAGAAATTCGGTCTTTCCCACTCCGAAGAAGAAGAGTCGGCTGCGTCAAGCAACCCGCAATAGAGGTTTTAAACAGCCTGTGATAGGCGAACAGTACTGGGTGAGATTCCCCGCCTGAGTGTGAAAACTCGCAATATTGGGATCCAAGGAGTGGGGGAAGCCCAAAAGAGTTTTATAAGAGCTGCATTTGCAATTAGATACAAATAGGGTGGATTGGGGTAAAACGGACTCACAGATGCATATCAACTCTGCGTTCAGCAATTAGGCAATGGAGCGATTGTCAAAAGGCTGAGCAGTGGGCGTCTCTTTTAGGACGGTCGGGCTCGCGGTGAAGGCTCGAAAGGATCCGTCGTAAAAAGGGACGCCCACAATGAAGATTTTGGCAGCGGCCAGCGCGACTACAACGAAGCGTCGTAGGAACGACCGCGAACGCCCGGAAGAACGGGCTTCTGAATAAGCTGGCCGCTGCCTTTGTTTTTGTGCTGGACTTTTCAGCAGCTCACCGCGGCAGAGATTCCCTCAAGTTGTTCTTTCCCCACACAGTTAGGTGATACGACGCAGAAACTTGCGGAAGTTGGCTCAGTGCGTGGCGCGCGCAGGAAAAAACCTGGGCAAAGTGTTTGTTTCGAATGAATAACGGCAGAGCGGTGTGGTACGGGACGTGCATCTTCTCATAAATGAATTTGTCGATACCGTGCAGGGATTGCGGATCGGTTTGAGGAGGAAGTCATGCCGCAGGTTGCGGAACCGAAGGAAAAGGCCAAAATCGACATCAGCAAGCGGGTAACCCTGACGAAGATCCTTGTCACGACCGATTTTTCAGAAGTGTCCGACCGGGCTCTCGATTATGCCATTGCGCTCGCGCGGCGTTATGACGCGCGGATTTATCTGACACATGTGATCACTCCCGACCCATTCCAGTTTGCGGAGCCACAACTCGCCCAGGCTACTTATGAGAAAGTGCGCCAGGCAGCCGAAGAGGGCATTACCGACATCCTGATCTCCGGGAAACTGAGGGGCGTGCCCCACGAAGTGCTGCTGGAAGAGGGAAACGTCTGGCCAACGCTGGAGAAGCTCATCCTTGAGCACGAAATTGATCTGGTGGTTGCCGGAACTCATGGCCGTGGAAAGGTGCAGAAGATCCTGATTGGATCCGTAGCCGAAGAGATCTTCCGGCAGGCGAATACGGCAGTGCTGACGGTCGGTCCAGCCGTCAGGGGCGATGGCAAGAAGGAAATCGAACTGAACCACATCCTGTTCGCCACGGATTTTGGAACTGGCGCGGAAAAGGCCGCGGCACATGCCTTCTCCCTGGCGCAGGAACACAATGCCCACCTCACGCTCCTGCACGTCATTGAGAGCGCGGCTGCTTACACTGAGGAGAGCGTGGCCCGCCAACGGGAGATCAATATCGTTCGCATGAAGCAGCTGATGCCCGCAGGCACGGAAAATTGGTGCAAACCGGAATTTCGCGTGACCTTCGGATCGGCAGTGGAAGAAATCCTGATCGCCACGAAAGAAAGCAAGGCGGACCTGATCGTAATGGGCGCCAAGCCGAGAAAGAGTCTGGCAGGGCATGTACCGTTGACCATCGCTTATAACGTGGTCACCAAGGCGACTTGTCCGGTATTAACGGTTCGCGGTTGATTTTTCCAAAGGGAACGGAAACCCTCCCCAGGGTTCCTTATCCCGTAGACAAGGCGGTGCTGCATCCTCCCCCCAGCCGAGCAGCACCGCCTTTTTGTTGCCCGGGATGGTTCTGCTTCCTCGTACCCAGCCATTCGATTCCGCTATCCGGGTGCCACGACTGACGCCATGAACCCAGGCGTCCCGGTGCCGTTTAGTTCGGGCAAGCCGTCTCAATCGCTGCTGTAGCTTCCCGTACCGCCATGGACTGCAACCCCTGCGACAGTTCTTCCGTGGTCAGCGAAAGTTGTGGCACCGCGCTGCCTAGATTGCCCACAATCTGCCTGGCATCCAGGCACTGTTTTTTCTGCGTAAGCGCCTTTGCTTCCTTCAGCTTGATCTCCAGGTACACCGTCAGCCGGCTGGCCCCGCCCTCTTCCATCGAAACGAAATGATCAGCCAATTCTTTCACCGCGGCGTCATATTGTTCCGCATCCGCCAAATCCCGCGCCAACTGAAAAACCAGCAACGCTGGTGGATGCGGCCCCGGAAATCTCTGCAGCGCCGTGGCTTGCTCTTGCGGCGAGCGGCCGGCTTCCTTGAGCGCGCGCTCTAGCCCCAGATAATTCTCGGCGTTCTGCGGGTCGTATTTGACTCCACCCGTAAACAGTTCAATCGCTCGCTCCGGAGATTGCTTCGTATACAACGCGGTATAGCCCATATTCCGCAGCAACGCCGGAAGCGCCGGATTAATCCCGCGCGCCGCTCCCCATTCCTTCATCGCTTCGTCCTCCATTCCGCCCGACATATACAAATCGCCCAGCAGTGCATGGGCATTCGCGTCGTTCGGATTCACCGCGATCGCGCGCTTCAGCACGCCGAACGAGTCCGGCCGATTCGGAAAAATGTAGGTCGCTGGACATCTTCGCCGCCGCCGTAGAATCCGCGCTGCCGTCCTGCTTCGCAACGTCTCGCGGCAATATCCCCGGTAGTAGGCAATCATCGGATCGTCTTCCGGCCGCGGCATTCCCGGTTCGCTCACGACACCCGGCCCATCGCGGATATTTTCGCCCCAGCATCTCGGCCGCCTCCGCATAAAATCCGAAATGCATATACGACACCGCAATCTCGAGGATTCGGGACGGATCGGCCGCCAGATGCTCCCAAAGCGCCGCATCCATCGGTACCCAGCCGCGTTGCCTCATACCGCAACAACGAATTTGCCGGATCCGATTCCCGCAACTTCGCCAGACGCGTCTTCGCTCGCCCGATATCGCCCAGCAGACGCAGTAACGTCACATCCATATCCGCCAGCCGCGCCGCATCCGGAAATTCCGTATAGGCTGTCAGCAACTTTTCATGCGCTTTCGCCAAATTCGCCGTTCCGAGCGTCGAGCGCTGCTAGTTCATAGAGCGACCGCCGGGCGAAATGTTCCGTATTGCTCGCTGACTTCGAACGCCCGCCTCGCCTTGTCCAGCTCTCCGCTCGCCAGCGTACGCCTGCCCAAGGTAATACGAAGCCTCCTGATCGTTGCTCACGCGCACCATCACAAGCGAAAGATCCGCAATCGCAGGGGCATACTGCCTCAACGCCACTTTCAATCGCCCGGCCGCCTTATGCAACTCCACACTCCCCGTCGAACCGCTTCAGCCCCTCGCGGTACGTCTTCAGCGCGTCCAGCACCATTCCCATTTCGCTCCTGCTCGTCTCCCAACTGCAGAAAATCGCTCTCACTCCGCTTTTCCACCGGCGGGTACACATACGCCGGCGGCAACTCCTTGGGCACTTCTGACTTCGGCGTGAAGTCGTACTTTCCGTCCGTGTGCGTCAAGATCACCTTGCCGCTGTTCCTCCGTCAGTGTGACCGTGTACTTCTGATCGGCCGTTAGATTCTCGATCACTTTGTGATAAGTCTTCCCGGGTCCAGCGAGACTGTCACCGACGCAATTATTTTCGTCCCATCCAGAACCTCCAATTTCGACTTCGGAAAATCCCGAAATACGTTCACCCCATATCGATGGAACAGATCTGCGAATGCGATCCCATCTTTCCGCACCATGCTCAGCGCCGCGTCCGGGTTCGCCCGCACGACAGCTCCCAACTCCCGCACCGGCATCCAATATTCTTTAAATCGGATTTTCTGCTGCGGCTCCAAAAAACCGTACGTCTCCTGATCGCGGAACAATCCTGCCTGCACTTCCACGTACGCGCTGTGATTGTCAGAAAGGGCCTCCCGCCACTCCAACCCGTCCGGATCGCTTCCCCACGACCAGAATTTCTTCGACGGAAGATTCGTTCGCGTCGAATAGTGCACCACACCCGCATCCGTCTTCGGGTGATACACCGCCATCCACGGCTCGTTGCTCGCATAACTGAACCGCGAAACCGGCCCGTACTTGTGATTCCCTACCACGCTCAAATCAACACCATTGCGGTTCACAGGCCAGGTGTCCAGATCCGTGAATCCATGAAAAACCGTGAACTCCGTCGGATAGAAGATCCGCGTGTCATCCCAGACCTGCACGCCGGCATTGGTCCACCAGTAGAAGCGATGCCGCGCGCGGCCGGGATTGTAGAGCGTCGTTTTTTGTTCCAACACCGCCTGGCCGGGACGCAGCGTCAACTCGACGCACCATTCCATCCCGTACGGCAGGTCAATATTTCGTACCCAGACCGATGCGCTGCCATCCGCCGCGGTCGAGGTCGAAAAATCGACTGGCGAAGCAGTCATCCAGTTGTGGGAAACCGGGAAATTAAATTCGATGCCGTAGGCAGCCCAGGCACCGCGATACGCAATGCGCGCAAATTTCAGTGATGGATTTGCGTAGAACATGTCCGCGCCGTTGCGCTTGTCGAGGCAGCGGTACAAATGGCCGCCCAGATCCGGCAGAATGACGCACTTCAAATATTCATTTTCAAGATTCAGGGCTCGCCACTGCCGCGGAGCTACGTGGTTGGTCAGGTTTTCCCGCATAGTGTACGGGTAGTCGTACCGGCCGTTGGTGACAAACTGATCGAAGGGAGGATTTTCGTCCGGCAGCCCTTCCTCGTATGTGGGTAGAGTGATGGTGTCTTGCCAGACGCGCACAGCGGAATGAGAGGGGCCTTTGCTCGTCGCGGGAGATTGCGCGGCGGAGGGAGCAGGGGCTCGCATCATTAGACCTGCCAACACCATCCCGAAGGCAATCGTGCAGACTTTCTTATTCACGGTAATGCTCCTGACCAGCTGTGCAACGAACGAACCACGTCGCTGGATCGCAAAGGGCACTTATACCACACCGGCTGGAGCAGGGCGGGTGATGGAAGCCGGATGCACGAAGTGGTCTGTATCCTTATTTGTTAGGGGCGGATCATGGTCAATAGCATCTTGAAGCGAGAGAGCGCTGTGACTGCATGGGATTGGTTAGCGGGCAGGAGGATCGCTTCGCCACCCTCCAGTTGAAATGGTTTACCGGAAATGGTGATTTCGGCTTTGCCCTCGATGATTTGAACGAGCGCGTCGTAAGCGGCAGTGTGCTCACTCAAGCCCTGTCCGGCATCAAAGGCAAAAGCAGTGATCGTGCCGGTCGGGTGTTTGACGAGCGTGCGGCTGACCACTGCGCCTTCCTGGTAATTCACGGAGTCGCCCAGGCGGACGACTTCGGCGCTGGTCATGTGGTTTTGACGTTGCTGCGGTGCTGCACTCATTTGTGTTTACCTTCCCGGCATCGGATGCGCTGCCTGATCTGCATTTGGTACGAGTCTTTCGTACACGCTGGTCGGGATCGCCGACTCCCAGTGGCCGGTTGCTTTGGCAAAGCCTGCCACTCCGAGGAATAGCACGGCGATTCCCGCGGCCATGGCCCAAGCCGGGATGGCGGCGCGCTGCGGTTTCGTGGCGATGAGCTTCGGGAGGCTCAGGGCCAATGCATCCTGCGCGGGACAGACCGCGACGCACTCCAGACATCCCGTGCATTCCACGGAGCGAATCTGTACGAGCTTGTCCACGGGCAGAGCTGATGGGCATGCCTTCGCACATTTGGCGCAGTCGATACAAATATCCGTGTTTCTGCGGATACGCGCGGGACTCAGCCATGAGGTTAACCCGAGGAGAGCGCCATACGGGCAAAGGAATCGGCACCAGAAGTTCGGGACAAACACGGAAGCCACAACGAAGATGCCGAGGACGATCAACCCTGTCTCGCCAATATGGCGAAAGAAATTCAGCATCTTGACGTCGGCGATCAATCCGTAGGGGCTTAGCATGAAATCGCGGATGCCCGTCACAGACATTGTGGAGATGGCCCAGAGAAAAAATCCCAGCAGAAAATATTTCAATCCGCGCAAAGGCAAATCCAACCAGCGCGGGAGATAAAAATTGCGCTTGAACATTTTTTTGCCGGCGCGCCACAAGTATTCGGAGATTGTTCCAATCGGGCAAAGCCAGCTGCAGAATGCTTTGCGGAACAGGAACGCCATCGAAAGAAATGTGAGCAGCAGGAACAACGCGGCGGGATGCACCCGCGGGATCGTTCCGGTCCGGAGCAAGTATTTCAGGTTCATCAGGCCCGCGATCGGCAACCAGCCTTCCACTCCCGCCGGTCTGCGCAAATTAGAATTGATCCAGCCGTCTTCAAATTGGCGCACCCAGAAATAAAATTTCGCGCCGAGCCACAAATTCAGGAGGAAAAAAGCTCCCTGAAAGCTCCGGCGATAAAGCTGCGAGCGGTCTACCTGGGTCCTGCGGATCAACTTCTTTTTCGATTTGGCGGAGGGCGCGGGAGAAGTCGCCACCTGGGATAGAGCCGTTGACACTTCGGCTTGTTGGGGAAGAGGTGTCTGGGTTGCCATGGGCATCTGTCTCGACTCCAGAGTACGGGAGCAAGTCACAAGCGGCTGTGACTAAAGTCACGCCCCGACACCCCTACTAACGTATTGATTCAGTGTGACTTGCAAATGCGCGGCGGGGATGCGGCGAGACCGGCGCAGGAGGCTTTTGCAGCCTCCGTCACCACCTAGATGGCTTCCCAAAGGCTCCCGGCTTGCAGTTTGTTTTTCAAATTTCTTAAAACGTTTCTCCTATTCAGTGCGGGAGAGATCCAGCCCATCACTTGCGCGCCATGGCTCTCGCTGAGCAGTGCGCATTTGATCTGCTGCGACACCTGCTGCGGTGCATGGTATTCTGGAATTGCCGCGTAAACGCCCGGTGCGGCTGTGGCGAAATTGGCATACGCGGCGGGCTTAAAATCCGCTGGGGATTTCCCCGTTGTCGGTTCGACTCCGACCAGCCGCACCATTTTGCTTGTCTCGGCTTCCCTTCCCCTGAATCACGCCCGGCAGGACGGCTGATTCCGTTTTGCAGTACAATTCTGTCGCCTTCTCTCCAGGTGGAGCATCTAACACCTGAGGCCATACCGCGGGTGCCTGCCTCCCGCGCCGGAGAAAATGTGAGCGAGCAGAACCTCGATCAGCTTTGTATCAACACCATCCGAACACTTTCGATTGATGCAGTCCAACAAGCCAATTCCGGGCATCCTGGCGCGCCCATGGGTCTGGCTCCGGTTGTGTATTCCCTGTGGCAATATTTCCTGAACTACGATCCCGCGGGTCCGTTGTGGGCCAATCGCGACCGGTTCGTGCTCTCCGCCGGCCACGCATCCATGCTGCTTTATTCCACACTGCATCTAGCGGGAGTGCGCGTCGTCAATGCCAAGGGTGAAGCGCAGAAAGAGCTTTCAGTTTCGCTCGACGAGATCAAACGCTTCCGGCAGTTGGGTAGCCGCACCCCGGGCCATCCGGAATCGCATTTAACGACGGGCGTCGAAACCACCACCGGACCGCTGGGCCAGGGAGTCGGCAACAGCGTCGGGATGGCCATCGCGGGAAAGTGGATGGCAACCCATTTCAACAAGCCGGGATTCGAGCTTATCAATTTCCGGGTGTATGCCGTTTGCGGAGACGGCGACATCATGGAAGGTGTTGCGGGGGAAGCCGCATCATTGGCGGGCCATCTGCAGCTCGGGAACCTGTGCTGGATTTACGATAACAACCGCGTCACGTTGGACGGCCCGGCAAGTTGGTCGTTCAGCGAGGACGTGATGACACGATTCGTTGGTTATGGCTGGAACGTGACAAGAGTCGCGGACGCGAACGACCTGCTGCAGCTCTCGCGCGGTTACCAGGAATTCATCAAGCACAACGACCGGCCGACACTTCTCGTTATCGACAGTCACATCGGCTACGGCTCACCGCACAAGCAGGATTCCTACGAGGCCCACGGCGAACCGTTGGGGGAAGCGGAGATCAAGCTGGCCAAGAAAAATTACGGCTGGCCCGAAGACGCGAAATTCCTGGTTCCCGAAGGCGTGTACGCTCATTTCCAGGAAGGCATCGGCACGCGAGGCGCCCAAAACCACGCGAAGTGGAATGTGCTGTTCAGCGAGTACGCCAAGAAATATCCGGAACTTGCCGAGCAGCTCGCCCGCATGCAGCGAAGGCAGCTGCCGGATGGCTGGGACAAAAACCTGCCGGTGTTTGCCGCCGATGCCAAGGGCATGGCTACCCGCGAAAGCTCCGGCAAGGTGCTGAACGCGCTCGCTCAGAATATTCCGTGGATGGTGGGGGGCTCGGCGGACCTCGCGAAGTCCAATAAGAGCAATCTTACATTCGAAGGGGCGGGGGAATTCTTCCCGGTGGAATTTGCCGGGCGCAATGTGCACTTCGGGGTGCGCGAGCACGGCATGGGTGCCGCCGCGAATGGCATGTGCCTGACCGGGCTGCGCGCGTTCTCCGCCACATTTTTTAACTTTAGCGATTACATGCGCGCGAGCATGCGCCTGGCCGCGCTGATGGAAATCCCCGTTCTCTTCATATTCACGCACGATTCGATTGGGGTTGGCGAAGACGGGCCAACGCACCAGCCGGTGGAACAATTGGCGGCGTTTCGTGCCATGCCGAATATGCTGGTGGTCCGGCCGGGCGACGCGAACGAGGTCACCGAGGCCTATAAGGCAGTGCTTCAGCACACTCACGGTCCCTCGACTCTCGTGTTTAGCCGCCAGGCCATGCCGACATTGGATCGCACAAAATACGCATCGGCAGCGGGTGTCGCCAAAGGGGCTTACGTGTTGGCAGACGCGGAAGGCGGCAAGCCGGAAGTCATCCTGATGGCCAGCGGCTCGGAACTGCAATTGGCGGTCGCGGCCTACGAAAAGTTGAGAGCCGAGGGCATCAAGGCCCGCGTCGTGAGCATGCCATGTTGGGAGTTGTTCGAAATGCAGGACGCCGCCTACAAGGAATCTGTTCTGCCTTCCAGCGTGACCGCTCGAGTCTCCGTGGAAATGGCTTCCACATTGGGCTGGGAGCGTTACGTTGGCTTAAAGGGCCAGGTGATCGGCATGCATTCGTTTGGCGCCTCCGCCCCATTGAAGGATTTGCTGAAGAAATTTGGATTTGAAGCGGAGCACGTCGTCGCCGCCGCCAAGGAAGCGCTGGGAAGGTGAAGCTCCCATGAAAATTGTCATCGGCTCCGACCACGCGGGCTTCCAGTTGAAGAATGCCATGGGCGACTTGATCCGCTCGCTCGGCCATACTGTGCTGGACGTCGGCGCATTCAATGAGAATCCGTCCGACTATCCGGATTTCGCGGAAGCGGTAGGCCGCGCGGTGCTCGATGGTCGAGTGGAACGCGGTGTGCTGATCTGCGGCAGCGGCATCGGGGCCAGCGTGGCGGCGAATAAAATGGTGGGCATTCGTGCCGGAGTCTGCCACGACACGTATTCCGGTCACCAGGGCGTTGAGCACGACAACATGAACGTGCTGGTGATGGGCTCCAGGGTGATCGGAGAGAAGCTGGCAGCTGATATCGTGCGAGCATACCTCGCGGCAAATTTCACGAACGAGGACCGCCACCTTCGCCGCCTGGCAAAGGTTCAAGCTCTCGAACAGAAGATGTTAAAAAGCTGAAATCTGAATTCAAGCCCGAAGCCCAGGGGCGTACAATAGTCGATTGAGGTTTTCCAGCCCGCAAAGGAGCAGCATTATGACCACCTCGGTAACCATTCCAAACGCCGCCGGAACCAATCCTCTGAAGGGATTGCTCGAGTACGGCCAATCGCCCTGGATGGACTATATTCGCCGCGATCTCCTGACCGGCGGCGGGCTGAAGAAGATGATCGAGCAGGACGGATTGCGCGGCATGACCTCCAATCCCTCCATTTTTGAAAAGGCCATCACTGGCAGCGCGTTGTACAACGACATTCTGCAATCCGCCGATGCAAAATCGCTGGACGCCAAAGGCCTGTTCGAAAAGATCGCCATCCGTGACGTGCAGGACGCCTGCGACATTTTCAAGCCCGTGTATCAATCCACTCATCGGCGGGATGGCTATGTCAGCCTGGAAGTCTCGCCGTACCTTGCGAATGATACCAAGGGAACGCTTGAGGAAGCGCGGCGGCTTTGGAAGGCCGTGGGCCGTGAAAATCTGATGATCAAGGTTCCCGCCACGCCTGAAGGTATCCCCGCGATTCGCCAACTTCTCGAAGAGGGCTTGAACATCAATATCACTCTGCTGTTTGCCCAATCCGCTTACGAACAAGTCGCCGAAGCGTTTCTTGCCGCTCTGGAATCCCGCGTGCTGAAGGGCCTGGACGTCAGCCATAGCGCGAGTGTGGCGAGTTTCTTCGTAAGCCGGATCGACACGCTGATCGATTCGAGGGTTGCGGGCTTGCTCAAGACCGCCACAGGCACGACCAAGGAACTGCTCGCAAGCGTGGAGGGCAAAGTCGCGATTGCCAACGCCAAGCTCACGTACAAGAAGTATCAGGAACTCTTCGGCGGCCCGCGCTGGAAGGCGCTGGCGGCAAAAGGCGCGCAGACGCAGCGGCTTTTGTGGGCCAGCACCAGCACAAAGAACCCGAAGTATCGGGACGTTCTCTATGTCGAAGAGCTGATCGGTGCGGACACCGTGGACACGATTCCACCCGCCACGTTCGATGCGTTCCGCGAGCACGGCAAACTGCGCAAAAGCTTGACGGAGGACCTCGCCGGGGCCGCGAAGATCATGGAAAACTTGGGCAAAGCGGGGATTTCCATGAAGGAAATAACGGACAAGCTTCTTGCGGACGGCGTGAAATTATTCGCCGATGCGTTCAAAACTTTGCTCGACGCCACGGACAAGTCCGCCGGCGTCCGTTAGCCCTGCCCGGCAGCTGATT
This sequence comes from Candidatus Acidiferrales bacterium, assembly GCA_963817085.1. Taxonomy (GTDB): domain Bacteria; phylum Acidobacteriota; class Terriglobia; order Acidiferrales; family UBA7541; genus Acidiferrum. The sequence continues at coordinate 205,051 of CAWFNI010000019.1, forward strand.
CTATTTCTACTTTTCCTGGATGGGCACGCGACTGATCCGGGTCACTGGAAGATTCAAAACTCCTCGGAGGAACGCAAACAATGCAACTTGGCATGATCGGTCTGGGCAGGATGGGCGCGAACATGGTGCGCCGGCTGCAAAAGGCGGGGCACAAGTGCGTGGTGTTTGACCGCAGCGCGGATGCCGTGAAGCAACTTTCCGCGGAGGGTGCCACAGGAGCGACCACCATCGATGAGTTTATTGCGAAGCTGCAGAAACCGCGCGCGATCTGGCTGATGGTCCCTGCGGCGGTGGTGGATGCGACGATTGCCGAGCTGGTTCCCAAGCTTTCCAAAGACGACATGCTGATCGATGGCGGCAATTCTTATTACATCGACGATATCCGGCGCGCCACGGAACTTTCGGCGAGGGGGATTCACTATGTCGATGTGGGCACCAGCGGCGGCGTCTGGGGTCTGGAGCGCGGCTACTGCCAGATGATTGGCGGAGAAACCACCATTGTTCAGCACCTCGACCCCATTTTTAAAACCCTGGCACCCGGTCGCGGAGACATTCCACGCACGCCGGGCCGGGAAGAGGCTTCTGGAACCGCCGAAGAGGGTTATCTCCACTGCGGACCGTCTGGCGCCGGCCACTTCGTAAAGATGGTTCACAACGGCATCGAGTACGGTCTGATGGCGGCGTATGCAGAAGGTCTGAACATTCTGAAACACGCGAACGTCGGGCACTCTCACCGTGAAGCCGACGCGGAGACGACTCCGTTGCGCTATCCAGAACACTACCGGTACGACTTCAATCTCGCGGACGTTACGGAAGTTTGGCGGCGAGGCAGCGTGGTGGCTTCGTGGCTGCTGGACCTCACGGCCATTTCCCTGCTCGACCAGCCGACGCTCGAACGTTTCTCCGGCCGGGTCTCAGATTCCGGCGAGGGCCGCTGGACCATTTTGGCGGCAATTGAATCCACCACGCCCGCTCCCGTGCTAAGCGCGGCCCTGTACCAGCGATTTACTTCGCGGGGCGAAGATGATTTTGCGGCCAAGGTTCTGTCCGCCATGCGCTTCCAGTTTGGCGGACACGTCGAGAAGAAATCCGGTCACTGAAGCCTCACCCGCAGCTTCAACGACCCGAAGACAGGACATCGCTCCATGAGCACGAATCACGTGGAAATTGCCAACGCCGCCGGACCTTGTGTGATGGTCATTTTCGGGGCCACCGGGGATCTGACTAAAAGGAAGCTCATACCGGCGCTTCTGAATCTGGCCCAGGAGGGCATTCTTTCCAGGCAATTTGCGATTGTCGGATTCGCTGTAAACGACCTGGACACGGAATCTTTCCGCAAAACGCTCGGGGAGGAGATGCCAAAGTTCGCCCCCGATCCCATCGACCTGAAAATGTGGGAGGAACTCGCTCAGAGGATCTACTTTGTGAAGGGAGATTTTCAGGACCCGGAAGCGTTCAAACGCCTGGATAAGCAGATTGCCGAGGCGGACAAAGCCCATAACACGGGTGGAAATAAGTTCTTTTATCTTGCTGTCGCGCCGCGATTTTTCGCGCCGATTGTGGACCAGCTGGGCGCCGCCGGGCTGACAAACGAAGAAAATGGCCACTGGACCCGGGTGATCGTCGAAAAACCGTTTGGCCACGATCTGGAATCTGCGCGCCAGTTGAACGCCGGCTTGAAGAAAACCCTTCTCGAAAAACAGATCTACCGGATCGACCATTACCTGGGCAAAGAGACGGTGCAAAACGTAATGGTGTTTCGTTTCACAAACAACATCATCGAGCCGCTTTGGAACCGAAATTACGTCGATCACGTGCAGATCACGGCCGCCGAAACGGTTGGCGTCGAACATCGCGGCGGATTCTATGAGACTGCGGGGGCGCTGCGCGACATGGTGCCCAACCACCTCTTCCAGCTGCTCACCATGACCGCAATGGAGCCTCCCATCTCTTTCGACGCCGACGAAGTCCGCAACAAGCAGGCGGAAGTGCTCCATGCCATTCAACCGCTGAGCCCCGAGGAAGTCTTAACCAACATGGTTCGGGGACAGTACGGCGAAGGAATCGTGGAGAGTGAACGCGTCATCGGGTATCGCGGGGAACCGGATGTCGCGCAAGACTCCAACACGGAGTCTTTTGTTGCCCTGAAGCTGCAAATCGATAACTGGCGCTGGGCCGGAGTTCCCTTCTATCTCCGCACCGGGAAGCGCCTGGCGCTGCGGGCCACGGAGATCGTCATCCAGTTCCGGCGCACGCCCTTCGTGCTGTTCCGCAACACGGCAGTAAAGAATATCGAGACCAATCGCCTGGTTATTCACATCCAGCCAGACGAAGGCATCTCTCTCAGCTTTGGCGCAAAAGTTCCTGGCGCGGTCATGCGGCTCGGCCTGGTAAACATGGATTTTGACTACAAAACCTATTTCGGTGTAGAGCACGGCACCGGTTATGAGCGCTTGTTGCGCGATTGCATGGCCGGAGACGCCACGCTCTTCCAGCGGTCGGACATGGTCGAAGCCGGCTGGAACGTGATTCAGCCGATTCTGGATGTGTGGCACGCACTGCCGGCCCGTGGTTTTCCGAATTATGCGGCTGGTTCCTGGGGACCGGTCGAGGCGGAAGAGTTACTCGAGCGCGACGGACGCGCCTGGCGGCGCATCGGCGAAGCGGACTTGGATGAGCGGGGCCGCATCGCCGCTCCCGGGGTCGTCAATCGGGCCGGAACCGCATTATGACCGCACCTGCCGCGCGTGAAGTTCTCATCTTGCCGGATCCCGCGGCGATTACGCGCCGCGCCGCCGAGGAGTTCCTTAAGTCCGCAACTGAGGCCGTCGAGCGAAAAGGGTCCTTCTGTGTTTCGCTCTCCGGCGGGTCCACCCCGAAAGCTCTTTATGCCTTGCTGGGAGACGATCCCGTATTTCATTCAAAGATGCCTTGGGAGAGAATTCATTTCTTTTTCGGCGACGAGCGCCATGTTGTCCCGGACAGCCAGGACAGCAATTTTCGCATGGCGAATGAGGCGCTTTTTTCCAAAGGCCTGGTCAAACCGGAACATATCACGAGGATCAGGGGTGAATACCCGGACGCTGAGAAAGCAGCACTGGAATATGAACAGGCACTTCGCGCATACTTTAAGCTGAAGGATGGCGAGTACCCTCGCTTCGACCTGGTGCTCCTTGGCATGGGCGATGAAGGCCACACGCTCTCGCTTTTCCCCGGCACCCGGGCGTTACACGCCGCCAATCGGATTGTGGTTCGCAACTGGATCGGTAAGCTGTTCACCGAACGCATCACGCTCACCGCTCCTGCCGTCAATCAAGCGAATCGCCTGCTTTTTTTGGTAACCCGCGCAGACAAGGCTCCGGCCTTGAAAGCGGTCCTGGAAGGCCCTTACGAGCCGGAGCAGCTTCCGGCCCAGCTCATTCAACCGGTCAATGGCAAATTGCTTTGGCTGGTGGACCAGGCCGCCGGCTCGATGCTGGCAACGGGAATTCGCAACTAACTAGGAGAAAACATGGCAACGGCAACTACCAGTGCAATCGAACAACTCTTGGGTGCAAAGGCTGAATCGCTCCTCGGCTTCAAGTCTCCCAAAATAGCCAAGGAGCGGCTGCAACTTCCCGGCCCGGACTTCATCGACCGCGTCTACGCCGCCTCCGATCGCAATCTTCGCGTCCTCAATAATCTTCACCGGCTCTTTTTCACCGGCCGGCTTTCCGGGACGGGGTACATGTCGGTCCTGCCGGTTGACCAGGGGATTGAGCACTCCGGCGGGGCAAGCTTCGCAAAGAATCCGGATTATTTCGATGGCGAGAACATCGTGAAACTCGCGATCGAAGGCGGCTGCAACGCCGTGGCGTCCACGTTTGGAGTTCTGGGCTCGGTGGCGCGAAAGTACGCGCACAAGATTCCCTTCATTGTGAAGATCAATCACAATGAATTGCTGACCTATCCCAACCAGTTCAATCAAATTCTCTTTGGCACCGTTCAGGAAGCCTATGACATGGGCGCCGCGGCTGTTGGCGCGACCATCTACTTCGGCTCGGACCAGAGCAGCCGCCAGATCATCGAGATCAGCCAGGCTTTCGCCCATGCTCACGAACTGGGCATGGCCACCGTGCTCTGGTGCTACCTGCGCAACTCCGCGTTCAAGAAGGACAAGGATTATCACGTCTCCGCCGACCTCACCGGACAGGCCAACCATCTCGGCGTGACCATCCAGGCCGACATCATCAAGCAGAAGCTGCCGGAAAATAACGGCGGCTATCAGGCTCTGAACCTCGGGGACTCCAGCTACGGTAAATTCGACAAGCGCATCTACACCGACCTTTGCAGCGATCACCCGATTGATCTGACCCGCTACCAGGTGGCCAACTGCTACATGGGCCGAGCGGGACTGATCAATTCCGGTGGCGCTTCCGGTGCCAACGACTTCGAAGAAGCTGTCGCCACCGCAGTGATCAACAAGCGCGCGGGCGGGACGGGGCTCATCAGTGGCCGCAAAGCGTTCCAACGGCCGATGGCCGAGGGAGCGAAGCTCCTGAACACCATTCAGGATGTGTACCTGGCCAAGGAAATCACGGTCGCCTGAACCAGCAATTCACGAATGCGAACGGCCCGCCTTTTCCCGCGGGCCGTTTTTTCTCGCCATTCGCACCACATTTGGTTCTCTGGCGGCACGACACTCATCAATATACTTCTTTTCTGCTTGCTATCAGTTTTTTCCGGCGTATCCGAAACAGCACGCAAGGCATACTTTATGCATGCGGCATACCCGGAGTGCCGCCTACAATAAAGGGAGCAGTTTGAAGGAGTAAAGTTATGGCGAAAACGAAGGCCGCAACCTCGGGAGCCTCCAAGAAGACAAAAAAATCCGCAACCGCCCCCACTTACGATGAAATTGCGCTTCGGGCATATCACATCTACCTGGAACGCGGCTGCACCCCCGGCGATCCCATGGAGGATTGGCTGAACGCCGAGCGGGAATTGGCCGAACAGTCGAGCAAGTCTCGGCGTAAATCAAAAGTCGTTTCCATCGCCGCGTAAGCGCGCCTTTTCGCTTCCTTTCTCTCCCGTCTGCCTCACTCGCAGCCTAGGATTTCCTGTGCCATTCCCGGGTTTCGTGAACCCGCAACGGAATTTCCTTATACTATTCACATGGCGGTAGGAAGAGGGATGGCAGATATGAAACCTGGAACTGACTCGAGCCGGGTGCGGCTCATCTTGATGGCCCTGATTCTGGTGCTGGGTGCTTTTTGGGTAGGGGCACGCTACGGTCCACGGCAGGCGCGAGACGTGGAAGCTCGCCGCGTCGCCGCGACCCCGAGAGACTCTCTTCAGACAATAACGGGCAAGCAGCACGATGAACGCTTGACGGAAGAAGAGTCCACCAATGTGCGGATTTACCGGCAGGCCTCTCCGGCCGTCGCGAACATCCTGACCAAGGCAACGGAATATGACTTTTTCATGGATCCGGTTCCCGTCGAAGGCGCAGGCTCTGGTTTCGTGATTGATCCGCGCGGCTACATTCTGACCAACTACCATGTGGTAGCAGGCGCACAATCCATCGAAGTTATCCTGGGAGACAAGACCCGCTATCCCGCCAAATTTATCGGCGCCGACCAGCGCAACGACGTGGCTCTGGTAAAGATCGATCCAAAAGGAAAACAGTTGGCCGCCTTAACCCTGGGCGACTCTTCCACGCTGCAAGTTGGCCAGAAAGTGCTGGCCATCGGCGACCCCTTCGGCTTTCAGTCCACACTGACCACGGGAGTCGTGAGCGCCCTCGGCCGCACGGTGCAGACCAGCGACACCACCTTTATCGATGAAGCGATCCAGACCGATGCCTCGATCAACCGCGGCAACTCCGGCGGACCGCTGATTGACACGCACGGGGAGGTCATCGGAATCAATTCGGCCATCTACACTCCTTCAGGCACAACTGCGGGCATTGGCTTTGCCATCCCGATCAACACTGCAAAGATGATCGCCAATGATCTTATGACCGAAGGGAAAGTCCGCCGCGCATATCTCGGCGTGCAGACCATTCCGGTGGCGGGATGGTTGGCGGAAGCGCTGGATCTTCCTGTGCAGGAGGGCTTGCTGGTCGAACAGACTACCAAAGGCAGTCCGGCCGCGGTAGCCGGAATACACGGCGGAGACAAGGTCGCTCAGGCGGGTATGCGCCGCATCGTAATTGGCGGAGACGTGATCGTAGGGATGGATGGCCAGAAGGTCTCCAACCAGTTCGACATCAACGTGATCCTGAACCGCAAGCGTCCCGGGGACACCTTGACGATTACTCTCTATCGCGGCGGCAAGAAGCTGGATATTCCCGTGAAGCTTGGCGAACGCGACGGCAATTAAACTGTCAGGACACGAACCGGCCTGATCGGCAGATCGGGCGTTGCACAAAACAATTCCAAGGATTGCGCTTATCAAACGCGAAGGCTTGCGTGAATTCCCTGCCGGTTGTTGGGGAGCCTCAGTTCAAGGACCGATCCCCGCTCGGTAGCGATCGCGCTGCTCTTCCGTAAAGGCGAACCAACCCTCGGCAATATCCCGCACGCGCTCCAATTCCTTCTGCATTTCCTCATGCTTTGCCTTGATCATTTCGGAATCCGCATCCTGGGGCACGTAAATCGGCGGCGCTCCCACCATGACCGCGCGGGCAAAGAGCGACGGCAGACAAAAATGGTCCCAGGTCTTCTGGAATGTTTTCCCGCGGTCCACGCCGACGTGAAATAACATAATCGGCATTCCCGTCATGCGCGCCAGCAGGATCGGGCCAACCTTGGCGACGTATCTGGGCCCACGCGGCCCATCGATAGTGAAGGCGCAATCCATTCTTTCCTCGACCCGCTTGGCCATCACCGCCAAACCTCGCAGTCCGCCGCGCGAAGAACTTCCCTGCGCGGTGCCGAATCCCAGCCACTCAATCACTTTGCGCGTCCATTGCCCGTCGAAGGCGGTCGTATTCATGACCACGATGCCGCGGTTTCGCGCGTACCAGGAGATGGGAATGATGCAGCGGTGCCAGAACGCCCAGATGCAGGGCTGTTTTGTGGCCCACCTTTCCCGCACCATCGCCTGACCGAGGACCTCAAAGCGAAGCGTGGGACCCAGCACGCGAATGATGCTGTAAACCACGGCTGCGATGATGGGAATCTGAATGCGCCGGTGCCAGGGCAGTTTGGGCAGGCGGGTGTCGTAGTGCGGGCTGATGGCCTCCTGGGTTTCTTCGCTACGCTTTTCCGCGGTTTCCATCTTCATATAGTATAGAAGGGTTGCTGGTTTGCTGCGCATGAAGGAGCCCATCGGTTTGGCGCAATTCCTAATATCCAGGTGGTTGTGGCGCTTCGCTACCATTTTGTTTGTAGTGGGCTTTCCTACTGGCTCCGTGGACCGCCTTTGGGCCGGCCAGCCTGACAACCCGCTGCTTACCGATGCCGTTGGGTCGATCGAAGGCGAAGCAATTTCCGTTCAGGGACCCATGAGCGTGGAAACCACAAACGGCCAGGTGAAAACTCTCCTGCGAAGTGGCAGCGAAGTCCAGGTCAAATCCGGCCAAGCGCACATTGACCTCGTGGAAGGCGGGAATATCACCATTTGTGGACCCGCGCACTTTTCCGTGCTGAAGTCCGGCGGCGCGCTCACCATCGCCCTGGAGAGCGGCACGATTCACGCGCACATCGACGGACAACCCACCTTGATGGTGTATACGGCGCAGATTCAGGCGCATCCCATCGCCATCGGAGATGGACCGCAGGATATTCTCGTCGGCCTCGATGCTGCTGGCAGCATGTGCATTCGGGCCGGCACGGGCGCCGTCCGTATTGAGCAGCAATTGACCGGGCAGAGCCTGCTGGTTCCTCAGGGTGGGGATGTGTCGCTGACAAATGGACAGCTGGAGAGCCTGCGGAACACGGCGGGGCGGTGCGGCTGCGAGCTTCAGGTGACCACGATTCCATCTGGCGTTGCTACCGAGATTAGCGGCCTGGCATCCTCCGAAGAGCTCAAGCGGAAGGCTGCCGAAGCGAAGCCCGCCGCAAATCCGCCAGCCCCCGCGGAAAATGAAGAGCCGATCTACCAAGTGTTCATGCCGCCGTTACGTTACGACGCAAATTCCAAAGTGCAAAAGGACTATGATCCCAATCTCATCATTCTGGTGCGCCGCGCGCGGGTGCGGCCTACGCTGATTTTCCAGGGAAAAGTCGAAGGAGACCCTGTGGTCGCGCAAGCCGCTCCTCCGCCGCTGAACCCGCAGAAGACAGAAATGGCGAAGAGAACTGCGGAGGCGTCTACGTGGGATCGCGTCCGCACGTTCTTCCACAAGATTTGGTCGCCGAGTTCGTAAAGGAAATTGCGGGCCGAGGGGGCGGGTCGCGCGTCTGCGGAAGGGCACGCCCAGGTTTTTGCACGCTTGTGAAAGGGAAGACGGCCCTACATTCCTTCGTAATTCGGCCCACCGCCGCCCTCGGGAACCGTCCAATCGATGATCTGGTAGGGATCCGCAATATCGCATGTCTTGCAGTGAACACAATTGGCGGCGCTGATTTTCAGTTTCAGGCCTTGGCCCTCTTTCACCATTTCGTAAACGGCAGCGGGACAAAAGTACTGACAAGGGTTCCCGTACTCTTCCGCGCAACGCGTTGAGCAGATATTCAGGTCCCGAACTTTGAGATGGCAGGGTTGATCCTCTTCGTGGCGCGTTCCCGAATGATAGACGTCGGTCAGGCGGTCAAAGGTCAGCTTGCCATCTCCTTTGAAGCGCTCCGGCGCGGACCTGCCATGAATCTGGTTGTAGGCCTCGTGGCCCGCGCGGGCATGCATGGGGTCCGTCAGACCGCGTCCGCCGCTAATCTGCTGCAACCCGGTGAGCACAAACCCTTCGAGCAAGCCATTGTGAAAGGACTGGTGGAAGTTGCGCACTTTCCAGAGCTCTTCCTTGATGTAGCTGCGATCGATTTTTTCCTTATAGAGCCCGAGGGTCTTTGCGGACGTGTCCCCTACCTTCAGAGCCTCGAAAGCCGCTTCTGCCGCGAGCATCCCGCTCTTGATGGCCAGGTGAACACCCTTCAGGCGCTGCGAATCGAGGAAACTGGCCGAATCGCCGACGACCAGCCCGCCGTCCAGATAATTCCGCGGCATGGCATACCAGCCGCCATAGGGCAGCGACTTCGCGCCGTAGCGCACCAGTTTTCCACCCTCGAGCAGGCTGCTCAGGAATGGATGAGTTTTCCAGGTTTGGAAGGCAGCATGAGGATCGAATTGCGGGTCAGCATACTCGAGAGCGACCACCAAGCCGATCGATACGCGATTATTCGAGAGGCCGTAAATCCAGCCGCCACCATAGGTCTTCGTAGAAAGCGGCCAGCCCAGTGTGTGCGCCACATACCCTGGTTTCATCTTTCCCGGCTGGACTTCCCACAACTCCTTGATTCCGATTCCGTAGGTTTGCGGATTGATGTTGTCGAGTTTGTTCTTGGCCACCAGCTTCTTTGTAAGCGAACCCCGCGTGCCTTCCGCCAGCACCGTCACCTTGGCGCGCAGTTCATATCCGGGGGTGAAGTTGTCCTTGGGCTTGCCGTTCTTGTCGACACCTTTGTCTTCCGTGATGACACCGGCAATTCCATCCCCTTCGTAAATCAACTCGGCGCCACCGAACTCCTTAAACACATTGACGCCGGCCGCTTCGACCAGGCCGCCCATCCATTTCACGAGCTTGCTCAGGGAGATGACGTAGTTCCCCTTGTTATTGAATGGGGGTGGCGTGACCGGAAACCGATAAGAAGAATTTTGCGTGAAGACGAGTGTAGCCGAATCCGTCACTGGCGTATCGAGAGGCGCACTCTTTTCGAAATCTGGAACGAGTTCCGCAAGAGCCTTGGGATTCATAATCGCGCCGGAAAGCTGGTGCGCGCCGAGTTCGCGCCCCTTCTCCAGCACATAGATATTTTCGGCGGACAGCTCAGGCTTGGCTCCACTCGCATTGTGCTTCTGGATGAGATTGGCCAGATGCAGCGCACAGCTCAGGCCGGCGGGCCCCGCCCCCACGATAAGTACATCCGCTTCCAACTGCTCCCGTTGCATGCTCATACGCAGATTCTATCAAACATCCGTTTGGCGGTGAGGGAGTCAACCCTTTGTTTTTTGCAGTTCTTCCGTGAGCGCCGGCATTACTTCAAAGATGTCCGCCACGATGCCGTAATCGGCGATCTCGAAAATGGGCGCGTTCTGGTCTTTGTTCACGGCTACAATCGTCCGCGAGCCCTTCATCCCGACGACGTGTTGGATTGCGCCGCTGATTCCCAAGGCCAGGTAAAGTTTCGGCGCCACGGTCTGTCCCGAACTGCCGATCTGGCGCTCCATCGGCAGCCAGCCTTCATCGCAAATGGGCCGTGAGGCGGCGATCTCTGCACCCAGGGCCTTCGCCAGGGCTTCTGCCTGCGCAATATTT